>CAZWHC010000002.1:0-451281 GCA_964633505.1 uncultured Rikenellaceae bacterium | reverse complement strand
GAAACCCCGTGGTAAAATTTTTTCTTAACCACAGGGTAACACTGAGTTTAAACACGGAGTACCACTGTTTTGAAATTTCTCCGTGAAACTCCGTGGTTAAATCTTTCCTCTTAACCCCGTGAAACCCCGTGGTAAAATTTTTTCTTAACCACAGGGTAACACTGAGTTTAAACACCGGGGGTCACAGAGTGGTGTTTTAAGAGAATTTCTATGTGTCTCTCGGTGGTCCTCAGTGTGCTCTGTGTAAGTTCTTCCTTCCGAAAACAGAATAAAAAGCAATTTAAGATAGTCAATTTTCGAACACGCTCAAATTGATCCTTTCAATTGATTAAATATCAATAGAGTATTTTAGAATAATTTGCACAATTCAAATATTTTTCTACATTTGCCCTGCTTTTAGCTTTTAGACAAAATATTAATTTGGACTTAAATTCAGGGAAATAAGGAAGTTTTTGTTATAAAAATGACCCTATTCCCAATTTTCAAACTTAAAATTTACCTTATGAGAAAGATTCTGACACTTGTTTCAGCGATTTGTATTACCGGCAGCCTTTTTGCCGGAGGTCTGGTTACCAACACGAACCAGAGCGCTTCCTGGGTTCGTCTTCCGGCGAGGGATGCATCAACAAGTATTGATGCTGTCTATTACAATCCTGCAGGTTTAATGAAGCTGGAAAACGGGTTTCATATTTCGATTTCCAACCAGTATATCACACAGCACAAAGAGGTTGAGAACTTTTACACAGGTCCCGGCGGTCTTTACGGACTGAATGAAAGCCTTTACAAGGGAAAGGTATCCGCTCCTGTTTTCCCCGGTGTTTATGCAGCATACAAGGCTGACAGATTTGCAGTTTCTTTCGGATTCAATCCTATCGGCGGCGGTGGCGGCGCCACATTCGAGAAAGGTCTTCCTTCGTTCGAAATGACACCCTCCGATCTTGTTCCTTCCCTTGCATCACAGGGAGCTAAAGCATACAGGCTCGATACATATTTTGAAGGCACATCGGTATATTTCGGATTCCAGGGCGGTGTTTCCTATAAGATCAATGATTTCATCTCAGTCGCAGCAGGCGTAAGGTATGTCGCAGCCAAGAATACATACAACGGATATCTCCGCGACATTGAGCTAAACATGGGTACAGCAGAGACTCCTGCATGGACAAGAGCTGATGCAATAATGACAGGCATATCAAATCAGGCCAAAGCCGGAGGCGATGGTCTCGTTCCGATAATCAACGCAGGTGGCGGCGGATTTACTGCCGATCAGCTTGTTGCTGCATCAATGATAACAACCGACCAGAGGAATGCCATTGTTAACGGATTAACAGCCCTCGGAGTTTCCAATGCTGCAGCTCTTACAATTAATCAGAGCCAGACCGCATTCTACGGGAAGCAGGCCGTTTATCTCGGAACAGCTACCCTTCTTGGTGACCAGGAAGCCGACGTTGAACAGACCGGCTCAGGCTATACACCTTTCATCAGTGTGAACCTGACTCCTGTTGAAAACCTGAACATCGGTATTAAATACGAAATGGCAACAAAGCTTGAGCTTGAGAACAAAACAGCAAAGGATATCAAGGTCGGATTTACCGGTGAAGGTGTTCCTGTAACAATGTTCCCCGACGGTGAAAAGGTAAGGAATGACATGCCTGCAATGCTTGCACTTGGTGTTGATTACGGCGTTACCGAGAAACTGAATATCGCAGCCGGAGCTCATTATTATTTCGACAAACCGGCCAACTATGGCCATAAGCTCAATGGTGTATATGTTGATAACGACATGATAATCGACAAGAACTATTATGAGCTGTCGGCAGGCCTTCAGTATAAAATCAACAATTTCATTCTTGTATCGGGCGGTTACCTGTTTTCGAAGACAGGGGTTAACGACAATTATCAGAGCGACCTTACATACAGTCTGACTTCTCATACAGGCGGTATCGGCGGCGCTGTCAAACTCCTCGATAACCTCGAACTTAACCTCGGCTTTGCCTATACATACTATCTCGACGGGGAAAAGACAATCAACCACCTGTTTACCCCCACTTCTGCTGTAATCCCGGCAAGGGAAACTTACTTCAAGGATACAATGATCATTGCAGCCGGAATAGATTTCAGCTTCTAGAAAACAGAAAATTCATCATAGAAATAAAAAAGGGTGCCTCGGTGAGACACCCTTCTTTATTTAAACCCGGTCAGTGTCGCCCCAGGCGGGGCTTTATCATTTCGGATTTCGGATTTTGGAATTCGGATTTTGGTGATTTCGGAATTCGGATTTTGGAATTCGGATTTACCTGATTTGGGAATTCGGAAGGTGGAATTCG
Source organism: uncultured Rikenellaceae bacterium (assembly GCA_964633505.1). Classification (GTDB taxonomy): domain Bacteria; phylum Bacteroidota; class Bacteroidia; order Bacteroidales; family VadinHA17; genus LD21. The sequence continues at coordinate 448,957 of CAZWHC010000002.1, read as the reverse complement.
GATTTATCAAATCCGAAATCACAATTCCGAAATCCGAAATGTAATAATTCCGAAATCACAATTCCGAAATCCGAAATCACGCAAATCCGAAATCAATACCTAATTCCCTGTTCATTAAGGAACTTCAGATATGAAGAGAGCCTCGGGGCATCTGAAAGCCTTAACTTACTGTACATTTCCTGTGCCTTCCTGTCATCACCGGTTTCGATTGCAAGCTTTATAATATTAATATAAAGCAGCCCTTCAATACCTGAATACGACTTGTCGAGGTTCTCCAGGATGGCAGTAAATGCGTTCAGAGCTTTTGAAAGTTCTTTTTTGTCGGCCAGGGCAAAAGCCTCATTTATTCTTTCATTAAGAATATTGTCAAGGAGGATGCCGTAAAATGAGAAACAATTGTCATTGCAGTCTTCAATAAGGTCCAGCCATAAGGTTCCTGCTTTTAAAGGAGGGAAAGTAAGAACGAATTCGAGTTTTTCGCCCGGTGTCCTGAACTTATAAGCATCAGGGCACACAGGAATGCCTGATGAGGAAACAAGCCTGCCTTTCTTCCCGTCAGGATAAAGGATATAAATATTCTTATCTGCACAGAAGGTACCTCCTGAAATGCGGTTTTCGATGCTCATATGGAACACAGTTGCATCAGGCTTAAGCTCAACCTTCTTAATGATCAGTGTTTCGTGGCTCTTAAGCGAATAATTGGGATCCGTAACTATTTGTGCACACAGCGATATCGCTGGCATAAACAGTCCTGCAATCAATGTGGCGATAATCTTCATCCTGGCAATGTAAAAGATGCAATATAAAAAAACTCTGTGACTTTTATCACAGAGTTTAAACAACCTTAAAGCAGACTGGAGATACCTTGGAAAATCACCTGAACATGGTTGTTTTTATTTTGATGTTAATAATCTGTGTTCTGAGGGTTGAAATTACACCAGCCAGTTGTCCAGTTGGTGGTTCCGAAAGCTCCCCTGTAAGCTGTCGGTGTAAAGAAGGAATCTGTAAGCCTTGTGTTTGTGAATGCAGCACCGCTCAGAAGAGGTGAACCAGTGCCCGGAAGAAAGTCAGGCGCAGTCAGATTAAAGGGATCTGCAATCTGAAGCAGATCGTTTGTTGCCATAACCTGGTTATTCCTTGATGCATTGTTATACCATGTCTCGGCATCTGTCAGATAGGTTGTGCTGTAATTAGCTGTCATTCCAGCCATTATGCAGTTTTCAATCTGAAGTACGTTTGCTGTTGCCTGAGCAGGTGAATCGCCTTTCTGCCCATCTATATCAAGACCTGTAGGATAACCTGCAAATATTGAGTTATAGATCGACAATCGTGTTCCCCGGCGCAGGTGCATTGCTCTTCTGTAGAGCGAATTAATAGTTGTTGCGGGAGTCGCAAGCGGACCAAACATGCTTCCGTTGGAGAAAACAGGTGCCGTTACAGGAGTAAGCGTTGATCCGTCAGCATCATTATCCGATTCGAAACCATTCGACTGTGACTGGTCTGCACTTGCCGGATCACGCAATGAGACAAAGAACTGGACTTTCCCAACAAAACCATTGTCAGTATCGAAATCGTCATCCCAGCCTTTGAAGGCAACAAGGTATTTTGAATTTACGTTGCCTCCAAACCATTCATAGGAATCATCGCCTGAGTATGAAACCTGAATATGGTCGATTACAGTCCCTGAACCAACTGAATAAAGCGTAAGTCCGTTAATTTCACTATTTGCTGTGGCAGTAAGGGGAATACCGGGGAATTCAATCCTGACATACTGAAGTATACCTGAGTTGTCGGCTGGATTATTTCCTCCGTATGTCGAACCGATACCTCCTTCAGCAATTCCCGAACCGGCGCCATTGTCGTGTTTGTTTGTCGGTGCATTTCCGCAAATTACAAGGCCTCCCCAGTCGCCATAGCTGCGCTGTCCCTTTGGCTTATCTGATGTAAACACAATTGGATTTGTTGCAGTACCCTGAGCCATGATCTTGGAACCTTTCTCGATAATAAGGGCTCCTTTTGTTCCTGAAACACCCTTGATTATTGTTCCCGGTTCAATCGTCAGAGTTGCATTGTTTTTCACATATACAAATCCGGAAAGGAAATACCGTGCGTTTGCATACCACCTTGTATCAGATGTGATATCACCGCTTACAGTTATCTGCTGACCATTTGAAGGAATAACTGTCACTTCACATTCTACCTGAAGGGTATTGTCTGCCTCCGAAGTTGCCTTGATAGTAGCAACTCCAAGAGCTACAGCGGTCACCGTTCCGTTGTCAACAGTTGCCACACCTGTATTGGATGATTCCCATATAATATTTTTATTTGTTGCATCCATTGGAGAATAAATTACAGTAAGATTTAGTGTTGATCCCACCATCACCTCAGCAGTTAATTTATCCAGATCGATTCCTGTCAAAGCCACATCCTTATCACATGAAATCATAATTCCAATCAGAAGGAAAAGACCCGTAAATAGATTAAATAATTTTTTCGTTTTCATACTTTATTGTTTTGGTTACTACATAGTTATTCTATACATTAATATTTAGTTTGTTTAATGTTCATCTGATAGCTTTAATGTATCAGGTTGCTGGTTGCTTGTTACTGGTTTACCCCTCTTTGAGTCTTTAGTCCCGGGTATTAAATTTTAAATGTGATTCCCAGACTGAAATATCTCCCCGGGTAATATGCTCTTGTATATTGTTTACGATTGAATTCCTTCATTCCCTGCTCGGTTCCCTTTGAATAACTTTCCATATCGACTGTTGTATTTATCGACTGCATATATTCGACTTTTTCATTGAGAATATCTCTTATTCCTCCCTTGATCTCAAATCTCTTCCCGATTGTTTTGCTTATTGTCAGATCGAAAACATTCCTGGGCAGCTCATAAACATCCGGAATATCCTCCCAATCATTCGGAGAGGGGCGTCCAACGGCGACAATCCTTTTACCGATAACATTATAAAGAAGGCTAACCATCATCCCATTGTTTTCACCCTGGTAATAGAGTCCTGCGTTTACAATATACGGGGATTGTCCCTCAAGAGGCCTGTTTCTCGACAATGACCCTTCAGGAAAAGTAACATGGCTCCTTATGAGGGAAGCATTTAAAACTGCAGTGAAATTATCCATTCCGGGTATGAAAGAAAGTGACTTTCTGAGTTCTGACTCGATACCCGTGCTGACTGCTGAACTAACGTTTTCGAATGAATACTGCGTCGGATTATTTCCAAGAATTATCTGTTCGATAGGATTATTGAATTTTTTGTAAAATATTCCTATGTTGAAAGTTTCACCATTTCCAGGGTAAAGCTCATATCTGAGGTCAAAGTTATGAATATATGCCTGTTTGATCTGAGGAGCTCCGTAAATCCCGGCATTCTGTTCAAAATCAACATAATAAAATGGTGCTATTTCCCTGAATTCCGGACGGTTGATCGTCATGCCATAAGCTGCCCTTATAAGACTCTTTTCCGTTAAATTATATGTTACGTTTGCTGAGGGAAAAAGGTTAATCGTATCCCTGTCGACATTAACCCTGACGGTTGATGCCTGCTTATAGCTCGAAAGTGTCTGCCTGTTCTTCTCCGCCCTGAGTCCGGCATAAATGTTTATTTTTTGCCCCAGAGGGATTTTTGCTGAAATGTATCCGGCTAGCTGATTATTTCCGGCAGTGTAGGAATCAGAGAGCGCAGTTACCTCCGAAAGTTTAATACCCGTCGTCAGATTTATATTTGAATCTGTAAATACCTGATCGACCGGTAAATAAGTCTGACCAAATACAGATTCTGAACTTGCCCTGGCATATCCGAAATTACGTGCATGAAATGATCTGTCCTTGTTTTCAAAATACAGCCCGGCTTTTATTTCAGGTTGAAATCCATTAAAATCGAGCTGTCTAGTAAAATTTAACATGGCCGAAATGGTATTCTCTTTCAGATTAATCCACATTCTTGACTGGGAGGAAAGATCGGGCTGATCGGAAAAGAGCAGCATATAATTGTCTTCATTTGTCTCATCACGGAGATATCTGTACCTCCTTGTATCGGGTTCTTTTTTATTTGAAGAGGCATAACCAAAAATCCAGTCAATTTTGGTCCGACCTTTTGCCATAGTATGTTCGCCGGCCAGTTGGCCCGTATAGATTGATCTGCTCAGATACCTTAGCTCTTCCGATCTTACATATCTTCCGTTATTATACCATTCTCTTCCTGTCCTGATAATATATCTTGATGATCCTGCCTGGTTAAAAAGATTGCGAAACTCAAGTTTCGTATTTTCTCCCAATGATACTGTTGTATTATTCATCACGGCAACCCTTGCTGAGTTTGAATAATGTTCATCTATGAACTGATTAAGATAAGAAGGTTTATCTGTTGAATAATCATAAATCGAATAGTCGGTATTCTGCAAAGATTCCGAACTGTTAGATAAACTGTATGTTACAGCTGTGATATTCCCGATTGTCGTTTTACCAAAACTGAATTTCCTGTTAATCCCTGCCAGGAATTTCTGGTCGGGATAAGCAGAAGCCCTTACCGGTGACCAGTTATTATTGAGCTCTCTCCCTAATGAAGTAATTTTCGCCCTTACAGCCGGGTTGGTTGCAAGTTCGTATTCATTGAGATGAGCCGGCATGTCTGACGGCAGAGCTCTTGAGCCGTTGTCAAAGCCCAGCCAGTCGGTGCTTCCGGGAACAGGCTTGTAAAACTTTCCGAAAGTTGTACTTTCACTTATACCGATGCCATATGATACAAACAGACCATTTTTCTCCGGGAGATTCCTTGTCGTGATTTTTACAAATCCTCCTGAAAAGTCGGCTGGTAGTTCTGCTGCAGGTGATTTGAAAATCATTATATTTTCAATCATTGAACTCGGTATTATATCGAATGAGAACGCCTTAACGTCAGCTTCAGCGCTGGGTGTGACCGAGTTATTAAGCCATACATTATTATAGCGCTGTGAGAGGCCCCTTACAATCAGGAACCTGTTATCCATTATCGTAATCCCGGGAACACGCTTTACAACCTCTGATGCGTCCTTATCAAGTGTCTTTGAAATCTGTTGTCCGGAAATTCCCGTTGAGACAAACTGACTTGCTTTAATATCGGTAATCATCGAGATTTCAGTATTCGTCCTTCTGACAGCTGTGACTGTAATATCACCGAGACTTACAGTATTTGTTTCAAGATGTATATCTATATTGGTAGTTTTATCTTTCTCTACGCTTACATTCTGTATGACCTTTGGATTATATGATACATAAGATACCTTGATATTATATGTACCTGGTTTAAGGTTTTTCAATATAAACTGTCCGTTAATATCAGTTGTGGTGCCTATGGTACTACCCTCGATCTGAACGGTAGTTCCAATCAGAGTTTCTAAATTTGATTTGTCTTTAACTGTTCCTGAAATGGATCCTGTCTGCCCTGCCAGGTGCGCCGAAATTATAAGAAAAACAAGCAGGGTCAGCACAGCAGAATTAATTGGTTTTTTCATTGATTAATGTTTGATGGTTCCTTTAAAATATCTCCGGTGCAAATATCTGCCTGATAATCCCGAAAATGGTTACGAACTTTTAAAGGTTTGGTCACAATAATGTTACATAATCAGTTAATTTGTAATAAAATTGTAATACCATATTAGCTTTAATGCGATTACCTTTGGCAATGTCAAAAACATTATGATTCAACATTGTACTTTAAAGTAAAATCCCGAAAAAATGGACACAAAAGGTAAAAGAATTCTTATTGTTGATGATGAAGAGGATCTGTGTGAAATATTGCAGTATAATCTTGGCAATGCAGGGTATCAGACAGAAGTTGCCCATTCCGCTGAAGAAGCAATAAAAAGGCCTCTTAACGGTTTTGATCTGATCCTCCTAGATGTGATGATGGGCCCGATGTCGGGATTTAAATTTGCCGACAGGATCAGAAAAGAAATGAATATTACAGTCCCGATTATTTTCCTGACAGCAAAGGATACTGAAAATGATATTTTGACAGGATTCAGTCTTGGAGCCGATGATTATATTGCCAAGCCTTTCTCTGTTAATGAATTAACAGCGAGGGTAAAAGCTGTTCTGAAAAGATCCCGGACTGAAAAGGCTAAAGGATTGACAACTATCAGGTTCGGGGAAATTGAGATCGATACAATAAGAAAGAGACTTATCATACATGATGAAAAAATAGAACTCACAAAAAAAGAATTTGAGATCCTCAGGTTACTTATTGAAAATCCTGGTACAGTATACAGCAGGGAAGAAATCCTTAATACAGTATGGGGTAACGATGTGATTGTAACCAACAGGACCGTTGATGTAAATATAACCCGCCTCCGGACTAAGCTGGGGAAATACAGCCAGAACCTTAAGAACAAAACAGGTTACGGATATTACTATGAAAATTAAACCTCCAAATGGCTTCTTCAAGGAATAAGTTCAGAAATAACCTGCTGTTTACATATTCGGCAATTTTCATAACTGTTGCCCTTCTTATTGTTACCTATCTGTACAACAGGGAGAAACAATATAAAATTTCCTATCTTGATAATGAGCTTAATAACATCACCGGTATCGTCGACAGATACATTAATATCAATTCCATTTACGGATCACAAAAATATGTACTGATCGACTCCCTTCAGCATTTGCTTCCTCATTCCAATCTTAGGATTTCAGTTATAGATACTTCCGGTAAAGTCTTTTATGACAGCTTTGTAAAGAATTACGGTTCAATGGGTAACCATAAAAACAGGCCGGAGATCATAGAATCTTCAAGATCAGGATCCGGAACCGCGATTAGAAAATCAGGAACTACCGGACAGAAATTTTACTATTACTCAAAACTCTACGGGGAATATTTTATCAGGGCTGCACTCATATATGATGTAAATATTGCCAATTTTCTGAAAGCCAATCTACATTTTTTATTTATCATACTCGGATGTTTTCTTATAATCGGAGCTATACTTATGATAGTTACCAACAGGTTCGGAGAATCAGTTACCCGTCTGCAGGATTTTACCGCAAGTCTTAAGAATGATAAACCATTTATTGCAGAATTCCCTAAAAATGAACTAGGTGAAATAGGTTCTGAAATTCTCGGAATTTATAACAATCTGTTGCATGCAAAAAATGAACTGGCAAACGAAAAGGAGAAGCTATTTAACCATCTTAATGCCCTCAATGAAGGAATTGCTCTGTTCTCGGCCGGGAAGGAAATAATTTTCCGTAACGATCATTTTATTCAGATGATGAATCTCATTTCGGGTGACCTAAAAATATTCTCTTCCAACTTTTTTGAAATACCTGAATTTACCACAGTGCATGATTTCATAGAGAAATATCAGGGTGTTGAAGTCATATCCTCGGAACTTCCCAAGATGGAATACCAGGTCACAAAAGACAGCAGGTTTTTCAGAATACAGTGTGTTATATTCAACGACCTTAGCTTTGAGGTAATTCTGAATGATATAACAAAGATTGGCAAGAACAAGCTTATCAAGCAGCAAATGACTTCAAACATTGCTCATGAGCTCAAGACGCCGGTTTCATCGATAAAAGGATATATTGAAACACTTCTTAATGACAGCGATATCGACCCTAAGAAAAAGAAATATTTCCTCGAAAAAGCTCTTGCGCAGACCGACAGGCTGACCGGTCTGATAAATGACATATCGGTGCTTAACCGTATTGAGGAAGCAGGGTCATCTGTGCAAACCGAAAAGGTGAAGATTAAAAAAATCATCAGGGAGGTTCAGGAAAACTTCAGGTCGGCATCGGAAGCAAAAAAAATGAAGATAGAAACAGGTATTGACGACAGGGTTATTGTGAAGGGCAATTCATCCCATATAATGTCGATTTTTCAGAACCTTATCGAAAACGCTATCAACTATGCAGGAGAGAATACAATAGTTAGGATACTTGTTTACAATGAGGACAGGAAATACTATTATTTTTCTTTTTCGGACGATGGCATCGGCATCCCTCCCGAACATCTGAACAGGGTTTTTGAGCGTTTTTACAGGATCGACTCAGGAAGGTCGCGTAAAAGCGGAGGTACTGGGCTCGGCCTGGCAATAGTCAAAAATGCTGTTCTGCTGCATAAAGGTGAGATAACTGTCAGAAACAGGGCCGGCGGGGGCACCGAATTTTTGTTCAGCCTCCCCAAATACTGATAAGGAATCTGAAATAACTACATCACCTTTATCAGGATCGTTCTCACAGATTCGGTTATTGCCCTTATCTCTTTAATACATTCCATGAAGGCCTCAAAGATCATCTTCCTGACAGAAAGTTCTGCAGCATTATCGCTTTTGGAAAAGATGTCGAGCACACCCTCATAATAAACATCCTCGGCATCCTTGTAAATCCTTGTAAGCGTATTGCACGACTGCGAAATCTTATGCTTATTCCCATCGATATCTTTAAAGCTTTTAAGACATTCTGAAATTTCGGAAGCGCCTTCTGCAATAAGACGCGACATCTCAACATATGAACCAAATATCTCAGTATGACGGTTGACATTTACTATCCGGGTCAATTCATAAATCGAATCAAGAAGATCGTCGGATTTATTCAGGAGATTATTAATATCCTCCCTGTCGAAAGGAAGTATAATAAGATTATTCAGTATTGAATAGGTTGACTCCTTAAGATTTTCACCTGTCTTCTCGGCGATTTTGATCCTTTCACCGATAAGCGCCTGTTTCTCCTGGTCTTTAGTCTGCATAAGCAACATAAGCTGCCCGGCAGAATCAACAATGTTATCACCGCATTTCGCCAGTTGCGGAAACAGTGCATAATACTTTGGCGAAAACACGTTCTGAAGAATATTACGGTTCATATAGATCTGATTTTCTATTACTTGCCTTTGCTGTCCGCTTTTTGACGAAACTCAGCATTAAGCTCTGAAAGTGTCTGAAAGTTACTGCTATTAGATGACAACCACGGTCATATTATTCCGTATTTTTGTTACATTTTTGTTACAAAATGCATTCAGAATCAGGATAAAGCGATCAGAAAATCATCTGGAAAATATAAAACAACAGTGCTCCTATTACTGCCGACACAGGAATGGTAATTATCCATGCCCAGAATATTTTGGTAGTTACGCCCCATTTTACCGCCGATGCTCTTTTTGTCGCGCCAACTCCTATGATTGCTCCGGTAATTGTATGGGTAGTGCTCACCGGTATCCCGAAATGTGTTGCCATGAATAATGTAACTGCACCTGCTGTTTCGGCACAGAATCCTTCGAACGGTTTAAGCTTCGTGATCTTTTGTCCCATGGTCTTTACAATCCTCCATCCTCCGAACAATGTGCCAAGCGCTATTGCTGCCTGACACGACAGTACTATCCACAGGTCGATGGGTGCATCATTGGCAACCCGTCCTGAAGCTATCATTGCCACCCATATTATTCCCATCGACTTCTGGGCATCGTTCCCGCCGTGACCAAGGCTGAAGGCCGACGCCGAAAGCAACTGCAGCCTCCTGAAATGCTTGTCGACGCCAAAAGGCGAGTGCTTTTTTACGATATGGATCACAAGAATAGAAATGAAATATGAAATTATCATACCCAGAACTGGTGCAACAACAATGAAGACAGCAATTTTAAATACTCCTGCATAAACAACTGAGCCCCATCCGTTCCCGGCTACGGCAGCTCCTACCAGACCGCCGACAAGGGTATGGGAGGAACTCGACGGCAGTCCCCACCACCAGGTCATCAGATTCCAGATGATAGCTGCTGTTACCGCAGCAGCAATAAGATTAAGTGTTATTATGTCAGGGTTTATTACTCCTTTTCCTATGGTCGTTGCAACCTTTAGAGGGAAAAACAGGAATGCAAGAAAGTTAAAGATCGCGGCGAGTGTAACCGCTGCAATGGGAGACAGAACTTTCGTAGAGACAACGGTTGCAATTGAATTTGCCGAATCGTGAAATCCGTTAATAAAATCAAAGATCAGAACAAGGGTTACAATTGTGTAGAGGAAAGCCATACTATTGTTTGCAAATATTATTGTAGTACAGATAAATGGGGGCTTTGTTCATCATTAATACTTATTGAGCAGTATCACATTTCTTTACATTGCAAAATTACAGATTAAGGATTTCTGAACAGGTGCTTTTGTGTTACGAAATTGTTACAATTTACAAGGCTTCCCTTTCGGAGCCGGATAATTAATTTTAGCTATTTTAGCCGGATAATAGCAGGCAGATGAAAGAAAAATGGCTTGAATGGGCCACGCGGCTGCAGTCGATAGCGCAGGCCGGGCTTACGTTTGGTGAAAACAGGTATGATCTCGACAGATACACCCAGATAAGGGCAATTTCGGTTGAAATCCTCAGGGAATATACAGGGATCAGCTATGAGAAAATTGAAAATCTGTTTACATCCGAGACAGGTTATCAGACTCCGAAGGTCGATATCAGGGCTTCGGTGATCAGGGATAACAAGATTCTGATGGTAAAAGAAAAGATCGACGGAGCCTGGTCGTTGCCCGGCGGCTGGGCCGATGTGAACACTTCAGTAAGCGAGTCGGCAGCCAGGGAATGTCTCGAGGAAGCTGGCGCCCTCGTCAGGCCTGAAAGGATAATAGCAATACATCAGGCCGACAGGCATTATGATTTTCCATTTCCTTACACAGTCTATAAAATCTTCGTTGAATGCCGCCTTGTTGAAATCAATTTCAGGGAAAACACCGAGACTCTTGAAGCAGGCTTTTTTGCTCCCGGTTCCCTTCCGCCTCTTTCCACCGAACGTAACACAAGGGAGCAGATCGAAATGTGCTTCGGTGCAGGGAAAAAAGAGGTGTTCGAAGCGCTGTTCGACTGAGAAATCAGGAATACAGATAAAGGTATTTATCCTGTTTTGATGTCACCCTTCCTATTTTTGCCGATCTCCCGAGACCGGCGATATGAAGGCTGTCAATGACTTTTTCTGCAAGTTCAGGTTTTACGCACATCAGCAATCCTCCCGATGTCTGGGCATCCATTGCTATCATCTTTAGGTTGTAGTTAAGATCCGTTCTCAGAAGAGAATCATTCTCAACAAAGACTAAGTTTCTGAAACAGGCTCCCGGGATGCAACCTTCATCTGCCAGCCTGAAAGTATCGCCAATAAGCGGAACTCTGCTCATGTCAATCTCAATAGTTACATTGCTGGCCTTTGCCATCTTTAGAGCATGACCGGCCAGCCCGTAGCCAGTGACGTCAGTGGCTCCCCTCACCCCGTATTCACACATTACCTCAGCTCCTGTCCTGTTAAGCAGCTTCATCATTTTCTTTGCTTCCTCCACATCTGCTTCCGCTGCAATATTCATTCGCTGGCCTGCAAGTATTATACCGGTGCCGAGAGGTTTTGTAAGAATCAGAACATCCCCTTCCCTGGCTCCCGAATTGGCAACTATCCTACCGGGATGAACATAACCTATAACAGCCAGACCATATTTCGGTGGAAAATCGTCAATGGTATGACCTCCTATGATCCTCAGTCCTGCCTCAGCAGCCTTGTCTGCCCCACCCCTCAGAATATCCGAATAAGCCTCCATTGGAAGTTTTGCCGCCGGGAACATCATTATATTGAGGGCAATAACCGGTAGGCCTCCCATGGCATAAACATCACTTATCGAATTGGCCGCCGCTATCTGCCCAAACTCATAGGGATCGCTGCAGACAGGTGGGAAAAAATCCGTTGTAAACACAAGCGCCAGATCATCATTTACCTTATAGACTCCTGCATCATCGTGAGTATCAATATCAACAAGAATATTGGGATCGTCTGGCAGAGGCAATGTCCTGAGTATCTCCTCCAGCAACTGTGGCGGGATCTTTGAGGAACAGCCTCCGCTTTCAACCATCTTAAGCAGATCAACCTTCATAAAGCCACTCCGTTTGTCATGGTTTGATAATATTTGATGCTGAGGCCATTGCCTGTGCTATCTCGTACATGTTGCTCATCTTTCCAGCAGTGATCTTATCCCCGAGGGAATAGTGGCCCACGCATGTTGCACAGAAAAGAAGCGTGACTCCCATTTGTTCGAGCCTGCTCAGCTCTCCGGCAAAGGGAGAGTCAGAACTGCCAAGGGTAACACCCATATTGTAAAAAACAATTTTCGAAGGAAGCACATCCAGATCTTTTATTGACTTTATAAAATTCCCGATGAGCAGATGGCCGAGATCTTCATCTCCTTCACCCATCCTGTCGGATGTAAAAGCAATAATGTACTCCCCTTTGCTCATATGTGGTATCCCTGTTGAGCAATATCCGGAGGCATCGGATGTAACCATCACAGGTCCGCTTTTTGAAACAGTAAGTATCCATTTCCCCTCAGATTCCTCACAAGTAAAACTCACATTATTGTCATTCAGGAACCTCGATATATTGCCAAAAGAGGTAGAATTGTCGGTTATTACCTGAAATATCTCCCCCGTGTTTTCATCCTTAAGCGCCCGTTTGGTGGCAATAAGCGGAGCCGGACATGTAAGTCCGCAAGTATCAACAATATGCATATCAGCTAAAACTAATGAACCGCAAAAGTACAAAAGAGTGTGGTTAAATCCTTATTTTTGACTTTCATTTACAAACCATGCTTAGACAGGCAGCTTTATTCATTCTAATAATATTCACTTCGGCAGTGACTTCATCATATTCCCAGGATCGCTACACCAGAAGATCACTTGTCGGTTCGTGGCTCGGAACGTTGGAGGTCAGCTCGGTCGCCCTCAGGGTTGTTTTCAATATATCGATAAACGACAGGGATTCCCTGCTCGTTACCCTCGACAGCCCTGATCAGGGCGCAAAGGATATTAAAGTGGGCCCAGTTACACTTACGGGTGACCGGATTTCGATAAAAGCGCCATTTCTTCTGGCTGAATATACCGGGACAATTAAAAGTGATACTTTGATGGAGGGGATCTTAAAACAGGCAGGGAGGGAGTTTACACTTAACCTTGCCAGGCTGGAAAAACCTTTTGCAATTAACAGGCCACAGGAACCGAAGCCTCCTTTCCCGTACAAATCTGAGGATATTAAATTCCGGAATGAAAAAGCCGGGATAACACTTGGAGGTACTGTCACTATCCCGGATGGACCGGGACCTTTTCCGGCAGTAATCCTTATAACAGGTTCCGGGTCTCAGAACAGGAATGAGGAGCTGATGGCCCATAAACCTTTCTGGGTGATAGCCGACTATCTGTCAAGGAACGGCATTGCTGTGCTCCGCTTCGATGACAGGGGAGTAGGACAGTCGCAGAATACCTCAGCGCCCTCTACCTCAGTTGATTTTGCAACTGATGCCGATGCTGCTTTAAGCTACCTGAAGACTGTCGCAAAAATTGATACCACCGCGATCGGTCTGGCCGGACACAGCGAAGGCGGACTTATTGCCTCTATAGCCGCCAGCGGAAACCCGGCAATCGCCTTTGTTATCTCACTTGCAGGCCCCGGAGTATCAGGAGAACAGATCCTTTACCGGCAGAATTATGATCTGAACAAGGCTTCCGGAATGAGTGAAAAGGATCTAAAGGCTCTTATTTCGATGAGCCGGAAAATGTATGCTGTGATTAAAAAAACACCTGACAATACAAAGGCAGCTGAGGAAATGACGGCCATCCTGAAACGGTCGATGGAAAAACAAAAGGCGCCTGCGGGGGAAGTTGAAAAGGCTCTTAAGGGTTTCCCGGCTTCGGCAGCAACACTTACAAGCCCATGGTACAGGACTTTTCTTGTCACCGATCCCTCCGTCTACTGGAAGAATGTCAAATGTCCGGTGCTGGCACTGAATGGGGATAAAGACCTTCAGGTGGCCTCTGACGTGAATCTTCCGGCTATCAGAAAAGCTGTCATGTCGGGAGGAAATTCTGATGTGACTGTAATTGAGTATCCCGGACTGAACCATATATTTCAGCACTGTAAAACGGGATTGCCGGCAGAATACGGCCAGATTGAAGAAACATTCTCACCAGATGTGCTGAAAACTATCTCTGAATGGATCAACGGTCTTTAGAAAGGCCGGCCAGCTTTTTTAAAATTATCCTGCCCCTGGCTGTCACACCGGCAGGCGCCTCATCATCAATCATGCTGATGGTGGTTGAAAGCTCGTATGCAAGCTCGGGATATATTAGTGCAAGCTTATAAATTATTTCCATCGAATAGGCTTTAATTGCGATTGCCGACTCTTTCGAACGAAGGTATCTGAAACAGCAATCCGCAAGAATTCCATGATGCTTCTGTGATAAAATACCAGGGTCGCCAAGGGAGATTATTCGCATGAACGACCTTTTTACACTATCATTATCAATAGAATCGAGAGTTTCAATCATCCTGGTCAGATTCTGGTTTACCAGATCCGGATATTTGTCGTACACTTTTGAGAGTGTCCATGATGCCCTGAATGCAAGTTTCCTGTCGGCGGAAAATGAATATTCCTGAAGCTTGTTAAGTACAGCTTCATTTTCAGCAGCAGATAACGCAACCCACTCAGCCTCCTTTACGCCCATCACGCTGGCTACCATGGCCCTGAGATCTGCTTCAGCCACAGCAGGGCTTTCTGAAACCGTAACTGATCCGGTTTCGCTGGCCGGCTTGGTGTCTTTCAGAAAATTTTCTGCAACAATGACATCGGCCTCAGAAAAATCCACATCTTTCAGTTCTCCGGCCCCGATCCACCTGAAGGCAATATGTTCGGAAAGGACAGGCAGTTCATCGAGGGTGTCGCAGACAAATGGGATCAGCCTGATCTTTTTTATTCCGTAATCGAATTCAGTATCCTGCAGACGTTTGCATATTACAATTTCCATCGAAAGCTCCTCCCTTATCTCCCTTATTATACACTCCTCTTCCGTTTCATCGTCATTTATCTTTCCTCCCGGAAACTCCCATTTGAAAGGATGGTCACTTTTCTCCCCACGCCTGACGATGAGAATATCATTCTCATCATTCCTTATTATGGCACATGTAACATTTATCATCATAATCAGGATAATAGATCTTCGTAAAGCGGAATTTCCATCAGGTGCTCATATTTTCCCGTAACATTGCTGAACCTGAATGCATAGTTGGCAATCCCGTTTGTAACAATGACATAAGGCACCCTGTATCCAAAATTATATTCACCAAGCTGATCATAGACCTTATCTTCATAGAAATCTGAAATCCTGATATCCGGCGATTTACACTCCACAATCATAACAGGTTCACCTTTCCTGTTATGTACAAGGATATCGACACGCTTTTTCAGATTGTTAAGCCTGAAAAAGATTTCTATCCCGATAAGTCCACTGGGATATCTGCCTTCATTGATAAGATATTGAACAAAATTCTGTCGTACCCATTCTTCGGGAGTCAGTCGGACCCATTTTTTCCTGAGCTGATCAAAGATCATCTCCGATCCCTGTTTACCTGAGATCCTGAAGGAATATTCGGGAAGATTCAGCTGTTTCAACTTACTTTTGTATTTTTGAGACTCCAAAGGTTAAAAACCGACAATACAAATATAAACCGGGAAGACGTAAATTATGAAGACCAAAGAAGATATTGTTAACAACTGGCTTCCAAGATATACAGGGAAACAGATCGACACTTTCGGCAAATATTTCCTGCTGACGAACTATGTTTATTATGTGGAACTGTTTGCAAAATGGCATAATGTTGAGGTTGAAGGGAAGGATAAGAATATGCCAAGTGCAACAGCCGATGGAATTACCATAATCAGCTTCGGGATGGGAAGCCCCAATGCAGCTACCGTTATGGACCTTTTAAGCGCTGTCAGCCCGCATGCAGTGCTGTTCCTTGGTAAATGCGGCGGACTGAAGAAAAAGAATACCCTTGGCGACCTTATACTTCCTATTGCAGCCATCCGAAGCGACGGAACATCTAACGATTATCTTCCCCTTGAAGTACCCGCGCTTCCGGCATTCAAGCTTCAGAGCGCTATTTCAGCTTCTATAACCCGGCATAACAAGGAATACTGGACAGGTACCGTTTACACCACCAACCGAAGGGTATGGGAATATGACGAAAGGTTCAAGAAATATCTTGTCAAGACCAGGGCTATGGCAATCGATATGGAAACCGCCACTATTTTCACAGTCGGTTTCGCTAATGAGATCCCTACCGGAGCGCTGCTTCTGGTATCAGACCAGCCGATGATATCGACAGGGATCAAAACGGAAGCAAGCGATACACTGGTAACACAGAAATTTGTGGAGATGCATATTAAAATTGGGATTGATGCCCTCAGGGAAATAATCGATAATGGTATCTCTGTCAAACATCTAAGATTCTGACAATGCCGGCTACCTTCGAGGGAATAATGTCTGACCTCAGGAAGAGGATTTTCAAGCCAGTATATTTTCTTGCCGGCGATGAGCCTTATTATATCGACCTGATTACTGATTATATAGCCGAAAAGATCCTGTCAGAGGAAGAAAGGGCTTTCAACCAGATGATAATCTATGGCGAGGACACAACTGTAAATGCAATTATCGAAACAGCCCGCCGGTTTCCGATGATGGCCAGTCATCAGGTGGTGATTGTGAAAGAGGCCCAGACCCTCAGAAAAATAGAAGACCTGCTGTTTTATGTGGAGAAACCTCTTAATTCCACAATTCTTGTCTTATGCTATAAATACAAGGTTATCGACAAGCGTACAAAGCTTTTTAAGACACTCGATCCGCAGGGATCCTATTTTGAGTCGGCAAGGCTGCGCGATTATCAGATCGCCCCATGGATAGAAAGGTATCTGATGGTCAAAGGGATAAAGATAGATCCTGATGCATCGGCCATGCTTACTGAATATCTGGGAACAGATCTTCATAAGATCACAAACGAACTCGACAAACTTCTGATCACAAAACCTGCCGGCTTGCCATCAATCACAACGTCACTTATCGAAAAGAACATCGGCATAAGCAAGGAATTCAATAATTTCGAGCTTCAGAAAGCTATCGGCGAAAGGAATATTTACAAAGCCAATATGATTGTAAATTATTTCGGGGAAAACCAGAAAGACAATCCTGTCACGCTTACAATCGCATCACTTTTCAGCCTTTTCACAAAAATTCTGACATATCATTATACCACCGATAAGTCGAAGAACAATGTTGCGGCTGTTCTTAAGATAGTTCCATACTTCGTAAAGGATTATGAAGCATGGTCGATGAAATACAGTGCAGCAAAGACAGTTCAGATTATTGGTCTATTGCGAACTTATGATATGAAGTCAAAAGGTTTCGGAGATGTAAGCACAGAACCGGGCGATCTGCTGAAAGAGCTTATTTACAAGATACTGCATTAATTCATATCGGGCGAATCAGGAAAATCGGCCCACACCCTGTACTTATTCTTGAATGATCTGAGAAGCCTTTTCCAGCTGTCGATGCCGGAACTGTCCATGATTGTTTCGGAATTTATTCTTGCAATAACCCACGAATTCTCCTTTAATTCACGTTCAAGCTGACCTGCCGACCATCCCGAATATCCGAGAAAAAACCTTATCTGGCCGGGGCTTACGGAACCCGATCTTATCATCTCCCTTATTGCATCGATATCTCCTCCCCAGTATATGTTCCCTTCTACATGAACGCTCCGTGGAATCAAATGACCAAGTGAATGAATATAGTGAAGAGTATCCGGAGCCACAGGTCCGCCCATGTTGAGATTTTCGTCCCAGCCTTCGAATCCCGAAACGGCATCCGAAATTTTAAGATCGAGCTTTTTATTAAGTATGAATCCTACCGAGCCTTTTGGATTATGATCGGTAAGATAAACCACGCTGCGATTAAAGAAAGTATCAGGGAGGAAAGGTTCTGATATCAGTATCTTCCCTTTTTCCGGTATTTTGTCTTCCGGAAGGATGGCAAAAAGGTCAAGTTCCGGTTTCATACAGTAAAAATAATCAACACATTTAAATCTTACATAATATTCATTATAAAAATCATGCCAAAGAGATTTTAAAAAAAATTAAGTCATTCAATGATATCAATTAAATAATGTAATATTTTTACCCAGTTTTGTATCATATTATTATGCAGAAAAGTACATTAAGGATCATCGGGAACAAAGCGGTACTGAATGTCCGTGAAAGAATGTGTGAAACAGCCGAGGAACTTCTCGCGAGTGAAAAGTTCAGAACGGTTCTTGATCATTGCATTGACAGGCTTAAAACCAGGAATTCCCCCCTCCTTGAGATTTTTGAGAATTGTGTTGCCGATGAAGCTTCAACTGACGATCTGGTTAAAACACTTACATTGCTTTACAAATATGAGGGAAGCGTGGTGCCACATATCTTCGACAGATCTGCAATCTTTTTCAGGGATATCCACCTATTGAACGGCTTCGTAGAGCACCTTTACGACTACTGGCGACATTTTGACAGGTTCCTTATAAATGACTCGGAGGGTGACCGTCTTGACAAACGCCCCTACCGTACATTTAACGAGACAATTGAGCACCTTACGCATCTTATCCGTACAGTATACAGGCATGTACAGGAAAACATAACAGGCAGCCACCCCACAGTTTACAGGCAGGTCCCTGCAGGCGCCGAAATGGCAGTTATCTCATTACCAAAAGAGCTTGGCTGGCCCGATGAGAAATATTCAGTACTTAACAGTGTACCTGTCATCCGCCAGATACTTATTTATCCCCCGCTTGTTATTCAGCAGCCGATGAACAAGAGGACAGGCGATTTCAAGAAGATCGCCCGCAATCCTATTGAGCTTGCAGAACTGAATTCTGAAGACTGGCTGTGCTATCCCGCCAAAGTAGGGAAATTCATAATTATGGTTTATTTCCATTTAAATTTCTTTGAGCTTGGACTATCTCTCTGTAACCTTTTCCAACTCGCCGGCGATGAAGACCTTGAAAGAAAACCAGACGCTGTATTTGTTTATGGCGTTGCCGGTAACAAACTTGACGGACTGGCTAAATATCCTACAGTCTTTTTCGAGGATGAAATAAACAATATGTTCGTAGGAGCCGTTCCCGACAGGCCAGAATTCGGATATTTCGGTTATCTGAAGAAAATGATGCTGACACTGCACAATTCAATTGTAATGAAGGGGGGCAAAATGCCATTTCACGGCGCAATGGTCAGGATTCTTCTTCATGGCGACAAGGAAGCGACCATTCTGATGATGGGTGATACCGGAGCCGGGAAGTCGGAAACCCTTGAAGCTTTCAGGGTTCTGGGTGAAAATCATATACGTGAGATGAAAATCATTGCCGACGACATGGGATCGATAGAGATCGATGAAGAAGGCAATATAATTGGTTACGGTACAGAGATAGGCGCATTTCTCAGGCTCGATGATCTGCAGCCGGGCTATGCATACGGCCATCTCGACAGATCAATAATAATGAATCCCAGCCAGGTCAACTCCAGGATTGTTATTCCTGTAACAAACTTCGAAACCATAATCCATGGGCACAGAATTGATTATATCCTCTATGCAAATAATTACGAGGAAATAGACAACGATCATCCTGTAATTGAGCGGTTTGATAATCCCTCCTGGGCTCTCGACATTTTCCGTGAAGGCGCCGTTATGAGCAAGGGAACGACCACCTCAACCGGTCTGGTACATTCATATTTTGCAAATATCTTCGGCCCTCCGGAATACAAAGACCTCCATGAGCGTATTGTTGAAAGGTATTTTGATAACTTTTTCAGGGCTGGTGTTTTTGTAGGACAGATGCGGACAAGGCTCGGTATTCCCGGTTATGAATCGTCGGGTCCCCGCGAAGCTGCGACCGAACTGCTGAAAATCATTGGCGCAACCAGCTGAGCCTACCTGAATTTTGAGGGTACCGCCTCCTGCATTATAGAATATACTGCATCGAAGATATCTTCAGCGCTGGGCTTTGAAAAATAGTCTCCATCTGTAGTATAGGCAGGTCTGTGCTCCTTTGCCGTCAGTGTCCTGGGCGGTGAGTCGAGGTAATCCCATCCTTTCTGCTTTTCAAGCACCTCCTGCATCATATATGCTGTCGTACCTCCAGGAACATCTTCGTCGATGAACAGCACCCTGTTGGTTTTCCTCAGGGAATTTACAATAATACCTTTAAGATCAAACGGCACAAGGGTCTGAACATCAATAAGCTCTGCCGATATGCCGTGAGCCGCCAGCTGTGCTGCCGCCTCGGCAGCAATCCTAACTGTCGACCCATATGTTACAAGGGTGATATCAGTACCTTCAGAAAGGATTTCCGGAACACCAAGTTCAATTTTGAATTCTCCAATATTTTCAGGCATTTTTTCTTTCAGCCTGTATCCATTAAGAGGCTCAATTACAATTGCAGGGTCATTACCCTCAAGGAGGATATTATAAAAGCCAGCCGCCCTTGTCATATCTCTTGGAGAGCAGACATAAACGCCTCTCACCGAATTTATGAGCATGCTCATCGGTGAGCCTGAATGCCACATCCCCTCGAGCCTGTGACCCCGTGTGCTTATTAAAAGCGGAGCAACCATTGTTCCTACTGTACGGTAATGGGTTGTCGCAAGGTCATCGCTTAAGGTCTGGATGGCATACATGAGATAATCGAGATACTGAATTTCGGCAATCGGCCGCATGCCCCTGAGAGCCAGCCCTATCCCCTGTCCAAGTATCGTTGTCTCCCTGATACCCGTATCTGTTATCCGGAGCTCGCCGAATTTTTTCTGAAGTCCTTCAAGCGATTGATTTACTCCTCCTATATTGCCGGTATCCTCACCGAAAGTGACAAGGAGGGGGTACTTTGTGAACAGCCTGTCGTAGTTTTCCCTGAGAATCTGTCTTCCAGGCACTTCGGGAGCATTTTCCGAATATTTTACAGGAACAGGTTTAACATTTATTACCGAGCCTGGCGTTTCGTTATAAAGGAAAGTGTTGTAGCTTTCCGAAGCATCCTGATAATTGCGTTTCAGCCATCCATGAAGTTCCTCCTTGAGGTTATCGGCCTTGGCACATGAACCGCATATATTCCTTAGAATCTTCCTTGCAGCCATGAAATTGTCCTTGCGTACCGGGGAAAGTACTTTTTTAAGCTCTTCAGTTATATCATCGACGGCGGCTTCCTTTATTTCCTCGACACAACGGCATGAACGGTCATTTATGATCTTCACCAGGGCATCTCTTTCCACCTTTATCGGATTCTGGAACATATCCCAGCTCTTTTTTCTCGCCCGTTTTGCTTCTTCCTCAGCTCCGGCAGCAATACTGTCGAGCTCCTCAGCCGATGCAATACCTTCGGAAATAATCCATTCCTTCATCTTCCTGATGGGATCCTTTTCCTCTTCCCACTTCAGTCTCTCCTCATTTTTATACCTTTCGTGCGAACCGGATGTCGAATGGCCAAGAGGCTGTGTAACCTCTTCGACATGGAAAACAACTGGTTTGTGATCCCGTCTGCAGACCTCTATCCCTTCTTCATACATTTTTATCAGTCCGGGATAATCCCAGCCTTTCCCTTTAAAAATCACTATCCCGGGTTTACCAGGTTCATCCTCAAATCCCCTGAGGATATCGGATATGCTACCTTTTGTGGTCTGATATTTTTTCGGTACTGAAATGCCATAACCATCATCATAAACTGAAAGCGCCAGAGGAACCTGAAGTACGCCGGCCGCATTTATCGTTTCCCAGAAATGCCCTTCCGATGTGCTGGCATCACCTATCGATCCGAAAGCAACTTCATTCCCCTGCAGTGATAATGTGGTAAATTTATGCAGATCGGAGTTCTGGCGGAATAGTTTGGAAGCATATGCAAGTCCCAGGAGCCTGGGCATCTGGCCTGCTGTCGGAGATATATCTGATGAAGAGTTTTTTTGCTTTGTAAGGTCACGCCATGTTCCGTCGGGATTTATATTCGGCACCGAGAAATGGTTGTTAAATACTCTTCCTCCGCTGCCATGAGTGATGCTCCTGTCGGTATTCCCGTAAAGCTGGTGAAAAAAGTCCTCAGCATCGTACAGATCCATTGCCATCATCCAGGTCTGGTCGCGGTAATAGCCTGAACGCCAGTCGCCATCGCGAAATTGTTTTGCAAGTGCTATCTGAATTATTTCTTTTCCGTCACCAAAAATGCCGAATTTAGCTTTGCCCGTTAGTACTTCACGACGGCCGATAATACTGAGTTGGCGGCTCAGGTTGGCCAGCCTGAAATCGGCAAGAATAATATCTTTGTTCATAAACAGCTTGTGTGATTTTTGATCCATTTCGACCGGTATTTTAAATTTTACAGAAGATAAACAAACTAATCCCGCGGTTGTTTAATAAGTAAAGGATAAATGATTATTATCTTTACACACTATCTGTTCCGTAATCCGGAATAAAGAGCATCAGACGAAAAGACCGCTTATGAGGTCCTTATTGACAAAGGTCGTAATTATACTGAAATTATGTTTTTTAAACTGATCATATTATCATTGGCGCTTGTTGCAGTTGCAATTGCCTTTTTAGGAATACGGATCCTTCTGAAAAGCAACGGAAGGTTTCCCGATACACATGTTGGCCACAACAGGGAAATGCAAAAAAGAGGAATTAAATGTGCTCAGGAAACTGACACAGGCTGTGTCCCATCAGATATTACCGGAGGGTGTATGACCTGCGGAAAAAGACTTGTCTGAGATCAGGGATTGGAAACAGATCCTTTCAGATTTTCTGTCGCCCATGTCTGATAATTTCCATTGTCATCCGAATAAACCAGAAATGCGTCGTATTCAGGATGCATATTCAGGAATTCAATTGTTTTATCCTTCCCGAATACCATGCAGGCTGTTGCGATACCATCGGCAGTGGCGCATTCATCAGCAAGAATTGTGGCGCTGAGAAGCTGGTTTCTTGCAGGATACCCGGTTCTGGGATCGATGGTATGGGAGTATTTAACTCCATCCTCAACATAGAATTTTCTGTAATTTCCCGATGTAGCCAGCGACCTGTTTTTCATGCTTATTATCGCCTGCAGGTCATTACCCGGAACATTATTGTTATCCTCAGGCCTGTCAATTCCGATTCTCCAGGGCAGACCCTGCTTGTCGCCCCTGACCCTTACCTCACCTCCAATTTCCACAAGATAATTTTTCAAACCGGCGGAGCTCAGATAATCACAAACCACATCAACCGAGTAACCCTGCGCAATAGCATTGAAATCAAGCTTTATATCCGGATCGGCTTTTATCACTTTGCCATCCGTCATCCTTACCTTTTCCATTCCGACAAGCTTAAGCAGAGAGTCCCTTTTTGATTCGGAGAAATTCTTGTGTGAATCAGGCCCGAAGCCCCAGGCCTTGACAAGAGGCCCAACCGTAATATCAAAAGCACCGTCGGTGAGCCTTGTTATTGCCACTGATTTTGAGAATGCCTCACTGAAGTATCTGTCTGCGGTGACATCCTCATTCCGGTTCACTTTCGTGAGTATCGACGAATCAGTGTAGAGCGACAGTGAGAGATCAAATTCATGAAGGATCTTCTCTACATCTTTTTTAAGAGTCGCCGGTTGGTATTTACCATTGTTTTCAAAAACAATGCTATAGGTAGTGCCCTGAGCGAACCCTGCGAAATTATCATATGTGACTTCCCTGTTACATGAATAAAGAAGGACAAGCAGTCCGGGCAATAAATATGAAATCCTGAATTTCAATTTTACAAAGAATAAGATTAATAATAAACTGAACAATGCCAGATCGTCCGGATTCGCTTAAGAAATAAACTATGTATTCCTTCTTAAATGGCGGCGAACAAATTTCGGTTTAAATTCCGAAATCATCAAACGAAATATTATCCTTCGGCACACCGAGGTTGTCGAGCATTTTTACAACCGCGTCGTTCATCACCGGAGGCCCGCAGAAATAATACTCGATATCTTCAGGAGTATCATGTGTTCCCAGATAATTATCATAAAGGACCTTGTGAATGAAGCCTGTATATCCCTTCCAATTATCCTCGGGCAAAGGTTCTGACAGGGCGATATTGAAACTGAAGTTCGGGAAATCCTTCTCGATTGCCCTGAACTCATCCTCATAGAATATCTCCCGCATCGAACGTGCGCCGTACCAGTACGATACTTTCCTGTTTGTCTTCAGGGTATGGAAAAGATGGAATATATGCGACCGCAATGGTGCCATTCCGGCGCCCCCGCCGATATAAACCATTTCGCTTCCGGTGTTTTTAATATGAAATTCGCCGTAAGGGCCTGAGACAGTCACCTTATCACCCTTTTTCCTTGAGAATATATATGTGGAGCAGATTCCCGGAGGGACATTCATGAACTGTTTCCTGGCATTATCCCAAGGGGGTGTCGCTATCCTGATATTCAGTTTGATAAGGTTCTTTTCAGCAGGATAATTGGCCATTGAGTAGGCCCTGAATGTCTCTTCATTGTTTTTGATGCCAAGGTCCCACATAAGGTATTTATCCCAGTCGGGTTTGAATCCTTCCTCAATCATGAAATCCCTGAATGAGGTTTCATATTTCGGAACATCGATCTGGATATATCCTCCGGGTTCAAAATTCAAAGCTTCGCCATCGGGTAGTTTAACAACAAATTCCTTTATGAAGGTGGCTACGTTTCTGTTTGATACAACCTCGCATTCCCATTTTTTTATCCCAAGGACTGATTCCGGAAGTTTTATTTTAAGGCTCTCCCTGACTTTTACCTGGCATCCCAGGCGCCAGTGGGTTTGTTGTTCCTTCCTTGTAAAGAATCCTGTTTCGGTCGGAAGTATTGAGCCTCCTCCCTCCATTATCTGGCATTTGCACATCCCGCATGTGCCTCCTCCTCCGCAGGCCGATGGCAGAAAAACTCCGTTGTTTGAAAGAGTCGTCAGCAGGCTTGATCCGGGAGAGACGGCAAGCTCCCTGTCGTTAATGTGCAGGGTGACATCACCCTTCGGCGACAGCTTGTCGCGGGCATAAAGCAGCATTATCACAAGCAGCATTATTATCAAAAGGAATACGACAATGCTGTATAACAGGGTGTTTAAAGTAGTAACCGCAAGAACCATAACAACACTTCTTATAATTTAATTCCCATAAATCCCATAAATGCAATGGCCATCAATCCTGTGAGGATGAATGTGATCCCCAGACCCTTCAGGGGATCGGGGACATTGCTGTATTTCAGTTTCTCCCGTATCGCCGCTATGCTCACTATCGCCAGCATCCATCCGATTCCTGATCCGACTCCGAAAACGGTGGCTTCGAGAACATTTTCATATTCCCTTTCCTGCATGAAAAGGGCAGCTCCAAGTATCGCACAGTTGACAGCTATAAGCGGAAGGAATATTCCGAGCGAGTTATAAAGTGCGGGACTGAATTTTTCTACTACCATCTCGACAAGCTGGACCATTGCGGCGATTACGGCAATGAAAACCATGAAGGTAAGAAAGCTCAGATCGACATCGGTAAAACCTTCGCCAAGCCATATAAGAGCGCCTTTTTTAAGTACATATTTTTCGACAAGGAAATTGACGGGAACAGTAATAAGCAGCACAAATATCACTGCCACCCCCAATCCCATGGCTGTTTTTACCGATTTCGAAACAGCGAGAAATGAACACATGCCCAGGAAAAAGGCAAATATCATGTTCTCGACAAATATCGATTTAATGAAAATATTGAGTAAGTGTTCCATAGCTTCGCTTTACTAGTGTTTCTCAATAAGACTTTTGTCCCTGCTCCTCTGGAACCAGATTATCAGTCCCACGAAAATCAGCGCCATTGGCGGCAGGATTACCATGCCGTTATTCTCATAACCCGTCCGGAATATCCCGAGCTTCTCAAGTACGGGGTATCCGTAAATAGTTCCTGAACCTAGCAACTCCCTGAAAAATGAAACTATGATGAGTATTATCCCGTATCCGAATCCATTGCCAAGACCGTCAATAAATGATGGCCAGGGTTTATTCGCCATTGCAAAGGCTTCGAGACGTCCCATAAGAATGCAGTTCGTAATTATAAGCCCGACAAAAACCGAAAGCTGTTTGCTGACATCAAAGACAAAAGCCTTCAGAAACTGGTCGACAAGTATCACCATTGTGGCGATCACCACGAGCTGGACAATTATCCTTATCCTGTCGGGGATCGACTTCCTCAGAGCGGCAATCACCAGGTTCGAAACAGCTGTGACAATTGTCACCGAAAGCGCCATGACTATTGCAGGCTTCAGTTTGACAGTAACTGCAAGCGCCGAACATATGCCGAGCACCTGGACCGTGATCGGATTGTTCCTGCCAAGAGGTTCCGTCAGAAGCTTAAAATTCTTTGCCGAGAATATCGGCTCTTTTTCCTGATTGCTCATATATTAAATACGGTTTTTTAGAAGGTATGTGTTATATTTTTCAATACAGTCGAACAGCATGTTCTGAAGTCCCTTGCTTGTAATCGTTCCTCCCGAAATTGCATCAACGCCATGAATATCTCCCTCAGGAGCTCCTCCTTTCATCACCTGAACGGAAATGAACTTATCACTGTCGAAGAGCTTTTTGCCGTGAAACTGGCTTTCAAATTCCGATGTGTTTATTTCTGCTCCAAGTCCTGGAGTTTCGCCCTTATGATCAAAATTAACACCATAAATAGTATTCATATCCGATTCGAGCGATACATAGCCGAATATGGGGCCCCACAAACCTTTTCCCTCGACAGGAATAATAATTACATTCTTTCCGTCATCAGGAACGGCCTTGAAAACAGGAAGATACTGCTCGTCAATGGGTTTTTTCTGTTCATTTTTAAGCACCACTGTGAATGCATCAACACCCTCAACCAATTCTCCTTTTGCATTGATCACAAAACCCTCCTTTATGTATTTTTCATAAAGCGTTTCGGTGTTTTCCCTGGTTGCTGTAATATTTATTGATTCAAGCATGTTCTTCTTCTTTTCGATCTCAAGGTTCCTCTCCTGCGCAGGCTGAAGCAATGTTGCAGCAAGCGACAGAAGAGTCGCCACTGCAATCACCATTATTGCCGAAAAGGTGAATATATACCTGTTGCTGAAGTGTTTCATTTTGTAACTGTGTTGGTTGCAACTTTTGCTCTTTTTAATCTTTTCTTTATATTCGACTGAATGACATAATAATCGATAAGCGGTGCAAATACGTTCATAAGAAGAATGGCAAGCATCACCCCTTCTGGATATGCAGGGTTCAGCACCCTGATGAGGATTGAAAGAAGTCCAATCAGGAAACCGTATATCCATTTCCCTTTTTCAGTCTGTGAACCCGTTACAGGATCGGTCGCCATAAAAACAGCTCCGAAAGCAAAACCGCCCATAACAAAATGATAATAAAAAGGCAGTTCCATATATGAATTGGCAGAAAAGGCATTAAGGAGAAGTCCCATAAAAAGGCCGCCGCCGAAAACGCTTACCATTATTTTCCAGCTTCCGATGCCGGTAATAACAAGTATTGCTGCTCCAATTAGTATGGCAAGGGTGGAGGTCTCTCCCACTGATCCGGGAATAGTCCCGATGAACATATCCATGAATGAAGGGAGCTTTGATATCTCTCCTGCAGCGCTTAGCGACAGCGGAGTAGCTCCCGAAAATCCGTCGATAACATTCTTCCCTGCCGTAAGTCCCTCGGTCCAGACCTTGTCGCCGGTCATCCAGGCCGGATAGCTGAAGAAAAGGAATGCCCTGGCAAGCAGCGCCGGATTGAAAATGTTCATGCCGGTTCCGCCGAAAACTTCTTTTCCGAGGATGACAGAAAAGGCTACTGCCAGCGCCAGCATCCACAGAGGAACATCTATCGGCATTATCAACGGAATGAGCAGCCCGGTAACAAGATAACCCTCATTTATCTCGTGTCCCCTGATCTGTGCTGCTATGAACTCTATTCCGAGCCCTACAACATAGCTCACAATAATAAGTGGAAGGATCTTAAGAAAACCGAACCAGAAGGCCTGCAAAACTGTCGGATCGACACCTGTCGACCCGAAATGCTGCAATCCTGTATTGTAACTGCCGAAAAGAAGCGCAGGCAGAAGGGCAATAATAACTACTGTCATCGTTCGTTTCAGATCGATTGAGTCCCTTATATGAGACCCCTTGAAAGTGACCTTGTCAGGAACAAACATGAACGACTCGAAACCTTCAAATACCGACTGTAACCTGGCATATTTACCCCCTTTTGTGAACAGGGGCTTAAGCTTGTCTAACTTTTTTCTCAGGAAATTCATTATAGTGGAAATTCAGAAATTACTAACTCATTTCTTTTCTCATCAGATCGAGTCCCTGCCTGACTATCGACTGTATCTCGATTTTCGACGGGCAGATATATTCGCAAAGAGCGAAATCCTCCTCAGCAACCTCATAAATGCCAAGGTTCTCCATCATATCAATGTCTTCCGCAAGGATTGCCTTAAAGAGCTGCATAGGATAAATATCCATAGGTACAACTTTCTCATACTGTCCTGTAACTACAAATGCCCTTTCGCCACCATGAAAGTTGGTATCAAGCCTGTATGATTTCCTGGGCAGAAGTGAAGAAAGGAATGTTTTCGAGAAGCTGAATTTGTCTTTCCCGGGCAATGCCCATCCGAAAAATTCAAAATAGTTGCCTTCCGGAATTACAGTAAGCTGTGAATCATAAAAGCCTATAAATCCGTCGGATGTAATTTTTGTTCCTGTAAGTACATTCCCGCTTATATACCTCATCTCCCCGGTCCTGATGTTTCCTTTTATGACAGGTTCGATGCTGCTTCCGGAAAGGACCCTGTAATACTGGGGAGTAACAACTTCCGATCCTGTCAGTGCAATTATCCTTTCGTGCCTGTATTGGCCTTCAGCAAACAACCTTCCTATTGCAGTTATATCCTGGAGGTTTATATACCACACGACCTCGCCCTTGTTTACAGGGTCGAGGTGATGAATATGGACGCCTGTGTTCCCTGCCGGATGCGGGCCCGAGAAATATGAGATCTCCACTCCGCTGAGGTTTTCGTATAAACTGCTTTTGCCACCCTCCTTAAGTATTAGGTTTACCTTGCCGCCTGTGAGTTTCCGGATAACACTTATTCCTTTACTGAATAATGAAAAGTCAGAGTTCTCAACAATAAAATCATAATCGGGGGCAAGAGGTGATGTATCAAAACCTGAAATGAAAATTGATTTTGGTTTATCAACAGGATTTGCGATAACATGATACGGACGCTGGCGTATTACAGGCCACAGTCCCGATTTCAGAAGCCTATCCCTGATAACCTCAGCCTGAAGCTTTTCCGGATCCGTCTTCCCGAAATCAACAAAGCCGTCACCCGATTTCTCAACGACAACCTGAAGGATCTTGCGGCGTTCACCCCTGTCGACAGATATTACTTTCCCGCTTACAGGAGATGTGAAAAGGATATCAGGACGCAACTTATCATGAAAAAGAGGAGAACCCGCCTTTACCTCATCGCCGGGTTTGACATCAAGCTTTGGTATAAGCCCCGGAAAATCGACCGGCCTCACTCCAAATTTTGAAGAACCAACCGGTCCGGCCAGCTTCTTTTCAGCAATACCTTCCAGCCGGATATCAAATCCTTTCTTAAGCCTAATTGTCTTTGACATAGTACAAGGAACAATTTTAATGATTCTTGTTGATCAGATTATTGTTAACAAATTAACAATAACTGCAAAAGTAAAAATTTAAAGGACTTTAAATTTAAATGTAATAAATATGATAATACATTTTTGCACTATTTTTGTTCGGTGTTTTTTATATAAAATGTTCGCTTGAGATCTGATCCTTCCAATAAGAAATTTCCAGCGGCAAGCCGCCGGCCGGCTTCAGTTGGCATCCTCACAAGATGTATTTTTCTGATACCCGGCTTGTTATTTTATTCACAATCACTTTATTCGGAGGTGCCTGACTCCCTCCTGTATTCAAACCATATTTACAATGAGAATATAAAAACTGTTCAGCTATATAAGGAGGGCTGGAATCTTTCCTATCCTGTCATACGGCTTAACGGCAGCGAAAAGCTGGTCCTCAACTTCGACCTTCTTGGCGACAATATTGAAAATTACTATTATACATTCATTCACTGCGATAAGGACTGGAACAAATCCGACGTCTTCACCACCGATTATCTTGATGGTTTTGCCGATAACCCAATTGAAGATTATAAACCTTCGTTCAACACTACAGTAAATTACATTCATTACAGGCTTACATTCCCCAACGACAGGGTAAAATTCAATCTTTCTGGAAATTATATCCTGCTGATCTATCCCATGAATGAGCCTGAAAAGCCCGCATTGACTCATCGTTTCCTTATTACCGAGGATATGGCTGAGATAAATATTTCGGCTCATCGCCCAAGAATGACAGCCGATCTTAACACAGGGCAGCAGATCGATTTTAATGTCAGCTTCAGGAATCTCAGGATTAATGATCCTTACAGGGATGTTTTTGCTTTTATTCTGCAGAACGGCAGATGGAATAACGCAAAAAAGAATCTTAAACCTGAATTTTTTAGCAGCAATGAACTAAAATACAGCCCGTTATCCGACAAGAACGTCTTCAAGGGGGGTAATGAATTCAGATATTTCGATATCAGAAGCATCAGGTACCAGTCACAATATGTAAGGAAGATCGACTATCTGACAGGCAATTACCATGTTTACCTTGCTCCTTCTGAAAACAGGGAATTCAGACCATATTTTTACTGGGAAGATTTTAACGGTAAATATTATATTGCTGTCCAGGAAGAAAAAAATCCCGATACTGATGCCGATTATCTGTATGTCTATTTTAATCTCCCATCAAGGGAATATTTAGAAGGCGGCAGGATGTACGTATCGGGAGCCCTTAACAACTGGGAATTCAACAGCAACAATGTAATGACATACAACAGGGACGCAGGCGCCTACGAATGCATAATGCTGCTGAAGCAGGGATGGTATAACTATGAATATGTCTTTAAGCCTGGCGGAATTGAGGATGGAGTGTCAACCCGGTTTGAGGGCAGTCATTATGAGACCGAAAATGACTATATGGTTCTTGTCTATTACCGGAATCCCCGCGAAAGATACGACAGACTTGTTGGTTCCTCGACAATCAATACCCTTAACAGGCTTACCGACTGACATACTCAGTGGGCGTCAATCCCGTATTTCATCAAAATTATATGCTTTAGTGTCCTGAGTATCTCTGTCATATATTCCCCGACAGCTTTCACGGAACCCGGCAGGGTAAATATGAGAGCATTACCTGCTATCCCTGCAATTCCCCTGCTGAGCAGGGCAAAAGGTTTTTCGGCTCCGTACTTCACCCTTATGAATTCCATTATACCCGGGATCTCCTTTTCGAGAAGGGGCCTTACTGTCTCAACAGTGATATCCCTTGGACCAATCCCCGTTCCACCGGTTGTGAAAATAAGGTCGACCGACAGCAGGGCCGGCTGAATAATTCCCTTCAGCATGGCAGCATCATCAGGTATCAGCGATGATTTTATAGTGCATTTCCATTGCTGTTCCGAAAAGAATTCCTCAAGATGCTTCCTGATTGCGGGACCGCTCAGGTCGTTATACTCTCCCCGATATGCCCTGTCGCTCAGTGTAATGATTTCAACTCCGAAAATATCGGGAAGTTTCATTTTTTAGTCTTTTCGGTGACCATTATCCTGTCGAGCACCATCATACTATCCACTGCCTTGCACATATCATAAATGGTCAAAAGCGCCACGGCGACTGCTGTGAGAGCTTCCATCTCGGCGCCGGTTCTTCCTGTGCATCTGACTTCACTTTCGGCCACAATGCCGCTCTCGTCAGGGGTAAGTCTGACTGACACATTATCAAGAACAATATTATGGCATAACGGGATAAGGGACGAAGTTGATTTTGCTGCATTTATCCCGGCAATCTGTGCAACGGTAAGCACATCACCTTTCTTTATAAGATTGTCACCGATCAGTTTAAGTGTTCCTTCCGACATCCTTATATGTCCTGTCGCCTTTGCACTTCTTTGCTGTATCTCCTTCGATCCGATATCGACCATGATTGCTTTTCCCGAATCGTCTGTGTGAGTAAAACTGTCCATAGATATTAACCTCCTATATTATAAAATTCATTATTAAGATTTGTCAGTCCCCTTTCAGGTTTCATTTCAACAGCCATTTTCAGGGCATTCTCATATCCAAGCTCTTTTATATCATATTCAATATCGCTGAAAAGACATGGCTTGAGTTTCCCCACCGATGTAAGCCTTAAACGGTTGCACATCGGGCAATTGCCTCCTGAGCCTCCTGTAACTGTCGAAAAAGCGCCCCGTTCAAGATCCATTTCCTTAATATACCTTATCTCCAGACCGTTTCCCCTGCAAAATTCGCCAACAGCCAATGCATCTTCCTCTTGTTCCGACTTCCTGATCACGCAGTTTATTTTAACGGGATTCAGACCGGCTTTTTTTGCCGCCTCTATTCCCCTGAAGACATCATCGAGGTTTCCTTTTCGTGTAATATAAGAATATTTGTCATGATCAACGGTATCCAGGCTGATATTTACCCTGTTCAGTCCGGCATTTTTAAGGTCAGCGGCAAATTCCGCAAGCATTGTTCCGTTGGTTGTCATCGACAGATCTGATATGCCTTTTATCCCTGAAATCATTTTCACCAGGCTTAGGATCCCTTTTCTTACCAGGGGTTCACCCCCTGTGATCCTCACCTTCGATATTCCGGCTTTGACTGCCGTTTCCGTAAATCCGGCAAGCTCATCAAATGTAAGAATATCCTCATGCCTGAGGAGCTTTATCCCTTCTTCTGGCATGCAGTAACGGCATCTGAGGTTGCACCTGTCTGTTACGGAGATCCTCAGGTAGGATATCTTTCTGTTAAAACTGTCGAACATTTACAATTTCTCCCTCTTCGATTACGGTCTGCCCCACCCCGAGCTTTATGATCCCACAGGCATCAGTAAGGGCAGAAATATGTGCCGAACCGTGATATTCAACCGGAACGACTGAATTATCACTTGTGAATGAAACTGGTATCAGCGCCATCCTTCCGGCATTTTTCCTCTCAAACTTTGTTTTGATTGGCAGCCTTATTTCATGAGGATTCCAGTGGTGGCCCATCATCTTATAAATAAATGGTCTTACGAGCATCTCGAACTGAATGAACGATGATACCGGATTCCCAGGAAGTCCAAAAACCACTCCCTGGTCATGAACTCCAAAAGTGGTTGGTTTCCCGGGCTGTACAGCAACCCTGTCGAACAGGATTTTAACGCCTGCCTTTTCCAGAACCGAAGGTACAAAGTCGAAGTCGCCCATCGAAACGCCACCGGTAATTATCACTATCTCATTGGCCGACATTGCTTCAACGACCAGATCAAGAGTAAGTTTTTCATCATCAACCGCAATGCCGCAATATAGTCCTTTAGCTCCTGTCCTGGCCACCTGTGCAAGAAGCTGACTCGAATTGCTGTTCCTTATTCCCTGTTTTGCCGGCTTTTCATAAGGCTCAGTAAGTTCGCTTCCTGAGCTGAGCACTGCAACCCGCGGCATTTTGCCAACTGCGACCGAAACATGTCCCACCGATGCCATTACAGCAATATCCTGAGGTTTGATAAGCCTGCCGGCTTTCAGTACAATATCTCCTTCCCTTACATCCTCACCCCTGTATGCAATATTTTCCTTATGAAATGTACCCCTGAATTTTATTTTTTCAGGTCCGGCAATTTCTGTGTCCTCGACCATTATAATGCAATCAGCTCCATCAGGAACAGGGGCCCCTGTCATTATCCTTGAACATCTGCCTTCCGTTACTGATTGCGAAGGCCATTTACCGGCAGGTATTGTTTCGATGACCTCCAGCACCTTCCCAATATCCGATTTTCTGCAGGCAAAGCCATCGACTGACGACCTGTCGAAAGGAGGCAGATCAGTATCCGCCGTAATATCTTCGGCAAGAACACGGTCCATTGAATCAGTCCACGGTACAATTTCGGTTCCCGTGCTGCTTACATTTTCCATCACAATTTCAAGCGCTCTCCCGAAGGATATCATTGACATGTTTTTTCTGTATATTTCATTTTCATCCCGTTCCGGGAAGGGCTATTGCCGCTTCCGGAGCAAATGTAATCCAAACCTCTGACGATTCTTTTATCTGTAAGGCTTTAAATTCATTCACTGTCATATCTGCATAAAAGGTCTCTCCGGCATCTACAATGATCTCCATTCCGAATTCTGACGGGTTGATTTCTCTTATGACACCTTTAAAACAATTTACCTTAGTTTCAGGCTGGCAATTGACAGAAACCCTGATATTGTCGCTTCTGAGGATCAGTAACCCGTTGCCGGGAAAATTGTCGCCCGCGATCCTGAACACAAGGTTTCCGTCGCAGAATGCTTTCCATCCATCACCATCGTGTTTGTACCGTACCCTGTAAAAGTTCCTTATCCCTGCATATCTGGCAACAAATTTATTTACAGGCTTGCTGAAAACCAAATCGGGCGTTCCGGTCTGTATTATGTGCCCGTTGTGTATAACTCCCACTTTTGATGCGAGGCTTATTGCTTCCCTGAAATCATGGGTTACATGGATGATTGTAAGTCCTTTCCTGTGAAGTTGCCGTAATGTCCGCCTGATATCATCCTTAAGGCTTGCATCAATTGAAGCCATGGGTTCATCAAGAAGAAGGAGACCAGGCGAGCTTACAAGGGTACGTGCCAGGGCCACTCTCTGCAGTTCTCCGCCCGATAGGTTATTGGGGAACCTTCCAAGGATGCCTGTAATATTCATCTCTTCAGCTATTTCACCCACTCTAAGGCCGACCTCCCTCCTGTCAAGCTTCCTTGAATGAAGAGGGTATGCAATATTCCCGAAGACTGTCATGTTGGGGAAAATTGCAAAATCCTGAAAAACCATTCCAACATTCCGGTCCTGTATTTTTTTGAAAGTCACATCCACATTTTTTATCCTGATCTCTCCGGAATCGGGTATAGTGAGTCCGGCAATAAGTTCCAGCAGCTGAGTTTTCCCTGATCCCGACCTTCCCAGAAGAACAAAATACTCACCTTCCCCAATTTCGAGGTTGATGCCGGTAAGGGCAAAACTTCCAAGTTTCTTATTTATGTTATTAAGTTTCAGCATCGGGGGTGAGATGTACCTCCTTCCTTTTTAACGACACCAGCCGGAGCAATATAAATACAGCAAGCGAGATCAATATAAACAGTACTGAAGCCGGCCTGGCATATTTCAGGCCGAATGAGCTGAAGCGTTCATATATCAGTACAGGCGCTATCATAGGATGGTAAGCCACAATCACAACCGCACCGAATTCACTCATCCCTCTGGCGAACATCATCACAAATCCTGTAATAATGCTTCTCCATGCAAGGGGAAGCGAGATAGTGAAAAACACCCTCGACCTGCCGGCTCCCAGGGTAAGAGCAGCTTTTTCAAGCCTCTCAGGTACTGCGGCGAATCCGTCGCGGGCGGAATTTATAAGGAAAGGAACACTTACAAAAGCCATGGCAAGGGCGATGCCTGCCGGATTGTTTATCAAAGACAATCCGAGGGTATCAGCCGCTTTGCCTAAAAAGCCGTCGCGTGAAATAAAACCAAGGATCGCAATACCTGCCGCGGTATGAGGAAGAACAACAGGTACATCTATTATTCCCTGAACAACGCTTTTCAGGGGGAAGCTTTTCCTTGCCATCAGCCATGCTAATGGTATTGCGACAAAAGCAAAAAAGAATGTAGCGGCAAACGACACCCAAAGGGTAAGCCATATGCTGCTAAGAACATCCTTGTCGGAAACGGTTTCCAGAAATTCAGAACCTTCAGTTTTCATGAACATCCCTGCTAGTGGCGCAAGAATGAACAATAACACCAGCGATGATAGAACCAACAATATGGAATTGAAAAGATTACTTCTCATATTGACGCCTGGTGTTTTCAGTTCAGATATTTTTTGAGCTCCGGAGGTATTTCAGCGGGCTGCTCTGTTAATAAGGGGATTATCGGATCCTGTCCCGATTTTTTAAGTAAAGCCATGCCTTCAGGGCTTAGCAGGAAGTCGACAAAATCAATTGCACCTTCAGGGTTGGGAGCATCCCTGAGAACCGACAGGCTGTAGTTTATATAATCTCCCCTTGCAGTTATCCTGCTGCCCGGCGATGAACCGGTTATACCAAGCGAAACCGTATTATATATATTGTTCCTGTCAGGGTCGCCAAGATTTATAGAGCCGGGCAGTTCAATATATTTCAGCTCATGCTGGATCGCAACGGATTTATATTGAAACATATAATCGATCGCATTCGATTCGACAAGTGCTACAAGATCTACCTCCTTTGGCCGGATGAACCTGGCATCTTTTTTTATGAACTTTTCGGCAAGGCCGGGCATTTTGTAATAATGTTCAGCCAGCATGAATGTCATTACGGTTCTGTAACCACATGGGTCAGAGTCGGGATCCGACCTGCCATAAATTACATCGTCCCGCTGAAGGATATCAACCCAGTTTGTCGAGTCGATTTCTGTCGAATACCTTGCTTTTTCATTAAATGCAATTACTATTTCATTTGTGGCGAACCTGATGCTCCAGTCTGCATAATCAGGTACAATAAGTTCATTAATAACAAAATAGTCGGCCGAAGCAATAATATCGCACGGCTTTTTCAGCTCTGTTATCTTACGGGCACAAACCAGGCTTCCCCCAGGTTCAAGCAGGATTTTCACCCCCGGATTTCGGATCTCATATTCATCTGCGACAGCCTTAAACGGCACCGAAAGACTTCCTGCATGAAAAATTATGACTGTATTATTTTTGTCCCTGTTTTTATTCTTACAGCCCGGAAGAAGGACACTAATAAACATCAGGAACAAAGTAAAATGCCTCATATGTAAAATTTTATGCAATTCAACTCACTGGCCTTAAAAATCGTATGTATGCTTCTTACTGATGATCCCTTACAACATCTATCACTTCAGGAAAGTCCATACCTATCTTTTTCAGAAAATCGATTGTGGGTACACCATTACGGTTCCATCCGCGCCTCTTGTAAACAGCATCAAGAAGCCCTTCATACTGTTCTTCCCTGTATTTCCTGATTATTTTCATCTTTTCCTCAGTTGTTTTTCCGGCCGGGTCAATTCCCACTTTGTCGTGCAACTGTTTATCATATCTTTCAGCCCTCGATTCATATTCCTCCTTTGTAACGGGTCCGGCAGCACGGTACGGTTGTGCATCATACTTCCTGGTTCCATATCCTCTCCTGAGGTTGAATACCCTCTGAAAGTTATATACCCTTTCTGAATCCTGAATAAGCCTGTTCTTATCAAAGTCACGTCCCGTAACTGCCTTGTAGATAGTAACATAATTATCTACATGTTCCGGAACCTTAGCCGGTTCATCCGTTTGGGCATTGGTTTCAGGCTCCACATCATTCCATGGGAGTTTGCAGAGTCCGACAAGCCCGAACCAGGTCCGGAACATCGGAAAATAATGAAGGGCTTCCGCCTTATTTTCAAAAGTTGGAATCTGGTTGTTTACCATATCCATAAAAATAAGCCAGGCTTCATCGTGCTGGGGACCCTTATTGGTCATGGCAAAACCGCCCTGCTGTGCAAGCGATTCCTTGGGCATGTACTGGGAATATTCGAGCCCCTTGTTTTCCATTCCAATGTCCATAAGGAACGAAGCTTCACCCCATCCGTTGGCAATGAACATCTCCTTCATCTTTCTTACTCCCATGCCTGCAATTTTGCCGAATCCCTCCCCGCGGGCAACCTGGTGAAGAAGCTCAAGGGCATCAGATGAATTGCCGAAAAGCAATTCGAGCCCTCCGGTCCTTTCCTTATTAAGTATACCGTTTTCATAACATTCCATAATGAAAGCCGATAATGTGCTCCAGGTAATTGTACAGATCCCGTAAGTATCACAATAAAAATTGGTTTCAATAATATAATCCGGATCAAATATCCCGCAGTTTGCCCCTAGTCCGGCCGCATTTTCATATTCCGGCCCGTCAACAATTACTTTTTGTCCCTTGTATGGTCCTGTTTTTAGTTCAAAATCATCAATACGTTTTGAGCACGACATGTTACATCCTATCCAGCATCCGTCGGGAACGTTCTGTGTAAAATGTCTTTTCCAGACTGATGAATCTATCTTGTAGGCATCAGGATGACTGCCGAATTTGTAATTATGGACAGGAAGAAGATCGTGGTCGTTCATTATCTCCATGAGATGTGCCGTTCCAACCTGCCTCATCTGGCACTGTTTGTCGTCGAGCTCCCGTATCTCCCTGTTGAACCTTCTGCCTCTTTCCATAATAGCCTCCAGATCAACGACATTGTTAAGGTTACCCTTTACTCCGGGTATCTTGCATACAAGGGCTTTTATTTTCTTGTTCCTGAAAACCGAGCCTATTCCGCCTCTGCCGGCCTGCTTCAGCCTTACCTTCTTCTTTTTAGGATCGTAGAAACTGAAATTCAGCATTCCAATAAGTGAATGTTGTGCAGCCGACCCGGATGAGACGACGCCGATATTTTTCTTCTCACTTTCATCATCAGCAAAGATCTCAGTGAGTTGTTCTGCAAGAACATGACTATCGACAGCCTCATACGGAGCCTCAAAAATTTCAACCTTATGATTTATGCCATCAATAAAAACAACCACGTCATTTTGTGCTTTTCCCTGAAGTTCAAGAGCATCGAATCCCGAGAATTTAAGGAAAGGACCAAAATATCCGCCCACATTGCTGTCCATCACTGAATTCGTTTGTGGAGAAATACTTACAACAAGCGACTTGCCAGTCCCTGAATACTGAGTTATGCCGCCCACTGGTCCGGAGGAAATAATTATCTCGTTTTCCGGATCATCCCATTTAGTATCAGGTTTCGTGGCATCCCACAAAAGTCTTAAACCGTATCCCTTCCCTCCGATGAACTTCTCCTTCATTACTTTCGGAATATCTTTATCACAGATGTCAGCTGTCCCGACATTTATATACAATATCTTATCCGTATAGCCTTTGTCGAGGGGCGTCCATTCGTAATCCCATTTCCTTATAAGGCGATGTTTTGATTTTATTGTTTCAATATCCATGGTGAGCAATTAGGGATGTTAATAAGTATAACTTCAAATATCAAAGTTAGCATATTAAAACTTCCCGGATTATGATAATGATCAATGTCACAAACTGATTAAGCTGCCTTATACCTTATCGCCAAACTGTTTATATTTGCAAATGACAATTGATTCGCATCATCTGATGAAGATTGCAGAAATCGAAAAGCATCTCAGTAAATTCAGGGTAGGCATCGCAGGCGCCGGGGGGCTTGGTTCAAACTGCGCAGTCTGCCTTGCCCGGGCAGGTGTGGGTACTCTTGTAGTTGCCGACTTCGATATTGTGGAGCCATCCAACCTGTCGCGCCAGTATTATTTTATGGATCAGACGGGCCTGCCGAAGGTTGTAGCCCTTAAGGAGAACATAAACCGTATTAATGAAGTAACAGAGGTCATACCTTTTCAGGTTGAACTTAATACAGATAATATTCAGGGGATATTCAATGGATGTCATCTGATCATAGAAGCTTTCGACAGGGCTGAAATGAAGGTGATGCTCATTGAGACGCTGCAGTTGAAAATGCCCGGGGTACCAGTTATTGTCGGGTCGGGACTGGCAGGATGGGGGAAAAGCGATGAAATAAAGTGCAGGAAAATAGACGATTCACTCTATATTTGCGGTGACGAAACCCTTGAAACCACAGAAGAGCTTCCTCCTCTGGCTCCCAGGGTTGCTGTTGTTGCCGCCATCCAGGCAAACCTTGCTTTGGAATTGCTTATGAAAATGGTCTGACATTGCTGATAAGGAAATGAAAATAGTTCTGAATAACAGGGAAGAGGTATTCGACAGGGATGTCATGACTGTCTCCGATATGATTACCATTAAGAACTTCTCATTCAAACTGAAAATAATAAAGATAAACGGCAGGCTCATACCCAGGGATCAGTATGATACCGCTGTTATCAGTGAAGGCGATAATGTTCAGATGTTTTATCTGATGAGCGGCGGATGAAAAAAAAGTTGTAGGTTTGTATTCAAATGCTGAGATTTAAATACATAGAAAAGGTACCTCCTATATTAAGGAATAAATACATCCTCACTATTGTAATCTTCATACTCTGGGTGTTGCTTCTCGATTCAAACAATCTCATCTCGAGGCATAAGGAACTCAAAAACCTGAAGAAGCTGAAAGCCGAGAGGGAATACTATGTAAAACGTATTGAAGAAGATAAAAGGAAGCTTAACGAGCTGAAGACAAGCAACAGGAACCTTGAAAAATTCGCACGCGAAGAATACAGGATGAAAAAGCCTGATGAAGATCTTTATATCATTCTCACTCCTGCTGAGAACCGCAGGATCACAAGGGAGAACAACTAATTTCCTCTTTCCATTTTCCTTAAGTGATAAAGCAAACCCAGAGCATCGTCGGAACAGGGATGTATGCCTGTTTCAGTCAGGAGTTCTGAAACGCTTTCCCCGACCGGTACTTTTTCAAACATTGAAATATGAACGGCATTAAGGTATTTCACTATCCTGAACATGTTAAACCATATAAAGAATCTCTTCCTGAACGATGCAGGTCCCGAAGTGTTATTGCCGATCTCAGCCACCTTCTCCGTCCATTCCTGAATGTCAATGAAACTCCTCAATCCCGGGGGCAGGTCCATGTATATTGAATAAAGATCCTCAGAATCGACTGAATGAAGTTTTTCCACAAGGCTGAATAATGATTTGAGTTCCCTGAACGCCTGCATATTATATGTGTGGAGCACAGGATCTTCACTTTCTGCAAGTTTTGCCACTGTGACCCCGGTTCCAAAGGGAACCCTTGAAGATGACCTTGGAGATGGAAAAACCGTTGTTCCGTAAAGATTAAAAAATCCTCCTGCAGGTACCATTTTCTGAATAAAATAGAAATCCTCTCCTGCCTTTTTCCGGTTCATCCCGCCCGATTTTACATAAGGCAACGCCTTCACTGCAATGGCCGACCCTATTGTGTGATGGACATGAGGAAACCCCGTAAACAACAGAGCCTGAAAGTAATACCTGAGATGAAGTTCATAAAGGATTATTGCCTTGTAGACCCTTTCGGGGAAGTCATCTCCCATAACCGGGTGTTCATAATATATGGAACATGCCTGACGATCAGGCCGGCCGTGCATTTCTTCATATACCGACGAAAAATAGTTGGTTTCGACCCTGCAGTCTGCATCCAGACTAAGGATTATACCATCGTGCCTGTTGAGAAAGTCAAACCTTCTGACAGCTTCATCCATTCCTGTCTTACGGGCCATGCCAACGCTCCATTCCCCGTGTATCCGCGGTGTTAAATCGACTGAATGAATCCTGAAAAAGCAATCAGGATTTTCCCTTTTCCAGGTGTCAATACCGGCCAGGCATTTCAGGTTATTGTGGAGGGCTTCTTTTTCAGCTCCCACAGGTGCATTGACGATTATTATGATTTCCGTTGAACATCCCGGTATGGTACATGATGCCAGGGAATCGAGCAACAGAGTGATTCCCGGCTCATCAAATGCCGGAATAACTGCTATTATTTCTGTTTGCGGGTCAGGCGCCTCATTGATCAGCTGTGTGAACAATGCTCTCTCTCCGAGCCAGGAAGAGGCAAAACCCATTGCGGTTATTTTTTCTCGGTCTGGTATTTGGCATTCAGGCCATCGAGAACTTTCTGTGTAATATCAAGGGCTGAATTTCCATATAGTAAAACACTGCCGAAGCTCTTGCC
Source organism: uncultured Rikenellaceae bacterium (assembly GCA_964633505.1). GTDB lineage: Bacteria > Bacteroidota > Bacteroidia > Bacteroidales > VadinHA17 > LD21. The sequence goes on along the minus strand of CAZWHC010000002.1, from coordinate 407,214 downwards.
GAAAATATACTGGTAGTTATATTCTGCCTTGTGTTCTTCGAGATAAGTTGTTATATACTCGAGAACCTGCCTGTTCATAACCTGATCTTCCTCGAGAAGGTCCGACTGCAGTTTATCTCGCAGGTTTACAAGCTCCTGCTGCTGCTGAAGAAGCGACTGTTCCATTTCGGCTGCTGTTGCCCTGGTGATAAGGCCTTTGTTGACTTTGTCCTGGTAATCCTTAACGCCTTTTTCATACTGCGTTCCCTTTGAATTAAGCTCAGCTTCTGCTTTTTTCTGCTTATCAAGAAGCTCTGTACGTCTGTCGGAATACATGTTGAATTTAAAAACGACTGTATCGATGTTTACATAAGCAATGCCGCCGGTAGCGTTTTCAGTCTGTGCATCAGCTGAGGTATTAACGCTGCCTTTTTTGCTTCCCCTGAACTGAAAGAAAAACAGTACAGCAACGGCAAGAAACACAATAACAAACAGAATAGCAGATAGATTCTTCATTGTAAAGCTTAGGTTTAAATAGGTTAAGGCGCAAATATAATCAAATTAATTATTTGAAAAGTTAATGGAAATATTTTTTAGGGAATCGCCCCGGAGAATCAGGCGCTTCTAGAATTCAGGGCATGGAATGGCCCTGATCTTTGTCCTTTGTCCCATGGAGAATGAATTGAATTCATAAACAATCGACACTTCATGTGATCCTGAAGTGGAACTGATAAGGTTGGATATTGTAAAGTCGTAGCTGTATCCTATATGAAGCTGTTTTGTCTTTATCCCTACCAGTCCTATAATGGCATCACCGGCCTGCGATGTCACAAACGGGATACCCCTGTACCATACTCCGAAGATCAGCGGGTCCCTGTAATAATATAATCCTATGTCGGTCTGATAGAATTTTGCCTGTTTCTGAAAGTTGACCGCAACCGATAATACTTCATGATAAGTCTGCCGGAGTCGCGTCTTTCGCATTATCTGAACACCTCCGAAAAGGTTGAATTTGACCGGCAAAGTCGACTCATCACCATAGAATGATTGTTTTGGCCTAAGCAGGTGATCAAGCGTAAATCCTCCCCAGAACCTGTCATTATAAATTAGGGCCGAGCTTGCAAAATCGACGTCGGCAACCTTGCTGAAAGGCGGCGGATATACCGAAGGAACGGTACCGCTTCCCGTCATCTGGCTTGCAAATATCAGCTTGTAAATGTCGAGGCCAAGATATGTGAACTTGAAATTTACTCCCGGACGTATATGCCAGGTGTCGTTGAATCTGAAATCATATGAGTACAGAAGCCCTATATTGGTATTGCTCAGTTCTCCCGATCCGGCCACATCATATGTTGCAAGTACGCCAAGCCCCGAATTGTAATTCAGCAGCGCCTTGTCGAATGAAATGCTGTATGTATGAAATACACCCGGAACAGCAGGCCACTGGTTTCTGTAATTAAGGGCAAAACGGTATTCTTCTGTTGCACCTGCAAAGGATGGAGCAAGATAAAGAGGATTGGCATAAAACTGTGAAAAAGTAGGATCCTGTCCAGTACTTTTAAAGATTATGACACAAAAGAGAATACCTGTATATATTAGCCTTTTTAGCAAAGTTGATCCTGTTAGGTTATCTGATTAATGCATCGATAACTGACCTTCAATTTATCTGATTAACGTGAATTTGTTTAAAAACTGATATAAGAGCGCCGGAATTTTCATTTCACTCGTCAAATTTTGCGATTTCAGGGTATTTGCAATCGTCGCTTTCGCTGTGCCTTTCGTATAAAAATCCACCATGCTGCAACCTGGATAAAGCAAAAATTTATGATAATAATGCCTTAAATCATTCCTTGTATGTGACAAACGTCATTTAAAAACGGTTTTTTAAAAGTTTTATTTGCAGCTTCTTTGCACAAGAATTGTTGACATTTGGTGGTTTTATATAAAAATTTTAAATTCTGATAAGATGTTTAACAAATTAATTGCCTCAATACTCCCATATTTTCCGAAGAAGTTCATCTGGATATTTTCAAAATCTTATGTTTCGGGAGAGTCAATAGGAGATGCAATGAGAGTGGCCGGGGAATTGAACCGTGATAAGGTAATGGTTACTTTCGATATACTCGGGGAGTTCATAAAGACACTCGATGAAGCCGAAGAAAACAAAAAGGAATATCTCAACCTCATAGATGTTGCTCATAAATCAGGAATCGACGGCAATTTTTCGGTAAAACCGACAAGCTTTGGTCTTCTTATCGATAAAGAGGTTTGCTATAAGCACATAAGCGAAATCGTTTCCAAAGCGGCCTCGTACGGCAGCTTTATCAGGATCGACATGGAAGACTCCCCATGTACCGATCTTGAAATTGAACTCTTCAGACGACTCAAAACTGAATTCCCCGGATCTGTGGGCCTTGTCCTTCAGGCTTATCTTAAAAGGACGATTAACGACATCAGAAGCCTTGAGGATCTAAACAGTGAAAAATACCCGCTTAACTTCAGGCTTTGCAAAGGTATATATGTGGAATCTGAAACCATTGCATACAAAAAATACGAGGAAATCAATCAGCATTATCTTGAAGACCTCGAATACATGCTCAAAAACAAGATCTATGCCGGCATCGCAACACACGACAAGCCGCTTGTCGAAGGCGCATACAGGCTTATTGAAAAATATAATGTTCCCAAAAACATGTATGAGTTCCAGATGCTGTACGGAGTTACTCCCGGCCTCAGGCAAAGCATAGTTGATAATGGCCACAGGATGAGGGTTTACGTTCCCTATGGGGTTGACTGGTTCGGCTATTGTACACGACGCCTGAAGGAGAATCCCAAAATGGCAAGCCAGATAATAAAAGCCATCTTTGTCAAAGGTTGATACACCGGATTATTTCTTTATTCCTTTCGATTCAAGATATCTCTGATGCAGCTGCTCAAGTTCCTGCTTTGTCAGATCAGGTTTCAAAGCTGCAGGCCTTGGGGGTAGTCCGTTCAACAGAAGATATGCTGCACCGACAAGCATTAAAGGACTAAAACCTACCATCCTGTCGGATGGAATAGTTCCTTTTTCAAATGCATAGGTCCGCATCTGCTGATGTACCACTGAATAGTTAGAGGCAGGGTCGCCAAGTTTACCGACCGACATCCTGCCCTGGTAGGCAGATACCGCCATGTTGTATTTTGCATTTTCCATTTCCTGGTTTGGAGCAGCAGGCGGCTTGAATATCTCCGTCCTGAGATTTATAGCCCGCGGAACAATAATAACTTCACCTATTGAGAGGGTATCTGTCTTCATATATACTCCGGCAACGAATTCTTTTCCTGTCAGGGTGTCGCTGACAAAAAGATAAGCAGGCTGATAACCCAGGAGACTGAAGACCAGTGTATCCCCCCTGATCACACTGACGGCAAAGGTCCCATCCTGCTCACTTGCCGAAACGAACGATCTGTGCACGAATATCTGTGTGTTGGGAAGTGGTTCCGATGTCGATGCATCCCTGATCACACCGCTGAAGACAATCCTGCCCTCTCCCGGGCCCTGAACCTGGCTGAATCCTGCTGTGGAACAAACCAGGAAAATGAAATATATGAGCCTGACTCTCCTCTTCACAAAGTCAAAGTTACAGCTTTAATATCAGTTCATCAAGCGGTCTTTTAGGTACGTGATGTACATTATTGCTGTCGCGCCAGTATTTCACATCGTTGCCACTGATTTCCTCGACAACAACCGTCTCCGCAGGCTTTCCGACAGCAAGCGCCAGAATGATTTCATACTGTTCAGGTATTTTCAGCTCGTTCCTCATGGCATCATGTTTTATTGAGGCGATCATGCAGCCTCCCAGTCCTGCTTCAGTGGCGCCAAGCATTATGGTCTGGGCCGAAATTCCGGGATCGGCATTGAATGATTCTGTTATCGATTTATCGCCAAGAATTATGATATAGGCTGACGGCCTTTCACCCTCGGCAGGTCCCTTCCAGTCGCTGAGGTATGCAGCCCACGCCAGATTCGGGAAGATCCTTCTGCAATCATCCGGAGTGTTGTAAATAAGATATTTGAGCGGTTGTCTGTTCGCTGCTGATGCCGACATCCTTGCAAGGTCGATGAACCCTTCCAGAGTCTCAGTTCCGATCCGGAAGGATTCATCAAAGCGCCTGTAGGAACGTGTTTTATAAACAATTTCCTTTAAGCTCATAAGATACTATGGTTTATTTTTTCTCTTCAGGTTCAAGATACAGTCCTTTTCTTGACAGAAGATGGTCAAGATTGGCAAGCCCGTAAACTACGACGGCAGTAACAACTGAGGTATGCTCCTGATATTCGGGAATGCTTTTATTATATGTATCCCTTTCAGTATGCCATATCTCCTGGTAATTGAAATCATACCCTTTTGAATCGGGAGCATCAAACGACAAGGTAGGTACTCCGTTCAGGGCAAAATGAGCATGGTCAGAACCTCCGGCAGACGTCGGTCTCGGACGCGGCGGATTCGTGTTTCTCGTAAGTTTGAACGGGAATTCGGGATTTATGCTGCTAAGTGGTTTGCATATCTTCTCAAAATCATCAAACATGGCTTCAGGTACACTCAGTCCCGATGCGACTGTCGGTCCGCCGTCGCGATTGAAATAATTCGAGATCTTCGGGAGCTTGTCCCTGTTTGCCTCAACCCAATGTTTTGAACCAAGTAGTCCGAATTCCTCTGCTGCCCAGAGACAGGCAAGGACAGTCCTTTTAGGTTTGCCGCCTGCAGCCATTATGAGTCTTGCAGCTTCCATGGCGGGTGATACCCCCGATCCGTCATCAACGCCGCCTGTTGCAACATCATAAGCATCGAGATGTCCGCCCATCATAACATATTCATCAGGATATTTTGTGCCCTTTATTACGCCTATGACATTATAATATTTTACCGGTCCGGGTTTAAAGTGATTACGGATATCAAATTCAAGCAGGAAATAACGGCGTTCCCTTGCCATCTTTTCTATTATGGCGTACTGGTTTTCATCAAGTTTTATATCACAAACCGTGGGAAGGTTATCAAAAGTCATCTTATCGAGGTTCTTCCTGTCGTACAATGCTCTTATAGGAATGGCTGATGATTGTATAACCCCAAGTATCCCGGCTTCGCACATCTGACGATAGAAAAGAGCAGGCTGTTCCTTAAGCGGGATCATTTCTTTCGGAGGCTTATCCCTGTTAGAATAATTTTCGCGCATTATTTCACGGTTGATCTTTGCTATTGAATCGTTATAAGCTATCACTGAAGCTCTTGCAGAGTCGGCCTTCTCAGAACGGTCGACAGGCCAGCCGTCGTTCTTCCCTGTTATAAGGACCCAGGCGCCTTTAAGCGTTCCTTTCATCCTGTCGAATTCCTCCTGGCTTTTTGGTTCAATAAGAACATGACCTCTCTGTACTCCTTTCGTACCTGAAGTATATGACGGAGTGGCAAAATGCAGGTCCATCCCGTTCTCTGATAGCAGTCTTCCGAACCATGGTCCTCTGTTGAATCCGACAGGAACAGTTCCTGCCTCATCCATAATCACTTCCATGCCCCATTTCTTAAATTCCGATGCACACCACAGGGCAGCATTTTCATAGGCATCAGATCCGACAAGCCTTCCTCCGAACCTGTTCGAGATTACATCGAGGTGATGCATGGTCCGGTTATCGGTCGTGCCCAACTCAATTATTTTTTCGATTTCTTTTGACTGCTGTGAACTGACACTTAAAGTTATCAATACCAGAAACCCGATAGAAAAGTATTTTTTGGTCATTGTTTTATTTAAAAGATTTAAATTATAATTCTAAAAATAATAAATCAAAAATACATTTTAGAACTATATTCTTAGGAATCTTGAAAAATTAAACAATTTTTTAAAGAATTTTAACTAATTGTTTTTTTGAAAACCATGGCATTGACAAATTTCCCGGCCTATGCTTAATGTTGCATTTCAGGCCTATCACTGTTTTGCAGGATGGAAATGTTGGTTTCAGCTACAGTGGGGCTCTTGGTACAGCTGGCTTCGGTTTCAGCCAGCTTTTACAACCTTGGGTTTTATGACCGTTGGCTTCAGTTACAACCTGACTTTGCTACTTTGGGTTTTATGACCGTTGGCTTCAGTTCCAGCCTGTCTTTACTACCTTGGGTTTAGTAACCGTTGGCTTTAGTTCCAGCCTGTCTTTACTACCTTGGGTTTAGTAACCGTTGGCTTTAGTTCCAGCCTGTCTTTACTACCTTGGGTTTAGTAACCGTTGGCTTCAGTTTCAGCGTGTCTCTGCTACCTTGGGTTAAGTAACCGTTGGCTTCAGCCAACGGTTTGGCTAACAACACTAAACCTGGGCTTTAGCCCAATTTGTCCTGAAGGATTCGGAATACAAATTATAAACATTCCCAGATCAATTATTTTTTGAAGTAAAATCTGTTTTGTTTAACTTAAGTTACTTAATCGCTGCATTCTAAAATTATGTCATACATCAAAATCTGGATTCACTGCGTGTGGACCACAAAAAACCGGACACCCTGTCTCAAAGATGGGATTAAAGACAAAGTCATTTTACACATTCTCGAAAATGCAAAACAAAAAGGTATTTATATCGAGAAACTTAACGGACATCATGAACATTTGCATGCCCTTATATCTCTGGGCAGCAGTCAGAATGTCTCTGATCTGATGCAAAAAATCAAGGGAGAAAGTTCTTTCTGGATAAACAAAAACAAATTGACGAGATTTAAATTTGGATGGCAGGATGATTATTATGCAGTTTCTGTCGGAATGGATCATTTTGAGAATTTAAAACAATATATTGGGAATCAGGATAAGCATCATCAGAAAGATCCTTTAAAGGAGGAATTGGATAGTCTGATCAGGGAATATAAAATGGAAAAGTTTGCGGACTAAAGTCCGGGGAAACTGTGCTTTTTATTACCGTTGGCTGAAGCCAACGGTAACTTTCCAATAAAATCTGTGTCTTTCAGGAACTAAGTTGGCTGTCGGGTATAATTACCGCAGGGTAGTATTAACGCTGGGTAGTATTTCTGTTGGGTGGCATTACCGCTGGGTGGCATTACCGCTGGGTAGTATTGTCTTTCAGGAACTAAGTTGGCTGTTGGGTATAATTCCCTCAGGGTAGTATTAACGCTGGGTAGTATTTCTGTTGGGTGGCATTACCGCTGGGTGGCATTACCGCTGGGTAGTATTACCGTTAGGTAGTATTACCGTTGGGTAGCAGAACCGTTGGATCGTATTACCGTTGAGCAGTATGACCGTTGGCTTCAGCCAACGGTTTGGAAAGCAACACTACAGTCGGGCTTTAGCCCAATATGGAATGCCAGATATTATTGGTACCGCTGCGCTATTTTTTCCCAGTCAATAATTTCCCAGAACGACTTTATATAATCGGGTCGGCGGTTGCGATAGTCAATATAATATGCATGCTCCCAAACATCACAGGTAAGCAGGGGCTTTAGCCCTTTCCGAAGGGGATTGCCTGCATTTGATTCCTGAACAATCTGAAGCATCCCCTCGTTGTTTTTAACGAGCCAGGCCCATCCCGAGCCGAAGAGTGTTGTGGCAGCCTTTGTAAACTGTTCCCTGAAGGTATCGAAGGAACCGAACGACTGTTTTATTGCATCTTCGAGATAGCCTGAAGGAACTTTAAGTCCGTTCTTTGAAAATGATTCGAAATAAAAAGTATGATTCCATACCTGGGCAGCATTGTTGAAAATTCCGCCTTCAGCTTTCCTTATCATTGTTTCGAGGTCAGAATTTTCAAATTCAGTTCCCGGAACAAGGCCGTTAAGGTTGTTAACATAGGCCTGATGATGCTTCCCGTAATGATATTCAATGGTTTCAGCACTTATAAACGGGACAAGTGCATCCTCTTTGTAAGGGAGTAAGGGTAGTTGAAATGCCATGGCAGTAAGATTTAATTATTGGTTTGGTGATCAAATGTCAGGTAACATCTTTATCCCAAAATTAATCAATTTGATCCATGTTGGTTAGCTGGTCAGGTAAGAAATATAGTCTCGGGAACAGACGGAACTATACCCTTCTCACAGGCCAGCCTGAACAATTCCGAAAATGCCTTTTTCCCTCCTGAACCCAGGTCTATTGAAAAATCGTTTACAAACATTCTGATATGGCTGTCGATGACCGCCTTTTCCATCTCCCTGGCATTCGATGAAACGAAATCAAATGAGGCCGATGGCTTCCCCATGGCAAACTCGATACTTTTCCTAAGCAGCCTGTTGAATTTCATTGCGACATCCCTGGGGATCCTCCTGTTTATTACTATTGCGCCAAGAGGAATGGGAAGCCCTGTTAGTTTTTCCCAGAACTCCCCCATATCCGCTATCATTGTCAATCCTTTAAGGTGATAAGTGAATCGGGTCTCATGGATTATAAGCCCGGCATCGGCTTCACCGTTCAGGATTGCGCCTGTAATATCTGAAAACAGGTATTCTTTTTTGTTTATTGCTTCGGGCCAGGCAATGCTGAAAAGCAGATTGGCAGTCGTATACTTTCCCGGAATGGCAATACGCGAAGATTTCATAGTCGACTGGTCAAAGCCCTGCTTTGCAATAAGCAGCGGACCATTTCCGTATCCAAGTGCGCTGCCCGAATCGAGGATTACATAATCATTTGCAGCATAAGGAAATGCGTGGCAGCTTATCTTTGTAATATCCGCCTCTGCCCTGAAAGCCCCAAGATTAAGTTCCTCAACGTCGGCAAGATGATAATCAAATTCAAGTCCTTCCGTATCGATCCTTCCATTCACCAAAGCGTCAAAAATGAATGTATCATTCGGACATGGCGAGAATCCAAGTGTGAGTTTCATCTTTCAGCCTATTTTCAGTAAGACATCATTTAATCCCCTCGAAAGGTTCTTTAATGCCAGGGGAATATTCCACTTTCCCCTGTTTCGCGGTTCAACCTTGTTTGAAACTGCCCTGATTGCAAGGAAAGGGATATTTTCCATTGCACAGACATAAAAAAATGCAGCTCCTTCCATTGTCTCAATTTCAGGATTATACTTTTCGTATATTTTCCTTATTACCTCCTCCGATCCCGATGCTGTGTTTACTGTTACAGCATTCACAGGTTCAATAATCCCTGCAACTCTCCGTACAAAGTCATTTTCAGCAATAAGCTTCCCTTTTATGAAAGGAAATTTGTCGGGATCCTGAAGACCTGCTTCTGAGAGTGTCAGAAATCCTTTTCCTGTATCGATCCCGGCGTCTGCAAAGCAGTCAGTAACAGCCATAACTACGCTGCCCGTTGGAATATCATCCCTGAAAGTCCCGGCAATCCCTATGTTAATTGCAAGATCGGGCCTTGATCCTGATGAGATCATTTTCGTCAGCGCCCATGCTGTTGCAACTGTTCCCACACCTGTAACAAGGATTTCAATCTCCATTCCCCTTAAATAGTACCTGCCTGCATCCTGCTCTATGCCTTCCAGCTCTTTTACTATTGAGGCTTCATCAGCTGTTGCAGCTACTATGGATACACGGAATGACATCTGACTTATAATTGCACTTTGAATTTTGATGGTATAAATATATTGTTTTAAGATTTAAAAAGATCGTGTTAAATAGTTAATATTGCATCATTAATGCCTGAGGCAATGATCTATATCACTCGCAGGGAAAGATTCAGCGCTGCTCACAGGATGTACAGGGAGGAGTGGACAGATGAAGAAAATTACAGGGTTTTCGGCAAATGTTCAAATCCGAACTGGCACGGACACGACTATGTCCTTTATGTAACTGTAAAAGGTGAGATCCCTTCTGAAACAGGGCTCTTCATGAATATAACAAAGCTCAAGGATATAATTAAGGAAAAGATTATTGACAAAACCGATCATAAGAACCTGAATCTTGAAGTCAGTTTTATGAAAGGGAAAATCGCGACAACAGAGAATCTGGCTATCGCGATATGGAATGAGCTGAGACCTGAAATTGAAAAAGAGGGGGCTGTCCTTCATTGCATCAAGATAAGCGAAACTGAAAACAATACTATTGAATATTATGGCTGATAAGATAGAAACAATAAACAGCGGAAGCGGACTTTCATCTAACGGATATAACAGGATAGAATCGTGGGATGCCGAAAATATTAAGGAGTTATCATCACATTATTACAAAGTCCTTCAGCTTATTGGTGAGGATCCCGAGAGGGAAGGACTTAAAAATACTCCTGTCCGCGTAGCAAAGGCGATCAAATTCCTTACTAACGGATACAGCCTGAATCCGTGCGAAATAATCAATTCCGCAAAATTCAGGGAAGAGTATAAACAGATGGTCATTGTCAAGGATATTGAGCTTTATTCAATGTGCGAACATCATATGCTTCCCTTTTTCGGGAAAGCACATGTTGCATACATTCCGAATGGCTATATCACAGGGCTCAGCAAAATAGCAAGAGTGGTCGAGGCTTTTGCCCGCAGGCTTCAGGTACAGGAAAGGCTGACGGTCCAGATACGCGACTGTCTCCAGGACTGCCTCAGCCCGATGGGAGTGGCGGTAGTAATAGAAGCACAGCATATGTGCATGCAGATAAGAGGTATACAAAAACAGCATTCCGTGACAACAACATCTGCCTTTACAGGAGTATTCCTGAACCAGCTGAATACGCGTGAGGAATTTGTTCATCTGATCGGATCAAACCTTCATTAGAATTATATGAAAGCATATGTTTTCCCCGGCCAGGGAGCACAGTTCCCGGGGATGGGCCGCGACCTTTATGAGAAATCCCCTCTGGCAAAGGAATTATTCGGCAGGGCCGATACAATTCTTGGATTTTCAATAACAAGCCTGATGTTCGAAGGCACTGAGGATGATCTCAAACAGACCAGGGTAACCCAGCCGGCCATTTTCCTTCATTCAACGATACTTGCAGCTGTTCTTCAGGATTCGTTTAAGCCTGAGATGGTTGCAGGACATTCGCTAGGTGAGTTCTCAGCCCTCGTTGCCAACAGGGCGCTATCATTTGAAGATGGCCTCATTCTTGTCTCAAAAAGGGCTGCAGCAATGCAAAAGGCATGCGAAGCCTCGCCATCAACAATGGCAGCGATAATCGGGCTCGAAGATGAACTCGTCGAAGAGGTATGCTCGTCGGTGAGCGGAACAGTAGTCCCTGCCAATTATAACAGTCCCGGACAGATTGTAATATCCGGATCTGTCGACAGCGTCGACAAGGCTGTCGAAATACTGAAAGGCAAAGGAGCAAAAATGGCAGTCAGGCTGGCTGTGGGTGGAGCATTTCATTCACCCCTGATGGAACCTGCAAGGATAGAGCTCGAAGAGGCAATAAGGATGACAAACTTCAGTCGGCCAGTATGCCCGGTCTACCAGAACGTCAATGCGAGTCCGGCTACCGACCCTGAAATCATAAAGGCGAACCTTGTCGCACAGCTTACATCACCGGTTAAATGGACACAGTCTGTAAAAAATATGATTGCAGGCGGAGCATCATCCTTCACGGAGGTGGGACCGGGGAAAGTACTTCAGGGACTTATCCGTAAGATAAGCAGGGAAGTCGCAACAGATTCAGCAGTAAGCTAAACACCTTCCGGGTTCCGGACGTCGATTTTTGGCTTAAGAATCACTCCCCTGTGGGTTTTCCCGTCGACCATTATTTCAAGCGGACTGTCGAATCTTATATTCCTCAGATATGAGTCCTCATAGACTGCCTTAATACTGTTAAGGTATTCAACGTCATAAAATCCTTCGTTTATATAAGGATTTATAGTGAAATAGCCTATTCTGAATGATGTAAGGTTCTGAAAGAAATGTGTCCCCTGGCTCGGATCGATCCTGTAGTTTTTCAAACCCGACTCGATAATAATCCTTGCGGCTGAGATCTGAGGCCATCGCACAGGTATGCCAAGCCATGGATCTGTCGATCCCCATCGGCCGGGACCAATAAGAACATAGCCGGTTCCCTTTTTTACGAATTCACTGTTTATACGATCAATGTCGGCTGCTATCTCCTTGTTACCCGCTGGATTGAACGATTCGGGCTTTATGTAGACAACATCGCTTATACCCCTGAAAACGCCATTGCCCAGAGCAGATTCGGAATAAATTATGGTGTCGGTTTTTGTAACAATTCCAAGATTTATGACAGAGGTCTCCTCGGTGTGAACAATTGGCCTTATCTGAAGGAAATTGAATATTCTGGGTGTGCCGGGAGGTGTTTCGAGGTTTGCTGCGAATTCTATCTCTATAGGATTGTTCATCTCTTTCTGGCCCAGCTCGAGAAGGGTGCTGAGTATGTCGGCCAGAGGGAATAGCTTATGCTGCAATACATTGGCGAAGGTAATAATCCTTTTCCCTGAAGAATTGATACCATCCCTCAGAATATTGTTGTTATAATCAAAGGTTGAAGCGACATACTTCATCGCAGCATCGTTACTGACATCGTTTATTCCAAGCCTCAGGATGTTAACGCCGTCGTCGGTCGATGGCACAAAGCTGTCGACTTTAAGGTCGAGGGCACGGAATTCCTTTTGTGTATCCCTTAGGGCAGCCTCAACCGAGGAAAGCTGAAGTATCTTCTTGTAATGCCTTGGGGAGAACCTGAGTGATATTCCCCCCTCGACGATCAGCTTACCTAGTCCGAATGCAATGTTTGCTATGCCGTCTTCAGCTTTTTCGGAACCGATGGGATAATAGTTTATCGATTGGGCGACCCCTGAAAGTGTCGGATAGAAAATATCTCCATGCCTGTTGCCGCATACTTCCTGCAGGATGATCCCCATCTTTTCCTCATCGATAACATTGGCTGTAGCAGTCATATATGCCTTACTGGCCTTATAATAGACAGAGGCGTAAACCTCCCTTATAGCGTCGGATATCATCCTTACCATCACATGATTGTCGGGATGACGCGGTATCATATATGTTGAATAGATCCCTGCAAAGGGCTGGTAATGCGAATCCTCGAGCTTGCTCGACGATCTTATTGCGATTGGATGGTTTCTCGATACAGCAAGGAAAGCATAAAAATCCTGATATACCCGGCCCGGCAGCTCAGCGCTCAGAAACCTGGCAAGGATCTCATCATCAGAAAGATCAGAAAGAGCCACGGAATAAAGGTTATTATGATCCATGAACTCATCGAAGATATCTGTGCTGAGCACCACCGTTCGCGGTATTGTGATAAGAACTTCAGGAAATTTGCTATAAAGCTTATGTGTTTTTATGATCCTGTTAATAAAGGCAAGGCCTCTTGCCTTTCCTCCTATTGATGCATCGCCAATCCTTGAAAAAACCTGGTATTCGTCGTAGCTCGACTTGTCAAATTTTGCAATAACTCCCCTGCCCTTGCCAAGCCTGAAACTTGAAATAGCCACATAAAGAAACCTTCTCATCTCATCCATTGTGTCGAAATCCTCCTTGCGGATATATTTGAACATCTGCGCAACGGGGAACAGGGCACGGGCATTCAGCCATTTGGAAAAGTGGTTCCTTGTAGCATGATATTCGAGTGTCTTGTCGGGAATTGTAAGAAGCTTTTGCTGGAGGCTCTGCAGATCTGTGGCAATTGCAATAGGCTCCATAGTATCAGGGTTCTTGAACACAAAAGGTCCGAAAGCAAGGTTCTGGATAATGAAGTTCCTGAGTTCGAGCGACAGCGATTTTGAATATTTATTTATAAATCCCGCACCAAGCTCCTCAGCCATTTTTTTATGAACAGAACTTGACGACTGGATCAGAAAAGGCACCTTGTCGTCGTCGGCCATTACAGCCTTGCACAATTCAATGCCTGCATTTTCATCCACCAGACCGTCCTTTTTGTAGCTTATGTCGGAAATAACCCCAAGGACATTGTATTTATATTTCTTATACAGATCGAGAGCATCATTGTAATTATTTGCAAGAAGTATTTTGGGCCGTCCCCGCATTTTAAGCATCCGTTGATGTTCGTTGAGAGCCTCCCTCTGAAAATCGATAGATTGAAGAAGAACGATCCTGTAAATATTCGGAAGATAAGATGAGATATACCTTATTGAATTCTCAACAAGGATTATAGCCTGAACGCCAATATTTTCGATATCGAAGTCGGCATTCATCTTGTCTTCGATAAGCTTAATTATTGCAAGGATAAGCGAAGCATCGCCAAGCCAGCAGAAAACATAATCGATCGCGCTCAGGTCTTCTCCCTGAAGCCTCAATGAAACTTCCCGCGAAAAATAGGTAAGAACAACAATAGGGATATGTTCATGCCTTGCCTTGATCATCTTTGCAAGGGCAAAAACATCAGTGCCCCTGAGGCTGAGCATCGAAATCACAAGGTCGATATTACCCTCCTGCAGGATTCTGAAAGCATCTTCGGCATTATCGGTCTGAACGAAAGTAGGGGGATACCTCAGGTTAAGGGAGACATATTCATTGAATATCTGTTCATCGATCCTGCCGTCCTCTTCCAGCATATAATTATCATAGTTACTGCAGATTATCAGCACACGATGAATCCGTTTCTGCATCAGCAGATCGAAAGAGGTATCGGTGAAATCATATTTCTGCAGATCGAGTATTCCTTCTATGATTGTCATGCGAGCACATTTATATTATTCATCGAAATAACTGCCATCCCCTTTTTCCCATCCATCCTAATGATCAACGGCTTTTCAAATCTTACATGCCTGAAAAATTCACCCTTCCCGACAATCTGCTGCTTTCCTATCAGATCGAAGCTGATAAGATCATCCTGTGAGTCGAGGTCAATTGAAAAATACCCGATATTCATTGATGTCACATTATGGAAGAAGTGGGAACCCAGGGAGGCATCGGGGTGAAAGTCGGCAAGTGAGACTTCAACTATTACTCTTGCATTTGATATCTGCGGCCAGGCAACAGGAATGCCAAGGAACCTGTCGCGTGTACCCCATCTTCCCGGTCCGATAAGGATGTATTTTCTGTTTTCATTTACCATTTTCTCATTTATATCGGCAATTTCCTGGGCCATGCTTACAGTAAGGTTTGTGTCGAAGTTTGCAGGTTCAAGGTAAATGAGATCAGTGATATCCCTGATTATTCCGTTTCCCATGCTTTTGTTTGTAAGAAGTACCATCCCTTCCCTGTCGATGGAGCAAGGGTCAATGTTGTAGCCTGCTCCTGTTCCAATCAGGGGCTTAATCTGAAGAAGATAAAAAGAAGCATTTCCGGCCTCATCCTTTGTAAGGTCGACTGCAAATTCGATCTCGACAGGTGTTCCGGAGGCTTCTGTTACGACATCGAGCACCGTTCTGAGAGCCGGGGCAAGAGGTATATAATTATATTTCAGGATGTCGGCAAAGTTTATCACACGCGGCCCTTTGGCATCAAGACCCGGTGTAATTGTATCATTATCGGGGTTAAGTACCGACGCTATATGATCGAGTGTGCCATGCGACTCGGCATCGCTTATGTCGAGCATTTTAAGACCCGCATTCTCGCCCTCGAGGAGGTTAAGGTCGGTCTTTGCCAGGTCGACTGCATAAAACCTGACCTGGGAGTTCCTGTAAATGTCTTTCTGAGAGATTATTTCGAGTGTCGGATAGGCTGGTGAGAATCTGTAAGCCAGATTTCCCTCCATTACATACTGGCCGAGACCGACAGCTGCTACAGCAAAACCGTCTTTGGGTTTCATGTGCGATACCGGGTAAAAATTGAACGACTGCGCCGATCCGCTTAAATGAGGATAATACACGTCATCATATCTTTTCCCGACCACTTCCTGGATTACGACAGCCATCTTCTCGAGTTCAATCTTGTAACTGATGGCTTCAAAATATGCCTGGGCCACACTTGAATATATTGAAGCAAATACAAGCTTTATGGCATCTGAAAGCTGTTTAAGACGTGCCTCGGTATCCGGATCTGTATTAGGCACAAGATAGGTTCCGAAGATACCCGAGAAAGGCTGACTCATCGAATCCTCAAAAAGACTGGAGGAGCGGACGGCAAGAGGGTTTCTTATTTTGTTAAGAAATACCCTCAGCTTCTTTTCGAGGGTATAGCTGAGGCTTCCCTTGATAAAGGCCCTTTGAATTATATCGAAATTCCTTTCCTCCTTTATAAAACTCCAAAGGTGGTTCCTTTCCATGAAAAGGTCAAACTCATCTGTCCCGATTATGGCAGTAACAGGCGCCTTGATGTTGATGCCGGGTATCAGTCTTCCAAGTTCAAAGCTGTAAATCAGGGTATTTATGAAAGCCAGTCCCCGCCCCTTTCCTCCCAGTGATCCCGGCGTCAGGCTTATCACGTTTGTTTCGTCGATGGCAGCCGACTCCTCGAATTTAACTACACGGCCCTTGTTTAATTCCTGTCTCCGCTTCCGGATAATACTGAGAAGGAATTCCCTTACTTCCTTAAGGCTATTGAAATCCGACACCTTAACCGGATTAATAATCCTGGCAATCTTCACCTCACCACGAGCCATCAGCCAGTGACTGAAATGGTTCTTCATCGCATGGTATGCAAGGGAATCTTCGGGGATGGTCTCGAGATAGGATTCGAATTCCTTCATCGACCTTGCAACAGCGATCTGCCTTCCCTGGTTGTCCCTGTAAACAAAATGTCCGAAACCCAGGTAATAGTTTATAAACGATTTCAGGTCCTGGAGAAGGCTTTCAGAGTTTTTGTTAATGAAATTTGATTTTAATGCAAATGCATATTTTGCATTTGCCGGATCGGACGACTGCAGAACTGTGGGGAGGTTTGGAAGTTCGCTTTTTATTTGGCTTATAAGTTCATAGCCGGCTTTTTCATCCATCTCACCTTCCTTCGGAAACGACATGTCGGAGATGATACAAAGAAGATTGTTCCTGTAATTATTGGCGATATTGACGGCGCTTTCCCAGTTTGAAGCCAAAAGTATCTTTGGTCTGGCCCTTAGTTTCAACACTTTATACAGTTCATCGGTCGAGACATCCTCAATAAGGTGTTTTGTCTGGTCCATCACCAGGCTGTAAAGCATCGGCAGATAACTCGAGTAATAATCGGCTGAATCCTCCACAAGAAGTATAACACCGGTAAGACCTTTCTGAGTGTCATTTTCGACGTTCACCCTGTCTTCAAGAAGGGATACCATTGCAAAGAACACCTTCGATTCGCCTGTCCATACAAAATAATTATCGAAAGGTACCTTACGGGCCTGTTGTTTCTTTACAAGGGCCATGTCGGAAGGATTGTTAAGAAGAAGGAAAGTGGGGAGATAGGGATATTTATCCTTAATTTTCCTGCAGAGGTTCATAGGGCTCTCCTTATCAACGCCAATCATTATTATGACCATATCGTAATGCCTGGCCTTCAGTCTGTTGAAAGCCTCCTCCTCGCTCGATACCCCGGTTACCCTTGGGATGGAGGTAAGGCTCATATGGTAATATTCGCCAAGGATATGATCGGCAAACCGTCCTTCTCCCTCAATTGTATAGGCGTCGTAGAGGTTTGCAACAAGAAGTATTTCCTTAACCTTGAATGGCTGAAGGTCGTGGAACACATCCCTTTCGGCGTTATGGCGGTCGAGAAACCGTTGAAGAAGCTTTTTGCTTGGGATCTTCTGGAAATCTTCCTCTTCCCTTCCCGGAACTCCTGACGTCCTAATGAGGTCGCGGGCTTTATAGCTGTTTATATATCCGGTGATGAGGCTGGCGATATTCTGGATAAGGTCGCGCTCCTCCTTCAGAAACGGGCCTTCGCTCTCCTCCCTGAATTCCTGTGTATAATATATCTCTATTGTTCCGGTCTGGTTATCTATTGTATTGAATTCCTGCACCATTTTCCAATTCGTCACACAGAATTCAAGAGTCTCAAATTTCTGGTTCATGAATGTGATCCTGGCGACAGTATATTCGGGATATTGCCAGGCGGCCGGAAGGAGCAGCGCTATCTGCTGGAGGGTTTCCTCAATTGGTTTGTTTTCCTTGAGTATATATGTAGTCTGATTGATGCAGCTCAGCTCTTTTACTCTTTCCTTCTGATCATGAAGAAGTTGCCTGAATTCAGGGGTAATATTGTTTTTTGCATCCATAGCCGGGAATTTCCGTGTAACAGAATTTAAAGGTACTAAAATTACGAAGTTTCCGGAGCAGTCGATAAAATATTCAATATGCTGTAGAGAGGCAATTCCTGCACGGTCATAACCTGCAGAGCCTGCAATATAGATCGAGCCCCGGGGAGAGGCTCGATCTTTGGTTGGCCCTTGCATGGATATAAAGGGCCGGGGAAAATTCAGAGGGGAATATCAATAAAACTGCTGACAAGTACTTATTAAAAGATTGATATAAATCATCCCCATGATTGATATATATCTATATAATAAGTGACATACATCATTTCATTTATTTCAGGATTCTAATATACAAATGATGGCCTCTGGCTCCTGACAATGGTCAAATGATAAAAGCAAACAGCCTGTTTTAATTAGGAACTGATGAAAAAGGCTGAGAAACCATCCTGTAATTTAGAACCTGGGACAGGGTATTTAATTACCCTTGGATTCAGCTGATCTGAACATTAAGTACTCTGATATTAATTATTTTACTTGCCGTTGGCTTCAGCTGGTCTGAACATTGAGTACTCTGATAGTAATTATTTCACTTGCCGTTGGCTTCAGCTGGTCTGAACATTGAGTACTCTGATAGTAATTATTTCACTTGCCGTTGGCTTCAGCCAACGGTAAGTAAAGCACAATGTTCCTGGACTTTAGTCCTAAGGTTTTGTTGATTTTTGCTTCTGGTCCGGTAGGATTACTTTAAAATTCAGATATCTATTGCATTTAAGGATACCGGATTCCTTCAGGACAAATTGGGCTAAAGCCCAAGTATAGGGTTGTTAGCCTAACCGTTGGCTGAAGCCAACGGTTATTGCTGAAGCCAACGGTTATTGCTGAAGCCAATGGTTATAGCTGAAGTCAGCGGTAATTTACCCCAGGATTGTTAAAGCTGGTTATAGCTGAAGTCAGCGGTAATATACCTAAGGATTGCTAAAGCTGGTTATAGCTGAAGCCAACGGTAACTGAGGCCAACCCTGATTGTCGTCAATGGTTTAAGATCTTACCAGATCAACAGAGAAACTTTGAATAAAACGCGGAGCCTTTAATTATGGGTGTTTTATAAAAATCACGACCAAACTCAGGGATAGCTGTCACATACCTGTATCACAACAGTTTTTCAAGTTCCCTTATACGCAGAACAGGGATCCTGAACTGGAAGGTATCCTCCCCTTTTTTGACAATACAGAGTCTTTTTGCTCTCTGTACCTTGCTAAGATATTTTAAATTTACGATCACCGACCGGCTGATCCTCGCAAATTCCGATAGTGGAAGCAACTTTTCAATTTCACCGAGGTTAACAACGACAACCTCATATTTGTCCTTTCCAAGATGTATCTCGGAGTAATTCCAGTCGGCCTGTATATAAATAATCTCTGAAGGATCTATCATTATGAATCCTCCGGAAGTATTGAATCTCAGCTTTCTCCGGGAGGTCATTTCCAATAAGAGAGAATAATTCTTTTCTGATACTTTGCTGTTGATTTCATTTACAGCCCTTTCGACAGCAATAGCAAGCCCGGTCCTGTCTACAGGCTTCAGAAGGTAATCAAATGCAGACGCCTTTATTGCCTGTATGGCAAATTTCTCAAATGCAGTAATAAAAATAGTACATGGTTTAATATTTGTTCCGTTCAGCGCCTGGAGTATCTCAAATCCTGATTTGCCAGGCATCTGAATATCGAGGAACAGAATATCGGGTTTCTTTTCAATTATCTCACCAATTGCAGAATCCGGATCCGTAACAGCAGCAACCACCGAAATCCGTTTATCGCCACTAAGATATTCCTGAAGGGATTTGATGCAATGATACTCATCATCAACAATAACAGCAGTTAACTGCTTATTCACGGGTGCAATATTATTCATTCCGTCTGACAATTTTTATTATTACCCTTGTCCCGGCAGGGCTGCCGTCTGATCCATAAAGATCCTGTATTTCCGAACCAATGGTTTCATTGTAATACTTCCCATAGACTTTGTACAACTCGTCCATTATTTTCAGACCTTTGCCTGTTGATAAAAGCTGAATGCCGGCCGACGCTTCCCTTCCGATACCGTTATCTGTAACCGAGATTACCAAGGTTCCACCCTCCTTCTCAACCTTCACAATCAATAATCCGCCTGATTTCAATTGCGCCAGACCGTGCTTTATTGCATTTTCAACATGGATCTGAATGAGCATCTTAGGGATGAGAAAAGAAGGATCAATATCAACTTCTGTAATGATTTTGTATTCAAATTTTCCAATGAACCTCATTTGTTCGAGCTCAAGATAATCTCTGCAGAATTCAAGTTCGTCACCTATGCTCCTTCTTGTCGTATCAGCTGAAAGAAGAAGGTTTCTGTAGAGCCCTGCAAATTGTCTTAGATGAAGGCCTGCCTTCTCGGCTGAGGAATGTTCAACGGAATAGATCACAGAGTTAATCGCATTCAGGGTAAAATGGGGATCAAGCTGGTTCCTGACAAGCGCCATCTGCAGCTCTGATATTTTTTTTTCAGTTTCAAATTTCCTTTTTGTCTGGTTTTCCTGCAACTTTTTTACAAGAAAGGTAAAACCGGCAAATCCTGAATAAACAAGGAGGTATATAAGGTAACTGAAGGGATAAAGCGGATTCTTTCCATATTTTAGGAGGTAATGATCCCTTCCTGACTGAATCGAGACCAGACGGCCCGAATTGCCTTCGTCCTTGATTGTCATCAGAAAATCCGAGTTCTCTCCGGAGGGAATCTTTAATTCAACAGGATGCAACAATCCTTCCCGGTAAACTGTCAGGAGCCCGGTTTTAATAGTATATAACATTATTTCCTTTCTGCCATCCATGTCAAAGTCATCCTGAAAAATTTCAAAATCAGTCTCATTTTCAGCAATTTTCTGTATTTCTAATTTGTCGTTGACCAGGGCCAGGCCCCTGCCTGGTATAAAAAGCAGATACATTTCCTTTCTCCTGAATGATGTTTTATAGAAGTCAATGGCGTAATAAGGAAGTTTTACGCTGTCTGTCAGTCTGCCATATACATCAGCATAATAAACTGTTGATAATGCCTTCGATGAAGCCGGATTGTAAAGAAAAGCAAGTGTAGTATCTTTAACGTGCAGACTTCCGGCAGGCGTCATTTTACTGAATCTGCCTCCCATTCTGACAGGTTCAAACAGGAACTGCAGCTTTCTGTCGAGCACCATAAGGTGAGCACTGCAGTCGTGGTATTCAGCCACTTCAGGACTGACGTTTGAGGTTGCATATCCGAAGGGTATTATCTCATTTATCCCGTCGCCTGTCATATCTGTCTGCAGGATTTTCCAGATATAATAGTAAGATTCAGGCGAAATAGCAAGAGAATCATTACTAATATAATATGCAAACACATTCCTGGGATATTTGGAGAAACCCGATCCGATACCAAAAATCAATTCCATTATCCCGTCACCGTCGAGATCCTCCATTTCGGCAGGAATAATGAAGGGATCGGGGGTGTTGTCGCCTCGTCCCGAGACAGAAAGAAGGCGTTCAGAAAGTACAGGACCTGTATTTTTCAGATCATGAATACAGTGAAGAAAGACCGAATCTGACGAAAGCGTGAAGATATATAACTCCTTACTTCCATCATTGTCGCTGTCGCCGGAAAGGAAAATGCATTTTCTGAACTGGAAACTCAGATCGCCCCTGAAGTTCCACTGATCAATGATGCCGTTTTTGCCATAAATTCCTAAGGAAGTGAAGCCACCGCTGCTTTTCGTGATTATCATCTCGGAGTATCCGTCTCCGTCGATATCATTATACGTATAATATTCATTTTCTGCAAGTACAAAGGATTCTTCTGCCTCAAAAAGATATCTTTTAAAATCGTTGTGTATCAGTAGTACAACCAGGAGAAAAGGGAGTATTGATAACACCCAGGGGCTCAGGATCACATTTCTGTAACGGACCATTCCGGAAATATAGCATTGTTAGCTATATTAAAAATAGTGATCCGGAATGATATTAATGCAGATAACTATCAGAAAATATAAGATCAGGACAAAATTATCAATCTACAGACCAGACCGATCCGCTGTTAAGAAGGTCGTCAACGCATTTCACCTTTGATGCAAGCTGTATGTTTTCGATCTGATTATGAACATCCTCATCATAGGTAGAGCCCGGAACTGACCTTATAACACCAAGTGCAACAGGATATTCGGGATATCTCATATTTGCAAGCATATAATGGATTCCGGGATTCGGTTCGGTAACATCATGGACAAGAATATTGCTTTTATTGTAGCCGTTCTCGCCAAGTTTTACAACTCTCAGCTTAAGACCGTCGAGAATAAGCCCTTTATCTGCATCTTTTCCGAAAACCATGGGTTCGCCATGCTTCAGCACTATTGTTCTGTCGTCACGAACCTCCTTGCCTGCCACATTCTCATGGATCGCATCGTTAAAGATGACGCAGTTCTGAAGCACCTCAATAACTGAAGTGCCCTTATGTTTAGCTGCCTCGATATAGATCTGCGTGGAAAGGGCTACATTCGAGTCGAGGGTTCTTGCAAAGAATTTTCCCTTAGCTCCTACAACGAGTTCACCGACAGAAAATGGTTCCTCAACGGTACCGTAGGGAGATGTTTTTGTTACTATCCCTTTTTCGGATGTGGGTGAATACTGACCTTTTGTAAGGCCATAAATCTCATTGTTAAAAAGAATTATGTTTATATCGATATTCCGCCTGACAACATGTATAAAATGATTTCCTCCGATTGCCAGTGCGTCGCCGTCGCCGGTGATCTGCCAGACAGAAAGACCGGGATTCGCAATTTTCACTCCGCTTGCTATTGCCGAGGCGCGGCCATGTATACTGTGAAATCCGTAGGTGTTCATATAATATGGGAAACGTGATGAGCAGCCTATCCCGGAAATAAACGCAAATTTCTCGCGAGGGATGCCCAGTTCCGACAATGCTTTCTGAACGGCATTAAGTACGGCATGGTCGCCGCATCCGGGGCACCACCGTACCTCCTGGTCGCTCTTGAAATCCTTTGGTGTTGGCTGGTTTATCTGTACAGGTTCCATATCATTTTTCCTCCAGAATTTTAATACAATTTTCCTTTATCTCCTGCACCGTGAAGGGTAATCCCTGAACCTTGTTTATTTGTTCATATTTGAATTCCTGGTGTTTCATCCTAAGGTAATTTGCAAACTGCCCTGAGTTGAGTTCACAAACCACTATTTTCTTGAAGCTTGCAAATGTCTCATGTGTATTGGCAGGGAGCGGATTTATATAGTTGAAATTGACGAAGCTTACATTATATCCTTCGGCCAGAAGTTCACGCACGGCGGTGATAAGGTAGCCGTACGAGCCTCCCCATCCGACAACAAGAAGATCATTTGTTTCAGGCCCGAAAACAGTAAGTTCAGGTATATCGTTAACCACTTTTGCAACTTTTTCCTCCCTGAGTTTCACCATCAGCTCATGGTTTTCAGGTATATACGACACGGTTCCTTTTATGGTCTTTTCAAGTCCGCCGATGCGGTGCTCAAGGCCCTGGGTTCCGGGTATTGCCCATTTTCTCGACAGCTTTTCCCTGTCGCGTTTATACGGAAGGAAAGGAAGCTCATCGGTGCCGGCATAAGGCGGTGTTATTGATGGGAGATCCTTCATTTCAGGTATTCTCCATGGTTCGGACCCGTTAGCAAGGTAACTGTCGGTGAGGAGAACAACGGGTGTCATGTGTTCGACAGCGATTTTAGCAGCCTGGAATGCATAATTAAAGCAATCGGCCGGGGTGCTGGCGGCGATCACAACTACGGGGCTCTCGCCGTTCCTGCCGTAAAGCGCCTGCATCAGGTCGGACTGTTCTGTTTTTGTGGGCAGACCAGTTGACGGTCCTCCCCTCTGGACATCGATTATCACTATCGGAAGTTCGGTCATCACTGCAAGGCCTATTGCCTCGGATTTCAACGCCAGACCGGGCCCTGAAGTCGAGGTGACTGCAAGGTTTCCTGCGAAACTGGCGCCCAGAGCGCTGCATATTCCTGCAATCTCATCCTCGGCCTGGAAGCTTATTACACCAAGTTCCTTCCGTGCAGCAAGTTCTTCAAGAATGCCTGTTGCAGGGGTTATTGGGTATGAACCTATAAAAAGCTTTAGTCCGGCTTTTTCGGCTGCTGCAATAAGTCCCCATGAAGTGGCAGCGTTGCCACATATATTCCTGTATTTACCTGCAGCTATAGGAGCCGGGTTTATCCTTACCGGTGTCAGGGCTTCAATAGTTTCGGCATAGTAATAGCCTGCCCTGAGGGCTATCTTGTTTGCCTGAGCCACCTCCGGACGCTTGCCAAATTTTTTATCAAAGAATTGCTCCGTATATTTGAGTTTACGGTCGAACAGCCAGAAAACCATTCCAAGGGCGAACATGTTCTTTGTACGAAGTACAGTTTTCGGATCGAGGCCGAGGTCCTTCAATGCCTCCCTTACCATCGACGATACCGGTGCTGCAATTATGTTGTAGCCGTCGAGTTTTTCCTCTGAAACAGGATCTTTCAGATATCCGGCTTTCTCTATATTTTTTTCAGTAAAGTTATCCTTATCGTAAATTACAGTACCTCCAGGTCTTATCCATTTCGCATTTGCCTTGATGGCTGCCGGGTTCATTGCCACCAGCACATCGGCATAGTCGCCGGGGGTGTGTACTTCCGTACGTCCAAGGTGTACCTGGAAGCCTGAAACACCTCCGACTGTCCCCTGGGGAGCACGTATCTCAGCCGGATAATCTGGGAAAGTGGAAATGTCGTTACCATACAGGGCTGCAGTATCGGAAAACAGTGTTCCGGTCAGCTGCATGCCGTCGCCGGAATCTCCCGAAAACCTTATAACCACTTCTTCCTTTTCAATAACTTTTGATTTCTTGGTCATGATTCAGATATATTTCTTAAAAAGAATCATTTAGTAAATGATCCTGTTCATGATGCAGCAACAAAATTACTTTAATTAATGATCGAAAAATCATACAATTATTGACATTAACGTATGATTTTGATCATGTTTTGATTCAGCTCCAGATATCAGCTTTTTTAAGGTTTATTTCCCCTTCAAAAAACATCCTGGCGATCTTCTCAAAATAAGGAGTGTAGTCAGAAACAAAAAACCTGTCGTTCACTATTCCCGAATCATTAAGAAGGTCGTTCTTTTCAAGAATATCCTTCACGACAAGCGATACAATGCGGGCGGAGTCGACAACTTCAACGTTGAAATTAAAAAATCGGCTTATCTGTTGCCTGATGATAGGGTAATGAGTACATCCCAGTACCAGGGCCTGAATTCCTGAAAGCATGTCGTTTGAAAGATATGTGCGTATTATGGCATTGCTTATATCGTCGAAAATGAACCCCTCTTCTATCATAGGTACCAGCAATGGGGTTGCCATTGAAATAACCTCAGTACCAGGCGATTTTATTTTAAGCTTCTGATCGTATGTTCCTGAACTTATGGTCCGTTTCGTACCGATAATACCGACTTTGCCGAATTTACGTGTGACAAGGTAGTCGACAACAGGATCGATCACATCAATAAGGATGAGCCTTTCTCTGAACTCTTCCCTTAGTGTATCAAATGCCGATGCTGATGCTGAATTACAGGCAACAAGCACTATTTTTGAATCATTGTCGATAAGGAATTCGGTGATTTTTCCTGAGTAGTATCTTATCGATTCGGCCGATTTGTCGCCATAGGGAAGATGGGCGGTATCGCCGAAATAAACGAGGCTTTCGCCCGGCAGGATCTGTTTAATCGCCTGGGCCACAGTAAGTCCTCCGACACCTGAATCGAAAATTCCAATAGGCTTGTTTTTCACTTTGACAATATATTAAAAAAATGACCATCCGCCGTGTGGAGGATGGTCACCGGTTTATTTTCGTATATTTACTTTAATCCAAGTTTGGCTTTTGCAAGCGGCAGCACGTTTACGCTTTTTGTATCATCAAAATATGCTACCTGCTGGCCTGAAAGATCAAAAATATATATAAAGCCGTTTTCCTTTCCTACCTGGCTAATTGCCTTGTCGGCCTTTTCGGTTATAGGCTGGAAAAGAGAAGTCTGTTTTTCCTGAAGCTGAGTCTGGGCATTGGTCTGGAAATCAGAAAGCCTTCTCTGATAATCCTGAAGCTCCTGTTCCTTTGTCTGACGGACAAGGTCGGTCATGTTCTTACCTTCCTTAAGATATACTTCATATTTATTGTTGAGCTCAACCTGTAAAAGTTCTGCTGCATTCTGAAGTTCCTTGTTCAGTTTTTCGAGGTTTACCCTTGCCGAATCAAATTCCGGCATTGCCTGGATGAGCTCATTTCTGTTAATATGGCCGAATTTCAAATTCTGAGCACCAGCCTCCTGTCCGGCAAGAGCTGACACGATGACAAGAGCAATTATTCCTAAATATCTTTTCATTCTTAATAATTTAATTTGGTTTTGCAAAAGTAGTTAATTAATTTTTATAACCTAATTTTTCGAGAACCTGATCGCTTATGTCAAACTTGGGATTAGCGAACAGTATGTTCCCTCCCGAGGCGGTATCAAAAATTGCAGCATAGCTTCCTTCAGCGGCTATTGCCTTTATTGCCTTGAGTATTTCATCCTGGATTGGCTTGACAAGCTCCTCACGTTTCTTGAAGAGTTCGCCCTCAACGCCAAAGTATTTATTCTGAAGATCCTTTATCTCTTTTTCCTTATTTATGATTGCTTCTTCCCTTTTTGTTTTCATATCCTGTGAAAGAAGTACCACATCGTTCTGATACGATTTATACATCTGTTCAACAACAGCGTAACCGTCCGAGACTTCCTTTTCCCATTGTTTTGAAAGGTTGTCGAGCTGTTCCTGTGCCTTTGTGAAAGCCGGAATATTTTTTCTGATATATTCAGTGTCGACGAAACCATATTTCTGAGCTGCGGCAAAAACCGGGGTGATTAATGCCAGCAATACTATTGCGCCAAACTTTTTCATAATGTTCATTTTAAATTTAGTTATTAAAACTGCTGACCTATTGTAAAGCTGAATTGTCCTTTATTGGCATCGGGGAAGTTTATCGGGTCATCGACAGCATCGAAGCCATAGCCCCAGTCAACACCAAGAAGGCCGAACATTGGAAGGTTTGCCCTCACCCCTATACCTGCTGCCCTGTTCATTTTGAACGGATTATACTGGTTGAGCCTCGACCATGCCTTACCTGATTCGAGGAAAGCAAGCAGATATATAGTTGCCTGCTGGTTAAGTGAAACAGGATATCTAAGCTCGCATGTCATTTTTGAATAGACGTTGCCGGTAGGCGCTCCGGTCCTGGAGTCGGTAGGTGTAACCGATCCGTCGGTATATCCCCGGAGAGCTATGATCTCGCGTCCGTAAAGGGAGTAACCTGTCATACCGCTTCCCCCGAGGTAGAAATTCTCAAACGGAGACGGGCCTATGTCCTTGTTGTAAAAGCCAAGGTAGCCGAATGCAAATTTTGCATTAAGTACAAGTTTGTTATCCTTTGAAACCGGGTAGAAATAATCGGCTTTGAATGTCCATTTATGAAATTCGATCCAGTTATATTTCTCCTTGTCGGGAACGCCTACCATGTTCTTGCCTGAAATAAGAGAATACGGCGGAGTTGCCTGCAACGACAGGGTGAAAGTGGAACCGCTTCTCGGGTAGATAAGGTTCGGACTGGTTGAGAACCTCTGTATCCTGGTTGTGAATGTAAGCATGTTCGACACGCCATCCGAGAAAAGGAAGTTATAATATGTGAATTTGTTCAGGTTATAGCTCTGGTAATTGAGTTCCCCGTAGAGTGAAAAGAAGTCGTCGGGCCAGTCAAGTCTTTTTCCAAGGCCTATTGATGCGCCGTTTATTGTCATCGACTGGTAATCGCCGCTGCTCTTCTTTCTTCCGTTTGTCATAAGCGACCTGTAGAGTGAAACAGAGAAAGAGTTTGGTTTTTTGCCGCCGAGCCATGGTTCATTGAATGAAAGGTTGTACGACTGGTAAAGGCGTCCGTTCGACTGTGCCCTTATGCTCAATGACTGCCCATCGCCTGAAGGATAGGGTCTCCATTCATTAAGTTTAAAGAAGTTCCTCATGGCGAAGTTGTTGAACCGTACCCCGACGGTTCCCACAAGCATTCCGGCGCCCCAGCCTCCGGAGATCTCAAACTGGTCGTTTGCCCTTTCTTCAAGTTTGTAAAGAAGGTCGACAGTGCCGTTTGCAGGGTCGGGAACCACGTTCGGATTGATCTTTTCAGGATCAAAATGGCCGATAACCCCTAACTGACGTATCGATCTTATTATTTTATCCTTGCTGAAGAGGTCGCCGGGCAGGGTATAAAGTTCACGGCGTGCTATATGTTCATTTGTCCTTGTATTCCCTGAGATGATTATGTTGTTAAGATATGCCTGGTCGCCTTCAAAAATTCTTATTTCCAGATCAACTGAATCATTTTCGATTTTGGCTTCCACAGGTGTCAGCCTTGAAAAAAGATAGCCGTTATCCTGATAGGCGCTGCTTACGGCGTCCTGGGCGCCCGACGAACCGTTAAGCCGGTCCTCGAGGTGCGACTGGTCGTAAACCGATCCCTTTTTTATGTTAAGCCACCTGTTAAGATCCTCTTTCCTGTATACGCTGTTTCCAACCCAGGTTATATCCCTAAGGAAATACTGGGTACCTTCTTCGACCCTGAGTTTCAAGCCAACACGATCTTCGGAAATGGGGTAAAGCGAATCGCCCAGGATTTTGAAGTCCTTATAACCGTTATCATTATAATAGGTAATGAGCTTTTCCTTATCCTCGTCGTATTTCTCGGTTATGAATTTGGAAGGTTTGAAGAAGTTAATGCTTTTCTGTTTTGTATTCTTTAATTTATGACGCAGTTGTTTGTCGGTGAAATTTTCATTTCCCTGGAACGTGATTTCCCCTATCCTCACCTTCTCCTTCTTGTCGACATTAACAGTAAGGATAATATTGTTGGGCTGGTCAGGGTCATCTTTCTGGACAAAGTCAACAGTTGTATTAAGGAATCCTTTTTCGGTAAAATGTTCAGTGATAACCTTTCGTGCGTGGGTAAGCTGATATGATGTAAGCTGGGACCCGACAGGCATATTTATCTTTTCAACGAGATCCTGTGTTTCAGAGTTTTTCAGTCCGGTATATCTTACTGAGGATATCCTGGGGCGTTCCTGGAGAGCAATATCGAGATATACGGTATCGGCAACTGTTTTTACAATGCTGATCCTGACATCTGAGAACAGGCCCTGCTGCCAGAGCTTTTTTACTGCGGTGGTAATTGCATCGCCCGGAACTGAAATTTCCTGTCCCATCCTGAGCCCCGAAATTCCTATAAGCGCATTCGGATCGAGAAATCTGACGCCCGATACTGATACGCCTCCTATTTTATAATCATACGAATTTGAATAATCGATAATTTTCCCTTCTTCCTGAGAAAACAGGGCAAGGTTTGTCAGAATAAGAAATACTGCCAGAAAAATCCTTTTCAATTTTTGTCTCACCATCTTATCTTCATTTTTCCAATAGCTGTTCACTGGTCTTTCCAAATCTTCTTTCTCGTTTCTGGAAGTCAATTATTGCCTTGTAAAATTCTTCCTTACTAAAATCGGGCCAAAGTGCTTCAGTAAAATACAATTCGGCATATGCAATCTGCCACAACAGGAAGTTACTTATCCTGAGTTCGCCGCTAGTCCGTATCATCAGTTCAGGATCAGGAACGCCAGCTGTGGTGAGGTATTTTTCAAAATCATGGTCCGATATATTTTCCGGATCAGTATTTCCAGCAACTATATCGGCGGCAAGTTTTTTTGCAGCTTCGGTTATTTCCCATCGTGAGCTGTAGCTCATAGCCACAATGAGGTTCAGTCCGGTTGCCCCTTCAGTGAGGTGAACTGTTTCCATCAGCCTTTCGCGGACATCCCCTGCAAGCCTTTCGGTATCGCCGATTGCTTTCAGCCTTATGTTGTTTTTCATCAGGGTATCGGTCTCCTTGTTAAGCGACTGAACCATGATACCCATCAGGGCTGAGACTTCGTCATCAGGTCTTCCCCAGTTTTCAGTGGAAAAAGCGTAAACTGTAAGATATTTTATTCGGAGTTCCGCCGCTGCCTCAATAATTTCCCTTAAAGCGTTCACTCCCTGCTGATGGCCGAATATCCTGTCCATACCCCTTTGCCTGGCCCATCTCCCGTTTCCATCCATTATAATGGCAATATGTGAAGGAAGGCAGTCGGTCTTGATCTTTTCTAAAAGGGACATATTTCAGCGTCTTCTTGATTCATCCACATCACCAAAAGCGGGGCATCCTGCCAGTTTGTTGAAGATCTTCCATGTGAGGGAAATACCTGCAAACGTA
The DNA here is from genome assembly GCA_964633505.1 of uncultured Rikenellaceae bacterium. Lineage (GTDB taxonomy): Bacteria > Bacteroidota > Bacteroidia > Bacteroidales > VadinHA17 > LD21. The sequence continues at coordinate 376,831 of CAZWHC010000002.1, read as the reverse complement.
TACCAGTCGTTGTTGTGGAGCCATGCTTTGTGATCCGGATCAATTTTATCATTCAAGCCGTCAAAGTTATCATAAAAAGTTTTACGAAAACCATATTCAGCTTCAAGTCCCAGATTTTTATGAATATTTATTTTAAAACCCATTGAAAAAGGTATAACCGGAACATAGGTCAGGGAGCCTGAGGAAATAAAGGCAAGACCTGCGCCTGCTGCAAGGTATGGGGTATAGTTCCATTTTTTGCCCTGGGTCGAATATGGAAGAAAATTAAACTCAAACTGAGCAGCCCATTCTGCAACCGTTCCTGAGAAGGCTGCTCCGCGGGTTTGCTGAAAACTGTTACTGAAGTCGAGGTCGTTGCCCCGTATCCCTCCAAAGTAGATGTTTGTACGGACGGCCTGACGGGGATTGAAATTATACCTGTAGAAGAGTCCGGCAGCCGGCAGCGGAGAATAAAACAGCCTGTTTGTGTTTATATCACCAAGATATGACGACACCCCGCCAAAAATGCCATAATCAGCATTCCTCTGGCCGGATGCTGATAAAGAGACAAATAACAACAATAAAAAGCCGCTGATTTTTCTCATCAAACTGGTCGAGCTTATTATCATCTGAAAGATGGAAGTCCCTTAGGACTTGTTTTCAGCTTGTAAGTTACCGTAAAGTTCAACAGATAATAAACGTCGTTGGCCTTTGAAAATTGTTCAGAATGGTAGCCGTCAATATAATCTGTGAGTGTATATCGTCCACCCAGTTCGATTCCAAAATTTATGTTTGGCGTATAAATCAGGGTTGCCCCTATCCCAGCAGGTACCACTCCTGTAAAACCGCTGCTTTTCTGATTCTTCGAATTAAGAAAGTCATTCGCATTAACAGAATAGGCAGCACCGCCAACACCGGCAAAGGCATATACGTCGAGAGAGCCAAGCAGCGACCAAAGGCTTTTGCCTCTCAAAAACAGGTAGCTGCTTTCATATTTATTCTTTACAAAGTAATATTCCAGGATCATTGATGGTTCGAAAAGATGAGTCAACGACTCAAATTGTCTTCCTTCATTTGAACCTCTTTGGTCAGTCGAATGCAGCATGGCATATGTAAGGCCGATGCGTGTATTCAATGTACGTGACCACCTGTATCTGATTGTTCCTCCGATATTGAACCTTGTTTGTCTGTAGCTGATATCTCTTAATCCGAGAAGGTTATCACCCTGTGAATAACCTCCGACATCGGGAAAGGAGAAGGAGGGTCCAATACCTGCCTGAGCTTCCCAGCGTCTCATTTTCCAGAGCTGAGCCTCCGACAATTGAACTGCAAAACAGAACAATACAACGATTAAGAGGGATCGTTTCATTTTTTCCGGTTTAAATTGCAAATACAAATATAATAATCTAAAATTAACAATACTGCTTTACAGCACGCAGATCAGTTTCTCCTGTCGGCTCCCCACATGAGTTTATTTCTCAGGGTGCTGTAAAAATCCATACCATCGGGCATTACTGTCTTAAGTTTTTTTTCTGCCCGCGAAATAAGTATCTCCTCGCTGAAAGGCAGCCGGCGTGATCTGAAATCGCAAGTGGCAATGTATTCGCATGAACGTCCTTCAACCACCATCCTCAGTTTACTGTCGCCCGATATCACAATCGGCCTTATAGTAAGGTTATGGGGGGAAATAGGAGAAATAATAAGGCTTTCATCTCCGGGCGACAGAATCGGACCTCCCACACTCAGGTTATATGCGGTAGATCCAGTGGCTGTAGAAACAATGAGTCCGTCGGCCCAGTAGGTATTAAGGTGTACATCGTCGACAAAAACGGTTATTGTGATCATGCTGGGATCGGCTTTCTGGATTGTAACTTCATTCAGGGCGACTGATGAATCCTTATCGAAAACGCCTTCAGGTTTTCTGAATTCAATAAGGGAGCGCTCAAGTATTTTGTATTTTCCGCGGCATAAAAGGTCGACTGAATTAGCTATTTCATCTTCAGATATATTGGCAAGAAAGCCCATCCGTCCTGCATTTACACCGGCGATGGGGATACCTGGCTCCCTGACCCTGAGCATCGTCTCGAGAAAGGTTCCGTCGCCGCCGACGCTGAGAACCAGATCCGGAGGATAAGCCAGGTCGTTTATGTCATTGAATTTTTCCACAAGGGGCTTTTCATGACAGAAGGGATCATCGAAGGTCCTGTGATAAATATAAATCCTTATTCCCCTAAGGCAGAGTTCACTGATCAGTCTGCTTATCCCAGATGTTGTCCTCGGATTGCTTTCCTTACTGTAAATGGCAACTGTTCTGATCATGGCTTCAGATATTCAGATATTTCATCAGAAGGTCAAACCGCTCCGAATAGAATCTGTCCATCGAATCGTCGGTGGTGACCCAGGTTTTGACCTCGTAGCTGTATCTTTCAAAAGTACGTATAACAGATGCAATTTCATTTGAATTCAGTTTCAGGGTCACCTCAAGCCTTGTTGAATCGGGAGGCGACGTGATATACATGCTGAGCACCTTTACATTATTGCCTTCAACTATCTGTGCGATCTGGGAAAGGGAATAATCCCTTTCGAGTATTTCGAGGACTATAATGGCGCCCTGCTGATCCATTGAAGAAATTCCTGCAAGGTAACGGATTAGGTCGGTTGTGGTGACCACACCCTTGTAATGCTGCTTCTCGTCGAGAACAGGAACAACAGTGAGCTTAAGCCTCGATGCCAGTCCTATGACCTCAAAAAGGTGCTGTTCGGTTGTGACATACGGCTTCAGAAGAGTAAGAGAATGGTTCCCGATTGGTTCCTCAGGCTGATTCATATCATAAATATCAGTATCGGAAATCAGGCCAAGGAAATCCTGATTGTTGACAATGGGAAGATGAGATATCCTGAAAATCTCCATCCAGTTCAGTGCAGTCTGGCCCGAATCGGAGGTCTTAAGAGAGGGTATCACATCTGATATCAGATCTTTGGCAACCATCTGTTGTGTCTTAGTCTTTAAATTTCAACTAAAATAAGAAAAAAAAGGTCAGTTATTGTATTTTTACATCACATAACAATACGGACAATCATCTTTTTTATTATGACAAAGTTAAGTGTAAATATTAACAAGATTGCCACATTGCGGAACGCGAGGGGCGGAAATGTTCCGAACGTAAAGACAGCTGCAATAAACTGCGAACTGTTCGGGGCAGAAGGAATAACCGTGCATCCGCGGCCCGATGAGCGTCACATCAGGTACAGGGATGTCCTTGAATTAAGGCCGGTTATCACGACCGAATTCAACATCGAAGGTTATCCTTCCGATAGTTTTGTCGATCTTGTCCTGTCGGTAAAGCCCGACCAGGTCACCCTGGTGCCTGATGCCCATGACGCAATTACATCGAACGCCGGCTGGGATGTGATGAGGTATCGGTTGTTCCTTACGGATATAGTATCGACCTTCAGGAAGGAAGGGATCAGAACTTCGATTTTTGTCGATACCGACACTGTTAATATCGAACAGGCCGCCAAAACAGGCAGCGACAGGATAGAACTTTATACTGAACCTTATGCCACGGGTTTCAGCAGCGATGCAGCAGGGGCAGCAGCTCCTTTCGTAAATGCCGCAAAAGTTGCGCAAAGCGCCGGGCTTGGCGTCAATGCCGGTCACGACCTGAATCTTGATAACCTCCGGTTCCTGCATATGAATATTCCATGGCTCATGGAAGTTTCGATAGGCCATGCACTTATTGCCGATGCACTTTATCTTGGTCTTGAAAATGCAATTCAGATGTACAAGAGGCAACTGGCTGAGTGACATAGCCCTATGAGACTCTTTTACAGAAAATACGGTTCAGGCCCCCCTCTTATAATACTTCACGGGCTATTCGGATCATCTGATAACTGGGTCACCTTCGCAAAAAGCATAAGCGACAGCTTTACAGTATTCCTTCCCGATCTCAGAAATCATGGTCAGTCGCCTCACAGCCCGTATCACGATTACGGCTCAATGGCTGACGACCTCACCGAACTTGCAGATCATGCCGGACTAAGTAAATTTTTTCTGGCCGGTCACAGCATGGGAGGCAAAGCCGCGATAAGATTTGCAGCAAATGATCCCTCAAGGCTTTCGGGACTTATTATTGCCGATATTTCGCCATTCAGGCATCCTGGAAATCCTGATTCAGAATTCAGCCGGCACATAGCGATTCTCGATTTCATGAGGTCGACAGTCATTAAGGAGATTAAATCGCGTAATGATGCGGAAACTCTTCTAATGAAGAGCATCGATTCGGAAAAGGTAAGGGAACTTGTCCTTAAAAACATTAAAAGAGAATCGGATAATTCATTTTCATGGAAAATAAATTACGACATACTTTATAATAATATAGGGAAAATTGCTGATGACGCTGTACCTGAAACATCAGGCCTCACTGAAATTACAGGGTTTCCGGTTTATTTTCTTAAAGGCGAATACTCCGATTATATTACAGGCGATGATATCAGAAAAATAAACCTTATGTTCCCGGGGGCAGAGTTGCTTACAATTCCCGGCGCCGGACACTGGCTTCATGCCGACAATCCCGGATTTGTAAAAAACTGTTTCCTGAGGCTCCTTGATATCAGTTGATCAGAACTGAGTCACAGATTCAATTCTTTCATCGTCAATGCCGCCAAGGTTCATAAACCGAAGCAGTACCCTTGCAACGGCCAGTACATCCTTTTCACAGTATTTTGCTATCCTCTTGATATCATGCTCATTATAATATATTCCGGCGACCATGCTCCCATCGATATCGTCTTTGGGAGTTGGTATACCCAGCACCGATGTAAGAAGGCTTAGCGAGGTATAGCTTTTATAATCGCCAAACTTCCAAAGATCAAGAGTATCGAGCAGGTGTACCTCCCACGGCTTTTTTCCCGCATTATCAAGTATTTCAGGGATAATTATCCCGTTTATCACCATCCTTCTGGCAATATATGGATAGTCAAATTCTTTTCCGTTATGGGCGCACAATACTGCTTCCCTGTTCCTGGAGAATTTCGTTACCATTTCCGAAAAGCCTGTGAGAAGGGATTTCTCATCATCACCATAAAATGATTTAAGCCTGAACGCAAAAGGATCCCTGCCGCATATAAAACCTGCTGATATGCAGATTATCTTTCCGAATTCTGCATAAATGCCTGCCCTCTGGTAAACATCCCCCGGAGTCTCATCTTCCTTCCTGAACTGATGCGATTTTTTATCCCAGTGATCCTGCTGTGAGGGATCAAGCAGCTCAAACGACGATGCCAGCGGCACTGTTTCGATGTCGAGGAACAATATGTCCTCAGGTCTTTTATCCGGCAACATGGCTCTGATTACAAATGTTTTTCAATTATTGAAATAAGAACTTCGATTCCGACCTGGTTTTCCCCTCCGCCGGGAATTATTATGTCGGCATATCTTTTTGAAGGCTCAATGAACTGGAGATGAGAAGGCTTAACAGTCTGGTGGTACCGTTCAAGAACCATTAGTACCGACCGTCCCCTTTCGATAATATCCCTCTGGATCACTCTTCCAAGCCTGTCGTCGGCATCGGCATCAACAAAAACCTTTATATCGAACATATCCCTCAGTCCCGGGTCTGTAAGGATCAGAATTCCCTCAACAAGAACCACCCTTGCCGGTTTTACTGTTATAGTCTCCTTCGATCTCAGGCAGGTAAGATATGAGTAGACAGGCATTTCAATGCTCCTGCCTTCCCTGAGTTCCTCGAGATGATCGATAAGCAGGCCGAATTCAAGCGAATCGGGATGATCAAAATTGACCTTCTGCCTTTCTTCAAGCGGTATATGGCCGTTATCCTTGTAGTAGGCGTCCTGTGGAATCACAACGACTTCATCATTGGGAAACCTTTCAATAACCTTTTTTACAACTGTGGTTTTTCCTGAACCTGTCCCTCCCGCTATTCCAACAATGAGCATTTATTACTATTTTTGCATTGAACAATTTTCAAAAATAATAAATTGAGTGTCAGTAATCATAAATAAAGAGAAAAACTATTAGAAGCTCTTACCCCCTTCCCAACCTTCCCCCACGGGGGAAGGGGCACCCGCATAAGGCCTTTCCCCCCTGGGGGAAACGAGAAAGGGGGTCATTGATAAAAGAAGAAAATGACTGAAAATAAGTCATTAAGGATTTTTCAATTTTATTTGCTAACGATCATCTACACTCCTTATTAGTAATTTACTGTTTAGAAACACCGGATATTATTTAAAATTTAATTGTTGAAAATATTTTGCTTATTGCCTGAATAAGCGGGAGTAATAATAATCAATACAATGTCTGAACTATACCCTCTTAAATTCGAACCTGTTCTGAAGGAAAAGATATGGGGCGGCAATTCACTTTCAAGATACTATGGAAAGAACCAGGGGAAGCTTCCGAATATCGGGGAGAGCTGGGAAATATCGGCTGTATCCGAAAATCTCTCGGTGGTGAGCAATGGATTCCTGGCAGGCAATAACATAGAGGAGATCATCGAAGTCTACATGGGTGATATCATGGGTGAGTCGATATATGAAAAGTTTGGAAACGAATTTCCTTTGCTTATAAAACTCATTGAAGCACGTGATGACCTGTCGATCCAGGTTCATCCCGGTAATGAACTGGCAAAGAAGCGGCATTCTGCATATGGGAAGACAGAGATGTGGTATATCCTTCAAAGTGAAAGTGATTCAAGGATATATACAGGTTTCTCAAAACCCGTGACTATCGAAATTTATAAGGATGCTCTTGCGCACGATGCTCTGCCTCCTCTTCTTAATGCCGAACATCCCGAACCGGGAGATACTTTTTTCACTCCTGCCGGCCGTATCCATGCCATAGGCGCAGGAGTGGTTCTGGCAGAGATCCAGCAGACTTCCGACATTACATACAGGATTTATGACTGGGGCAGAAAAGACCCCGATGGCAATCCGCGTGAGCTGCACACCGACCTGGCTCTTGAAGCGATTGATTACAATGCATCTGGAAAGACCGGAATGAAGAAGGACCTTAAGATGAACCATCCGGAAAACCTGGTTAAATGTGAGTACTTTGAGGTAAATGCGATTCCATTCAACAACCCTGTTGAAAGGGACTATACCGCCCTTGATTCGTTCGTGATATATATTTGCACCGAAGGCCGGTTCAGAATAACATGGGACGGCAAATCAGAAAGTGTTTCTAAGGGAGAAACAGTACTTGTTCCTGCGGTCATCACCAATGTAATCCTTGAGCCGGAAGCTGAATCCAAAACACTTGAAATTTATATAAATAATTCAAATACTGACTAATACACAGGCTGCCATGAAAAAATCGATTTGCATGGTTCACATTTTGCTGGTTTTGCTTTTCACTGCAGGCTGTGCAGGCAAAGGCGGCTCAAAAAAAGGAGCCGATTCCGAAGCTGATACTGTTACCGTCGCTGACACCGGTTATACGGGAATCAAAAAATTCTACAGCAAGAAAATTCTGGTAAAGGAGGTAACATACAGGAATGGGATAATACACGGTGAAACCCGGACTTACTATACCGGAGGACAGCTATTTCAGACATTCAATTATGTAAACGGACAAAAGGAAGATACTGCCCGTTGGTACTATATTGAAGGACAGGTTTTCAGGTCGACTCCGTTCAGGAATGACACTGTCGACGGTATCCAGAAACAATATTACAGGAACGGCAGGTTAAAGGCAAAATTAGGTTATATAAAGGGGCACAGGACACCTCTCCTCGAAGAATACGATGCGCAAGGCAGGCTTATAAAAGGTTACCCGGAAATAACATACAGCATTGAAGATAATTATTCAGGAACAGGGAAGATAAGAGTAAATCTTGGCACTTCTGGTGTGAATCAGAAAGTCAGGTTTTACCGGGGTGAATTCATAAATGGTGTTTTCGATTCCACTTTATGTGTCCGGATCAGGGATATTAACGGAAAGCACTATGTCGATCTTAAGAAGACAGGTACGGAACAGGCAGGTTATCTCGACATTATAGCTTCAGTAATTACAGGCATGGGGAATAACTATCTTACTTACAAAAAGATAGAGCTTCCTTACAAAGACCTGAAATAAAACCTCAGTGTCAATGATAATACATTCCGCTTCATTTATTTGCAGCAGTCCGTCGTTGAAGCACTGTCCGGAACCTTTGAAGCCGGAATTTGGCTTTATCGGGCGGTCGAATGTGGGGAAATCATCGCTTATTAACCTTCTTACCGGTAATTCGCGTCTGGCCAAGATTTCGGGCAGCCCGGGAAAGACAAGGACAATAAATCATTTTCTGGTTAATGAGAACTGGTATCTTGTTGATCTTCCAGGATATGGCTATGCAAAAGTTCCGGCCACCGAGAGGGGGAAATGGATAAGGAGCACTGAAGAATATATCCTGCTCAGGGAAAACCTGGTTTGTCTGTTCGTCCTTCTTGATTCGCGCCACAAGCCACAGAAATCAGATCTGCAGTTCATGGAATTCCTTGGGAGGAACGGAATTCCTTTTGCCAGGGTTTTCACGAAGAGCGATAAGCTTTCAGGACCGCTCCTGGAAAGATCGGTCAGGGATTATAATAAGGTAATGGATGAAATATGGGAATCCATGCCGCCAACTTTTATTACATCGTCTGTGAACAAAACGGGGAGGGAGGAAATCCTGTCTTTCATAGAAGAAACTATGAACAATTTATCAAAACGGACCTGATTTCGTTGGGAAATTATAATTTTGTACCCAGAAAACCCTTATTAAAAACCTCAAATTCACAGTAAGATGTATGGTAAGGCCCCTATGAAGATTTTTTCCTGCAGAGCTACAAAACACCTGGCTCAGCGAATTGCAGATGAGCTTGGAATAGAGCTGGGTAAGAGCTCGGTAACTGAATTCAGTGACGGGGAATTTCAACCTTGTTTTGATGAATCCGTAAGGGGCGACATGGTTTTCATAGTGCAGTCGACAAATCCTCCTGCTGAAAATCTATTTGAGCTTCTTCTGATGATCGATGCCGCAAAAAGGGCATCGGCATACAAAGTTATAGCTGTTATCCCCTATTTTGGTTTTGCCCGCCAGGATCGCAAAGACAGGCCAAGGGTATCGATCGGATCAAAGCTTATGGCTGATCTTCTTTCAACTGCCGGTGTCGACAGGGTTATAACCATGGATCTCCATGCCGACCAGATACAGGGCTTCTTCAATGTACCGGTCGACCATCTTTTTGGTTCGGCAATATTCGCCCCTTATATTGAAAACCTTAAGCTTGAGAATCTTACAGTATCTGCTCCCGATATGGGCGGTTCAAAAAGAGCCAACGCATACTCGCGTCATCTCCAGTCGGAAATGGTACTATGCTATAAGTTGAGGAAAAAGCCCAATGTTGTTGAGGAAATGTCAATAATCGGGGAAGTAGAGGACAGAAATGTGGTGATAATCGACGATATGATCGATACTGCAGGCACTCTCGCCCTTGCAGCGCAGAAGATGAAAGAAAAAGGTGCAAGAAGCATAAGGGCATTTGCCACCCATCCTATATTATCCGGAAATGCAATCGAAAGAATCGACCGTTCACCAATAACAGAGCTGGTCGTTACAGATTCCGTTCCCTTTGTCAACAAATCTGATAAAATAAAAGTACTCTCGATCGCTGAATTATTCGCCACTGCAATACAGGCGGTGAATATGAATCGCTCAATAAGCACGAGTTTTGTATTCTGAATTCTTTGTAATATATTTGCAGTCCAAATTTTTGGAATATGTCGAACGTGTAATGGGGAGCTGTCAGGAAGACATCTCTGAGTAGCACAATAATTAATATCAAATGAAGACACTTGAAATAAAAGGATCCATCAGAAAAGAACTTGGAAAAAAAGATTCAAAAAAGCTGAGAAAAGACGGGAATGTACCATGTGTTATCTATGAAAAAGAGGGTAATGTGCATTTCTATACTCATGAGAACAACTTTAAGAACCTTATATACACACCTGATGCCCATATTGTAAATCTTGACCTTGATGGCAAGCCGTTTAAAGCCGTTCTTCAGGATGTTCAGTTCCATCCGGTATCTGACAAGATCATTCATGTCGACTTCATGGAGATCTATGATGATAAACCAATCACGATCAGCCTTCCGATACTGATTACCGGCGATTCAGTTGGCGTCAAAGCTGGAGGTAAACTCAGAATCAAGAAAAGACATCTTAAAGTCAGGGGATTTGCCAACGACATTCCTGAAAACCTGGTTATCGACATTACCAATGTTAAAATCCATCATTCAGTGAAGGTTGGTGATCTGTCATACGACAATATCGAGCTGGTTGAACCAAAGATTACAACCGTTCTGTCTGTAGCAAGCTCCCGCGTTGCAGCTAAGGAAGAGACTGAAGGTGCCGAAGGCGCTGAAAAACCTGCTGAGGCAGCCGAAGGCGCTTCCGCTGAACAGAAGAGCTGATAAGTTAATCCCGGAAAATATACAGGCACAATGAAATACCTGATAGTTGGCCTGGGAAATATTGGTGACGAGTATTCAGATACTCGTCACAATATTGGTTTTACAATTCTTGATATGTTTGCCTCAGGGGCCGGCGCGACGTTCGAAGACAAACGCTATGGTGCAGTATGCGAGGTGAAGTACAAAGGCAGAACCCTAATCCTTCTCAAACCTTCCACCTATATGAACTTAAGCGGCAACGCCGTCAGCTACTGGATGAAAAAGGAGAAGACGGAAGCCGAAAATCTCCTTGTGCTTGTCGACGATCTGGCGCTTCCACTTGGAAGCATAAGGATGAGGCCCAAGGGCAGCGATGGCGGACATAACGGCCTTGCCCATATTAATTCGATCCTGGGAACAACAGAATATGCAAGGATAAGAGTAGGGATAGGAAACGGCTTTAAAAAAGGGACACAGATAAATTATGTTCTGGGAAGGTGGAGCAAGGAAGAAAAGGACTTTCTTAAAGAAAGGGTCTCCATTGTTATTGAAATGATAAAATCGTTCAGTACAATAGGTACTGATCGTACTATGACCACCTTTAACCGGCTTGCAAAGCTTCCCGCACCTGCGGTGGATAATGAAGATTCAGCCGGAAAAGCGGTTCAGGATAAAAAGGAGTCTGACAATGCCGGAGGTAAAAGCAATAAGAATTGACAAATTCCTGTGGTCGGTAAGGATCTTTAAAACCAGAAGCATTGCCACAGAAGCCTGCAGAAGAGGAAGAGTCACAATAAGCAATATCCAGGTGAAACCCTCAAGGATAATTTCGAGGGATGAAATCATTGTCATAAAGAAACCTCCTGTGATTTATACCTTCAGGGTTATCGAACCTGTCGAAAACAGGGTGGGAGCCAGACTGGCCGGGAACTATATCGAGGATATCACACCTGAGGAGGAAAAACAGAAGCTTGAAATGAAAAATGCTGGATTTGCAGGATTCAGGGAAAAAGGAACAGGCCGGCCAACAAAAAAGGAAAGAAGAGACCTTGAAAACTTTTTTGACGTGTTCGATGATTTATAAGGGTGTTAAAAAGACGTATAAATTGACTCTGTCATTAACATTATCACCCGTCGGAATAACAGCAGCATGTATTTTTTTTAACTTGCATTGGAAAATTCCTTTTGTTATAACAGTATTTTAACCGGCCTTTATCAACTTTACCTGATTACATGGGAAGGAATAATATTGAAAAATTTTCAACGCGCTATGCGCTTTTAAAGAAGACTGCGGGCTTCTGGCACGACAAGATCTTTTACAGGAAAGTGATAGTTGTTGGTTTAGAGAACATAAATCCCGACGATCATCTTATTTTTGCCCCCAACCATCAGAATGCTCTCATGGATGCTCTCGCTGTGCTGTTCACGCACAGAGGACAGCCTGTTTTTCTTGCGCGGGCCGATATTTTCAAAAAGAGGATGGTGGCAGCGTTGCTGTATTTCCTCAAGATACTTCCTGTTTACAGGATAAGGGATGGTTTTAGCGCTTTAAAGGAAAATGATGAAATTTTCTTAAAGACAATCGATGTCATAAAACATAAAAACGGACTTATAATTCTTCCGGAAGGCGATCATGCAGGGTTCCGGAGGTTGAGGCAGCTTAAGAAAGGTATCTGCAGGGTTGCTTTCCAGGCTGAGGAGGCATCGGGATTCAACCTGAAAATCAAAATAATACCTGTGGGGATCGAATTCTCGAATTACACCAGATACCGTCAGGTACTGACAGTTGTCTATGGAAAACCTATTGAAGTCTCTCAAAATTATGAACTGTACAGGGAATCACCAGAGAAAGCCCTTAACGAACTGAGGAACAGGCTATCAACCGGAATAAAACAGGTGATGGTCCATATTGAATCAGTTGAGGATTACGATGCGATAGACGAACTCAGAAGCATCGTCAACGAAAAATACAGCGATGACATAAAATATCCGAAACTATTCAGGGACAGGAAGCTGATAGAAACGCTCAATAAACTGAAAATAAGTGATCCCGAAACCTATAAAAGGATTTGCAGCTTAAGCCTTCAGATCAGGGAGAAGGCACGCGCCCTGAATATAAGCTACAGGCTGCTTGAAAAGAAGAAACATCCTCTTGGATGGCTTATTGCAGGACTTGCAGGGTTGTTTGTCACCCTGCCATTATGGCTTTTTGGCAATATCTTTACACTCACATTCGTCACCCTGCCCGAATTACAGATTAGAAAAACAAAGGATCCTCAGTTTCACAGTTCGCTGCGCTATGGATTGTCGCTGGCGCTTGCCTTTGTCTTCATGCCTGTTTACCTGATCGCCTGCCTGATAATATTTTCTCCATGGTGGCTTGCATTGATGATCTTCCTTACAATACCTGTATCGGGGATTTTTGCATGGAATTACAATATCCTGGCAAGAAGGATCACAGGAGGATTCAGGCTTAGGAAATATATGCGTATGAAGAATCCGGATTACCTGGCGCTAAGAAATGACTACAATGAGCTTATCGGGCATTTGGCAAAAATTAATGATGGAGAGAAATAGTATTTTCAGGGGGAAGGTAGTCTGGGTAACCGGGGCATCATCAGGGATCGGCGAAGCGCTTGTTTACAGGTTTGCCCAATTTGGAGCCAGGCTGATAATTTCATCAAACGATATCAGGGGACTTGAAAGAGTCAGGGATGCATGCGGCGGGCTTTCTGAAATGGTAACCTGCGTCCCATTCGATCTGTCAGATACATCGAGAATTGAGAAACTTGTTGAATATCAGGTTAACAGGGAAGGCCGGATAGACTATCTTGTAAATATTGGCGGTATAAGTCAGCGTGCAAGGATAGAAGAAACACCTCTCTGGCTCGACAGGAAGATTTTCGAGATCAACTATTTCGGAACAATTACCCTGACAAAAGCAGTTCTCCCCCATATGATAAGGAACAGGTCGGGACATATCCTGGCAACAAGCAGTATAACCGGACGTTTCGGATTTCCTCTCCGGTCAGCTTATTCAGCTTCAAAACAGGCGCTCCACGGATTCATAGAAACACTCTATCTCGAAAACAAACAGAACAATATAAAGGCGTCTGTAATCATTCCCGGAAGGGTAAGGACGCAGATATCATTCCATGCTCTCGACGGAGAAGGGAAAGAACATGGAAAAATGGACGACGGCCAGGCGAAGGGATTGCCCCCGGAAAAGGCTGCAGACATTATTATAAGAGGAATAAGGAAAGACAAAAGGGAGATCCTTGTAGGCAGAAGTGAATTGTTCCTTCTGTATGTAAGGCGAATATTTCCTTGGCTGTTTTTCAGGATTGCCGGTAAAATAAAAACTACTTAACTTTATATAAAAATCAATAATATGAGCAATTATCAACTGGGAGGGATCCAGCAAATCGGTATAGGAGTGAAGAACCTTCAGGAAGCATGGGCATGGTATCTTAAGGTTTTCGGGATGGATTGCAGGATTTTCGATGATGAAACCGAGGCCCGGTTTATGCTCCCGTATACAGGAGGAAAGCCCCAGAGCCGCCATGCGATACTTGCCCTGAACCTTCAGAGCGGAGGTGGTTTTGAAATATGGCAGTACAAGGGAAGGACTCCCCTGCCTATCAGTGAAGAAATAAAGATGGGTGATCTCGGCATTCTCATTTGCAAGATGAAGGTCAGGAATATTGACCAGGCATATGAATTCTTAAGGCAGAACAATTGTGAACTGTGTGGAGAACCTTCAAAGGACCCGGCAGGAGAAACGACATTTTTCATGAAAGATCCGTTCGGCAATATTTTTCAAATGGTAGAATCGGACCACTGGTTCATGAACGAAAAAAAACCTACGGGAGGATCATATGGTGCCATAATAGGAGTTACCGACATTGATAGGTCAAGGGAAATATATTCGGGAATACTCGGTTACGACAAGGTCGTTTATGATTCGACAGGTATATTCCCCGACCTTGCCGTTCTGCCGGGAGGATCGGGAAATTTCCGCAGGGTCCTTCTTAGAAGGTCGAAGCCTTTTTCAGGTTTTTTCTCAAGGATATTCGGCCAGAGTGAAATAGAACTTATCAGTTCCGTTTCGCGACCGGGTAAAAAGATCTATCACGACCGCTTCTGGGGCGATCCGGGATTCATCCACCTGTGCTATGATATCTGGGGAATGGATGATCTGAGGAATTCCTGCAAGTCAAAAGGATTTCCGTTTGTTGTCGACAGCAAGGAAAGCAAACAGGGAAGCAGTTTTGATATGGGCGAAGCAGCCGGTCATTTTTCATATATTGAGGATCCCGACGGAATCCTGATAGAATTTGTTGAATCGCATAAGCTGCCTGTAATAAAAAAGATCGGATGGTATCTCGATCTTACAAAGCGGCGTTCATACAGACCACTCCCCAACTGGATGACAAAGGCTTTAAGATTCTCAAAGGTAAAGAATGTGTGAAAGGCTCCGACCGGAAGTGAATCAGATTTTATTCACCCCTGAGCTCCTCGGCTTCCTTAAGCACCCTCATTATATTGCCGCCCCATATTTTTTCGATGTCTGACCTCGAATAGCCCCTCATAAGCATTTCGGCTGTAATGTTTTTCATCTCTGCGACGTTAAGGCATCCTTCCACTCCTCCTCCACCGTCAAAGTCGGTTCCGATACCGGCATAATCAATACCGATAACCTGAACTACATGATCGATATGATCAACAACATCCTTTACAGTCGCCAGCTTCTTGTATTTTTTCTGTATCTCATTGTATTCGGCGCGGACAATTTTCTTTTTGGCTTCCGTCATTGTATCATAACTCCCGTATCTCGATCTCAGCTCAGCAAGCTTCGATTCAAGTTCCGGATTCGGATCGGGTGTTTTAATATAATCGCTCAGGATGCATATCTGTATAACGCCTCCGTTTTCCTTAAGGGCAAGCAGCATGTCGTCCGAAAGGTTTCTGGGGCTGCCGCATAAAGCCCTGCATGACGAATGGGATGCAATAATTGGCGCTTTTGAGATTTTAAGTACATCATAAAAAGCCTTGTCGGAAATGTGTGATACATCTATCATCATACCAAGCCTGTTCATTTCTCTTACTACTTCCCCGCCAAATTGAGAAAGCCCGTTATGCTCAGGTCCCTGTGGATCGGTCGATGAATCACAGATATCATTATTCCTTGTATGAGCAAGAGTTATATATCTTGCTCCCCTGTCGTAAAATTCCTTTATCCTCGATTTATCCTTTCCAAGGGGATATCCGTTCTCAATACCGATGAAGGCGGCTATTTTACCTTCCTTCTTAAGCCTGTATGCATCCTCGGGGGTTAAGGCTATCCCGGCCATCGCGGAATTCTTTTCCACATTTGAGTGAATTATGTCGAGCACATTAAGCGCCTCACTATATACCTTGCTGCTTGTTGAATCGTCCCTTGGCCCCTGACCTGTAAACACTGCAAAGAACTCTGCATCAAGTCCACCTTCCTTCATCCTGGGAAAATCAACACATCCTTCATTATGACGTACCCCCAGATCAAAACCGTCACTGGCCATATCCATGGGAGTATCGCAATGAGTATCGACGGCAAGTATCTTGCCGTGAAGTCGTTCGGCCTCCTTAAGAAATCTGTCGTTGCTTTTTTTGCAGGCTGGCAGAAATAATACTAAAAATGCAAAAAAGAAAAATCTTTTCATTCCGTTAGTTTGGGATTTTCACTTTGCAAGATATATAAAAAGAATGTTCAAAACCGCTGATAACAAGCATTTAACACTATTTAACACAGCAAATAGCTTCATTAAAAATCACTCCGGAACGACCCGGAAGTATTGGCCGGGAAGAAGTAAAGCAATGCGATAAAGAAACCAGGTTCTGAGGAATTATTTATCTTTCAGGTTCAAATAATCAAGGTCATGGCTGAAAACAAAATAGCAGTTATCGGTGCAGGGAACATAGGAACTGCCCTTGCTAAAGGACTTATAAGATCAGGATCATATGAGTCAGGCAATATTATCCTTACGGGCAAGCGCGAATCGAGGATCTCCTGGCTCAGGGAGAATGGATTCAATGCAACAGATGACAACAAAAAAGCGGTCGCAGAGGCGGAAATTGTTGTTATCTCGGTGAAGCCCCGGCAATTCGCGGCTGTTGCGGAGGAAATCAGGGATAATATAACCCCCGGTCAGATAATAGTATCGACTGTTACGGGAATAACACACAGGGATATTGAATCGGCGATAAGCGAAAAAGCGCCAAACGTAAGGATAATGCCTAACACTGCCCTCGAAATATGCCAGTCGATGACATGCATCTCCTTCAACAGCCAGGAAACGGATCACAAACAGAAAATAATTTCTCTTTTCGGAAAAATGGGAAAGACCCTTGTCATACCCGAGGAGCTTATGAGCGCTGCCACCGTGATCGGAGCATGCGGGATTGCATTTGCACTTAGATTCATGAGGGCAATGTCGCAGGGAGGCATCGAAATTGGTTTTAATTCCGAGGTTTCCCACCTTATTACTGCCCAGACTGTAAAAGGAGCTGCCGGACTGATACTTGAGACAAGCCATCATCCCGAAATGGAAATTGATAAAGTCACCACTCCACAGGGGATAACCATCTCGGGGCTTAACGAAATGGAACATCAGGGATTAAGCTCGGCTGTGATCAAAGGCCTGATAACCTCATTCAGCAAAATTGAAAATATGCATGTGAACGGTAAAAAGGACTAATTCATGGATCCCATTCCCTGCCTTAAAAAAAAGCCCCGACTTGGATTGTCGGGGCAGCCATGAAAAGAATGGAAAAATTGCTTTTGGACAGTAAAAGCTTCTTTCTAAAGTATCACACTTTAAGTATCTTAAATAGTCTCTTTCTTTCTATCCGGATTATGCTCCGTTACTCTGTTTTCAGGTTTATCAACTCGTAAATTTAAACATTTATTTTACAAAATCCAATAATTATGTCATCTATTTAAAATGATCCGTAACGAATAATTAGATAAATGACAAAATTAATTTCTGCTAAAATCTAAAAACATACAACAGTTTAAATCTCAAAATTCCTTTCAGATCTCTCTGCTGTTTCAGAAGGGCAGATACGTGAAACAGGCAGTTTTCATGAAAAGAAATTTCAGGTGTAACATTATTAAATAATGAACGTCTTTACAACAGCAACCTGTAAATCCGGAAAAATGAAACAAAGAATATTCTGTACAGCGATTTTTTTCTATGCATTTTCAGCCATTCTACTGCCGCAGTCTGTCTCTGAAAAGAGAATCTTTTCCAGATCCATCAAGATTGAAAGGGACAGCCGTCTGGAAGTAAACAACAGATATGGGGATATTCATTTCACAACATTGAATAGTGATTCTGTAAGTATAAGGGCGGAAATAGAGGCAACAGCAAACAGCGACTCAAAACTTCAGAATCTGCTCGAAGGGATTGAGATAAGTATCTCAGAAAGCGGCAAGTCGGTAAGGGCGGAAACAAGATTCGGGAAGGAACTTACCGTGCTTCTGGAAAGTTTTAAAGGTTTTACAGAAAAAATAATAGATTACGGATCCAGGATAAGGATCAACTATTACATCAGTATTCCCGATTATATTGATATCAGCATCAGAAACCAGTTCGGTGATGTATCGGTCGGCGACAACACCGCGACCATATCAGTTGATCTTTCAAACGGCGATTTCAGTGCCGGAGCGCTTAACAGGCTGGCAGAGTTCAACTTTGATTTCGGGGATGCAGAGATAAATTCGGTGAAATCCGCGAAAATTGTTACTACATTCTCAAAATTCTATATTAAAGAGTCGGGCGATATCACAATTTCGTCAACTGCTTCGAGATATGAACTTGGTTCAACAGGGAAACTGAATTTTGAATCGCGCAGGGACAAATTCTTTATAGAAAAAATTTCAGCGTTAAGTGGTACTTCCTACTTCTCCGATTTTAAAATAACCCAGCTTACGGGTGAAAGCGACATAAACCTTAAGTACGGAAGTTTTGAAGTGGATAAAATTGAAACCAGTTTTGAGAAAATAGACATTTCTTCGTCATATTCGGATATCACCCTTGAATTTGATCCGTCCTTCTCAAGCAGGTTCGAAATAGATCATAAAAATGCTTTTGTGGTTATTCCCGGGAATAATACCAGATCGGAGAAAGAAACTATAAATGACGAGAAAAAGGAATATCTTATTACCGGCACAACAGGAAACGATCCCGGATCGCGTGAAATCAGAATAGATGCCACAAGGGGTAATATTTCCCTGAAGTACAGGTAAATCAGTTATATCGCTTAAGTTATTGCTTTCCGTTTTTTTCCATGAACACCGAATAACCCTCATCAAGCCAAAGCTTGTACTCCTCAATATTCAGATTAGTCGGCATAGGCTTATTCAGAGGATTACCCTGGTGGTCGGTTATAACATAAAGCGGAAGTGCATTTGTTTTGTAACGCGAAATTTCAATATCCTCGTTTACCTTTCCTATGGTTTTCTTCACCTTTCCGTCGACAGATGAAGTGATCCATTTATCTTCAGGCAGGGAAGTCCTGTCGTCGGCATAAAGCGATACTATCACAAAATTCTCCCTCAGCCTTTTAAGTATTTCCGGATCGGACCACACCTTAGCCTCCATCAGTTTGCAGTTGGCGCAGGCATGACCCTTGAAATCAAGCAGTACAGGCTTCCCCTGTTCAGCGGCACATTGAAGTCCCTGCTCATAATCATAATATCCGGTGAGGCCCAGAGGCATCTCAAAAATATCATCGTAAAGTGGTTCGCTGCAAAGTTCGCTACCAAATACCGGGCTTCCCGGCAATGACGATACAACAGGTTTATTCTCACCTATAATCCCTGGCAGGTTGAATGAAGAATTCTCCGGCGACGGCAGCAATGCCGAAAGACCCTTAAGGGGAGCTCCGAACATCCCGGGTACCAGATAAACCACAAAAGTGAATACAGCAATTACAAGGAATAATCTGAATGTGCCGATATGTGGCAGGTCACTGTCGTGACGGAACTTTATCCGTCCAAGGAGGTAGAATCCCATCAATGAGAAAAGTACTATCCATATGGCGATATAAATATCGCGGGTAATGATTTTAAATCCGTATACACTGTCGATAGTTGAAAGGAATTTAAGGCTGAATGCGAGCATGATGAAGCCGAGCACCACCTTAACCGAATTAAGCCAGCCTCCCGATTTTGGTAACCTGTTCATCACTGAGGGGAAAAGCGCAAATATTGTAAATGGCAGTGCAAAGGCAAGGCCAAAGCCCAGCATACCGATCACGGGACGGACAAAATCGCCTGAAGCAGCCTCAACAAGCAGGGCTCCCACAATAGGTCCGGTGCACGAGAATGACACGATCACAGTTGTAAGCCCCATGAAAAAGGATGCCAGCAATCCACCTTTGTCAACGCGCGAGTCGGCGCCTGATGCCCACCTGTTGGGAAGGACAATTTCGAAAGCGCCGAAAAATGATGTTGCAAAGATCACGAAAAGAGAAAAGAAAATTAGATTTGGTATCCAGTGGGTGCTGAGAGTATTGGCGAAGCCGGCTCCGGCGCTTGACAGCGAAACTATTACGCCAAGGAGTGTATAGATGAGGACAATTGATAATCCGAAAATTGAGGCTTTGAAAATTGATTTAGCCTTGTTTTCGGATCCCTGCGAGAAAAATGCTACTGTCATAGGTATCATTGGGAACACGCATGGAGTAAGGACTCCTGCAAATCCTGCAAGAAGGGAAAGAAGGAAGAACTTCAGCAATCCCTTTCCCTGCCTGCCTGTGTCGGGAGGCGTTACCTTCCCGTCTGCCGCTGCGGCAGACGGTTTGCTCCTGACCTCCCCTACTGAGACCGAAAACTCAACATCCTTTGGAGGCGAACATGTTGTATTATTGCACGACATGAAATTCACGACCCCGTTTACAGTAAAAGATTCTGCTTCGGCTATTATCTTCTGACGGAACTCAGCTTTTACGCCGAATGATTTTATTTTAAACCCGAAAGCTTCGTCCATTTTCTCTTCGGATTTCGTTGCCTCCCATGTTTTGCCGTCGAGTCTGAATCCGGAAGGGGTTCCGAATGTGAATGAAGTAGGGATAGGACCGCCGTCGGGGACATCCATGGAATAAATGTGTGAACCTTCTTCTATTGTCGCTGTGAAAACAAGCTCATAGCTGAGGTCGCCTGTCTTTTCATATCTGAAATCCCATGATACGGGATCATAAATCTGTGCTCTCCCACTGACGCTGAGGAGAAGCAATACAATCAGGTTAAGAAAGAGTTTCCTATGCATAGTCAGAGCATTAAATACTTTGTAAATGTAATAAATCGGGAGTATTAACAGAAAAACGATTAATGTTGTTCAGGCAGAATAAGACTCATGCCAGGTCAATTTCATTCCCGTATCTGTCGTAGAAATGGTACTCGAGCATGTGGTACGATTCAACTGCCTGTACTTTAAGAAGTATCCTGAACCTGAGGTTCCACTTCCTGAAAATGGGTAAAAGTCCTTTTTTCAGATAAGCTGCCACGAAAGGATGTACATTAAGAACCAGTTTTCTTGTCTTTATCTTATCGACGATCATTGAAAGAGCGCTTTCGAGCTGATCGTCGAAGAGTATTGCGGGACGTATCTGTCCGGTCCCCTGGCAGGCCGGGCATTTTTCATCAGTCACGATGTTCATTTCGGGTCTGACTCTCTGGCGGGTGATCTGCATCAGTCCGAATTTTGAAAGAGGAAGGATATTGTGTTTTGTCCTGTCGTTGCCCATTACATCCTTAACCTTGTCAAACAGGAGTTGTTTGTTTTCAGCAGATTGCATATCGATAAAATCGACAACAATTATTCCTCCCATATCTCTCAGCCTCAGCTGTCTGGCAATTTCTCCTGCGGCTTCCATATTAACTTCGAGGGCATTTGCCTCCTGGTCATTTCCCGATCTTGCCCTGTTGCCGCTGTTCACATCTATAACATGCAGGGCTTCGGTGTGTTCGATAATAAGGTATGCACCATGTTTAAAGGAAACAGTTTTGCCAAAGAGGGCCTTTATCTGCTTATTTATTCCGAAATGATCAAATATCGGAATGGTTCCGCTGTATAACTTTACTATTTTCTCCTTTTCGGGGGCGATCTCCCTTATATAATTCCTGATTTCTTCTGCAAGAGCCGAATCATTTACATGAATGCTGCTGAATGTGACGTTCAGCATATCGCGAAGGATTGTGGAAGTCCTGTTCATCTCACCAATGAACAGTTTAGGCGCCTTGATTTCCTTTTTGATTGCTGAAAAGGCCGATTCCCATCTTTTAACAAGTTCTTTCAGCTCGGCATCAAGAACAGCTACCTTCTTTCCCTCAGCGACAGTCCTGACTATTACACCATAGTTCTTAGGCTTTATACTCTGGACAAGTGTTTTGAGCCGGTTTTTCTCTTCCGAGCTCTCAATTTTTGAAGATATCGAAACTTTGTCTGAGAAAGGCATCAGGACAAGGTTCCTGCCTGCGAGAGAGATCTCCGATGCAAGCCGCGGGCCTTTCGTGGATATCGGCTCCTTTGTTATCTGAACAATAACTGTCTGTCCGGTAGTAAGCACATCGGTTATTTTGCCGTCTTTGTCGATATCCTCATCCGGCTTTATTTTATGAAGAGGGCTTATGCGGCCCTGCCGCTGAACAGCGGACGTATAGTATTTATGTTGTGTCCGGAACTGGGCTCCAAGGTCAAGATAATGAAGAAAAGCATCCCTCTCATACCCCACGTTGACAAAAGCAGCATTCAAACCGGGCATGATCTTTTTCACCTTGCCCAGATATATATCACCGACAGAGAATTTTACATTCCGTTTCTCCTTATTTAACTCTGTCAGTTGTTTGTCTTCCAGTAATGCCAGAGAGACCTCAGAAACGCCAACATCAATAATTAAATCCTTGCTTACCACGTCACTATATTAATCCTCGTTAATATAATATCCTCACCCCCATGTACTGAATACAATAAACCTAAAGATCGAAAGACCTTTAGGTTTAGAATTTTCAGATTATGACTACCTTGATTTTACTACTTCTTCTTATGTCTGTTCTTCCGCAAACGTTTTTTACGTTTGTGGGTAGCCATCTTATGTCTTTTTCTCTTTTTTCCGCTTGGCATGGATAATTATTTCTTAACGTGTGATTTAACTTTTGTAATAAATGATTTTGCCGGTTTGAAGGAAGGAATATTGTGAGCCGGTATGATGATTGTGGTATTCTTTGATATATTCCTGGCAGTTTTCTTAGCTCTCTTCTTAACTATGAAGCTTCCGAAACCTCTCAGGTAAACGTTATTTCCGCTAACCATTGAATGCTTGATGGTTTCCATAAAGGCTTCAACAGTCTTCTGAACTGTCACCTTTTCAATACCAGTGTTTTTGGCAATTTCATTAACGATGTCTGCTTTAGTCATTTTCGTGAAGTTTAAAATTCTACAAATTATTTTGAGTATTCGTTTTTTCAGTCCTGCAAATATAAAAATATTATTTGTTTATATTGAAACACTTAAAGAATAATTTTTTCTTGCCGGGATAATATTATTGCCTTAAATACAATGAAATAGGTAATTTATTATATTAAAGGCCCGGCTGAACGGGAAGATTTGCACTATGCCGCGGCGGAACAGGTTGCAATATTGTAAATAACTGACAATATGCATATTTGCCTTATATTACACGGCAAAATTGTAGTGAGCTTATTTTTTTATAACTTTACCGTCGGACTAAACCTAAGAATAAAAACATAACTATATGTCTATCAATAAAGTCATACTTGTCGGCAACGTTGGCAAAGATCCGGTTATCCGCTATTTTGACAAAGGAGTTGCCAAAGCTACATTTCCGCTTGCAACAAGCGAATCGTACACAAACCAGCAGGGCGAAACAATAACAACCACCGAATGGCATAATATAGTGGTATGGCGTTCAATGGCAGAGGTTGTCGAAAAAACTGTAAAAAAAGGATCCCAGCTATATGTAGTAGGTAAGATCAAAACAAGATCATATGTCGACAAAGACGGTAACAATAAATATATAACCGAGATACTGGCCGACACATTTCTTGTACTTGAGAAAAAGCAGGGTTCCGGTCAGTCTTACCCGCAGCCTGACAATCACTCAAAAAGCTCTGTTCCCGACAAGGAACCTGCCGACCACGATTTAAATGATCCTCCGGCAGGATATCAGCCTGCTCCTGAAGATGATCTGCCGTTTTAGCCCGATATAAAATTCTATTGAAATTGGAACCGGAAGTTACATTTTCCTCTGCTGCATTGTTACCTGCCATTGTCGTGAATTCACCCGACCTGAAGGTTGTAATCGGTCTGATTGTACTTGTAATTTTGCTGTTTATTTCTGCACTGATGTCGGGGTCGGAAGTTGCATTTTTCTCCCTAAGGCCCGATGAAATTGAAAAGCTTAAAAGCAGGAAATCGAAAAAAGCATCGAAGGCTCTTAAGCTTTATGATTCTCCGGATAAGCTTCTGAGCACCATACTGGTGGCAAACAATACTGTGAATATTGCAATTGTACTTCTTGCTGCATTCCTCAGCGCCAGAACATTTAACTTCAGTTCGAACCCGGTCCTCGGCTTTATCGTGGAGGCAGTCGTGATCACATTCCTGATCCTGTTTTTCGGGGAGATCTTCCCGAAAGTATTTGCATCAAAAAATCAGGTCCCCATGGTTCTTTTCATGGCTTTCCCAATGTCATTTCTTGAAAAGCTCTTTAGACCACTAACATCCTTTCTCATTTTCTCCACTTCCTTCGTAAGGAAAAGAACCGGGATAAAACATTCAAATTTAAGCATGGACGATCTGTCGGATGCCCTTGAGCTTGCCTCCGACGACATTAACGAGGATGAAAAGATACTTAAGGGAATTGTGAACTTCGGCAATATTAATGTAAGTGAAATAATGTGCCCCAGGATTGATGTTACAGCCCTTGACATCAAACTTGGATTCAACAGGGTAAAGTCGCTTATCATCGAATCGGGGTTTTCAAGGATCCCGGTTTATTCAGGTTCTTTCGATCTGGTAAAAGGAATACTCTATGCCAAGGATATACTTCCATATACAGGAAACCCCGACACCTTCAAATGGCAGTCGCTCGTCCGTCCGCCGCATTTTGTCCCTGAAACAAAGAAAATAAACGAACTCCTCAAGGAGTTTCAGATCAAGAAGATACACATGGCTGTGGTAATTGATGAATATGGGGGCACTTCCGGAATAATTACTCTCGAGGATGTTCTTGAGGAAATAGTCGGCGAAATAACCGACGAAAGCGATGAAGATGAGCCAATGTTCAGGAAAATCGATGACACGACATATATTTTTGAAGGAAAGATCCTGTTAAATGACTTATTCAAGATAATAGAAATAGAGGATGATCCGTTTGAGGATGTCAGAGGGGAATCGGAAACACTTGCCGGACTGGTTCTTGAGCTCACGGGCGAGATACCCCAGAAAGGAAAGGAAATAACGTATCGTAATTTTAAATTCCGTATTGAATCGGCAGATAAAAGAAGAATAAAGGAAATCCGTCTTGAAATAACAGATGATAATGGTGAAAAAGGGGAGTGACAAACTAATTCTGCTGATGGTTATCCTGCAGGTAGTTCTTGTATTCAGTTGCAGGGAAGTGCCGGTGCCAAAGCCAAAGGGTTATTTCAGGATCGATCTCCCTGAAAAACATTATTCCTCCTTTAATGACGACGGATCAAGACCTGATATTCCACTACGGTTTGAATATCCTTCATACGGCACTATATCATCGCCTTCGGGCGGTACAAACGGGCCCGGATGGTTCAATATCGATTTTCCCCGCCACAAGGCAAGAATTTATCTTACTTACAAGGATGTAAAGGGTGATCTGGCAAGCCTTATTGAACAGACATATACAATGAATGTAAAGAACCATATAACAAAAGCCGACGCAATTAACGAAACCGTCATCTACGACAAGGAAAACGGGATAAGCGGTATCCTGTACGATCTGAAAGGTAATACCGCAACTGCTGTACAATTCTATGTTACCGACAGCACCTTACATTACCTCAGAGGATCATTATATTTTGAATCGGAGCCGAACTCTGATTCTCTTCAACCGGTAATTGATTTCTTCAGGCAGGATATTATCCACCTGATCGAAACCTTGAAATGGAAATAATAGTATTTTTTGGATAATTAATGGGCTGTATTTCAAAACATTACCTGAACGAATTTTCGATTCTGGGAGTCTGGAAGATTGAAGAGGATCTGAAGACCCTTGAGAGTATGGTAGAGCTGGATGCCGATGATAAAAAGAAGTACAAGGTATTTGCAAGCACTTCAAGAAAGCTTGAATTTCTGAGTGTAAGGGCCCTCCTGGCAGAACTGCTTGGGAAAGATTCAAGGATAGTATACAATAAGAATAACAAACCTTTTCTGAAAGACGGCTCAAGGTTCATCAGTATATCACATTCATACAAACTTACGGCTATACTACTGAGTACCAATGAAAAAGTCGGTATCGATCTTGAGCACATGAGTACCAACATCGGAAGAATAGCATTCAAATTCATCAACAGGAAGGAAAAGATCACCAGGGTCGCAGCCGACCGCAGATATCATCTGTATCTTCACTGGTGCGCCAAGGAGGCCCTCTATAAGATATGCGACAAGGAAGGAATAAGCATAAGGAAGAATATTACAATCGAACCTTTTGAGGTAAAGGAATCGGGCGCTATCAAAGGAAAGGTAGTAACTGATAAAATAGATGATTCATTTGATCTTTTCTATACGCGCTACGATAATTATGCCATAGTCTGGACCAAGAAGAATTATGAAAAAGTTTAATTTCCCCGGAGACAAAAGCGTCGCGCTTCTTCTTGACCCCGATAAGGTAACTGATGACGGGTTGAGGGATATCATTGCAATTGCCGCAGAAAACGGGACTGATTATATTATGGCTGGCGGGAGTATTACTTTCAACAGTACCGACAACCTTATTGAAAAAGTTAAGTCGCTTTGCAGAATACCTGTGGTATTATTTCCCGGGAATCTTCTTCAGCTCAGCCGTAAGGCAGATGCAATCCTTCTGCTGTCGCTGATTTCGGGAAGGAATCCCGAGTTGCTTATAGGGAATCATGTCATAGCTGCTCCTTACCTGAGGGATATAAGGGAAAAGCTGATTTCTGTCGGATATATTCTTGTAGGATGCGGCAGCAAGACATCTGTCGAATATATAAGCCAGACAGAAGCCATTCCTCCCGACAAAACCGATATTGTTGTCGCCACAGCGCTTGCAGGCGAAATGCTTGGCCTCGATATGATCTACCTCGAAGGCGGAAGCGGTGCGCTGAATCCTGTTCCATCAGCAATAATAAAGGCCGTAAGGGATGAGATCTCAATACCTCTGGCAGCCGGCGGCGGACTCAGAAGCCGGAAAGAAATCCGCGATGCTTTTCTGGCGGGAGCAGACCTGGTTATCCTCGGAAACGGATGTGAGAAAAATCCTTCACTTATCGCCGATGCCTGCAAAGTCAGGGATGAGATCAGGGAAAGCGGTCTATCTGAATAATTCCGACATAGGCTCACCTGTGCAGGCATTCGGATACGGAACCCTGCATAATGACGAAAGAGTTGCAGCAATATCAGTCATATTCACCTTTCTCATAACCGTCGACCTGTTGACTGTCCAGCCATACCAGATCAAAGGAACATGACAGTCGTATTCATATGGAGAATTGTGATTGGTAACCTGCTCCCCTTCTTTCTCTACCCAGCCAGGATTAAGGATAACAATTACGTCGCCCGAACGCTGTGGGCTGAAGTTATTCACAATCCTTCGCAGATGTCCGTTCCCGAAGTCATTTGCCTCGAATGCATAATATGGATATGCTGAAGCAACTCCTGAAAACTGTATCAGAAACCTTGCCGTTTTCTTTTGAATGTCCTCGATTGGTATACGGGCATCCTCGATGAGAGTCCGGTTGAGATACACCTGCCGCTCGGTGAAACCACGAACCCAGTCACCCTCTCCATAAACAGCATTCAGATAGCTCCTCAACAACTGAAGGGCCTGATTCTGCTTGAAATATCCTGCAGGTATCCTTGTATCCTCCATAACTGAAGGAATCTCCGAAACACCATGTGATGAAGTGAAATATACAAGAATGTTCCTTTTTCCAATTTTGTCATTAAGGTAAGTAAGAAGAGTTTCAATATTCCTGTCGAGACGCATGATCGCATCACCCGATTCCACTGACGAGGGGCCAAACCTGTGCCCGATATAATCTGTTGCAGAATATGATATCGAAAGGAAATCAGTTATCTCATCAGTACCCAGGCCTTCCTTTTCAATAAGCTTTATAGCAAAATCAGTAGTAAATGCATCACTGAAAGGGGTCTCTCTAAGAAATGCATAATTACGGGCTGAGTTCCTGCCCGAAGGCCTGCTTAACTTGTTAATATCGTAAGGAAAATAGTTAAGTCCGTTAAACCCTGTCTCGAACTTGTTCGAGTCGCGAAGGCAGGTTGTATAATCGGCCGGCTGGCGAAGAAGATTCCATGTTGTGCTCAGATATGTCTCAGAGTACCGGAGCGCATTAAAATCGTTAGCCCAGGCGGGAAGTTCCTTCATGTAATATGTCGACGACATCCAGGTGCCTGTTGTATTGTCGTACCAGAAGACTCCGTCGGCTGCATGACCGCCTGAAAATATTGAAGCATATTCCTTTATTCCAACAGAATATACCTTCGCTTTTTTCCCTGTTGCGGTCTTAAGCTCGTCAGCAAATGTGGAGGCATTAAGGTTGGCCGGGGAATGTAATCCTGATTCGTAACTACCCCCTACCGGATTTACGGAAACATCCTTTGTACAATATATGAATTCATTTTTCAGTGGCAGGTACCAGCTGTCGGAGGTGATCCCATGATAGGAAGGCTCAGTGCCGGTTGCAATTGTTGAATATCCCGGGGCA
The DNA here is from genome assembly GCA_964633505.1 of uncultured Rikenellaceae bacterium. GTDB lineage: Bacteria > Bacteroidota > Bacteroidia > Bacteroidales > VadinHA17 > LD21. The sequence continues at coordinate 348,411 of CAZWHC010000002.1, read as the reverse complement.
GATTGCGTAAGCATGTAATCAAATGAGGCATTCCTGAAGAATGTCCCCTCATTGATCATCCTTTTTATACCGTTGTCCGACAGTTTATCCCTGAGGCGTTCAAGCTGATCGAACCTGAGCTGTTCCACCACGATGCCAACAATAAGAGCCGGTTTGTCGGGAGGAAGATAAGCCCCCTGGCCTGAAATATTTAATAATGCTGAAATAAAAAAAAGTCCTGAAATAAATAGATGTTTTGTCATGATATCACTCCTCTGCCTTTCCGTAAAAACATTTACTTAAAAATATTCTTTATCCTTCTGCGGATATTAAAGCAACAAAAATAGCTTTTTAAATAAAAATGAGTGCCAGTAATCATAATCAGTTTACAATAAAACTGCCGCTTCCGGTCTGACCGGTCATAAGATTCGTGAACACGACTAAATAGCTCCCCTTTCTTAGCTTTCTGATATCAAGCCTTATAGGAAATCCGGCAATGGTTTCATAATTAAAGTGAGATATTATCTTCCCCGACAAATTGCATATTTTAACATTTACGCCGCCATGGAGGTGATCAGGCAAAGCGGCTTTTATATATCCCGAAGCCGGATTAGGATATAAATAAGGCCTGGTCCGGCCGATTGTATCGGCAGGGTTGAGTATTGGATTTATCCTTACCTCCAAATAAGTAGTTTCATGATCATAAACCTGAACACCGGCGATGGTTGTGTCGTGATAACCGCCTGCTGTAAAAGTCAGGTCCCATGATCGCGGTTTGAGGAACCTTGTGAAGAATCCGGTGGCGCTGTCGGCGAATACATGGGAGTTATCAACATCATGTCCCTTTATAAACACTTTTGCCGGGACCGGATCACCGGTCACAGCATCTTTTACGTTACCATGTATCCCGTAAAGTGCATTTCCGATGTAGTTGAGCATTGAACGGTAGTTATATTCCCACAGGAAGTCGAGGCGTTCTTCGGGCGTAAAATCAATTGTATCAAGTTCAACTGTTATTTCTCTTCCCGAGAGCTGGTATGTTACATAATCCTGTCTTCCGCCGTATACTGTATACCACGAATAGCCGTTTGTTACGCCATTGTCGAGAAAATCCATATATCCTTTTTCCGAATACAGATGAACAGTGTCGGCCCATGCCCTTGAAAGGGAGTAAAACCAGTCTCTGTCGGCATGATCATATGGCCACCTGTCCCAGGGATAATTTACTACCTCCTCACCAGAGTGGAAGTTGGCTGAAAGAGCAAACCTTCTATCAGAAAGGAAGCGCATCATATCGAGGGTTTCTTTTTGCCTGACTTCAATAGTGTATCCGGGATCCGGAAAATTTCTGTTCAGGTCGTAACCATTGGCATTATTCCTCACAGGCGAAACGATTTTATCACCATCGCGGTAGGTACCGTCGGGATTTGCAAGCGGATTTATCCATATCTCAAGGTTGTCGACAAGGGTTCTTATCCTTTCGTCGGAAGAATAATTTCCGAGCAGATAAGCAGCAAGTCTCATCATCAGAACATATCCGGCAGTTTCATCACCATGCATGGAGGATGTATAGAACACTTCAGGTTCGGGTTCATCTTCTTTACAGTTATCTGATATCTTCAGGACAAGAACCGCCCTGCCGTTTATACTTATACCTATTGTATCGAGCAGACATATAGAAGGATATTCCGAGGCAAATGACCGCATTATTGAGACATATTGGGTGTATGTAGGGTAGGTTTGCCATTCCGTCGCTTTTTCAGGAGTTCGAATGCCGGTTATCCCTTTTGAGGCAGGTCGTTCGATGATCCTGAACTCAGTTCCGCTGTTGATGAATAGTTCAATATCCCGGGGAGATAGTTTTACCCTGACCTCATCATCGCTGACCCTCGAGATGGAAAAGTCGCGTGATAATTTGTCAAGATCATGCCGTCCGGGTTTAGGCATTGCTACTTCAGCCTGTCCTGATACGGATACAATTTTCCTTAGCAAATCATTATCCCTGGAATATTGTGAGTAGCACCAGTCAGAGAATGAAGCCAGTAAAACAATAGCTATCAGGCTGAACCTGGACATGCTGCGGGTTATACGTTAAACCGGATATGCAGGATATCGCCGTCTTCAACGACATACGATTTACCCTCTATATAAAATTTCCCGGCATCACGGCATGCATGTTCGGATCCCAGGGTGACAAAATCTTTGTATTTCATCACTTCAGCTCTTATAAACCCCCTCTCCAGGTCGCTGTGTATCACTCCTGCAGCCTGGGGTGCCGTCATGCCCTTCTTTATGGTCCATGCCTTGATCTCCTTGGGGCCTACTGTAAAGAATGTCTGAAGGTTAAGCATTTTATATGCAGCCCTGACCATTTTATCGACTCCGGGTTCCTCGAGCCCGGCATCACTCAGGAATGCCATCCTGTCGTCAATACTTTCAAGCTCGGCGATTTCGGCCTCAACCGCACCTGCAATGACGAGAATTTCGGCATCTTTGCCATGAAGAGCCTCCCTGACCTGGGTGACATACTTATTCCCTGTCACTGCCGATTTCTCATCTACATTACAGACATACATCACCGGTTTCATTGTCAGAAGGAACAGGTCGTCGACATGTTTCTTCTCCTCTTCCTTAACCTCAAGTGTACGGGCATTCCGGAAATTACCAATGTGATCCCTGTATTTGTTCAGCACATCAATCCCGTGACGTGCATCTTTGTCACCCGATTTTGCAAGTTTTTCGAGCCGCTGGATTTTCTTTTCAATCGATTCGAGGTCCTTAACCTGAAGTTCAAAATCGACAGTTTCAACATCCCTTACAGGATCGACGGAGCCGTCGATATGAGGGAGGGCATCATTATCGAAGCACCTCAGAACATGGATAAGGGCATCGGTATTCCTGATATCGCCAAGGAATTTGTTTCCTACACCCTCACCCTTATTCGAACCCTTTGCAAGTCCCGGGATATCGACGATCTCAACAGTGGTATTGACAATTTTTTCAGTGACCTGGTGCTTTTCCAGCTCATAAAGGCGCGGATCAGGAACCTGTATTACTCCGATATTTGATTTGACAGCGCTGAAGGCGAAGGCATTGGTTTCGCCTTTAGTATTTGATATACAGTTAAATATTGTTGTTTTGCCTGTATTGGTCAGTCCTATTATTCCACATTGAAGTGCCATAAGTATCTGTTTAAGTTACATCTGAACTATGAATCCGGACAATGCCTCCGGAGATATTTTTCTCTGTTCTCCGGATGACATAATTTTTACAGTCACCATGCCTGTCTTTATTTCCTCCTCACCTGCTATTATTATGTAGGGTATTTTCCGGGCATCCGCATACGACATTTGCTTTTTCAGTTTGGCAGCATCGGGGTATAGTTCGCAGCTTATCTGATTTCCGATCAGAAGATCCCTTACTTTCATTGCATAGGAGACCTCTTTCTGACCGAAATTCAGGATCAGCACCTTTGTTGATGATTCAGTTTTTTTATCAAACAGGTTAAGCTGGCTCATTACGTCATAAATCCTGTCGGCTCCGAATGATACTCCGACACCCGAAACTCCATCCATTCCAAATACGCCGGTCAGATTATCGTATCGCCCTCCTCCGCAAATACTTCCAATGGCAACATCATTCGACTTCACCTCTATTATTGCACCTGTATAATAGTTAAGTCCTCTTGCCAGCGTGAGGTCGAGTTCCGCCTGACCTGAAAGGCCGGCCTCCCCTATCATGTCGAACAGGGTTCTCATCTCTTCAATACCCTTCACTCCTGTTTCTGATCCCGACAGTATATTTCCGAGAACCGAAAGCTTTTCAGAAGTGGTGCCTTTAAGCTGGATAATCGGCTGCAGTTTTCCGATTGAATCGGAAGAAAGGCCTCTTGACTTAAGTTCCTCATTTACTCCATCCAATCCGATTTTATCGAGTTTATCGATGGCAACAGTAATATCGGTGATTCTTGCCGATTCGTTAATAACCTCAGCAATTCCAGAAAGTATTTTCCTGTTATTTATCTTGATGGTTACAGATATCTGAAGACTCCTGAATATCTCAACAATTATCCTGACAAGTTCAAATTCATTCAGCAATGAATCGCTTCCTATCACATCGACATCGCATTGGTAAAACTCACGGTATCGGCCTTTCTGTGGTCTGTCGGCGCGCCATACAGGCTGGATCTGATATCTCTTGAAAGGGAATATTATTTCGTCGCGATGCTGTACAACATAACGTGCGAACGGCACTGTCAGGTCGTACCTCAAACCACGTTCGCAAATCTGGGATGACAACCTGCCGGTTTCTCTTTTAAGCAGATCATCATCGGCAACTGATGAAAGGAAATCGCCTGAATTGAGTATCCTGAATAAAAGTTTATCGCCCTCATCACCATATTTCCCCAGAAGTGTCGACAGGTTTTCCATTGCAGGAGTTTCAAGAGGCTGGTATCCATAAAGCAGGAATACACTTTTAATAGTGTCGAAGATGTAATTCCGCTTCATAAGTTCTCCCGGAGAAAAATCGCGTGTTCCTTTAGGTATGGATGGCTTCATTGATAATTAAGATAAAAGATAAAAGTAAAAAGATAAAAGTAAAAAGGGAAAGGGTTAAGAATGCAAAAGTAAGAAGAATCAGGAAACCTGGAACAGAATAGGCAACACAATATCAGACACAAAAAGATTTCAAGATCATAAGACCGCATGACCGCAAGACTGCAAGACTGCATTACAGCAAGACCTTTTTAATATTTCTCCGGTACAAAAGTCTGATCGGTAATTGGAGGCCGTACGTAGGCAACATCATGCTTCAGGGGCGGCAGTTTGATCGGTTTTGGAGTGAGATCATTATACGGAATAAGTGAAAGAAGATGATCGATGCAGTTAAGCCTTGCCCTGCGTTTATCATCTGCAGGAACAACATACCATGGCGACTGTTTTGTATCTGTATAAGAGAACATCTTGTCTTTGGCCATTGAGTACTCTACCCATTTATCGCGCGATTCAATGTCCATCTGACTTATTTTCCATCTCTTCGTAGGATCATTTATCCTTTCCTGGAAGCGTTTTTCCTGTTCGCTGTCGCTAATTGAGAACCAGTATTTTACAAGTAATATCCCCGATCGGATGAGCATTCTTTCAAATTCGGGGCACGATCTGAGGAACTCCTCATATTCCTCATTTGTGCAATAGCCCATTACTTTTTCAACTCCTGCCCTGTTGTACCAGCTTCTGTCGAAAAGGACTATCTCACCGCCCGAAGGCAGTTCGGATACATATCTCTGAAAATACCACTGGCTTTTCTCTTTTTCGGTAGGGATCCCGAGAGCTACTATCCGGCAGATCCTGGGATTAAGGCATCCTGCTATAGTCTTTATAACACCGCCCTTCCCCGCAGCATCACGGCCTTCGAATATCACCACCACCCTGAGCCTGTTTGCCTTGACCCATTCCTGAAGCTTAACAAGCTCAATTGCAAGCTTCCTGAGCTTTTTTTCATAATCCTTTGTTTCGAGTTTTTTCTGCTTTTCGACCTTCACGTCATAATACAGGTCTTTTTTCTCAAAAACCTCAACTTTAGGATTTTTGCTGCCTGAATCTTTTTTCATAGGAGGAGATAATAAATCTGATTTGAAATATACAAATTTATTACCTGATGGTAAAATTTCCAGTCCTAAAACTACTGAATGAAAGGGATGGAAAGGGGGTATCTGAATTCTTCGCCTTTTGAAGCTTTTATGCTTGCAATAATTACGCATACCACTTTCAGTACCACAAGAAAAAACAAGATCGGAAACCCGATTATTATAAAGCATAAAGGGATCACAAGTATCATATACAGAAGAACTGACAGCTCGAAATTCATTGATCGTTTCCCGTTCTGATCAACCCAGGTCGATTCGTCTTTTCTCGACAGCCAGCAGATGAGCGGACCTATTATACCGCCAAAGGGGAAGAAGAAGCCTGCAAACGCAGAAAGGTGGCATAACATCGCCCAGTTTCTTTCCGATTCAGATAGTTCTATTATCTCTTTCATGACAATCCGGTTTTTGAATAAAAGACGTCGTTCTTTTTGTTTTGCTGCATTTTCAGAACCTTTCAAGCCGTTTCAGATCAGCCGGAAGCAGTCCGTCGGGATTATTACTGTCGATAGTATGCTGGTTATAATAATACATGTCCGAATCGGCGGTCCCGAACAGCATTTTAAAGCAAAAACCGGAGTGTTTGCCTTCGCCAGGGCCAACCTTATGCAGGATAAATGTATTACGGGCTTTATCTCGAATGGCTTTAATGATCGCCTCCTCCGATACAATGTCGATTGAATACTTATATGCCTGTCTGAGTTTTTCAAGGCTGCCGATGGCAGGGGCGAGATCTTCTTCCCTAACAAGGATCTTCCCCGATTTAACTTCCGGAATATTCTTGTTATAATACCTTAGGTATCTCCTCCCTGTGAGGGAGGGATTATCAGATATCATAGCGGCATGTTTTTGCATGAACGACAGTATTGCTCCAAGCTTATAACCGTATTCCATGTCGTCCACGCCTCCGGAAGAAAGAGGCACGGCACATATCTCAGGCATTTTACCAAGCTCTTCTACATTTTTACCCTGAAGCAGGTTGATATAGTTATATACAGAACCTGATTTGTCTTTTTCATAATTTGTTTCTGTAAGCATGATGAAGGAATATGCAGGGTCGTTCCTCCTAAGGTCAAAATCGGAAGTCTTAATGAATTCGTAAGGAGTGACTGACCAGAATTCCTTTACCGCATTTGAAATATATGTATTGTAAACCGGGTTCCCGTCCTCAAGGACCACACAGGTTGTCGACGACATAAACTGCTTTATCTCATCGCTGTCGGGAAAAGGAGCCTGACCTGCTAACAGCAGCGGAAAGGCAAATGCTATAAGGGCCGTGATTAATTTTCTCATTCAGAAATTCTGATTTACCGGAAGATATAACGGATTCTTCTCGTTAAACTTGCGTATATATACAAACATCAGATCTTTTTTCTTTTTGTTCGGAAGCCTTACATATTCCTCATAAAGCTGGGTGTCTTTCATGAGAAGCAGTTCAGTATTTTCAACATCATATTCCAGGATTTTGCCTTCCTCAAAATCGATAAGGTACTGCCTTAGCTCATTCCGTCCTGCATTCTGACGGTATGGTGAATAATATGAGCCGTAAGGAGAATAATATCCTCCATAGGAATACGGTGAATAATACGGCGAATAATACGGCGAATAATACGGCGAATAGTAATAAGGATCATAATATCCGTATGGATTATTATACCGGCTGTCGTACGAGGTTACATCTGCAACGAAATGACAGATAGTACCTACAAAAGTGATCCTGTTAAAGTTACCCTGAACCTGGATATACAGAATGCCATTGCGGGAATAGCCCCAGATGTCGGATTTATTAACTTCCTGACGCATACCCATTCCATCGTAGAAATAGATCTTTTCGCCTGTCATAAGGTTTTTAAAGAAATCCTTGTCGTTGTAATCTGCCGATGTCAGAATCTTTGCCTTGGGAATAGGAGAATTGTTCCTCACCTGGTCGAAATTGAGATATATGCCATCTGTAAACCTGAAATCAGGAGTATACTTAACCGTCCCCCCGTTTTCCTGTGCGGAAAGCGGCAACAGGTATCCCCCAAAACCGGTAAGCAAGATCAACAGTAAATTCCTGAATGTTTTCTTCATAATGGTCTCCTCTTTTTGTTTCAGGCGCAAAAATTGTACCATAGCTCAGGAACAAATTTAACCTTTTCCTTCAAAGGTTGATTATTATGACCCCCGTATATTTATCATCTATTTTGCGTAATTTTACGTTACTCCGATAATTGAGTTTCTGTTACCATGGAACCAGACAATTACAATAGTGAAAAAAATGTAAGTCACCCGGGGGATAACCCTTTCGACAGGAAAAAGAACCAATTAGGCACATTTGCGATAGTTGCACTTGCCTGTCTCATTCTGGCCCTTTTGTTCCTGACTTTCAACCTCAGGTTGCTGTCGGGTGTACTGATTATTGCAAGTGCATCGCTTGTGATCCTTATTACAAGGAAAACAGACAGACTGTTAAAGAGTTCAGCAGAATCGCCTAAGGATATTTCTCCGGTGGCTGAAAACCGCGAGGATGTGATCGCGGAATTCTCACATAAAATAAGAGAACCCCTTAATAATCTGGTCCTGCTTGCTGATCTTCTTATGGACTCAGGGCTTCAGAAGAAACAGAAGGATCTTCTTGAAACATTTGTTGCGTCGACAAACAACATGGTGACAACTGTTAATGAATTAACAATGCAGTCGGCGGTCACATTGATGCATACTCCGGGGAAGAACATCCGTTACAACATCCTGTCCACGGTCCAGAATACAATCGACCTTTACAACCTGAAGGCAAAATCAAGTCTCGACATTGTCTTCAACAGGAAGGACTATGATGAATACGAATGCGCTGGCGATCCAATTATCCTGAAACAGATCTTCCTCGACATATTAAATACTATTGAAGACCAGGGATCGGAAGCTACAACCAGGGTCAACATAAGCACAAGAAAGGAAAAAGAGACCGAAGGAGGAAGAATTATAGGTTTCAGGATCCAGACCGACAGGAACAATGTTCTCATCAGCCAGGAGACCGGAGCAGGCAAACTTGCCTCAAAACTAATTGTAATGAGCCGTGGTTATTACAGCCAGGAACCAGGAGAGAACTGTTCAATACTGAATATCAGCATTCCTTTTGCGTATTATGACGGCGGGGTTAAATCATCATTTCAGGGAATATCATCAACTGCCGGCGCCTTTCAGAAACCTTCAATTGATATAAGCGATTGCAGGATACTGCTGGTTGAAGATAATCTGATAAACCAGAAAATAACGCTTCTCACTCTTCAACCACTCGTTAAAAACATTGATACGGCATCAAACGGGCGTGAGGCGATAGAAAAAATCATGGAATCGAAATACGACCTCATTCTTCTTGATATTCAGATGCCTGTAATGGACGGTCTGATAACGGCCGAAAAAATCCGGGAAATGGAGCAGGGTAGTGATTCCCACATACCAATAATTGCAATAACTGCCGATGCCATGATAGGCGACAGGGAAAGATGCCTTTCGGCAGGTATCGACGAATATATAAGCAAACCTTACCAGCCTGCCCAGCTTATCAGCGTAATAAAAGAAATGCTGGCCTGACGACCCGGCCCGAAGCTTCTATAATTCAATGGAAGCCTGTCCTTTCCTTAAAAGCTTACCTGCCTTTATTGATGGTGACGCTATAAAGCCGCCCAGACCAAGATCATCCCACATCTCATCCACTTTTTTTATTGTATCCTGACCGGAACATACAACATTCGGCCAGCGGTTACTAAAATTTCCTCCCTTTGTAAGTTTAACAGAACCATCGAACATGATTGTCCGTGGAGATATAATGTAATGATCCCGGACAGGATCCGTATTGCCGAGAACCTGCCATGCGACCATGTAATAATCGTTGATATCAACGGTGTGGTCAACCACCAGTATTAGTTCCGGCAGGTCAGCCTGTTTCTCTTCCTTCAGTAACTCAGCAATTTTACTTACAGCATCGGGATTTTCAGAAGTGTCGGCTGATAATATTGCAATGCCGATGCCTTCGTTGCACAGGTCAGCATTGAAAAATTTTACAAGGCCGTGAGAACCGGTTACCGGATCCCACTTTTTAACTGTATCGGGCCGGCTTTCCTTTTTATAATCCTCTGTTTCTTCAGGTAACTTAACTGTTGCATCAATACCGGCTTTCCCTCCGAATGAAAATCTTCCCGACGAGTGATCCAGAACATCGAGAGGTCCGTTTGTAAATACTATGTCGGACTTCAAATCAACATGTTTTATAACATATTTTGCAAGAACCCTGTAATTTCTGATATCTACATCGCCGCTTACCACAATAATGTACTTTGAGAACATCATCTGTCCTGCCCCCGAAAGTCCGCCAATTACTTTCAGGCCCTGCCCCGGATACGATTTGTTTATTTTCACAATTGCAAGGTTGTGGGCCACGCCTGCATCGGGAAGATGCATATCCGTTATTTCCGGCTGGACGGCGAGCTTAAGAGGTGAAAGGAATATTATTTCTGTAGCTTTTGCCAGCAGGGCATCCTCCTGGGGTGGTATTCCCACTATTGTTGCAGGATAAACTGCATTTTTCCTGTGTGTGATACAGGTGACATGAAAAACAGGATAGAGGTCGGAAAGCGAATAAAATCCGGTATGATCGCCAAAGGGTCCTTCTGTTGCCTGAGGCTCGGACGGGTCGACATATCCTTCTATTACGATGTCGGCATCCTCAGGAATATAAAGGTCGTTTGTCATGCATTTGACAAGCCTCACCTTTTTCTTCCTCAGGAAACCCGCAAGTATATATTCGCTTATATTCTCGGGGAGAGGCGCCGTTGCACAGTATGTATACACAGGATCTCCTCCGAGTGTGACTGTTACAGGCATTTTTTTCCCTGTCTTCTTCCACTCTTCAAAATGGGCCGCTCCGGTCTTGTGTCTCTGCCAGTGCATTCCGGTTGTTTTTCTGCCGAAGACCTGCATCCTGTACATACCTGCATTTGTTTTTCCCGTGAGGGGGTGAACTGTATGTACGATTGGGAGGGTTATAAAACGGCCTCCGTCGTGGGGCCAGCATTTAAGAACCGGAAGAATGCCTAGATCCGGATCTTTTACTATTACCTGCCGGCATGATCCTTTTTTTCTTATTTCAGAAGGAAGGAACCGGGCCATCTTCAGCAGTTTGGGAAGTATTCTGAGTTTTCCAGATAATCCGGAATGGTTTCCGGATATAGTACCGAAAGCTTCAGTAATATCATCAGCAGCATCAGATATTGTTTTTTTGCCCAGAGCAAGCGCCATTCGGCTGTCGGAGCCGAAAGCATTTATAAGCAAAGGAAACTGTGTTCCGGTGTTTTCAAAGAGAAGGGCTTTGCCTCTGCTTTTTGTAATACGGTCAGTAATTTCTGATATTTCCAGGACCGGATCAACGAATTTCTTAATTCGTATCAGTTCGCAGTTGTTCTCCAGAGCATTTATAAAATCGGAAAGACCTGAATATGGCATAGGAAGGTAAATTAGAGTGTAAAGATAAGGGAAAGTTAAGAGTATGAAGTTTGAAGTTCAAGGTTAAGGATAAGGTTAAGGTTAAGGTTAAGGTTAAGGTTAAGGTTAAGATAAGAGAGAAAGGACAAAAGGAAAAAGATAAAGGAGAAGTGAGAGGAAAGTGAATACATGAATGATCTCAGTATATAAAACAATAATGGGAACTAGTCCTAAGAGTAGTTCCCATTCACCGTTTGCAACCGAAGCCGCATACGGCGTCAGGTTACTGTTATTTTGACCGGTCGCAACCCGTGATACAAGACCTCGATTTGCAACCCCTGGCTTTCGGGTTTTGCCTGTTACAGCAGAACCGTCCGGCTGTCCTTTCTCATCCGCTGTTTGGCGGATAATTCCGGGACGAAGCGTCGTTCAGGCCCTGATGTCATTTCCCGGAGGATCTGGATCAGTTTCAGAGAATAGTGTGCCGAAGCTCTTTTTTTCTGAAGCCCTGTGACTCAATCTCTGAAAGAACGTTTCCGGTTTTCGTCGATTTTCCGGGTATCCTGGACCGGAGTCCATTTGCCCGGGCTTCGGCTCGCCTGGTGTGCAGTCCCGAAGGTCTGAATGATCCGGATTGTGCCCCACTTAAGTTGCCTTTTCCGTCTCCACATCATTTGAGCAGTCTTTTATCGCTCACCTGATATACCAAATGTAATATAAGAATATGATATGACAATCAGGCAGGGTTTCATACTTGTACACGGGATATAAACATAAGTTATCAACAATTGTTAATAACGTCGGAAATCCTCTGCTGACCTTGATTACAGGGGTATCAGACAATTAAAAAAGACAATAACCGCAAAGTTCGCGGAGTTCTGCGCAAGGTTCGCAAAGAAATTAATACATATAAAAAATCTTTGCTGCCGTTGCGATAACTCTGAGGACTTTGCGGTTATCTGAGCTTCATACGACCCCTGAAAGGGACCAGTATATACTATTTTTTATAACCGTATACTGCCAGATCACCAAGCATCTCTTCAATCCTGAGGAGCTGGTTATATTTACATATCCTGTCGGTCCTGCTGCATGATCCTGTTTTGATCTGCCCCGAATTTGTGGCAACGGCAACATCTGCAATTGTTGAATCTTCGGTTTCGCCCGAACGGTGCGAGGTAACTGTCGTATAGCCGGCCCTGTGTGCCATTTCTATTGCATTGAGGGTTTCGGTTACCGAACCAATCTGGTTAAGCTTAATAAGTATAGAGTTTGCACAGCCGAGTTCAATTCCCTTCTTCAGATAATCAACATTTGTAACGAATACATCATCACCAACAATCTGTATCTTCTTTCCGAGACGGTCGGTAAGCATTTTCCATCCGTCCCAGTCGTTTTCAGACATTCCATCCTCTATTGAATCGATAGGATATTTGTTTACGAGTTGTTCAAGATAGTCAACCTGTTCCTTTGAGGTTCTTCTTGCGCCTTTGGGGCCTTCGAATTTCGAATAGTCGTAGATTCCTTCCTTATAGAATTCTGATGCTGCACAGTCGAGAGCAATCATGACATCCTTGCCGGGTTTGTAGCCTGCTGTTTCAATAGCCTTGATTATAGTTTCAAGTGCATCCTCGGTTCCGTCGAGAACAGGGGCAAAACCTCCTTCATCACCTACTGCTGTGCTTAATCCGCGTCCTTTAAGAACTTTCTTGAGTGAATGGAAAACCTCGGCGCCCATCCTGAGGGCTTCCCTGAAATTAGGAGCACCGACTGGTCTTATCATGAATTCCTGGAAAGCGATAGGGGCGTCGGAATGTGATCCTCCGTTTATAATGTTCATCATAGGAACCGGCAGGGTAACTGCGTTTGCACCGCCAATATATCTGAACAGCGGAAGGCCGTGATATGCTGCGGCAGCTTTTGCTACTGCAAGCGAAACTCCAAGAATGGCATTAGCTCCAAGGTTGCTCTTGGTTTTCGTTCCGTCGAGTTCAAGCATCTTCTTATCGATTCCTGCCTGATCAGTGACATCCATTCCTATGATTTCTTCAGCGATAACATTATTTACATTCTGAACAGCCTTAAGAACGCCTTTTCCGAGGTAACGTGCCTTATCGCCGTCGCGGAGTTCGAGAGCCTCATTTTCTCCGGTTGAAGCGCCTGACGGAACTGCTGCCCGTCCGAGATAACCGCTTGCTGTCTGAACATCAACTTCTATTGTAGGATTGCCGCGTGAATCAAGAATCTCACGTGCATGAACACTAACTATTTGTCCCATAGAGAATTATTTTTTTATTAAACAATGATGCAATATAAACAAAAAAAGGGATACAGTTTATCACTATATCCCTTTGATAATAAATAATTATCTTATTCCCCGGATCCTGTTTCCTGTGTTTCTTCCTTTGGTGCGTCTGCGTCTTTTGCCTGAGGCTCCTGGGCTTTTTCAGCTTTACCTGATTTCTTTGTTTTTGGGGCCGGAGTTTTTGCCTGAGCCGCGGCAGGAGATTCAGTTGTTTTCTTTCCTGATCTTCTTCTCCTTGCTGCTTTTGGTTTGGCTGTTTCTCCTCCTGTCATCAATTCATTGAAATCGACCAGTTCAATAATGCACATTTCAGCATTGTCGCCTATTCTGTTTCCTGTTTTCAGGATTCTTGTATAACCTCCGGGCCTCTCGGCTATTTTCGGAGATACTGTCCTGAACAGTTCTGATACTGCTTCCTTGTCTTTAAGATATCCAAAAACCACTCTTCTTGAGTGTGTAGAATCTTCTTTTGACTTTGTAATAATGGGTTCCACGAATGTCTTGAGGGCTTTTGCCTTTGCGGTTGTCGTGGTAATCCTTTTATGCATGATAAGTGAAACAGCCATATTGGAAATCATCGATTTCCTGTGCGCACTTGTCCTTCCAAGATGGTTTATAACTCTCTGATGTCGCATGTCTATATATCCTTAACCTGTTATTAATCTTTATCCAATTTGTACTTGCTGACATCCATACCGAATGACAGGCTCATTGATTCAAGAAGTTCATCAAGCTCGGTGAGTGATTTCTTCCCGAAGTTCCTGAATTTAAGAAGGTCATTCTTATTGAATTTCACAAGATCACCAAGTGTTTCTACTTCTGCTGCCTTGAGGCAGTTAAGCGCTCTTACCGACAGGTCGAGATCGACGAGTTTTGTTTTCAGGAGCTGGCGCATGTGAAGTACTTCCTCATCGAATTCCTCATTTGCAAGTTTGTCGTCCGAGTCGAGGGTGATCTTCTCATCGGAGAAAAGCATGAAATGATAAATAAGGATTTTTGCAGCTTCCTTAAGCGCTTCTTTCGGATGAATTGATCCGTCGGTATCGATTTCGAGGAGAAGTTTTTCGTAGTCGGTTTTCTGTTCAACGCGGAAGTTCTCCACCGAATATTTCACATTTCTGACCGGGGTGAATATCGAGTCGATAGCAATGAGTCCGAATTCACTGTCGGCCGGCTGGTTTTCCTCGGCAGGGACATATCCTCTGCCTTTGCTTATAGTAAGTTCCACCTGCAGCTTGACATCAGGTTCCATCCTGAGTATCACGAGTTCGGGATTAAGAACTTCAAAGCTGCTGAGTGCGTTATTGAGGGAACCGGCTTTAAACACATCCTGACCACTGATCTTGATCACTACTTTTTCATGATCAACGTCATCAACAGTCCGTTTAAAACGCACCTGCTTAAGGTTAAGGATGATCTCTGTAACATCTTCCATAACCCCGGTAATAGTTGAGAATTCATGGTCGATACCTTCAATCTTTACAGTTGTGATTGCGAAACCTTCGAGTGAAGAGAGAAGAATTCTCCTGAGGGCATTTCCGACAGTGATGCCGTAGCCTGGCTCAAGGGGACGGAATTCGAACTTGCCGAACCTGTCATTAGCTTCCAGCATTATTACTTTGTCGGGCTTCTGGAATGATAAAATGGCCATGAGATTTATCTTATTTAATTACTTTGAATACAATTCAACTATTAACTGTTCCTTGATATCTTCAGGTATGTCGGTACGTTCCGGCATGTTCATGAATTTGCCGGCCATTTGTGCATCATCCCATTCGAGCCAGGAAAGTTTCGAATATTTTTTTGTCGTAAGTGAGTCGACTATTGATTCGAGCGATTTGGATTTTTCGCGAACGCCGATGATATCACCGGGTTTCAGCTGGAATGAAGGAACGTTTACCACGTCGCCGTTTACAGTAATATGCCTGTGCGATACAAGCTGACGGGCAGCGGCTCTTGTAGGGGCTACCCCTAACCGGTAAACTACATTGTCGAGGCGTGCTTCGAGCATTTGCAGGAGGACAATACCGGTCACACCCTTGCTTCTTGAAGCTTTTTCAAACGTATTATGGAACTGTCTTTCGAGAATGCCGTATGTATATTTTGCCTTTTGCTTTTCCCTTAGCTGGAGGCCATATTCAGATGTTTTCTTTCTTTTCTTGTTCATACCATGCTGACCCGGAGGGAAGTTTTTCCTGTCGAGGTATTTGTCGGGGCCATAAATGGGATCTCCGAATTTTCTTGCGACTCTTGATTTTGGGCCAATATATCTTGCCATCGTGCTATTTATTTAAACTTACAAACTATATGATCGGTAATACTAAACTCTTCTTCTTCCGGGTGCGCGGCAGCCGTTATGTGGCATCGGGGTTACATCGACGATTTCGGTTACCTCGATTCCGGCATTTGATATTGATCTGATTGCAGATTCACGTCCGGCTCCGGGTCCTTTAACAAATACCTTAACTTTTCTCAAACCAAGATCATAAGCAACCTTGCTGCATTCTTCAGAAGCCATCTGTGCAGCATATGGAGTGTTTTTCTTGGATCCTTTGAATCCCATTTTTCCGGCTGATGCCCAGGAGATAACCTGACCTGAATTATTAGTCAGTGAAACAATGATGTTATTGAATGATGAATGAACATGAGCCTGACCAGTCGGTTCAACCTTGACGATCCTCTTTTTCAATGCTCCGGTTTTCTTTGCCATATTCTATTTATTTAGTAGCTTTTTTCTTGTTTGCAACAGTTTTCTTTCTTCCTTTACGGGTTCTGGCGTTGTTCTTAGTGCTCTGTCCCCTTACAGGCAGGCCAAGACGATGACGCACTCCGCGATAACAACCTATATCCATAAGCCTTTTGATATTCATCTGCGTTTCGGAACGAAGTTCACCTTCGAGCTTAAAGTTATCGTTCAGAATACGGCGGATAGAATTAATCTGCTCATCGGTCCATTCCTGGACCTTTGCATTCCGGTCAACACCGGCTTCATCAAGGACCCTCTGAGCAGTGCTTCTTCCTACACCGTAGATATAGGTCAGTCCGATTTCACCTCTTTTGTTTCTTGGTAGATCTACACCAACAATACGTGCCATATATTACTTTTCTTAAATGAGTTGCAAAATTAAACAAATTATCCCTGTCTCTGTTTGAACTTGGGGTTTTTCTTGCTTATAACATATATGCGCCCTTTGCGTCTTACTATCTTGCAGTCGGCGCTGCGCTTTTTAACCGATGCTCTTACTTTCATTATCTTAATGTTTCTTATTTATATCTGAATGTTATTCTTCCTTTTGTAAGATCGTACGGCGACATTTCAACTTTCACCCTGTCGCCCGGGAGGATCTTTATATAGTGCATCCGCATCTTTCCCGAGATATGGGCAGTTATAACATGTCCGTTTTCAAGCTCCACCCTGAACATAGCATTGGAAAGGGCTTCGATGATTGTACCATCCTGTTCTATTGATGACTGTTTAGACATATACGGTTACATTTTATTTAAAACTCCTTCAATAAATTCAAAAGTCGTCAATACATCTGCTTTTCCCTTATCTATTGCCACAGCGTATTCAAAATGGGCTGAAGGCTTTCCGTCGACTGTTCTTATTGTCCATCCGTCGCGCATCTGCATTGTCTCCTTTTTTCCCAGGTTTATCATAGGTTCGATACAGATAACAAGTCCTTTTTCCATTTTCGGTCCTGCTCCCCTCCTGCCGTAATTAGGCACTTCGGGGGGTTCGTGAAGCCTTTTTCCGAGTCCGTGGCCAACTAGCTCCCTGACAACCGAGTATCCTCCGCTTTCAGCTTTCTGCTGCACTGCCCAGGAGACGTCGCCAATCCTTTTGCCTGCGACAGCTTCCTTTACTCCTTCCTCGAGAGATTCCCTCGTGTATCTGAGAAGACGTAAGGTCTCGTCATCTATATTCCCTACAGGAAATGTGAATGCACTGTCGCCATACCATCCGTTGAGGATCACTCCGCAGTCGACAGATATTATGTCTCCCTCCTTCAGTATGTAATCTGAAGGAATGCCGTGAACCACTTCATCATTGACCGATGTGCAGAGGGTATTGGGGAAACCTCCGTATCCCTTGAAAGCCGGAATCCCTCCGTTATCGCGGATAAAGGTTTCAGCCACGCTGTCGAGATAAAGAGTTGTAACACCTGGTTTGATGAGCCCGGCAATTTCTGCAAGTGTTCTCGACACCAGCATATTGCTTTCCCTCAACAATGCAACCTCTTCATCAGTCTTTAAATACAACATCAAAGAACGTTAATGGTTTTATATCGACGTCGTAGCGCCGGATCTTCCTTTAACACGGCCCGATTTCATCAGACCGTCGTAATGGCGCATCAGCAGATGGCTTTCAATCTGTTGAAGCGTATCAAGTACAACACCTACAAGGATCAGGAGTGAAGTACCTCCATAAAACTGTGCAAACTGCGGTGTTATCTGAAATTTAACTGCAACAGCAGGAAGAATGGCAACGATAGCCAGGAATATTGATCCGGGCAATGTGATCCTCGACATTATAGTATCGAAGAACTCGACTGTTTTTCTTCCGGGTTTTATGCCAGGCACAAATCCTCCGTTTTTCTTCATATCCTCAGCCATCTGAACCGGATTGATTGTAATGGCGGTATAGAAATATGTAAAGAGGATTATAAGTATGCCCGTAACAAAATTATACCAGAATCCGTACATGTTCGAAAATGCCACTACAAACGCGGAGCTTGAGTTTGAATATCCTGCTATAATTATCGGGAGCATCATTATTGCCTGAGCAAATATGATAGGCATAACACCGGCAGCATTCACCTTAAGAGGGATATACTGTCTGACACCTCCATATTGCTTGTTGCCCACTATGCGGCGGGCATACTGCACCGGTACTCTTCTTGTCCCCTGCACAAGCAGGATGGTTCCGAGAACTACAACGAACAAAATTACAATTTCGACTATAAGTGCAATGGGGCCGCCGGCACCACCGAGCCTTGTACCTGCCTCAAATAAGAAGTTCGCGGGCATTCTTGCCACGATTCCAATCATGATTATGAGTGAAATACCGTTGCCGATGCCTTTATCAGTTATTTTTTCGCCAAGCCACATAACGAACATTGTGCCGGCGGTAAGTATAACCACCGATGAGAACTTGAAGAAAAATCCCGAAAGAACGAATGCTGAGGGAGGCAACTGGGCTGAAAGGTTTATCAGATAAGTCGGAGCCTGCAGAATAAGTACAATCACTGTGAGGTACCTGGTATACTGGTTGAGTTTTCTTCGTCCGCTTTCGCCCTCCTTCTGCAGTTTCTGGAAGTATGGGAATACGATTCCCAGAAGCTGAACCACGATGGATGCCGAAATATAAGGCATTATACCAAGGGCAAAGACAGAAGCCTGTGAAAAGGCTCCTCCAGAGAACATATCGAGAAGTCCCATAATACCCGTTGATGTCTGTGCCTTCAGGTTTCCAAGCTGGGAAGGATCGATGCCGGGAAGTGAAACATATTTTCCGAGTCGGTAAAGGGCTATTATAGCCAGTGTATAAAGCAACCTTGCACGAAGATCCTCGATCTTGAAAATATTCTTTATTGTCTGAACAAATCTCATGAACTTAAAGTTTTACGACAGTACCCTTTTGAGCTTCAATTGCTTCGACAGCCGACTTGCTGAACGCGTGGGCGTGGACCTCGAGTTTTCTTTCGAGCTTTCCCTTACCCAGTATTTTTACAAGGTCATTTTTTGATATGAGGCCTGCACTGACAAGTGTTTCCCTGTCAATAACCTCGAGGTTATTTTTTTCAGCAAGGGTCTGGAGAGTCACCAGGTTTATGGCTTTGTATTCTATACGGTTTACATTTTTAAAGCCAAATTTGGGGACTCTTCTCTGAAGAGGCATCTGGCCACCTTCAAAGCCGATTTTCTTTTTATACCCCGAACGCGACTTTGCGCCTTTATGTCCCCTGGTTGATGTTCCGCCTTTCCCGGAACCTTGGCCTCGGCCAACACGCTTGCTTCTTTTTATTGATCCTTTAGCGGGTTTTAAGTTACTTAGATCCATTGCTTGTTATATAATATCGTTAATACCTTAAATATTCTCAACTTTCACAAGGTGTCTGATCTTTTCAACCATTCCAAGTATCTGAGGTGTGGCTTCGTGTTCAACACTATGGTTCAGTTTATGGATACCCAATGCATCCAGAGTTCTTTTCTGACGCTCGGGTTTACCGTTTTTGCTTTTTACCTGGGTAATACGAATTTTTGCCATTGTGGTTTGCTTTACTATCCGTTAAATACTTTTTCGAGTGAAACGCTGCGATGTTCAGCAACAGCTATTGCATCGCGCATTTCGAGCAGGGCTGCGAAGGTTGCCTTGACAAGGTTGTGGGGGTTTGATGAACCCTTTGATTTGGCAAGCACGTTTTTAACTCCGACACTTTCAAGCACTGCACGCATTGCACCTCCGGCCTTAACTCCGGTACCTGGTGTAGCAGGTTTGATGAATACTTTTGCACCGCCGAACTTAGCCACCTGTTCATGAGGAATTGTGCCATTTATAACAGGTACTTTTATAAGGTTCTTTTTTGCATCCTCAATACCTTTTGCTATTGCCGTTGTAACCTCACTGGCTTTTCCCAGCCCGTGCCCAACAATGCCGTCTTCGTTTCCGACCACAACGATAGCAGAAAAACTGAAGGTACGTCCGCCTTTTGTGACTTTTGTCACCCTCTGAATGCTAACGAGCCTGTCTTTGAGTTCGAGGTCGCTGGTTTTTACTTTTCTTATTCCGTTTCCCATATTATCAGAATTTTAAACCGCCTTCGCGGGCTGCATCAGCTAATGATTTTATTCTACCATGATATTGATATCCGCTTCTGTCGAAAACAACATTTTCAATGCCTTTTTCCTTGCATTTTTCTGCAAGTGATTTTCCAACCAGACGGGCCTGTTCAGTTTTTTTGATTCCGGTCTTTGCTGCAATATCCTTTTCCTGTGAACTTACAGCAAGCATGGTGACACCCGAAAGGTCGTCGATAAGTTGCACATATATCTGCTTGTTGCTGCGGAATACTGCAAGGCGCGGTTTTTCAGCGGTACCGCTTATTTTCTTCCGGATCCTCATGCGGATCCTGGTTCTTTTTTCCAATTTGGTTAAAGCCATGATTTCTTGATTTTACCCCGGTTAAACACTTGCCGACTTACCAGCTTTCCTTCTTATCGCTTCACCGACGAATTTAATACCTTTACCCTTGTAAGGTTCAGGCGGGCGCAGTGATCTTATCTTAGCAGCGACATGACCGATAAGCTGTTTATCGATACTTGTCAGAGTAATTACAGGATTGCTCCTTCTTTCAGTTTTGGTTTCAATTTTCACCTCGTCGGGAAGCTGCATTATTATATCGTGGGAGTAGCCAAGGCTCATTTCGAGAAGCTGGCCTTTAGCTTCGGCGCGGTAGCCGACACCTACAAGCTCAAGCTCCTTTTTAAAACCCTGAGAAACGCCTATCACCATATTAGCAATAAGTGCCCTGTAAAGACCATGAAGCGACTTGTGAGTCTTCGAATCCGAAGGTCTTTCCAATACGATAGTGTTGTCCACCACATTAACCTTAAGGTCGCGGCTGACAGGTTGTGACAGCTCTCCCAAAGGTCCTTTCACACTTACCACATTGGCATCGCTGACATTAACAGTAACGCCTTTGGGCAGGTTTACAGGTAATTTTCCTATTCGTGACATTAAACTATCCTCCTAATTAGTATACAAAACATAATACTTCACCACCAATATTTTCCTTTTTAGCCTCTTTATCGGTCATCAGTCCCCTTGATGTTGAGATAATTGCAACTCCGAGGCCGTTAAGCACCCGCGGCATATCATCAGCGCCGACATATTGTCTGAGACCGGGCCGGCTGGCTCTCTCTATTTTCTTTATTGCGGGCTTTTTGCTCCTGGCATTGTATTTAAGAGCTATTTTGAGGACACCCTGCTTATTCTCTCCATCAACAACCTTATAGCTAAGGATATACCC
This sequence comes from uncultured Rikenellaceae bacterium, assembly GCA_964633505.1. Lineage (GTDB taxonomy): Bacteria > Bacteroidota > Bacteroidia > Bacteroidales > VadinHA17 > LD21. Next base: position 326,993 of record CAZWHC010000002.1, on the reverse strand, counting down.
CTTTTCAAACAGAATTCTGGCAATTTCCTTTTTAAGATTGGATGCTGGCGCTTCCACTACTTTATGACCGGCCATAATGGCATTTCTTATTCTGGTCAGCAAATCTGCAATCGGATCAGTCATCTCTTATTCTTTATAAATATTAATATTCATTTTAATTACCAGCTGGCTTTTTTAACACCGGGGATAAGTCCGAAAGAAGCCATTTCCCTGAAAGTTATCCTGCTGATCCCGAACTGTCTCATATAACCTCTTGTACGTCCAGTCAGTTTGCAGCGGTTACGCTGTCTGTTGGGATTGGAGTTGCGGGGGAGGCGGCTCAGACCTACAAAGTCACCTTCAGCTTTCAGCCTGGCTCTTTTTGCTGCATACTTGTCAGCAAGTTTTGCGCGTTTTACTTCGCGGGCTATCATCGATTCCTTAGCCATATATTCAGTTTTTAGTATTTTTAAAAGGTAATCCGAAATGTTTCAGGAGGGCCAGAGCTTCCTCATCAGTATCAGCTGATGTAACGAATGTAATCTGGAGACCCATGATCTTTGAGATCTTATCGAGGTCAATTTCGGGGAAAATGATCTGTTCAGTAATACCAAGGGTATAGTTACCGCGTCCGTCAAGTTTCGAATTGATACCCTTGAAGTCGCGTATACGGGGGAGTGCAACGGCAATAAGCCTCTCGAGGAATTCATACATCTTTTCCTTGCGGAGGGTGCACATAACACCGATCGGCATGTTTTTCCTCAGCTTGAAGTTTGAGATATCCTTTGATGAATATGTCTGAACGGCTTTCTGACCTGCAATATCTGTTAATTCCTTAACACTGAACTCAAGAAGTTTCTTATCCGCTATAGCCTGGCCGACACCCTGGTTGAGAACTATTTTCTCAAGTCTGGGGACCTGCATAACGGTTTTATAACCGAACTCCTTCATTAATGCAGGGACGATCTCATCCTTATATTTGTTTTTTAATGCAGGTGTATACATTACTTGATCTCCTCTCCTGATTTTTTAGAATAACGAACTAGTTTATTTTTGTCATTGAGTCTTCTTCCCACGCGGGTAGGTTTTCCGGATGCCGGGTCCACGAGCATAAGGTTGGAAACATTAACCGGTGCTTCTTTTTTCAGAATACCGCCCTGTGGGGATTTTGCATTTGGTTTTGTATGTTTTGAAACCATATTTACGCCTTCCACAAGTGCCCTGTTCTTATCCCTGTCGACTTCCAGCACACGGCCCTTTTGTCCTTTGGATTCACCGGTTATGACAACAACCGTATCTCCTTTTTTGATATGTAGTTTCTTCTGCATTGCCGAATATTTATAGATTATAGAACTTCAGGTGCAAGAGAGACGATTTTCATGTATTTGTCACGCAGTTCCCTTGCGACCGGACCAAAAATACGAGTACCCCTTACTTCATTCATATTGTTGAGGAGGACAACCGCATTGTCGTCAAATCTTATGTAGGAGCCGTCGGGACGTCTTATTTCCTTTGTTGTTCTTACGACAACTGCCTTGCTCACAGTTCCTTTTTTTGCCTCGCCTGACGGGAGTGCGCTTTTGACGCTAACAACTATCTTGTCGCCGATTGTGGCATATCTCTTTTTGCTGCCACCCAGGACACGTATGCAAAGAACCTCCTTTGCTCCCGAGTTATCGGCTACCGTTAATCTGCTTTCCTGCTGTATCATGATTACTTAGCTCTTTCGATAATTTCAACTAATCTCCAGGTTTTATTTTTGCTCAGAGGCCTGGTCTCCGAAATGCGTACCGTATCACCTATATTGCATGAATTCTCTTCATCATGAGCCATCAGCTTTTTGGTTCTGTTTACGAATTTGCCATAAATCGGATGTTTTACTTTCCTTTTAATGGCCACAACGATCGACTTATCCATCTTGTTGCTGACAACAATCCCGACACGTTCTTTTCTTAATTTTCTTTCCATTGCTGATCTAGCTATTAGATTTTTCATTTAATTCCCTGTTTCGCAGTTCAGTCAGCAGACGTGCAATTGTAAGCTTCACCTGTCTGATCTTTTGTGGATTATCCAGAGGTGTTATTGCATGGTTAAGCTTCGTGCGGACAAGCATTGTTCTTTCGGTATCGATTCTCTCGATCAGGTCCGGAGTGCTTAATTCCCTTATTTCTGAAGTTTTCATCTGTGTTGTTTATTTTATTCCTGTACGTAATCGGTTCTCACAATGAATTTTGTGGTGATAGGCAATTTCTGTGCCGCGAGCCTCAGAGCTTCTCTTGCGATATCGTAGGGAACACCCTCTGCTTCGATCAGTATTCTGCCCGGAGTTACCGGCACTACAAAACCTTCAGGGGTACCTTTACCTTTTCCCATACGAACCTCGGCAGGTTTCTTTGTTATGGGTTTGTCGGGGAATACCCTGATCCAGATCTGACCTTCACGTTTCATGTGACGTGTGACAGCCTGACGGGCAGCTTCTATTTGCCGGCCTGTGATCCAGCACTGCTCAAGGGCTTTGATGCCAAACGACCCGAATGCCAGCTGGTTGCCTCTCTGCGCATTTCCCTTCATTCTGCCCTTCTGGGATCTCCTGTATTTGGTCCTTTTCGGTTGTAACATGACTCAAATATTAAATTTTTATAATAGTCTCTGTGCTTATTTCTTTGCCTTCCTCTTCAGGCTTTTAGTCTTGGCATTACGTGCTCCGATATTCGGGCTGAGGTCTCTCTTGCCATATACCTCTCCGTTGCATATCCAGACCTTGATTCCGATAAGACCAACCTTTGTATGTGCTTCAGCAAGGGCATAATCGATATCTGCACGAAGTGTATGAAGCGGAATGCGGCCTTCCTTGTATGTTTCGCTACGGGCCATTTCGGCACCTCCCAGACGGCCGGAGATCAGAACTTTTATTCCTTCAGCTCCCATTCTCATTGTTGAAGCGATAGCCATCTTGATGGCGCGCCTGTATGAAATTTTTCCTTCGAGCTGACGGGCTATGTTGTTGCCGACAATATTGGCATCAAGCTCGGGGCGCTTAACTTCAAAAATGTTAATCTGAACCTCTTTTTTGGTGATCTTCTTAAGTTCCTCCTTAAGCTTGTCGACTTCCTGACCGCCTTTACCGATTATAATACCCGGACGTGCGGTGTTAACGGTTACCGTAATAAGCTTGAGGGTTCGCTCGATAACAATTTTTGAGATGCTGGCTTTTGCAAGCCTGGCATTAAGATATTCCCTGATCTTTGTGTCTTCAACAAGCTTGCCGGAAAAATCCTTGCCGCCAAACCAGTTTGAGTCCCAACCTTTGATAATACCTAATCTGTTACCTATCGGATTTACTTTTTGTCCCATCTGGTCTATTTTGATGTATTTTCAACTTCCTTATTCATACTGTCGAGAACGAGGGTTACATGATTTGATCTTTTTCTGATCCTGTAAGCCCTTCCCTGGGGCGCTGTCTGGAGCCTTTTCATTGCGCGGCCTCCATCAACACTAATCTCCTTTACAAACAGGTTGCTCTCCTCCACTCTCACGCCTTCATTCTTCGACTGCCAGTTGGCTATGGCTGAAAGCAGAAGTTTTTCGAGCCTGCGCGATGCTTCCTGTTTGCTGAATTTAAGAACATCAAGAGCCCTGTTTACTTCCAGACCGCTTATAAGCCCGGTAACAAGCCTCATTTTGCGAGGTGATGTAGGACAGTTCCTCAGTATTGCCTGGTATTTGCTCCGGGCAGCTTCCTTTCTCTGTTCTGCTGTATTTCTTTTTCTTGCACCCATCTCTTATATTTTTTCAGATTTCCACTACTTGTTATTTATTACCGGCGTGACCTCTGAATGTACGTGTAGGCGCAAATTCACCAAACTTGTGGCCCACCATGTTTTCGGTAATGTAAACCGGGATAAACTTATTTCCGTTATGAACTGCTACAGTATGTCCGACAAAGTCAGGTGAGATAACAGATCTTCTCGACCATGTTTTGAGAACTGACTTTTTCTGCCCCTTGTTCATCTCAAGGACTCTCTTCTCAAGTTTAAATTCAATGAAAGGGCCTTTTTTAATTGATCTACTCATATTATGTCAGTTATTTTTTCCTTCTTTCAATAATGTGTTTAGCAGAGTATTTCTTCCTGTCGCGGGTTTTAAATCCTTTTGCCGGAAGACCTTTTCTTGAACGGGGATGACCGCCTGAGGCTCTTCCCTCGCCGCCACCCATCGGGTGATCAACAGGGTTCATAACAACGCCTCTGACTCGCGGACGACGGCCCTGCCAGCGGCTGCGGCCTGCTTTTCCTGATCTTTCGAGGTTGTGATCGGGATTTGATACAGTACCTATCGTTGCACGGCAACTTGTAAGCACCATTCTTGTCTCTCCCGAAGGAAGCTTGATAATTGCATATTTGCCTTCACGGGCCGAAAGCTGGGCATAGGTACCTGCGCTGCGCGCAAGGGCAGCACCTTTACCTGGCTTCAGCTCAATATTATGAACAATGGTACCCAGAGGAATATCATTGAGAAACATTGTGTTCCCTATTTCAGGTGCCGCATCTTTGCCGGATACTATCTTCTGCCCTACCTTAAGTCCGACAGGAGCAATTATGTATCGCTTCTCACCATCCTCATAAACAACCAGGGCTATTCTTGATGATCTGTTCGGATCATATTCGATTGCCCTGACTGTTGCATTGATGCCATCTTTTTCCCTGAGGAAATCGATAACCCTGTACATCTGTTTATGACCGCCGCCGATGTACCTCATAGTCCTTTTGCCGTTAACGTTCCTTCCTCCTGATTTTCTGAGCGGTCGAAGCAAGGATTTCTCCGGCACAGCCTTTGTGATGTTATCAAAAGCGCTGATGATTTTGTTTCTCTGACCTGGTGTTGCAGGTTTGATCTTTCTGACTGCCATACTGGTTTTTAAATATTGCTATAGAAATCAATTTTGTTTCCTTCGGCCAGGGTAACCACTGCTTTCTTGATTGCAGCTGTTTTGCCAACCAGGAAACCCGATTTTGTATTCCTTGTTTTTACCTTGCCGCCATATCTCATAGTGTTTACTGATGCAACAGTAACACCATAAAGGTCTTCAACGGCTTTTCTTATCTGCAATTTATTAGCGTTTCTGGCTACGACAAATCCGTAACGATTATATTTATCGCCCTGGGCTGTCATCTTTTCCGTAACAATCGGTTTAAGCAGAATATTCATCATTAAAATTTTACTGTTTTTCAAAAGTTGCCTGCAAAACGTCAACTGCACTCTCCACAAGTACCAGAGTTGATGCCTTCATAATTTTATAAGTGCTTAATTCTCCAGCAGTTACAACATCAACCCCTTGTACATTTCGGGATGACAAATATATGTTTTTATTTTGTTCCGGTAAAACAAAAAGCGATTTTTTATTGGCAATATTCAGGATATTACCCATTTTGACAATGGCTTTTGTTTTAGGAGCTTCGAGTGAGAAGTCTTCCAGAACAATAATATTATTTGAAGATGCCTTATATGAAAGTGCCGATTTTCTGGCAAGTTCCTTGAGCTTCCTGTTGAGTTTGAAGCCATAGAACCTGGGCTCCGGGCCGAATATACGGCCGCCGCCGCGGAACAATGGATTCTTCAGACTGCCGGCACGGGCTGTACCTGTACCTTTCTGCCTTTTGATCTTCCTGGTACTCCCTGCAACTTCACCACGCTGTTTGGATTTATGTGTACCCTGCCTCTGGTTTGCAAGGAATTGTTTTGTATCCAGATATATTGCGTGGTCGTTAGGTTTAATCCCGAAAATCGAATCGTCAAGACTGACTTTTCTTCCGGTTTCCTTACCTTCGGTATTAAGAATTGCTAATTCCATTATTTTGTTATTATTACGTAACCACCTTTCGGACCGGGAACTGATCCTTTAACTATTATAATATTGCTTTCTGCCAGGAGTTTAACCACTCTCATGCTTACTGACATGACCTGGTTGCCTCCTTTTCGTCCGGCCATTCTCATGCCGGGCAGTACTCTTGAAGGAAATGAAGATGCTCCGAGAGAACCCGGTGCCCTGCCCCTGTTGTGCTGGCCATGGGTTTGTCCGCCGACACCGCCGAAGCCGTGACGTTTAACAACGCCCTGGAATCCTTTTCCTTTTGACCATCCGCGAACGTCGACCCAGTTATCGGGTCTGAAAAGCTCGGCAGTGAGTACCTCGCCCATCTTCACCTGGTCTTCTGCGAATCCGTTGAATTCAATAAGCTTTCTCTTTGGTGTTGTTCCGGCTTTCCTGAAATGGCCCTGTTCGGCCTGGGTAGTATGTTTTTCCTTTTTTTCATCGAAACCAAGCTGCACTGCAAAATAGCCGTCTTTTTCCTTTGTCTTGATCTGTGTCACAACACATGGTCCTGCCTGCAGTACAGTACAAGGAATATTCTTTCCGTCCTCATCGAAAACGGAGGTCATTCCCACCTTTTTTCCAATTAATCCCTGCATTTCTTTATTACTTTACTGGTTTCACACTTTTATTTCTACTTCTACTCCGCTTGGAAGCTCAAGTTTCATCAAAGCATCGATTGTTTTGGGAGTTGAGCTGTAAATATCAAGCAGCCGTTTGTATGATGAAAGCTGGAACTGTTCCCTTGCTTTCTTGTTTACAAACGGGGAACGAAGAACCGTATAAATCTTTTTATGTGTCGGAAGAGGAATAGGACCACTCACAACTGCACCAGTAGATTTTACTGTTTTTACAATCTTCTCAGCGGACTTATCCACAAGATTATGATCGTAAGATTTCAGTTTAATACGAATTTTCTGACTCATTTTGATTAAAGAATTTTTCCTTTAGTTATTTCGACAATCCTTTTTGCTATTTCTTCAGGCACCTCCTCATAATGTGAGAACTCCATCGTCGATGTTGCTCTTCCGGAGGTAAGGGTCCGCAGTACTGTAACATAACCGAATTTTTCGGCCAGAGGTACTTTTGCCTTTATAACCCTTGAACCTGCTTTCGATTCCATACCTTCCACCTTTCCTCTTCTTCTGTTAAAATCGCCGATCACATCCCCTACATATTCCTCGGGAGTGACAACTTCTGTCGACATAATCGGTTCGAGAATAACAGGATTGCATTTGCCGGCATATTTCCTGAATGCCTGTTTGGCTGCAATCTCGAAAGAAAGAGAATCGGAGTCTACCGGATGATAGGAACCGTCTTTTAGTACTATTTTAAGGCTTTCGAGCGGGAATCCGGCAAGCGGTCCGTTGACCATAGCCTCGCGGAATCCTTTTTCAACGGAAGGAATATATTCCTTTGGAATATTTCCTCCTTTTACTTCATTAACAAATTCAAGACCTCTTACTCCGTTTTCAGCTGGCATCATTTCAACAGATATGTCGGCAAATTTACCCCTGCCTCCTGTCTGCTTTTTGAATACCTCCCTGAAATCGGCGCTGGTCGTGATAGCTTCCTTATAGGCAACCTGTGGCACTCCCTGGTTGCATTCGACCTTGAATTCCCTTTTCAGCCTGTCGATAAGGATTTCAAGATGAAGCTCACCCATTCCATGAATTACTGTCTGACCGCTGTCGGGGTCAGTTCTTACCTGGAAAGTGGGGTCTTCTTCAGCAAGTTTGTAGAGGGCTATGCCCAGCTTATCGACATCGGCCTGTGTCTTTGGTTCGATTGCAACACCTATTACAGGTTCGGGGAAATCCATCGATTCGAGAAGGATCGGCTTATTTATTGCACAAAGCGTATCGCCTGTCTTAAGATCCTTGAAACCGACACCTGCACAGATATCGCCTGCCGAAACGCTTTCCCTGGGATTCTGCTTGTTTGCATGCATCTGGAAAAGACGGTTTATCCTCTCGCGTTTTCCTGTCCTTGTATTGAGAACTGTATCGCCCGAACGGAGAACCCCTGAATATACTCTTATAAAGACAAGTCTTCCGACGAACGGGTCAGTTGCAATTTTGAAAGCAAGAGCCGAAAGCGGCTCGCTGTCGTCGGGATGGCGTATTACTTCCTCATCATTTCTTGGGTCAATACCCGTTATGGAACCTTTATCCACAGGTGAAGGAAGGTAGGCCACAATTGAATCGAGAAGGTTCTGTACTCCCTTGTTCTTGAATGCTGCACCGCAGATAACAGGGACCACCAGCCCCTGAACAGTCGATTTTCTTAAAGCTGTCTGTATTTCTTCGGCGGTTATTGAATCATGATCCTCGAGGAACCTTGCAAGAAGAGTATCATCAACATCAGCAACTGATTCGATGAGTTTCCCTCTCCATTCTTCAGCCTCCCCGACCATGTCCTTAGGGATGTCCTCAACTTCGTAATTGTTCCCTTTTAAATCGGTATTGTACCATATAAATGCCTTCATGCTGATCAGATCGATCAGTCCCCTGAAATTTTCTTCAGAGCCTATCGGCAGTTGTATTGCCACCGGGTTTGCACCCAGTTTTTCCTGGATCTGATGGACGACACTGTAGAAATCAGCGCCAGCCCTGTCCATTTTATTTATAAAGGCAATCCTTGGAACATTATATTTATTTGCCTGCCGCCATACTGTTTCCGACTGTGGTTCGACACCGCCTACTGCGCAGAAGACTGCAACGGCGCCGTCGAGAACCCTGAGCGAACGTTCAACTTCGACAGTGAAATCAACATGCCCCGGGGTATCAATAATATTTATTTTATAATCCTCGTTGTCGTATTTCCAGAAAGTGGTGGTAGCTGCTGAAGTTATTGTAATTCCTCTTTCCTGTTCCTGAACCATCCAGTCCATCTGGGCATTGCCGTCATGCACCTCTCCCATCCTGTGGGTACGACCTGTATAGAACAAAATACGTTCTGTCGTTGTGGTCTTACCGGCATCGATGTGGGCCATGATTCCGATGTTTCTGGTATTTTTCAGGTTATTGTCCATTTTTTCTGGTACGGCGTGTTAATCAATCGGAATATTAAAACCTGAAATGAGCGAAGGCTTTGTTTGCCTCGGCCATCCTGTGAGTATCCTCTTTTTTCTTATAGGCGCCGCCTTCAAGCTTATATGCTGCCATGAGTTCGGCAGCAAGCCTTTCCGACATTGAATGACCGGTTCTCTTGCGTGCGAAGGAAATCATGTTTTTCATGCTTATGCTCACTTTCCTGTCGGCGCGGATCTCCATAGGTACCTGGAAAGTAGCGCCACCTACGCGGCGTGCTTTTACCTCGACCTGGGGAGTTACATTTTCAAGAGCCTGCTTGAAGATCTCAAGGGGCGATTTACCTTCATTTTTGAATTTATCTCCTATGATTTCGAGTGAATCATAGAATATTTTGAAAGCAAGATTCTTTTTACCACTAAACATAAGATTGTTCACAAACCTTGTTACATACGGATCATTGTATTTCGGATCCGGTAACATTATCCTTTTCTTTGGTTTTGCTTTTCTCATTATCTTATTTCTTTAAGTGTTATTTCTTCGGTCTTTTTGCACCGTATTTTGACCTTCTCTGGGTACGGCCGTCCACACCTGATGTATCGAGGGCTCCACGTACAAGATGGTAACGTACACCCGGCAGATCTTTTACCCTGCCGCCCCTGATAAGTACGATGGAGTGTTCCTGCAGGTTATGACCTTCACCCGGAATATAAGCGTTGACTTCTTTCTGGTTTGTAAGTTTTACCCTGGCCACTTTTCTCATTGCCGAATTAGGTTTTTTCGGTGTCGTTGTGTAAACACGTACACAAACACCCCTTCTCTGAGGACATGAATCCAAAGCAGGCGCTTTACTTTTATCTATCAGTTTCTTCCTGCCTTTTCTTACTAACTGCTGAATTGTCGGCATAAATAGTGTGATTTTACATTAAATTTTACTCAAAAAATCGGTTCGCAAAGGTATTGTTTTTATTTGTTAATTCACAAACAAGCTCAATGTTTTTTTACCCACCTCCCGGAAAGCTATTTATCATCGCTGATTATCAATGACAAAAATCTCCTGAAGAGTCGTTCCTTAATAAATATCTTACTTAAAAATGTAAGTTATCAACAGGTCCCTTCCCGATCTTCCCCGACGAAAAAGCATTTTGTAAACTTACGATGAAAGAAAAACCGGTACTCCTGAGTTTCAAAAAACTGGTGCAAAGGAAATAAAAATTTTGTAATTACAGCATCTTTATTAACCAGTTTTTAAAAAATTGTTATTTTTGTCCACTTCAATTCACTGTAAATAAATAAGTATAACATATTATTTTCGGACTACTATGAAAACATACCAGACTGACCAGATAAAGAGCATTGCCCTGCTCGGGAATTCCGGATCAGGAAAGACCACCCTTGCCGAAGCTATGCTCTTCAATGGCGGGGTGATTGAACGCAGGGGCACTATTGACGGAAAAAACACTGTTTCCGATTATCGACCAATCGAACAGGAAAACGGCAACTCGATTTTTTCGACAGTGCTCTATACAGAGTATCAGAACAAAAAGATTAACATACTCGACACTCCGGGTCTTGACGATTTCAGCGGCGGGGTCATTTCCTCGCTCTATGCGACCGACTGCACGGTAATGACAATAAATGTCCAGAACGGCGTTGAGGTTGGAACAGAAATCCATTTCCGCCATGCTGAAAAAATGCACAGGCCTCTTATCCTGGCCGTTAACGGCCTTGACCATGAGAAAGCCAATTTTGAGAAATCGGTTGAGATGATGAAGGAAAGGCTGGATAACAATGTCATCCTTGTGCAGTATCCTGTAAACGAGGGAGTCGGCTTCAACTCGATCATCGATGTCCTCAGGATGAAGATGTATCAGTACGCCAAAGAAGGGGGACCGGCCAAAATCGTTGACATTCCTGCCGATCATAAGGATAAGGCTGAAGAATTGCATGCCGCTCTTGTTGAAAAGGCAGCTGAAAGTGATGAATCGCTTATGGAAAGCTTCTTTTCAAACGATACTCTTACCGAAGAGGAAATAAACAAAGGTATTGCAAAAGGTATTCTTACAAGAGGAATGTTCCCGGTATTCTGCGTTTCGGCCAGGAACAATATCGGTGTTGACCGCCTAATGGAATTCATTGTCAGCGAGGCGCCTTCAATTTTCGATATGCCTGCTCCGGTAAACAGCAAAGGGGCAGTTGTGAAAGCCGACCCTGCAGCACCTGGATCAGTGTATGTTTTCAAATCATCTATTGAAGAACATATCGGTGAGATTAACTATTTCAGGGTATATTCAGGCAAGATTACCGAAAACCTCGATGTTATAAACAGCAACAACGGATCGAAGGAAAGGCTTTCACAGCTTTATGTATGTGCAGGCAAAAACAGGGTAAGGGTTCCTGAACTCGCTACCGGCGATATAGGCGCCTTTGTCAAACTCAAGAACACAAAGACCGGACATACACTCAATGTCCCGGGTAATGACTGGAAATATGAAGGCATTAAATTCCCTGAACCCAAATACAGGACAGCCATAAAGGCACAGAGCGAAAGCGACGATGAAAAGCTTGGGGAAGCCCTTAACAAGATTCATCTTGAGGATCCGACAATAATAATCGAATACTCAAAGGAACTGAAGCAGATCATTGTCCATGGACAGGGTGAATACCATTTGAATATAATGAAGTGGCATCTTGATAATATTTACAGGATCCTCACAAACTTCAATCCTCCGAGGATACCTTACCGCGAGACCATAACCAAGGCTGCCCAGGCTGACTATCGTCACAAAAAGCAGTCGGGAGGCGCCGGTCAGTTCGGTGAGGTCCACATGATAATTGAACCTTATGTTGAAGGATCACCGGAACTCACGATGATGAAATTCGGAGGTAAGGAACTGAAACTTTCAATAAGGGCCAAGGATGAGATCGGTCTTGAATGGGGCGGCAAGCTTATTTATGTAAACTGTATCGTGGGCGGATCGATCGATGCAAGGTTTATGCCGGCCATTCTGAAAGGTATAATGGAAAAGATGGAAATCGGACCGCTTACAGGTTCATATGCACGTGATATAAGGGTTTATGTGTATGACGGTAAGATGCACCCTGTCGATTCAAATGAAATATCGTTCAGGCTTGCCGGAAGGAATGCATTCAGCACTGCATTTAAAAACGCCGGTCCCAAGATCCTCGAACCTATTTATAATGTAGAGATCATGGTCCCGTCCGACAGGATGGGTGATGTCATCAGCGATCTCCAGGGACGCCGCGGAATGGTTCTCGGCATGGCCAGCGAGAAACGCTTCGAGGTTATCAAAGCAAGGGTTCCTCTTGCCGAAATGAACAAATACTCAACGGCGCTCAGTTCAATAACGGGTGGCCGTGCAATGTATACAATGGAATTTGCCGAATATGCACAGGTTCCTGGTGAAGTTCAGGAAGCCGTAATAAAGGCTTACCACGAGGAAGAAGAAGAAGAATAAAAAAAAGAAGGCGCCGGTTGCGGCGCCTTCTTTTTTTATACGGTTTTCAGGACATCCCACACAAATGCCCTTATTCCAACATCTTCATTTATCGAGTCGATCTTTTTGACAACATCAAGTACAGCATCGACAATATCATCCTCGATAACCATAAGAAGACTTTTATTTATCTCGGGCCAGGCATGAGTTGCAAGGTGAGGGACACCCGTGCTGGTGCCCCTTCCCTGAACATTTTCCCACAAAGTATAACCTTTTATCCCAAGTTTTTCCATCAGATACTCCACTCTTTCGGTGTGTGCCTGATTGTATACTATCATTATTGCTTTCATTGTAAAGTTCTTAACTTGTTTTATTATACTTTTTCACCACTTCCGTTCAGAAATTTCATTTCGGAATATACTGCAAGTGTTTTATTCCTTTCACCATGTTTTGCAAAGACAGAATAGATGACCGGAACAAGAACAAGAGTTACAAGGGTGGAGAAGATAAGTCCTCCAATAACTGCAATACCCATCGGACTCCAGAGTTCTGAGCCTGAACCCTTGCTGAGTGCAAGAGGAAGCATACCAAGTATTGTTGTAGCCGATGTCATAATTACCGGCCTTAACCTCGAACGGCCCGAAAGGGCAACCGCTTCATAAAGTTCATGTCCTCTTTCACGCATAAGGTTAATAAAGTCGACAAGCACAATGGCGTTCTTGACTACAATTCCTATAAGCATTACCGCTCCTATGGCCGATATCACGCTTAATGTGGTATTGGTAAGGAAAAGCGCGATGGCAACCCCCGAGAAGGCAAATGGTATTGAGAACATTATAATAAATGGCATCTTAAGAGATTCGAACTGAGAGGCCATCACAAGGTATACCAGAATAAGACTCACAACGATGAGGAATGCTATATCCATGAACGACTCCATCTGATCCTGTATTGCACCTGAAATCTGGACCATTACACCTGAAGGAAGCTGGGTCCCGTCGATAGCCTTCTGAACTTCGGTCTGCAATTCGGTAAGCGACCTTTTAAAGGGAGTGAATGATACTGTAACAATCCTTTCCCTCCTTTTTCTCTGAATGCTGGGCGGCGACCAGAATTCCTTTATATCTGCTATCTCACCAAGCCTTATTACCTGGCCCATCGGATTTGTAATCCCTATGTTCTGAATGTCGGTAAGTGTGCTCCTTGCATCTTCCCTGAAACGGACGATAACGTCATATTCATCGCCCGCCTGGCGCAGTCTTGTGGATGTAAGTCCGCTCACCCTGTTTCTCACAGCTGCTGAAACCGTGGCTGTATTAAGTCCGTTGGCGATCATTTTGCCCTGATCAAGAATTATCTGAAGCTCGGGTTTTGATTTGTCGCGGCTAATGGTTACATCATTGGCGCCCCTGATATTCCTGATTTTGGCAGCCAGCTCTTCTGCAACATTGTTTGTTTCAGCAATGTTATACCCGTATATCTCAACGTCGACTGTGTTGCTTCCGAAGCTGCCCATGTTCTGCTGGGTACTTACGGTGTAGTCGACAATCTCAGGTATCTTTGCCAGTTCTGTCCGGAGTTCTTCCGCTATTTCCTGCGAGCTCTTCGTACGTTCCTCAATAGGATAAAGAGCCATTGTATAGGAAATGACATGTGTACCTCCGGCGCCGAAAAGTGAAGAGAATCCGGCTTCGTCATCAGCGCCTGTTGATGTTGATGTAAGTTTTACCTCAGGAAATTTCTCCTTTACAATTTTATCTACTTTATCTGTTGTTTTTAATGTTTCATCAACCCTTGTACCTGTCTGAAGTTCAATTGTTGCATTGACTTCCGACTGGTCAGCTTCGGGGAAGAATTCAGTGTCGATCTTTGTGAATAACGCCATTGAAGCTATAAAGATAACAAATGCTATGAGGACTGTAACTCTTTTATGGTGAAGGGCCCAGCGAAGGGTTTTCTCATAGAAATGATCGAATGAGTCGAGCCATTTCCTGATACTTCCGTCATATGTCCAGAACGGTGCATCTTTCCTGATAGGATACCATTTCAGCAAAAGTGCGCTCATTGTAGGAGTAAGGGTGATGGCGGCAACTACTGATGTGACAATTGTTATTGTGACAAGCATCCCCAGCTGTTTGAAAAGGACTCCGGTAAGACCGGTTACAAATGTCAGTGGGAAGAATACTGCCACTACTGTTAATGTTGTAACAATAACTGCAAGCCATACCTCATTGGTGGCATAAATAGCTGCTTCACGGGGTCGACTGCCCCTTTCAACATGTTTTGTGATGTTTTCAAGGACCACTATCGCATCATCCACCACCATCCCGATCGCTATCGACAGGGAGGTTAATGAGATGATGTTTACCGACTCCTTGGTGATGAACAGGTATATAAATGCCACCACAAGAGAAATTGGTATTGTCACGATAATAATAAGTGTTGCTCTCCACCGGCCGAGGAAGAAGAGAACGACAAGAACCACGAAGATCGCTGCATATAGCAGTGTCTCAGTAAGGTTGCTTATCGAATCCTTAATAAAGGTCGCACTGTCGAAAAGCTTTTCTATCTTAACGTCTGCAGGAAGATCCTGCTTAAGCGTTTCGAGTGCAGCCTCAACATCCTTTGTTACCTTTACCGTGTTTCCTCCCGATTGCTTCTGAACATACAATGTCATACCCCGGAGGCCGTTGATTCTTGTATCGAGACGGGTTTCACGTATAGTGTCGCGTACTGAAGCGACATCCTTGAGATATACATTGTTGCCGTTATAGCTTGTTATAACAATGTTCTTCATGATATCACTCTCCGGAAATTCACCCTGAATACGTAGTGGATAATCGGTCTTGCCCATTTCGATGTACCCTGCCGGCATATTCATATTTTCTGCAGCAAGGATTCCGCCTATCTGCTCTATTGTAAGGTTATAGGCTTCCATTTTCCTCGGATCGACGTCGATATAAACCTTACGGCCGGGAACACCTGCCAGGTTCACTGATCCGACACCTTCGATCCTGTTCAGCGGGTTTACCAATTTCTCGTCTAGAATTTTTTCAAGTCCCCTGTAACTTTCCTTTGCAGTTACTGCATAGAAAATTATAGGCATCATGCTAGAATTGAATTTCATGATCATGGGACTTTCTGCATCTTCAGGCAGAATCCTGTCGATAAAGCCAAGGTTGCTGCGAATGTCATTTGAAGCTTCATCGAGGTTTGTCCCGTATTCGAAATTCATAAAAATAACAGACAGGCCATCGCTTGAGGTCGAAGTTATCTCCTTCAGATTGGATACCGAGTTGAGGGCGTCCTCAACAGGCCGGGTGACATTGGTTTCAATATCGGAAGCGCTTGCACCGCCGTATGTAGTTACAACACCGATAAATGGAAGTTCCATTTCGGGGTATAGATCGATAGGCAGCTGTGTTAGTGAATACAGACCCATCACGATCAATGCGACAAAGATAAGGATCGTTGTTACGGGTCGTTTTACGGAAGCACTGTATATACTCATCTTATTTAAGGTCTGTTACTTATTGTAAAACTTCAATTTTATCTTCGTTGAGAAGTTTTGACTGACCATCGGATATAAGTCTGTCGCCCTCCTTAAGGTTATCGGAAATTATCTCAAGCTGATCGTCGAACCTCTTCCCTATTGTTACTTCAATACGTTTTGCCTTTCCCTGGTCATCAACAAATACATACCTTATATTTGTTCCTTCCTGGAGCAGTACTGATGAAGCAGGTACAACAAATGTCTCAACTTCGCCGAGATCCATTGATACCCTGACAAACATGCCGGGTTTGAGAAGATCATTTCTGTTGGGAAGCTCTATCTCGGTGATGAATGTCCGGGTTGCTGAATTTACAGTTGGCGCTTTTCTGAAAACCGAACCTGTAAATGATTCACCCTTGAAGACATCAGCTTTAACCTCAGCTTTCATCCCTCTTTTTACGAGCGGGTAGTACTGTTCAGATACAGCCACATCGAGCTTAAGAGGATTTATCTGCATCACTGTAACAACAGCTGCCTTGCCCGATTGGGTGGTTGGAGCACCTGAATAAATCTCCCCGTCTTCAAAATATTTGCCTGTAACAATGCCGTTGAAGGGAGCCGTCAAAAGAGTATTCTCCTCCATGAAGTCGACATTTGTCTTTGTAACATCATACTGAGTCTTGGCCTGATCGTACTGCTGCTGTTTCACGCTGCCTGTCCGGAGCAAAGTATCGAGCCTCGAGAGGTCTTTTTCAAGGTTGGCAAGCTGGAGCTTGAGCTGGTAAAGCTGTGTACGGTCCATCAGGAATAGTTTATCGCCCTTACTGACCCTGTCGCCGGTCTCAACATAGATCTTATCAATGCGGCCAGGGGAAGCAGGGGCCATATTAACTTCTTCATAAGGCAAAATAGTTGCCGTATAATCGATTGTCCTGGAAATCTTTGATTTTGAGATCGTCATGACCTTTACCGGAATTGCAGCTTTTTCTGCTTTGCCTGTTCCGGCAGCTTCATTAGTTCCGTCGTTGCTTGTCTTTGATGAACAGGCCGAGATTATCAGTCCGCTGATCAATATAACCGGGATTGTTCTTAAGTATTTCATTATTTTGGATTGTTTCAGAATTAATTACATGTTATTTAATAATTTATCGAGGGCGACCTTGGTCTGAAGCAGATTCATCAGTGAAGTGACAAAATTATTCTCTGCCTGAAGATACTGGCTGTTTGCCTGAGTAAGCTCGAGGCTTGATGCCATACCCTGTTTATACTTGTTTTCAGTACTTTCATATACTCTCTGCGCCACCTCTACATTCTCCTTCTGGCTCATATACTGAAGATTGGCATTTACAAGATCGTATCTGAGTTGTTTTTCCTGAAGAAGAAGCTGGTCCGAAACCATTGCCTTTGTGTTCTTTGCCTTCTCAAGGTTAATCTGCGCCTGTTTTATTCTGGTATATCTCTGGCCGCTGGCAAAAATCGGAACCGTCAGGGAAAGTCCGGCCATCGAGTTGTCAAACCATCTCTGATCGCCTACCTTATCACCCATCCCGTTCGTACCAACATTATAAAATCCGGCAAGGGTAGGCAGTGTTGATGCTTTCTGGGATTTCACTGCAAGCTCGGAAATCTGTTCCTGCCCTCTGATCAGCTGGTAGTCGATATTGTTTTCCACATTGAATTCCTGCGATAGAAGTTCTTCAACATTGATGCCGGCAGTCAGACTTTCAAGTGTTTCAAGAAGTTTGATCTCTGTGTCGGCCGGGACACCCAGCTGGAATCTCAGCAGATTGTAATTAAGCTCAAGGCTTCTGAGTAATGAACTTCTCGAGTTTTCAGTCATGGTTACGTTCGAGGCCATCTGATCGACATCTGTCGATTCAGCCATACCCACCTTGTACATAGCTTTTGTCGAATTAAGGGTCTCGTTCAGATTGGCGATGTTCCCATCGAGTATACGAAGCGACTCCTCAGTAACAAGAATTAGAAAGTATGCAGTGCTGACTGATTCCCTTGTGTCAAGTTCCGTTTTATACAGATTTTGTTCGCTTAGTTTGTTGGCCAGCTTTGTTGTTGCTATCCCAAGATAAAGGGGAGCGTTAAAGATAAGAAGTGAAGCCTGGACACTTGCACTTGTGTTAAATTTCGATCCGAATGTAACAGGTATCTTTTCTCCGGGTTTCCCAAAGAACTCCCCCGGAAGAAGAGTAGTCATCAGTTTAAGGTTATCCGCAAATGAAGCCGAGCCTTCAATGGAGGGTAGCGCAGACGAAATCGTTTCCCATATTGCAGTTCGTGAAGCTTCTACATCAAGCCTGGCTGAAATGACAGCCCTGTTATTTGAAACAGCATAATCCTGTGCCTGTTTAAGGGTAAGCTCCAGAACACTGCTGTTTTGCTGTGCTGATACTGCTCCGCATGAAATCAGGAATGCGGAAATTAAACTTAAAATTTTCTTTTTTCTCATATTCTGTTGTTTGTTTTGTTCAATCTTTGGAAAATCCGTTTTTTTCATATTTGTCAATAAGCTCAAGACCTTTTGCAGTAGAGATTCCCCTCAGATAATTTAAGTAAAAATTCCTGACCACTTCAGCACCTGGAAAGTGATCGGGAGGGAATATCTCTTTATCGACAGTAATTTTGGCTACTTCAAGCATACATTTATTTGTAAGCTCAACATTTAAATCATCCCTGAAGATACCCTGTTCGACTCCTTTTCTAAGGATCTCGCAATTATTGTCGATAAAAGGAACTGAATGGTGCCTTTCTGCATTTTCAACAGCCTCTTTATGAATGCGTTTAATGTCCATTATAAAAGCAGGGCTTATCTTCTGAAAATGATCCATCATCATGTCTATTATCCTGAAGATGGCTTCAATCACATTATCGGAGTCTTTCATGATCCTGGCAGTATTTTCCTTCTGCTTCACTGCCATCCAGTCGAGTACACCTGTAAGCACCTCATCCTTATCCCTGAATACCTCGTAAATGGTTCTCTTTGAGATATTCATCTGGTTTGCAAGCATGTCCATGGTCACAGCCCTGATCCCGTAGGTTCTGAACATCTTTGAAGCTTCTTCAATTATTCTCTGTCTGTAATCCATGGCAATGATAAGTCGCGCAAAAATGTGAAAACTTTTTCAGTTTTCAAAGTTTTCTTTTACTAATCCCGGAAAAATTCAGTAAAAACACGAAATTTACCGGTGAATGGCAATAAGGAATCATTTTCAGAACCGGCCCGGAACATAGGAATTTAAATCCGGTTTTCAGAATTGACAGTAAAAAGTCAGATCCCATATCCTTTAAAAAATATTTATATGATCAAAGACAGAATTATTTACCAGGTTGATGCATTCACAAATGAACTTTTCAGAGGAAATCCTGCAGGCGTTTGCATCCTTGATAATGAAATGCCGGAAGAATGGATGAGAAATGTTGCTGCCGAGCTTCATGTTTCTGAAACTGCATTTGTCACGAATGGCAGTGAAGAATATAAAATAAGGTATTTCACACCTGAGGCTGAAATTCCCCTATGCGGACATGCAACACTTTCATCGGCGCACATCATGTACGAAACAGGGATAGTTGACAAGAACAGGGAAATCATCTTCCTTTCAAAAGCAGGCTTATTGAAAATCCGCTATTCAGATGGCTGGATTGTGATGAATTTCCCGGCTTATGACGTCATCCCTGAACAGGTTCCGCCCGATGTGGAAAAGTATATCGGAATAAGGCCCGTTGAATTCTGCAGGACAGGTCACGGCTGGACATTTATTCTTCTTGAAAAGGAGGAGGATGTCCTCAGGCTGAATCCTGATTTCAAAGCGCTTAAAAACTCCCCCTACGGTGATATGATAGTAACTGCTCAGTCGTCGGATCCAGCGTTTGATTTTTGTGTAAGGTGCTTTGCCCCGGCCCTGGGTATAGACGAGGATCCCGTTACAGGGTCGGCACATTGTGCCCTTGTGCCGTTCTGGCATAAAAAAACAGGCAGGACAAGCTTTACTTCGCACCAGGTCTCCAAAAGAGGAGGAATACTAAAAGTTGCCCTCCTTGGCGACAGGGTAGAAATTGCCGGCCAGGCCAGGACTGTCTTCAAAGCAGAACTTTATGCCTGAGGGAAGCAAAACGATGACGCAGGGCGCAAGGGAAGGATCCCCTCCCGGGAGGGGCAGGGGTGGGTCAAGGCACAAAGCTCAGGGCTCAGGGCTCAGGGCCAAACCAGCAACCAGCAACATGCAACCAGCAACATGCAACAATCAACAAATTCTCAAACCAAAATAAAACCTCAACATGAATCATAATCCAGAATTACGCATTCAGGAGCTCGGACTTGAACTGCCGCCAGCTCCAAAGCCAATGGGCGTCTACAAACCGGTACTGATCACAGGAAATTACCTGTATGTTTCCGGACAGGGACCGTTAAAAGCCGACGGGACCCTGATAAAAGGCACTGTAGGGACCGACCTTACTATGGAGCAGGGTAAGAATGCTGCCAGACAGGTCGGGCTTTGCATGCTGTCGCTTATCAAAGCGAATATTGGAGATCTCAGCAGGATAAAACGGCTTGTCAAGACACTCGGAATGGTTAACAGTGCGCCCGGTTTCGAAATGCATCCGGTAGTGATTAACGGATTCAGCGAACTTATGGCTGAAGTATTCGGCGAGGATAACGGAATCGGCGTACGCAGCGCCGTCGGGATGTTCCTGCCTAACAATATTGCTGTGGAGATTGAAGCAATGTTCGAACTTAATGACTGAGCTTATGGATTCTGAAAAAGATCAATGGTACAGGATCTCAAATGCCGGCCAGGTCAACTCCCCTGCCCTGCTTGTTTATCCCGACCGGATAGAGGAGAATATTGAAAGACTGATTGCATCCGTAAGTGATAAATCCTTACTCAGGCCCCATGTCAAAACTCACAAGATGCCTGAGGTTGTGCGCCTTTTAATAAAGCAAGGAATATCGAAATTCAAATGTGCGACTATTGCTGAAGCAGAAATGACAGCCGGCTGCGGACCTGATGAGGTGCTTCTCGCCTATCAGCCTGTCGGGCCGAATATCAGAAGGTTTTTTGAACTTAAGAAGCTTTTTCCCGGTGTTATTATTTCATGCATTGCCGATTGTGAAAAAGCTGTACGACAGTTGTCGGATTATGCTGTTGCGTGCAACGATCAGGCTGAGGTCTGGATCGACATCAACGTGGGAATGAACAGGACAGGTATTGCTCCAGGCAAAAAAGCTGTCGATTTGTACAGTCTTGTCAGCGAACTGCCTGGCCTGAAAGCTGGAGGTATTCATATATATGACGGGCACATTCATGAAAATGATTATTCGTTAAGAAAAATCAGATGTGATGAGGCCTGGGCAACTGCAGAGCCTATGATCGCTAAACTTAAATCCCTTGACGGGAAGTTAAGGATTGTTGCGGGAGGTACGCCTACATTCCCGCTGCATGCAGCAAAAGAAGGCATTGAGACAAGTCCAGGCACCGCTGTACTCTGGGATTATGGATATAGTTCCTCTTTTGCAGATCTCAACTTTCTCCATGCAGCAGTTTTATTAACAAGAGTGATAAGCAAGCCAGGCAGGGATTTTGTCTGTATCGATCTGGGGACCAAGGCAGTAGCATCAGAAATGCCTCATCCGAGAATCAAAATCATGGATTTTGGGGATTATGAATTTGTTTCCCATAACGAAGAACATCTGGTTGTAAGAACAGCAGCTGCTTCATGTATTGAAGTGGGAGATGTGCTTTATTGTATACCTGTTCATATCTGCCCTACCGTCGACAGGTACGACAAGGTATCTGTAGTTAATGACGGCATGGTGGATGAAGAATGGAAAGTTGAAGCAAGAAAAAGACAGATCAGCATATGACTCGTTGAACAAATTAATAATAAAGATGTTATTAAGATCAAATCATTCTATTTATGGACATGCAAAATGCTTTTCAGAATCTTAACTGGGCTGCAGTCGCCGTAGCCGCAGTCAGCGCTTTTGCTCTTGGGGGGCTCTGGTATTCTCCTCTGCTGTTCGCTAAAAGATGGATGAAAGAGAGTGGCGTCAGCAAAGAAGATGCAGAAAATGCCAACATGGTAAAGACTTTTGGTCTTTCATTCATCCTTTCTCTTGTTGCATCCTTCTTCCTGGCAATGTTTATCGGTGCTGATGCCGGTGCAGGCTTCGGAGCCTTGGCCGGTTTCATGGCAGGACTTGGATGGGTGTTTACATTTATGGGGATAATTTACCTTTTCGAACAGAAATCCCTTGCTCTTTTTCTGATCAATTCAATTTATAGTGTTGCAGCACTGACACTGATGGGGCTCATTATAGGGGTGTGGCAGTAGAAGGCGCAAGACGCAGGGCGCAGGCTTGGCAAGCCGTAACTTTAGAGAAGGCTTGGTAAAGGGGAAAACCCTCCTTTTTTGGGTTTTTGCGCTGTGCTCTGAGCCCTGAGCTGATCATAAAGAAGCACGGTATTACATTTATATGATCACCTGTAGAGATACACAAACCCCCGGTACTCCTTGGTGTCGTATCTGACATCATCCCATCCGAGGCCTCTGATGACATAGAAATATACTCCCGGGCTTGCTTTCGCAGATGAGTTCCCGACATTACCGTCCCAGCCGTCCCATTCCTTAAGCATCTGTCCTTCACCATAAAAATCATAGACTTTGATGCCGTTGCGGCTGTAAATCTTAACGCTTATGTACCTCAATGAGGCTTTGTCGACCATGAACCTGTCGTTTATACCGTCTTCATTCGGAGTAAAGACATTGGGAATGTCAAGATCGGAAGGATCAACGGTAATATTGTCGAACCTGAGCGAGTCGATGCAATGAAGGGCACTTTCGACAGTAAGCTTTACTGAATAATCGCCGGGGATATAATATGTATGCGGCTGAGGATTGCTCAATATGGAAACCGAATCGTCGCCGAATTCCCATTTATAAGTTGCAGCCCTTATCGACTTATCTGTAAAGGCAACTTCCAGAGGAGCCTCTCCTTTTGCCGGTTCAACCGAGAAATCAGCCTTTACATGAATCGATTCGTAGAAGAATGAAGATTCGAAGCTGCAGCCGAGGCTGTCGGTGACCTTAAGTTTGTATGTCACATCTTCCAGTGGCGGGTTGAAGGTCTGGGGATTAATCTCGATATCGGGATATGGAATTGATGATACAGGATCGGACGACCATAGGAATTTCACACCGTTTGGCAATCGTATCCGCTGACCCGCAGAGGGATCGCTGTAATAAAATGTATCGACTGCTATCCTGCCGCTGAGAGCAACATAATCACATGTCCGGTTCCGGAGAGCGGCAAGTGCAAAAGGCCTGTCGATGAATATCCATCCTGTAAGGCTTACATTATACCCCGATCCATTGGTTATATTTACACGGTATCCGCCTTCATCAAGCGAGGTTGCGGAGGAGCTCATTACACCGGTCTCGGTTTTAACAAGCTGGCTGAATGCCCGTGCAGCATCGTTCCATTTATACCAGGTGAATGTAAACGGACCCGTCCCTCCAGGACTGATTGCATTAAGGTTTCCCCTGGTGTTTCCGGAGGCATTGCAGAATACGAAAACAGGATCTTTGACTGAAGGTGCTGACGGATATGAAGTATAACGAACGGCATTCATACCCGGAGCCGTCAGCTGGCACATAACGGCTGCAGGCATAAGCAGGGCTGTGATAAATATCCAAAAACGCACAGGCAGTCTGATGTTTAGTTCAATAACGGTTGTGGTCTCAGTTTGGTATAACCATCGCAATATTAATAAAAATGCAGCGATCCCCCAACCGCGATTATGCACAATTCAGCATTGACCGTATGTTGATAAATTTTTGGTTTTTATTTCCGGCAATAACCGGGTCTGACAAGGGATTTGTTAATTTTGCCACCACCTGGTTTTGCTGTAATTATATACTCTGATGATTCGTAACTATTTAGATGACCTGAACGAAGCTCAGCTCGAGGCAGTCGTCAATACAGAAGGTCCGGCGCTTGTCATTGCAGGAGCGGGTTCAGGGAAAACAAGGGTGCTCACATACAGGATAGTACATCTCCTGCAGAAAGGCGTTCCCGCGAACAGGATCCTTGCACTTACATTTACAAACAAGGCAGCAAAGGAGATGAAAGACAGAATCTCAGCAATTGTAAGTCCCGGTGTTGCAAGGCACCTGTGGATGGGAACGTTTCACTCGATATTTGCAAGGATTCTGAGAACAGAAGGAACAAGGCTTGGCTACAAATCGAATTTCACAATTTATGATGCCTCCGACTCAAAAAGCCTCGTAAGGACTATAATTAAGGAAATGAGCCTTGACGACAGCATTTATAAGCCGGGTCTAATATCGTCAAGGATATCGGCAGCAAAAAACAATCTCGTAACCGCAAGCATGTATGCATCAGATGCATCAATGCAGGCATATGACAAATCGAGCCGGATGCCCCTCCTGTCGGACATATACAAGGCGTATACTTCAAGGTGCTTCAAGGCAAATTCAATGGATTTTGACGACCTGCTCCTGAACACAAACGTCCTTTTCAGGGATTTCCCTGATGCCCTTGCGGCCTGGCAGGATAAATTCAGGTACATACTGGTGGATGAATACCAGGATACAAATTTCTCCCAGTATCTGATAATCAGGAAGCTCTGTGCATCTCACAGGAATATTTGCGTTGTGGGCGATGATGCACAAAGCATTTACTCATTCAGGGGAGCAAGAATTGAAAACATCCTCGAGTTCAGGAACGATTATTCCGATTACCGGCTTTTTAAGCTCGAGCAGAATTACAGGTCGACGCAAACCATTGTAAATGCTGCAAATGCAATAATTGCAAATAATGAAGGTCAGATCCAGAAAAAGGTATTCTCTGAAAATGAGCCGGGGGAAAAGATCCAGGTGATGCCGGCGCTTACGGATACAGAGGAGGGGATCAACATTTCATCAGATATTTTTGACAAGAAGTATTCGCGCCAGCTCCTCTGGTCCGATTTTGCAATCCTGTACAGAACAAATGCCCAGTCGAGAATATTTGAAGAGACATTACGAAAGAAGAACATACCTTATAAAATATACGGGGGACTGTCGTTCTATGAAAGGAAAGAAATAAAAGACATCCTTTCATATTTCAGGATGGTCATTAATCCGGAAGATGAAGAAGCCCTTAAAAGGACTGTCAATTATCCTAAAAGAGGCATTGGCGACACAACTGTTGAAAAAATGATTGATCTGGCGTCGGTGAATAATATTTCGCTGTGGCAGGTAAGCACCGGAATTGATGGTTTTCCCGATCATTTCAACCAGGGTACTGTTAAAAAGATAGCAGCCTATACTGATCTTATCAATAACTTCCGCCAGGGTTTAGCGGAAACAGATGCATATTCCAAGGCCCGCGAAATTGCGATGGGTTCGGGAATCATGAAGGAACTGAGGGAGGGGAAATCGCCCGAAGAGGTAAGCCGTTATGAAAACCTTGAAGAGTTGCTTAACGGGATAAAAATCTTTACCGAAGCTGCAGAGACAAACGGTGAACCATCAACTCTCGAAGCGTATCTTGCCAATGTTGCACTTCTTACCGACCAGGACAATGAAAATGATGCTGACAGGGAGACGGTCACGCTGATGACAATGCATTCTGCAAAAGGGCTTGAATTTAAATATGTCTATGTTTCGGGTATGGAAGACACTCTCTTCCCTTCGCCCCAGTCAGCAGGAAATCCCAGGGAGCTTGAAGAAGAAAGGCGCCTGTTTTATGTTGCGGTAACACGCGCAGGAAAGATGGCAACTCTCAGCTATGCCCTCAACAGGTATAAATGGGGAAATCTTGAACACAGCGGACCCAGCAGGTTCCTTAAGGAAATAGACCAGAAATTCCTTGAATTCCCGCAGACAGGAGACAAGCCTCAAGTTCCAGGAAGCAGGCCGGAACCGAAATCAAAGTCGGTAAGGGAAGAGACCTTACATTATTCTGCCCCGCCCCGATACAAAAAATTACAGGTTTCTGCAGGTACTTCAGCTCCCGCAGCGGCAGGCGGTAGTTCGGTCGATTTTATGGAAGGTGATGCTGTTGCCCACGAAAGGTTCGGCAACGGCATAATAGTAAGCATTGAAGGGGCACCTCCAAACACAACAGCCACTGTCGATTTTGCCGGGAACGGCAGCAAAAAACTCCTTCTCAGGTTTGCAAAACTGATTAAGCTTTAGATCCTGTTATTTCTTCCCTGCCTGTCCGAAATTCATTTTGATGAATGAGAATCCGACTGTTGAAATTGAATGTTTGAAATTCTCATTGATCTCTTTGGTTTCCATTTTCATTTCGGGCTTGCCCGCCTTGTCATAAGTCTCAAGAGCCAGCATCATCGATCCTTCAAATTCAGGATGTCCGTAATATGTCGGGATTCCTGCCTTCCCCCAGTTACGCTTGTCGGCTTTTATCTTTACATCTTTTGTCATCCACACATTTGAATAACCCTCCTCACCCGGTTCAGTAACCTTATATTCATCGCACCTGTAGCCTGCTATCATTTTCGAATTCCCGGTCTTTGTGATCACAGCCGGTTTCTCCTGCTGGTTCCTCTGACCTTTTGCCTGCGCATTAAGGGTCGAATCATCCGGGATTGTGGAAATGATGCCTGTCTTCGAATCAGTTCCTGCTATCAGGGTCATAAAGCACCTGTTATCGTTGTCAAAAATGAATGTTGTGAGCATCGATTCTTCCTTCTTATCAGGATTGACTATCTGAACCTCAATACCTGCATTTGCTGTTGTGGCATTGAAATAAGTATAATAGTCAGACTTTGAAACATCCTTTTTGTCGTAGGTCTCCATGATCATGTAGATCCTTCCTGTAAAGTCATAAACATCGTTATGCTTGATGTCGGTCTTGCCTCCGATCAATCCTCCTAAGCCTCTTCTGCTTTCTGTCTGCTGCCCATCCTGGTTTTTGGCAGCTGCAGAATCAGCTTTATTCTGAACTTCCTTGCCTATTGCCTTGTTAAGCTTGTTCCTGAGAATACCTCCAACCTGGGCATTTGAAATTCCGGTCGTAATAATGACAAATGAGGCGATTAAAAGAATTATTTTATTTCTCATAATGCTGAAATATTTGGTTTAAATGTAAAGTTACAATTTGCTGTGAAATTAAACCTGTCTATAGCTTGATCAATTCCACTCTCCTGTTAAGGGCTTTGTTTGCAGGCGTATCGTTTGGTGCAACAGGCTGGGTCTCTCCCATTCCGTCCGATTCAAGCCGCGAGGCATCGATGCCGAAATTTTTCACAAGTTCATTTTTCACTGATGCTCCTCTCCTTTTCGACAGGTCGAGGTTTGCGGCATCGGCTCCGTCTGAATCAGTATGTCCGACGATTTTGACTTTTACATCGGGATTTTCTGTAAGAACTGCGGCTATTTCCTTAAGTGTCCCGTATGATTCCGGTTTTACAACATCCTTGTTAACATCGAAATAGATTCCATATGTAACAAGTTTGCCTTCAGTGATCAGTTTATTCCTCATATCAGGAGCGCCGACAGCAACCCTGACATTGGAAATCATTGCAGCACCATATTCAAAACGAATCCTGTCGGGTTTTACACATCCGGCCGGAAAAGCACGTGGCAGATCAATGATCTTATCCTGGTTCTGGTACACCCTGATCCTGGTTTTCTGTACCCATATTGCAATATGATACAACTGATTCATCTTTTCCTTGAAATTCTCCTGCTGAACAAAACCTGACATTGCTGAAGGTCCGCATTCCTCCCCGGGGAACCATGTATGATAGCTGGGCCGGCCGAAGTACTCCACTCTGAATTGAAATCCGCCGTTTCCCGGTGCACTGCCGCCATCCCAGGCTTTTGCATTTTTGGCCTGCATAAGTTTCATATGCCAGCCCGACATGCCTTCTCCCTCAAGGCCTCCTATCGGGATTACATCATATTCAATCGTATAGTTTTCAGGAAGTTTAAGAAGCTGATCGGTCCATACACAGTTATTCATTACAAACTTCATCCATTTTCCGGGGAAAATACTGTTTGTTACAACCTCTGCAGAACCATTGGTGTTCCAGAGTGCCGGAAAATCTCCGACAGCATCCTGACTGAAATCGTCAAAGAAGATTACTTTCTCACCGGGGATAAAATCGTATTTTGAATATGACTCAAATTTTGTCTGTTCCTGGCCTGATGATTTATCTCCGGCTGCCTGCTTGCCGGCATCACCACCATTATTGTCCTGGTTTTTCTGCCCTGTATTGGCCTGGTTGTTGTTGTTACCGGCGTTGTTATTGGCGGCATCATTCTTTACTCCGTCCTCAACGGCATCCAGACCCTTGTCGATCGCCTGGTCGGTTCTCTGGTTGACCCTCTGGTTAACCTTGTTCTCGAGTTTCTTCTTCAGGTCGAGTCTGATCTGGCCTTCAGCATTCAGTGTCATACCGAAAATTGCCAGCGCCAGCAAAAGTTTAAATATTGATTTCATATTGCTCCGGGATTAGATTTATTGGATTTATAAGTTCGAAAAATCATTGAAAATGTCCTGATACGATTTAATGGGTTTTTCAGAGATTTGAAAAAGGCATATAAAAATAAAAAAAATCCCGATATGTACAACTGCTGGTCATCAAATAATAGGTGGCTTTGTCAAAAGGCATTTAAACCGCAATCCCGGGTACTCGGGAGCAAAGTAAAAGCAAAGCCCGCAAAGGAGAATACTTTGGAAGTATTGCTCTGCGGACTTAGCTATAAACTCAGCGAACTTTGCGGTTAATTGAAGATTTAAGTAATAAAAAGTGTGATAATTAAGAACTTTCACAGAGGACCACAGAGAAACCACAGAGGATCACAGAGTTAATGGCAATTTCTCTGTGTATCTCTGTGGTTCTCAGTGTAACTCTGTGTAACTGAAAGAATTCCACGTCGGTAATCCCTTTTCTCAGGCAAAGCTTTTATGCTGCAAGTTGTTCTGCTTCAACCGGTTTTTCCTTTTCGAGGAGTACCGACTGGTAAAGAGTGGCGAAGGAACACGAGATCCACATTATTGCCGGAAAGATTCCGATTATCATCATACACAATCCAAAAATGATAATAAAGAAGGATACTATTCCCATTGCAAATATCCTCCATCCGTGACCCCGGGTAAGTTTCCAGCTGAGTTCCACAGCCTCAATGGGATCAAGCTTTTTGTCCATAACGATGTATGAGACGAATACAAGCCGGCAGGCAATTATAATCCCGGGTATTATAAGTGCAAAAAAACCAAGTACGATGAGCGCCGTGACGAGAAGGTTTGCAAGTATAATATAAAGGTAATTCTTCCAGAAGCCGCTTATAAGCAGCTCAAAGTCGGGCTTTAGTTTCCTCACGGCCTGGACAAATATCATATCACCTCCGTACGAGACTACCGGCGCTGCAAGAAATGAATATGCAAGAGCCAGCAGGCCGAAAAAGATACCAAGCATGCCCAGGGCTCCGAGGGTGAATACATTATGCAGGTTCTCGCCCATCATATGACCCCAGTTATAAGGTGTCTTTGGCAGATCATCCAGGTTGAATTTCCAGTTTAATCCGCTGAAAGGCGCTGTCAGTACTGCAAGGACTATTACCACCAGAAAAAGTCTGAGGAAATTATCCAGCATTACCTGAAAGCCTGTCCCGAAACTGTTCCCGAATGTGGGAACCAGTCTGTAATTTTTTCCATTTTCCATAGTTGCAATTAATATTAAGTGTTTGTGATCAATTCACATGTCAAAATTAAACCGCATTATTGAGATGGTTTCAATACTGAAGTAGTGACTTTAAAAGATTCCTACCAAAGTATTGACGACAATACTTAAGTTGTGAATGTGGTGAGCGGCATGCGGCGTGCGGCATGCCGCGAACGGCTGCCGGAAGTTTGCAAAATCCGAAATCATAATTCCGAAATCCGAAATAATAATAAATCCGAATTCATAAATCCGAATTCCGAAATCATAATATCTTTATATCATGATGAAGTTGATCTTTTACCTGATCTTTATTATATCTGTAGCGCTTACTTCGGCCGGGATCATACTTACCTCCAGGATAAGGAACAGGTTCAGGTCGGAGGTTTTTTCAACTCTTCTGTATTTCCAGGTTTTTATTTACACGTTTGGATTTTACGGGATTTGGGGGCAGGTGGCGGTTAAAACCCTTCTTCCCGATTTAATGTCGGCCGGCAATCTTTCGAAACTTGCTGATATTGCCATATTGCTCGGATTGCCGTTCCTGATAATTGCATGGCTTATGCTTATAAGGTTTGCAGAAGGTCTCTCGGGAAGGAAGGTCCATAAATGGCTCATTCTATGGTTTCTTCTTTTCAACTTTGCAGTCCTCGCAACGCTCGGTTATTTTATTACAGGGAAAAGCAGCTTTAACAACACTCTGCTGATTAAGGAGTATTATATAATAATGAGTCTCTTTTACTACTTCATTGCTGCATACCTCATCCATTTTCCATGGAAAGGACGTCCACTCCTTCACGATTATGACAGGAGGATAATTGCTCCGGCTTTATTCCTTATCATGCTTGTCCAGTGTGTTCCCCTTTTTTTCTATACGGCACAGACATGGCTTGCGTTGGTTTTCATATTTGCCTTTTTCCTCGGGAATACCTTCCTTCCGGTTTACCTTAACTATGGGACTCTCCTTCCTGCATATGCATCTGAAACTGAAACAACGATACCTGTTGAAGAATTCTGCAGGAAATATGATGTGTCGCCAAGGGAACTTGATGTAATAAGGGAGATCTGCAACGGCCTAAGCAATAAGGAGATCTCCGAAAAACTATTCATAAGCCTGCAGACAGTGAAAGATCATACCCATAGGATATATATAAAAACAAATGTTAAAAACAGGGTTCAGCTTATAAATACATTAAAGTCATTTCAAACCAATAATATATAATACCGGCAAAAACCATTTGACCAATTTGATCAAATAGTCGACTAATAATTTGCTTTTTATTTTTCTTCGTTTTAGTTTTGCACAGATTTTAAGAATTTTTCTGAAATGATCTCACAACAGGATGAAGCCAGAACAAAGATCATAGATATTGCACGCAATATCTTCAGTCATTTTGGTTTTAAGAAAACCACAATGGAGGAGATTGCCCAGGCTACCAGAAAAGGAAAATCTTCAATATATTACTATTTCAGCAGCAAAGAGGACATATTCAAAGCCGTTGTTGAAAAGGAGGCTGATGAGCTGCTCGAAGAAATCCTGACCGGACTGGAGAAAATTGAAGATCCTGTTGAAAAACTTAAATTCTACATATCCACAAGAATGCGAAGAATCAAACAACTTAAGAATTTTTATACCGCGCTCAAGAGTGATTACTTTAACCAGCTTGAATTCATTGAGGAAATACGGAAAAAATATGATTACAATGAGGTGAAAATCATCACAAAAATCCTCCAGAACGGGATTGACGGCGGTAAGTTCTCGATAGAGAACCCACAGCAGAGCGCTGTTGCAATCGTTACTGCCATGAAAGGTCTTGAAGTGCCTCTCTTTATAAGCAGGGGCAACAGTAATTTTGAAGACAGGATGAACAACCTTGTCAATTACCTTTTTTATGGAATTGTAAAACGATAATTTTTTTTGTCGAATATTCGACCATGATACGTTTTTAGTCTATTAGTTTAATAGTCCAAATTTCAGATAATTTATGGAAAACATTAAAAAACTCATAACACTTACATCATTCCTTATCCTTGGTGCGACATTGTGGGCCCAGGAGGATCTGTCGCTCGAAAAGTGCATAAAACTGGCACTTGACCATAATCAGAAAATAAAGGCGGCAAAGCAGCAGATAAATGCTGCAGGTGATCTTAAAAAAGCGGCATTTACCCAGTATCTTCCCGATTTCAGGGTAACCGGCGCTTATACCTATATCAATAAAGATTTCAAACTCCTTAAGGAAGACCTGCTCCTTCCTGTTGTCCCTTATACTGCAATTGACGGGGCAACAGGCAGGGTAAGCCAGGCAGCTCTTGAGAATCCTTCTGTTGCGGCTTCAACTTTTGTGATAAATCCATCAACGGGAACTGTGGTCACAGATGCAGCAGGAAATCCTGTATTCCAGAAATATACATATCTGCCTGCTTCAAAGTCAGTGCTCGATCTCGACCATGTGGCGATTATAAACGGCGGATTCACCCAGCCTGTTTATACAGGAGGGAAAATCAGAGAGGCAAATAAAATTGCTGCCTATGCAAAGGAAATAGCTGACTATAACCTGTCCCTGTCAGAGAATGAGCTAGTATACTCGGTCGGGGAAGCTTACTGGAGAATAGTCTCTTTGAGGGAAAAAGTAAAACTGGCCCGCCAGTACCATGATATGCTGGTCAGACTGGTCTCAGACCTTGAAAACATATATACGGAAGGAATAATTACGGATAATGATCTCCTCAAGGCAAAGCTTAAGCTAAGCGGGGCTGAAATCCAGGTTCTGAAGGCTGAGAATGGAATGGAATTATCTAAAATGGCACTCTGTCAGATGACAGGACTTTCGTATACATCAGGAATTACTCTTGCTGACTCACTGAATTCGGATGAAGGAATTGCAATGAACTTTCAGGCCTCTGAAGCATCCATTGAAGCAAGACCGGAACTGGGAATTCTTGAGAAAAACGTCGACATAGCCAGATCAGAGGTAAAGCTTATGGAATCGAGGTATCTGCCTGATATCGCAATGACCGCAGGCTATGCCTTAATGAACCCCAATCTTTATAACGGTCTCGAAAAGGAGTTCGGAGGTGATTATACAATAGGTATAGTGTGTAATGTTCCGCTATTCCATTTCGGCGAAAGGAAGCACACACTTAATGCTGCGCGGGCCGGACATGAGGCAGCTTCATTAACGCTTGAAGAAACAAAAGAGCTAATGGTCCTTCAGCTGCAGCAGGCCATATTCAGATACAATGAGGCTGTTAAGACAACCGAAGTGGCAGCTTTTGCTCTCGGTCAATCGTCAAAAAACCTTAAATACACCGACGACGGTTTCAGGGAAGGAATCCAGAAAACCACCGATCTTCTTGAGGCACAGGTACTCTGGCAGAAGGCATTTTCAGAGCTTATCGACGCCCGTACCGAACAGCAGATGGCAGCATCCAACATTAAAAAAATAACAGGGAAATACTAACAGGAAACAAATTAAGAAAAATGAAAAAAAGCATTTTGATAATATCTGCTGCAATGATTCTGACATCGTGCAGCAGTCAGAAAGACAGCAAAATTGAACCTGAGATACAGAAATCTGTTCCGGTAAAGGTTGCGAAAGCCGAGGAGAGAGTCTATACACGAAGCCTTGAACTGTCAGGGACAGCATTTGCCGACAGGGAAGCCAATCTCGGTTCAGCACTTCCCGGGAGGGTTGAAAAGATACATTACCCTGAAGGCAGCCATGTAAAAAAAGGTGATCTGCTTGTAAGCATGTCAGGAGAACTGTATACCCAGACTCTGGTCGAGTTCCAGACAATCGAGAAAGACTTTGAAAGAGTTACAAGGCTGAATGAAAAAGGAAGCGTCACACAACAGGAATATGATCATGTTAAAGCCATGTATGATGCTTCAAGGTCGAAGGTCGAATTGATGAAAAAGAACGCTGAAATAGTTGCTCCGTTTTCAGGAATTATTGTTGAATATCTTGTCCGTGACGGAGAGAATTATTTTTTCAATCTGAATCTCGATCCGGGTTATTCATCAACATCAGGAATACTGAGACTGATGAAACTCGATCCCGTTCATGTTGAAGCCGAAGTCAATGAAAAGGATCTGTCGCTTGTAGGAAAAGGCCAGAGTGCAGTTGTTACCTTCGATGCGTTGGGTGATACAACATTCAGGGGGAAAATTACATATATCAAACCTGCCCTTTCTGCACTTACACACACAGCCACTATAAGGATCGAGATAAGCAATCCGAAGGAGATCCTAAAACCTGGTATGTATGGACACGTAAAAATAAACCTGGGGCCTGAAAAGAGGGTATTCGTTCCTCTTAATGCAATTTACAGGCAGGCAGGCACTTCAGAAGATTATATTTTCATCGCTGAAGGAAATACAGTAAAAAAGATTCGAACTGAAAGAATTGCCGCTGAAAATGCATTTGTTGCCGTATCAGGAATAAATCCCGGAACGGATGTGGTCGTATATGGCAAGGAAAAACTGTCGGACGGAACGAAAATTGAAATTAAATAAAAGGAGGTCAGTAAATGAAACTTCCAAAACTATCTGTTGACAGGCCTGTTGCAACTGCAATGGCTTTTCTGGCAATACTGCTTTTCGGAGTTGTTTCCCTGAAAATGCTGCCGCTCGATGTTATGCCGGCAATGGAATTGCCATCGCTTACAATACTTACAGTATATCCCGGTGCTTCATCAAATGAAGTTGAAGATCAGGTAAGCAAGGTAATTGAAACCCAGCTGTCCGGGGTCCAGGACCTGAAGAATATTAAATCCTCATCAAGGGAAAACGTCTCAGTAGTTTCTCTCGAATTCAACTGGGGGACTGATATTTCCCAGGCAGCAAACAACACAAGGGATATGCTCGAGCTTGTAAAAAGCCGGCTCCCCGATGGATCAAATGATCCTATTATCTATAAGGTAAACAGTTCAATGATCCCCGTGCTTATATATGGAATCACCGCAACTGACAATTACAACGGAATTGGTCAGATAATTGAAGACAGGATCGCAGGACCGCTTCGAAAAACAGAAGGTGTCGGATCAGTGATCTATTTAGGTCATCCCGAGCGCGAAATAAAGATAAATGTTAACCCTTCAAAACTTGAGGCTTACAATCTGTCAATTGCAGAGCTTTCAACACTTCTTAAGGCAGAAAACATAAATATTCCGGGTGGTAGCATAAAGGAAGGATTAAATGACTATTCAATCAGGATACCTTCCGAAATATCCACCCCGGAGGAACTTGCTGAAATCCCCCTGACTAACTTCCTTGGACGTCTGGTAAGGGTGAAGGATATAGCAACCATTGATGACAGCTATCTGGAATCTGACTCGTATGCAAGGACCAGGGAAAGCCTTGGCGCTGTGCTGATGGTTCAAAAGCAGTCGGGCAGGAATTCACTTGAAGTCATTAAAGCTGTACGGTCGAAGGTAAAAGAAATAGTACCTACACTGGCTTCTGATATAAGTATGACCGAGATTCTAGGGCAGGAAGAAATAGTTACCCAGTCACTTCGAAGCCTCAGCGATACCTTATGGTGGGCTATTCTGTTCGTAATTCTCGTTGTTGTGGCCTTTTTAAGGGACTGGAAAAGCAGTTTCATTGTTTTCCTGACAATACCATTTTCGCTTATCACAGCATTTATTTTCATGTATGCTGTTGGATGGACAATAAACATCTTCTCGCTTCTGTCGCTTATCATTGCAATAGGGATGGTTGTTGATGATGCAATCGTGGTGCTTGAGAATATAACAAGGCACATCGCCAGAGGGGAAAGACCACGTGAAGCAGCCGTTTTTGCCACAAGTGAGATGGGCCTGGCAGTTGTTGCGTCAACAACGACGGTTCTTGTGGTTTTCATTCCGCTTATCTTCGTTGGAGGTGTCGTGGGTATTTTCTTCAGGCAACTTGCAGCTCTTACCTCTGTTACACTTTTAGCTTCTCTTGTAATTGCCCTTTCCCTCTCCCCTATGATCTCATCGAGGCTTCTCAAAAAGAAAAATGCCAATGGTTCAGGAAATCTCAGGGCCAGGATATACAATGCAAGTGAACGACATCTTGTTGAGGCTGAAAATGCCTATAAAAAAGTGCTGGGATGGTCAATGAATCACAAAACGGTAATAGTAGTATTGTCTGTGGCCATTCTTGTGGCCTCCTTCCTGGGATTTAAAAATATTGGCACAGATTATCTTCCGATGTTTGATGCCGGCGACGTAATAGTTGTTTTCCAGACTCCGGTAGGTACAAGTCCTGAAGAAACCGACAGGGTTGCCATGGAAGTAATGAATGTCATGGAAGACAACATCCCGGAGATAGTTCCGGGAAGCCTTGCCTCAATATCAGGTCAGACACGCGACGGGCTGCTCTCAACAGTCGGATTCTCTGAAGGTAAAAATACTGGCACCGTACTCTGCCACCTGACCCTGCCTGACAGACGCGAACGGAAAGCATCAGAAATCGGCGACATGCTTCGGTTAAAAATTGAAGCGATTCCTGAAATAGAAAAGTTCCATATTACCTCAGGTAATATCCTTGAAACAGCTATACTGGGTAACACAAAGCCTGTTGAAATAAAGATATCAGGCGATAACCTTGAAGTACTAAACAATACAGCCGGGATTATAAAGGAAGAGTTAAGCAGAATAGAAGGGCTTACAGATGTTGAATCGACTGCAGATCCCGGGAAACAGGATTATCAGGTAATTATCGACAGGACAAAGGCATCAGCCATGGGGCTTAATCCGGCAATGATAGCAATGCAGGTACGTCAGAGCATCTATGGCGCCGGGGCAGGATCGATATCCGAGGGTGGAAAAGACTACGACATAATGATCAGATATGCCCCCGAATACAGATCGGATCTTGCTTCCCTTGAAAATATTACACTTTCGACTCTTCTCGCGACTCAGGTCCGTCTTGCAGATATAGCCGTGATACGTCAGGGCTACAGCCCGATGGAAATCAGGAGGGAGTCGCAGGAGAGATATGTGACTGTAAGTGCCGACCTTAAAGGTATCTCACTGGGCGAGGCAACAGGTCAGGTACGCCGGATCCTGGGATCAGTACAAAATCCGGATGGAGTCGACATTAAAATAGAAGGGCAGACAACATCACAGAATGAATCGTTCGGAGATCTGACTCTGGTGCTTGTGATCGGGATAATACTTGTATATATGGTTATGGCAGCCCAGTTCGAATCATTTATAAATCCCTTCATTATAATGCTTGCCGTGCCTTTCACTGCAATAGGCATCGTCATTGCATTCTTACTGACAGGAACAACCCTGAGCATCACCACTTTTATCGGGATCATCATGCTGTCGGGGATTGTCGTTAAGAACGGAATCATCCTTGTCGACTATACCAACATGCTCCGGAAGCGTGGTTTTAACCTTTATGATGCCATAAAGGAAGCCGGCCGTTCCAGGCTGAGGCCGGTAGTAATGACTTCCTCAACAATGATCCTTGCCATGGTGCCTATGGCTCTGAGCAGGGGAATGGGATATGAGATGTTCACTCCTATGGCAGTGACAATGATAGGCGGACTACTTTTCTCAATGCTCATTACGCTGATCATAGTACCTGTGTTCTATGCAATTTTTAATAAAAAAGTAAACTAATTCAGGCTTTTATGAAATTCATTTTTTGTACATGCAATGTAAGCATGATGGATCAGGTAATCCAGCTTCTTGATAAAAACGGAGTGACAAGCTACCAGATCGCCGACAGGGTAATAACCAGGAATGAAAAAGGATCTCCAAGGTTCGATACAGCTGTATGGCCGGGTTATAATGTGAATATTACAATGCAGATCAGCAGTGACGACAAAGCCGCCAGGATTGCAGAGCTTCTTAAAGAATTCAATAATGAAAATGCATTAAGCGATGAAGAGCTTCTCACTGTTTGCTGCATGAAAATGGAAAATTATTTTTTCGATTAACAATAGTATAAAGTTTAAAAAATGAAAAAGAGTATTTATTTATCAGCATCATTTGCTTTAATGCTTTTAATGGCAAATAACCTAAATGCACAGCTTAATTATGGCCTTCATGCAGGACTTAATGTTGAAACCCAGGCAGAGCTCGGGCTTCTATGGAACAACGTGGACCTTTATCAGGGTTTCACTGCCGGTGCAATGCTTGAATATGAGACAGGAAATTCAATCTCGTTTCAGACTGAGGTCAACTACAAAAAGAAAGGCGAAAAAGTCGAATCATGGGTAAATGAGAATAAGACTGTATTAAGGCGGGAATTCAATTATATAACAATCCCGTTGCTTATTAAATACAATTTTAAAGCGGCTGATGCAGGAGACAACTGGAAATTCAGCCTGTTTACAGGTCCTTATGCAGGATTTCTTACCTCGGTGCATGCAAAATCACATTCTGAAGGAAATACTACTTCAGTTGATATCAACGATCAGGCAGAGAAGAGTGACTGGGGGGTGATCGTCGGAGGCGGGATTTCAAAAAAGCTCTCCAACGGATCGGCAGTTACTGCCGACCTCAGGTACGACATGGGTCTGAGCAGGATAGATAAGCAAAATCCCGACCTGCGGAACAAGGGTGTTGGGATTGTTATAGGATATATGTTTTAAAATATATTTTTCATCAGTAACAGTTAGTTTAAGGTTTCAGAGGCATCGGGTTTATTGCCCGGTGCCTTTGTTTTGACAGTGAAGGTGGGGAAACGACGTAAACCGCAATCCCGAGTACTCGGGATTGCGGTTATTAAATGCCTTTTCCGCTAAAATGAATCCCTGAATTTAAGAAAGACTATCAATGTTCCTTCCGTAAAAGTCAGACTGAATGAGTCACCCTGGGCTTCATTGAGAGTTGCTCTCCACCAGTTGTGAAGCTCAAGATCCTTAAGCTCATATTTAAGTCCCTCCGACGAGACCTTTGCGAAAGGATTAACAGCAAAAACCGAAATCTGCTGGCCGGGGAATGAAGATATTGTACCGCTCTTTATAAGAGGGATTATTTCGCCCGTATCTGTGATCATCCTTACCTTTATATATAATGAATAATCTGAAAGAAGTGAAATATTGCCTATCGTATGGTCCTCCCTCTTTCCCGTGGCGCCAAGTATTATTATCTCATCAAACCCCCTTGAAGCACACCACCTCACTGCTTTTGTAAGATCATTCGTCTCCTGGTCATCATCCCTGAACAACCTGTCCGAATATCTTTCAGCTATATCACCATCGAGCGAATCGAGATCGCCAACTATGGCTTCCGGCTCCAGATCAGCATTGATAAGGCTTTCCGCGCTGCCGTCACAGCATATAATATGCCTGGCATTCCTGAGACAGTTTAATGGTATCTCATGTACAGGAAAGCTTCCATCAGCAAGTATTACCGCACTTTTAACTTTCATTGGAAACAGGCTAATGCTTATTTGGCAAAAGTAACGATTTTAATGATTTCGGAATTCGGATTTTCGATTTCGGATTTATATAGCAGTTCATTCCGAAATCACAATTCCGAAATCCGAAATTCTTCCTAGCGGTTTTGCACTATTTTCCCATTGCTTAGATCTATCTGGGGCTGCGGAATGGGAAAAGTAACATCTTCCTGGCCTGCAACCGCATCACGGTATAGAATGGGTCCCCAGGGCATTGTCTTTTCGTACTCAAGTATCCTGTTGAGTTCGGCGACAGTAATTCCCCATCTGTTTAAGTCGAACCATCTGTGGCCTTCCTGGCCGAGTTCGAGTTTTCTCTCCATGTAAAGCGCCTTACGTGCAAATTCCTTATCCGGGAAAGAAGGGTAAACGGAAATCTGGTAGTTTGCGGCGTTGGTAATCCCGTCGGCCTCTTTTACAAAACCTGCAGGGTTTGAAGCTCTTTCCCTGATCCTGTTTATATTTACAAGGGCGCCTTCGAGGTTGCCGGTTTCAATCTGGCATTCGGCAAGCAGCAACAATACGTCGGCATAGCGGATCATACGGTATCCGTTTGCAGTGAATCCCGAAGTCCAGTCTCCGGTTTCAGTATAGACTCCCTCCTGCGATTTCTTATAAACCATTTTTTTCGGACTGTAGGGTCCGGCATAATTCTGGTCGCGTATCCAGTCGGATCCTGTATGGACACCCCAATCCCAGTATGGGATACCCCTTCTTCCGACAGTCCAGTCGAGCCGGGGATCAAGGGGGCCTGGATCTTCTGTGAAGGGATCGGAAGGCTTCAGTCCCTGATCATTTCTTACAGGATTGTTGTTATAGGAACCATTAAGCAACGGCAGTCCGTCAGAAGTCCTGAATGAATTGACGAATTCCTGGGTGGGCTGGAAAAAGCCGCAGCAACCTGCCGGGGACTCTCCTCCGGGCTTATAGGGGAAATTAAGAACTTCGCCATATCCTCCGTTATAGCCTCCTGATCCGTCATTTACAGATGTCTGAACAGTATATACCGATTCGATGCCGTTACGGAAAGAGATATCAAAAATCTCCGCATATGTCTGCGCAAGACCAACAGGACTCCCATCGGGCTTTGTACCGTTTATTGCACTTTGGAGTAAAGCCAGGGCCTTTGCATAGTCGTGGTTCATCTGCATATAAGCTTTGGCAAGCAATACCTCCGAAACGGTTCTGTTGAATTTGCCGGCAGCATCCATATCATTTGGAAGCCTGACTCCCTCAGCAAGGTCATCAAGGATAAGCTGCCTTACATCTTCCTTATTTGTTGCATCATAAATACCGGTATTTTCATCAACAAAAGGGATTTTTGCCCACATCCGCCAGGCCTCAAAATGGTACCAGCCTCTGAGGGCCCTTGCCTGCTGAAGGAATAAACCGGCCTTCTCATTTGTAATATTTCCGTCTTTTACAGCCTGGCCGGTAACAACTATAACGCTGTTACATCTGGCGATTGCTTCATATACTTCTTTCCACTTGATGTTAAGATAACCCATAGTGTACATTTCGGAGGGAGTCTCCGAGAAGTTCTGGATAGCAATAATGTCGCCGTTCGAATCACCTGCGTCGGTTCCCTTGTTTGCTTCCATGCCCCTTACCGAGCCATAAAGCCAGTTCGATGAAGAAGACTCCCATCCACCGGCATTTACCGATACGCCGTCGAGCATCGAATAAGCCCCGATAAGAAGTGTTTCAATACCCTTTTCATTTGCAAGAGTGTATTTATCAAGGGTTCCTGATGGTCTGACCTCGAGAAACTCATCACTGCAGGTGATTAATATAAATATAAACAATGTGAGAAGAACGACAATCAGAATACGGTTCATTTTGCCCTGAATTTATGTTTTAAACTTCACTTTTTGGAAATATATTGCCAGTAGATGACATTAAGTTCTGAAAATGAATATAATAATAACAAAAAAATTGCAAATAACAGTAATTTCAAAGGATAATCTTTAGACTTTTACCAATCCCGATCGGCTGTTATTTCACCTTTCAGGCTCCTGTGCGGGAAACCAAAATGTTACTAAACACACTAATATCCTCTCTATCTGGCTATGGCATTGGATTTTAAAAAAAATGGTCAGAGATTGCGAATTATTAAAACATTTCAATAAATTTGTTTACCCTACTAACCCAAACCGTATATGCCTATGAAAAACACTGCTTAATTTAATCCTGTCAAAAGAAAACGGGGATTGTATCTTTTCCCCGGAATCGTGAATTTTTCTAAGTACAAAAAACTTAGTACCCTTAATTATTTTATTATTCTAATCTAACCAATTCAAAAAAGTATGACGAAAAAAATCATGCGTGCAGTTTCACCTTTTACAATCCGTTTGAAGGTTGGGGTGAGGCTACTGACCGTGCTGCTTTTGCTCGTATCTGTACAGACTTATTCTTTTGGTCTGTCAGTTCCTGATGATCTGCAGCAGAAGAGAGTAACAGGCCGGGTAACCGATCAGGCCGGAGCTGCCCTTCCTGGTGTGAACATACTGGAAAAAGGCACAATCAATGGTGCTATAACCGATGCCGATGGCCGGTATGCACTCAACGTAGCATCAGCAAATTCAGTGCTGAGCTTTTCATTTATCGGCTACAACTCAAAGGATGTGACAGTAGGTTCACAGACTAATATTGATGTTATCCTTACTGAAGCCGTATCGGCTCTCGATGAGATTGTGGTTGTTGGTTATTCGACCCAGACAAGAAAATCCCTTACAGGATCAGTTGCCCAGGTCGATGCTGCCGATCTCGCTGAAAGCGCTGCCACAAACCCGATCACACGTCTGCAGGGTAAAGTTGCAGGTGTTACAATCCTGAACCAGCACACTCCCGGTGAAGGATCAACTATCAGGATCCGGGGAATGACGACAATCAACGATGCAAACCCGCTTTATGTCGTTGATGGTGTTCCCGGCGGAACCTTCTCGCCAAACGATGTCGAAACAATTACTATCCTTAAGGATGC
Organism: uncultured Rikenellaceae bacterium; assembly: GCA_964633505.1. Taxonomy (GTDB): domain Bacteria; phylum Bacteroidota; class Bacteroidia; order Bacteroidales; family VadinHA17; genus LD21. The sequence continues at coordinate 285,055 of CAZWHC010000002.1, read as the reverse complement.
TGCTGCACAGTCGATCTACGGTGCAAGAGCTGCAAACGGTGTTGTTCTTGTTACTACAAAAGGCGGCAAGAAAAACCAGAAAATGTCGATGAATGTCAATGTCAGACAGGGCTTTACTACACCAGGTAAATCATATGAACTTCTGAACACCCAGGAATGGGCCGATATGCTCTGGCTTGAAACAAAGAACAAATTCAACAGGGACCATGCCGACTGGGTAGCAGGACTATTACCACCTGGTCAAGCAGAACCCGAACTTAAGTACAAGCATGCACAGTTCGGAACGGGCAGCACTCCGGTATTGCCTGATTATATTTTCCCGACAGCCGCAATGAACGGCGACCCGCGTACCGACATGTCATTATATGACAATAAGCTTGCCGTTGATGATGGCGATGACACATATCTTATTGCAAGATTGAGTCCGGGAACCAACTGGTACAAGGAATCAACAAGGAACGCTGCTTATAAGGAATATACAATCGATATTGCCGGCGGTTCGGAAAACACCACATATGCATTCCTCCTTGGTTATACCGATGAGGAAGGCGCTTTCAAATGGACAGGCTTTGAAAGATACAGCCTCCGTGCAAATATCTCATCATCACCTGCAAAATGGGTAAACCTGGGTACAAATGTCGGAATCCAGTATACAAACGATTACGGCTACCAGGGCAATGATAACAGTGAATCATCAATCCTGTCATGGACCTACAGGTTACCCACCGCGGTACCCGTTTATGATGAATCGGGAGTCAATTATGCAGGATCGCGTTCATCCAATATGGGTAACGCTCAGAACCCTGTGTTCCTTCTTGATAAGAACCAGTATGACTATGCCCGTCAGATGACTGTCAGCGGCAATGCATTCATACAGTTTAATATTCTAAAAGGATTATCGGCCAAATCGCTTGTTGGTATAAACCAGTACGGTCGCCGCGACAGGGATCTTGGTTATGTTGAAGTTGCAGCAGCTGAAAGAGGAACATATGACAGTTATGGCATCAACTCAAGGTTCGGCCTTAACTGGACATGGACAAACACCCTGGAATATGGTTTTGTTAAAGGACAGCATAATTTCAAGGTTATTGCCGGAACAGAAGCTTATGACGACGACTATTGGAGAATGAATGCCAGCAGGGCACAGTTCCCGATGAAGGATTTAAATTATCTTTCACTCAACACCGGTTTGAGAAGTATCGCCAACTCTGATGAATATTCACAGTACAGCCTCTTCTCATTGTTCGGCCGTGTCAATTACACATTTGCCGATAAATACATGGTTGAAGCAGTATTGCGCCGTGACGGTTCCTCGAGATTTGGAAATACAAAATACGGCGTATTCCCAGCCGCTTCATTAGGCTGGAGGATCTCGGAAGAATCTTTCATGGCATCAACAAAATCGTGGTTGAATGAACTGAAGCTCAGGTTGGGTTACGGTGTTGTCGGTAATGACCGTATGGGTAACTACAATCCTTACACGCAGTTCGCCTACAGTGAAAGTGATGCAAGTTATGGCATGTCGGGAGCAAACGGCTCAATGAGCGGTACAGGTTTCCGTCAGTCGACATTCGGCAACCCCGATGTAAAATGGGAAACAACAGCGACCACCAACGTTGGTATCGATGCTACACTGATTAAGAACCTCACAGTTACATTCGATGTATGGCAGCGTACTACAAAAGACATGCTCTATCCGAAACAGCTGCCTCTTGTCCTTGGAACAGCTACAAGGCCTTCTATCAACATAGGTGAAATGAAGAACACCGGGTTCGATCTTTCCCTCGGATATGCAAACAGCGCTCTTAACGGCGACCTTACATACAGCGCTGACCTCGTCTTTTCAAGATATAAGAATGAGCTTACCAAGCTTACCGACGTTGCCACCGACTTCTACCAGGGTTCAGGATATCGTGAAAAATACTATACAAGGACCCAGACAGGAAGGGCATTCCCTGAATTCTTCGGTTATATAGTTGAAGGTATCTTCGATTCGGATGAAGAAGCTGCTGCATGGCCAAAAGCTTTTGGTGCAAATGGTACATATAACAAGGCAGGTCACTTCAAATACAAAGATGTTGACGGAAACGGTTACATCGATGCAGCCGACCGTACATATATCGGATCACCTCACCCTGATTTCACAGCTGGTCTCAGCCTCAGTCTCGGGTACAAGGGATTCAGCGTAATGACAACCCTTTATGCTTCCGTAGGTAACGAGATAGTCAACTATGTTAGCCGTTTTATCGACTATACACAGTTTGAATCAGGAAAAAGTAAAAGAAGACTCTATGAATCATGGGGCAGCCCGTATCTGAAAGGCGAACCTACAATGCCGATCATTTATAATAACGACACACCTCACCAGGAGCCTTCAACAGCATTCATTGAGGATGGTTCATTCCTCCGTATGAAAACACTGAGAGTCGGGTACGATGTAAACAAGCTCCTGAATAATAAATTCAGAAGCCTGCAGGTCTATTTCCAGGGCTCCAACCTGTTCACATTAACCGGTTACCGTGGCCTCGACCCTGAAATTTCAGGCGCTGGCATCAACATGGGTATTGACTCAGGCGCATGGCCTACAAGAAAGCAATTCATCTTCGGTATTACTTTCGGTCTCTAATTGTAAAATTTGTTGAATATTAAACACAAATGAATATGAAAAGATTATCTAAATTATTATCTGTCGCGTTACTGTTCGGAAGCCTCCTTATGATAGTTTCGTGCAACGAGGATTTCCTTACCAAGGAGCCTCCCGGAGTTGCCCCTGACGTAAAGATGCAGACTCCCGACGGAGTTGAATCTCTGCTGATAGGTGTTTACGAGAGGATGCAGAATGGTAACCAGTCGATGTTCGGAGCTGCAATGGCAAGTGACTGGACTTATTCCGGAGGATGCTCGGATGACGCTTATAAAGGTACTTCAGCAGGTGACCAGAGTAACTTTAACCTCCTCGAGAAATACCAGGCGCTACCCAACAATCCCTACATGGAAAACAGGTGGAATGCCTGCTATGATGGGGTTGCAAGAGCAAATGTTTGTCTTGATTTCCTTACACTGGCACAGGCAGGATCAACGCCTCTTACCGATACCAGGGCCAAGCAGGTTGAGGCAGAGGCTAAATTCCTGAGAGCATGGTTCCATTTCCAGGCAAACAAGATCTTTGAAAAAATCCCTTACATTAAAACTCAGGCTGAACTTGGGGAGACATTACCCCAGGATGTTCCGAACACTGATTCAGGATGGGATGGTATTGAAGCCGACCTTCAGTTTGCTATTGACAACCTCCCTGAGACCAAATACAATAATGAAGCCGGTCGTGTAACAAAATTTGCTGCAATGGCATTCAAGGCACAGGCTCATATGTATCAGAAGGAGTATCCGGCAGCAAAAACTCTGCTTGATGCAATCATCGCCAGTGGAAAATTCAGTCTTGCTGCTGATTATAATCACAACTTCGATATGACCCACGAAAACAACGTTGAGTCAATATTCGAACTGCAGTGCTCATCAACGGCAACAGGAACCTGCTCGGTTAACGGTTCAGGCTGCAACTTCCACCAGAATGGTCCTGCAAGTTGCGGCGGTTGGGGATTCTATCAGCCATCAAGGAACCTTTTCGATGCATTCCAGGTCGACCCCAATGGTCTTCCGGTTCTTAACCCGGCCGACCGTGTTCACCTTGCTACAGATATGGGTCTTGGCAGCGGTGTAGATTTCACTCCGACAGATCACCTGCTCGACCCGCGTGTTGACTTTATAGTTGCACGCCGCGGTGTTGACTTCCTCGGATGGGGCATACATCCCGGAAACGACTGGATCCGTGAACAGGTCAATGGTGGTCCGATGATGACAAAGATCTTCATGCACAAAAAAGATGAGCAGGCACTGAACCTGAACGGCAGCGGATTCTACAACGGCAAAAACTTCAGGATGATGCGTTATGCAAGCATACTCCTCTGGAGAGCTGAATGCGCAATTGAAGACAACGACCTCGTCATGGCAAGAGATCTTGTAAACCAGATCCGTACACGTGCAAAGAACAGCACACCTGTAATGGGCCTTTGCACCAGCACCAAGAACCTGGCTTCAAATCCTGTTGTCGATTATACAAAACCGGCGGCCAATTACAAGGTTGAACCTTATCCTACAACTGCAGGAGCATATCCTTTCGATACAAAAGAAAACGCTCTCAAAGCAGTACAGGAAGAAACAAGGCTCGAATTTGCAACACAAAACCACAGGTTCTTCGACCTGAGGCGCTGGGGAATCCTTGCAACAACCCTGAATAACTACATCGCTGATGATGTAACATTCAGAGGTTTCATGGTCGGAGCTGTTTTCAATGCTGCCGAGGATGACTACTGGCCAATACCACAGAGCCAGATGGACCTTCAGAAAGGCGTTCTGACCCAGGATGCTTCTTATTGATTATTTACAGGATAATCTGAATCTCATAAAGGAGGCGTGCAGGTTGCACGCCTCTTTTTTTGCACCTATTAATTATTAATCCCTGCCTCAAACAGGAGATCCCTCATTTCACCGGTCCCCCGTAAAACCTGGGACCGGTTCATTCGGGATGAAAATGGCATCTGGGGGTGCCGGGGGGAGGGAAGAAGCGGCGATTCAATGGAGTCAGCAATTATAATGTAATCTTTCTGTGAATCGCCGCTTCTTCCCTCTCCCCCCTTTCCATTAAAACAGTCTTGTCATTCCGAATGGAACCTGACCCGAGTATGCGAAGGTCAGGCTCCATGAGGAATCCCTTTCAATAATTCCTGACTTGTATCTTGCAGGCTGTCAAAACAAAAGGATAATAAATAGGTGCAATTGCCTCATAAAGCCCTGAAAGGGCTTCCTGCTCAAAGCACCGCAACTCTGAAAGAGTTGAATGTGAATAACCCCCGGTGAACAACCGGGGGTCCGAGAACTCCTTCCGTAATAACAGCACTGAAGGGGCTGAAGATCTGGCGTTTACCACGACTGAACCAGATCCGGCAACGTATTAAGGTACTGCTTATAATACGTTGATACATGCATCTTCTGATAATCGGGGAGATAAGCGAAGTACTGCCTATTGCAGGAGATCCCTCATTTCACCGTTCTTTCGCACGCTCAGGAACGGCTCATTCGGGATGACAAGGCGTCTTTTTAAAAGAAAGGGGGGAATGAGGCGGGGCGTTTTGTAATATGTTCCTTTTTCAGTAAAAACTTTTCATCAAAACGCCCCGCCTCATTCCCCCGTAACCCACCTATGTGCTTTGTCATTCCGAATGGAGCCAGACCTGAGCTTCCGAAGGTCTGGCGTAATGAGGTATCTCCTCCATCAATATGGATATGTTTCAAATGCCCCCCTAATTTTTTGTTATTACATCTTAAATTGTGTTAAATAACCTTAACAGGGAATAAGGGGCCCGAATTAATGGTCTAATTTTAAACCCGTGAAATTTGGATATCCCCCTCGTTTGATGAGATTCAGAGTAACTATTTTGATACTTATTGCTTCCTTTTTGCCGGGAAAGGCTCAGAGATATTTACATAATCTTCCGGCACCGGGATTCGAAACACGGATAAACAATTATATAGATACTATCAGAATTATAGATACCCACGAGCATCTCATTGGTCCTGAAATGCTGAAAGACAGTTACTTTCTCGATTTTTCGCTTCTGTTCATGCAGAACGGTTATGACGACCTTGTCTCTGCCGGAATGCCCGACACTCTCTTTGACAGTATCTTTAACAGACAGCTCGATCCGGTAAGCAAATGGAAAATCATCGAGCCATACTGGAATAATTCGTTCAATACATCCTTTAACAGAATGATCATTCAAAGTACATCAACCTTTTACGGCATCAATGAGCTTAATGAATCAACAGTGGGGCCTCTTTCCGAAAAGATAAGGAAAGCTTATGAGACTGACTGGTTCGACAGGATAATAAGGGATTCGTGCCGGATAGATTATATAATCAAGGATGGAAACTACATGCCTGGCAAGGATGGTTTTATAAGATATGAAAAAAGGTTCGACGACTGGCTTACCATAAAATCAAAATTCAGGATTGATTCACTTGCAATTCAGCAGCTCGACCCCATATACTCGCTTGACGATTTTGTAAGATCGCTTGAAACCGCATTTGTTAAAGAATTGAAGAACGGAATGGTAGCCGCAAAAATATTCAGTTCGTATTACCGGACTCTGCAGTTCGATAAAACGGGTGCGGATGCTGCAAAAAAGGTATTCAAGACTCTCGTAAACGGCGAAGAAGATTTTGAATTATCGATGAAAGAGGCAAAGCCGCTACAGGATTACATGCTCTTCAGGCTGCTGGACCTTGCAAGGAAATATGATAAACCTATTGCGATTCACACCGGCATACAGGCCGGGAAAGGAAAGATAATCGGAGATTCCGATCCAACTCTGCTTACAAATCTCTTTATTGATTACCCTGATGTTAAATTTGTTCTTTATCACGGTAGTTATCCTTACGGTGGAGAGGTTTCAGCCCTTGCCAAGAACTATAGAAATGTTTATATCGACATGAACTGGGTTTACATGATTTCGCCGACTTACAGTGAAAGATATTTCAATGAATGGCTCGAGATGGTACCTGTTAGCAGGATAACTGCATTTGGTGGCGATTGCATGGCAGTTGAAAATGTTTACAGCGAGCTTAAATCAGCAAAAAGGATAATCTCCAAAGCCCTGATTAACAAGGTTCGGGACGGATATATTACCGAACATGAGGCTATGGTGATAGCGAAAATGATCTTCCATGACAATGCGGCGAAGCTTTACAAGCTTAATTAGGCCTATCTGATCCTGACTGGTTTACGCATGCTCTCCTTCATATCATATGGAAGCATCCATACCTTATCGCACTTCTCATTTGTGAAATAAAGATATGATTTTGATAATTCATCCGCATTCCCGTCGGTCCAAAGGGCATAGAAGTCCTTTTGTGCATTTACAGGGTGGCGAACAAAGGAATTATTATTAATGCTGTTTTTTGTAACAAAGGTTACTTTTTGCCAGTCGGTTCCCCCGTTTCTGCTTACCCACAATGCAACTTCGCCTCCTGTCCCGCTTTCCTGCGGACCGGGCTCCGTAGGTCCGATCAATTTCCACTCGCTGCCCTCTATATGAATAGATCCCCTGTCGAAATTATGAGATGATTCGCACACCTTTTTAAAGTTCCAGTCCCCGTCTTTCCGGCTGATTACGAACCAGTCTCTTGATCCGGGCCCGGGAACACGACTGCTGCTGATAATAGCCAGAATAACAGGATTCCCGTCAGAATCAAAATCTATATCACTAAGATAGACCTGCTTCCCATCCTGTTCAAAATTCTTTATCAGGGCTTCATTGTTCTTATCGGTAAGCGGAATATTTACAGGTTTCCCGTCGATTGTCTTCCATGTCTCCCCCATGTCATCGCTCTGCAAACAATAAAGGTTTGTCTGGCCGTCGATATCACCCCTGGGAAAGTAGTTGAAAACAGTCACAATAATGCCTTCATGAATATCTGAGATCTGCAGATTGCCTCCCATCGAAACAAGTTTATTATCAACCGGCCATGATTTTCCGTCGGAGCCTGAAGCACACCAAATATCCAGCCCTTTTGACAATTTTGAATAAACCATTATAAAACCCTTGTCATTTACCCTCCATGGCTGCGGAGATATCATTTCTATTTCCCTTACAAGTTCAAAAGCATCAATTGAATATGGTCTGGTACTTTTATAAATGAATCCGGGCCTGGTTCGGTTGTATCCGCTGATAAACACCCACAGAAATCCCTGATCATCAATCGCGAGTGATGCATTGTCGTAGGGCTCCTTTACCCCCATTTTATCGTATACAATTACTGGCCTGGGCACCATATGCGTTTTGTGGTCAAAATAGGAGATCATTATCAGGAGGTGCTGTTCATCAGCGTTTGTGGTACCGCCGTACACAAAGAACGTCTTCCTGGCTTCGGGAGAATATATGGCAATAGGCCTGTGTCGTGATGCGAAAGTTGAAACGCCACCTGAAAACTTGTAGCCGTAGCTCATTTTCGCTCCGGATGAATACCATATCCCTTTATACCCGTCCATCCTTGGATTCTGGGAATAAAGAACCATGAAAGGGGCGAAGAAAAGTAATATCAGATTGATTAATAAAGATTTCTTCAACATTGTATCAGGTTCAGGGTATATCTGTAAATATAACTTTTTTTAACATATCTACATATACTCAGAAGCTATAACATGAATAAGTGTGAAACCACTTTGTGCCCTTTGCGTAATCCTTTGTCCCGAGTACTCGGGATTGTGGTTAAAAAATTTTTTACCGCAAAGATCGCAAAGGTTATTATTTGAAATGAAAATAATACCAGAATGTATCGCTGAACTTCTCCTCCATTCTTGCTTTAAGCTGAACAGGATTCTGGCGTGCTGCAACATAAGCAGTGAAATACTGGCTGAAACGGTTCTGAGTATCGGCGCTCATTGGCAATCCCCCGACATCAGGGAAAATCTGACGGCTGTTATACACGATCATGACTGCCTCCTCAAGATTACGAGGGATCTGCGTATACCCCATTGCTTTCATTTTCTTTATATTGGCCACTGCTTCCTCAACGTTTTTACTAAGGAGAAGACCGGCCATATAGTATTCAAAAGCTTTTCTGTTAGAAGGATTTCCCTCAAGAATCAGGGGCAGATTGTTTTGAGGTTCATTGAACTGGACAAAAAAATTGTTTTTGGGAAGAAGCTTTCGTTTTGCTCCCAGCTCGGGATGTGAGTCTATAAGCTCAGGATTATCTGCAAGTTTCAGAAGATCTTTTGCAAATTTTCTGTAGTAGACAGTCTTTTTTAAAATATTGAGATATTTTTTTGCCATCTGGCAGTCGCCGTTAATCAGGCTTGTTTTTGCAAGCATCTTCAGATTTCCCGGACGGAAGCCATATACTGTCATTTCTTCATAAGCCCACCTGTGAGCTTCATTGCTTAATCCAACGGCATAATAAAAATAAGCTCCCCGGTCGAGATGAACATCACCCCATGGCAGTATCAGGGCGTTGTACCCGAAATCCTGGCGTCCCCTGAACATCCTGTCGCATAACTGGTCCGATTCGGCAAGGGCATAATTATAAAAGTATTGTCCGATAAGATTCAGTGAAGGCTTTCTTTCGTGAAGCCTTGCTGCTTCCTCATATCTGCCTGAAAAGACAAGTCTCTGTATTTCGACTACCCTCGATGTCTGTGGATTATATATTCTTAAAAGAAAAATAATGCTGACAACTAAAATGACAAGTCCCTCTGCAAGGGAAAGCATCCTTGTATTAAGACTGGTATTTCCGTATTTTGATATAAGGTTACAAATAACCGGATAAAGAACTATAAAAGCAGTAAGGATAATAAAGGCCGCCCTGTACGATTTTTCTTCAAGCCATGGCAATGGATAAAATATCAGGTTTGCGGATGGTTCAAGAAATAATAATTTAACGGAAACCATGAAGGAAAAACCGGCAACGACCAGGAGCAAAGGTATCAGTAAAAACCTTTTATTATCTTTCCCATTTACAAGCAGGTGAACGACATATAATCCTGCAAAGATCATTGCATACCCGCCGGCAAAGTAATAGAATAAAGGGAAAAGTATTAAAACGGCTATCCTGCGCCACTTTCCTGACGATGAAATAAAAAAAAGATAAAATGACATTACCGTCAGGAATCCAAGGTTATATTCCATCAGGTGATAGTAGTTTGCCTGCATTAGCATCAGGATGGAGGCAGGTATAAGAAATAAAGGTAGCCTGACGGAGCTTTCGGGAAGGAGGCGCCTGTTGATTCTATGAAAAAGAAAAGCGACGAGCGTAAGAACCAAAGCCAGGATAAGTGATCCCTCTACCCTGCCGGCATAGAATTGTTTCAGGAACCTTCCTGCATATTCAAGAAGCCCGCCCGGTTTTAAAAGCCGCTGATGAAGAAAATCACCCGAAAAAATGAAAAGAGATTGGGTTTCCTGAAAATAAAGGACGTAATTGCCAAAAAAACAAAAATAACAGAAGGCTAATAAAAAGAAGAGCCCTAAAAAAACATATATATCTTTCTCTTTTACCGGTGTAGTCTTTACTTTGCCCATTACTCGTGAACTGATCGTTGATTATCCTTTACTCCCTCTTCCTTTTTAAATTGCTGAACTGCAGGTATTGCATCCCCCGGATTTCCTGGAATAGCCTTCAGCGGTTCCTGTTTTGAAGCAGCTGCCAGATCGCGGGGACTGATCCTGATCCTGCCGTCAACAAATTCGGGAATATTGAACGACTCAAGCATACGGTCGTAAAGAACAGGGTCGCGTTGCGGCAGCACAAATTCCTTTCCCTGGGTTCCGTCTTTGCCTATGTAGGCGAAATAAGGGCGTCCGGTACGGCCATCCAACCTCCTGCTGCTGAAGACAAGCCATCTTCCGTTTGCCGACCATGTATGATAACTTTCGGTCTTATCGCTGTTAACGTCCATTTTGACAGTTTTCCCGGTCTGAAGATCAAGCATATAGAGATCAGCTTCCTGATGCCATATCGGGAAAGTGCCATAATCAGCAAGAGTAAATACAAGAAACCTTCCGTCGGGGGAGATCCTTGGAAATGATACACTTTTATTCACCGAATCAGCATTGAAAACTATCTCGGTATCTCCAAATTTGCGGGTGTCGCTATCGAACGATTTCCTTGCTAGATTATACCTTGTGTTTTTTATCTGTTCCAGTTCCGGAGAAGAAAATGAGATATGCTGCGGTGCCCTGCAGAAATATAGATACTTGCCGTCGGGCGACCATGAAGGGAATGTCTGCTGGCATTTGGAAGTATCCCTGTCGGTGACATTAATAACTTCATTAAGCTCCCTGTCGTAAACTATCAGTGAAGAAACAAGATCGAAAACCTCGATATTCTTTTCAGGGACAGAATAAAAGCTCTGGCGCACCTGGTTTGAAGAAAATGCGACAAACCTTCCATCGGGATGCCATGAAGGATAGGTTGCACCTCCGGGCATTGATTCAATTTTTGGATCTGTACGTGTTATCTTTCCATCCTCGACAAAATATGTTCCTCCCTTCGATCCCCTGATGTGCAGGAGAAAACGGTCAGAACTGTTCCTGTTGAATGAATGACAGTTTGCACAGTTCTTCTCCATTATCTGGTTGTCAAAGAGCGGCTCCTCATCGAAACTCTCAATCGATCGCTGCATTATCTTAATGTTCGACCAGCTGTAATATCCGGGATTTATTAATCTGTACGCCAGGTAAGGATCAATGGGTTCGTCAGCCACATTCATAAAGAAATCCCTGTACCGGGTTGTTTCCCTTCCGTCGGCAGTAAAAACATGGAAAGAAATTTTGCCCTCGCTTCTGCCTGAGAGAAGCCTTTTCCATTTCTTTTCCGGAAACCTTATCGTCCCGTCTGAAGATCTTACTTCAACCTTAATATCGCCCGATTCTGCAATAACCATAAAAGATCTGCCTTCTTCCATGATCCTGAAATTCATGGGGGCGATATTTGGAGGTATCGTAACATTAACATAATCGGGACTGATTGCAGGAGTCCGGTCAGCCTGAGGAACATTTTCGTCAAACTTTGTACCGCATCCCCAAAAGAACAGTATTGCTGTCAGTAAAACCAGATTCACGACCTGTCTCTTTCCCATCATCATCCGACTTTCCATTTGGTTTTGTGAGCGATAAAGTTAGAATTTTTTTGGATCATTGTAAGGTAAAGCAAATTAATAATGACTGAAACAAAAATAAAGAACTTACACTGAGAACACAGAGAAGACACTGAGGGCCATAGAGTTAAAGAAGAATATCTCAGTGTTTCTCTGTGCTTTCTCTGTGTCCCTCTGTGTAAGTTCTTAACGAAATTTTTTCCGATAACGTAAAGTCTGAATTTATACAATCAGACTATTATATGGTAATAAACTCCTTGGCGCACTTCGCGCAACCTTTGTGTCCATTGCGGTTAAAGGATTTTATTCTACATTTGGTTTTCACATAATTTGTCATGATCAGAAAAATACATTTATTCCTTTTCGCGGGAGTATTGTCGTTCCTGCTACTTTCCTGTAATTCAGGTTCGGATCCGTCATCAGGCAATACCGACAGAAAAACCAATGAAAAGATCATTAAAGTTGCCGCTTATTATATTTCCGGACAACTTAAGAATCCTGAAAAAAAGGATCTGGGGAACGGTGTCATTGAGTACAGCGACGAAAACAAACGTTTTATCCTCGATCCGTCAACAATAAGGACAGGGCTTATAAACGACGACAATGAAACCGATGCGACTGTTACGCTTTATACTTTTCAGGGACAGAATCAGACCGTATCGGACCAGCTTATTATTCTTAAATCAGGGAATAAATTCGAACTGGCCGCGGCCATCGAATCAGATATGAAGATTATCTCAATTGAAGACAGGCTGATTACTGCCGATGTGCCCGAGCATGCCCGCGACACTCCCCTTTTCAGCTGTCCCTCGTGCTGGGAGGTCGTCAAATTCCGGTTCAGTCAGGGTGAACTTGTGCGCACCGAATAAACAACAGCATTCCTTCTGTTAATTCCTGCCACCACCAGTGATGTGTCGCCATCAAAGTAAAGCAGCGACTCCACCATGCCATTCAGTAATAGTCCGCTTTGCGACGGCGTGAGAACCCTGAACGAATGACTGCCATCAGGCATAAATACAATGCCTTTCAACGCATCATAATATCCGGTTGAGATATCATATGTGTGATCATTTCCTCCGGCAATTATATCAGGATACTTATCCCCGTTCAGATCCTTTACAATCATCTTTTTGACAGGGGAAACCTGCATCTGGAACGGAAGTTTTTCCCATTTCATATTCCCATTGTCGTTCCAGATGACATAACTTGAAGGGGTGTTCACATATAGCTTGAACTCGAGACGTTTCATTATTTCCTCATCAATCATCTGGTTGAAGGCTGTGTAGCTGAATGATTTGTAATCGCTGAAAAGTTTCTGGAAAAGATTTGACTGTTCAATGAGTTCATCCAGATAGTTAACAGGATATTCAGTCATTTTGCCATCCTTATCTTTCCAGTAAGCCGTTGATACAGGATCGATGACTCCGTCGAGATCGAGATCAATTGAATAAAGGCTCAATGGATAAAGGTCGCTTATTGTGAATCTGTTGTTTTCCCCCAGATTTCCAACGACATAGTCGTCATCGCCGTCATTGTCAAAATCACCGGCCACAATTGAGAACCAGAATCCATGGTAATTTTCAAATCCCTTAACAGCTGTCTGTATCAGTTCCTTTCCTCTTGAATTTTTAAGTAAGGCAATTGAATTCCATTCCCTTGTCACAATAAGGTCTTCCCATCCATCCTTGTTATAATCGCTCCATACAGCGTCGGTAACCATTCCAAGGTCAAGCTTGATCGGAGCTTTTATCGAAAAATTCCCTTTTTCATTTATTAACAGCCATGAAGGGTCAGAATGAGGGAACATGTCTTTTTTCACCCTTGAGCCTATGAACAGGTCGGGGTCGCCATCATGGTCAAAGTCCCATGGTTTTATCACCGAACCAATAAAAGGAGGTACGGGAAGCTCTTTTCTGGTGAATACTCCGTTTTCGTTTTCATAAATATAATGACGGTATTCGTTTTCTTCTTTGTTTTCGTATCCGCCTGCAAGAGCTATGATATCATTGTCACCATCATTGTCGACATCGGTTACCACCAGTGCCGATTCGGAGAATTCCCTTCGCCCTGTCAGCCCGGGTATGGAATCCATTACAAACCCTTTGCCTCTCCTGAGATATACAGTTGTCGGAAGAAGGTTTGTTGCTCCGATAATAATATCTTCCCTGCCGTCATTATTCAGGTCTCCTTTTGCCATCACGGGACCAATCTGAGAGTACTTATGCGGAATGATATTCTGTTGGAGGTAAAAATCAGGAAAATCAGTTTGTTGATGAGTGTAAGGAAGAATGCTGTCACATGGTGTAAAAAGCAATGATGAATTTTTACCCGGGACTAAAGCTTTACCTTGCTCAACGGATTCATCCTCATCAACTTCTATTAACTGTCCCGGTTTTAATTTCTTAATAAGAGAAATTTTTCCCGATGCCGGCCATGTGATTTTTACCGAATCAACCAAAGCTGCATCTCCGGTTCCGAAATGTATAACCGGATCGACAGAAGAGGCATAGCCACGGCTCAGAAAATGTTCATTGAACTGGTACCTGCCGTTACACCATATCTCTGTCTTTGCTCCTAATGCCATTGTATTTCCTTCTTTCCCTTTAAGCCGAATCCTGATCCATCCCGATTTTTTACGGGATTTTTCGACAGTTGTATTTTTAAGGATGAAAGCCTTGTCGTTAATATTGTTCGACACATAATCGAGATCGCCGTCATTATCAAGATCAACAAATGAGGCGCCGTACGAATATGAAGGGATGTCGGGAAGCCAGTCATTTCTTTTGATAAAATGGCTCAGGTCGGTGTTTTCAAATGCCATATTATTGACTTTGATCGAAGGCGCCATTTTGATAACATGATCGCGGTCGGCAACGTAACCAAAAACAGTGACTTTATACCTTGTCCAGTCCTTGTCGGTAAGGTCTTTAGGATAGCCATTGGCTATTATAAGGTCTTTATCCCCGTCGTTGTCAAAATCGGCAAACAATGGAGACCAGCTCCATTCAGTATCATAAATGTTTCCCGCCATCTGGCCCACCTCGCTGAAGGGAATCATTTCCCCGTTTATGAAGCCGTTGTGAAGGTGAAGCATATTCCTGAGATACTGATGTTCAAAACCAAATCTGGCGTCGAGACCGTAGAACATATAGCTGAATCCAGCAATTGTCTGTCTTTTTTTATAGTAATATTCAGGAAGCATGTCGAGTGTCATGATATCCGGAAAACCGTCATTATTTACGTCAGCCATGTCATTACCCATTGATGATTTGGTCTGGTACGACATGTATCTGGCAATTTCATTCTTAAAGGTTCCGTTTTTCTGGTTTATATACAGAAGGTCATTAGAGATAAAATCGTTCGATATGTAAAGGTCGGGGTATCCGTCCTTATTTACATCGCCGACAGCAATGCCAAGGCCAAATCCTTCATATACAATCCCTGCTGCAATAGTAACATCTGTAAATGTACCATTGCCGTTGTTACGGAAGAGTTTGTCATTATTCATGGCGCTGCCATCGGTTATTTTGACACGGTAGGCAGCATCCATTCTTGAATTCAGGGTATTGTTCATTATATAAAGATCAATATCCCCGTCGAGGTCATAATCAAGAAAAGCCGACTGAACCGATTCTCCGTCAAATGCTATTCCGTATTCTTTTGCCTTCTCCTCAAAAAACAGTTCTCCCTTATCATCGATTCCCATATTTACCCAGAGACGGTTAAGACATCTCCCGGGCAATGAATCCTTTGTGGAAGTAATATAAACATCAGCAAGCCTGTCGTTGTTAATATCGACAATAGTCACCCCGCTGAACCACTGATTGTTGGTAAGTCCTTTGAAGTTTGATGTTATATCCCTGAACTTGAAGTTACCGAGGTTAAGATATACCCTAGGGGAAACCTGGTTCCCTGCAAATACAATATCCTGCAGCCCATCATTGTTCAGATCCCCGATCCCAACGCCGGCACCGTTGTAAATATATTCATAGATCATCACGTTGAAGCTGTCAGATTCGGTTATGGTATTACTGAAGTCAACACCTGTTTTTGCCGGATCGAGATATTCGAACCTTGTTGTTTTTGAACAGGAGAACAGCATCAGGGAGAATAATCCGAAAAATATGTACCTCATAAAACAAGTTTAGGGATGCTAATATATCACTTCTTATCCATAATACAACGGACTGAGAATCCGCTGCGGATTTCGTCACATCCCCTGAATAATCTGCTGGTACTGTTGTGTAATCCGCGGTTCCAGGCAAGTGTGTTATTAGTCCTTGTTGAGGACCACCAGACAGCATAGTCGTTTCCGAAATCAGGGAAAAAACCTGAATTATATCTCATTCCTGCAGGAAGTGCTGTAAAATCATATTCATTTGTAGCCTGGCTGAAATAGTTCTTCCAATGTGATGTACCTGCCTCCTTTAATTTGTCTCCGGCTTTTGTCAGATCGCCGAGCTTATCAGTCAGTACTTTCCAGTCGTCATCACTTGGAACATGCCACCCTTTCGGGCATAATTTCTTTGTATCCACAGTGAACCAGTTATATAAAACACCATAAACTTCCTTGTTTTTAGGATCATTGTCATAATAGCAGCATCCCGGTGAATTAAGTGCAGCCCAGGCCTTCTCGTCGGTGACGAGCTTTATCGGAGTACCGTCGTTCAGACGGGTAGCCTTAAGGTTTTCGGCCATCCACGTTTGTTTGCCGATAACAATTGCCATATAGGTATTGCCGTCAGCATCCTTTACCGCTGTCTGAGCATGTAAAGATGTAAGTCCGGGCAACAAAATCCAGAGGGCTATTATAAGAGTTTTTCTCATTGCCATGCAAGTTATGTCGATATCCATCCTCAGGACTTAAAATTACTAATAAAACACCGAAGCTGTTTCATAGATTGAATATTCTAACTTTTCCTTCTTTCTTCCCTTTGTGACTACATTTGTGCCCTTCGTGGTTAAATTCTTTTTTCTTTTACCACAAAGGTAACCAAGGGTAACTCAAAGGGACACTAAGGATTTTAATACTGCTCCTTTCAAAATCCGTGCCTCCATTTCATCTTATCGAGTGCTCAAAGACCAATGCTTTTCCCCTGTTTATGCCAACTACCAGCAATGGATTCTTCCCTTCCATCCAGAGCATAGACCCTGCCATTCCATTTGCCAGGAATCCGCTTTCGGAAGGACCAACAGCTCTAAAGGATGCATTGCCCTTCCCTTCCTTTCTGCCTGTTTCATTAATCAGTACTAGGCCTTTATTACCGTCGAGATAACCGGTCGCCAGATCCCAAGAATAATCATTGCCGGCAGTAATAATGTCGGGAAGTGAATCATTGTTGAGATCCCTGATTATTATTTTTGTTAAAGGAGAGAGCTGTGCCTTCCACGGCATTCTTTCCCACCTGAAACTGCCATTATCATTCCAAAGAATACAGCTCGATGTTGTATTAACAAAAAGACTGAATTCCAGACGTATTCTCACAGCTTCAGGTATAAGCTGATTAAAATCCAGATAACTGAATGAGGTGTAGTCTTTACATCTGCCCTCCATAAACGGCGACTGAGACCATAATTCGTCAAGATAGTTAACCGGATATTCAGTCATTGTACCGTTTTTATCTTCATAAAATGCAGTCATAAGGGGGTCGATTATTCCATCAGGTTCCAGATCTATCGCATAAAGTCTTAAAGGATGAATGTCATTCAGGGTGAATCTGTTGTTCTCTCCAAGATTACCTGCAACATAATCATCATCACCGTCACCATCGAGGTCGGCAGCAGTAAGTGAATACCAAAATCCATGCCTCGACTCGATTTCAGGAATTATTTCAGGAACGAATGTTTTACCAGAGTCATTTCTCATCAGCACAATTGAATTCCATTCGCGTGCCACAAGGAGATCTTTCCAGCCATCCTTGTTATAATCAGTCCATACTGCATCCGTAACCATGCCGAGGTTAAGCCTGAAAACAGGATCGGCTGAATAGCTGCCATTTTTATTAATAAGTATCCATGAATGATTTGCATATGGGAACATACCTTTCTTTACCCTCGAGCCTATAAAAAGGTCCATATCACCATCGTTATCAAAATCGCAGGGACGTATGACCGAAGCCGGGAAAGCCGGTGCATTAAGAGGATGGCTTATGAAAGTGCCTGTCCGGTTCTCGTAAATGAAATGCCTGTATTCATCCTCCACCTGATTCTCGTACCCTCCTGCCACTGCAATAATATCTTTGTCACCGTCATTATCATAGTCAACTATTGCAATATCGGATTCCTGTATTTTCTTTCTTGTTGTAAATTCATTAAAATCAGCAGGCTGAAACCTGTCTCCGTGGCGTAAATACACCATCGACGGTTGATTGAGAGTGGCGCCCGTTACAATATCTTCAGTTCCGTCGCCGTCGATATCCCCTTTCGCCAGGCATGGGCCAATCTGCGAAAACTTGTGGGGAATTATTTCCTGATCATGAATAAAATCGTTGAAATCATCCTGAAAATGAGAATAATCAAGTATACTGTCACTCTGCCGGAACAACAATCCTGATTGCTCCTTAATTCCCCGAATTTTATTTGCGGCTGCAGAATTCCCGTAGTTTATCTCTATAGTCTGGTTTGCCTCTATATTTTTAAGAACTGAGATATTTGTGCTGCAAGGCCAGATAATCCTGATTGAATCTACAACCTTCAGGCCGGAAAGCCCGAAATGAACTACCGGATCAACAGACGATGCATAGCCCCTGGTAAGAAAATGTTCATAGTATCCGATCTTCCCGTTGCACCACAGTTCAATCTTTGCTCCCAAAGCCATGGGATTATTATTCTGTCCCTTTAGTCTGATCCTTAGATAATTTGCAGATCCTTTTGCCTTTTCGACAGTCTTGTTCCTGAATAAACCTGCCTTGTCATTAATATTGTTTACTACATAATCCAGATCACCGTCGTTATCAAGGTCTGCAAATACAGCGCCGGATGAAAATGAAGGGATCTCCGGGAGCCAGTCGTTTTTCCTGGTAAAGACTGAATCACCATTATTCTCAAAAGCTGCATTAGGGATAAGAAGAGGCGGGGTCATTTCTGAAAGAGCTTTTTCTGTGGTAAGAGATCCGGCTGCCGAGGCTTTTATCTTTGTCCAGTCCTTGTCTCTTAAATCCCTGGGAAATCCCGTGGTGACAAGCAGATCCCTGTCCCCGTCATTGTCAAAATCAGCGATCAGGGGCGACCAGCTCCAATCGGTCTCCGACAGATGCATTATCCTTGCCGATTCACTGAAAGGCAGAAGCCTTTCATTCATGAATCCATTGTGAAGCTGGAGCATATTCCTCTGGTACTGATGCTCATATCCGAATAAGTTATCGGCTGAATAGAAATTATAATTGAATCCGTTTATGGTCTGCTTTTTCTTATGATAAGTGTCGGGCATCATATCGAGGGTGAATATATCCGGATTCCCGTCACCGTTTATGTCGGCAACATCATTGCCTTTTGAAGTCCTCGACTGGTACGAAATGTATTTCCCGATCTCATTGCGGAATGTCCCGTCACCCTGATTAATGTACATAACATCATTGGCAAGAAGATCATTGGATATATAGATATCAGGGTATCCATCCTTGTTAAGGTCGCTTATTGCAAGGCCCATTCCGAATCCTTCAATCAGAATACCTGCCTCCAGTGTTACATCAGTAAATGTACAGTTGCCATTATTGTGATAAAGCCTGTCATTATTTGGTGACGTTCCGTCGGTTATCTTGCGGCGGTAGGTGGAAACGGCGGGATAAGTGATCTCATTGTTAAGGACATACAAGTCGGTGAATCCGTCAAGGTCGTAATCGAAAAATGCGGCTGCAACCGACCGATCGTCGCATGCAATGCCATATTCTTCAGCTTTTTCAGTGAAGACAGGATCCTGGTCTTTCTCACATCCTCCGTTGATCCAGAGACGGTTTTTATTTTGTGCTCTCGAATTCCCTGATGTCGAAGTAAGGTAAATATCAAGCCAGCCGTCATTATTCACATCAGCCAGCGCCACGCCACTGTACCACTGATCGTTTGAAAGCCCCTTCAAATTCGGGGTTATATCCCTGAACCTGAAATTACCGGTATTAAGATATACTCGCGAAGTAACCTGGTTACCGGCAAAGACAAGGTCGGTCAGACCGTCATTATTAAGGTCGCCGGTACCAATTCCTGCTCCGTTGTACAGGTACTCCTGATTCAGAATGTTCAGGCTGTCCGATTCAGTAACGGAGTTATTAAAATCTATTCCGGTACGTCCTGAATCCATCTTTACAAATCTTGTGGGATCGGAGCAGGAAATAAGTAAGGCAGCACCAAGCAGGAAAAATAGTTTATTCATCCCCTATGTTTATTTGCGCTAATATAAAAAATAAGGACATGCCATGGCATGTCCTTATCTGTAAATCCATTAAGGGGTTTATCTCTGAACGATATTACCTTCGCTGAGGTCGATCTGACGCTGTGGGATCGGGAATGATACGTCTTCCGGTCCTAATTCAGCACCAAGATACAATTTATCTCCCCATGGAAGAGCCTTCTCATAAGCAAGAACTTTGGTAAGTTCAGCAAGAGTAATGCCCCATCTGTTGAGATCGAACCATCTGTGGCCTTCCTGACCGAGTTCAAGCTTTCTTTCCATATACAGCGCTGTGCGTGCGTTTGGTTTGGAATCGAAAGGAGCTCCTGTGCTTGGATAAGGGTTGATAACATAGTTTGCAGCCGGGACAGCGCCGTCCATTACAAAACCGGCAGCATTTGCGGCCCTGGTGCGTACCTGGTTAACAAGTGTCCTTGCATTGTCGAGGCTACCTGCTTCAATTTCACATTCAGCAAGTAACAAAAGAAGGTCTGCATAGCGTATCATACGGTATCCGTTTGCTGTATACCCCGATGTCCAGCTTCCTACTTCTGTATATTGGCCAGTCTGTGATTTTTTGTAAACCTGCTTTTTCGGGCTGTAAGGGCCTCCGTATGACTGGTCACGTATCCAGTTCATTCCTGTATGAATTCCCCAATCCCAGTATGGAATTCCTCTTCTGCCAACGGACCAATCGAGACGTGGATCTAAAGGACCTGGATCTTCCTGCCATTGGAGCACCCAAAAAGTAGGACTTGTGAGAGGCGGATGTCCTGTATTACCATTACTAAGGGATTTATATCCTTTTACCTGACGATTAGCTGGTTCTGCAGGATCAGTAACAATAACGACTTCATCTTTATTATAAGCTTTACCAGATTCCCAATTATTTTCAGAAGGACATCCCTGATCATTTATCACCGGATAATTATTATATGTATCAATATAAGGTAATCCTTGAGCATTAGTTCTGAATGAGTTTACGAAATCCTGTGTCGGGCAGAAGAATCCGCAGCATGTACCCGGTGCATTACCGTTGTACGGGAAGTTAAGAACTTCACCGTTGCCACCGTTTGTGCCGCCCGAGTTATCATTTACAGAATATTGTACAGTATAGATAGCTTCGATACCGTTACGGTTGGCAATATCGAATATTTCACCATAAGTGGCAGCAAGGCCTATGTCAGCTCCGTTGGGCTTTTTACCTGTGGCTTTTGCATCATTAAGAAGTGTCAGTGCTTTACCATAATCCTTGTTCATGTCCATCTCGGCTTTTGCAAGAAGGATCTGGCTTACGGTTTTGTTGAATCTTCCGATGGCTCCCATATTGACAGGGAGCTTTATTCCTTCGCTAAGGTCGGCGATTATCTGTGCCCTTACATCTGCGGTATTCGTAACAGTATAAGGATCTGTGGTTTCATCCAGATATGGTATTTTGCCGCCCCACATTCTCCATGCATCAAAATGATACCATCCCCTCAGTACTCTTGCCTGCTCAGTCCACAAATCTGCCTTGGCTTGGTCTATAGCACCGTTTTCAAGAGCCTTATTAATAATAAGGATCGTTTTATTGCACCGTGTTATAGCATCATAGACTGTTCTCCATTTAACGTTCAGGTAATCATTCGTTGCCGTTTCACTGAAAGTCTGAATCGGGTTTATAAAAGGCTGGTCACCGGCATCTGAACCTTTGTTTGATTCCATGCCTCTGATTGATCCATATACCCAGTTGGTTGTAGCTGATCCCCAGCCGCCAGGTCCACCCTGACCGTCAAGGCATGCATAACAGCCAATCAGCATGGCTTCGATACCCGGATCATCGGCAAGGATATTCTCGTCGAGCGATCCTGCTGGTTTAATTGTCAGAAAGTCTTCCTTACAGGAACCTATTAACAGGACCCCGGCAAGAATTAAGAAAAATATTAAAGATCTATTTTTCATATTATTTCATTTTAAACTGTTAAAAATTCACATTTAAACCTACAAGGTACTGCTTAACCAGAGGATAGTTCCCGGCATCCATACCGAATGTTGTGTCCCAGCCGCCAAGTTCCGGATCAAGACCTGAGTATTTGGTTATTGTAAACAGGTTCACTCCCTGTAAATAAATCCTGATCGATCCGATATTTATTTTGCTTGTAACGCTTTCAGGTATCGTATAACCAATCTGAAGGTTTTTCAGGCGAACGAATGATCCGTCTTCAATGTAATAGTCATTGATCTCATTATTGCTCGAGAAATTAGACTTGTTGGATGCCTTTGGTGTTGTGGCATTTGTCCTTTGGGGAGTCCAGCTGTTGTAGAGGGCATTCTTGCTCTTCTGTCCCTGGAATGACGGCCAGAAATCGACCCACCATGTGTTCCAGTTGAAGATATCGTTGCCCTGTGATCCATAAATGAATGCGGTCAGGTCAAAGTTCTTATAGGTAAAGGCAAGGTTTACACCATATGTGAATTTCGGGTTCGGGTTGCCGATGAATGTCCTGTCATCAGGTGTTATGCTGCCGTCTTTGTTTGTATCCTTGAAGCGGAAGAAACCGGCTTCAGCGCCTGTCTGATCAGGAGCAGCGTCAACCTCAGCCTGGCTCTGGAAAAGGCCCTGTACCTCATAGCCAAAGAAAGCCGACATCGGGTGACCGACCATGTTGCGTACGGGAACACCATTGATCCTGTTAGCAGTATTTGCGTCATTATAAGGATCAAAGAAAGTTATCCCTTCAGCAATTTTATCAATATTATTCTTATAAGTAGTGGCAACAATACTTCCATCGAATCCCAGATCACCCCACTGGTTCCTGTATGAAAGTTCGATATCAACACCTGTGTTCGACATTGAAGCAACGTTTACATAAGGAACGTCTGCAGCGCCGACTGTTCCGGGCACTTCAGGGTTATATAACAGGTCCTCGGTTTTCTTTGAATACCAGTCGAATTTCAAACCTATCTTATTGTTAAGGAATGATGCTTCAAAACCGATATCTGTTGTAACGTTTGTTTCCCATTTTGCATCAGGGTTCCCGATCCTTGTTGGTGCAAATCCCTGGACGGATGACGTGAATGTACCATTGATGTCATAGAATGAAAGTGCTGACTCTCCGCCATAGTTAAAGAATTGGTTCATCGGGTCTACTGCAAGCTGGTTACCCATTGTGCCCCACGATGCTCTTAATTTGAGATCGGAAAGCCAGTTTACATCAGCAAGGAAGCTTTCGCTCTTAACCCTCCATCCGACAGAAGCCGAAGGGAATACACCATAGCGGTTATCAGCGCCAAACCTTGAAGAACCGTCGCGGCGGACAGTAGCGCTTATCATATACTTATCCATTAAGGAGTAGTCAGCCCTTAGGAACTGTGAAACAAGCGTAGTTGGTGTATTTAGCCAGCCGTAAGCACTAAGAATACTTGATCCGTTGCTCAGTGTACGATAAAGTACATCATCTGAGAAATATGATGCCCTGCTTCCACCGATGCCACGTCCAATACCATATTTAACAGCCTCATATCCGGCAACTGCCAGTATTTTATGATCGCCAAAAGTTTTGTCAAACGTAAGCTGATTTGTCCATACCCAGTCATTCCCGTAATATGATTCTTCCTGGAATGAATTGGATGAGTTGTTCTCGGCATTTTCATAAGTCTTGTATGAATAGCTGTTCCATGTATAGTTATCGAATGTACCGCCAAGAGTCGATTTAAAGTTCAGCCCCTGAATGATTTTGATGTCTATGAAAGCGCTACCAATAAGATGCATGCCCCAGTTGGTGTTATCTTTGTTTCTTGTTTGAACAGCTACATAGTTTGAGGCCTGTCCCAGACGTGCGGCAATACCGGTACCACCCCAGTCGCCGGGAACAAAAGCATGAGTAGATCCATTGGGGACAGCCACTGTCATCACAACAGGTACAATTGGCTGTGCTCTGTAGCATGCACCTTGTATCGGGCTGCTCTCATTAAGGTTGGATGTACCATGTCCTGTGCGGTATGCAAGAGAAAGGTTTTCCCCAACTTTGATTCTTCCATTAAGGAATGTAAATTCAGAGTTGAACCTTCCTGTGAATTTCTTGGCATCTGTATAAATAATAATACCATCCTGCATATTTACACCAAGACCGGCAAAAAACTTCGAATTTTCGTTTCCGGCTGAAAATGAAAGGTCATGATTCTGAATGGGTGCGAAATGGGTTATTGCCTTATACCAGTCAGTATCTGCTGCCCAGTCAGGGAATGTAGGGGTTGCTGCAGAAGATGGTCCGTAAACCGGGTGAACCTCTGTCGTACCGTCATTTTGATAAACAAGCCACTGCAGATCAGCATATTCTCTTGCATTCAACAGATTGTCAGGGCCTTTGCCCGGATCCTGTGTTCCATAGTACATATTGTATGAAACTTTTGCACCGGTTCCTCCTTTTTTTGTAGTTACAATAATAACACCGTTTGATGCCCTTGATCCGTAAACTGAAGCTGCACCTGCGTCCTTAAGAACAGCAATTGAAGCAACATCTGCCGGGTTAAGTGAGGATATGTCCTGTGTCGGAACTCCGTCAACGACATAAAGAGGGTCGTTGTTCTGGAAGGAACTGAATCCCCTGATCCTTACCTTGGAGGTTTCTCCCGGACGGCCATCGCCAACAACGGTTACGCCAGCGGTACGGCCCTGAAGGGCATTGCTCACGTTAGGAGTCGGAACCTGTGTCAGTTTGGCAGGTTCGACAGTGGCAATAGCACCTGTAAGGTCCCTCCTTCTTTGCTGGGTATAACCGGTTACGACAACTTCCTGAAGGGCTTGTACGTCGGAAACCAGCACTACATTAATAACTGTCTGGGAGCCAACGGTGATGGCCTGGGTTATATATCCTACCGAGGAGAAGACCAGAACCGCCTGCGGTCCCGGCACCCTTAGTGAATATGTTCCATCCAGACCTGTCATTGCACCAATGGTTGTTCCCTGAACTGTAACGTTTACACCCGGGACAGCACCTTCGCCATCAGCGGTTACTTTCCCGGTTACAGTCTTTTCCTGGGCTAAAATCATGCCTGTGGAAATGACCATACTGAACAAAAACAGCGTAATACGCCGTAGTTTTGTAGTAATTTGCATAGTCGATTGTTTTGGTTAAACAGGTTAGTTAAAATTGGTCATTATAAAAGCCAAGCTCTAAACTTGCTTCATATAATACCAAAGATATTAAAATTAAAATAACATTAAAATAAATCGATAAGAAATTATGTTAAAAGTGACATTTATTACAATGATGGAGCTTATTTATCCCGTTTTTACAATATATATGTATATTTAACAATTGATAAAAATCAATAAGCTGCAGCATGCAGTTCAATGTTAGGTAATTGAAAAATGAAGATCCTTATTGTCGAAGATGAACCAAAAGTGGCCTCCTTCATTAAAAAAGGGCTAGAGGAGAGCCACTTTGAGGCAGATCTTGCCTATGACGGCATTTTAGCCGAAAAACTTGCCCGTCAATATAAATACAACCTTTTCATCCTTGATATAATAATCCCTGGCACAAACGGTCTCGACCTCTGTAAAAAGTTCAAGTCTCTTTATCCGGGAATCCCTGTATTAATGCTGACAGCGCTGGGAACAACCGACGACAAGCTTGCAGGTTTTGATGCCGGCGCCAACGACTATCTTGTAAAACCATTCGAATTCAGGGAACTTCTCGCAAGAGTTAAAGTGCTGCTGAAAACATCAGATTACTCGAACGACAGTATTAACCGGCTTGCTTACGGAGACCTTGAACTTGATCTTGATAAAAAGGCTGCGCGCAGGGGGGGCTCCCTTATAAACCTTACTGCCAAGGAGTTCTCGCTCCTTGAATATTTCATGAGAAATTCAGGAAGGGTTCTTTCAAGAAACGATATCGCAGAAAAAGTCTGGGATGTAAGTTTTGATTTCAGCACTAATGTGGTGGATGTATATGTAAACTTCCTCAGAAAAAAAATAGACAAGGGTTTTGACAAAAAGCTTATAAGAACAAAGGTGGGATTTGGATATGTATTCGGAGACTGATAGGAATTCGGAATTCGGATTTTTGATTTCGGATTTAATGGATTTCGGAATTCGGATTTTTGATTTCGGAATTACTGAATTTCGGAATTCGGATTTTCGAATTCGGATTTGAAAACTATGATATAACTCCGAAATCACAATTCCGAAATCCGAAATTTCTTCACATAACTCCGAAATCACAATTCCGAAATCCGAAATTTCTTCACATAAATCCGAAATCACAATTCCGAAATCCGAAATAATATAAGGCATGCAGATTCGTACCAGACTAACTTTACAATTTATCCTGCTCGGAGGGATGATAATGCTGATCTCCTCCGTAGCAATATATTATTTCTCCTCAAATTTCAGGAAGGAGGATTTTTACAACCGCCTTAAAAGCCAGTCAAGAAGTACAGCCCGGCTTATCCTCAATCCCTACAAGCCCGACGAGAACCTTGCCAGGATGATCGAAAATGACAATCCCGCCAATCTCCCCCGTAAAAAGATAATAATACTCAACAGCCGCGATGATATTGTATATACCTCTGATCCCGGCGGTGACATCCTGATTTCAGGCGACCTGCTTTACCGGGTCAGATCACAGATAAATGTAAGATACAAACAGGGGCCCTATGAAGTACTGGGGTCAATGTACACTGTAAATTACACTCCTTTCGTTGTTGTGGCAGCCGCAGTGGATGTCGACGGATTGTTGCACCTTAAAAAGCTTGCTCTTATACTTCTTATTGTCTGGCTCCTGAGTCTTGTTCTTTTCTATTTTGCCGGATGGCTTTATTCAGGAAAGGCGCTGAAACCGATATCCGATGTTGTCAATAAAGTTGATGAAATCTCAATTTCAAGCCTTAACCTCAGAGTCCCGGAAGGGAATGGGACCGATGAAATAGGAAGGCTTGCAAAGACTTTCAACAGGATGCTCGAGAGGCTTGAAACTTCCTTTTCAATGCAGAAGAATTTCATCGCGAATGCATCGCATGAGCTCAGAACTCCTCTGACATCCATAAACGGCCAGATTGAGGTGCTGATGATGCAGGACCGTACCACCGAAGAATATAAAAATGCCCTGAATTCAGTTCTTGAAGATATTAAATCGCTCATCAACCTGTCGAACAGGCTGCTTCTTATTGCCAGGACAAGCGCGGAGGGTCCTTCGGGATACAGTAAAAAGGTAAGTATCGATGAGGTTGTATGGCAGGCCGGGGATGATATGAAAAAATTCAATCCGGCATACCATATTAATATTACCCTCGACGATTCCCTTACCGACTCATCCCAGATGATAGTGGCAGGCGATGACAACCTGCTGAAGGTGGCAATATATAATTTAATTGAAAATGCCTGCAAATATTCTGCCGACCATACTGTTGATTTAAAGTTCGGGCATAATGGGAAGAATGTTGAACTGATTTTTGTGGACAAAGGTATCGGGATCCCGAAAGATGAACTGGAGAAGATCTTTGAGCCTTTTCACCGCGGTTCAAATACAAGACTGTTTCCGGGAACCGGCATAGGACTTTCCCTTGTTAAACAGATAATAAAAAACCATAATGGAGATATTATTATCAGATCTAAAGCAGGGCAGGGAACTACAGTAATTGTAACTCTTCCTTCGCCCGGATAAATATGATTTATTAATTTAGAACAATGAGTTGCCGGGAAGTTTTATAAACAAAATCTCATTTCGCTGATATTATGATATATACCTGTCATAATATTTCGATAATTATCCCCCACCCTCTTTTAACTGCTTTTTAATTGCATTTTAATTTTTCTTTAATTTTTAGTCCCTATAATTGTTCAGGATAGAATTTCAAGGTAAACAGGTTAGATAATTTTTTTTATTGTTTCCCGGTATCATTGCCTAAATAAAGCAATGACAACAGGAAAGATGGTATTGTTGGTTCATAAATGTTTTTTTGACTTTAATAAAATATCCGTCTCTTAAACTTATTTAACCTGTTATGCAAATAAAAAATTGCTTCTTTTTGATAATACTGACCGGCATTCTGGTTTCAGGATGCCGTTCAGGTAATTCTCCCGCTTCTGATTCCGGCAAAATATCGGCTCCGGCTGCAAATAATGACTATTTTCAGGAAATAAGCCGCGAAACCGGACTTGATTTCACTCACTCAATCGGTGATGATGACCTGACTAATATTATTTACTCCACGGGCGGCGGAGCACTGTTTTTTGATTATGACCGGGACGGCTGGATCGACATTTATGCCTGCAGCGGAACATGGCTCGAGGGCGTAAGCAAAATGGAGAAGCCTTCAGTTCTGCCCGGCAACCGCCTCTACCGTAATAAAGGCAACGGTACATTTGAGGACGTGACAAAGAAAGCAGGCGTCGGTGGTCCCTGGTACAGCATGGGTGCTGTGGCAGGCGACTTCAACAATGACGGATATCCCGACCTCTTCATTAGCAATTACGGCCCTAATGTACTCCTTAAAAATAATGGCAACGGTACATTCTCGGATGTCACAAAAAAGGCGGGCGTAGCCGGCGGCGCTGAATGCAGTGTCGGTGCAGTATGGTTCGACTATGACAACGACTCATACCCCGACCTTTACGTGGGTAACTACCTGGCTTTTGATCCCGAGTACAAATATTACTATGCACCCGACGGTTTTCCAGGTCCCATGGCCTATGATGCCCAGAAGGATGTGCTTTATCATAACAACGGGGACGGCACTTTTGAAGATGTAACCGAAAAAATGGGTATCCGCGATACCGACGGAAGGGCAATGGGTGTTGGCGCTGCTGACTATGACGAAGACGGATTTGTTGATGTATATGTTGCAAACGACCATACCCTGAACTATTTATGGCATAACGACGGTGGAAAGGGATTCACCGACAGGGGAACAATGTCGGGCACAGCATTCAGTCAGGCCGGTGAAGCAACAGTAAGCATGTCAGTCGATTTTGCTGATTTCAACGAGGATGGCCTGCTCGATCTGTTTGTATCAGATGATACATATTGTTCATTATACGAAAATGTAGGAAACGGGATATTCACGGATAAGGGTATCCCATCAAATATATCCACATCAGCTGCACAGTTTGTGGGATGGTCATCATCTTTCATGGATTATGACAATAATGGCCTCATCGATATTTTCAAGACCAATGGAGCCCTTAAACATCTTTATGGCCAGGAAGACCAGATGTTTCAAAACGAGGGCGGCGGAAAATTCAAAGACATTTCACTTGAACTCGGAAAATATTTCAGCCAGGAATTTGTCGGACGCGGCGCCTGTGCCGGTGATTACGACAACGACGGCGACATGGATATTTTTGTCGTTAACCTCAACAGCCACTGTGTATTCCTCAGGAACAACAAGGGAAACCAGAACAACTGGATAATCCTTAACCTTACCGGAACCACAAGCAACAGGGACGGAATAGGCGCAAGAATTAAGCTTACATCAGGCGGAAAGACCCAGATCGCACAAAGAAAAACAACAACAGGCTACCTCTCCCAGAATGATCCCAGAATTCATTTCGGCCTGGCTAAGAATCAGATAGTCGACCTGGTTGAGATAACATGGCCCTCAGGGAAGGTACAAACCCTGGAAAATGTGACACCTAACCAGATCCTCGAGGTAAAAGAACCCTGAAATCCTGACTATATGATAAAAAGAAGAAATATCCTTTACAAGATACTATATATGGCAATTCCGTGCCTGATGCTTACTTCATGTTCAGGAGGCGATTCAGGTCAGAAAAAGCTGATCCTTACCTTAGCTCCGGGAAGTATTAAGTTGTCGCCGGATTATTTAAGTGGGGCATCCTGGCGGTATTTACCCGGAGCAAGGATCAGCGTTTTCACAATTAATAAGCCAGGTTCTCACAAAATCCTTACAAAAGATTTCTACTCGGCCTGCTTCCCAGATATATCTTACGATGGTAAATCAATAATTTTCGCCGGACAGAGATCAGAAAGTGATACATGGCAGATATGGGAAATGGAACTGGGCAGGGGAAAGTACAGGCAGATAACCTCATCGGCTGAAGACTGCACAGATCCGGCTTATCTGCCCGGAGGTAAGCTCGTCTTCAGCAAACGTACAATAAATGATACTGTTAAAAATTCTCACTGTCTGTATATATGCAATACTGACGGATCAGATCTTAAGCAGATCACCTTCAGCCCGCAGTCCTTTTTTGCAACTTCCGTGCTTAAAGACGGCCGGCTGCTTACAATCGGAACCCAGACTTATCCTGAAAAGGGAGAACCGGCTCTTATTGTAATGAGGCCCGACGGTACAAAGGCGGATATGTTTTACAGAAACTCTGCAGACCAGTCTGATTTATTTAACCCTGCATGTGAAACAGCCGACGGAAGGATAGTCTTTGCTGAATCAGGCAGCGGCGACCATTCAGGAGGTGAACTTGTTTCAGTCAACTACAGCCGCCCCCTGTTCACAAGGGAAGTTTTATCCGGAGGTAATGATGGCGACTTTATTTTTGCCCTGCCGTTCACTGAAAACAGTCTTCTGGTCTCGTACCGCCAAAAGGATTCTGACAGGTATGCATTGTATGAGTTTGATCAGTCAGGCAGTTCAGTTGGCAGGGAATTAACCGCTGACCCCGATTATAATATTGTAGATGTTGCAGTTGCCGGCCCATACCAGAGACCCAAAAAACTGCCAAGCGAGGTTGATCTTCAGGTCAAAACAGGTCTGATACTCTGCCAGGATGTTAACTTTCATGATCATCTCTTCGGTAATGATCATAATTCGCCTGTAAAAGCTGGCAGAATTGAAGTATTGGGTGTTGATTCGACATATGGAATTGTAAATGTCGAAGAAGACGGATCTTTTTATCTAAAGGTGATAGCCGACAAACCCTTCAGGATCAGGGCGCTTGATGAAAATGGAAATGCCGCCGGCCCTGCCTGTTCATGGCTCTGGCTGCGTCCCAATGAGCGCCGCGGATGCGTAGGATGTCATGAAGACCCTGAATTCACCCCTGTTAACCGGGTGTCATTTGCCATAAGAAAAGATCCGGTCATAATACCGGTCCATATTACAGAGGTTAAAGAAAAGATAGTTGAACTCGAATAGAAATGAGAAGATATTTTAAAATAATCATCCCTGCAGCACTAATAGCTATCCTCGGCCTGGTTTTATATCCCCGCTACCATAAATGGGCAAGGGAGCATGTGAATTATATAACAGCCACTGAAGACCATCCTCTTAAATGCGGATCGTGCCACATGTACATTCAGAAATCGGGACCCATAGCGAAAATAGTAAATGCCAGGTATTATTCTCCGTTAAACCTGGCAGTGTCTCACGACGGTAAATTCATATATGTTGTTGCTGAAGACGGCAACTCACTTCTGGTTGTCAATACTGCCAGGAATAAAGTCACTGAAGAAATTCCTGTGGGACTCCATCCTCATTCTGTTATTATCGATAGATCGGGAGATAAAGCCTACGTTAGCAATCAATGGTCCGACAATGTATCGGTCATTGATCTTAAAAACGAAGAGGTAATTGATACAATAAAAACAGGAGGCGGTCCGGCAGGACTGGCCCTTAGCGCAAATGAAAAATTCCTTTATTCGGTAAATTCTTTTTCTTCAGACATTTCCGTTATTGATCTTTTAACGGGAGAAGAGACAAAACGGCTGACCGCCGGTAATAATCCGACAGGGATCGGCAAAAGTCCCGACGGATCGCTTCTTTATGTCACCAGCCGAAGGACCCTTTCTGCTCCGTACGGGGATACTGTCTTTTGTGAGCTTACAGGGATCAGTGATAAGAACCAGAGAATTTCTCAGCGCAGGGATATAAAATCGGCTTATCTGATGGAAAATGTTGAATTCACACCTTCAGGCGATCTTGCAATATTTCCGCTTATAAGACCAAAGAACAATGTTCCGACAGTTCAGGTCGAAAGAGGCTGGATGATGACTGAGGGTATCGGAATTGTTGAGAACAAGCCTTCCGGAAGAATCATTCAGCTTCTTCTGGATGAACCCAATGCCTATTATGCCGATCCTTTCGATATAGCTATATCACATAATGGCAAAAGAGCATTCGTCACCCATGCCGGAGTCGATAAAATAACTGTGGTAGACCTGGACGCGGTAAGAAAACTCATAAGCACCATCTCCGATAACAAGCTTGAAATGTATGCAAACCACCTGGGAATAAGCAGCGGGATCGTTATAAAAAGGATAAGTACGGGAGCAAATCCCAAAGGAATGGCACTGTCGCCCGACGGCAAGATTCTTTATATTGCCGAACACCTTGAAGACAGGATAACTGTCATCAATACTGAGACACTGGAGACAACCGGGACTATACATCTCGGAGGTTCCGGAAGAATAACAGTCGCACGCCATGGCCGAAGGCTGCTGAACAATGCCGGAGGCACTTTTCAGACACAGTATTCCTGTTATACATGTCATCCCGATGCCCATGAGGATGGACTTACATACAACATGGCATCAAAGGATATGGGCAGGAATATGACAAACACACAGTCGCTGAGGAATATCGGGGATACTCCGCCATACAAATGGAACGGTAAGAACCAGTCGGTTTACAAGCAGGACGGAATGCGTTTCTCAACCGTTCTGACCCGGAGCGAAGCCTTTAGCTATAAGGACCTTGATGCTCTTACTGCTTACATTATGTCGGGAATTCCCAACCCTCCCAATCTTACTTATAACCCGAACGGGGAGCTGACAGAAGCTCAAAAGCGCGGCAGGGAAATTTTTGAGCGGACACACGATAAATATGGTTTTGAGATTCCTGTAACAAATAGATGCGTCACATGTCACCCGGCGCCATTTTTTACAAACATGAAACCAGCCGGCGTAGGTACCCTGGCTGCTACGGATGATTCCATACTTTTCGATACTCCTCATCTCAACAACATTTTTGCTTCCCCACCTTACCTGCACGACGGACGGGCAGAAACTCTCGAAGAGATCTGGACAATTTATGGTAAAACGGAGGAACACGGATCAGTAAATGATCTTACAAAAATCGAGCTGAACGAACTTATTGAATACCTTAAATCTCTCAGGGATCCTGCATATGAAAATATAAAAGAGACAAAAATTCACCAGGCAT
Organism: uncultured Rikenellaceae bacterium; assembly: GCA_964633505.1. GTDB lineage: Bacteria > Bacteroidota > Bacteroidia > Bacteroidales > VadinHA17 > LD21. The sequence goes on along the minus strand of CAZWHC010000002.1, from coordinate 251,834 downwards.
CATTTCTTCACAAAAAATAACATTTAATGCTGTAAATCCTATGAAAAACTCACTCAAATATATTATTGCGATTCTTATCACGGCAATAGTTGCCGCCGGCGCTTATATGATATTCAGAAAGCCAAGTATACAAACTGTTGCTGAACATCACAGTGAAGCAGGATCCGGAAAAGATTACCATAACGACTCGGACAAATACCCCGGTAACAGTTCAGATGTAATCAAAGAGTCGGGTGAAATGCCTGTTTATGGAAACTGGAAGACTTTTACAACAAAAGACGGACTTCCTTCCGATAAAGCATACGCAGTGAGGATTGACGGTGACCGTGTTCTTGTCGGAACACACGATGGCCTTGCAGTTTACGAAGAGGGCAAATGGACTACATATACAACAGAAGACGGACTTGCCCATAATGGAATTGTATCGATTGATGTCGACCAGCTTACAGGTGATGTCTGGATCGGAACACTTGGAGGTCTTAACCGCTGGTCATCAGGTAAATTTGAGACATTCAACCAGTTCAACAGCGGAATGCCAAATGATCTTGTATATAACGTATTCTGCTATGGAAAGGATATCTGGGTTGCAACAGGCGGAGGGGCCGGGCATTATAATACCCAGACAAAACAATGGGAGATATTCACAGAGATGAATGCTCCGATGCATGAACCATGGACTTACGCTCTTTCGGCCGGCGACGGAAAGGTATGGATTGCAGCATGGGGGGGAGGCGTTATTGAGTATAATACTGAAACCAGACATTTCAGGGATTATGTTGATCCTGATGGCTTTATGGAGATCGACCTGCAGCCTGACGATGGGGTTGTACATGACATTACCACAGCTACATCATATGATGACAGCATTCTGTGGGTTTCAACATATTTCGGGATGAGCCGCTATGACGGGAAGAACTGGAAAGGATATTTCGATCACGACAGCGGCCTCGCAAGCAATTTCATCAATTTTCTCCGTGCCGAAGGTCCTGTTGTATTCGTATGCAGCGACAACGGATTAAGCAGCTTTAACGGGAAGACCTGGGTAACATATAAGAAAAATGATAATGATGACAATGGCAAAGCAATTATAACAAACGGTTCTGAGAAGAAAGAAATCCCTTTATCTCCCTCAATCGCACACAATTTCATTATAGGAGTTGATGCAAAGGATGACTACCTGTGGGTGGCAACTTCCAAAGGTGTGGCAAGGGGTGAAAGAATTCATTAAGAATATCATAAACAAAATAAACTTATATAACTGAAATGGATAACAAACAACTACTTATTGATCTGACAAAGCTTACGGATGGCGAGCGGGTTGAAATGGTCAAACTGGGGATTCTCACGGATGATAAAACTATAACGGAATACATATACCCTGCCGTGCATATCGAAAGGCCGCCGGTTGAAAAATTTGCTGTACATGCCCCGCAGGTTATTAATGAAGCCTATGATTACAAAAAACCATCATCCTTCACAAGGGCTCTTCGTCTTGAATTCGGCGGATACAAAATACTTCTTATATCAGGCACAGCAAGCGTAAACGAGGAGGGAAAACCTGAACATATCGGGGATTTCAAAGCCCAGACCTGGAGGACCTACAGGAATATTACAAATCTTCTTGCCGCAGAAGGAATGACATGGCATGATGTTGTCAGAACAACCAACTACCTCAGGGATATTGAAAGAGATTACGAAGAATTCAATAAAATACGCACTTCATTTTTCAGCTGGATGAATATCAACCCGCTTCCTGCCAGTACAGGCATACAGGCAAGGCTTTGCTGGGAAACTCTGTTGGTAGAAATCGAAACTTATGCAATTTGTAAAATAAACTAAAGAATCAACTATGAAAAAGTTGTACCTGATACTGATTTTATTTCTGATTCTTATTTCAGGATCAATATCTTTCGGTCAGCAATTGCCTGAAAATTACGGCAACATTCCTGATGAACTTGTTGCCTACGACAGGTATATGAAAGCATATAAGTACCACTTTCTTGAACCTATGAAGTTCTATGGGGCAGGCCGTGAAAAGTTACCCCCTGTCGGCCTGTCAGAGGTAAGGATAGGATTCCTTGGACCTCTGGAAGGTTCAGTCTTGATGGATCTTGGCAAACAAATGCTCCAGGGTTCAATGCTGGCAATTGAAGAAGCCAATAAAATTGGCGGGTACAGGGGAATCCCTTTCACACTTATGATACATAATGATGTAGGATTATGGGGGGCAGCAGCAAATGAACTTGTTAAAATGGATGATGAAAAGGTATGGGCATGGCTCGGTTCCATCGACGACATTGTCTCACACGTTGCAATAAGAGCAACCCTTAAGCTCGAGATACCAAATGTCAATACTGGGGACCCCGATCCGACATTCACTGAAACAAACATACCATGGGTGATAAGAACAATTCCAGACGATAGACAAAGCAGCTATGCTCTTGTTGATCAGATTTTTAACAAAGACAAACACTCACGTGTTGCTGTCATTAGGGCTAACAACAGGTATGGCCGGGTGGGAACACTTCATTTCAACCGTTCATCTACAAGGATGGGATTTCCTATTATAATAGAGGAAAGATTCAGTGACGGTGAGACCGATTTTACCTCCCAGATTGAGAGGGTAAAAAAGACATCACCTGATGCAATTCTGATATGGGGAAACGCTAAAGAATCAGCATTGATACTTAACCAGTTACGTGGGCTTGGAATGAATCAGCCCGTTTATGGTTCCGACAGGATGGTAAATGAGGTTTTCCTGAAAACAGCAGGGAATCTGGCTGAAGGAATAATAACCACCTGCCAGTATAATCCTGATTCCAACGACCCAAAATTCAGAGCATTCAAAGCCAGCTATAAGGCAAGATTCGGGCTGGAACCTGATGTCTTTGCTGCACATGCCTACGACGGAATGAACCTGATAATTGAGGCCATTAAAAAAGCTGGTCTTAACAGAGCATTAATCCGTGATGTTCTGACCGACCTTAAGACCTTCCAGGGCTATCAGGGAGTTACCGGAAAAATGATCTTTGATGGTACATGGAACAATATAAGGCCAATTTTCCTGGCCAGGGTCAGCAATGGAAAATTTCAGTTCTCTCCCGCTCCGAAATGGGAGAAGGAAAATGTGATTTATAAAAAACCTAAAGTGGCTTATCAATAGTTTAAGGAGGAGAAAGATGGAATCAAGCCAATATAATGATCCTTCAATAATAGAAGGGTGTTCGATACCTGTCAGGGTTAACAGGAAATCAAAACCTGAAGCCTCTGAGGTAAAAGTGGGTGGACTAAAGATAGGACCTCACGGAGTGGTGGTGATAGCCGGGCCATGTGCTGTTGAAAGCCACGAGCAGCTTCACGAAACTGCATATGCAGTTAAACGCTCAGGTGGTCTGATTCTAAGGGGAGGCGCCTTCAAGCCACGTTCCTCTCCCTATAACTTTCAGGGACTGGGAAGTGAGGGAGTAAAACTTCTTAAGGAGATAAGCCTCGAGACGGGACTGCCTTTCGTCACCGAAGTTATGGATACACGGCAGGTGGAATACGTGGCGGAATATGCCGACATGCTCCAGGTCGGATCAAGGAATATGCAGAATTTCGTTCTTCTGAAGGAGGTGGGCATGCAGAAAAAACCGGTCCTTCTCAAAAGGGGAATGATGGCTACTATAGAAGAATTCCTGCTGGCCGCCGAATACATCCTTAGTCAGGGTAACGATCAGGTGGTTCTTTGCGAAAGAGGAATAAGGACTTTTGAAACTACTACAAGAAATACACTTGATCTCAGCGCCGTACCAGTGCTCAAGCATTTAAGCCATCTGCCCGTGATCGTCGATCCGAGCCATGGAACAGGTCACAGGTGGTTGGTCCCGACAATGGCAAAAGCTGCAATTGCGGCAGGCGCCGACGGTCTGATAATAGAAGTCCATTACAATCCTGAAGAGGCTCTTTGTGACGGACATCAGTCAATTAATCCTGAAGAGTTTTCTGCACTGATGACTGACCTTGACAAGATTGCTCAGGCAGTTGACAGGAAGTTAGTGAAACCTCAACCTTCGGCTAAATGAAGGAGCTGGGAGAAAACAGATGAAATATAAAAGAACTCTTACCTTCATATTTCTGAGCCTGGCTGGTTTTAATAACCTGATGCCATTCTCCGGAAGAGATCTGAAGGAGGATACAATCAAAATAGGCCTTCTTATCCAGGACAAAGAATCTGAAGCGGCAATCAGGGGCGCTGAACTTGCAGTCAGCATAGCCAATCTCCGGGGTGGTATTAACGGACGAAAATTCAGTCTGGTTGTCAGATCGATGGAAGGTCCATGGGGAACGGGAGCAAAACAGGCGATAGACCTTATTTTTGAGGAAAAAGTATGGGCTCTTACAGGTTGTCACGACGGAAGAAATGCCCACCTTGTTGAACAGGCGGCAACAAAATCCATAGTACCATATGTTTCAGCCTGGTCGGCAGATCCTACATTGTCACAGGCATTTGTTCCATGGTTTTTCAATTGCGTGCCTACCGATCGCCAGCAGTCACTTTCAATTATTTCCTCAATATATAAAAAACATAAATTCAGGAAAATAGCAGTCATTTCAGGCAAAGACTATGATTCAAACATGGCATCAGCAACTTTCCTTAAATCGGTAAAAGCTGCTGGCATACCTGATCCGCCAATATATTACACAGACGAATCCGGAAAGGATACTGAAATTCTTGCCGGGAAGATCATCGATTCAGATGCTGAATGCCTTGTTTTGTCATGCACTCCGGAATTATCAAGGATCATTATAAACATTCTGAAGGATAAAAAAATCGTTATCCCGGTATATTCTTTTTTGATTGCCGCTGATGAGAACAAATTAACACCGGATGGCCTGAATGCCTTCAACAACACTGTCCGCATGGCATCCGGAGAATGGACCGGAAAGGAAACTGCTGATTTCAGAATGGAATATTACAACCGGTACAACATGCTTCCGGGAATGACAGCATCATTCTCATTTGATGCAACCAGTTTGCTGATCGGGGCAATCCGCCTGTCGGGCAAAAATGACAGGGAGCTAATCCAGAACATGGTCAGGGGGATGATTTATCAAGGCGTAACAGGAACGATCAGCTTTGATGACAAAGGAAACAGAAAAGGGGATTTCAGCATTATGATACTTAAGGATGGAGTGCCTTTTAAACCGGAATAATATCCCTTTTATTTCTAATTTTGATGGTATGAAAAATCTGAATATTTTAATCCTGGCAGCCTTCTGCATCATTATGACCGGAGGATGCAGGAATGGAGGCAGTAAATCGGGAGATAAACTTACCGATCTCATAACTGTCAAAACTCTCGGACTGGCCTATCTTGAAGAATTCAAGCTTGAAGATGCTGAACAGCAATTCCTGAAATTCATTGATCTGGCTCCCGGTGATAAATTCGGATATGCCAACCTGGGTCTTACCTACCTGAGAATGGCGAAATACCCTGAAGCGGAAAAAGAGCTTGAAAAGGCAATCAAAATCGATCCGGAAGATCCTGATATACGACTTATCCAGGCTACTGTTTACAAGATGAACAATGAAAAGGACAAGGCTGTTTCCGAACTGAAAGAGGCACTTGGATTTGCCCCTGACCATTTAAAGATCCTTTATGAGATATCGGAGCTGTATTCTACAATGCCTGATGCTGATGCCGCAAAGCAACGCGAACAGTACCTTATGACGCTTGTCGAAAAAGCTCCCGCCAACCTGGTTCCCAGGCTTAACCTTACCGATATCCTTATCCGCAACGGGGAAACTGACAAAGCCCTTGAACAGATGGAGATCATAAACAAACAGTTCCCGGAATTTCCAAAAGAGGCTATTGAATATTACGATAAAACCGTCTCTCTCCTGAGAAAAAAGGACAAAGACAATGCTGTAATACAGTTTACTATCTTTCACAACTATCTGAAAGTCACATCTCCCTATCAGGCAGGCATTATGGACCTTAAAGGTCCCGGAGGATCCCTGATCGGATTTCCGGTCATCACTTTCGACCGCCAGCCATCGACGCGTACAGTAGAAAATGAATCGCTGCTTGATGTTATTAAATTCACAGATGCCGCAGCCGCAGCCGGTTTGAATATTGTTCCGGCAGGGGGAGGAGTATCTTCAGCATCAGGTTATCCCGCACACGTTGAGACATGCGATTACGACGGTGACGGAGATATAGATATATATGCAGGAAGCTATGATCGGGCAACATCTTCATACAAATATTTCCTCCTTAGGAACGAAATGGGGAAATTCACGGATGTGACAAAGGAAGCAGGACTCAAACATTCAGGTAAGGAAAATTCAGCTCTTTTTGCCGATTTCGATAACGACGGGTACGAAGACCTTTTCATAATGAAGGAAGGAGGTGATATCCTGTACAGGAATACCGGCAAGGGAAGCTTTGAAGATATTACCGCACAATCGGGAGCCGGGAGCCGCACCGGGGGATTATCTGCCCTTGCCTTCGACATGGACCACGATGGAGATCTGGATATCTTTGAAATGCCCGGGGAAAGCAATCTTTACCTTCGGAACAACGGCGACGGAACTTTCGGGGATCAGACTGACCGTCTCGGACAACAGACCCCGGCAGTTCATGCCCGTGACGCGGCTTACGGGGATTTTGACGATGATGAGGATATCGACTTTATTGTCGTCAATGAAAACGGTATTCCTGCATATTACTCAAACCAGCGCCAGGGTGTTTACAGGGATATTGTTCACGATAGCGGCCTCGAAGTTATAAAAGGTGCATCGGTAATTTCGGCAGGCGACTATAACAATGACGGTTATCTCGACCTTTTCATCGGCTCCGATGGCAGAAACCTTAACAGCCTTTATGTTAACCTGCGTAACGGGAAATTCCAGGCCGACAAATCAAACGAAAAGCTTTTTGCCTATCCCAATGGCACAACAATAAATGATGCCACATTCCTCGACTTTAACAATGACGGTTATCTCGATCTTCTTATCGCCGGAGAACCTTCTGAAAAAGACGGGCAGGGAATGTTTCTTTATTACAACGACGGCCATGGTATACTTCAGAATGTCTCCAGCCTTTTACCGCTAGAATTAAAAACAGGCAGGCAGATAGCCCTGTTTGATTACAATGATGACGGAGATACAGATGCAATAATTGCAGGTATAAACGGAGGAATATCGCTTCTAAGGAACGACGGCGGTAACAACAACCATTTCATTTCAATGAAGCTTGTCGGCCTGAAGGCAGGCAGCGCAAAAAATAATCATTTCGGGATCGGAGCAAAAATTGAAGTTAGGGCAGGAGATCTCTACCAGACCATGGTGGTAACTGATCCGAACATCCATTTCGGAATTGGAAACAGGGCAAGAGCCGATATTGTAAGGATAAGATGGACAAATGGCGTCCCCCAGAATATTTTCCTTCCCGGCTCCGATCAGGCGCTTATCGAAGAACAGACGCTTAAGGGTTCATGCCCCTTCCTGTATACATGGAACGGTGAGGAATATATTTTTGTAAAGGATATACTCTGGAGAAGCGCACTGGGGATGCCTACAGGTATCATGGGAGGCAACACTGCATATGCTTTTGCTGACGCTTCGGACGATTATCTGAAAATACCCGGAGAATTACTTAAACCCAGGGAGGGCAAATATTCGATCCAGGTTACTTCAGAACTCTGGGAGACTATCTATCTCGACCAGTTGCAGCTTGTTGCCGTTGATCATCCTTCAAATTCAGAAATATATGTTCCTGAACAGTTCTCCCCTCCCCCTTTCCCGGGCCTCCGGATCATTAAGATCAGCAACAGGATAACACCTGTCTCTGCAACAGACGGTGAGGGTAACGATATCCTTCAGTTCATCAGACAGAAGGACGACAATTATCTTTCGGATTTCAAAACAGGCAAATACCAGGGTATCACCGAAATGAATGACATTATTATTGATGCCGGCAACTCGGGCGATGACCCTGATCTGCATCTTTTTATGACAGGATGGATCTTCCCTACTGATGCAAGCATCAACTTTGCCATGGCGCAATCCGGTTCACTGACGTCGATACCGCCGGTAATTCAGGTTATAAACAGAAAAGGCGAATGGGAAACAATATCGGATAAGGTTGGATTTCCTCAGGGAAAAGACAAAACAGTGATTGTGAACCTTGCAGGAAAATTCCCGACAAAAGATCACAGGATAAGAATAAGGACAAACATGCAGATCTACTGGGATGAGATGTTCTTTGCTTCTGCTGTTGCCGGAATACCAGATGTCACGACTGTAATAAACCCTACAGGCGCCGATCTCCATTACAGGGGATTTTCACGACTCTACAGGAAAGGAGGCCGTTATGGCCCCCACTGGTTCGATTATTCAGATGTTGAAAAAGGCCCAAAATGGAGAGACCTTGCAGGCAACTATACCCGTTTCGGCGACGTTCTGCCGCTTCTTACCGAATCGGATAACCGTTATGCAATTACTAATGCAGGCGATGAAACAACAATCGAATTCGATGAAAAAGATCTCCCCCCATTGCCTGAAGGCTGGAAACGCGATTTCCTTATACGCAGCACAGGCTGGGTCAAGGATGGCGATCTGAATACTGCCTTCGGAAATACTGTCGGGCCCCTTCCATTCCATGGCATGCTTAGCTATCCTCCCTCAGGTAAAGATAAATATCCCGATACCAGGGAACTGAATGAATACAACAGGAAATACAATACAAGGGTCGTAACGGGGAACGAATATCTTAATGCACTGAGAGGAAATGACAGGTAGTAAATTTGCAGGATCAATATTCCCGTTTGGCAATATACGGTTTAAATATGCTGTTTCTGTCTGTCTGGCTGCGATACTTTTCATCTCAGCCGATCAGAAGAAACCGGTGAAATTCACGGATGTCACCGCCAGGGCCGGGATCGACTTCAGGTACACTTTTGGCGACCTGTCGTACAGGAACATCCTGGAAAGCAGCGGTTCGGGCATTACAGTATTCGATTATAACGGCGACGGCCTGATGGACCTTTATATGATGAACGGAACATATATCGAAGGTGTTTCGGATAAGGAAGGCAGAAGATTTGCGAATACTCCCGACAGGCTTTATAAAAACAACGGAAACGGCACTTTCACCGATGTAACAGCCAAAGCCGGAGTTGGTGACCTGAACTGGAGCATGGCAGCAGGGGCAATCGACTACGACAATGACGGTGATGAGGACCTTTACCTTCTTAACTATGGTCCGAACGTATTTTTCAGAAATAACGGGAACGGGACATTTACAGATATTACGGATCAGCTTGGCCTGAGAGGTCCGGAAAAACTGAACGGCTTTGTAAAATGGAGCATAGGTGTTTCATTCTGGGATTATAACATGGATGGAAGGCTCGATGCCATGGTAGGCAATTTTCTGGCATTCGATCCCGAATATTTCACTCCCGCAACACCCGAAATCATGCCTCACCCATCGGAATATAAAGGGCAGGCATCAATGCTTTACGAACAGACCCCCGATGGGAAATTTATTGATGTGACACAAAAGAATAACCTCTTCTATCCCGATTCAAAATGCATGGGACTCACAGTTTTTGATTATGACAACGACGGCGATATAGATATATTTCAGGCGAACGATCATCAGTTGAATTTCATGTTCCGTAACGACAACGGGATTTTTAAGGAAGCAGGCGTTGAAACAGGAGTTGCAGCAAACAGCCAGGGCAAGGGTAGCGGATCTATGCACGGCTCTATTGGTGATGTAGATGGTGACGGACTTCAGGATATCCTTGTTGTTGACCTTGAATACGGGGCATTGTACCGCAACCTCGGCAACGGTTTCTTTGAGGACATTACAGAATCAGGCGGTGTTTCAGGTCCTCTTGCTGGAAAGGGAGCCTGGGCTGCCGCATTCCTCGATTTTGACAACGATGGCGATCTCGACATTGTGTCGGCCAACGGAACTGCCGAAGAACTTATACTTCAGTATCCGCTTCTTCTTGAAAATGACGGCAAAGGCCATTTCAGGGACGCCGGAAAAAATTATAGTCCCTATTTTGCGACGAAACGGTCGGGAAGAGGACTGGCAGTCTGGGATTATGACAACGACGGGGATATGGATATAATAGTTTCACACGTCGACCTTAAAGCTACCGCTGCTCTTCTCAGAAATGACGGAGGTAATTCAAATCACTGGCTGGGTATTTCTCTTAAAGGTAAAAACGGTCAGGCCGCAGCAATTGCAGCAAAAGTTGTGGCGGTTACCGGAGGAAAGAAGCAGGTTTTAGTCAACCAGTGGGCGACAAGCTATCTTTCAAACAATGATCCCCGGGTTCATATCGGACTTGGAAATGCAAAATCGGTTGATTTGCTTGAGATATACTGGAGCGACGGACAGAAGGAAACTTACAGAAATGTAGCAGCCGACAGGTATTTAACAATAAAACAGGGAAAAGGCATAATGTGAAATAGTTACAAGTGCCTAAAGTACTCTAGTCACTTAAATATAAATTAACTCTAATTTATCATATATGAACAATCAATACATTAACAAGGTAACCGATCTGACAAATCCGGAAAAAAATGTGATCTATAATATGACACATAAAGAGGCAGTTGAATGCTTAAGATCGGGCGATACGGAGAAAGTAAGGAAGATTGACGGACAGTTCTCGCTTGTATCCGTGGAAGGAAAGACGATAAGGATGGCAAGGTCAATAGGACGCCCGATGAGGTATTTCATTGCCAAACGGCCGGGCGGTCCCGAGCTGGTTATAGCCGAGAGGATCGACACAATATTTGACTACCTTAAGAAGGAAGGCCTCAGTCACCAGTTCCATCCTTCATATACAAGGATGGTGCCTGCCCATTACATTACAAAAATAGAACTGCTCGGTTGTCCCGATCCAAATCCGGTTTATCAGAGATTTTTCAAACCTGAACGGAACAAGTTATCGAATGATCCGGCAAAAATCGGCGAGCAATATATTTCAGCAGTGTACGAAGAGATAAAAAAATGGCTCAGGCTGCGGGCTGTATCAGGTCCTGTCGGCGTTACTTTTTCGGCTGGTATCGACAGCGGAGCTTTATTCCTCCTGGTTTACCAGGCCCTGCGTGAACTTGGGGAAAGCCCGTCTCGGCTGAAAGCTTTCACCCTGAGCATCGACGGCGGCGGAGACGATCTTGCCCAGGCAAGAAAATTCCTCGATGATCTGAGACTCGGATTGTTCCTCGAAATCGTCGAGGTCAGCTATTCATCCCTCGACTGGAAGAAAGCAGTAAGCATAGTTGAAGACTATAAGCCTCTCGACATTGAATCAGCTACTATGAACCTTGCCCTGTTAAAAGGGATCAGGTCACGTTATCCCGACTGGAAATATCTTATCGACGGCGATGGTGGAAACGAGAATCTCAAGGATTATCCTATTGAGGAAAATCCGGAGCTCACTATTAAAAGCGTTCTCAATAACCTCATGCTCTATCACGAAGGATGGGGAGTGGATTCAATAAAACATTCGCTTACATATTCAGGCGGCTTAAGCAGAGGATTCATGCGTACATACACAACAGGAGAAAGCCTTGGATTTGAATCGTTCAGCCCTTACACACTTCCGAATGTCATTGAGATCTCTGAAGGCATTCCATTCATTGAAATCACAGAATGGGATCACAGGAAACTTTACGACCTTAAGGGAACAATAGTATCGGAAGGTGTTAAAGCCGTTACAGGTATGACAATGCCTGTTTTCCCGAAAAGGCGTTTCCAGCATGGAGCAGCGCCTGCTGACGCATTCAGGAAGCATTTCCCGGAAAAGGAGATTGCATACAGAAAAGAGTTCCTTTCGAGCTATGAATGATCCGGGGGAAATCAGGATTACCGACAGCTGGATAAAAGACTGCAGGGGAGAAAAAAATAATGTCGATCCTGCCTTACCTTATTCATGGCTTGTAGAAAAGGAAATCTCACCATCTGGTTCAGTGGAAGACATCCTGACGATCTTTCTGACAAACAGGGAATGTCAGTTTCACTGCCTTATGTGCGACCTCTGGAAGAACACAACTGACCATACCTCCGGGGATGGACTTGTTTCGGGCCAGATTGAGTGGGTATTAAATCAGACTCCGGACGTAAAGCATATAAAGCTTTATAACAGCGGCAGCTTCTTCGATCCGCGTGCGATACCTCCCGGAGAATATCAGAGAATTGCAGCGCTCCTTGAAGGATTTCAGACAGTCATTGTGGAGAGCCATCCTGCATTCATTGGGGACAGGTGCATTGAATTCAGGGATGCAATAAAGGCTGACCTTCAGGTAGCAATAGGACTCGAATGCGTGAATATCAGTATACTTGAGAAGCTCAACAAAAGGATGACACTTGATGACTTTACCGGCTCGGTAGGCTTTTTGCTTGATAATGATATTTTTACAAGGGCTTTTATCCTGCTTCGTCCTCCCTTTCTCACGGAACATGACGGTATCTTCTGGGCAGAACGATCAATCGATTTTGCATTCGATGCAGGGGTCGAATGCTGCGTGATTATTCCTGTCAGAGGCGGGAACGGAGCCATGGAACAACTGGCTGCAAAAGGTCTCTTCAGCCCTCCCGATATAAGATCGCTTGAAAAGGTTCTTGAATATGGAATTGAGAAACAGGCAGGACGAGTGTTTGCCGATACCTGGGACCTTAAACAGTTCTCCATGTGTGACAAATGTCACACAGCAAGAACAGACCGAATAAACGGAATGAACCTTACCCAGAGAATCCTTCCGGAAATAATATGTTTATAAGGACATGCCATGGCATGTCCATAAAAAGGGGCATGCCATGGCATGCCCTTACTTTAAATAATCCTAATTCCAATTATTTTTTACCTGCGCGTTAAGCAGCGGATTTGCATCCCTTTCCGATTGCGGAATAGGCAGAAGTACATGATAATCCTTAACTGGCTGTGCTGCTTCAACTATCTGTTTTTCTGCATTTATCGTCTGTACAAGGATCCCCCAGCGCACAAGGTCGAAGAACCGTGCCTGTTCACCTGCCAGTTCAAGCCGTCTTTCCCTCCTCAGTATTGTTCTTGCATTATCCTGCGATCCCAGGGTTGTATATTCAAATGCCCCGGAGCGCCTGCGTACCCTGTTAATAAGCGGCAGAGCATTTGAGACCTGGTTGGTTTCAATATACGACTCGGCAAGCATCAGAAGTACATCTGCAAAACGTATTACCTGGCTGTTGATATAACTGTCGGGCTGACCATAGTTGTGCCTCAGCTCATACAACTCATATTTGCGCCATGAGAAAATCGGACCTGCCGTCCCGACAGCTGCAGAGTATGACTCGATTCCACCCGGACATTCATCGCAATACTGTGTATCACCTCCTTTTGTACCGAGATTATCATAAAATGTGAATTTGGCCCTGGGATCAGTATATGGTGTACCCGATTCATTCTGATAGGTGAATGCATCGACAAGAGTGGGAGAAAGAAGAACGTTCCACCAGTCATTGAAACCATATTCCATTGCACGTCCGGTATGGGTCATCTTATTACCCCACGTTTCCTGTCCCCCGAACATTCCATAAGCATTGCCAACACCCCAGCCCTGCCATTCGCCGTGCATAACTGCAAATACGGTTTCCTTTGTTTTCTGGTCATGGATGAACATATCGTCGAGCGAGCCTGCCAGATCATAGTCATAAGGCGCTGATGTCAGTTTCGACAGCTGGGTGATTGCATCAGTATATTTCCCCTGGTAAAGGTATACTTTCCCCAGAAGCGCAATTGCAGCGCCCCTGCTTGCCCTTCCATAGTCAGCAGCGGCATAGTCCTGTGCGAGTGGGAGCTTAGTTATGGCATCCGAAAGGTTGGCTTCAATGTCGGCCCATATTTCTGCCTTGGGTGTCCTTTCCATCTGAAGTACATAATGATCTTCAAGGGTTTTCCTCAGCGGAACGTCTCCGAAACATGTTACAAGCCAGAAATAACCAAGCGATTTAAGAAATCTGGCTTCTCCCTCAATTCTTGTTTTAAGGGCGGCATCCGCATCATTTGTGGTCTGCCAGTTCTCACACATGTTTATTACAAAGTTGGTCCTGAAGATCATCTTGTAACATGAGTTGAAGAAATAATTCATTTCTCCCGTGTTTGGATTATGGGTATAGGCAGCAATTTCAAGAAGAGAACCCTGAAGGGGGAAGTTCTTGAAAGCATCATAACCCAGAAGGTCAAAAATAAAATAGAATTCACGCTCAAACATACCCTGAAACAATAGAGGCGAGTACATGGATGTTGAGGCTTCCGTTGCGGTCGTTGCATTTGTAAAGAATGTGTTACCGTCATAGCTGTTCTCATTCTTCACGTCAAGAATATCTTCGCTGCATGCGCCTAAAAGCAATACTGCAATGAAGGTGTATATTAATTTGTTTTTCATATCCATCATTATTAGAAGGTTAACTGAACTCCAAGTCTCATAATGCGTGGATTTGGCCTCTGGTACATGTCAATTCCGCGCTGGAAGATGTAGTTATTGTTGTCACCGGGTGAGGTTGACGATATTTCGGGATCGAAACCGGAATACTTGGTTAATGTCAGTGCATTCTGAATGGAAACATATACCCTGAACTTCTCAAAAGTGTTGAACAGGTTTGCAGGAAGGGTATATCCCAGAGCGATATTCTTAACCCTGAGGTAATCGCCCTTTTCGACATACCATGTTGAGAAATTAAGGTTTGCTCCTGAGTTCTGGCCGGCCCTCGGTATGTCGGTAACATCTCCCGGTTCTTTCCATCTTGTCAGTACTGTGGCGGTCTGGTTGAATGGTTTCGACATTCCCTCCCACCAGTACAGCGATCCGTTAACTGCATCGACTCCTGCTACTCCATGCATCAGCAACTGAAGATCGAAGTTTTTGAAGAATGCATTGAAAGCAACCCCATACTGCCATTTCGGTGAAGGATTTCCAATATAGGTGCGGTCATCAGCATTTATATATCCATTCCCGTCAACATCCTTCCATACCCTGTCGCCCGGTTTGGCATTGACCTGGTATTCAGTAACTTCTCCGTCGGTGGCTGCATCAGCAGCTTCATTAAGGGCATCGAGGTCGGCCTGATCGACAATAACATGATCATAAACATATCCGTAATATGATCCGAGCGGATGACCGATATCGGTCCTGGTTGCATTGCCGACGCCAGTCATAAATTCGCCTTTCGATATGGGAAGGTCACCGACAGTACCAAGAGCAGTAACCTCATTAACGCTGTAGGTCGTATTCAGCGAGATGTTCCATCTGAAGGCGCTCGACGGATTGCTGTTAAAAGTAAACGAAGCCTCAAACCCCGAATTCTTCATACTAGCGGCATTAATCCATTGTGTGCCTACCGAACCTGGATTTCCAAGCCCTGTGGTAAGAGGAAGCTGTGTTTCGATCAAAAGGTCTTTGTTCGATCTGTTATAGTAGTCGAATGTAAAGGCAATCCTGTCCTTTAGCAGGCCAAGATCAAACCCTATGTCGAACTGGGTCGTTTCCTCCCATTTAAGGTTTGGGTTGGGAACGCTGTTTACTATTGAGCCTGTTGCAAACGACAGGTCGTCACCGAAAGAATATACAATGTTATTGCCTGAACCTTTCCATACACTTGATGAGGTAAGGAAAGCCGGGATATTGTCATTACCTGTCTTGCCGAAACTTGCCCTCAGCTTCAGGTTTGAAACCGACGATGCTGATTTAAGGAAATCCTCTTCAGATATAGTCCATGCAACTCCCAACCCGTAGAATGTACCCCAGCGGTTGTTGACACCGAACACACTCGAAGCGTCGCGGCGAAGACTTGCATTAAGAACATATTTTCCCTTATATGTATAACCAAGCCTTCCAAAATACGAAAGCCTCGATTTGCCGCTGTTCACTGATGAACCTGTTACTGATGTGGAGTTAGCAAGTGCCAGGTTCTGGATAGCGTCGCTTGTATAGTCTGATCCGCTTGCCGAGATACTCCTGTAGATACCGGCCGGGGCATATGTATTGCCAAGGGTGGCCGTTAAAGCATGAACGCCAAAGGTCCTGTTAAAAGAGAAATAGTTCTCGAGAATGAAACCATAATCATAGTTGTAATATTCGTTAATGTCGGAAGTGGCCCTGTTAAAGTTACCACCATTACAGGGATAATTAAAGGTCATGTTATGGTTGTTCCCTCCCGAGATCCTCCCCTGTGATCTGAACGATAATCCCTTGACAAGCTGGATTTCTCCTGAAAGGTCAAGCTCCATGCCAAGCGACCTGTCGTTATAGTCGGTGTTACCAACGGTGTTCATCGGGTTATTGGCATCCTGGAGGTCAGTTACCTTGTCCATCCTTGCATAGCCTCCGAGGTTTGTGGGATCATAAACAGGAAGGTATGGAGCCATCCTTAAAGCTTCATTAAGGCTGGCAAGTACTCCATTGTTAATATCATGCTTTACCCTTAGGTTCTGGTTTAATGTTACTCTTTTGTTAAAAAGGGTTTCACTGAGCTTGGCTCCTATTGTGACGCGCTGGAAGGTCCTGTCAATAACTGTCGACTCCTGGTTCTGATACCCTGCGGAGAATGCATAGGTGACATTTTCAGTGCCTCCGCTGAATCTCAGGTTATGGTCTGTAACGAATCCCCTCTGGAAAGATATTGCCTGCCAGTCGGTCCTGTCGACACGGACATCGGGTGACTGCAGCTTGGCAGTAATCTCGAGCCCGTTGGAATGCTGGATATCTGTCACAAGATCAACGTATTCCGAGGCATTAAGCATATCCAGCCTTTTTACTACATTAGCAAAACCGGCAGATCCTTCATATTCGACCTTAAGATCACCTCTTCTTCCGCTCTTGGTGGTTATAAGGACAACACCGTTTGCTGCTGCAGAACCATAAATTGCAGTTGTTGAAGCATCCTTAAGGATGGTTATATTTTCAATATCCTGGGGCGCCACTGAATTTATGTCACCGCCCTGGATACCATCAATTACATAAAGAGGATCCGTATTTGAAAATGATCCCATGCCCCTGATGACAATCCTTGCACCCGAGCCCGGATCACCGCTGTTGTTTGTAACCTGTACGCCGGCGATCTTCCCCTGGAGTACCTGACGCGGGTCGGTAGTGGAAAGTCCGACTATTTCATCACTCTTAAGAGCTGAGGTAGCGCTTGCAACGTTCCTTTTAACAGCCGATCCGTAACCTACAACCACAACTTCATTCAATCCCAAAAGCTCGCTTTCCATAGTTACATCAAGCGAGGTACGGCCGTTAAGGGCAATGTCCTGGGTGACATACCCTATAAAGGAAAATGACAGGGTGGCATTTCTGTCGACAGATGCAAATGAATATCTTCCCTCGGCATCGGTAATAGCCCCCAGGGCCGTCCCTGCAACCTTGATGTTTACACCGGGCATAGCTTCATTTGTAGCGGCATCTCTGACGACACCGCGTACGGAAATCCCCTGCATTTCCTCAGAGGATACTGAATTATTCCCTCCTGCGGTTGCTGCCGTCAGGTTCCCCGCAAATACAAGCAGGAAACAGGCAGCGGCACAGGCATTTAGGAAAATCCTGGAGTTTCTCCTTGAACAAAATTTTCTCATAATTGAAAGGTTTAATGGTTAGTAAAATAATTGTTATATTACAACACCTTTTTTACTGAAAGAAAGCCTTTTGGGTTATCAGGATAGTAAATTTATGACTAAAAGAAACGCCAGTCAATAAATTTTAACAATTATTTTACAACCAGCCGTTAGCACTTCCTGACACGACTAAGATCCTGTAAGAGAGCTCTTCCAGGCCTTTAGGCCGGCAAACGACATGATAAGATATATTATATAGAGGACCATAGTGGGATATAGTCCCCTCGACAGGAAAATTACAGCCGATGCAAGGTTGACTATTATCCATAAAAACCAGTGCTCATAAATTTTCCTTGCAAGCATCCAGGTCGCCACTATTGATAAAGATGTGATAAACGAATCCCATTCAGGAACCGGTGAATCAGTCAGTTTCGAGAGCACAAGCCACATAACAAAATACAGGACTACAAAAACACCTGCCAGTACCATCCCCATCTTCATCGTAATCCTTGTCACCTTAAGTTTATCCCCCTTCTGCCCTTTGCTCCCTGCTCCCTGCCCCCTGCTCTCTGCTCCCTGCTCTGCGCCCTGTGCCCTTCGCCCTGTGCTCCCTTCTTCCTGCCCTGTGCCATGTGCCCTGTGCCCTCCTCCTTCGCTAAAGCTTCGGAGGACAGGTGTACCCCTCATCCACCAGTACCATCCTGCACAACTGACAACGAGATAATAAACCTGCAAACTCATATCGGCATAAAACCTGCTTGTATAGAAAACCAGTATGTAAAATGCCGACGTTACTATCCCAACCGGCCACAGCCAAACATTCTGCCTTATCTCGAGGATAACATATATGATCCCCGCAGCCGCTCCCAATATTTCGATCCTGTTGTCGATCATCCACTGTGCCAGCATCACAACTTCGGCTTAAAACGTAAAACCAAGTTTAAACATAAAATTAATCCCTGCCTGTGGAAAATAATATGCCCATGTCTTTTCCTTTCCATCTTCATACCAGTTCCCCCCATAGGCATTGTTTTCATATTCAGTATTGAAGATATTATTCACAATAGCCTGTATTTCAACTTTCCTGATATTCTTTATACCGGGTGTAAAGCCTACAATTATATTGTTAACAAGGTAATGATCGAGCATGCGTTCGCCGCTCATTGTATTGTCAAAATACTGTCGGCCTACATATTTGGTTATCAGATGAATGTCTGCCTTTGAAATTGGTTTTAAAGCAAAGTCGCTGGTTCCTGTCACACGCGGAGAATATGCAATATCCACATTCCCCAGGTTTCTGCTTTTATATTCCGACGACCAGTCTGTTGTATTGTAATCGACATAATGTTCCACAAAATCCCTGATCTTGTTACGGCTTAATGTAAGGTTGAGTTTCCAGCTAAGGAAATCCGCCGGAACAAATCCTGCGCTCAGTTCTGCTCCAATCCTGTAGCTTCTGTCAACATTTGTCATTATAGGATAACCCACATTGCTTAGTTCTCCTGTCGGGACAAGCTGATCATTGTAAAACATCCCATAGAGGTTTATTGCAAAGGATTTTCCCGGAAGGTTCAGCCTGTAACCCAGTTCAGTATCAAATAATCGTTCAGATCCAGGTGTTGCCTCATCATCGCCCGAAGCCTCCTTGAAATCCGTCCTGGTGGGTTCTCTGTGGGCAACTGCTACTGAAACATATGCTTCCTGATCCTCTCCTATGGTGAAATGTAATCCTGTTTTTGGATTGAAGAAATTAAAGTTGTGGGTCTGGCCTATGTTTTTTAGATCATCATCATTGCCTTCAAGTATATATTTAATATACCTGTACTGAAGATCTCCGAAAAATGAGGCTTTAGGTGAAATTTCCGCTGTCATTTTACCGTAGAGGCTTGCCTCCCTTTTTTCCCCGTTGTTGAAGTACCACTGGTGGTCCTTTTCGGCCGCGCCGGGATACCGCATCCATATTATCCTTCCAAAATGATCGCCTGAAAAGATGTTCAGCCCTCCTCCCATGCTTGCCTCAACCTTTTCATTTTTATATTTCAGCGAATAAACGAGTCCGTAAAAATCATTAGCCATCCACTTCCTTCTTATGAGATCTGTAATATACAGGGTAGTGTCGCTCATCCTCACATATTTCAGTCCATAATCAGTATAGGATTCATCTTCCCTGTATTCTTCATAATAGCCTTTGCCCCTTGTATAATGGAGAGCGGTATGAACAAATAGTTCTTCAGTCAGCTTCCGGCTGAAGATAAGCTGATAGTGATCCTGGCTGTAGTTGTCGCTTTCATTGTCATAGTATCTTTTAATGCCGTTCTCATCGGTGTATTCACCGGCAGGATTATATCTCCTGTCTGTTTCAAGCAAAGCCACCGGAACACCCCACCAGCCAATGCCTGTGTGCTCCCTTCCAAGTATTATATTTGCCTTTAAGAGCGATTTACCCGACCTGTAAAGTCCCGACAGGAATGCCGACTGGTGATCTGAACCGGTTCTCCTGATATATCCGTCGCTCTTTATGTCGGAGAAGCGCATCTGGAAAGCAAACCTGTCTTTTATAAGGCCTGTTCCTGTGCTTATACTGTTCCTGAATGTGCTGAATGAGCCGGCTGATGAATTTACCAGGGCAAATGGCTCATTTTCAACACCCCTGGTCTGGATATTTACCGAAGCGCCGAAAGCTCCTGCTCCGTTGGTTGAAGTTCCCACACCACGCTGGACCTGAATATTGTCGACTGAGGATGACAGGTCAGGCAGATCGACCCAGAATACCTGCTGCGATTCGGGATCATTTAATGGAATTCCGTCGATAGTAACGTTTATTCTGCTTGCGTCGGTGCCTCTTATCCTCATGCTGGTATATCCGACACCGTTGCCGGCCTCGGAAGTCTCGACAAATGATGGAGTAAGTGTCAGAAGATAAGGCATATCGCTGGCTGTCCCCAGTTTTTCGAGCGCCAGTTTATCCACATTTGAATAGGCGAAAGGAGCCCTGGCCCCGGCCCTGGTGGCGCTTATCACCACGTCATCGGTAAGCACCGAGGTCTGGATAAGAACAATATTAACAGTAGTGTCGGATTTGATCATCAGATTCAGGATACCAGTCTCATACCCAATAAAGGAAAAACTCATCTGATTCTCCCCATCTCTTACATTTTCCAACTTAAAAGATCCTGCATCGTCCGTCATTGTCCCCCTGAAGGTGCCTGTAAGAATTACGCTGGCGCCGGTAAGAGGATTTCCTGCAGAATCTGTCACTCTGCCTTTCACTGTATGACCACCGTCATCGGCTCCAGAAGCAATAGCCGGAAATAACAGAATAGCAAATAAAAACAGTAGCCTGGTTTTCATGTCCTTTCAAATTCAGTTAATCATTAACTTTTGAAGATGGGACCTTGATTTTAAGCAGGTGATTGTATTTATACTCTCATTTCCCTCCGCCGGCATTACCCGGATCAGGTGAAAGGGTATGATCTCAGCCCGTAATATTAAGGCACCCCAAATTCGATACTGCAAATTTACGATCTTTTGATAGAATTCATTAATACTCCAATGGTTTTTATGCAGATTGATATTTTTTGTTAAATTGGCGTTAAATTAGGGGAAATAAATGAGGACGCTACTTGAAAAACTGAACTACAAAGGCCAGCAGCGGATCGCTGTTATCAATGCCGAAAAGAACTTCAGGCTTGCACCTGTCAGGGAAATAAAAAAAATACAGATAGATAAGGAGATTGATCCCCGGTACCCATACGATTTTATGATAGTGTTTGCAAAAGATTCTTCAGAGGTCGATGAATTTACGCCATCGGCTCTCCATAATCTGAAGGTCGATGGAATACTATGGTTCTGCTATCCGAAGAAGGGCTCAGAAAAAGCCTCACCCGGTCTTGACAGGGATCATGGATGGAAAGCATTGAACGATCTTGATTTTTTCGGGATAAGGCTTGTAAATGTAGATGACAACTGGTCGGCAATGAGATTCAGGAATATCAAATTCATCAAGTCGGCTTCAGACAGGTTTAAATCCGGAAAGGAACTGTAAAAGAACATAAAAAGATATAAACCGGGATGTGATCTGACCTGCAAATCAGTATTTTTGGTTTAAATTTACTACACGACCAGGTAACAGCTTCCGGTAATAAAAATTAAATAGTTATATCTTCTGCGTTAAAGATTCCGGACCGTATGATTAAAACCGCAGTAATAGAGACTCCAATCGGCGATATGAAAGCGGCAGCCGTTAAGGAAGGCGTATGTTTTCTTGCATTCGCTGATTCTCAAAATCTAAGTTCAGATCTCGAAGAACTGGCAGGCATCTTCAATACAGTGATCATTTCAGGAAGCAACAGACATATCAGAGCCCTTAAAAGGCAGTTGAAGGAATACTTCAAGGGCAGAAGAAAGGAATTTTCCCTGAAAATTGTCACTCCCGGAACAGAATTCCAGACTGAAGTATGGAAAGGTCTTCAGCTTATACCCTATGGCTCGACGATTTCATACCACGAGCAGGCAGAAAAGCTTAATAATCCTGGCGCCATAAGGGCTGTCGGACATGCAAACGGTTCAAACCGCATCGCTATCATTATTCCCTGCCACCGTGTGATAGGGGCCGACGGAAGCCTTACAGGCTATGGAGGCGGCCTCGAAAGAAAACGCTGGCTGATCGATCACGAAAAGAAATTCTCCGGGAAGCCTGTCGACGGCACCCTGTTTTAAATCATAAACTAAACAACTACATAATGAGACTTCAGAAATTTAATAAGATCTTTTCAGGCATTTTTCTTCTGCTTATCTTCCTGTTTTTATCATCCTGTGCAAACAATGAAGTTGTCGATCAGTGTCTTACAGGACACGAATACGGTTTTTTCGGAGGATTATGGCACGGATTCATTGCCCCTTTTGATTTTATCGGGATGCTCTTCGACAAGGATATTACAATGTATGCCCAGAACAATAACGGAGGTCTGTATGCCCTCGGATTTCTCATGGGTAGCGGCGGATGGGGATTCTTTGGAGGAAAGGGTGTTCACAGGGTAAAGCGCCATCAGGTAACTTACAAAACACAGAAATTCGATGATGCTGAAATCGTCGAATAAGCCTCTCATGATATATAATGTAACTTTGCATTGCGACCATCCGTGAAGAATGCCTGACCCTGAGAAGATAATAGATATTGAAAAGGAATTCAAAGGCAGCAGCTCTGTCCTTCTGAGATCACTGCCATCCTTTGTTATCAGGCGGATAGAAAAGCTTATCCGCCAGGATGAAATGAATGCAACTATCTACCGCAGCAGGGATAAAACGGGGATCCCTTTTATTCAGGAAGTCCTCAAAAACTGGAACGTAAGCATAGACGTTTATGGCAGGGAAAGAATACCTTCAGACGGAAGGTTCGTGTTTGCAGCCAACCATCCTGTCGGTGGAATTGATGCACTCTCATTTTTCAGCGTGTTGGGAAACCTTTTCCCCGATACCATCTCACCCTCAAATGACCTTCTGAATGCTATTCCGAATCTAAGGCCCCTCCTACTCGGTTTAAACGTCTTTGGAAGAAACTCGAAAGATACTGCCGGGGAACTGAACAAACTTTTTGAATCGGACAAGCAGATACTTATCTTTCCTGCCGGAGAAGTATCAAGAAGAAAGCACGGAAAAATTTCCGACATTACCTGGCAGAAGAGCTTTATTACAAAATCGGTTCAGTATAAAAGGGATATTGTGCCTGTTTTTATCAGCGGCAGGAATTCAAATCTGTTCTATAATGTTGCACGCATCCGTAAAATACTGGGGATCAAAATGTACATTGAAACTATCCTTCTTCCCCGGGAAATGATGAATCAGCACAATTCAACTGTTACAATTGTTTTTGGCGAACCTATTTCATATCAGACTTTTACACGCGAACTTACGCATTCTGAATGGGCTCGGTTCGTTAAAGAAAAAGTATATAAACTATCTGACTCTTCTAATCTGACCTAATATAAGCACCAAAATGAAACACAACAGACGACTTCCGGCAACAATCCGGGCATTGCTTATGATCACGGCATTGATGGCAATTTGCATTATTATTGTGAATTGCACAGGATCGCATAAAGAGACTGATCTTGAGGCGGGTTTCAACAATCCTCCTGAAAGTGCAATGCCGCGCGTCTGGTGGCACTGGATGAACGGTAATATTAGCAAGGAGGGTATCAGGGCCGACCTCGAATGGATGCACAGGACAGGTATCGCCGGATTTCAGAATTTTGATGCCGGGCTGGCTTCTCCCCAGGTTGTCGCAAAACGTCTCATTTATATGACACCCGAATGGAAGGATGCCTTTCTATTTACGACAAGGCTTGCCGATTCTCTTGGGCTTGAGATGGCGATTGCGGGATCACCGGGCTGGAGCGAAAGCGGCGGACCATGGGTAACTCCTGCACAGGCAATGAAAAAGCTCGTCTGGAGTGAAATAAGAGTCGAAGGAGGCAAACCTTTCAACGGGATTCTCCCGCACCCTCCTTCAACTACCGGGATATTCCAGAATATAGGAGAGCTTGGCGGTTATACAAGCGGCATGGCTACCGACCAGGATATAACCGAATTCTATGCCGATGCAGCGGTCGTTGCTTTCCGTCTCCCCGATAACGATATGTCGCTCACAGAAATGAACGCTAAACTAACCTCCAGCGCCGGAAAATTTAACCTTGCTGATCTTACCGACGGAAACCTTGCAAATTATTCATTTCTCCCTGCGGCCCGAGACAATGAAAAGGCATGGATAAGGTTTGAATTCAGTGAACCGGCAACAATACAATCGCTGTCGATGGTAAAAAGAGAGACAGGAATGAGATTCCCGGGGATTTCTGGTCCTCAGGTTCAAAGGACTCTCGAGGCATCGGACGACGGTAAATCGTTCCGTCAGGTTTTTGAAATACCTGCCGGAGGCACCTCGCAGAATACATATACGTTTGCACCTGTCACTGCAAAATATTTCAGGATTGCCTTCCTCATTCCCCCGCCTCCTGAGGTTAATAGCGGAATTTTATCTTATTTCGGGGTCAATACCTCAGGAATGAAGCCACCTGAAAGAGGTATTAATATATCTGAACTTGTCCTGTATCCCGCCGCAAGGGTAAACAGGTTTGAGGACAAGGCGGGCTTTACCTCGGCAGCCGGGATATATGAAATGGCAACTCCGCAGGAAGCAGAAAATAACTGTATAAAAAAAGAAGATGTAGTGGATCTGACCTCCCTGACGGGTTCCGACGGAAATCTTCAATGGACACCTCCTGAAGGCCGGTGGGCAATACTCAGGCTTGGCTATTCGCTTACCGGTCATAAGAATTCTCCTGCCTCTCCCGAGGCTACAGGGCTTGAGGTTGACAAGCTGAACGCAGGACATGTAAAGGCCTATTTTGAAAACTATCTCGATCAATATAAAGCTGCCACGGAAGGCCTCATGGGTAACAGGGGCCTGCGCTATATAATCACCGACAGCTGGGAGGCAGGCGTTCAGAACTGGACCGACAGTATGATGACAGAATTTTCTGGTCGGCGGAAATATGACATAGTTCCATGGCTGCCGGCTCTGACAGGTTATATCGTGGAGAGCGCAGAAGCCAGCGACAGGTTCCTCTGGGATTTCAGAAAGACAATTGGAGAACTGACAGCTGAAAATCACTACGACCAGCTTACAACAATCCTGAAGGAAAGAGGTATGGGCCGCTATACCGAATCGCACGAGAGCGGACGGGCATTCATAGGCGACGGCATGGACGTAAAGCGTAAGGCCGACATACCAATGAGCGCCACCTGGACACCGGGTGGTTTTGCAGGAAGTGAAAGTGAAGGAGTAGCTATACGGTTCAGGGCTGATGTCCGCGAATCTGCATCAGTTTCACATCTTTACGGCCAGAATCTTGTCGCTGCCGAATCAATGACTGCAATTGGAAATACATGGGCTTTCTCCCCTGAAAGACTTAAACCTACTGCCGACATGGAACTTGCTAACGGACTCAACAGATTCGTGATCCACACATCCGTACACCAGCCTGTCGACGACAAGATCCCCGGACTCGGCCTCGGTCCGTTCGGACAGTGGTTCACACGGCATGAAACCTGGGCGGAACAAGCCCTGCCCTGGACAACCTATCTTGCACGCAGCTCATACATGCTCCAGCAGGGTAAATTTGTCGCAGATATTGCTTATTACTACGGTGAAGACAACAACATTACAGCGCTTTTCGGAGAAAAACTTCCTGAAATTCCCGATGGCTACAATTATGACTTCGTAAATTCAGATGCTCTTCTCAACCTTCTTTCGTTCAAAAACGGCACAATCGCCACTCCTGGAGGTATGAGCTACAAAATTCTCGTTCTCGACAAAAACAGCATCCATATGCCTCTCGCTGTTCTGCTAAAAATCCGGGATATTGTTGAAGCAGGTGCAATCGTGGCCGGACCAAGACCTGTTTCGTCGCCCAGTAACACCGATAACCAGGACCAGTTTAATGAAATAGCCGGTAAGCTCTGGGCATCAGAAAACGGAACAACATCGTTCGGTAAAGGGAAAGTCTATACCGGAAGGAGTTTACAGGATGTTCTGAGTGAACTTCAGATCTCTCCCGATTTTCAATATACAGGACCTTACCCTGGAACACAACTTTTGTTTGTACATCGCTCGCTGCCCGGCACAGATATTTACTGGGTGAATAACAGGAGTTCGGTTAATGAAAAAGCTGAAGCTGTTTTCAGAGTTGAAGGAAAAGAAGCTGAAATATGGCATCCCGAGACCGGAAAGATTGAACAGGCTTCATTTGAAATCTCTGACGGCATGACAAAAGTACCTCTCAGCCTTGTTCCCAATGATGCAATATTTGTTGTTTTCAGGAAGAGAACCTCAGAAAAATCCCGGATAATTCCCAAGCCCGCTGAGAATGTTCTTTCCGAAATAAAAGGACCATGGAACCTGGCCTTCCAGGAAGGAAGGGGCGCTCCCGACCAAATAACTCTCGACTCACTTTCGGAATGGAATATAAATCCTGATCCCGGTGTGAAATACTTTTCAGGGACGTGTACATATTCAAAGAGCATCGATGTGCCGCAAAACTGGCTCGATGAGGGTAAAGGCGTCTGGCTCGATCTGGGAAATGTAAAAAACCTGGCAGAAGTGCTTTTAAACGGAAAATCCCTTGGCATAATCTGGAAGACACCCTTCAGAATCGAAATTACAGAGGGACTGAAAGCAGGATCAAACGACCTTGAAGTAAAAGTCACCAACCTTTGGGTAAACCGTCTTATCGGAGATCAGCAGCCCGGCATCGAAAAGAAATATACATATACCACCATGGCATTTTACAAGGCCGATTCGCCCCTGCTGCCTTCTGGTCTTCTTGGTCCGGTAAAAATCCTTGGATTGTCAGATATTTAGCCCGGGATCTTATCCCATGAGCCATTCCCATGTAAGTGGTTCGGATGGTAAAACAGTTTTAAAAAGAAACGCATGGCATTGACTTTTCGAAACGCAATAGTCCGCAGACCGGGGCGCTCCGTTGTTAACGGCCTGTCCTCTTCAGGATACGGAAAGCCTGATTTTGAAAAGAGCCTTCGACAGCACTCGGAATATATCGGAAAACTTGAGGGATGCGGGCTTTCAGTCAGGATCCTCGATTGTGACGAGGAATTTCCCGATTCAGTATTCATTGAAGATGTGGCGCTTTGCACTTCGCGCTGCGCCGTGATAACAAATCCGGGAGCGCCCTCGAGGAAAGGTGAAACAAATGGAATGGGGAATATCCTGAAAGATTATTTCGAAAACATTGAGTTCATTGCTGACCCAGGGACACTTGAAGCCGGAGACATTATGATGGCCGGGGAACACTTTTTCATAGGGTTATCACAACGGACAAACCAGAACGGAGCCTGTCAGCTCATCACGATACTTGAAAAATATGGCTTTACCGGATCGCTTATCCCTTTGTCTGAATTGCTTCACCTGAAATCGGGGACATCATACCTGGAAGACAATGTTATTCTCGTAACAAAAGAGCTTGCCGGCAATAAAGAATTTGGATCATTCAGGAAGATCATTGTTCCTGATCACGAAGCTTATGCAGCAAACTCCGTGTGGCTTAATGGTATTGTCCTATTGCCCGATGGCTTTCCTGAAACAAGAATACTTATTGAAGACGCCGGGTATGAAACAATTGTATCGGATGTTTCGGAGTTCAGAAAGCTTGATGGCGGACTGAGCTGCCTTTCATTAAGGTTCTAGCCCTGTAAAAAAAGGATGCTGAAGGATTTAGTCCTGGTTTTTGTCTTTTTTTGACTTTTTTTTCTGTTGTATCCCTTTTATAACAAGATAAACGACAAAAATTATTCCGATACCAATCAGAATATCATCAAGATAAGGAAAGATCTTATCCTTGAGGTCATATATGAAATATCCGATAACCGCCAGTATTATATTCCATATCCCTGCCCCGGCGAGAGTATAGAGGATAAAATCCCTGATATTCATATTTGCAAGTCCGGCAGGAAGAGATATAAGTTGCCTTACAGCAGGTACAAGCCGTCCGATAAAAGTTGAAGCTTTCCCATGCTTAATGAAATATTTCTCTGCATGTTCGACTTTTTCCTGGGAAAGAAGAAGAAGCTTGCCTAAGGTTGAATCGGAGAATTTATAAACAAGAGGCCGTCCAAGATATTTGGCGAAATAATAATTGAATAATGCTCCGATAAGGGCGCCGGCCGTCCCTGCAAGCACAACCATGAAAACATTCAGATCTCCCTGCGCGGCTTTATATGCTGCAAAGGGAATAATAACTTCCGACGGAAAAGGAATAAAAGAACTTTCGATCGCCATAAGCAGCATTACAGTAAGGTAATTCAGATTGGCCATATACCAATCAACAACTGTATTGATTATCTCCATCTCAGAATATTAAAATTAAATCCGGGCAGGTACATATAAAACGCTGGTACACCATATAAATTTCGACCAGGCAAAAATAACATAATCATTGGTTTTTCGAAGTGTCCTTTCCCCTGAATGCCCTGATCCATCCAGGGACTGCATTGAAAACAATAATTACAACCGAAATTATTATTGATACTGTTAGGGCCAGGTTGATAATACCGGGAACAATTGTCTCCCCTGAATCAAGCTGAGGAAGGTAAATGTTTCTTATGTTCAGAATTGCTGCGGTGAGGGTGGTTATCCCAACAAAAAGCATCGGGAGTATTGTTATCCATGCATATTTAGCTCTCCCCCTGTTTATTATGAATGATGTGCCAATAGCAAGGGCTACTGTTGCAAGAAGCTGGTTTGCCGATCCGAACATGGGCCATATCGTTGCAACGGTACCTGTGTAAATGAAATATCCCCAGGCAAAAACAATGATTCCGCTTGTTATAAGATTTCCCGGAAGCCAGTCGGTTCTCTGGAACGGCTTGTAAACTTTCCCGAATGTCTCCTGAAGTACAAATCTTCCTATCCTTGTACCGGCATCTATTGTTGTGAGGATGAAAAGAGCCTCAAACATTATTGCAAAATGATACCAGTACGACATCAGATGGTTCATACCGGGAACCGACGAGAAGATATATGCCATTCCGACTCCCAGCGATACTGCTCCGCCTGTGCGTCCTGCGATCTTTTCCCCTACGCTTGCAGAAAGCTGGTCGAGGTTCGATTCGGTGAATCCCATTTCATGCAGCCTGGGTAATATTGCCTGGATCTTATCAACAGGAACGTTTATCTGGAAATAATCGAGTGGCAGAAGGCTTGTCGCGGCGATAAGCGCCATGATGCTTACAGCACCTTCGGTAAGCATCGCACCAACGGCGATTGGTTTGATGTGCGATTCCTTCATTATCATCTTTGGAGTGGTTCCCGAACTGACAAGTGAATGAAACCCCGAAATGGCGCCGCATGCAATTGTTATGAAAAGATATGGGAACAGCTTCCCGGGTATGATCGGACCACCTCCCTTCCCAAATTCGGTGAATGCAGGCATCCTTATTTCAGGCGCCACAATGATAAGGCCAATAGCAAGAAGGCCAATCACCGTGATCTTCATTATCGAACTCAGGTAATCGCGTGGCGAAAGGAGTAGCCAGACAGGCAGAACCGAAGCAAGAAAGCCGTAAACTGCTATTAAAATTGTAAGTGATTTATGATCGAAGGTGAACCACGAGGCGAACCTGGAATCGGGGATGTACCTGCCGGCGATAACAACGAGAATCAGCATGATCACCCCAAACACCGTTGCTTCAAGAGTCTTTCCCTTCCTTATCCTGAACATCCATATTCCCATAAGTATGGCAATAGGAATTGTCGATGCAATTGTGAATGTTCCCCATGAGCTTTCCGACAATGCGTTCACCACAACAAGTCCCAGACCTGCAAGGGCAACCACGATTATAAGAATTATTGCAAAGGATGTTGTTGCTCCGCTGACCCTGCCTATTTCAGCCTTTGCAATTGCGGCAAGCGATTTGGCATCGTGCTGTACCGAGGCTGTCAGAATTATGAAATCATGTACTGCACCTGCCATGACCGATCCTATGAGCATCCACAGGAATCCGGGCATAAAGCCGAACTGAGCTGCCAGAACAGGACCAACAAGAGGTCCGGCACCGGCTATCGCCGCAAAATGATGCCCGAACAATACCCATTTATTCATCGGGTAATAGTTCTGCCCGTCATAAAGTCTGTATGCCGGTGTCAGGGCAGTATCATTGATTACAGCAGCCTTTGCCGCTACGAAGCTGAAATATAGCCGGTAAGCCAGGACAAATATCACAATTGTCCCTATTACAAATGGCATCGCATTCATGGAGCCTATTTTTCAGGTTAATGTGGGGCTGAATATAATAATTTCCGGCATCAACGGCAATTCAAATGATCATATCCGGCTGATCCTTACAGGAAGGGTCTGGTCAATTATTATCGGAACTTTTTCGACCGAAGTATTTGTTGAGTCAAGCTGCAGGGCTTTTATTTCTCCAAGGCTTATCCTCGATGTAAGTTTATTCAGGGCAAGGATGAAGCTCTCCCAGTTTTTAAGCTTGTAATCGCGTATCAGAATCCTGTCGATGAGAATAAAATGGAATTCACCCGGGAACCCGTGTTTCCTGAGCGATTCATAACTGCTCTCGGGTCTGAATTCTCCCATTCTTACCATATCTTCGACAGCCTCCCTGAAATACAGATTTATTTTGGGCTCAACCTTGAAGCCTATATGAAAATCAAGCCGTATGAGAATCCCGGGGATAATCTGCTCAACCTCATATTCAAACCTGCCCGGGTCATCCACCCTGTCAACATGCACAAGCCAGTATGTCCTGGCCCTTTTAGGCTGTTTCTGGAATATGGAATAAAGCACTTTCGATTCAACCTGTTCCCTGTTGTTGGCTTTAATTATATAAACAAGGTTCGTGGCTGCCAGAGGAACCGATTTGTCGTGGCTGAGATCCCTGATAAGGGGAAGATAATCAGCAAGATTTGAGAATGAAATATGACGGTTCCTTATCTTCCTCGCAAAATACCAGCTTAGCATAACCAGAAAATATAGCGATGCCAGGAGAAGGGTAAACCATCCTCCATACATGAACTTATGAAGGTTGGCAACAAGAAAGGCTCCTTCTATTGTAAGGAAGATGACAAGGATGATGAAAGGATAAAGATGGCCGGGAGATCTCTGGAACAGATAATAAGACAACAGGAGTGTTGTCATTATCATTGTGATTGTTATCGCAAGGCCATAGGCAGCTTCCATGTTCGACGAGGTCTTAAAAGCAACGACGACGAGGCTGCATGTGATCCAGAGAAACCAGTTCACGAAGGGAATATAAACCTGTCCCTTGACATTTGTCGGATATAATATCCTCACCTTTGGCCAGAAGTTCAGGGAGACCGCTTCACTCAGAAGGGTAAATGATCCGGTTATAAGAGCCTGGCTTGCAATTATTGCAGCAGCAGTGGAAATAAGAATTCCCGGAAGGAGAAACCATCCGGGCATAATAGAGAAAAAAGGATTGAAATGATTGCCGCTGATCCTGTTAATCATCAGCCAGGCGCCCTGGCCGAAATAGTTCAGTAAGAGGGTTGTCTTGACGAAGATCCATGATATCCTGATGTTTTTCCTTCCGCAATGGCCAAGATCAGAATAAAGGGCTTCTGCTCCCGTCGTGCAAAGAAATACCGCGCCAAGCAATATGAAACCCCCGGGATATTCGGAAAGGAAGCGGAAAGCATATTCAGGATTCACTGCAGCAAGGATTCCAGGATGCCGGGCAACCTGAAAAATCCCTGTTACACCAAGCATCAGGAACCACAGAACCATTACCGGGCCGAATGCTCCCCCCACAACATTGGTACCGAACTGTTGAATGAAAAACAGTCCGGCAAAAATAAGAAGCACTATCGGAATTACCGGGATCTCCGGATTAAAAAGCTTTAAGCCCTCTATCGATGATGTAACAGTTATTGAAGGAGTTATTACCCCGTCGGCCAGCAGCGCCGCCCCTCCTGTCATTGTCAGAATTGCAGCCCATGATGATTTCTTTCTCATAAGGGCAAAAAGTGCGTAGATACCTCCTTCTCCCCTGTTATCGGCCCTGAGCGTTATCAGAATATATTTCACTGTTGTCTGAAGAGTCAGGGTCCAGAAAATGCATGACAGTGAGCCGAAAATAAGTAGATCATTGAAATGGGCTGCACCTCCCAGGGCAATGGCTTTCATTGTGTAAAGAGGGCTTGTTCCGAGATCGCCGAAAACAATGCCCAATGTTACTATAAGTCCGCCAAGCGAAAGCCTGTTAATATCACGATTGTGTTTTTTGTCTTTCATAGGGCAGGATCCATCCTTTGAATCCTTTGATGTGCCGGCTGGTCGATCAGTATCGGTACCTGTTCAATCACCGTATTTGTGGCATCAAGCTGAAATGAAACAATATCCGTTATATTCATCCTGAGTGCAAGATTATGAAGCGTAAGGATAAAATTCTCAGTATTGCTGAGCTTGAAATCGCGGGGCATTATCCTTTCGATGAGAATGAATTTGAAATCGCCGGGGACATGATATTTTTTAAGAGAATCATACCCGCTCTCAAGTTTTATCTCGCCCGACCCCGTAAGATCCTCAATCACCTCCCTGAAATACAGGTTTATCTTGGGATCAACCTTGAAACCAATATGAAAATCTATTCTTATAAGAATATCCGGTATGATCTGGGTGACCTGATAATCGAACTGATTGGGATCATTTACCCTGTCGACATGAATGAGCCAGTACTTGTCGGCCCGTTTCGGCTGTTTCTGGAAGATTGAATAAATGACCTTCGATTCAACCTGGTCCTTTCTGTTTGCCCTGATAATGTAAACCAGGTTGGTAGCAGTTTTTGGAACCGACTCATCGGCCGCCAGTTCCCTGAAAAGGTCTGTATATTTGTTAAGGTTCGCAAAGGTGATATATCTGTTCTTTATCTTCCTTCCGAAGTACCAGCCGAACATCACCAGGAAATATATTGAAGCAAGCAAAAGAGAAATCCATCCACCGTTGTTGAATTTATGGAGGTTGGCAGTAAGGAAGCTTCCTTCGATTGTAAGGTATGTCAGGAACATAAGTATTATTATCCTGTGGTTCACCCCTTTCTGGAACAGGTAATACGACAGCAGTAAAGTCGTCATAATTTCCGTCAGGGTAATCGCCAGACCATAGGCGGCGCTCATATTATCAGATTTCTGGAATGAGGCAACAACTGCCGTGCAGGCGACCCATAAAACCCAGTTGACAAAGGGTATATAGACCTGTCCCCGCACCCACGTCGGATGAAGAATCCTCACCCTTGGCCAGAAGTTCAGCGAGATAGCCTCGCTGATAAGTGTAAACGATCCGCTGATGATAGCCTGGCTTGCAATTATAGCTGCGGCTGTGGCAAGAATTATCCCGGGAAGAAGGAACCATTCGGGCATGATCTCAAAAAACGGATTCACATCTATTCCCTTCTTAAAATTGAGGATCAGCCATGCACCCTGTCCGAAATAATTCATAAGAAGGCACATCTTAACATAAATCCATGAAACCCTTATATTTGCCCTTCCGCAATGTCCGAGATCGGCATACAGTGCCTCGGCGCCTGTCGTGCAAAGAAAAATGGCTCCCAGAAGTATAAATCCTCCCGGAAACTCGGTGAGGAATTTAAACGCATAAACCGGATTTAAAGCTTCCAGGATGAAGGGATTGACAAGAATCTGCGAAATACCAAGAATACCGAGGGTTGTAAACCAAACCAGCATTATAGGGCCAAATGAGCTCCCGATTAAGTTGGTTCCGAACTGCTGGATAAAGAAAAGAGCCGCAATTATAAGCAATACTATAGGGACTACCGGAATATTGGGGTTTACCATTTTCAGGCCCTCAACAGCGGATGTGACAGTAATTGAAGGGGTAATGACACCATCTGCAAGAAGTGCGGCCCCGCCGATCATGGTCAGGACTGCCGCCCACGTTGATTTCTTCTTAATCAGGGCAAAAAGCGCAAAGATTCCTCCTTCACCGTTATTGTCGGCTTTAAGGACTATGGTTATATATTTAATGGTTGTTGAAAGAGTCAGTGTCCAGAAGATGCACGACAATCCCCCGTATATAAGAAGTTCATTGAAATTTTCTCCGCCGCCGATAAGGATGGCGCGCATCGTGTAGAGAGGACTTGTTCCGAGATCCCCGAAAACAATCCCCATAGTAACGATAACACCTGCAAGTGATAGATTTTTAATATCGGGGTAATTCCGTGATTTTCCCATAAAATGACTTTTCAATAAGTCGGTCCAGGTCCAGGCCGGCAAATTTAATAATTATTAATTTTGCTGATTATTCAAATGGAAATATTTTATGTTCAGAAAGATATACATCGTAATCATCATGGCAGCCTGTACATTGGCTGCCGGAGCCCAGACCGGCGATTCAGCCGCCGTAAAAATATCATTGCTTTTCATAGGCGATATAATGGGACATGATGAACAGATCTGGTCGGCCGAAGACAGGACAACACATACCTTCAGCTATGATGATGTCTTTCAGTATGTAAAGGATGAAATATCGGAAGCTGACCTTGCTGTTACCAATTTTGAAGTTACCCTGGCAGGTCCGCCTTATAAAGGATACCCTGCTTTCAGCTCACCTCCTTCCCTCGCCTCTGCCTGTAAAAATGCAGGCATCGATTTCCTTGTAACGGCAAACAATCATTCGGCCGACAGGGGGAAAAAAGGTATATTGTCAACCATCGACAGGCTCGACAGCCTCGCGATTCCCCATACCGGAACCTTTAAGGATCAGGCCGCAAGGGACTCTCTGTATCCGCCTGTGATCGAAAAGAACGGATTCAGGCTCGCCTTGCTGAATTATACCTATGGCACCAATGGAATTAAAGTACAGCCTCCTGCTATTGTGAACATGCTCGAAAAGAACACTATAGCTGCTGATATTCAAAAAGCAAAACAAAAAAATCCTGATGCTGTAATTCTTTTCCTTCACTGGGGGACAGAATATGACACAATACCGGGAAAAGCACAGACTGAACTTGCAGGCTATCTCTTCGGGCTTGGAGCGGACCTGATAATCGGCTCGCACCCTCATGTCATACAAAGGATGGAACGGACAATGGATGAGACCACCATGAAAGACAGGCTCGTTGTTTATTCCCTTGGCAATTTTGTTTCAAACCAGAGACGGATGAACACCGACGGAGGCACAATAGTAAGGGTTGAACTGTCAAAAAACGGCGATAAAGTAAACATCTCAAATGCGGGGTATTACCTTACCTGGGTATATACGCCCATCGAGAATTACAGAAAGAAATTCTTCATCCTCCCCTGCCAGGAATTTGAAACCTTGCCTGAATTTTTTGCAAAGCCTTCAGATTATGAGAAAATGAAACTCTTTATAAGAAATTCAAGGAATTTACTTTACAATCAGAATATCAGGATAAATGAGCTTATTTTTCCGGCCGGGAATTTGCCCGATTGAAAATATGTCTTATACTTGCAGATGGAACATGCCCTCAAACGAAATTATGATTATCATCCATGGATAATTCAATGATATTGTTGTCAGTCACCGCCGTCTCACTCGGTTTTTTGCACACCTTGCTGGGGCCCGACCATTACCTGCCTTTCATTGTACTGAGTGAAGCCAGGAAATGGACTGTTAAAAAGACAATGCTCATAACTTTTCTCTGCGGTCTCGGACATGTTGGAAGTTCAGTGGTACTCGGAATTGCAGGTATACTTATAGGCATTTCTGTAAACAAACTTGTCGATGTTGAATCGTTCAGGGGGAATATTGCCGGATGGCTTTTTATTGCATTCGGCCTTGTTTATATGATAATCAGCCTGAGGAACCTTTACAGGAAAAGGCCACACAGTCACCAGCATTACCATCCCGGAGGTCAGAAACATTCGCATGAACACACACATTTTAAAGAACATACACATATTCACGAAACCGAGCCGGTGAAAACTACTCCCTGGATACTGTTTCTGATCTTTGTCTTCGGCCCATGTGAGCCTCTTATTCCTGTTTTGATGTACCCTGCTGCCGAAAACAACATTGCCGGATCGGTTGTTGTTTCGTTGCTCTTCTCAATTGTTACAATTGCAACAATGATGGGAATAGTACTGGCTTTCAAACTTGGACTGAGCAGGATAAACCTGAAGCCTGTTGAAAAGTACAGCAATCTTATTGCCGGAGGTATGATACTCCTGTCGGGAATTGCAATACAATTCCTTGGCCTTTGATAAAAGGCCCTTCTCTGCTTCTTAATTCAATAGTTAATTGGCATTAAATTATTAGCTTTGCAGAAATAATTGTCATCTGATGAGCTACGACTACAATACCCAGAGAAAAAGAATGGCATTGCCGGAATACGGAAGGAATGTCCAGAAGATGGTTGACCATATCAAAACTATCGAAGACAGGGATGAAAGGAACCGTGCGGCAAAGACAATAATACAAATAATGGGGAACCTTAATCCGCAGATCCGGGATATAGGCGACTTTAAACATAAACTGTGGGATCATCTTTCGATAATTGCCGATTTCAGTCTTGATATTGATTCCCCTTTCCAGCCACCTGAACCTGAAAGGCTTGTTGCAAAGCCTAACCAGATCCCCTACAAACAGGGTGATATAAGATTTCTGCACTACGGCAGGATCATTGAAATAATGATCGAAGCAGCTTCGGAGATGAAAGACGGCGAAGAAAAGGAATATCTTACAAGCCTGATCCTTAATCAGATGAAAAAGTCGTACGTGACCTGGAACCGCAGTCAGATAAGCGATGATGTGATCATTGGCGACATGAAGCTGCTTTCAGGCGGACGTCTTAAAATGACTGACGGCATAAAAATTCTTGAGATCAGGGAGCTCGTTCCTCCCGTAAAGAAAAAGCCTATGCTAGGCAAACCTCATGGCAAACAGCAGAATAAACAGTACAACAAGAAAAAAGGACAATTCCGTCATTAATGGCCAGTTTTATTGTCAATGGCGGAAGATCTCTGAAGGGTGAAATAATCCCCCAGGGAGCTAAAAATGAAGCTCTTCAGGTCATATGTGCCGCCCTCCTTTCCCCTGAAAAGGTAACAATAAGGAACATTCCCGACATAAACGACGTAAACAAGCTTATTGAACTTATAGGTTGCCTTGGCGTTAAAATATCAAGAGAAGGCGACTCAGCCATCAGCTTCGAAGCTATAAACATAGA
This sequence comes from uncultured Rikenellaceae bacterium, assembly GCA_964633505.1. Taxonomy (GTDB): domain Bacteria; phylum Bacteroidota; class Bacteroidia; order Bacteroidales; family VadinHA17; genus LD21. Next base: position 214,481 of record CAZWHC010000002.1, on the reverse strand, counting down.
TCTTAATTATCTGGTTACAAAGGAATTCAGGACACAGAGCTCCAGTCTCCGCGGTTCGATAATGATAGTGGGTCCTCTGCTTGCACGGTTTGGCAAAGCATTCATCCCGAAGCCGGGAGGAGATAAAATTGGCAGACGGAGGGTCGACACTCATTTCACAGGTTTCCAGAAACTCGGGGCAAAATTTGAATTTGACACTTCTGATCCTTTCTACAAGGTTGAGGCTCCTTCACTTTCAGGCGCCTATATCCATCTCGATGAGGCTTCCGTAACCGGAACCGCCAACATAATAATGGCAGCAGTTCTTGCAAAAGGCAGAACCACTATCTATAATGCTGCCTGCGAACCATATATCCAGCAGCTTTGCAGAATGCTCGTCTCAATGGGCGCACGCATCGACGGGGTCGGCTCGAACCTCCTTTATATCGACGGTGTGGAAAAACTTGGCGGCTGCGACCATACCATATTGCCCGACATGATCGAGATAGGTTCGTTCATAGGACTCGCTGCCATGACAGGATCGGAGATTACAATAAAAAATGTCTCATATGAAAATCTCGGTATAATCCCCGATTCCTTCAGGAGACTTGGCATCCATTTCGAAAGAAGAGCCGATGATATTTTTATCCCGGCTCAGGAACATTATGAAATAGAGTCGTTCATCGATGGTTCGATAATGACTATTGCCGATGCTATCTGGCCAGGCCTTACCCCCGACCTGCTCAGCGTCTTCCTTGTTACCGCCACACAGGCAAAAGGAGCTGTCCTCATACATCAGAAAATGTTCGAAAGCCGGCTTTTCTTTGTCGACAAGCTTATCGACATGGGGGCACAGATAATATTATGCGACCCGCACAGGGCGACGGTTATCGGCCTCGACAAGATGATACGGCTCAGAGGCACCACAATGTCGTCGCCTGATATCCGTGCAGGCGTGGCCCTGCTTATTGCCGCAATGTCGGCTGAAGGTAAAAGTACCATCCATAACATTGAGCAGATCGACAGGGGATATCAGAATATTGATCAACGCCTTAATGCAATCGGGGCAGATATTGTAAGGGTGTGATGGGAATGCCGCCTGCATGTGCTTACTCCTTTTTATTACCCTGTCAAATTGGCAAAATTTTGCTGTTGGCAGGTTTTTTGCAAAATCTGAAATACTAATCTGAAAATTGTGTTGTAATGATAAAGAAGAAGATCCGGGAGACAGAGGAAATTAAAGATCAACAGGCAACAGAAACATTTGAAAATAACGACAATACGGTAACTGAAAAGGACATAAACGGTTCAGGAACCTTATCACCTGAAGATGACAAAAAGCAGGGTACGGATGCTGAATCAGATAAGTCCGGAGTACCGGAGTCTGACAAAATAATACAAAAGGAACGGGAACTTCTGGAAAAACTGGCAGAGATGCAGGACAAATATTTGCGCCTTTCTGCCGAATTTGACAATTACCGCAGAAGAACACTTAAGGAAAAGATTGAAATAACAAAATATGCTGCCGAAGACGTTCTTTTACAGGTACTCCCCGTGATGGATGATTTCGAAAGAGCAATCAGGCATATTGAAGGTGCTGAGAACTGCTCGGGCATGAAAGAAGGTATAGACCTTATCTTCAATAAGTTCTCAGAGTTTCTTAAACAGCAGGGAATAAAAGAGATAGAATCACTGAAATGTGACTTTAATGTGGATCTTCATGATGCCGTTACAAAAATAAAAGTTGACGACGAAAGTCTGAAAGGCAAGATAGTTGAAGTAATTTTAAAAGGTTATTACCTGAAAGACAAGGTCATAAGACATTCAAAGGTAGTTATTGGAGAATAGGCTGCTTTTCTAAATACAAACCGGCAGGAATAGAAAAAGGATAAGGGATGGAAAAAAGAGATTATTACGAGGTGCTTGGTGTTTCAAAAGGGGCTACGAAAGAGGAGATCAAGAAGGCTTACAGGAAGCAGGCATTGAAATTTCATCCTGATAAAAACCCCGGCGACAAAAAAGCTGAAGAGAATTTCAAGGAAGCCGCAGCTGCTTATGAAGTGCTTAGCAATGATGAGAAGCGAGCCAGGTACGACCGTTACGGGCATGAAGGAGTCAGCGGGGCCAGTGGCGGGTTCAACGGCGGCGGAATGTCGATGGAAGATATATTCTCTTCATTTGGGGATATCTTCGGTGATGCCTTCGGAAGCTTTGCCGGATTCGGCGGCTCCCGGCGCAGCGGCGGAAGAAGGGTTAACAAGGGCAGTAACCTGCGCGTAAAGGTAAAACTGACATTACAGGATATCGCTGCTGGAACTGAGAAGAAAATTAAGGTCAGCAAATACGTTCCATGCACCGCCTGCGGTGGGACTGGAGCTGCTGACCAGAACAGTGTCAGCACATGTACTACCTGCCGCGGTTCGGGCCATGTCACACGCGTCACCAATACAATACTCGGCCAGATGCAGACTACCTCGGTATGCCCCTCATGCAACGGAGAGGGAAAGACAATCACCAAGAAATGCTTATCATGTTATGGTGAAGGGATAGTCCAGAAGGAAGACATAATAAAAATAAATATACCTGCAGGCGTCAGCAAAGGAATGCAGATGAACGTCGAGGGAAAGGGAAACGCTGCCAGACGGGGAGGAATGAACGGCGACCTTATCGTTGTCATCGACGAGGAAGAACATCCCGATCTTATAAGGGAAGGCAATGATCTTATTTATAACCTTTTCATAAGCATCCCCGATTCTGTTCTCGGAACCCAGGTTGAAGTCCCGACTGTCGATACCAATGTGAAGATCAAAATAGAACCCGGTACCCAGCCCGGTAAGATACTCCGGCTCAGGGGAAAAGGCCTGCCCGAAATAAACGGCTACGGAAGGGGCGACCTCCTTGTCAATGTAAATGTCTGGATTCCTAAAAACCTTTCGAAGGATGAAATGAAAATATTCGAAAAGCTTAAAGACAGCCCCTCCTTCGAACCAAAACCCGACAGTAACGACAAGGGCTTTTTCGAAAGAATGAGGGGATACTTCCAGCAATAAGCGAAACATCACATATTTCGTTCCTGTTTCACGAGTTCCGAAGAGTTTTATATATTTACGTTTCTTTTTAAACTTATCGGAATCACATGGCACTCTTCGAAGCAAAGAACGTGACAAAAAAATTCGGGACTCAGGTTGCGCTTGATAATGTCAGCATCTCAGTACCGGAAAAATGTATTTTCGGACTTCTCGGCCCCAACGGGGCGGGAAAAACAACTCTCATCAGGATAATCAACCAGATAACCGGCCCCGACTCGGGGGAGCTTTTTCTGAACGGACGTAAACTGAACCCCGGGGACGTTGTATCGATCGGCTACCTACCCGAAGAAAGAGGTCTGTACAAAAAGATGAAGGTCGGAGAACAGGCATTGTATTTTGCCCAGCTTAAAGGCCTTTCAAAAGCTGAGGCCATGAGAAGGCTCAAATACTGGTTCCGGAAACTCGAAATTGTCGACTGGTGGGGGAAAAAAGTAGAAGAGCTGTCAAAGGGAATGCAGCAGAAAGTTCAGTTTGTAACAACTGTGCTTCACGAACCGAAACTGCTGATTTTCGATGAGCCTTTTACAGGATTTGATCCTGTTAACGCCAATCTTATAAAAAACGAGATACTTTTCCTCAGGGAAAAAGGAGCCACAATAATATTCTCAACGCATAACATGGAATCAGTAGAGGAGCTTTGCGATAATATCACCCTGATAAACAAAGCAAAGACCATTCTCGAGGGAAATGTTTATGACATACGGAAACAATGGGCTGCAAGTGAATATGATATTGTATTTGAAGGGGAAATAAGCTTTCCGGAGAACGAAAGGTTCAATATTATTAACAGGGAGGAAGAGAACGGTAAAAGCAGCATCCGCTTAAAGGCAAAAGGCAACGCAGATACAAATGAGATCCTTCAGTTGGCTATCGGGCTTGGAAAAGTAATTTCATTCAACCCTGCCTTACCATCGATGAACGAGATTTTCATAAGAGTCGTCGAATCGCGCAACTGAACCCTAGATAAATCCTGAAATTTACTTACGCTATGAGCAAGATACCCGTAATTATCAAAAGAGAATACCTGACAAGGGTCAGGAAGAAATCGTTCATAATAATGACGATCCTGGCCCCAGTTCTTATGGCCGCCCTTATCATCGTACCTACCCTTTTAATGATGAACCAGCAGCAGGACTTCAAAAAGATTGCTGTAATAGAAGATAATTCCGATCTTTTTAAAGGGGTAATAAAGAATACTGAAAATCTCGAGTTTGTCTATCTCGATAATGTAAAGGTCGACGATCTGAAAACTACCTTCGAACAGGCAGGTTACTACGGGATATTATATATTTCACCCGAGATAGTCAACACCCCGAACGCCGTCCAGCTGATCTCTAAGAAACAACCACCGATAGGCCTTCTGCAGCATATCGAGAGCTCTCTTGAAAAGGACATCGAACGTCAGAAACTAATGACCTATAACATCGATAACCTCGATCAGATAATGAAGAATGTGGATACAAAAGTATCTGTCCAGACAAAGAAGATAGGTGATACCGGAGAAGTTGAGGACACAAGCACCGGCATTGCAATGGCTCTGGCTTATATCGGCGGACTGTTAATGTACATGCTTGTCTTCATTTTCGGGTCACAGGTTATGAGGGGAGTTATTGAAGAAAAAACAAGCAGGGTTGTCGAGGTAATAGTATCATCTGTGAAACCTGTGGAACTGATGATGGGCAAAATTGTGGGCATCGCACTCGTTGGCCTGACCCAGTTCCTCATATGGGTATTTCTTACCATGGGGATATTCACAGTCCTTAAATCGACAGTTCTTAAGACTGAAAACCTTACCGAAGTATCGCAGAACATGACAAAGAGCATATTGTCGGAGGAACAACAGCAAATGGCCCAGGAACAGTCAGCATCAGTGAATCCCGACATGGCTGAATTCCAGCAGTTGTTCACAAGCGCCCTTAACCAGCCCTGGGGATTGATAATTCTGTCATTCATCTTTTACTTTGTTACAGGCTACCTTCTTTATGCTTCATTGTTTGCAGCCATCGGCTCGGCAGTTGACAATGAAACCGAGACACAGCAATTCATGCTGCCTGTGACAATACCTATAATACTTGGCCTGATGGTAGCAATGGGTACGATGCAGAACCCCGAAAGCTCGCTTTCGTTCTGGTGTTCACTGATACCTCTTACATCACCTGTGGTAATGATGGCAAGGATCCCCTTCGGGGTCCCCTACTGGCAACTGGGCCTGTCGATGGTGCTTATGGTCGTTACCTTTGTGGCATTCGTCTGGATGGCAGCGAAAATCTATCGTACAGGAATTCTTATGTACGGCAAGAAGAGTTCGTGGCAGGAGATGTGGAAATGGCTGAGATACAGCGGATAACGAAATAATGAACTACAATGTCGAAAATACTTGTTATTGATGATGAAAGAGCTATCCGGAACACTCTGAAGGAAGTCCTGGAATATGAGAAGCATGAGGTTGATCTTGCAGAAGACGGACCTTCGGGACTCGAATTGTTTGGCTCTAACTCATATGATATAGTCCTTTGCGATATCAAGATGGCAAAGATGGATGGAATTGAGGTTCTTCAGAAGATCTGTGAGGTCTCATCCGATGTGCCTGTGATAATGATCTCGGGACACGGCAATATCGACACCGCTGTTGAGGCAATTAAAAAGGGGGCATACGATTTTCTGGAGAAACCGCTCGACCTTAACAGACTCCTCATAACAATACGCAATGCGACAGATAAATCGACACTCATAACACAGACGCAGGTCCTTAAGAACAAGGTCAGCAAAATGTATGAAATAGTCGGTGAATCAGAAGCCATTAAAAAGGTCAAGGAGATGATCGACAAGGTGGCTCCCACTGAAGCCAGAGTTCTTATTACGGGATCAAACGGTACCGGTAAGGAACTTGTGGCCCACCAGATCCATGAGAAGAGCACCAGGGCAAAAGGACCTTTTGTGGAAGTAAACTGTGCCGCAATACCCTCAGAGCTTATCGAAAGTGAATTGTTCGGTCACGAAAAAGGATCTTTCACTTCGGCAATTAAGCAAAGGATAGGTAAATTCGAACAGGCAAACGGAGGAACCTTGTTCCTTGATGAGATAGGCGATATGAGCCTTTCAGCACAATCGAAGGTGTTGAGAGCCCTTCAGGAAAACAAGATAACGCGTGTGGGTTCTGATAAGGACATACATGTCAACGTAAGGGTAATTGCTGCAACCAACAAGAACATAAGAAAGGAGATTGAAAATAATACCTTCAGGGAAGACCTTTACCACAGGCTGAGCGTTATTCTGATCCATGTGCCTGCCCTCAACGAACGCGAAGAAGATATTCCTCTTCTTGCCGAGCATTTTAATTCTCTTATCTGCGGAGAATACGGCATGAGCAGGAAAACTATGAGAAAAGATGCAATAAAAGAACTTCAGAAAATAGAGTGGACCGGGAATATCCGCGAATTCCGGAATGTTCTTGAAAGGCTTATTATTCTTTGCAGGGATGAAATTACTGCAGCCGATGTGGTTGCATATGCAAGACCTGTTTCCGGGTCAAACATTCTTTAGCGCCCGATCAGAAACGGAAGTATATAAATGGCATGATCTCCGTGGTCCGCATCTGGTAAAGGAGAAATGCAATCATCAGAACTATTGTCAGCTGCACTGGTACAGGTACCCTGATAAAAAGCCCACGGTATGATTCCTTTACCTTTTCAGGAAGGAAATGTATAAGATATCCTGCTGCAATAAGTGCAAAAGCACCCCCGAATAGAGCAAAGACCGATTCGAACGATGAGGGCAGGAAATCGTTGATTATCTGACGCAACATCAGGCCTACGCTTTGCATATCCTGAGCCCTGAAAAATATCCAGCAAAAACTCACAAACTGAAATGTAAGGAAGATCGAGACTGCCGATCTGAACCTGCCGCGGGATGTTCTGTCTCCAAAAATAAATCCAACTATCTTACTAAATGCCAGCCCAATGCCATGAAGGCCTCCCCAGATTACAAATCGCAGGCTTGCTCCATGCCACAGGCCGCCCAGCAGCATTGTTATCATCACATTTACTATCGTCCTGAATTTGCCTTTTCTGTTCCCGCCCAGAGGTATATAAAGGTAGTCCTTCAGCCACCTTGAAAGGGATATATGCCATCTTTTCCAGAAATCAGAAATGTTTGCAGCTTTGTATGGTGAATTGAAGTTCAGCGGCAGCCTGAATCCGAGTATCAGACCGATTCCTATGGCTATATCGGTATATCCCGAAAAATCGCAATATATCTGCAAGCCATAGCCATATATGGCCATCAGGTTCTCAAATCCTGAATGGGCTGTCGGAAGGTCAAATATCCTGTCGACAAAACTCACCGCTATGAAATCGGAAATTATTATCTTTTTTATCAATCCTTTCATTATAAGGAAAATGGCATGGCTCATCTCCCGTTGCGTTACATTATAGGGCTTATAAAGCTGCGGAATGAATTCGGAAGCCCTCACAATCGGGCCTGCCACAAGCTGTGGAAAGAAGGATACATAAAAACCAAAATCGATGATGCTTCTTACCGGCTCAAGCTTTTTCCTGTATACATCTATTGTATAGCTTAATGACTGGAATGTGAAGAAGGATATCCCGACCGGAAGAATTATGCTGCTTATGTTGAAATGAGTGCCAAAATGATTATTTGAGAATGCCTGAAGATAATCCTTAACAACGAAAGCAGTCCCGAACAGATCATTGAAAGTATCGATGAGGAATCCCGTATATTTGAAATATGCAAGTAAACCAATATTTGAAATTATGCTCAGAAGAAGGAAAAATCTCTTTCCGGCTTTCGATTCCGACCGGTTTATAAGCAACCCGGCTGAGAAATCAATTACGGTTACGAGAATCAGCAGGATAAGGAGGAAGCCTCCTGATTTATAATAAAAGAAAAGGCTTACTATTAACAGATAAAGATTCCTCAGGAACATCTTTTTGTACACAAGGAGGAAGCCTCCCAGAACGAAAAGGAAAAACACCCAGAAGAAAGGTGAAGAGAATATGAAGGGACTTGAAGGATTATACCTGATAACTGACCTTAGCAGAGTATCCACCACAGTTTCATCTTCATTCTGGCGCGTCTGTAAAGAAGAGGAGGCAGCAGTAATAAGTGTATCAGCTGTCTGACGCTCCTGAAGGGCTGTCGTAAGCGAATCAGCCCGTGGCAGCCTCTTAACGGCAAAAAGATCAGAGATCATGAGCGATGCCAGAGTATCCGCTCCCTGGTCAGTAAAATGGACGTAATCCTTTTTTGCAAGCGGAGGGTTCATACCGAACCATCTTATTATTGATGAATTTCCTCCCATTGCGGCCCTGGCGTCCCAGAATACGGCGCCTGCTTCTTCAGCAGCCCTTTCCTGGGCGCTGATTATCTTCCCGATATTCGGATAGGCAACAACCTTTTCCCCTTCATAATAGGCCATATCCGTAAGGCCTACCACCACAACGGCAGCGGCAGGCGCGACTTCATGAAGAAGTGAGATCTGCCTGGCAAGACCTTTTTCATAATACGAATAATCATTCCTTATGTTGGTTGCAAGGTTCAGCCCGTAATGCAATATTATCAGGTCAGGTTTCAGTATTCCGAATGCTTCCATGAGGTTTTCGCCGTCGACCATCGTAAATTCGAGACCTGCGCTTCCCCTCTGCGGAATATTATCAACAACCAGTCCCGTTTTCCCCTCAATGCTTATGCCATAAATATCCGGGCTTGTATTTCCTGAGAATTCGATGAGTATATTTTCCGAGCTGTAAAGCGGACACTGATATTCGGTTATTACATTGCTCCTTTTAAGTGTACCGGCGATTAAAGGATTGTCATCTGCCTTTACAGTAATTTCAACGTCGTCCTGTCTGTTCCTGTATATTATTCTCAGGTATTCAAAATCCGATGCAAAGCTGTCGGCAAAAACCGATTCTGATATTCTGATCCACGATTTTACTTTTCCCTGCGACACCTTGCCGTCTGGCAGATATCTGCAGAATGCCATAAAAGGTCCAAGTTCATTATGCTTTATCTCGCCGTTTTTAAATGAAAGGTAGTTAAAGCGGCGCCAGTTTGTGGAAGCCCTTACATAAAATGACTTAGTATATGTGACAGGCATTACAGGCAGGAAAAGTCCGGGACCTGTTCCACCGTTAATACTGCGAAGGGAATTCCTCAGGTAGGATGTTATCCTGTCGCCTTCAATCTGCGAATCGCCAAAATACATTATCCTTATCTTGCGACCGGCATACCTCATGGAATCGAGGAGCATCTGAACCGGATCATGTCTGACAGTATCAATGGCAATTGTGTCGGATGGCTTTAAAACTGACTTAAGGGTGTCGGTTACGGCTGATCTGTCTTTTGGCCCGGTTTCAGGAGTTGTTGTAACCTCGTGAATTGTGGAGTCGGGAAAAACGGGAATAGTCTTTCCGTGATTTATTTTCTTTAAAAGATTTTCAGGGATCAGGGTTTGGGCCGATGGAAGGTTGAGATCCCATGGCAGAACATAGGAAAGACCTGCAAAACAGATCAGGATTATCAGTAGTAACAGAAATGATTTGACAGGGCGCATTCTGACAAAGAGTCTCAGCTCTTCTTCTTTATTTTTAGTACCTGACCTACCTTGATCTTCCCGGGATCGCTTATATTGTTCAAGTTAAGTACATCAGTTGTGCTTACATTATCAAACCTCCTTACAATATCCCAGATTGTATCACCATATCTGACTGTATATGTCACAAAATCACCAGATTGTTCCTGTACAGGAAGTGAGGCAAATGAGAGGGTTTGTGGTGCAGCAGCTGGTTTTCCGGCCATCTGCTGTTTTTCGGCGAATGACATTTCGTTAACTCGGGAATAGTTGTTTGCCCGCGAAGGATCAACATAAATTGCCAGTTTCTGACCTACCCTGATAGTATTGCGGTAAATATTGTTCCAGTAACGAAGATCGGCAAGTGACACCTTGTACCATTCGGAAATAAATCCCAGGTTATCCCCATCCTTTACAGTGTAGATTATTTTGGTTTTACCCTTTACATCAGCCGGAACATATGTTGAACGTGACGGATCGGCTGTAACATTTATTCGTGAAAGGTAGACATCTCTTTTAAAATTCCGGATAGTATCGCTGAGGTCGATGAAATCACCAAGATGGCTCATGGGAAGAGTAAGTGAAAGCGGTTTTGAGGAACCTGGGACAAGACCTGTCTTATACTGAGGGTTCAGGGCTTTCAGCTCCCCAAGCGGAATTCCCATTACCTCGGAGATCTGGTTCAGGTGAATATCCTTATTTATCATAAGTGTATCGGTTGAAACGGGAATATTGAGAGGCAGTGGTTTCAGCTTATGCTCTGCCGAGTAGTTAACAGCATAGGTGGCAGCAACATACATCGGGATATAACCCCTGGTCTCTCTTGGGAGCCTGTAATAGATATCCCAGTAATCCTTTTTGTTACCCGATCTCTTTATTGCCTTGTTCACATTTCCGGGGCCGCAGTTATAGGCAGCGATTACAAGTATCCAGTCATTATAGATATTATACAGGTCTTTCATGTATTTTGCTGCAGCATGAGTAGCTTTGACGGGATCGCGTCTTTCGTCGACAAGCGAATTGATGGTCAGTCCGTAAAGCCGGCCGGTACTGTACATGAACTGCCACATGCCTGTTGCCCCTGATCGTCTGTTGAAGGCATTAGGATTCAGCGCCGATTCGATGACTGCCATATACTTAAGTTCAGACGGCAGGCCATACATGTCAAAAATATCTTCTATCATCGGGAAATAATATTCCTTTAGTCCCAGCACAGCACAGAATTTTTCCCTCTGGCGTACTGTATAAACATGTATATGATTCCTGATTATACTGTTGTATGGCAGTTTTATTATTGAATTTATCCTGCTCAGCCTTCCCTTGTAAAGGGTATCGGAGTATTCAATGCCTGTTGAATCGAAGTCAAAATCTGTCTTCAGGTTCTGCATGGCGATTTTTACATACCAGCTGTTCACCAGGCTATCGAGGTCCTCAGATATCTTTTCGCTGTATATTTCTGATTTCAGAATTATTGTATCATTTTCAGCCTTGGCATTGGTAATAAGTAATGTTAAAAAAAGCGTTACCACTATTGTCTTCAACTTCATTGTTCAGGGTTTCATTTAAAATGTATAAATCAAACGTATATTCAATCCTGCGCCTACTCCGCCCGGAACTGTTATCTTCGATGGAGCAAGTTCAAGGTTGAGGTTATTGCTGATATCGTAGTTTGCAAGGCTGGCATCGACATTTGCATCGAGGATGGTTATCAGATACCAGGCTGCGATCCCAATATAGGAAAGATCGCGGTATTTCTTATAATAATCGACAGCATTAAGCAAATTTTCTTTTACCCACGACTCAGTTGACGGGTTATAGCTGCCGGGGAACAGCACAGGATCATATTCTGACGGTTCACTCCCTTTTATCAGCTTTAAATAGCTGTCAGTCTCGGGTATCTTATCTGTAAAATCCTGATAAGCCTTCATCATCTCATTGTACTTTGATGAATTAAAGCCAACTGTGTAAGCAAGTCCGCCAAAGCCTGCATATACAAAAGGGATCTTCCAGTATTTCCTGTTGTAAACCTGGCCCATTCCGGGAAGCACAACGGCTAGCATGGTGGCCTTCACAGGTACAGGCCTGAAGGTTTTTCGTCGAGGCGCGACAACGGCTGCAGTATCCTGTGCCGTCATCTTGTATGGCAGACAAAAGGATAACGTGATGAGAATAATTATTATTTTCTTAACTTCTCTCAAATCCAGTAAACGCCGGACTTTATCCAGCCATTGGCAGGACCGGTGCGGCAAATATAATTAATTTCAGTTGTTAAGACGGTCAAAGACGCCCAAAATGCGCTCCATTTCCTCGGGGCTCTCGAAGGGGATCACTATTTTCCCTTTTCCCTGTTCATTTATCCTGAAGCTGACCTTTGTTGAAAAAACCCTGTTGAGATGGTCGGAAAGCTGCCTGAAATCATCATTTAGTTTCTTTTTTCTTTCCCTTTTTGCCGGATCTTTGATCTTTTCGGTCTGAAGGACCCTTACAAGTTCTTCGGCCTGCCTTACTGAAAGATCATCGTCTATTATATGGTAATAAACCTCCATCTGGGTTTTGGGATTCTCAATATTGACAAGGGTCCTTGCGTGCCCCATCATAAGATGCTTATTCCTTATCCCGAGCTGTATCTCTGCAGGAAGCCGCAGCAGACGAATATAATTTGTAACTGTGGACCGCTGCTTCCCCACCCTTTCACTGAGCTGTTCCTGGGTAAGCCTGCATTCCTCAATAAGTCGCTGGAAACTGATTGCCACCTCAATAGCGTCGAGGTCTTCGCGCTGAATGTTCTCAACAAGGGCAAGCTCGAGCATTGCCTGATCATCGGCAGTACGGATATAGGCAGGAACATGTGAAAGACCTGCCAGACGTGCCGCCCTTAACCTTCTCTCACCCGCAATAAGCTGATATCTTCCCCCTTCAGCCTCCCTTACTGTAAGAGGCTGGACTATCCCTAGCTTTTTTATTGATTCTGCAAGTTCCTCGAGAGCCTGCTCATCAAAATGAGTCCGGGGCTGAAAAGGATTCCCGTCGATCGAATCAACATCTATATCCATATTGGGCTCCACCTTCTTCTCGAGAACCTCTTTCTCGACACCATCGATAAGAGCGCCCAATCCTCTTCCCAATGCATTCTTTTTTGTCATGACAAGATCTGTTTGTTAACGGAAAAATTTAAAATCAGCTCTGGTTAACCGGGACAGTCTTCTCAATAAGCTCTTTTGCCAGATTCAGGTAGTTGACGGTACCCCTTGAATCAGCATCATAAAGAATTGCCGGCTGTCCGAAGCTGGGTGCCTCCGAAAGCTTTACATTTCTCTGGATGATGGTACGGAATACCATTTGCTGAAAATGCTTGTTCACTTCCTCTGCAACCTGGTTTGATAACCTCAGCCTTGAATCATACATCGTAAGAAGAAATCCCTCGATTTCAAGTTCGGGATTGAGATTGTTCTGTATTATTTTGATTGTGTTAAGCAGCTTTCCAAGCCCCTCGAGTGCAAAATACTCGCATTGCACAGGTATGATCACGGAGTTTGCCGCTGTTAATGCATTAACAGTAAGAAGTCCGAGCGAGGGAGAACAGTCGATTATAACATAGTCGAAATTCTCCGATATCTTTCCCAGCATACCCTTCATTATCTTTTCCCTCTCGGGCCTTTCAAGCATCTCAATCTCCGCACCGACGAGATCTATGTTCGACGGCATCACAGAAAGATTCTCAACACCCGTCTGGTGAACCGCCCCGGAAGGCTCCTTCCCGTCGATCAGACAATCATATACAGTGCTTTTTATCTGCCGGGTATCCAGGCCAATGCCCGATGTGGCATTTGCCTGCGGATCGGCATCAATTATTATGACTTTTTTTTCAAGAGCTGCCAGACTGGCCGCAAGATTAATGGCTGTAGTCGTCTTCCCCACTCCGCCCTTCTGATTCGCTATGGCTATTATCCTTCCCATCTCTTTTTATTTGATTTCCCTTGTTAAATTATGAGCTTCAAATTTACGATTTATGAGTTTGAGCCCCGGACAGGCCATAATGTAATTGTAAACATTTTTTTTACGCTTTTCAACACTTTATTAACATGATAATTCAGATATTTGATACAAACTAATGGCATTATGGAAGAGAAAGCTTTATCAGATGAATGGTTTGCCGTCGTTAATCCGAACGCCGGGAACGGGAAAGGGGTAAAAGACTGGAAACGTATTGCAGGCCTTCTCGATAAAAATGGAATAAAATACAAAATGGCTCTCACAGAAAAAAGAGGGCACGCAACTATAATGACAAGAGACCTTATCGGCTCGGGATACAGAAAATTCATATCGGTAGGAGGCGATGGCACCCTCAACGAGATTGTAAACGGCATATTCTCACAGGATCATTGCCTGCCAACAGACTGTACAATAAGTAAAATACCTGTCGGAACAGGCAACGACTGGGGCCGTATGTTCGGGATCCCGCTTGTTTATGAAGGGGCTGTAAAGGTTATCAGGGAGGGCCTTCAGATGAGACATGACGTAGGATATATAAATTATCATGAAGGCGGGAAGGAAGAAAAAAGATACTTCATTAACATTGCAGGGCTTGGATTTGAATCGATAGTTGTAAAAAAAACAAATTCTCAGAAGGAAAAAGGAAAAAGCAACAAGGCCATATACTTCTGGAACCTTTTATCAAGCCTGATATCGTACAGGAACATTCAGGCCGACATCACAATCGACGGCAAACAGGTGAAAGCAAAGATCTTTTCAATTAATGTAGGTAACGGCAGGTATTGCGGGGGAGGAATGAGACAAACTCCTGAAGCCCTTCCCGACGACGGACTCCTTGATGTCACAATTATCAGGGAGATCGGGAGGATCGAAATCATAAGAAGCCTGAAACTGCTTTACGACGGGACGCTTCTGAGCCATCCCAGGATCGATGGTTACAGATGCAGCAATATCAGGGTTGAGTCGGCGCTGCCGCTTTATGTTGAGGCTGACGGAGAATCGCTGGGGCATACACCTGCCGAATTCGGAATAATACCCTCGGCGGTTAATATTGTTTATGCAACAAGGGTTATTTAACAACCCTTATCTCATAGAGCTGCGGCCACCGTTTCCCTGTAACAAAAATCCGTCCGCCGCGGTTGTCCCATGCTATCCCGTTGAGGACGTCGGCGTTTACCTCTCTTCTTTTTGCCTCAGGGAACAATTTTGAAAGGTCGACATATGAATTCACCCTTCCCGACAACGGATCTATCCTGGCTATGCGGTCGGTCATCCAGATATTTGCCCATATCTCCCCGTTAATATATTCAAGCTCATTAAGCTGATCGACCTTCTTCTCGTCATCATAAACCTCCAGCCTCGAAACCGTGGTGAAGGACCCCGGATCATAAATATACAGGATGTTCGAACCGTCACTCATAACGAGCCTGTCGTCCATTGTTGTAAGACCCCATCCTTCGGTCTGAAAATAAAGGTTGTTTAGAAGCTTGAAATCGGACTTGTTATAAACAAACCCTACCTTGTTGCGCCATGTGACCTGATAAATCCTGTCCTCATATAATGTTATGCCCTCTCCGAAGAGTGATGGATCAAGGTTATGCTGCCTGACAACCTTCCCGGTTTCAAGCTCTACTTCCCTTAGGGTCGATCCGCTTTCCTGGCCTGTCCCTTCATATAGTAAGCCGTTGTCATAAAAAAGTCCCTGGGTAAAGGCCTCCCTGTCGTGCGGATACGACTTCACAACAGTGATATTGTATTTCTCAGGTTTGATATCTGAATTTACTATCACGAACCTTGTTACCGAATGTGTCTTGTCCTTGCTGTACCCTACAGCTTTAACTGATTTTCGTCCGGTGAAGGTATTAAAAGCTGCTTTAACCGAACATTCCCAGGGTTCTGAACTTACGACGGCAACCTGGCGGCCGTCGAAATATACCTTAACGGAGTCGAACCTTAAAGCCTTATCGTCGGAGCCGACACTGACCTTTATCTCATCATGAAGCTTATACTCGGCATTTTCAGAGGGCGACATCATCTTTATAACAGGAATGCCGGCCGTATTCTGAATACTTACCGATGTATCATTTCCCTTTTCCGGCAGCTTACCACTGCTTCCTGAGCAGGATACGATCCAGGAGAATATTATCAGGGATACGAAACCGGGGAAGTAACCGGATAATCTAATTCTCATTTTGCTTTTCCTTTTTCCCGAACAACCTTCGCAAACTGTTCTTTCGTGCAGCAGCTATCTGTCTTTCCATTTCCTGCTGATGCAGGTCGAACGGGACCAGTATCTGCCATACTTCGCTCCAGCCGGGAAATCCGCCGATATTCTTATCGTCGATATAAATATCAGCATCTATCTTCCTGCTTATGGTTTCATCGTAAACTTCTTCGGGGTAATTCCTGTTCACGGCATAGAACTCTATGCCGTTCCTGCGGCAATATTCTACAGCTTCATCAAGTTCTTTTCCTGCCCTGAAGGTCCAGAGAATAAGACGCGCTCCAAGCTTCTCAAGTTCCTTGAGCGTTTGAAAAGCAAACAGCTTTTCCTTCCCGATGCCGGGATAATCATGTTCGACTACCGTCCCATCGAAGTCAACAGCAATCCTTATGCCTTTGAAATTGATCATGCAGACTATCTAAATTATGCAAATCTAACAATTTCTGCAATTCAACTGAAATTTATAATAATTTTGCCTTTCAATACTTCAATATAATATTCTCAATGAGAAATATTCCCAACTTCATAACCTCGCTGAATCTGGCATCGGGCTTTATTGCGCTTGTTTTTGCTTCAAATGGCGAACTTGTAACAGCATCGTGGTTGATTCTTGCGGCAATGATATTCGATTTTTTCGACGGATTTGCCGCCAGGGCGCTGAAAGCATACTCGGAGATAGGCAGGGAACTCGATAGTCTGGCCGATCTTGTAAGTTTCGGCGTCGCTCCTGCTTTCCTTATCTACAAAATGCTTGTTCCTGCCCTGAATGCGAATATCGGTTCAGACAGCACACCTGCAATAAACGCAGTTCTGTCATTTATCCCGGTTATTATGCCTGCCTGTGCTGCTTTGCGGCTCGCGATCTTCAATCTCGACACAACCCAGAAAACATCTTTTAAAGGGCTTCCTACCCCTGCAAACGCGATTGCTGTTATTACTGTTGTAATTTCTGCCGGTATCACATCACTCCCCTTTCTGACCTGGTTTACAGGATCAGCAACGTCCCTGATAATTTATACTGTAGTTTTATCCCTGCTTATGGTTACCAGGCTTCCCCTTTTGTCGCTGAAATTTGCAAACCTGAGGTTTTCAGGCAATGAACCCCGATATATTCTCATCGGTCTTGTACTGGCATCATTTATCATTTTCGGCTTTGCTTCGGCGCCCTTTATAATTCCTGTCTATATCCTTGTTTCCCTCGGATCAGCAGTAATTATCAAATCCTAATTCTCCTCCCCCGGGGCCGGGAATTTCTTCTCATAATATTTTAACGCAGCCTTTATGATAAACCAGCTTGCAACAATAAATGCAGGCCATATCAAGTAATATATTATTCCCGTAACATACATATTCTTTCTTTTTTCTTCTTACTTTCTACTTCTTACTTCTTACTTCTTACTTTTTACATCTTTTACCTTGTGCCCTGTGGTCTGTGCTTTGACCCACCCCTGCCCCTCCCAGGAGGGGATCCTTCCCTTGCGCCAAGCCTTCGCTAAAGCTACGGCTTGCAAAGCCTGCGCCCTTCGCCATCCGTAGCTTCAGCGAAGGATGGTGCCTTAATACACATGTCCTTCCGACTTCATCTCCTCTTCAGTGATCCTTTTATTGTTAATGGCTTTCCAGGCATGCCAAATATAGGCTGCAACGAAAGGAACAATAAACGACACGAACATCATAGTCTTAAGGGTAAAATAGCTCGACGATGCATTTCTGATTGTAAGTGAGCTGTTAAGGTCGTAAGCTGAAGGATAAAAGGCTGTATCATTGAATCCGGCAAGGAGAAAGAGTGAGATCACTGCCAGCAGTGTTCCGGCGCCTGAATACCAGATACCCGACCTGCTTCCCCTGAACAATGCCGAGCCAATACCATAAAGTACACCTGCAACGCCTGCCAGGAACATTACCAGAACAACGGGCATGCTCAAAAGGTTATGAAGGTATTTGTAATCTTCTATGATCACAGTTCCTGTCGAACCGTCCCAGGCGTATCCTTTTGATAAAAGCAGGGCTGCCAGGAACAGCAGGAAAAATGCAAGAAAGGCGATCGCGTTCACAATTAGCTTACGGACCGACCTCTCAATAAGGCCCTTCCCCTCGACGGAATTCATAATGTAAAGGATACCGTTAGTCCTGGCAAGGAACAGAACTGCAAGTCCCAGCGCCAGGTTAAGCCCGTTAAGTAATGCTTCGAGTCCATGCCACGGAGTCTGCCATTTTACCTGGTTCATCTCATTCAGGCTGAACTGCGAGCCTGTGAAAAAGGTGGCAACAGCCGTTCCGATCAGAAATGGCCCCAGCGATCCGTTTATAAAAAGGAAGGTATCGTATGTCTTTTGTCCGAATACATTTGCAGGTTTCGACCTGTATTCATATGCTATGGCCTGGATTATGAAGCTGAAAAGTATTGCTGTCCAAACCCAGTAGGCACCCCCGAAACTGGCTGAATAAAACAGGGGAAAGGAGGCGAAGAAGGCGCCTCCGAAGGTTACAAGGGTGGTAAATGTGAATTCCCATTTCCTTCCGAGTGCGTTGACAATCATAGTTTTTTCTGACTCATTCCGGGGCAGTGTAAAGATCATCGACTGGCCACCCTGGACAAACATCAGGAATACAAGCAATCCTGCAAGAACTGATATTATTATCCACCAGTACTGCTGCAAAAACAAATGTGATATCATAAGTGTCATTTCCCTGTCCTCCTAATGTTTGGGTCCGATTTTTATTTGCCTTATCATTATTGATACCTCTGCCACAAGCAGCAGAGTAAAGAGCACTGCAAAAAGGACGAAGGTGGTGATTACCGATCCAGTGGATATCTGCGACACAGCAGCCGAAACCGGCATCAGATCCTGTATTATCCATGGCTGGCGTCCCATTTCGGCCAGAACCCATCCGAGCTCCCCGGCAACATATGGCAGAAGGATTGAACAGAGGGCTGCCCACAGGAACCAGCGTTGTTTTTCGAGGGTACCCCTGAAAAGGAAAAATATTGCAAGTAAAAATTCGAGGATAAAGAGGAAACCTAGCATTACCATCAGGTGAAATGTATAAAATGCAACTTTAACATCAGGTATTGCCTCATCGGGGCTTTTTAAAAATGAATAGCCGAAAAATCTGAAGTTCTCATCGTTGAATTTTTTGTCCCTGAATATTGCCGCAAGCTCTTCGGCCCTAGCGTTATCATTATTTTTTCTTGCTGTCTTGTATTCTTCAAGCATGTTCCTGACTTTGGTGCCCCTGTCGATCTTTTCAGAGACCGGAAGTATTCCGCGTGACTGATTGCCGTTTACCAGATCGTAAATACCCGGGACAAAAGCATCCCTGTCGCCGCTCGTCATTACCGACAGGAATCCCGGGATCTCGATCCTGAAAGCAAATTCATTTACAGCAGTATTTCCTATATGCTTATCCGTTTCTTTCAATATTCCAACGGCTACGAGGCCTGCTTTCTGTTTGCCCTCATAAAGGGCTTCGAAGGCGGCAAATTTTACAGGCTGGGCTTTTGCAAGCGTTTTTGCAGAAAAATCACCGGTATAAACAACCAGGAGAGATGATAAAAGTCCGAAAATCCCCGAGATCAGAATGCTTCGTCTGGCAAGGAGCATTTCTCTTTTTCTGATAAGGTAGTATGAGCTGATGCCAAGAACAAACATTGAAGCCAGCAGAAATCCTGAAGATATTGTATGCAGGAATTTGCCGGCTGCAACTTCATTGAAAAGGACCTCCCAGAAATTCACCATTTCATTTCTTGCTGTTTCTGGATTGAATACCATGCCAACAGGATTTTGCATCCAGGCATTGGCAACAAGTATCCACAGAGCCGAAAGGTTAGCTCCGACTGCAACGAGCCACGACGAAAGAAGATGGAATTTTTTGCTGACCTTGTTCCACCCGAAAAACATCACTGCGACAAATGTCGATTCAAGGAAGAATGCAAGTATCCCTTCAATGGCAAGGGGGGCTCCGAAAATGTCTCCAACAAACCATGAATAGTTTGACCAGTTGGTCCCAAACTCAAATTCAAGGATTATTCCTGTTGCTACACCTATTGCAAAATTGATTCCGAAAAGGGTCATCCAGAATCTGGTGATCCGCTTCCATTCCTCATTCCCGGTCTTTACATATATTGTCTCCATTATTGCCACAATAAATGATAGCCCGAGAGTCAGGGGAACAAAAAGCCAGTGATAAATGGCCGTCAGTGCAAACTGAGCCCTCGACCAGTCAACCAGAGATAAATCGGCGTTTTCAAACATAGGCTTATAAGGATTTGGTTAGTTGTTCCAGGACATATTTGCTTTTCTGTTCTTCGGTTTTATATTTTCTGCGAAGAAAATCAGGAAAAAAGAAAATCTTCAGAACAATAAATATAATGATTAGTTTAATAATTATTATGGCCCATACGCGTCTTCCCCACCACGACATGCTGCTGAAGCCGTCATAGTAAAACCTGAAAATCCTGGCAAAAGCCGAAATCAGCCGGTTCATTCCTCGGGTTTATCTGTTTTGGTTTTTCGCTTTGAAATCTTTCTTACGACAGTTGGTTTAATATCCTCTTCGGGTATAAATTCAGTTTTCATTACCCCCGTCGATTCGTCAGAAAGACTCGAGGTAATCCTCTGTACGGCTTTGAATCCGTAAAAGAACTCCCTGGCAAATACCCTGATGACTGTGTAAGCCGGAATTCCCAGAAGCATACCAGGGATCCCTGCGGCAAAACCCGCCACCAGAACAACAATGAATATTTCGAGAGGATGCGCTTTTACGCTGTTCGAAAAAATAATGGGTTGGAACACAATATTATCGATAAGGTGTGTCACTGCCTCAACAAGGATCATATTAAAAATCAGCGGAACCACAACCGTTGAGAAATCCATGTTGATATGTGAGGCTATACCCATTATCAGCGCAATAAATAATCCCAGCCATGGTCCGACATAAGGTATTACGTTCAGGACTCCGAGAATAAGCCCCATTACAAGAGCCTGCCTGAATTCAATCCCTGCAAGGGTCATACCTATGTCGATGAGTATCATTATACAGGTGCTCTGTATCACTATCCCGATAAGATATCTTGTAAGAAGCTTTTTTATCGAATTAAGAGCCCTTGTAACATTATCTACATATTTATCGGGAATCCACATCAGAATCGATTCAAAGAAAAGATGCTGATCCTTAAGGAAGAAAAATGTAATGAATGTTATTGAAAAGATGGCAATTACAAAGCTGCCCATCAGACTTACAAAGGATCCCACGAAGTTCTGAACCATCTGAACATTAAGGACACCCTCTATTTTGGAGCTCACATACTCCCTCAGCGAAAGCTGATCTGAAAGCTTTGGGTTGATTGAAGTCACAAATCCCTCTATCCTGTCGATCGGGCCTTCAATTATCTGAACGATCTTCCCGCTGTCGATAGTGGAAAAATAATTTATCTGGCTCGTGATAAGAGGAACAAAAATCGCAAAGAAAAGAGCAATAAGCCCCCATATTATTATAAGGCTCAGCAAAGCTGAAAGGACACGGGGGAATATCCATCTTCCTACCTTTATCCTGCAGAACAGGTCGACAAGCGGACGTCCCATTATAGACAGAACCCCCGAAACCAGAATATATATTGCAATGTTCCTGAAATACCACAAAGCGGCCAGAAAGACCGCTGTCCCTAAAATTATGAGGAAGTTTCTCAGGGTGGTTTTCATCAAAGAGGTTTTTCTTATACAAACCTAATCAGAAATTTCCTAATTCCATAACAATTCATACTTTCTGTCAGACTGCCATTATGTCTGTTATATTGACATAATATATGTCATTTTGTCCTCCTTACAGCATTGGAATGGTAATTGCTTTACCAGTGATGATAATATGAAATGTTTAACTTAAAATAATGGAGGACAAAGCTATGTTACCAACAATTACAAGAAGAAGCTTCAGACCTTTTTATCTGAACAGTATTTTCGATGACGATTTCTTTCCTGTATTCCCGTCAAATTCGGGCTCGATGCCTGCAGTCAACATAAGGGAAGATGAAAAGAAATTCGTTCTTGAACTGGCAGTTCCGGGAATGGACAAAAAAGATCTCAAAATCGACGTCAATGAAGATGTTCTTACCATATCCTCAGAGGCTAAGCATGAATCAGAAGATGAAAAAGATGGTTATAAAAGGAAAGAGTTCAGCTACACATCGTTCTGCAGAAGTTTCCAGTTACCTGAAAACATCGAAAAAGACAAGATCGAGGCTGGCTACAAGGATGGAATCCTGAGTGTTACTCTTCCGAAATTCACGGAAGAAAAGAACAGGATCTCAAAAACAATCAATATTTCATAAGCAAAAACGGCTGAATCGAAAATCATGTAACCGCAAAGTCCGCAAAGTATGCGCAAAGTATTAAAAGCGTAAAAGCTTGAAATTTATATCTTTGCGCTCTCTTCAAAAATACTCCGCGAACTTTGCGGTTTTTATTTGCTTATTTTGATACAGCCTTTTCTTATTGATTTTCGAGCATCTTCTCACCGAACTTTCTTCCGAACTCCTTCATGAGTTCTTTTTTTGACCCGCCCGGAGCAAATTTGAAGATACCGGGTTCATCAAATGTCTTAAGTTTCAGGTTCCTGAAATTCTCAAGGATTATTTTTGGAGCTTCGCCGCTCCATCCATACGATCCGAAGGCGCCTGCAGGCTTTCCCTTGTCGCGTAAAGGATTAATCAGTGCAAATAACCTGTAAACAGGGAGAAGGGTATTCTGGTTAATAGTGGGTGAACCGGCAAGGATAGCATCGGCAGCGGTCAGCTTTTCATCGAGAACAGATGCCGGCATCTGTTCTATATCTTCTATTTCAATTTCGCACCTGCACGATTCCATTATACCTTCAGCTATATATCCGGCCGCCTGCCTGGTATAACCATAGGCTGACACATAGGCAATAAGGACTTTTTTGACAGGTTTAGGGGAAATCAGTTCAAGATATTCATTAGCATATTTTTCAGTAAGCTCAACAATTTCATTCCTGTATTCACGGTGAATTGGTCCATGGCCCGGACAAATAACATCGATTTCAAGAGGTCTTATTTTTTCAATAGCCTTAACCATGAATTTGCTGAAGGGTTTGAGGATTACATCGAAATAATATCTGAACGCCGACAGATAATCGTCCGACATATTGGTGAACATGTCTTCACCGCAATAATGTGCGCCGAACGAATCGCATGTAAAAAGTATCCTGTCTTCAACAAGATATGTATAAATTGAGTCGGGCCAGTGCAGATTCGGTGCGGCGATAAATTTCAGCGTTTTATTTCCAAGATCGAGGGTATCTCCGTCTTTCACGACAAGCGACCTGAATGGTTTGTTCAGAATATCCTCAAGATACCTTATTGCATTTCCGCTGCCCACGACTGTTGCTGATGGTGCAAGTTCAAGAAGCTTTCCGAGACTCCCTGAGTGGTCGGGTTCGGTATGGTCAAGAATTATATAATCAACCTCTGCAGGATTTGTAAGTGCACTCAGTTTGTTAAGATAAACATCGAAGAATTTTTCCTTGGCCACCTCAATTATTGTCTTCTTTTGAGAGCCGATAAAATAGGAATTGTAGGTAGTACCGTAGTCAGTAGTCATTACGATATCAAAAGTCTTAATATCATAATCACGCACACCTATCCATTTTACGTCGGGTGTAATTCCGATCATGCCGGTATCTTCTCTTTTCATCTGTGTGTTTTTTAAAGTGACGAAATTTGGTTTCAGATTTTGGCCAGAATGCTTTTATTTGCCTTGACCTGCTGAAGTATCGGAACTTCAATTTCTGTTCCGGGCGGCAGAAATACATCGACCCGTGAGCCGAACTTAATAAAGCCCAGCTCGTCGCCCTGGGTTACTTTCTGGCCGGCTTTTGCATAAGTCACAATCCTTCTGGCAACAGCGCCTGCAATCTGCCTGACAAGGATTTCGCTGCCATTCTCGGTCTCGATTACTATCGTACTCCTCTCATTGAGCTCCGACGACTTAGGATGCCATGCCACCATATAATTTCCCGGATGGTAATTCACATATTTTACACGTCCCGAAACAGGATATCTGTTGCTGTGCATGTTGAAGGGCGACATGAATATAGATACCTGAAGGCGGTTATCCCTGAAATATTCACTTTCAAAGGTCTCCTCTATCACCACAACCTTACCGTCGGCCGGTGCATAAATGAGCCCGGGATCTGGTTCAAGTTCCCTGACCGGAAAGCGGAAAAAGAACAGTATGAAAATATAAAGCCCCAGGGAGCCTGCAAAAAATGACAATTTTACAGTAGTATTGTCGGCCCAGATTATAAGTGCCGCAATATTAAGTACCAGCAGTATCAGAAAACCGAACCCCAGTATTTTATATCCTTCCTTGTGAATACTCATTTCATGTAATAATGCGCAAAACTAATCAAGACATATCAATCATCCAAAAAGAGTAATAAAAAGATATACCAGGGGGAACGAGACTATTGCGCTGTCGAACCGGTCGAGGAATCCGCCGTGCCCTGGCAATACAGTCCCCGAATCCTTTACACCCATGCTCCTCTTGAACATCGACTCAACGAGGTCGCCGAACGTTCCGGCAATAGTGATGATAAGCGCTATAATTATCCATCCGGCAGTGTCCACAACACCGAACGATCCTGAAAGGAGCCATGCTGCGACAACGGTAACAATAAGTCCGCCGAAAAACCCCTCCCATGATTTTTTTGGAGATATCCTTTCCATGAGCCTGTGACGTCCCATCGTCACCCCTGTAAGATATGCGGCAGTATCGTTTGCCCACAGAAGCAGAAGAAACCCTACTATTATGCCTGGCGAAAAGACAATATCTCCGTGAGGTATAAGGGTATCCATCCCGGTTCGCGAGAATGCGGCAAAGGGGAACAACGAAAACGGAAAGGCAATATAGATTATGGCAAAAAATGTATGTGCAAGTGAGTCAAACGGTTTATCCTGTTTCCTGTAGAGCTCATTTGTCATTATCAGAAAAGCAGGGATGAAAACCAGCATAAGGAAACGGGAGTTAATATGACCGGCGGCGACAAGCGAGGAAATAATATACAAAGCCGCCCCTGTTATCATTCCGTTGATCATCTGTACAGGTGTTCCGTTCCCCTTTACCATAATGTAATATTCGTACTGTGCCCCCGACAGAAGGACAAGTCCGGTAATGAAAAATGACAAAGGATGGAGCCAGAAGCCGCCAAGGATAAAAACAACTATCCAGACTGCTGTAAGTGTCCGCCTTAAGAAATTGCTCAAAGCTGTCGATTTTTGCTTTCTGATGTTTGCGTGCTGCTGTCGTCCGGCTTATCTGGTGGCAGGTTGTCAGCACCACCCTCAGAATTTCCTGTTTCAGGCCCCGATTCCTGTACGGGTCGGTCTTCCGGTGTGTTATCCACAACAGGTGCCGTCTCTTTGGCTGAAGATTTTAAGGCAGCTTCCCTTTCTTCCTTCAGCCTGTCACCCTTCCGTTTGCCGAAGATCCTTTCAAGGTCCTCGCTGAAGATGACTTCCTTATCGAGAAGGAGTTCGGCCAGTTCGGTCAGTCCCTTAATATGTTCCTTCAATACACTCTGAGCCCTCTTGTATGATTCTTCAATAATCTCTTTTACTTCCTTGTCGATAAGCTCGGCTGTTTTTTCACTATATGGTTTTGTGAATCCGAAATCCGACTGTCCTGATGAATCGTAAAAGCTTATATTCCCTACCTTCTCGCTCATTCCGAAATAGGAGACCATTGCATAGGCCTGTTTTGTAATTTTTTCAAGGTCGCTCAGAGCTCCTGTGGATATTTTGCCAAAGACAAGTTGTTCAGCGGCTCTTCCACCCAGCGCATATGCCATTTCATCCAAAAGCTGTTCGCGCGTTGTGATCTGCCGTTCTTCAGGCAGGTACCATGCGGCTCCGAGAGCTCTTCCGCGGGGAATTATCGTGACTTTCAGCAGAGGGCTTGCATGCTCAAGCAGCCAGCTTACCGTTGCGTGCCCTGCTTCATGATATGCAATTGTCTTTTTCTCATCCATCGAGATTATTTTGTTCTTTCTCTCAAGACCTCCGACAATCCTGTCGATAGCATCAAGAAAATCCTGCTTCCCTACTGAAGTTTTGTTCTTACGTGCGGCAATAAGAGCAGCTTCGTTGCACACATTTGCTATATCAGCTCCTGAAAATCCAGGTGTCTGTTTTGCCAGGAAAGGTACATCAAAGTCTTTTTCGAGTTTTATTGGTCTGAGGTGTACTTTAAAGATTGCCTCGCGCTCGTTAAGGTCAGGAAGTTCAACATGTATCTGTCTGTCGAACCTGCCGGCCCTTAACAAAGCCCTGTCGAGAATATCGGCCCTGTTTGTGGCGGCAAGAATTATGACGCCCATGTTTGTTCCGAAACCATCCATCTCGGTCAGAAGCTGGTTAAGGGTATTTTCTCTTTCATCATTCGACCCGAAATTCACATTCTTTCCTCTTGCCCTTCCCACGGCATCTATCTCATCGATAAAAACTATGCATGGGGCCTTTTCCTTAGCCTGTTTGAAGAGGTCTCTCACCCTTGATGCTCCTACCCCTACGAACATTTCCACAAAATCGGATCCCGATATAGAAAAGAACGGAACATTGGCTTCACCGGCCACTGCTTTTGCAAGAAGGGTCTTACCGGTTCCGGGAGGGCCTATCAGAAGCGCTCCCTTAGGTATTTTGCCGCCAAGCTGGGTGTATTTCTTGGGATTCTTAAGAAAATCAACTATCTCCATCACCTCCGTCTTGGCTTCTTCCAGGCCGGCAACATCACTGAAATTGATTTTCACGTTCGACTCCTTGTCGAAGATCTGGGCCCTTGACTTACCGACGCTGAATATCCCGCCTGCTCCTCCGGCGCTTCCACCCGACATCCTCTTCATTATGAACATCCAAAGGACAATAAGCAGTAAAAAAGGCAGGGTCCAGCCCAGAATTTCACCTATATAGTTATGTCGTGTTTCAGATTCGGGATAAATAATATCCTTTTCCTCATAGCCGGCTGCTTTCTGTTCCTCAAGAAGGAAGGGCTGGAATGATGCGATATCCCCGATATTGTATGTATAATTGGGTTTTGGAACCCCAAGGCCCATGCGTCCTCCGTTGTTCTTTGGCAGGTTGGGGTACCGCCCCGATTCAACAGCTTCTTTTTTCAGATATATCTCGGCGACCTCTTTGTTAATTATCACGATCCTCTCAATGTCGTGATTGCCAATCATCTCTTTCAGGTCGCGTGTCTGTGCTTTTGGTGTTGATTTACCCCCAAACAATAAATTGATTACTATGAAGGAAACCGCCAGAACGGCAAAAATCCAGTTCGAATTGAATTTTGGCTTCATATTTTTATCAGGGGGCTTGACAGACCCCTGATTTTTGTTATCATTATCGGCCATAGATTCTATACTTAGCTTTAAATATCTTTTATTGATTCAGTTTTTCCGTCAGCCCAGAGCGATTCGAGGCTGTAAAAATTCCTGTATTCCTCAAGAAATATGTGAACTACCACAGTCCCGTAATCGAGCAGAACCCAGTAACAATTGTCGAGTCCTTCGACATGCCATGGTTTTTCACCGGTTTCCGTTCTTACAGTATCCTCAACCGAATCGCAGAGAGCGTCAACCTGTGTTACGGAGTTTCCGTGGCAAATGACAAAATAATCAGTTACTCTGTTTTCAAGCTTTTTAAGATCAATTTTAAGAACATTATGCCCCTTCTTCTCTATAATACCCTTTAGGACACTTTCCAGGAGTAAATCAGTCTCGTCCTGCCTTTTCTTCATCAAAGAATTATCTGTTAAATATCAAAATGCAAAAGTACAAACTTTATCTGTACTTTTGTCACTGTCAGCTTCATTTTACAATTTAAGTGCCATTGTGACTGCACTCGGATTTCCAGGAAAATCTGACATGTTTTAAAACAACAATAACAATGATAATAGGGTCGGGGTTCATTTTCAGGGAAGAAACAGCATCGACAAATAATGATGCCGCTAATCTTATACAGTTGAAGAATCCCCCGGAGGGGACAATAGTCCATGCCGGCTTCCAGTCGGCCGGGAAAGGCCAGAAAGGCAATACATGGGAAAGTGAATCAAATAGAAACCTGCTGTTCAGCATAGTATTATACCCCTCAATGGTAAGCCCTTCAGGTCAGTTTATAATCTCGATGGTTATCTCACTCGGGATATCGGATTATCTTAATCCATCTGTAAATAATGTGAGAATAAAATGGCCAAACGATATTTTTGCAGGTAATGACAAAATAGCAGGTATCCTCATCGAAAACTCTATAGCGGGTGATTCAATTGTCAGTACTGTCGCAGGCATTGGCCTTAACGTGAACCAGGATGTGTTTCCTGATTTTATACCGCGTGCCGTCTCCCTGAGGATGCTTACAGGAAAGGAACATGATCTGACAGGTTGTCTGTCGCAGCTTTCTGCCTGTCTCGACAAACGCTATAAACAGCTGATTGCCGGTGAAAACGATGAGATACGAAAGCAATATATTTCATCTCTTTACAGGTTAAACGAATGGGCTCAATACAGGGCAGCCGGAAGTGAATTCACAGGCAGGATCTTATCCGTGAATGAATCGGGGTGCCTTATGGTGGAAACGGAAAACGGAAAGATCCGTGATTTTGCCTTCAGGGAAATTGAATTTATTCACTGACCTTAGTCCAGCCGTCAAATTTTTCCATCTCGTCTATCATCCTGGCAAGGAAATTCTGGACAGGACCTGAGACCATCATCTTCAGGAGCGGATTGAGGTCTGAAGAAACCTTAATGACTACATCTGCAGTACCTGAATTGTTTTCAGCAATATCCATACTGAGCGAAAAATCGTTTGTCTGGAAAAGGGTACCGTTGAATACCACTTTGTTCAAAGGCTGCCTTTCCGAGATATGTACATTAATCCTGCCAATCGATTCAATTTTAAAGCTGCACGATTCCTTTTCGACATTCATTTCGCTTATCCCGGCCTTCTCAGGGACGAAT
Source organism: uncultured Rikenellaceae bacterium (assembly GCA_964633505.1). GTDB lineage: Bacteria > Bacteroidota > Bacteroidia > Bacteroidales > VadinHA17 > LD21. The sequence continues at coordinate 185,578 of CAZWHC010000002.1, read as the reverse complement.
TGCTCGAAGTTCCTTATATCTGTTACAAAACCAAATATTTCAGCCGGGGTACATTTCACTGTCCCTGTCCTGCTTTCGAAAGTTGAATTATTTGCCATATCGTTACCGGTTTATTCCCCAGCCGGCAGGATCAGTTCTCCATACCCTGAGTGTTTCAATATCCTGTTGTGTTATATAACCCGATTCTGCCGCAGCTTCGATCAATGTGCTGTAATTGCTCAGAGTGTGCAATTCACAGTTTACCGCAGCAAACCCATCGGAGGCCTTTTTAAATTCATATGTAAAAATGGCAGCCATCCCAAGAACTTCGCATCCGGCATCCCTCAATGCCCTGACCGCATTAAGGCTGCTCCCCCCTGTTGAAATGAGGTCCTCAATCACAACAACTTTCTGCCCCGCTTCATAAAATCCTTCAATCTGATTTCCAAGTCCATGCTCCTTTGCTTCCGACCTTACATAAATGAAAGGCAGCCCGAGCTTTTCAGCAGCCAGTACGCCGTGTGCGATCGCTCCCGTTGCCACTCCTGCAACAAGCTCAGCTTCGGGATAATACCTTTTTACAGTTTCGGCAAATGAGTCTCTTATATATGATCTGACTTCCGGAAAGGATAAAGTCTTGCGGTTGTCGCAATAAATTGGCGAAAGCCACCCTGAAGCCCAGGTAAAAGGATTTGATGGTTGCAATTTAATTGCTTTAATTTGTAATAAATATCCGGCGGTCTTTTTGGCAATATTTTCCATCCAAGCAATGTATAAAGTTCATTTTGAAAACCGATTCATAATGATCAGCGCTGAGCCTGACCGTTTACAAAAATACGGGTTATTCCATAAGTTCAACGCCACAAGCGAATTTTATAAATTAATCGCTGAATTTCAGTCAGATACATCGATAACTTCGGTCAATGTCTATGGGCCCGACATCAAACATATCTGGAAAATATTCAGGATTTACTTCACTGAAGTAGGGGCAGCAGGAGGTCTTGTGAGACATTCTTCGGGAAAATTCCTGTTTATAGAGAAGAAGGGAAAGCTCGATCTCCCGAAAGGACACATCGAACCTGGCGAGGAAGCAGAGGCCTGTGCATTGCGGGAGGTGAGCGAGGAATGCGGTATTTCAGGCCATACAATTGTTAAAGCCCTCGAACCAAGCTATCATACATACAGCTGGGAAGGCATTTCGTACCTTAAAAAGACAAGCTGGTTCCTCATGAAATACAACGGGCCGATGATCACCGAACCCCAGATAATTGAAGGAATTACAAAAGTTGAATGGCTCTCGGCCGATGAACTGAGTAAAATAAAAAGCACAGCCTGGCTATCCCTTATGGACCTTATCAATATCTCAGTACTGAAATAATCTTCAATACCGAATCAAACAACCGGATTTACCTAGCAACCAGCACCCAGCAACCTGCACCCTTCTACAGATCCTCTCCCCTGTATTCTCTCAGATCAATTGCTGCAGGAACAAACTGTGATGCATCGCCGCCGCTTCGTATTATATCGCGGACAATAGTTGAATTTACGGAGGCATGTTCGGGGATAGTCAGGAGGAAGACAGATTCGACTGATGGTTCAAGTGTCCGGTTAACCTGTGCTATGGCTCTTTCAAATTCAAAGTCGGCAGCCGTCCTTAAACCCCTTAGGAGGTATCCCGCACCCCTTCTCCTGCAATAGTCCACCGTCAGCCCTTCATAATGATCAACGCTGATACGCGGCTCATCTTTGAATACCCTGCCTATCATTTCTTTTCTGACCTCAAGTGAGTAATAGCTCTTTTTAAGGGCGTTGGCTCCGACAGCGATAATGATATCATCGAAGAGGCTGAGAGCCCTTCTCACAATACCTTCATGTCCGATTGTAAAAGGATCAAAAGAGCCCGGGAAAACGGCTGTTCGTTTCATTCAAAGGATATTTTTTTTGGGTTTTTTACTTTCTGCTTCAGGAGCGCCAGTTCAAGGACTTCCATGATTGTTTCAACATAATGGAACTTAAGGCCTTCTATATAGATCCTGTTTATATCTTCAACATCCTTCCTGTTTTCCTCTGAAAGTATTATTTCACGGATCTTTGCACGTTTGGCAGCAAGTATTTTTTCCTTTATGCCTCCCACCGGGAGAACCTTACCTCTCAATGTTATTTCGCCTGTCATGGCAAGATATTTCTTCACTTTTCTCTGTGTGAATGCCGATGCTATCGATGCTGCCATTGTAATGCCTGCCGACGGCCCGTCCTTTGGGATTGCTCCTTCAGGAACATGTATGTGTATGTTCCATTTTTCTGCAAAATTATCGGGAAGGTCAAGAAGTTCGGCGTTAGCCTTAAGATATTCGAGCGCTATTACTGCCGATTCCTTCATCACCTCGCCCAGGTTGCCTGTGAGAGTAAGTTTGCCGGCCCCCCTGCTGATGCTTGTCTCAACAAAAAGTATCTCCCCTCCCGCGGCTGTCCATGCAAGACCTGTCACCACGCCTGCCTGTTCATTCCCTGCATAAAGATCCCTTATAAATTTCGGAGGACCCAGTATCTTTTCCACATCAGCTTCCGAAAGCAGCGGATCGTAATTGATATCCGAAGCAATATTCCTCGCTGTTACCCTTACAATCTTCGCCAGTTTCTTGTCAAGCTCCCTGACTCCCGATTCCCTTGTATACCTGTCGATGATAGTCTCCATCACCTTCCTGCCCAGAGAAAGCTGGGCATTGCTTACTCCATGGTTCTCAAGTTGTTTCGGCAGAAGATGCTGATTGGCGATCTCAATCTTTTCCTCAACAAGATAACCTGTTATCTCTATAAGTTCCATCCTGTCCCTGAGGGCAGGACTTATTGTGGAAAGGGTATTGGCAGTAGCTATGAACATCACCCTCGAAAGATCGTATTCCATCTCAAGGAAATTATCGAAGAAAGTGCTGTTCTGCTCCGGATCAAGAACCTCAAGAAGGGCCGAAGACGGGTCTCCGCGGAAATCCTGTCCCACCTTGTCGATCTCGTCGAGTATGAAAACCGGATTTGAAGATCCTGCTCTTTTTATATTCTGTATAATGCGTCCGGGCATTGCGCCTATGTATGTTTTCCTGTGTCCCCTTATTTCGGCTTCATCGTGAAGGCCTCCAAGTGACATTCTGACATATTTTCTTCCCAGGGCTTTTGCCACCGATTTGCCAAGCGATGTTTTCCCTACTCCCGGAGGACCGTACAGGCATAAAATTGGTGATTTAAGGTCGCCCTTCAGCTTAAGTACTGCCAGATGCTCAAGTATCCTCTCCTTCACCTCATCAAGTCCGAAATGATCATCATCTAGGACATTCCTTGCGTTCTTAAGATCAAGATTATCATCTGTATAGGATCCCCACGGCAGATCAAGGAGAGTCTGAATATAGTTTACCTGGACCGAATATTCAGCTGCTGCAGGATTCAGGCGGCTAAGCTTGCCAAGTTCCTTTTCAAAGGTCTTCTTTACTTCGGCAGTCCAGAGCTTTTCTTCACCTTTCTTCCTGTATTCCTCAATTTCCTTTTCCAGAGGATTGCCGCCCAGCTCATTCTGTATGGTCTTCATCTGCTGATGTAAAAGGAACTCCCTCTGCTGCTGGTCGAGGTCGCTTTTTACCTTCGACTGGAGCTCATTTTTAAGCTCAAGCATCTGTATTTCCTGAACCAGAAATTCGAGAAGCATGAATCCCCTGTCGCGGAGACTGTTTACCTCAAGCAGTTTCTGCTTGTCCTGTACCTTAATGTCGGTATTCGAACAGATGAAGTTAATGAGATAGGTGTTGTTCTCTATATTCTTTACAGCGAATGATGCTTCGGGGCTTATGTTGGGATTTATCTTTATTATCTTGAGGGAAAGATCTTTAAGCGATCCGACAATGGCTTCAAAATCCTTGTTTACAGTCTCCGGTTTTACTTCCGGAATAGTCCTGACCCTTGCAATAAAATACGGGCTGTCGGTAATAAGCTCATTCAACACCATCCTTTTCCTTCCCTGTATGATGGCAGTTGTCGATCCGTCGGGCATCTCAAGAAGCTTCACTATCTGTCCTATTGTCCCCACGTTGTGAAGGTCGCCGAATTCGGGATTTTCGATGTCGGGGTCCTTCTGGGCCACGGTGCCTACTATCTTGTCGGATCTGTAAGCATCTTTAATAAGCTGTATTGATCGTGGCCTCCCTATTGAAATAGGAAGTACCACACCAGGGAAAAGTACTGTATTTCTTAACGAAAGTATGGGTATTGAATCGGGAACATCAACATCCTCAAGATCGCCATCTTCACCGTCAGCAATAATAGGTACTATATCTGCTTCCCCATCCATTATTTCAGGGATAAGGAACTGACTGGCCGGTTTCCTGAATTTTTTATCCATTCTTTATAAAATGCTGTCAAAGTTAAACATAATTTTTCGACCTGAGGTCAGAAAGGCCTATTTGCAATGATTATGCCAAATGTGAACAGGAATAAAAAAGGGACCACCAGGGGTCCCTTTTTATTCCTTTAAACACGATCTTATTTCTTTTTCCCTACATGATCCTTATAACGGTTCATGAATTTATCAACCCTTCCGGCGGTGTCGACAAGTTTCATCTTACCAGTATAGAACGGATGTGATGTATTCGAAATTTCAAGTTTAATAAGAGGATACTCGTTGCCGTCTTCCCATTTAGTGGTTTCCTTCGAAGGGGCCGTTGATCTTGTCATGAATGAATAACCATTCGACATGTCCTGAAAAACTACGAGCCTGTAATTATTCGGATGTATACCCTGTTTCATTGTCTTAATATTTTTCCTTTAACTTAATTTATCCCGCAAATAGGGAGTGCAAAAGTAATCAACAATCTTTGAAAAACAAAATGATGATAAAAAATAATACGATCTGCAGCTTTAAGAAGCGACACCCTTGTTTTTTGCAGCCATCTCATCCTTGTATCTGATGAATTCGATTTTATCATTCATCATGTATCTGTACGTTATATGTTTTTTTGCACTTTTAGCTCCAAGCGCCTCATAGATAGCTATCATCTTGGGATTGAAATCGCCGACCCACGAGAGTTCAAGCTCCTTGTACCATGTCTTGCGCTGGCAAACCTTATAGATATGATAGAAAATGGCTGATTCAATCCCCGAGTTCTGGTATGAAGGATTGACGCCTCCGACAATAGCACGCATCCTTGTCATTTTATGGTTTGCCTTTGCCCATACAAACCTGAGCTTGTTCCAGAGGTTAAGGCGGCCCCTGAACGGTTTTATGATCTGGTTAAGGTCGGGGAATATTATGAAGAAGGCAATCGGTTTATCGTTATGATATGCAAACCAGATGAGTTCTTCGTCCATAATAGCCTTTGCCTTCCTGAAAGTTGAATCCATGAGCTCATTGTCGATAGGTGTGAAATCCTCCTTGAAAACTGCCCATGTTGAGTTATAAATATCGACAAAGTCCTGAACAAATTTTTCCTTTCTGGCAAATTCAAAATGCCTGAACGAATAGCCTGGCCGTTTTGTCAGCCACTCGGCGATTTTCATAATCCGGGGCGGAAAATCGATCTCCCCCTTTTCAGTAAATACCTCCCTGTGATATGAATATTGTTCGAAATAATTCCTGAAACCGTACGATTCAAAGAACTCCCTGTAATATTTTTTATGATAAGGCATTCCGAACCCGGGCTGCACAAATCCTTCAACAAGCAAACCCCAGTTCGTATCGTTCTCCCCGAAGTTGATAGGTCCGTCCATGGCCTCCATTCCCCTTGCGGCAAGCCAGTTTTTTCCTGTATCGAAAAGAGCATAGGCTGCCTCCCTGCTATCGATCACTTCAAAAAAGCCGATTCCACCCGTAGGCTGCCTGTAGACTGCCGATCTCACCTTATCGATGAATGCGGCAATTCTTCCTGTTGTTATCCCTTTATCGTCCTTAAGTATCCACCGGCAGGCTTCTCCCTGGCGGAATAGATGGTTTTTTTCAGGATCAAATGTTGCTTCAACCTCCTGATCGAGCATACATACCCAATTCGGATCGTCGCTGTACAAACGTTTTGGAAAATTCAGAAATTCCTTTTTCTCCTTTCCTGATCTTACTTCGATGATCTGCATTGTGACAAAAAATGAGTATTATTTTCAATTAAGGTTTGTGAACCTGCATGTTCCCCGGTTTACGGGAGCAAATATAATCAGAATTAAATTATGGAAGTAATGCTGATTTAATTGCATTGCCGCCGGAAAAGGCAGAAACAGGTTCAACCGCACTAATGAATGTCGATAATCCTGTGGTCGATAAGTACAAACAGCAGGGCCAGAAGGGATGAATATATAAGATATATCTTCACCGGAATATATTCATCAGGCCTTATCTTCATTTTTATCCACAGATAAGCCATCAGGAAACACTTTCCTGCCAGGTAAACAATAAAAGTTGCAAGCGCTACACCAACGATATTGTATCCCATTTTTATCATCCAGAGGCTGAGCGGGATGTTCAGGCCAAGTTCGAGGAGTGAGGCAACAAGTGTGATATGGGTTTTTTTCCTTCCCACAACGATAGTCTGGGGAAAGATAAGCCTGGGAATAACAAGCAGCGAGTAAATGAGGAATATATCGGCGCTCTTCTGGAATTCGGGTGTAAACATCCGGGGATAGAGCCATCTGGCAAAAAGCATTATGAACATGGTTGCCGGGAAGCAGATGTGCATAAGGTTAAGTGATTTTGACCTTATCCTTGCAAGCGATTCCTTCATTCTGCCCCTTGTCGAAAACTCAGGAAGCATGGCGGCATTGAGCCCGCTTGCCAGCATAAGGACAAGTGGAAATTCCTTGGCTCCGTACCTGAACCATGCGAACATTGCCGGATCGCGATAAACGGCAGAAACAATTATACCATCAGTATATTGCGCCGAACCGCTTATCAGCGTCGTTAGGATAAGAGGCGCTCCGAGATAAAGATGCTCCTTCATGAATTCAGGCGATATCTTCATCTCAGTATATCTGAAAAGGAGGATAATAAGCCACACCCATCTTACAGCCGTCACGGCTAGCAGACCGTAAATCGACCATATTATGCCTTTTCCAAGTACGACAGGCAGGATAACCAGTATCAGCTGAAGCGAAAATGTATATACTCCGTATTGAAATATCCTGTACGACCTGTTGTTAAGAAGGTAAATATATTCGATAAGGCAGACGGGACTGCTTAACAGGATATAAAGAAGAAGAAGGTTGAGATAAGGAACGTTGCCTGTGTATTTGAATACAGAGAAGTTATATTTTATGATATGTCCTATCACAAAAAACAGAAGACTGAAAAAGCAGAGAAGGATAAATGCATTGAATATCTCAGGTGATTTTCCCTCTCCGTTATCTCCGGTTTTTCTGTATGTCCTGTTCCTGTGATAGAGCGGCAGCAGCGACTGGATAACTCCGGTTACCCAGAAAAAACTCAGAAGTCCGGCTATGAACATGAACATCTCCCATGATCCGATTTCAGCTCTTGTAAGATGGCTTTTTGTAAATACGACGCTGATTATGAAAAATATAACGAAGCGCATCAGCTGGAAGAGCTGAAGCCCCGAAATGTTGTCAATGAGTTTTAATTTCTTCAACAGCCTTGCGGTATTCCGGGATCTGTCTTAACATTTCTGCCCGGTGATTCCTGAAATTTTTCCGGGTCAAAGATAGCAATAGAAAAAGAGCTGCATAAATTAAAACCAAAATTTTGCTAAATAGAAATTTTGGGCTTATTTTGCACCCCAGAAACGGTGGATGTAGCTCAGCTGGTTAGAGTACCGGATTGTGGTTCCGAGGGTCGTGGGTTCGAATCCCATCTTCCACCCAGACAGATTAAGCCTTTCCTGCCGCAGGCAGGAAGGGCTTTTTTCTTTATGGCGTTGAAAGCTCGCTTTCAAAAGCCATAAAGAACAAAGCCCTGCATGAGCGAAGCGAATGAAAGGCTTAATCTGTCTGAAGTACCCCCCTCAGGGATCGCTGCCGGAGCATCGCGGAGGCAGCAATCCGATCCCCCCTCAGGGATCGCTGCCGGAGCATCGCGGAGGCAGCAATCCGATCCCCCCTCAGGGATCGCTGCCGGAGCATCGCGAAGGCAGCAATCCAACCCCCCTCAGGGATCGCTGACGAAGCAAAGCGGAGGCAGCAATCCGATCCTTCACATGGATCGCTGCAAAGGCAATCTGACTTGTCCTCCACTCTCACTCTCTCTCCGATCTACCCACCCCTGAACCCCTCCAGGGAGGGGAACTGTGCAGGTTATCGCCTCAGAAGCATATCGAAGCAGGCAATCCCTTCTTCCTCCGCTCCCACTCTCTCTCTTACTCAGCTTTCTCCCATTTCCTGTACCTCGTATAAGATACCAGCGACAATCCGACAACAGCAAGAACTGCTATATAGACAAATAAAGGTACCGGCACCGGATCGCCTGCCGCATAGGAATGCAATCCTGAAAGGTAATAGTTGACACCGAAATATGTCATTAACACCGATGCAAATGCAAACAGGGCCAGCAGGTTAAAGGAGTAAATATCCTTCATCCCGGGTATAAGACGCGAATGGATGACAAGACTGTATATTATAATTGTAATCAGCGACCATGTTTCCTTCGGGTCCCATCCCCAGTAGCGTCCCCACGATTCATTAGCCCATACTGCCCCGAGGAATGTACCTATTGTAAGAAGGAATAACCCGATGGTAAGTGATTTATAATTTATCACCAGAAGGTCATCGAGGGTTGTTGATACCCTTCCAATATTTCTGTTGTTCGATAGGGAAATGAGTATCATCGAAATTATTGCAAGGATAGCCCCAAGGCCAAGAAAGGCATAGCTGCCTGTTATAACCGAAACATGAAGTGTCAGCCAGTACGACTTAAGCACCGGAACAAGGTTTGTGATTTCCGGATCCATAAAACTCAGATGCGCCACCATAAGGGTAAGTCCGGCCAGGACAGCTGTTGCCGACAGGGCAAGAGGCGACTTCCTGCTGAAAATAAACCCGGCCATAAGGGTAACCCACGAGATGAATATCATCGATTCATAGCCGTTGCTCATCGGAGAATGGCCCGATATATACCACCTCAGACCAAGTCCGAAGGTATGGAGCAAAAAGCCTGCGAAAAGTACCCAGCTCAGTATCCTTACGAACAATGAAATCTGTTTTCTCCCTTTCATCAGCATAACGATAAGCCCCGCAAGCATGAGTATTCCCAATGTTGAATAAAACGGGAAAAGGCGTTCGAAGATCATAAGCCTGTAATAAAGCAACTCGGCCTTCAGCTTTGAATCGTGCGGAAGTTCATAGGCGGCGAATTTCTTCTGGTAATCCTTCACCGAACCTGCTATCTGCAGGGCCTGGCTGTTATTTCCCGATTGAAGGGCTTCTGCAAACAGCGGCATAATGTTCTTAAGGTAAACCGAATCCTCCCTGTTAAGAGCCTGTTTGAACGATTCCTCAGGTGTTCCCCAGTTATGCGATCCGTCGTGCAGTGGGAATACCTTGAGGAACCCCCCGGTATAGATCATGTAAATTATATTTATCCTTTCATCAACTTTCATGATCTCCTTGTCGGTCTTATCTCTTGATCCCGGCGATTTTGAATATGCCTTCGTAACATCCTCTGCCAGCTTATAGAATCCGTCGCCATCGATATCAACAATATCCGTAAATGAAGCCATGTTTCCTCTGATGCCCAGGCGTTTCCTTACTTCGTCATTTGAAACCCTTATCATCGGAACACTCTTCCAGTTGTTGAAATCAAAATATATCCCAAGGAATACCTGCATTGGAGTCAGGCCCTCAAATTTGTTTTCGCGTGCTACCTTTCTGAGTATATCGTTGCTTAAAGTGAACAGAGGCTTTGTCCGGCCTTTCTGATCCTGCACCAGAATATTTCCAAACTCTTCTGAAACCTTCCTGTCGGCTATAAGTTTTTGTGCCGTGGCGCTGCCGGTGCCGGCAACTATTATCAGAATCAAAGCTGCATTTATCTTTTTGCGGAGAGCCGAACTCCAGTATCCTGCATTTACCTTATGGAAAACCGAATCGCGGTTAAGAAGCGAAAGAATAATAAAAAGGAACAACAGTGCATAACCGGTATAGGTGACAAACATCCCCGCAAAATCGTGGTTAACTGAAAGCAGTGTCCCCTTTTCATCCTGATCATATGATGACTGGTAGAACCTGAAGCCCCCGAATTTCAGGATATTGTTCATATAAATTGAATATGGCTTTTCAATGCCTGACTTTGTATCGGCCAGAACAACTTCGCTCCTGTACCCCGAAGGGCTGTTTGAACCCGGATATCTGTCAAGTACAAAATCGTTGAGCATAAGTGTAAATGGAAGCATAAGTTCATCAGAACCGTATGCTACCTCCAGGATCTTATCGTCAATAACTGCGGAATCGCTCGAAGAATACTCCGATTCATCATCCCAAAGGTTTATTGTTGCAATGTTTTCTGATTTATCAAAAACATTGAAAATCAATACATTCTTTCCTGTATTCTGCATCTTCCCATCGACCTGTACAGCTTTTACATCACCCTTCAGCTCCATTTCGTGTAGGACAAGCCTTTGCCTGTTCACAGCGATGACCTGCATTGGTGCCAGAACAGCTGAATCGCCAGGGTTCAGGCTTTCCCTCTCGCGTGTCATCATTCCTGAAATATTCAGAGGGAATACAGATCTGATGTAAAAAGAAGATGTATCGGTAGTTATTTCAATATCGCAACTGTCTGATGAGTTGAGACCTGTTCTCATTCCCCCTGTAAGTGCAGTCTCCCCGTTGCGGATGATAACCGTTTCCCTGTCGGCGCTGTCGCTCACTATGAAAGATATTACCGGGCCTCCGGAAGATGAAGCTGTTATGCTGTTGGTTGCATTGGGAATTATCTTTGAGAGGACAAGCTCGTATTTTTTGCCTCCTGCATCGATCTTTCGTGAATAATTATCTGCCGATGTTGTACCCATGTAATATTTCGCCGAATGACTGTCGAGTAAAGTTCCTGACCGGTCCTTAAGACTGTACCCAAGATATTTTGTAGCTGAATAGCAAACGTTCTGTTTCTGACCTTCCCGGATATGGACAAAGCCTTCCCATCCTGTATATCTTGTTATGGCTGCCCCGGCAATAAGAAGAATGAATGAGAGGTGAAAAAGCATTACCGTAAGCTTTGTTCTCCTGTAAAGTTTGAATATAATCATCTGCCCTGTCATATTAACCGCAAGCAGCAGAAGGATAAGTTCGAACCAGCGGGTATTGTATACGAAATTATATGAGGCAGCTGAGCCGTAATCGTTTTCAATAAATGTTGCCGCCGCCATCGAGGCCGCAAATAATATTAACAGGATCCCCATGAAGACCGGGGAGAACAGGAATTTTACAATTTTCATGATTTGAATTGATTTATCCTTCACCAGGCTTTAGTTATACAGTTTCTGATATTTCCTTTAGCTTCTCCTTATCAGTGATTTTTATAAATGAAGATGTTGCAGTGATGATTCCGCCGTCTTCCATTTCCTTAAGTATCCTTACGACGCTTTCCTTGACCATATTTGTCATTTCTCCGAGTTCCTGCCTCGAAAGAGCAATTTCAAACTCATCCGAACCGTATATCTCATCCGAAAAGAAAAGCAATGCCTCGGCTATCCTGCCCTGCATTTTTTTCTGAGCGAGGTTTATCATTTTCCGGTTACAATACAATGACTTCCGGCTGAAATCCTCGAGCAGGAATTCTGCAAAATCGGCATTCGAACGTACAAGCTGCCTGAAGATGTCGAAATTGATAAAGCATGCATTCAGGTGAGTGAGGGCCGAAACAGTATATGTATGGCGTGAATTGACATAGGCCCCCGGACTGAGGATCAGTATCCCGGGTTTGAAAATAGCTGTGATAAGGTTTCTTCCGCCTATCCCCTCAATATAGTTTTTTGCAAGTCCCTTCGACAGGAAAAGCGCATTTGAGGACGGGGCTCCCTGTTTAAGAATTATCTCGCCAGGCTTGAATGCAGCTTCATACCTGTTTTCATTTATCAGCTCAATCTCTGCGTTGGTAAGGCATTTAAATCCTTTCCAGCAATTTTCACAGTTTTCGCAGCTGTTTAAAATATTCGTTCCCGGCATAATTGCTTAAATGAGGTTCAAATTTAGAGAAGCCAATTTCACCTAAAGGTATAAATAATAAATATCATATATTTAGTTGACATATATCATTTAATTGATATATATCTGTCAATTCCGGATGTTGCAAATAGCATAAGTACTGTTAACAAATTAACAACATGTTTTTCCTAAATTGCCTGCATATAACCTGAAATAATCCAAAGTATGAAAAAGCTATTCAGATTTTTGCCCTTATTCATCGCGGCTGTGATGTTGGCATGGGCCTGTGAGGGTCCGATGGGACCTGCCGGAGCCGATGGCAAAGACGGGGCTGATGGTGAAGATGGCGCAGACGCAAATGAAACGTGCAAACTTTGCCATAACAGTACTGTAGTCGATGCAAAGGCAATTGAATATGAACATTCGCTGCATTTTGCCGGTGAGGCATTCGAGGAAGGAACGAGGAACAACTGTGCCCCCTGCCATTCACATCAGGGATTTATTGATGTTGTAAAGAACAATACACCGGCGACAATAACACAGAACCCCACCGATCCCACAAAGTATGTAAACAATTATGTGGCATCGGCATCAGCTCTCGCACTCCCGGGGCCGATAAGCTGTTTTACATGTCACTCTTCCCTTCATAAGAATTATGCAGCAACTGAATTCTTCCCCCTTGCTACCACGGCAGCAGTCCCGATGACAATGTGGGGAGGCACAAAAACGGCAAACTTTGCAAAGACATCATCGAACCTTTGTGCAAAATGTCATCAGCCAAGGCCTGTAACAGCATCTTCAGGTGCGCTTATAGCATATGATAAACTTGTTTCCGAACCGGCAGCTGTATATAATATGTCGTCGGTTTCGTACAGGACAGGCGTTCACTACGGTGTCCAGGCTGCAATAGCTGCAGGTACGGGAGGCATCGAATTCGGAACAGGATATTCCAATTCGGCTCACGTAACAGGGGCTTCATGTTCTGATTGTCATATGGCTACCCCCTCGGGATTGTCGGGTGGTCACTCCTTTGTTGCAACAAACAACTACCTTGGCTGTAACACAACAGGTTGTCATACGGCAATGAGCGGTACAAATGCAACGCTTACTGCGATTAAGACCGAGGTATCTGCAAAACTCGAGGAACTCGCTGCTAAGATAAATGCGATTGGAGCCGGGCACGACATTTTGCAGAAAGATCCCATTGACGGGAAATATCATGGATACTTTGATATATATGATGCAAGCTCTAATCCAACAGGTTACTGGAAGAATCCTGCAAACGGGACTCCAGCTTTCCCGGCCCTCACAAATGCACAGTTCGGAGCTATAATCAATTTCCAGCTTCTCGTCAGGGATGCCAGTGGAGGAGTACACAATTATGCTTATACCAAAAAGCTGCTTGAAAACACTATTGCAGCAATTTGAGATATTGAAGAATATAAATGAAGGTGCTTTTCATAAGCACCTTTTTTTTTGAAGCTGAGTCAGTAAAGATACTTATGGCATTCAGAACAATTGGCATCCATCCATGCAGTACCGATGTCTACAGGGTGTTCAAATTCAATGGTTTCATTCACGCTGGTATATCTCATCTGATCCGGTTTACCCTGCCCGATAATAGAATGACACAGATTGCAATCCTTTGAGATTGTCCTCCCATTTTCCGATTTAAAGGAATCGTTGTGACACCTGAAACAACCCTCCACTTCGAGATGACCAATATGGTCGGGAAAAACATCATAGGTAACTTTCATCTCCGGAAAAGTATTCTGGCTGAATGCTTTCTGAAGACCTTCCACTGATCTGACAATTAAAGCCTCATTTGCCAGGTAATAATCAGGGAAGTCGGATTTATAGTAGTTAATTATTCCGTCCCTGATCTGGTTCAGAGCAGTATCCCTGTCCGTAAAAGAATTTCTGAGTATCCCCATTGCAGTTTTTTTAATGAATGGAATATTTTTTGAAACTGCATTGGTTAGCATCGCTTTATCAAAATATACAGGTGGCGAGCTATAGTTATGTGAAGGTCTGTTGTGACAATCAATACAATCCATTATCCTTGTATTGGATACAGCAATAGTACTATCGGAAACCGGAATATCCGGGCTCCTGTATACAGAAATCTCCCCTGTCGCCTGATTTGTGTATTTAACAAATGTTATTAACTCGCGCTTGTCATTTTCCGAGATATATTCAATCTTAACATCCGGATTTATGTGCCAGTGAATCCCTTCCGTCAGTCCAAGGACGCTGAGTTCCGGTCCGGTTTTCATCTGCAGCATAATATCATATTCAGAGTTAAGCGAATCTGTGAGGTAATATCTGTTGGTCTGAAGTTTTCGGGAATAGAATTTCTGTGGCCAGTGACATCTCTCGCAAGTCTCCCTGGCTGGTCTCAGGTTATGAAGAGGTGTTTCAATCGGGGAAGGGTAAGTCTTTGTGAGCACAGCATAAACCTGGTGTAATCCTGAAAGCTTTGATTTTACATACCATGAAGCCCCGCTTCCTACATGGCACTCAACACAAGCTACATTTGCATGATTTGAGTTCTGATAGGCAGTATATTCAGGTTCCATTACCTTATGGCAAAGGGTTCCGCAGAATTCGACCGATTCAGTTAAATGATATGCTTCAAAACTTCCGTAAGTCGATAGGAAAAGGATAATTATTGTAATAATGGTGAACAGGAAAAAGGCTTTCCTTTGTCGCGGAATATTAAGATCGACCACAGGCAGCAACTTTTTCCCATCTGGAAGAAGGCTGGCGGCTTTTCTTCTTGAAACAATGATCCCAATTGGCATCATCAGTAAACCGAAAACAAAAAATCCGGGTAAAATGATGTAAATGAATAATCCCAGATTTGTGTCGCTGTTATTAAAAACTGTAGAAATAATAAATAGAACAATTATCAGAAACAGATTCACAGCTGCAATGATCGCTCCGATAATTGTAATCCAGTTTTTACTGGTTGAGGATAGCTTCATAAGTAAGGTTTTTAGGTACAACATTATAAAGACCGGAGAACCTTGATGCAATGATCACCTTTAATATAATCAGGGATTTCACCTGAATTTTAAAGGGATAAAGGATAATAAAAAAGGTGAAACTCCGTCTCACCGAAGCAGGGATCAAAGCCACCCGCATAACGGATCCTGTTAAAGGACGGAGCTTCACCATTACTGTATTTGAATTTCAGATTTTTCGGGAAGCAGGAAAAATCTGCATGTTTATTTCTTAAAGGACCTCATATAGTTTACCATGTTCCAAATATCATCATCAGACAGCTTGCCTTCGTATTTTGGCATTTCGCCCCTACCGACCTTGGTTTTGTAAAAATGCTCTCCGTCGGTCTGATTCTGATAAAAGGCGCCAGAGAAGTCGCCCGGAAAATCTTTCAGCATACGGGCCTTCACGCCGTCACCGAGACCGGCTTTGCCATGACAGGAAGCACAGTTTTTTGTATACAGGACTTTTCCGGCATTGTCGCTGGCTTCACCTTTGGCAACAGGATTCTTCATGGTTTTGTATTCAGCCGGTACTTCCCAGGGTTTGGGCTGCTGCCCCTGGGCCAGGGTGGTTGAAGAGATCAGCAAGCTGCCCAGAGCTGCTGTAGCAATAACGATAAAGGATTTTCTGATCATTTTCTTAAATTTTTAATTTATAATGATAAATACAATTTCCGTGCAAAACTGTTTTATGCCATTTTTTCAGTGTTCATCCGATTCGTGATAACCCGACAACATGCTTCTGAACAATGATCCGGGTGTTGAGCCGAGGGTGCAAGTATAAATATGTATCAGCATGAAAACCGAGAGAAGGAAACCCATGATGACATGAAGAAGATCGGTAAGGATCAGACCGCTGACATCAAAGAACCGGTTTATCGTTATCTCGGGGAACATGAGTCCGATTCCCGAAATAATAAGCAGCGGCATTGCAATATACATAGCCAGGAAATATGTGAATTTCTGGAGCGGATTGAACTTCCGGGTTTCAGTAACCGGGAACGGATGTTTTTCTCCTTTGAACATACCTCCCGCGTAAAAACGGAACTGGGCCATAAGGTCGGCAATGAAGTTTTTCCTTTCAATTTTGTAGAACCTGAAATTTTTCGTAATCACATTCCCTGTTACAAAGACAATATAGTTCAATGTAAGCAATATAGCAGCGATATTGTGCCATTTTACGGCCCTTGCAAAGCCAACGAGAAGTATCCTTTCCTCTTTATCGGTATATTGCATGCTTAGTCCCGTAATAATAAGAATGATGAACAACAGGCCATTGAAAAGATGCCACAATCTTATCCATTTGGGATAGAGATATATATAACTCATCGGTTACTTGCGTTTTTTAATGATTCTGAAAAATACATGGATCCCTATAACACCGGCGACAGCCAGGAAAATTATAAAACTCAGCAGGTTAAGATATTCGTTTCTGTTTGCCCCAATAACATATGATTGATTCAGGATAATACCGTTAAGGAAACCATCCTTTCTCTGTTCCCTCGACTGGAATTTGTAAAGGGATGACATAAGAAGGGAGTTTTGTGAATGGCACTCATTGCATCCTTTGACCGCCATATCCTTTGGTCTGACGAGATGGGCGACCAGAACCGTATCATTTACCTGGGTATGGCATTCGATACATCGCACACTTCTGAAATGCGCCTCCTGATTGGGAAGCCAGTCGTGCTTTTCGACGATGTTTATTTCCTCCCTGTCTGAAAGAAGCTGGAACCTTTCGAAATCTGAATGGCATTTGAGACATATATTATTATCATAAAGGATAGCTCCCCTGATGTTTTCGCTGTTCCTAATACTGATGCGGTAATTATGCGGATCGTGGCACTTCCAGCACGAAAAACCCTCTTCCTCAAGTTTATAATGAACACTTTGCTGATATTCAGATTCAATGATCTCGAAATTGAATTTTGAGAATTTATCATCGCCGCCGTGACAGTCGATACAGTTAAAGCTCTGCTCCATCCTCAGTTCTCCCGGATGCGGGAATTTTACATATTCGGAGGAGTGGCAATCAACGCAACTGAAACTTTTATGGTTCGACTCATAGAATTCATTCCTGTTTATTATTCGTTCCGAGAACATCATCGACTTAACCTGCCTTCCAAGATTTTCGTTGGTGTATGAATAGGTTTTCTGACCATGACAGGAAAAGCAGCGTTCATTATCTTCAAAGAAAGGGGACCTGTAAGCCGTGCTGTCCGTTGACGGATTCTTTTCATCACTCGGCTCCGCAGCCGACAGATTGAATAAGAAACCCATGTGGAGTAACAACAGGCATGCAATAGGACTGATCCGCGATGCTCTCATTGCATAAATTTATTAAAATTTAAAATCTTACGGTAATATTGAAGCCGAAAAGGTACTCGCCGTCGGAAAAACTGTTGGTATTAAATACAAGATTCCGCTGGTTTATGATCTGCGAATAATTTGCCACGAACACCTGGAATGTATGTGTGGCTGTTCCTATCTCCCATCCGAGCGACAGGTTCGGCTTTGGTTTCAGCTCATCATCGTCAAGATCCTGTTTTGTAAGAAGCTGGTCGTATTCAAAAAGGATTGAATGACTTCCGGAGACCGATAATCGTGCTCCTGCCGACAGACCGAAATTCAGGTTTTTATATTTTGATTCATTTGTATACTGGGGGACAGCATTGAAGTAAATCACCGAAGGGGCTATCTGGGCCGAAAATGATTCGCTGAATTTCCTGGCAAGTATTAGTTGTGTGAAATATGAAATTCTGTGGATATCCCTGTATCTTTCAACAGGTCCGAAGGCATCTTCTTTCCTGAGGTCAAGAACAATGTTCCCGTAATAAGACAGGGAAACGGGAACGCTGTTATCCTCAGTCTGATGAATGATATTATATTTCCATTGTATATCCTGCAATTTGTAATCTTTGGTAGTCCCCACCCCCAGCATCAGCCTGTCGGTAATTCCGTAATTCAGGCCCAGTCTTGTGTTGGCAGCTCCATAAATCCCGAAGAGATTATGTACGTTCTCAATAAGACTGAACCTGTGATGTATCTGGAGTTCCAGCCCACCCTTGTAAGGCGATTCGATTGTCTGGTTATCAATAAGCAATCCCGTTCCGAATGTAAATCTTACAGGCTTTGAGCTTGCCTGCTGCTGTGCCTCCTCCTGAGCCGATAAAGATGTCATAAGGGCAGATACGAGGAATAATAGAAAAGTCTTTTTCATATTGTCTGGTTTATTAGGTTAGCGAAGATCAGTTATTAAGGGCGCCCTGGCTGATCCACAAAAGGATAAGCTGTTTTTCCGTGTCGAGTGTAAACGAAGTATGGCTTCCTGAGGTTACCATCCTGTAAAGTCGGCTGTTCTCGGCGGGAAGAGTAACATAGTTTCCTGTTGTAAGCGAAGTGTATGCATTCCCGTCTCTCAGGTCAGGATTCCTGTTGCCACGGTGACATGTAATACAGTTGTTCGAGAATACAGGCTGGATCTGCGTCTGAAACAACACAGGCTCTTCCGGATCTACGGTCTCAATCTGATAAGCATATTTCTCACATGATGAAAACAGGAGCAGGCCTGCAAGTATAAGCAGACTGCCTGCGACAGCCCGCACAAATGTTAACTTCATTTTCATTTTTCAGCTTCTGTTAATTATTTCACAAAGATATCTGATAATAC
Source organism: uncultured Rikenellaceae bacterium (assembly GCA_964633505.1). GTDB lineage: Bacteria > Bacteroidota > Bacteroidia > Bacteroidales > VadinHA17 > LD21. Next base: position 166,807 of record CAZWHC010000002.1, on the reverse strand, counting down.
TGATTAGTAACCCATTAGACCCCCTAATTTCTTCAAATAACAATGCTGTTTATCACATAAAAAATTGATCTATGTCACTAATTCAAATGATATTTATTAGCCCCGGCATTGACATTAACAGGTTATTTCAGTGATATTCAACAGGCTTCAGGTTATCCTTATATTTTAATGATTTGTGTATGTTTGAGCCCAGTAATTTTTTCAGGATTTTGATGAACATATGGTCATGTTATGTGAATGAAAAAAGCGACCTGACAAGCAACGTTATTTTATAGATTAACATATTGTTTTTAGCTGATTTTCTGCATCTTACAACAATTACCTCCTTGCATTTATGATAATTTTAAGTTAGTTTTGGTTGTCTGAATTTCTATATATTTTATTATGAGGAAAAAGGAATTTTACACGCGATTGACCGGGGTGATATTGTTGTTAACCCTTACCGGATTAACAGCTTTTTCACAGGGTACAGAGGTTGATTTCAGTACGATACCAAAGAGCGGAACTATACTTGTCAATTCCCATATGGATGATGATGCCATCTGGATGCTTCCATTCTGGGAGAAGACTGAGAAATTCATATGCGGGGCGATGCCTGCAACTCCTGCGTTCAGGACAATAATAAGCCAGCAACAGACATTCATGGATAACAATAATTACCCTATCAACTATCTGGCAAACTGGATCACTCCCTGGGATGATATCACCAATACTGAATATTCGAGGTACTATCTTGGCGCCGACGCTGCGTACAACTATATCCTTAATGATCACCTCGAAACCCGTTTATACAACAACCACACTCCTTTGTCGAGATTTGAGATAAACAAAATCAAGGCAAAGCTTGAACAGTATTTTGCAGATCCTTCGATGAGAAGGGTAATCACTCATAATAATTGGGGCGAATATGGCCATGAGCATCATAAGGGACTTAACCAGGCAGTCAGGGAACTGGCAGTAAAATACAGGAGAGATGTATGGATGCTTGGATGCGACAATGGCGGTTTCGTCGATGTGAATGTCCCCAATGGCATTACATATACTTACGGGAATTTTGATGATCCCGATCTTTTTGTCGGGATCAGGACCGCATATTCAAACAACGGATTATGGACATGGTACGCCTCAACTATTCCGGAGGGCCAACACAAATTCATCAAGATAGTTGATGCCGGCAGCGACCTTTCCTATATTCTGAAAGGTGATGAGATAACCTGGCCCGGTCCCGCGCAGCTTGAACCAGGCGCGTATATCTTCGATGGTGATGATGACTACCTTACTTTAAAAGGGAATAATAACCGTTCATTCACAATAATGATGAAGGTAAGGCCTGACATGATCAGGGAAATGGATTTTGCCTCAATGTCAGAATATCCCGGATCCAATAAAAATGACAGGAATATATTCCTCACAAACGATGGTCATGTTACAGCCAGGATCTTTGACGGTATTGCGAGAATATTGACATCATCGGCGACTATCTCAGCCCAGACATGGACCCATATTGCAATAACAGGGAACGGAAGTGAATTCAGGTTGTATGTCAACGGCCTGTTAAACGGGACATTGCCGACAGGAAGTGCAATTACAGATTATTCGACACCGGAAATGATTCTGGGGCTTGCAACTGAAACAAGCACAAACTTTATAGGTCAGATGAGCGATGTAAGAATGATTGATCATGTATTAAACGAGTCTGAAATTGCTGCTGCAAGTGGCATGGTATTTACAATTTCAGCCTCGGCCGGAGCCGGAGGCACTATCAATCCTTCAGGAAACATAAGCGTCCCGATTCTTTCAGACAGGACCTATACAATAACCCCTTTAGCCGGATATCATATTTCAGATGTCCTTGCCGACAATGTTTCTGTTGGCCCCGTCAGCACCTATACTTTCACATCAGTAACTGCAAATCATTCAATTTCTGCAGTTTTTGCCCAGTCGGCAGGCCATATTGTCACTGCCTCGGCCGGCGAGGGGGGAACGATAACCCCTGCAGGGAGTGTAACAGTATATGAAGGTACAACACAAACCTTTAATATAATCGCTGGAACCGGTTACAGGATCTCCGATGTCCTCGTCGATGGGGTTTCGGCTGGAAAGGTTTCATCGTATTCATTCACAAACATTACAGGCGACCATTCCATTTCTGTAATATTTGAAACCACTCCCACATACACCATAAGCGCCTCTGCCGGGCCGGGCGGAAGCATATCCCCATCGGGGACCGTTGTGGTAAATGAAGCTTCAGACCGGATATTCTCTATAATCCCGCAGGAAGGATACAGGATAACAGATGTAGTGATTGACGGTATATCGGCAGGCCCTGTTGCAACATATACATTTTCAAATATTACAGCAAGTCATACTATTTCGGCGACCTTCGAAATTATGACCTACACAATAACAACTGGTGCAGGATCGGGAGGTTCTGTAACACCATCCGGAGTCCTTACCCTGAATCATGGATCTGCCCAGTCGTTTTCCTTCCAGCCTGTTACAGGTTACAGGATAAGTGATGTAAGAGTGGATAATGTTTCTGTTGGCACGCCTTCAGAATATACATTTAATAACATAAATGCAAATCACACTGTTTCAGTACAGTTTGCCATTATAGTTAACACTGTTACTGCGACGGCACAGCAGGGAGGAAGCATAACGCCTTCAGGCAATGTTCGCGTGAACTATGGAAACAGTCAAACATTTGCAATCAGCGCCTTAGAAGGATATTATATTTCAGATGTTAAAGCTGACAATGTTTCGCAGGGAGTTATAACCTCCTATACATTCAATAATGTAATTTCAAATCACTCAATTGCAGCGGAATTCACGCCTGTAACCTATATCGTAAGCGCTTCAGCCGGAAATGGCGGAACTATAAGTCCGTCGGGCAATATTTCAGTTACCCACGGTTCAAACCGTACCTTTACATTTACTCCCGGATTCGGATATATGGTCAGTGATGTAAGAGTTGACAACGTTTCGGTTGGTGCGCTGACAAGTTATACTTTTAACGGAGTAACCGGCGATCATACGATTTCCGTCACATATGTCACAGCCACTTATACTATAGAGGCAAATGCAGGATCAGGCGGAACAATCACTCCGGCAGGAACAGCAACAGTTACTCATGGCACAAACCGTTCATATACAATAACGCCTTCAACAGGTTACAGGATAAGCGATGTAAGAATCGATAACTCATCAGTCGGTCCGTTAAGTATGTATACATTTAACAATGTCACCTCAGATCATGTTATAACTGCGTCATTTACTCCCCTTACATTCGATATTGTTGCAAGTCAGGGAACGGGAGGAACGATATCCCCTTCAGGAACCACCACGGTGACTTACGGATCCTCACGGGTTTTCTCAATAATTCCCGATCGCGGATATTCAATTACTGATGTGGTTGTTGACAATGTTTCAAGGGGACCGGTCACATCATATACCTTCAGTGATGTAATATCTAATCACACAATAAGCGCAGTCTTTTCAGCGAACCGTTATACGGTATCTGCAAGCGCGGGTCAGGGAGGATCGGTTACACCATCGGGCAATACTACAGTTAATTACGGATCACAGGTAACAATAAATATCACACCGGCCACAGGCTACAGGATTTCGCAGGTACTGATCGACAATATAGCGTCGGGTGCCCTGACGACATATACTTTCGCAAATATTTCAACGAATCATTTCCTTTCAGCCTCCTTTGTTCCTATCACTTTTACAATTAATGCTCTTTCAGGGAACGGAGGTTCAATCAGCATACCTGGCACTACTACAGTCAATTACGGATCTGAGATTACTTATTCTTTCATACCGGATGCCGGATACAGGATATCTGATGTTAAAATTGACGGTATTTCTCACGGACCTATTTCGTCATATACAATTTCTAATATCACAGGAAACCACACTATTACAGTTGAATTTTCAGTAATGACCTACTCAATAACAATTGAGTCGACAGCAGGAGGTTCGGTTAATCCGGGAGATTTGTCAGAAATTACTCACGGATCTTCAGTGGCCTTAACTTTCACCCCTGAACAGGGCTACAGAGTTGCTGATGTGAGAATAGATGGCGTTTCAAAAGGAAAAATTACATCGTGGTATTTTAACAAGCTTACTGAAGACCACCATGTTGAAGTTATATTTGAGCTCATCCCCACATATTCAATCGTAGCCAGTGCCGGAGAAGGAGGGTCAATCACACCTTACGGTCCAACATTACTGACTGAAGGGTCGGAGCAGGCCTATACAATAATTCCTGATCCGGGTTACAGGATACTTAATGTAAATGTTGACGATAAGCCAGCCGGATCAGTTTCAGAATATGTATTTACAGAAATTGCATCGGATCATTCTATAAAAGCTGAATTCACTTCAAAAACAGATGTAAAAGCCTATCCTAATCCCTTTTATAACGACTTAAATATATTCATTGCATCGCCAGACGAAGATCCATTCGATCTGATAATTACAGATGCATCCGGAAGGATAGTCTATTCTGAGGATAATGTCGCGGTTAATACCGAATTAACATTGAGTCCATTCATTTCAGAAGGAATTTATTTTGTTAAAATATACAGGAGCAGGAAATTGTCAACATTTTTGAAGGTTGTCAAATGCAATTAATCCGTCGATTTGAATAATATTGCTTTTTGATCGTAATGAATTTTTTATGAAAAGACTGTTTCTGGTATTATTATGTTTTCTAAGCCTTTCCGTTAATAGTCAGACCAGAAGGGTGCTGTTTATCGGAAACAGTTATACTCTTAACAACAATCTTCCCGATATTACTGCCGATGTTGCAGCTTCAGCCGGGGATGAACTTATTTACGGAACATCGGCTTACGGTAGTTATACCCTTCAGCTCCATTCCGAAAATTCCACCACACTCAACCTGATAAGGCAGGGAGGATGGAACTATGTTGTCCTTCAGGAATTCAGCCAGTATCCTTCCGAACCCCTCACCTGGGTCCAGGCAAATGTTTTTCCCTATGTTCAGTATCTTGACAATGAGATCAATACAAACAATCCGGGGGTTGAAACAATGTTTTATATGACCTGGGGGAGACGCGACGGAGATGCCGACAGATGCTCAAGGCTGCCCGAGGTATGCACATATGAGGGGATGGATGATCTTACACGTCAGCGTTATATGTTGATGGCGCAAAATTACAGCGGCGTTGTTTCGCCTGTGGGCGCCGTATGGAGATATCTCAGGCAGAACTATCCGGCTATCGAGCTTTACGATACTGACGGAAGTCATCCATCACAGGCGGGATCATATGCCGGAGCCTGTTGTTTTTATACTGCTATTTTCCGCAAGGATCCTTCCCTTATAACATACAATTACACCCTGAGCGCCTCCACTGCTGCAATAATAAGGAATGCGGTAAGGGAAGTTGTTTATAACCATCTCTCAACATGGTTCCTTGAACAGTCGGTTAACTATACGGTGTATGCGACTTCAGGCTCAGGAGGGACAATAAATCCGTCTGGATCGCAAACAGTTGCTCCAGGTTCAGGCATAACATTCAGCATAGCTCCGAACAGCGGCTTTCTCATTAACAATGTCACAGTCGACAATACATCAGTCGGAGCGGTTTCAAGTTATACCTTCAGTAACGTGACTGCAAACCATACCATATCGGCTACTTTCAGAGCATCTTCCTATACAATTAATTCGAGCGCCGGACAAGGCGGATCTATAAGCCCGTCAGGATCAACAACAGTAAATTACGGGGGAAGCCGGACATATACAATCACACCATCGACAGGGTACAGGATCTCCGATGTCAGGGTCGACAATGTTTCAGTCGGAGCTGTAAATTCATACACATTCAATAATGTATCAGCGAACCATAGTATTACAGCCTCATTTACAATTATCACATTTTCAATAAACGCATCATCAGGGTCAGGCGGTAACATATCGCCCCGGGGATCCATTTCTGTTAATTATGGTTCCGACCGCACATTCACAATAACACCGAATACCGGATATTACATAAGTGATGTTGAAGTTGACGATGAGTCGGTCGGCAGGATAACATCATATACATTTGAAGATGTGACCTCCGACCACAAAATATCTGCAACTTTTTCCATACTGAGATACTCAGTTACGGCATCTTCAGGTTCAGGAGGATCCGTTACGCCCGCCGGAACATCGACCTGCAACTACGGATCAGATATTACGTACAGGATAACACCTTCGACCGGTTACAGGATTGCCGATGTTAAAATTGACAATGTTTCGGCCGGTGCAATTTCAACATATACATTTTCGGATATCACTTCGAACCATACCATATCAGCTTCATTTGCGATTATTACCTTTAACATCAATGCGACTGCAGGAAGCGGAGGTTCGATATCCCCTCAGGGTTCGACAACCGTAAATTACGGCACCAGCCGGAAATATACAATTACTCCCTCAACGGGTTATTATATTTCCGATGTTAAGGTCGATAATGTTTCGGCCGGACCTCTTACTGAATACACCTTCATGGATATAACTGTCAATCATTCAATATCTGCCACATTTTCAATAATAACCTTTGTCATTACATCCACATCCAATACCGGTGGTACAGTGAGTCCATCAGGTAAAACTACAGTGAACTACGGTTCGGATCTGGATTTTGAGTTCACCCCCGATTACGGATTCAGGATAAAGGATGTGATGGTTGACAATGTTTCGAAGGGAAAGATAAGCTCTTTTGTCTTCGGGGCTATAACTGATGATCACAGCATCTCGGTAATATATGAACCAATACCTGTTTACACGATAACAGCCACGGCAGGCGTCGGTGGCTCGCTGACACCGGCAGGTTCGACAGATATTTTCGAGGGAACGGATCTTACATTTTCGATAGTCCCTGATGCGGGATACCGTATCCTGGATGTTGCTGTTGACAACTATTCAGCAGGTACAGTGCCTGAATATACATTTTCGGAAATTACCTCAAACCATGTAATAACTGCAAGTTTCACAACAAGTTCCGAAGTAAAGATCTACCCAAATCCTTTCAGCGATGTTTTCAATTTAAAGATATCCTCCCCATACGGGTATACATTTGATCTGGAGCTTGCCGATATATCAGGAAGGCTTGTGTTTGTTCAGAATAACATACCGGGGAATGATATTACTCCGGTGAGCCTTCAGGAACCCGACGGGCTTTACCTCGCACGTATAATGCTGAAAGGCAAAAAAATTGCTACGTTCAAGTTGTTGAAGGCGCAAAGATAATTTAATGAGCTCCGGTACTTTGTATCAGAACTTATAAACATTGTCGCTTATAAGCTTATCAGCTATCCTTCTTCTCGATTCCTTTATATTAAGACCCCTTACTCGTGTAAGCTTTTCAGATGCATTTATGAGATTTGCGGCAATATCATCATGTGCAAATGAATAGATGGCATCTGCCGCTGACTTTCTGACAATGCCTGCAGTTTCATAAATATTGACGTCGAGAATATCCCTGTAAACCTGTGAAATCCCCTTTATGCTTTCCAGTTTTTCAATCCTGAGGGCCAGTGATTCAGAGAGGTACGTTTCCATCATCATTTCTGTGATATTGTTCATAACCTCCTGTTCGTTCACTAGGGTCTTTCCGAACTCCTTCACAACGCCATGCATGCAGATGAGAATAAGTTTCTTGAAATTTTTCAGATATCTTCTTTTTTCCCCGAAATATGTCTCGCCGTCCATTTTACCATCATCAATAGTCTCGATGGAGCCGAAAAGTTTCTCAGCCTCCCCGAAAAGATCGAATTCGCCTTTCATTGCCCTTTTCATTGCCGTATCGGAGACAAGAAGGCGGTTTATTTCATTTGTTCCCTCGAATATCCTGTTTATCCTTGAATCGCGGTAGCCCCTTTCGACGTCCATTTCGGCCGAGTATCCCATTCCGCCGTGTATCTGGACAGCCTCATCGGCAACATAATCGAGCATTTCGGAGCCCACCACCTTTAGTATCGCAGCCTCAACGGCATAATGGCTAATGGCTTCAATAGCCGCACGCCCCTTGTCGCCGCATTCCGACTTGAGCCTTTCCATCATTCTGTCGATATCGCTGCTTACCCTGTAAACTGCCGATTCGGAGGCAAAAAGACGTATAACCTGTTCGGCAAGCTTATATTTTATTGCTCCGAATGTCGAAATAAGGACTCCGAACTGTTTACGTTCATTTGCATATTTAACTGAATCGTTTATTGCCTTTTTTGCTGCACCCAGAACGTTTGCGCCGAGTTTAAGCCTTCCCATATGAAGGATGCTGAGGGCGATACGGAAACCTTCTCCTCTTTTGCCAAGAAGGTTTTCAACAGGGACCTTAACGTCGTTGAAATATATCTGGGCTGTTGAAGAACCTTTTATACCCATTTTGTGTTCATCGGGACCTATGACTACACCGGGGAAACTGCTTTCGACAATAAAAGCGCTGAGCACCCTGTCGTTGTCGATCTTTGCAAAAACCACCAGGGAATCGGCAAAACCGGCATTCGTTATCCACATCTTCTGGCCGTTTATTATGTAGTGCTTCCCATCTTCGGAAAGCCTTGCATTCGTTTTTCCCGAATTGGCATCGCTTCCGGCTCCTGGTTCCGTGAGGCAGTATGCACCTATAAGTTCGCCTGTGGCAAGCTTTGTCACATATCTCTGGCGCTGGTCCTCATTCCCGTAATACATTATTGGAAGTGTGCCTATGCCGCAATGGGCCATGTAGGCAACTGAAAATGAATAGCCTGCTCCGGTTGTTTCGGCAACAAGCATCTGGGTGACGAACGATTGTCCGAAACCGCCATACTCCTCCGGGATTGAAATTCCCATCAGGCCGAGCTCTCCTGACTTTTTCAGCAGTGACTTCATAAGTTCCCTGTCGCTTTTCTCTGCTGCAGCGAGGTTTGGGTATACCTCCGCATCAAGAAAATCCTTGCACGTCTGGGCAATCATCTGCTGTTCCTCATTGAATTCCTCAGGGATAAAAGTATCAAAGGCATCGGTTTCACTTACAAGGAATTCTCCGCTTTTCAAGAGTTTTTTGGTTTCCATAATTCAGTATTGTGGCTTTATAAATTTTTACTCCATAGCCTGAACGACAAGTTCAGCTATATCAATATTCTTTATTTCGTCCTCACGGTTTTTATATTTCAAACCGTCGGTGATCATGGTCATGCAGAACGGGCATGCAGTTGCGATAAATTGTGCATCAGTGGCAAGAGCCTCCTCAGTCCTTTCAATAAATACCTCCTTATTGCCTTTTTCGGCTTCCTTGAACATCTGGGCGCCGCCTGCTCCACAACATAGTGCAAAACTATGATTGCGTTTCATCTCGATATAATTCCCGGTGACGGATTTTACTATTTCCCTCGGTTCGGCATAGATATCGTTTGCCCTGCCCAGATAGCATGGATCATGGAACGTGACAGCCGCACCCCCGAGAGCATTTTCCCTGAGTGCAAGCTTTCCCTCAGCAAGGTAAAGCTGAATCAGCTGAAGATAATTTATTACTTCGTAGCTGCCTCCAAGGTCGGGATATTCATTTTTTAGAACATTGAAACAATGGGGGCAGGTGGTTATTATTTTCTTTACATCGTATGCTTTAAGGATCTCTATCACCTGTAAGGCCTGCATCTGAAAGAGCATTTCATTACCGGCCCTGCGGGCAGGGTCGCCTGTACATGTTTCTTCGCTTCCGAGGATCGCGTAACTTATTTTAAGCCTGTTGAGAATAGTGGCAAAAGCTTTTACTACTTTTTTGTATCTGTCGTCGAATGCACCGGCGCATCCTACCCAGAACAGATATTCAGGTAAGTTGCCCTCAGCTGCAAGCTCCGAAATAACAGGGACTTTGAATGGAAGGTCCTTCGTCCAGTTAAGCCTGTCTTCGGCCGCATACTGCCACGGGGCGCCATTATTCTCAATATTGTTGAATACGCTTTTCAGTTCACCTGGGGCTGAAGCTTCCTCGAGGACAAGGTAACGCCTCATATCGACAATCAGTGAAGGCTGGTTTATGTTGACAGGGCATTCTTTAGCGCAGGCATTGCATGTAGTACAGGCCCATAACTCCTCTTCAGTAATGTAATCCCTGAGCAATGAACGGTTATCGTTAAAATCGCGCCCGTTTTTTACCATAAGGGGACCCTTTTCCTTCATCCTGGCCCTGAGATCCATCATTATCTTACGCGGAGATAATTTTTTACCGGTTATATTGGCAGGGCATACTGAAGTGCATCTTCCGCACTCGGTGCACGAAAGTGAATCAAAATAATTCTTCCATGTGGCATCCTCAGCGTCCTTTATACCAAACCTTTCAGGTGGTGCATCAGAAGGCGCTGCAGAAAAGGCAGTTTCAGGATTCATCATCAGCTTTACCTCCCTGGTTATGTTGTCCATGTTTGTAAGTTTTCCGAGAGGTTCAAGCCTCGACAGAAAGACATTGGGAACCGACATAAATACATGAAAGTGTTTTGAATAAGGGAGATAGTTGGCAAAAATGAATATAAGAAGTATATGTGTCCACCACGAAATCTCATAAACCAGTCTGAAGCTCTGTGCAGATGCCCCCGGAAACAATCCCGCCATGAACGCTGCTACCGGGTAAAGACCATGTATTTCCGAGCCTTCCGCTGAGGAGTAGCCTGAATAGCCTGTATTCATGCCGATAAGCGATATCATAAGAAGAAGGATAAGGGAAAGTGCCGTATTGGCATCCAGATGTGATTTCCTCTTCATTTCGATTCCCTCGAATCTCCTTATATGAAAGAAAAGTCGTCTTGAAAGAAATACAAGTATTGATATCGCGACAAGAACAGCAAAAATATCGCCCGATGCCATCAAAAAATTATAAAAGCCCCCGAGGAAACTGAGCGCTCTTTCGGAACCTGTAAGTCCGTCGATCACCATTTCAACGCTTCCGAAAAGGATTATGCAGAATCCCCAGAAAACCAGGGCATGGAAAAATCCTATAACTGGCCTGCGGAAAATTTTTGTCTGGCCAAAAGCCACTTTCAGCATCAGCCTGAAGCGTTTTCCAAAATCTCTGACGGGGAAGGCCGGTCTTGTAAATTTAAAGTACTTAATGAGCCTGTTAATGGTCCAGGAGAATATTCCCAATGTTAACAGGAGAACTGCTGCGAATATTATTTGCCGGGTCATGTTCGGATATCTTCTATTTTCTTATTCCTTTAACAGCCTCAACAAGTTTAGGTAAAATTTTCATTGCATCTCCTACGATACCATATTGAGCTGCATCGAATATTGGGGCATCCTTATCGCTGTTGATAGCCACAATGTATTTCGAAGAGCTGACCCCGGCAAGATGCTGGGTCGCCCCTGAAATACCGACAGCAATATAAAGGTTAGGGGCAATCATTTTCCCTGTCTGCCCTGTATGTTCCTCATGAGGTCTCCATCCTTCATCCGAAACGGGCCGCGAGCATGCTGTGGCTCCATTTAGTAATGATGCAAGTTCCACAAGTGGTCCCCAGTTATCGGGAGATTTCATTCCTCTTCCGCCCGAAACCACTATTTCAGCATCTGTAAGCAAAATTTTCCCGCTCTGCTGCTCCTTTTCAGTGACAGTAGTCCTGACTGACGATCCGTCGATGCTGACCTGTACAGTCTGTGGGACGGCGCCGGTTGGTTTTTCAATAAGGTCGAATGAATTCTGGGCAAGGGTAAGGATTTTAACATCTGAGTTAATTACGAGATGTGCAAATGCATTGCCTGAATATGCCCTTTTGTAAACAGTAAAAGGCTCAACCGAGAGTGGCAGTTTACTGACTCCCGCGCCGATCCCGGCTTTCAGCCTTACCGAGAGCCTCGGTGCAAGGGCTTTGCCTGTTATGTTGTTTGTAAATATTATAACCTTTGATCCTTCTTTTACGGCTATATCGGCAATAACTCCTGTAAAGGCCTGACTGTCGAATAATGTAAGGTCGTCACTTACAGCATTTAAAATCTTATCAGCGCCCCAGTTTGCAAGCCTGGCCAGTTCATCACCATCTACCTTTCCTATTGTGAGTGCAGTAAGGGAGGTATTCATCATACCTGCAACAGCAGAGGCGTATGATACCAGTTCAAACGACTGTTTCTTGAATTTACCGTCCCAGTTCTCCGTATATACCAATACTGACATATCTATTCTTTTTTCGGGTTGTTACTAAATGACTTTTGCCTCATTCTGAAGAAGGTCAATAAGCTGAGCCGGATTTTCAGGATCGATGTACCTGCATGCGGCCCTGGGTGAGGGTTTTTCGAAACCTGTCACAGTGGTAAGCGAATCAGTTTCAACAGGTTCAAATACTTTAACAGGCTTTGTTCTTGCCGTCATTATGCCTCGCATTGAAGCAATCCTTGGTTCTTTGGCGATACCTTTCTGAACAATCGCAACGAAAGGACCCGTGATTTTCACGGTTTCCCTGCCGCCGTCGATCTCGCGTGTAAGGAGAGGGCTGCCGCCTTCAAATTTAATAGCCGAAACTGATGATACCGAAGGTATTCCAAGGAATTCAGCGACCATCCCTCCTACTGCGGATCCATTAAAATCGCTCGATTCGATACCGCAGAGTATCATGTCAAAACCTTCCTTCCTGATAACCCCGGCAAGCTGAAAGGCTGTATAATATGCGTCAGAGGCTGCAGCATTTATCCTTATGGCATCGTCGGCGCCGATTGCGAGAGCCTTTCTGATCGTCGGTTCGGAAGATGCAGGTCCAACATGGGCAACAGTAACCGATTTAACGCCGTTAGCCTGATCATCCTTTAATTCAAGGGCACGGGTAAGGGATAATTCATCCCATGGATTTATAACCCATTGAATACCGGTAGTGTCAATGGAGGTATTTCCTTCAGCAAATTTGATTTTTGTTGTTGTGTCAGGGACATTGCTGATACAAACCAGGATTTTCATCTGTCAGAATGTTAGTATGTTGAATAAAAATATAATGATGTCATTCCTTTATTTCCACGTATTGGGAGGCGGCAAATATAATAATTTAAGTATCATAAACAAATCGGGAAAAAGCGGATATTTTATCGTATTCGAAACATCACAAGTGTGCATATTGCTTATTTTATGATATTTAATATCGTTATTAAGCCCCTTTAAAAAAGGCATTCGAAATTTTTCTGTCTTATTCAGGAATAAAGAAATTATCCACAACCGGATAACATACAATAATATAATTTAAATTCGCCCCCCAAAAGCCGGCCGACGAATGAAAAGCAACATCAGGATCTACGGAGGAATTTTCCTTGCAATGATATTCTGGTCGTTTTCATTCATCTGGTTTAAAATTGCGAATGAGACATTCCGTCCTGTGACAATTGTATTCATGCGTCTCATAATAGCGATCATCATTCTGACAACATATCTTTATTTAAAGAAGAAGTTCGTAAAGATCAGAAAGGAGGACCGGAAGCTGTTTCTGATGCTTGCAATCTTTGAACCTTTCCTTTATTTTCTTGGCGAGAGCTTTGGCCTTACATATGTTTCGGCAACCGTCGGATCGGTGATAATCTCCACCATCCCGGTGATAGCCACCATCGGGGCATGGCTGATATTCAGGGAACGTCTCAGGATAATAAATTACGCAGGTATTATTATCTCATTCATAGGTGTGCTCATATTTGTCCTGAACAGAGGTGGCGGGCTGACATTCAGCGTTAAAGGACTGGCGCTTCTGTTACTTGCGGTGTTTTCTGCAACAGGTTATAACCTTACACTCAGCCGCCTCGTTGGAAATTACGGGCCTGTTTTCATAGTAAATGTTCAGAATATTATAGGAGCAATTCTGTTTCTCCCTGTATTCCTGATCTCAGAACTGAAATATTTTCCCTCTGGCTCACTCGAGCCCCGATCATTTCTGCCGATACTCGAACTGGCGTTCTTTGCCTCCTGCGGAGCATTCATACTTTTTGCATTCTCGATGCGTCATATGGGGGTTACTAAAGCAAATGTATTCACCAATTTCATTCCTGTCTTTACGGCTATCTTCTCGTTTTTCATCCTTGGCGACAAGCTTACAGCTCAGAATATTGCCGGAATGATAATAGTGATTGCCGGGCTGATCATGTCGCAGATGGACGGGCGTCAGATAAAAAGAGATGAAGCTGCAATATTAACGGGAAAAACTGCATAGGGCCGGGTTTCGACAGCAACGCCGACATAGCTTATTCCTTCGCATATTTCAAAAATCATATATTTACATTTTAAAGTTCATATGTTCAGGAGGAAATCACTTATAATAATCTTTCTGTTTGCCTCAGCATCACTTTCGTCACAGACCGGGGGGGATAACATATATGAGTTTCTGAATCTCACTCATTCGGGACTGATATCTTCACTCGGGGGCTCCAATGTCTCAATTTCAGTGCCAAACCTTAACACTGCCTGGCATAATCCTGCACTTCTGAGTTCAGAATCTGACGGAACACTTGCATTGAATTATGTGAATTATTTCGCAGGTATAAATTACGGGATGGCGATGTATTCACGTTCATTGAAAAATAACAGTAACATTGCTGCCGGCATTACATATCTTAATTACGGGACCTTCACAGCTTCCGATCCTTCGGGAGTAATTACGGGAGGATTCCATGCTTCAGAATCAGCATTATCCTTTATTTATTCTTATTCACCCGATTCGGCCTTTTCAGCGGGGATTAATTTCAAGCCTGTCATCTCGAGCCTTGAGAGCTATACTTCCCTCGGGTTTGCATTCGACTTTGGAGCCTCGTGGCACAACAGAACAGGACTGCTGTCGGCAGGTTTCGTATTAAGGAACATCGGTTACCAGCTTACTAAATATGCAGGAGAAGAAAGAGGGAAGCTCCCATTTGAAATACTTGCAGGCATTACGGTCAGGCCCGAACATGCCCCTCTGAGATTTTCACTTACCCTCCGGCATCTTGAGAAATATGATCTGACTCACGATTATATTGATGAAGACAACAGAGGCAACAATTTCACTGATAATCTGATGAGACATATAGTTGTGGGAGCGGAGATAATTCCCCACAGGAACTTTTACATAAGTGCTGGGTACAATCATCAGCGAAGGAGCGAGCTTGCGTCAGAGTCAAAGATGGCCGGTACCGGTTTCTCCTTGGGATTCGGCATCAACACATCCGTTATTAGCATCGAATTCGGAAGGGCATCATATCACCTTGCAGGATCGTCGACACATTTTTCGGTTATTTTAAAGCCGGCTTCGGTCTTCAGCAGGATGCGAAGCTGAAGCTTATATTGATTTTACCTGATTATTTTCTCATCTTTGTCGTGACCGAATATTACAAATGACCAGAAAACTCATTATAGCAATCGATGGATATTCATCCTGCGGTAAAAGCACTTTTGCAAAGGCAATAGCCAGGGAGCTGAATTACATATATATCGACAGCGGAGCCATGTACAGGGCAGTCACTCTGTACTGCCTCAGGAAGGGATATGCCGGCAGGGAAGAGTTAAAAACAGAAGGCATCCTCAACGACATAAAGATCATCGATATCTGTTTTGTTTACAATCCCGATTTAGCGGAATATGAAACCTTCCTTAATTCAGAGAATGTTGAAAGTGAGATAAGGGGGATCGAGGTTTCATCGCATGTCAGCCGGATAAGTCAGATACCTGAAGTGCGCGACAGGATGGTTGAACTGCAGAGACAGATAGGTGTATTCAGGGGCATTGTTATGGATGGAAGGGATATAGGAACAGTAGTATTCCCCGATGCCGACCTGAAGATCTTCATGACGGCATCTGTTGATATCAGGGCCAGAAGAAGGTTTGATGAGCTTAAGGGAAAGAATGTACATGTCGATTTTGAGG
Organism: uncultured Rikenellaceae bacterium; assembly: GCA_964633505.1. GTDB lineage: Bacteria > Bacteroidota > Bacteroidia > Bacteroidales > VadinHA17 > LD21. The sequence goes on along the minus strand of CAZWHC010000002.1, from coordinate 150,959 downwards.
AGATCAGAAGAAATATCATTGCCCGCGATATTGCAGATGAAAACAGGGATATAAGCCCTCTGAGAAAAGCTCCCGATGCCATTGAGCTCGACAACACCAGGATGACAGTTTCGCAACAGATGGACTGGGTTATGAAGATAATAAGAGACTTGACAGATGGTAATTGAAGTTGACAGAAATTCAGGATTCTGTTTCGGCGTAAGGAATGCTGTTGAAATTGCCGGGAAAGCTCTTAAGGACGGTGAAAAAATATATTCTCTAGGCCCGATTGTCCACAACGATATGGAAGTAAAACGCCTTCAGGCATTAGGCCTGGTGGCGATCGATCATCAGCAGTTCAGGGAGTTAAGGGACTGCAAAGTTCTTATAAGGGCACACGGAGAACCCCCCGAAACTTACAGGACTGCATTGGAGAACAATATTACAATAATAGAGGCGACATGTCCGATTGTAAAGAAACTTCAGTCGAGGATCAGGGATAAATGGCCGAAGCTTAAGGATAAAAACGGCCAGATAGTTATTTTCGGCAAACCTGGTCATGCTGAAGTAATAGGACTGATGGGACAAACAGGCAATGAAGCCATACTTATTTCAGGGCCGGACGACATCGCAAAAATTGATCCTGATCGACCTGTGGAGCTTTTTTCCCAGACAACAATGGAACTGGAAGACTATAAAAGAATCAGGGATCTTATTTACAATAAGATAAAAGAACGAGGGAGGATTGATCCGGAAACAAGCTTTATTGCTCACAGTACAGTCTGCGGACAGGTATCGAACAGGGAACCTCATCTCAGGAAATTTGCCGCTGACCATGATATAATTATTTTTGTCAGCGGAAAAGAAAGTTCAAACGGGAAAATGCTGTTCAAGGTATGCAAAAGCGTCAATCCGGAAACCTATTTTGTGTCTTCTCCTGAAGAAATTGACAAATCATGGTTCACAGGAAAAGATACTGCCGGAATATGCGGCGCCACGTCAACACCGAAATGGCTTCTTGATAAAATTAAGGACCACATCTCAAAAATATGAAATGACTATCGGCAATGTTGAATAAAATAGGAATTACCTTTGATTATACCCCCTTCCCTACCTTCCCCCACAGGGGAAGGAGCCCATTGAAGCCAGAGGTATTTATTCATTTGAAGAAAATCAGGCATGGAGCATAAAGCGAAGCCTTTCCCCTCTGGGGGAAACGGGAAAGGGGGTTAATAGACCTTAAGGAAACACAGTGACATCATAAGTATAAGATTATAAATAAATTAAAAGAACTAATTATTTTTGATTACTGACATTCAATTATATAATAATGGAAAAGTCGAAAGTTTATTTTACAAATCTCAGAACCAAACCGTCAGTTAACCTTCTGAAAAAACTTGAAAATCTTGTCAAAAAGGCAGGAATGGGCCAGATCGATTTTGAAAAGAAGTTAGTGGCTGTCAAGATACATTTCGGGGAGCCGGGTAACCTTGCATATCTGAGGCCCAATTATGCTGCGCGTATTGTCTCTCTTCTTAAATCAAAGGGAGGGATTCCATTCCTTACCGACTCGAATACCCTGTATAGCGGAAGAAGGGCAAATGCTCCGTCGCATCTTGAAGCAGCCTTTGAGAATGGTTACAATCCGCTTGCCACCGGATGTCCTGTCATCATTGCCGACGGGATAAGAGGAACCGACTACCGTGAGGTTGAAGTCAACCTTGAGCTGTGCAGGTCAGCCAAAATAGGTTCTGCCATTGCCGATGCAGATGTTGTAATTTCGATGAACCATTTCAAGGGACATGAGCTTACCGGATTCGGGGGAGCCCTGAAAAACCTGGGGATGGGAAGCGCCTCTGTCGGAGGTAAACTGTTCCTCCATTCCGGATCGTCGCCTCATATTTATGATAAGAATTGCACAGGCTGCAGGGTATGTGAGAAATACTGCGCTCATGACGCCGTCAAAGTCGGAAAAGACAAAATAGCGCATATCGATTATGAAAAGTGTGTGGGGTGCGGCCAGTGCGTTGCGGTATGCCAGTATGATGCCGCAAGGGTAACATGGCAGAATTCGTCCGAGACTGTTTGCAGGCGGATAACAGAATATGCTTATGCGGTTGTCAAGGACAAGCCATCGTTCCATATAAATTTTATAATAGATGTATCTCCCAACTGCGACTGCTGGGATGTAAACGACTACCCGATTGTCCCTGATATAGGTTTTGCCGCTTCATTCGATCCGGTTGCCCTCGACAAGGCCTGCTCCGATCTTGTGATGAAGGCCCCTGCCCTACCCGGAAGTGTCATATGTGAAGAAAATAACAATGACGACATGCGCGGGAAGGACAAATTCAAACATGCTCACCCCGATACGCAATGGCAGGCCGGGATTGATCACGGAGTAAAAACAGGACTTGGAAGCAGTGATTATGAACTGGTAACTGTTTGATATCTGATATTTTCTTCGTCCAGATCGCGATATTTTAATAATTTTGCCACACTTATAAAGCCCTGATGAATCCTAAAACCAAAATTGCAAGGCTCTCAGTTGCATCGAATTCCCTTCTTATTGTGATGAAACTGGTTGTTGGGATTATCAGCGGTTCAGTCAGTATTATTTCCGAGGCTATCCATTCATCAATGGACCTTCTTGCAGCCATTATAGCATTTTTTGCAGTTAAGGTCTCCGATACCCCGCCGGATGAGAAACACCCATACGGTCATGGTAAAATTGAAAATATTTCGGGAGTGATAGAAGGCATCCTGATCCTTGTTGCTGCTGCACTTATCATATCGGAAGCAGTGAAAAAGCTGATGGGAGAAACATTCGAAATTGAGGCGGTGGGCATAGGGGCTGCCGTGATGTTCGTTTCCGCAGTTGTCAATACGATTGTTTCACGAAGATTATATAAGGTAGCCAGGGAAACCAGTTCAGTCGCTCTTGAAGCAGATGCCCTGCATCTTAAGACCGATGTTTACACATCCCTGGGTGTAGCAGCAGGTCTGGGACTTATCATGCTCACAGGAATTACATGGCTCGATCCGGTTATTGCCATTCTTGTTGCCCTCTTCATTGTAAGGGAATCAATGGTCCTCCTCGGCAAGGCTTTTTTCCCTCTTCTCGACACTTCATGGGGTAAGGAGGAGATCCGGGAACTTGAAGATAACCTCGGCAGGATGAAAGTGAATTATCACGACCTGAGGACACGTATAGCCGGTAATTACAGGTTCATCGATATACATGTGGAGATACCCGAGAACGAATCAGTGGGAAACGCTCACATCTATTGTGATAGTATTGAGGATGAGCTTAAAAGCATATATAAGAATCTCACAGTAAGCATACATGTGGAGCCCGACAGCGGGAATAACAGTTAGAAGGCCTTAATTCGAATATTTAAGCCTGAGACTGTTGCTGACCACGCTTACACTGCTCAATGCCATCGCAGCTCCCGCAATCATAGGGTTTAGAAGAAATCCGTTCAACGGATATAATATTCCTGCAGCAATGGGGATACCTATGATATTATAAATAAAAGCCCAGAACAGGTTTTGTCTGATAGTCCTGACTGTTTTCCTGCTTAATTTTATTGCATCAGGGATTACCGACAGATCGTTGCTTATGATTGTCATCTTAGCTGCATCAATTGCTATGTCGGAGCCTTTTCCCATTGCAATGCTTATATCGGCTTTTGCAAGAGCCTGGCTGTCATTTATTCCGTCGCCGACCATTCCGACAATCTTTTTTTCTTTCTGCAGGGCCTCGACATAGGATGCCTTGGCTGAAGGGAGCATCATAGCTTCGAAATTTACTATCCCGGATTTTTTTGCAATGGCTGCAGCGGTTTTGGCGTTGTCGCCTGTAAGCATCCTGACATCCACACCAAGTTCACGGATCTTTTGTACTGCACCGGAAGAGGTCTCCCTGAGCCTGTCAAAAACTGACAACACCGCCAGTGTCTCCATCTCATCGGCAAAGAATACAACGGTTTTAGCTTCATCCTCCCATTGATTTGCCAGTCGCGCAAGTTCCGGAACCATTGAAATCTGATTTTCATCAATAAGCCTCGATCCTCCGGCAAAATACTTCCTGCCGTTATAAAAGCCTTCAATGCCTTTCCCGGTTATGCTTTTTGCATTTTCAAACTTAATATCTGAATTATAGTGTTCAAAATATTTTACAACTGCTTCGGCAAGAGGATGTTCAGAAAGTCTCTCAAGTCCGGCCAGGACTTTTTCAAGACCGGCTTTATCGCCGGGAGACCGCCATTCAATCCTTTCCACTGAAGGTTTGCCCTCAGTAAGCGTTCCTGTCTTGTCGAGGATCAATGTGTCCATCCTGCAGGCAAGCTCCAGTGATTCAGCATCGCGGATGAGTATATTTTTTTCTGCGCCCTTGCCGATCCCGACCATTATTGCTGTCGGTGTGGCCAGACCAAGTGCACAGGGACAAGCTATGACCAGAACCGTGATCATCGACAGGAGTCCCTGAACCTTACCGTTTTCTGCTCCGGACACCGACCAGATGGCCAGCGTAATGAGGGATATTATAACAACCACCGGAACAAAGATACCTGCGATCCTGTCGGCAAGTTTCTGTACCGGAGCCCTGCTGCCCTGAGCTTCCTTAACATACTGAATTATGCTGCTCAGAAGCGTTTCGTTACCGACTTTTTCGGCGACAAACTGAAATGTGCCTTTCTGGTTGACTGTACCTGCAAATACCTTTGAGCCGCCTTCCTTCAATACTGCCACCGGTTCTCCGGTGATCATGCTTTCATCGATAAAACTGCTTCCTTCAGTTACTTTCCCGTCGACAGGAACCTTTTCCCCGGGTCGTACAAGGATAATATCTCCCTGTTTGACTTTTGAAATAAGAAATTCCCGTATTTCTCCCGAAGGCAGAACCTTAAATACAGTCATGGGTTGCAGGCCCATCAGGTTTTTTATCGCCGACGAAGTGTTGGCTTTGGCTCGCTCTTCAAGGAATTTGCCAAGCAGAACAAGTGCGATCACTACTCCGGAGGCCTCGAAGTAGACATGGGCGTGAAGCCCCCTGCTATGCCAGAATGAAGGAAATAGTGTATTAAATACACTGAACAAATAAGCAATGCCGGTACTGAGTGAAACAAGTGTATCCATCGATGCAGCGCCATGAAGGATCTGCTTCGAGGCATTAATGAAAAATGACCTTCCGAACCAGAATACTATTGGTGTTGCAAGTGCCCACATTATGATAGGAGCATAGGGCATGTTCATGAACACCATGCTAATAAGGACAAGAGGGGTTGCAAGGATTACCGACCAGGCTGTCCTGCTTTTCATCGATCTGTATCTTTTCAGCTGTAGGTTCTCAAGTTCTTCCTTTGCATTTTCGGATTCATCTATTATAAGATCGTATCCTATCGAGGTAACCGCATCCTTGAGGTCCTGAGGTTCAACAACCGACTGATCGAATTCAACTGAAACGCTCTCTGTTGCCAGGTTTACGGAAGCGTTCAGGATTCCTGGCTGCCTGCTGAGCCTTGTCTGGATATTTGCCGCGCATGAGGCGCACGACATTCCCGTTACAGGAAATTGTTTTGTTACAACCCTTGCCGGTTTTTCTCCTTCCTTCTTACCTTTGTTGATATCCTCAACCATATATTTCCTTCAAAAAGAAATGTTAACCATGAATAACATTTTAAAAACGCTTTTGTTCCGAAAGGTCAGTACAATGAGTTGCTTCTTTTAACCGGGCATCCCGTAAATGATAACAGGAATGTCAGTATTTGTTGTAGACAAGCCGGTTGGATACAGGCCCTCTGCCCATCATTCCATCAGATGTCCGGGTAATAATAAGCTTCCGGCCCCTGTCGGTGAGTGTCCATATTTCATTCGACTTAATTTCGACAGGGGGTTTTTCACCGAATTTCATTGTCGTTCTGGTATCAATAGTCAGAGTGTCTTTCCCCGGTGACAAGACAAGGATCTGCACACGAGGAGAGTTCATAAAGCCTGTCGACCTGTTTTCTGTTCCATCAAGGGCAAGTGTTTGGTCAGTAATTTCATCATCATCCCATTCGACAACAGAAAACGATTTTATCGACATATTAAGCTGATCGTACTTAACAAGCAGTTTATATGGTACATTTGAAAATCCCGTGTTACCTGATGAGGAGCTGAGCGATTCATCGAGTCTCCATTCGCCTGTAAAATCAGCAGTCCTGTCAATCTTAACAGGCTCAAATCCGCATGCTGCCCTGTAATCTGCGGTTCCTTTCAGATAAGCCTGATCTTCCATAAAAAGCACATTGGGCGAATTTACGAGCTTAGTATAGGCTTCCACTGAAGTTCCCCTTACCATTCCTGCCCACACAACCCAGTATACCCAATCGGGCTGACGGGCAAGTATTTCGGGTGAAGGAGGATTTCCTACTTCACCGAGTGTGACTGGCTTACCCTCCGAAAGTGCATTAAGACCATCATAATATGACTGGTTAAAATCGTTTCCATAAATATCTATTGCGAGAATATCCAGGTATTTTGTCCCGGGATAATATCGCGCAAATTCTCTTCCCGGCTGGCCTGGTCTGTCAATGCTCCATATCCAGATGAGGTTTTTGAGCTTATGGTATTTCACCATTCTGTCAAAGATCTGTCTGTAAAGGGCTGCTGTTGTATACTTTCCTTCATACCTTCCCCCCCACCAGAACCAGTCGCCATTCATTTCGTGATAGGGCCGCCACAGAACAGGAACATGGGCATCCTGAAGCTGTTTGAGAAATCCTGCGATTTCGTCGACCTGCAAGGCCCACTGTTTATATAATGCTGTTCCGGGAGTCAGAATATCGCGGAACTGCTTATCAGTAAGCCTTCCCTGAACACTTGACAGAGGAGCGGAAGGGTCGGATCCCCGCACAGGCTGAAAAGTAACCGGTTCTTTGGCTGTTGGCGGCACTGCATGCCAGCAGAGCGTAATAATAAAGCCGTTCTTATGCTGCTTTATGGCTTCCCTTACGATTTCAGGACGAGCCAGATAGGAATCTTTATCCCCCTCAGCTGCAAAACCAAAATCCTGGCTCCATACAGGAGGTGTTTCACCAATATAATCTGCTGCAAAAAGTGTATTTCTCGATCCCGAATTCGGAAAATTATGCTGGCCTGTAAGGATGTATTTTCCACTTATACTGTAAATGTATTTAAGGAGCGCCTTTGCTTCGTGTGAAGCATCGGGAGTGACTGGCTCCTGCGAAAACGCTGCCATTGAGAGCAGAAATGCAGCAACAACATTTAATATATTTTTCATAGCGATTATAATTGAATTGTTCATAGTATATGGAAGAAATATCAACTGTTTGATTGAATATATATTACTACGCTTTTTGTCCTTCCCCCTGAGTTGAAAAACTGGAAGAAGAATGATCTTTTCATGATAAAGGTATAAAAACGAGGTTAACATTTATTCAGTCTGATTTGAATTAACATCTGATTTTCAATTTGTTTATCAAAAAAACCCTTTTCTCTTTATGGGTATTCATAACTTTTTTCAAAAAAAAAGCTTATTAATGTTACATGAAATAGAATTTGTTCTATTTTTACAAACCGCTTGGTCGGTATTTTTAGGGTTATGAAAAGATCAGAAGATACAAAAGAATTAATACTGAAGACAGCATATAATCTGTTTCTTTATAATAATTACGAGGCAGTTACTATCAACAGTATTATTAAAGCCACAGGGCTTACAAAGGGAGGGATATACTATTATTTCAGCAGTAAGGAAGAGATATTTAAAGCTGTTGTCAATGTTTTTATGATTGATAACAGAAAAGATATTCTGAAAGAACACAGTAATCTGAAAGAATTGATTCAGGACACAATCGATTCAGTAAGAAAGAAGATTACAAAGATGGTTATCGAAAACAAGGAATATAAAGATGAAATACCAATAAATTATTTATCTCTTATGCTTACGGCTTTCCGCTATTATCCCGGATTTGGAAAGATCGGAAGAGATTTTATCAATGGGATGACTGAAGTCTGGAAAAAATCGATAATGAAAGCAATTGATGATGGTGAGGTACGCAGTGAAATAGATACAGAAGCAATATCGGCTAATCTTTTACAGATAAGCTCCGGCATAGTTGAGAATATGATTATGGGGGGGTCGATGATCTATGCCCTCGATATGATGGAAAGACAATACTGGGGATTATATAATTGTATAAAAAAGTAAGATATATTTTTTAAGAAATTACATACCGCTCGGTCGGTATGCAAATCATGTGATGTAACACAACACTTAATTTAATTTTATGAGAATAAGGACTTTAACAGTTTTTTTGTATTCAACCTATGTTTGCTGAGTTATAATGTGAGCGGGCAGACTTCAATGACCTATCTGGTCAACTATGCGCTGAAACACAGCCGTGATATTAAAAAGGCTGAACTGCAGTGCAAAGAGGCAGAATACTCGTACCAAGATGATGAAAAACAGGGCAGGTAGAAAGGGATGATCGATCAGGTTGGAAATTTGAACGTAATGTCTCTCGTATATAATTGTACCGGTACTTTATGTAGTTCTGAACAAACTTGTAAAAAACATAAAAAAGTTTTGGTTAAAGAGGAATTTATGAAAAAGGAGGCATATAAAGCAATATTTAATTAATAAAAAATATAACTCCAATAGCCCGGATATCCCTGAATCATGAAGGTCATTAAAACATTATGCTTTTTTTCGCAAATTCTGTTTCTTTCGGCATGTTCAGATTTATTTGAGTTTAGCCCATATGATACGGATATAAAAACTCATGATCTGAACACAGGCGAATCGATCAGGATATCCAACAAAATATCCTCATCAACAGATACCCTGAGATTTGCTTTTTTTTCAGATATCCACGAGCACTACGATGATTTTTCTGATGCAATAAGCAGTATTAATAAAGAAAAGGGATTGCAGTTTGCAGTTTGCTGTGGAGACATTACGAATGCCGGTCTGAACCAGGAATATAAGTGGTATGTTGATATAGCTGAAAAATCTGTAATTCCTCTTGTTACTGTTATTGGTAACCACGATTACCTTTCTAACGGTCATTATGTGTATACAAGACTATTCGGACCATCAAAGACTTCATTTATAGCGGGTAAATATAAGTTTATCCTGTTTGATAATATAATCTGGGAAAAGAATAACCAGATGCCTGATTATAAATGGCTCTCCGGTGAATTATCGGATACAGGTTACTACAATGTTCTGGTAACACATATCCCTCCATTCTCTGAAGAGATGAATGGAGTATACAATCTTGCATATATTGAAACAGTGGATTCCGGTAACACAATACTTTGTCTGCACGGACACCTTCACAGGTTTATTGAAACGACTTTTAACGGAATTCCCACGATAGTATCAGCCAATATCGAAAAAAGAGAGTATTACATCATTGAACTTATTGGCGACAAATCAATTATTAAACGTATAAATTTTTGATCATTTACCATATGCCATATCATTTGCCATATGTCATATTCCTTATGATAGTGTTTACACCAGAAACAATGCTGCCTGCAGCAGGAAATCAGGCAGACATAACAGCTGCACGGTATGCAACTTTTTATACAAAGGTGCAATTTGCAGGTAACCTGGGATTATTCTCTGTAGTAATTGGCAATGAATTCTTTAATAATAAGCTGTCGGTTGACCTCAATTATGGGTACACTCCCAAAAATATTAACGGAGCCTTGATACATACTTTTGCTATAAAGCCGGCATTCCATTCCAAGGAATTTACGATATCAGGTATTAAAGCAGATTGTTATATTGGTACAGCCGTTAATTACAATATCACATCGAACACATTCCATAGACTTCCCGATTATTATCCTGGTGGTTACTATGTACCAAATGCTTTTCATTCAAATCCTTTTGTCGGGACAAGAATAAAAATCCCCGGTAAGATCAGAGTGTTAAGAAAACTGTCACTATATGCGGAGCTGGGTAGTGTGGATTATAAAATATGGTACTGTGTAAAAAACAAGAAAATTAAATTAAATGAAATTCTAAACCTGTGTTTTGGTTTGGAAAACCATAAAACATTCCGACTTAATTAAAATATTATGCAAAACGATCAGATCTTTAAAACAAGAATTGAAAAATCAACGGACTTCAGGTTTGATGCAGCCGTTGTAAATGTCTTTGACGACATGGTAGTAAGGTCGGTGCCTATGTACCTCGAATTTCAACGCATGATCACAGAAATTGCAAACGATTTTGTCAGGCCCGATACCTCTTTATATGATTTAGGATGTTCCACCGGGACCACTTTCTTGTCGCTTAATAATGTAATTGATAAATCAGTCAGGTTTGTTGGCATTGATGATTCACAGGAAATGCTTGAAAGTTGCCGCAAAAACTTGATTGATAATGGTGTTACACGACCATTCGAGCTACAGCAGGCAGATTTAAACAAGAATGTGGTAATCAACAATGCATCTGTCGTAGTTCTTTGCCTTACTTTACAATTTGTCAGACCGATCAACAGGCTGAAATTGATAAAGTCAATTTATGACCAGCTTAATCCTCAGGGTTGTATTATACTGATTGAGAAGATATTGGGTGAAAACAATGATTTTAACAGGAAGTTTATCAGGTATTATTATGACATGAAACGTCGTAATAGCTACGATGATATGGAGATAGCTCAAAAAAGGGAGGCCCTGGAAAACGTACTTATCCCTTATAAGCTGAGTGAAAATGTTCAACTTCTTCTCGAATCGGGATTTCAGTGCTGTGAAACCTTCTTCAAATGGTACAACTTCTCAGGGCTGGTTGCCATAAAATAATTCAATATCCGTTTTTTGAACTTTAATCTGATATAAATATGTTTATTAAATTAGGGAACAAGCTTTTCCATATCCGGAACTTTTTGTTCCCGGTCTTTTATGCCTTTCTTTTTATTCCTTCCTCTCCTATCTTTCAAAATGAAAAATGGGCGTTGATTACGGGGGCGCTTTTAATTTTTTCCGGAATTTTAACGCGATTTATTACGATAGGATTGGTTTATATAATCAGGGGCGGATCAAAAAGGCAGATTTATGCCGAAACGCTGGTTACCGATGGAATCTACAAAATTTGCCGTAATCCGATGTATTTAGGTAACATACTTCTTATTACAGGATTCGGTTTGTTCGCCAACTCACTCCTGTTCATTCTGGTTTCCGTTCCATTGTTTATACTCTTCTATTATTCCATTATTTGTGCAGAAGAAGAGTTCCTGCAAATGAAATTCGGCTCTCATTTCATAAACTATAAGTCGGGTACCAACGCCATAATTCCAAAACTGGGAAACATCAAAGACGCGTTTGAAGGACATACTTTCAGATTTAAAGTAGCAGTTTTCAAAGAATATAATTCCCTCCTGGTCTATTTCACAGGCCTTTTGTTATTGCTTTATTACCATGGCCATATAACAACAGTGCTCTTCGGAATAAGCGAAATTGTTTTGTTGCTTTTATATGTATTGATCAGACTGTTAAAATACAACAAACTATAAAGAAAGGCATAAATATCATCCTATTTAACTGTTACATCGATAGCTACTTAAAGGAGACAGACGGATACAAATCCCAAAAATGATTTTCCCTGATTCTGATTAATACTGTTCAACAAAAGCATCACGGTTTCTTTTATTCTGACTGCGGCCTTTAAAATGAATTATCAAAGCATCGAACAACTTTTTACTATCTTTATAGGCTGAACGAAAAATTGAAAAAATGTCACTTACAGAAAAAGTTGCCGCCGATCTCATTAATGCCATGAAATCGAAGGATAAGGTTTCGCTGGAAGCCATCAGGGCTGCCAAGACCGCATTTTTACTTGCACATTCCGAAAAGGGACATGGAAGTGTTCTTACTGAAGAGGAAGAGCTGAAAATAATACAGAAGCTTGTAAAACAAAGAAGAGAGTCGGCAGAAATATATAAAACGCAGAACAGACCTGACCTTTGTGAGAAGGAAGTTGCCGAAGCTGATATCCTCGAGAAATACCTGCCTGCAAAAATAAGTGATGAGGAGCTGACCTCAGTGGTCAAAGCCGTCATTGAAAAGACCGGGGCCACATCAATTGCCGATCTGGGAAAGGTTATGGGAGCTGCAATGAAAGAGCTTGCTGGCAAAGCCGACGGAAAAGAGATCTCAGCCAAAGTAAAACAATTGCTTGGTTGAAAACCTGCTCTACAAAACCAGTACCAAGCAGACTGTGAAAAAAATAATTCATTTATCCGACCTGCATATCGGACACGAGGATTGTACGTCCTTATTCAATACAATAGCCGACAATATTATTCTGAGGATGCAACCTGCAGAAGAATATATCATAATCGTGACCGGAGACATTGTCGATAATGCGAATCGTACCGACTTTACAGATGATGCAGTTGCCATTTTCAGAAGGCTTGAGGACAATGGTTTTAAAATGCTTGTAGTTCCGGGCAACCATGATTATGGAACCGGTGTCTTTGGCAATGATAAATTCGTTGACATCTTCAAGGAAAGGTACTACGGGACTACTGCCATTGAGTATCCGAAGCTTGATATCATTGACGGTATTGCTTTTATAGGTCTCGATTCGACAGCGGCCGAGCTTCACTGGTTCGACAGGATCCTTTCGCAGGGAGAACTGGGCAGTGAACAGCTCAACAGGCTTGGTCTGCTGCTTGAGGATGAAGCAATTGCCCGTTTGCAAAAAGTTGTTTATCTCCATCATCATCCCTTCGACTTCAAACCGGGCATGCAGCTTAAGGACAGTGATGATCTTAAACAGTTAATTGAGAACAGGATCGATATGATCCTTTTCGGTCATTATCATGCTGACCTTTCAAGCCCCGGAAAGACATACCATGGCAGCTGGGGTATAAGAAGGTGCTATAATGCAGGATCCTCGACACATAAAAACGAAAGTGCCGGGTTTCACAGGGTCATCTGCCTTGCTTTCGACGACCCGGCAATGGATTATGACGGATGCTTTATTTAAAGGCACAGGCTTTGCAAGCCGTAGCTTTCTTTGAACACCGTAGCTTAAGCGAAGGTGTTAGCGAAGGCTTGGCGCAGGGAATGAAAACAAAAGGCCCGGAACAATGGAAATTGACATTGTGCCGGGCCTGGTGATAAAATATCAGAAATAATAAACTTCCGCTATTTATTGTAAGGTTCCATAACCCGTTTCAGAAGCGCTATTGTGGCTTTGATACCTTCGTCCTCATTCAGCTTCGTCCCTTCATATTCGACATCAATATATCCTTTGAAACCTGAATCGGCAATTATCTTCATCATTTTCTCATAATCGATCTGTGTCTCATTGCCATTTGCATCAAAATCGTGTGTTTTGGCGCTGACGCCTTTGGCATACGGCATAAGCTCGGTGACACCCTTGTAACGGTCGTATTCATAAAAGTTGCCAAGATCAGGCAGTGTACCACAGTTAGGTTTGTTGACAGATCTCATTATTTCGGCAAGCCATTTACCATAAGAGGAGTTACCTCCATGGTTTTCAACAATTACATTGATGCCATAGTCTGCGGCATAAGTCGACAATTTTGTCAACCCGTCAATTGCAGCAGCCTGCATCTGTCCCATTGTTCCACGTCCAGCAGCATTAACCCTTATAGAATGGCATCCGAGGAATTTTGCTGCTTTTACCCATTTATAATGGTTTTCGACTGCTTTGTTCCGGGCTGCAAGGGAAGTATCGGCAAGGTTACCTTCACCATCGACCATTATTAAAAGGTTCTTTACGCCATACTTTTCACATTCATTCTTAAGCTGTGTAAGATACTGTGTATCTTCAGCCTTATCCCTGAAAAATGTTGAGACATATTCAACTGCATCAAGACCATAGGTTTCCTTTGCGATCCTCGGGAAATCCATGTTGGTGATAGTCTTCTTGAAAAGGCTTTTGTTTAGGGACCACTCGGCAAGTGAAATCTTAAACCGTGGTTCCTGTGCCGATGAGGCTAATGTTACTGCAAGCAGTAAGATCAAAAATGAGTAACGGGTTTTCATGGTAAGTGGTTTAATTTTTAGTTATCAAATTTAATTAAAAGGTTATAATTTAAAATGTTAAAGAATATTAAACACTACCCCTGAGCGTGTTATTCTGCCGGCCTGATCCGGAAGAAAAATCCGGATTGTCCTTATTGCCATGATCCGGGGCAGCTTCGAACCAGTTAATGCCAAAATTATTACTTTTATACGGTTATGTACATGTAAAAAAGCAATAAAAGAGTTGGATGATAATGGTTTCAGAAATCAGACCGAAATTGCTTTTGTTGATTTTCCTTCTAGCGTCATCACAGGGCTATGCTCAGGTGAAAACAGGAGGGGATCAGTACCTTCTGAACGGAAGGATATGGCACAACAAATTCCAGAAAGTATCCGGCAACCAGTTTTTCATTACAAATGCATTTCTTAAAGGCTCAGTCACCCTGAACGGGCGGAAATACAAAGATCTCGACCTGTTGTACGACATTGCAGATGATGAACTTATCCTTAAACCGGAATCATATCCGGTAATTATTATGAACAAGGAGTTTGTCGACGGCTTCACACTTCATAACGGTGAAAGAACATATAAAGTAATAAATGAAAGGACTGACACCTTTGTTGTACACAGGGGATATATAAATGTGCTTTATGAAGGACCTTCGGCATTTTACGTAAAATACAGGAAAAGGATCCAGCCCCTTGCAGTTGACGGCGTCTCCGATCTGTTCTTCCAGGAAACCAGGATGTATATAAGACGGGATACAGCAATGGTTAGGGTAGAAAGGAAAAGAGATATTCTCAACCTGCTTAAAGATAAAAAGAAGGAGGTTAAGGATTTTATAAGGATACAGCGTATAAATGGATTCAGGTTGTCGGCGAAAGATCCCGACACTGTCATCCCGGTTTTAAAATACTACGACAGTCTTAAAAACTAATAAATGCAACTCAGATCCGCCAGTGCTGTCATACTTCTTCTGATATCTGCTGCTGCTTCAGCCCAGCAGCAGTATAGAATTGACAGGGATTACAGGGGAGAATCTTTTGAGGTGTTTATTGAAAAGACCGAAGCCACCCACGATGTAAGGTTCTACTTTGAAAAAGACTGGATAAGCGATATTGTGCTCGGTGACTATAAAGGGAAAAATGATCTCGGTGAGATCCTCGACACCCTTTTCGCAGGCAAAGGAATTTACTGGTATGAATTCAGAAAGGGAAGCATCATTCTGACCAAATCGTACTCAATAAAGCTTGCAGGAGATGAGCCGGGTCACAGCGGGAATTATATGGCGGGGCCTGAATATACAGAGGGAAACATAAACACGGCAAGCCAGGGAAGCATTGTTACTGTAATCGGGAATCCGGCAGACAGGGATAATCCGGGGGATGTCGTACTGTCAGGCTATATAATGAATGAGGACACCAGAGAGCCTGTTGTGGGAGCGACAATTTACATTGCAGGACTTTCGGCAGGTACTATCTCAAACGGATATGGATTCTACAGAATGAGCATTCCGAAGGGATCGCACCAGGTCCGCTTTTCATTCGTGGGTATGAAGGAAAAGACCGTTGGACTCAGTATATATGGTTCAGGGGAACTTAATATTGAAATGATGAACGTTCTGGTCCCTCTCAAGGAGGCTGTTATAACCGCCGAAAAGGATGTAACAGTGCAACGCTTTGAGGTAGGCGTTGAAAAGGTCAATATAACATCATTCCGTCTTATGCCGACATCGATGGGCGAATCGGATATCGTGAAAAGCATTTTGCTTGTGCCCGGGGTGAATACCATCGGCGAAGGATCGGCAGGCTTTAATGTGAGAGGCGGCTCGGCCGACCAGAACCTTATTCTCCTGTATGGAGCTCCGCTGTATAACTCAAATCATTTCTTCGGTTTCTTTTCGGCGGTCAATCCTGATATCATAAGGGATGTAACCCTGTTCAAGGGGGGTATTCCGGGAAGGTTTGGAGGGAGACTCTCCTCAGTACTTGAGATTACGCCCCGTGAAGGCAACAGAAGTGAATTCGCCGGTAACGCCGGAATTAGTCCTGTTACAGCCCATTTTTCCCTTGAAGGGCCAATTAAAAAAGACACCCTCTTTTACCTGATTACCGGAAGGACTACATACTCGGACTGGATCCTGAGGGCGGTTGAGAACACACAGCTAAATAACAGCAGTGCATCATTCAATGATCTGAATGTCCGGATAGCCTGGGATATCAACAGAAAAAACAAGATTGACCTCTCGGCATATTACAGTCATGATGCATTCAGGCTGAACTCCGATACTTCGTACAAGTACCTGAACAACATAGTGTCGATGAGATGGCGTCACTATTTCACAAGCACATTCTTCTCCTCGCTGACTGTCAATAACAGTTTTTACAGGTACGATATTTCGAGTACCAGGGTTCCCGAAGAGGCATTCAGCCTTGTACACAGCATTAACAGTTCAGGGGTGAAGGCTGATCTCAATATATTCAGGGGAAGAAACGAATTGAATTTCGGAAGTGAAATCATCCGTTACAATGTCGCACCTGGAAATTACAGTCCGGCCAGCGATTCATCGCTCGTTGTACCTAACTCGATACAGCAGCAGAGAGCTTTTGAGGGAGCAATCTGGTTCGAGGATAAATATACCCTGACAGACTATCTCTCGCTGAATGCCGGACTTAGGTACTCCACATTCTTTTCCCTCGGGCCGCAGACTGTATATATTTACAGAGCTGAATCATCAAGGAGTTTATCGTCGGTCGTGGATACTGTTTCATTTAAAAGATCGGGTATATACAGGAAATATTCAGGTCCCGAACTCAGGCTGTCTGCAAATTTCAGGCTGGATGACTTCAGCTCCCTTAAACTCAATTACAACCATACAAGGCAATACCTTCACCAGCTTTCCAATACAACCTCCATTTCCCCTACCGATATCTGGAAACTAAGTGATTACTACCTGAAACCACAGACAGGAGAGCAATTTGCAGCAGGTTACTACAGAATAATCAACAAAAATAAGGTAGAATTCTCTGCTGAAATTTATTACAAGATCATGCAGAACATGACTGATTTCAAGGGAGGGACTAACCTTGTCATGAACGAATTTGTTGAACGTGATCTTGTGAATGTCAGGGGCAAAGCTTATGGTATCGAGCTCCTGCTTAAAAAGCCGGAAGGAAGGATACGATGGAGCGCAGGTTATACATTTTCACGCGTTCTTCTTAAAAGTACAGGGGTGTTCAGTGATGAGATCATAAACTCAGGCTCATGGTTCCCCGCCAGCTTCGACAGGCCTCACGACCTGGTCCTTACTCTTAACTGTATATGGTCGCGACGTGTCAGTCTTTCGGCGAATTACGATCTGAGTTCCGGACGACCTGTCACCTATCCTGTAACCTCTTACAGGATTGGTGATATCATAATCAATCATTATTCCGGAAGGAACAGTTACAGAATTCCGTATTACTCACGGCTTGACCTTTCGGTAAAGATAAGCGGCACCCTGAAATCAGGGAAAATTGCCCATCCGCATTGGATATTTTCGATTTACAACGTTCTCGGACGCGATAATGTTTACTCGGCATATTTCAGGAATGTGAATAACACAGTAAGAGGATATTATCTTTCAATATTTTCAAAACCAATACCTTCGCTCTCATTCAACTTTGACTTCTGACAATGATAAGACCACTGGTTATCATATTGATTTTCTATATCCTTGCAATTGCAGAAGGCTGCACTGTCGAATTTGATCCCGGCATAAGGAACAATGAAGAGCTGCTTGTTGTGGAAGGAATGATAACCGACCAGAACAGGGTGAACAAAATTAAACTGTCAAAATCGACAAGAATAGGAAACCCGGTGGGCACAAACAAAGTTACCGGAGCTTTGGTAACTATCACCGACGAAAATGGAATTGTAACTACGCTCACTGAATCACCTGCAGGAACCTATGTTACCGATTCGACGGTTTTCAGGGGACGGACAGGAGGAAGGTATGGGTTGAGCGTAAAAATAAACGGCAGGACCTATGAAACAGACCTAATCGAGATGCTTCCCGTTCCTCCGATAAATTCGCTCTGGTACGAAAAGGTCGTGATAAATGCTTCAAGGGATTCAAACGATATTGATGAGGGGGCCAGGATTTTTGTTGATACATATGATCCCTCAGGAAAATGCCTCTTCTTCAGATGGGACTATGTCGAAACATGGGAGTATCAGATACCTTACAATGTAGTAAACAAGATTTGCTGGGTGACTGAACGGTCGGATGAGATCCTTGTAAAAAACACCTCACAGTACAGCCAGGCCAGGGTATCGAAATTCCCGGTGCTTTTTATATCAAACACCTCCGACAGGCTAAAGGAGACTTACAGCATTCTTGTAAGTCAGTATTCAGTAAATGAGGAGGAATTTAATTTCTGGGAGAAGATAAGAAATGTATCACAGAATGTAGGTAACCTCTATGATGTGGCGCCAATGTCGATCGAAGGCAACATAAGGTGCTGCGATGATCCGGGGGAGACTGTTCTGGGCTATTTCAGCGTTTCGGCGGTTTCTGAAAAACGACTTTTCATTCACGACAATTTCCAGGGGTTACCCGTTTTTGTTACATATTGTGCAACCGATACGCTGCACGGCAGGCTGCCCGACACCGGGCTCAATACCGAATTCTGGGTAATTGAGGATTTCAGCGACGAGATCCCTCCATACTGGGTGATAAGCACTTTCAGGGAATGTGCCGACTGTTCAACAAGGGGGACGAAGATAAGGCCGCCGTTCTGGGAAGAATTCTGAGAAAGTGAGATGAAAAAGATGAGAGCTGCAGTGAAAATATATCTTCTTCTTATCATTCTGGCCGCTACGACAATAATTAAAGGCCAGCCGGTTGAGCTGTCAGGTATCCATACCGACAGGATCAGATTTATATCAGGGGAAGATCTGTGGTTCAGCATTTACAATACCGATGAAGAAACAGGATTACTTACCTCAGCAAGCCTGATCGCATATGCCGAGCTTATCAATCCATGGAATATCCCCGTTGTCAGGCTCAGGATAAAACTGACCGAAGGAAGAGGAAACGGCAGCTTCCTCCTCCCCGATTCACTAAGTTCGGGCGAATATACCCTCAGGGTTTATACAAACAGGATGAAGGAGAATCTTCCTTCGGGCTGTGCAATGAAGATTATAGGAGTTTATAATCCGTTCAGGGGATCATCTTATTTAAGAAAACCGTTTCTTCCGGATTCCTTACGTAATAATCCGGACGTAATTATACGTAATACCGGCGAAAAGGCGACTATCCTTGCAGATACATCTTTTGGGCGCCGCGAAAGGGTTTCTGTTAAAATACTCCTGGGAAGAACCGGTAAAGTTTCTCCGGGATTTAACAACATGAGTGTTTCGGTAGCTCCCTCATCAGTATCGGATACAATTCCTGAATTCGGCCGGAACAATGGTTCGCGGACACACTCATCACTCAATGATTATGAGAGCGAAGGGCATTTCCTGTCGCTCAGGATCAGGAGCAGGGATGGAAATAGCGGCGGCAGGCATAACAGGCTGTTCATGTCGGTTCAGGGCAAGGTTGCGGGTTTCAGGTATTCCGAAATGGATTCATCAGGACGATTTACCTTCATCCTTCCTGTCGACAGCAAACAGAGGACCTTCATTGTTCAGCCGGAAATCCCTGATAATGAAATGAGCCTCGAGATTGAGTCATCATTTGCACCGGTGATGCCGGAACCCGATTATTTTAAAGATTCACTTCGCGGGAAGGAGTCTGAAGTATTCGAAAGTTTAAGTTTCAATCATCAGGCAAACAGGATATATGGTATAAAATCAAGAAGGGAAACTGACGAAGATGAGCCCGGAAACTTACTTAAGCGACGGTTTTACGGGATTCCTGAAATGGAAATTTTCCTCGACGACTATATAAAACTGCCTGACATGAGCGAGGTCTTTTTTGAGCTTCTTCCCGGTATTCTTTTAAGGGAAGGGAAAAACGGGTATGAGGTGAAGATCACAAATCCGCTTACAGGGATATTTTATGAAGAACCGCCTCTGGTGATGATTGACGGCGTTATTTTAAACGATCTGAATGTTCTTGCCGGGCTTGATCCGGAGCTCGTTGAGAAAATAGAAGTTGTTAAAACACCATATCTTACAGGTGATCTTATTCTTCACGGAATTGTTAATGTTATAACAAGGTCGGGCGATTTCAGCAAGATCACGATGCCCGATTATGCTGCCATATTCCCTTACAGGGTTGCTGAACCCGGTTATGATTTTATTTCTCCCTCATATAATGAAGAACAGTCAGGATCAGCGCGCAAGCCTGACCTGAGAAATACAGTTTACTGGAATCCGTCGGTAAGGACTGATTCTGACGGAATAGCGGCATTTGAATTCTGGACTCCTGATATTCCGGGAAGGTACTCTATAACAGTAATGGGAATATCAGGATCGGGGAAAAAGATCTCAGCCATCAAATCGTTCAATGTGAAATAAAGCAAAAATCATCCTAAATGGATATCTTTGCATGACTCTTAAATCCATCTAAAGGATTTTAATAAAACTAATCTCAATGGATTTTCTACTCGACGGTATATTTCTGATCACATGGAAACAGATATTAATGTGGGTAATCGGAGGCATACTCATTTATCTTGCAATTGACAGGAAGCTTGAGCCTTCGCTGCTGCTGCCCATGGGATTCGGAGCGATACTTGTCAATCTCCCTTTGTCGGGAGCTCTCAATCAGAACATACAGGGCATAGGCCAGGTGACAGGGATCATCGACTGGCTGTTCAGAACCGGAATTGAGGCATCGGAGGCTATGCCTCTGCTTTTGTTCATCGGCATAGGGGCAATGATAGATTTCGGCCCCCTCCTTTCAAACCCCAGGCTGTTTCTTTTTGGAGCTGCTGCCCAGTTTGGAATTTTTGCTACAGTGATTATTGCCACCCTTCTCGGATTCGACCTTAAAGATGCTGCATCAATAGGTATTATTGGCGCTGCCGACGGACCCACTTCAATACTTGTATCACAGGTGCTGAAAAGCCAGTATATAGGACCAATTGCCATTGCAGCATATTCATATATGGCGCTTGTGCCTATCATTCAGCCCTTTGCAATAAAACTCTGCACAACAGAAAAAGAAAGAAAAATAAGGATGAAATATAATCCTGAGAGTGTTTCAAAGCTCACAAGAATACTTTTCCCTGTAGTTGTAACCATTATAGCCGGCCTCGTTGCACCTGCATCGATAGCTCTTGTCGGTTTTCTTATGTTCGGCAATCTGATAAGGGAGTGCGGGGTGCTGAGATCGCTGTCGGAAACCGCCCAGAGGGACTTTGTAAATCTGATAACACTTTTGCTTGGCATTACCATAGCGGCCACGATGAAAGCCGAGTCGTTCGTTTCGGTGAAGACGGTACTCATTATGTGTCTTGGCCTTCTTGCATTTGTTTTTGATACAATTGCCGGAGCTACATTCGCAAAGTTCCTTAATTTGTTCCTTAAGCAGAAGATAAACCCTATGGTAGGAGCTGCAGGGATATCTGCATTCCCAATGTCGTCGAGGGTTATACAGAGGATGGGGCTGGAAGCCGATCCTCAGAATCATTTGCTCATGCACGCTGCGGGAGCCAATGTTTCGGGACAGATAGCATCTGTCATTGCCGGTGGGGTTATCATCGGACTTGTTCCCGGATTTTTATAGGAGGCAAATCATGAATCAGGATGTCATAAGCGCATTGAAACTTACTGCCATGGGGATGGGGGCCATTTTCACGGTGGTGCTTGTAATCTATTTTGCAGTAAGTCTGATGCTGAAACTTACGGGAAGCAAAAAACCATCCGCAGATAAACCACAGTAATACGGTCAGCCCATTATTGATCCTTAGCGGCCGTTTTCAATTAAAGCTATTCTTTCTTACTCAAGCCCTCCACTTTCACTTCCGGTCATCCACATAGGCTTCATTTTAACGATTTGTTTAAATGCCTGACACTCCTTATCATGCTGAACCGGCAGAAAACCTATGCTTGAGAGGAATTCGTTTACGATCTCCCCTCCGGTGAAGGTAAATGTCTTTCTGAACAGCTTAACCCATTCCTCCAATGTCTTCGGATGGTTGATTTCCAGCCATTTATCAAAAGAACCAAAGTCCTTCTGCAGGTCAAGGATCACTTTGGCATTCCTGATTGCAGCATTTATCTTTAGCCTGTTACGGATAATACCGGCATCAGCAAGGAGCCTGTCAATGTCTTTTTCCTTGTAGGCAGCCACTTTCTTTATGTCCCAATTGTTGAAAGCCCTGCGGAAAGCTAAGTCTTTCCGCAGGATAATCTCCCAGTTCAGTCCAGCCTGGTTGATCTCAAGCACCAGTCTTCCGAAGAGCTCATTATCGTCGTGCAATGGAAACCCATAGTGATTGTCGTGGTAGTTTTTGTGAAGATCCCTTTTCTCGCCGGGAGGAAGCGACTCAATATACTGACAGTAAGTCATATGTTTAAAATTAACAAGTCAAAAATAGTAAGAATATTAAAAGCTGAAAGCCCTTTATAATATCAATCAAACCTTCCTTCCAATAAAAAATACATAACCATAATACTCCATGTATAAGGTGTATAGTTGTTCTTCATGCTGTTCTGAGGCAATGAAATCGATTGCAGCCTGGTTACCTTCATGTTTCCTTAGGAAAGCTTTTTGTGCTTCAGGCTGCGGGGCATAGAAATTCTCTGTCCAGCAGCTGTCGGGCAGAATAAAATGCGCTACAGGAGTAAAGCCCGATTTTTGCATCAGGGCGATCTGATTTGGGATGGTGTCGATTCCGGGATAAGCCTCCATCCAGAACCGGGTAATCTCCTCAGGACGGTTTTCACTAAACCACGACACTTCGGTGACAGCTACAAAGCCTCCCGGTTTCAGGAACTTCTTCCAATATGTCAGGCCCCTTTCGAATCCTATATTATAAATTGCCCCTTCCGACCAGATGAGATCAAGTTCTTCATCCCGGAATGGAAGGTTGTCCATTGATCCGACAATACCTTTTACCCTGTGCTGCATGTTCAGCTTCCCGGCATTGGTGTTAAAAAGATCAACAAATTTTGGAAACAGATCGACTCCTGTAATGTGTCCTCCCGTATGCCGGGCCAGTACCATTGTCTGGCCGCCTGTTCCGCATCCGATGTCGGCGATTGACGAATCGTCTGTAAGATTTTCAACAAAGCTTAAAGCTTTTAAAGTCATCTCGGGACTTCCGGGTCCCTGCCGTTCAAGGCCTGAGAAATATTCGCAGATCAGATCGAAGTCGAAGTCGTGAATTGATTTAGTTTCGTTACTCATGATTAAAAATTTTAATTTCTTTTTGATGGAACAGTACAGGAATCCTTTAAAGCCTGCACCATTTCTCTGATAAATAATAGTTTATTAAATGATTATCATCCAGACAGGAACCTGTCTGAATGCAAAAATAGACACCAAAGACTGATTTTGCCTATGGTTATTAACTACACCCGATCCGGATTAAATTTAAACATCCAAAGTTTTAAGCAGGACAAATATATCAAAATTTTCAATCGGCTTTGTTTAATGAGAATATAAAATCTATTGGTCATCAAAAGAAATTGTACTGATTTATTGTTTATTGGAAGAAATCCAAAATATGAAATAAAAGAATAATTGTACCCATGAATTAAGTCGTCTATTTTTTCTAATTTTAAAAGTCAATAAATAATCAGATGCTGATCGACAACAAACATGAGCTGACCATTGGTCAGGAAAAGACCATTTTTCAATATCTTGAGGCAAACATAAACGAAGGCGGAAAATTTGATTTTGTGACAGGATATTTCACAATTTCAGCTTTGTCAAAGTTATCCGATACAATCAGGCCACAGACTAAATATCGTATAATACTTGGCGACCTATTTTCACTGAAGCCAAACAGAAAAAATATTATTGATATTATCAATCAGAAACATGAAATCACGAACGTATTCTATTTGAAAGAGGAATGTGAAAAGGTTGTGGATTTTTTGAAACAGGATAATGTAGAAATTAAAACAGTCGACAAAAATTTCTGCCACGCAAAAACTTATATCTATCATAATCCCAACATTTCAAAACATAAGGACAATTTTTATCTGGTAGGCAGTTCAAATTTTACTGATGCAGGGATAGGGCTCAGACCATCTTCAAATATTGAACTAAACAAGCTGGTCAGCGGGACCGACGCGGGCTTTGAAAAAGCAGGTGAATGGTTTGAACTTCTGTGGAATTCTGACAGCGCAAAGGGTACAATCACTGACAATAACAATCAAAAGGTTACCTGTAAAGAGTTCCTGATTAAGCTGATTTCCGATTTCTTCGAGAAATATGATCCTGTTACTCTGTACTACAAAACATTATACGAACTTTTTCGCGATGACTTCGACAGGTATGATGTTGATCTTAAGGCAGGAAGAGATATTCAACATCTGAAGGATACTGTTATATTCAACAAACTATACCTTTTTCAGCAAAAAGGTGTTTTAAGTCTGATCAGGATGCTTCAGAAATACAACGGAGCAGTACTTGCCGATGCAGTGGGCCTGGGAAAAACCTGGTCAGCTCTTGCAGTCATGAAATATTTCGAATTGCAAGGGTATAAAATACTTCTCCTTTGCCCTAAAAAGCTATCAAATAACTGGATGAGATATCTGAAAGACAGGCATTCAGTATTTGAACCTGATAAGTTTGACTTTTTCGTAAGGTATCATACCGATCTTTACGGACACAGGATGAATAAAGACGGAATGAACCTCAATAACTTCAGACGGTTCCAGAAACTGTTGATCATCATTGATGAAAGCCATAATCTGCGCAATGATGCATCGGGAAGATATAAGTTCCTTGTTGATAACATTTATCACCCTTCCGGAAACCGGGATATTAAAACATTAATGCTGTCTGCAACACCCATTAATAATAAGCTAACAGACATCAGGAACCAGTTTAAGCTTATAGTTCATGGGCAGGATACAGGATTCAGGGATGTGGAAGGGATAGAGATCAAATCACTTAACCGCAAGTTCGGTGATGCACAGAAATACTTCAACAAGTGGCAGTTCGGTGAAGACAGGAAAATAAGCGATCTGAGGGCAAATATTCCTGAGGAAATATTCAGGCTTATTGATGCAACTGTAGTTGCCAGAACAAGGGTTCTTATCCAGAAACACCTTAAAGAGAATCTGCATTTTCCAAAGGTTGAGCCTCCGCTGAATATACCAGGTGACAAAATCGAAATAGGAAAATTCAAAACTATCGGACAGCTTCTTGATTCAATTGAGAATATCCACATGACTGCCTATAAGCCTGCCTTTTATATGAAGGAAGCCGAATCGAAGGATGCTCTGGAAAATGAAAGATACAGGCAGAAAGCACTCGCGCGTATTATGTATATTCTGCTTGTAAAAAGAATGGAGTCGAGCTGGTTTGCCCTGTTCGATACTGTAACAAATATCTACGAATATCACCAGATAATCTACAAACGGGTTAATAATTTTCTTCAAAAACAAGAAGATGACGATGTTAACCTTTTTAAATTGTCGGAAGAGTTGCAGGAGATAGAGGAAATAATGGATGATCTTGAATTTGACGGCCATGACGAAATAGGCAGGAAATCGCCGATAAAGATAAGTGAAATAGTATTTCTTGAAGATTTTGAAAGAGATCTCCGCCATGATATTCTGGCTCTTAAGGATATTCAGGAAAATCTGGCGAAGTTGAATGGAGTGATAGAAAATGAACTCACAATAAAACCAAACCATAATTCAGCTGACTCAAAGCTTCAAAGGCTCATTGAAGTTATTACTGAAGCAAGAAAAGTTAATCCTGAAAGAAAGATCATAATATTCTCCGTATTCCGCGATACCGCAAAATATCTGTATGACCAGCTTAGGGCCAGAGGATTCGGTAAAATGGCCCTTGTAAGCGGAACTGAAAATCAATGCACATACAAGATCTCCGACAGGCGATGCAAGGACGATTTCGAACCAATTCTCGAAAGATTTGCACCTGAAACAAAATTATATCGCGAGAAAGACTGGTCAGATCTTTATGAAAGACAGAATATCCCTGAACCGAAAACATTCAATGAATGGAAAGAGATTATAAGGAACCATGACAAGCAGACTTTCAGTATATTGAGTGAAGATCTGAATCTGCTGATTGCTACAGACTGCCTGAGTGAAGGACAGAACCTGCAGGATGCCGATTTCATGATAAATTATGATATTCACTGGAATCCGGTAAGGCTTATCCAGAGGTTTGGACGTATTGACCGTATAGGATCAGTGCACAAAAGTATTTACGGGGTGAATTTCTGGCCGGCAGAGAACGTTGATGATTACCTGAAACTCAAAACGAGGGTAGAATCGAGGATGGCAGCCGGTTCTCTTGTTGGCACTGAGATGCAGACAATATCAAAACAGTTTGAGACAATCCTTGATGACAGGGACAAACTTATCACAAAACAGGCAGCCAAGCTTTTCAAACAACTTGAAATCAGCTGGGAAGACATTGAAGGGAAATCGGGATCCTTCGGATTTAATGACCTTTCGTTTGAAACATTCAGGCAGGAACTCTTCGAGGTTTTCAGCGGAAGAAGAGATGAACTTGACAGTATCCCCAATGGAGTTTACTCCGGATTAAATGCCCACGCGGAAACCAAACTACATGCATTTTCTCCCGGCCTTGCAGGATTGATCGGTTATCCGAAGAGGGATGAAGAAGTAAAAGATCACAGGTATAAAAACCTTGAACTTTTCTATGTCTCCAGGGACGGAAAATTCACGATCCTGAACAAGATGGAAGTACTTTACTCATTACGTGAACATAAAGATTCAAGAAGGTTTGTACCCGCTGAAATCGAAAAACCGGATGAAGAAACCATAACCATGCTAAGAAAACTCATTGAACTGTGGATGAACAGGAAATCGGGAAAAGAAGACGGACAACTTTTAAACGACATTTTTGATGGCGGAGTTCTGAAACTGAAGGAATTTGATGATTCTATTCCTGCCGAACGGTATAACATTGTGAATTATGATCTCATTACCTGGTTTGTTGTTTCAAGAAACAAAAAATTCTGAGATGTCTGAAGATTCATTTTCAAAATTATCCGGGCAGATCAGGGAGCTTGTCATAAACGCAAGAACAAAAGCCCTTAGAGAAGTTAATAATTTAATCATTCTGGTTAATTATGAAATTGGAAGACTGATAGTTGAAAATGAGCAATCAGGAAAAGAGAGAGCCGAATATGGAAAAGAAACACTTGAAAAACTCAGCATTGAGCTGACAAGAGAATTTGGAAGGGGTTATTCTGTTGATAATCTGGAGCTCAAAAGAAAATTTTACATTGTTTATCAGAACAGGATCTCCGAATCGATGATTCGGAATTCTGAATCACGAAAAAAACCGCTAAACGAAAAAAAGGTTTCTGACAGCCATGAAAAATCCGAATCAATGATTCGGATTTTTGAACAGGACAGGAATATTTTCCCTTTATCCTGGACCCATTATGTCCAACTTATTAAAATGGATGAAAAAGAAAGGGGTTTTTACGAAAAGGAGTGTGTTGGAAATCAGTGGTCAGTGAGAGAACTTCAAAGGCAGTTCAATTCATCGCTGTTTGAAAGAACTGTTTTAAGCAGGAAAAATGTAGATTTAAAAAAGCTCTCGGAATCAGGTAATAAAGTTGAAAATCCGTCTGATATCGTAAAACAACCTTATGTACTGGAATTTCTCGGACTCAAAGAAGAGCCGTCATATTCCGAGTCACAACTGGAGCAGGCAATAATAGAAAAAATAGAGCAGTTTCTACTTGAACTGGGCAAGGGATTTCTTTTCGAAGCACGACAGAAAAGAATTTCATTTGAAGGGGATGATTTCTTTATCGATCTGGTCTTTTACAACAGGATGTTAAAATGCTATGTTTTAATAGACCTTAAGATTGGCAAGCTCACACATGGTGATATTGGCCAGATGCAGATGTATGTGAATTATTTTGACCGGCGGATAAAGCTTGAGGATGAGAACAGGACAGTAGGAATAATTCTCTGCAAACAAAACAATCGTACAGTTGTAGAATTTACTCTCCCTGAAGGAGAAGACCGGATATTTGCCCGCGAATACAAATTATATCTTCCTGATAAAGAAGAACTTAAAAAACAACTTGAATTCAATCTGAATCAATAATGGATCTATCATTCTTCCTTGATAAGAACATCCTTGATGCCGGGACCAGATTCTTCGAAGAATTACTGGATATAAAAATTGCCCCTGCTTCAAGATCTGAAATCGACATAAAAGAATTTCTGAAAGAATATCTGACAGATGAAACCCTGCTGAATAAAATAGCTGATGCCCGACTTATAGGCATGGTTAATGATCTTTCAATCGGAGGGAATGAACAAAATATAAAAGCTGACGAAATCCTGCAGAAGGATAATGGCGATTACGATATGCTAATTGTTTTCGGGATTGAGCTTCCGAAAGATATTTATCCGACCAGAAGCGATATCAGCAGGCTTACAAGAGCCCTGAACCGCCGATCAGCAAGCAGGCCGGTTGTTTTACTAACACGTTATTCAGATAAACTCACCTTTTCGGCTGCCGAAAGAGGTCAATATCAACGGAAGGGACAGAAAGGCGAAAAAGTGGGAAGGATAAGCATGCTGAAGGATATAAATCTAAAGAAGATACACGCCGGTCATGAAAGAATATTACTTCAGCTTTCTATAAAAGAGGACATAACTTCATTCAACTCCCTTTATTCTGAATGGAGAAAAGTATTTGATCTTAAAATCCTTAATAAAGAATTCTACTTAAAAGTTGCTTCCTGGTATAATACGGCAATTTCTGCTGTTGAATTTCCATCTGAATATTATAAAACTCTGCCCGAGAATAAGAATAAAAATGCTGAAGAACTTCAGGATATTGCAAACCAGATAGCTTGCATAAGACTTCTCACCAGATTAATTTTTGTTTGGTTTCTTAGACATAAGCATAGGGGAAAAGAACCTCTGATCCCTGACATCCTCTTTGATAATGAATATTTGGATACGGTCCTTAATTATTCTGATAAGAGAGGTAGCACATATTATAAAGCAATACTTCAAAACTTGTTTTTTGCAACATTTAATACAACTATAGATTCTGATCTCAGACGACCCAGCTCAAAATCAAATAAAGATCATAAAATGCCTGCTTACAGATACCAGGATTATTTCATTAATCCTGAGAAATCGTATTCAGAACTTTTTGCTGATATCCCCTTTCTTAATGGCGGGCTATTTGAAAATCTCGATCCTGAACACTCCTCAATCAGAATAGACTGGTTTTCTGACCCTGATCTGTCTCATCCGTATACAAAAGAAAATGTATTAACAGTACCTGACTGGTTGTTTTTTGGAAATGAGGATAATGAAGGTCTTTATTCAATTTTTAATGAATTTTATTTTACAATAGAAGAGAATACACCACTTGATCAGGAAATTGCACTGGATCCTGAGCTATTGGGCAAAATTTTCGAAAACCTTCTTGCCTCTTATTTGCCTGAATCAAAGACCACAGCCCGAAAGAAAACAGGCTCCTACTATACTCCGCGCGAAATTGTGAATTACATGGTTGACGAGAGCCTGATAACATATCTGTTAACAAGACTCAGGGAAGAAGGAACTGACAATGAAGTTAAAACAGAAAAAAAACTAAGAAATCTTTTCTCATATGATTCGGAGGAAAATCCCTTTTCCGAGAATATTGCACTCACAAATAAACTTATAAGATACCTGAGTGAGGTTAAGATTCTCGATCCTGCATGCGGTTCAGGAGCTTTTCCTATGGGGATGCTTCACCAGATTGTTCATGCACTTGGTAAGCTCGATCCCGGAAACAGGCAATGGGAACATGAACAACTTGAAATACTCTTAAAACCAAAGATCGAGGATCTGGTTACCATAAGTCACATCTCATCAGAAAAAGCGCGACAAGAGGCAGAAAAACTTCTGAAGCAGGAGATCCATGAGATTAAAGAAACCTTCCTGAAAAACGATCCGGATTATACAAGAAAACTTTACCTGATCCAGAATTGCATATTCGGCGTAGATATTCAGCCGGTTGCAATTCATATTTCAAAGCTACGTTTTTTCATCTCACTTATGGTAAACCAGAAAATAGACGAAAAAGCAAGAAAGGAAAATTATGGGATAAAGCCTCTTCCAAACCTCGAAACAAAATTTGTGGCTGCGAATACACTTAAGCAGCTGGTTGCTCCTCAGACAAGGTCGGAGGAAGTAATCAGGATTGAGAATAACCTTAAAACTTTGAGAAGTTCATTCTTTTTGACCAGGAACAGAAGTGAAAAAATGAAGCTTGAGAAAGATGATGAAAAATTCAGAGTTGAACTGGAAAAATTGCTGAATATTCTATACTCTTCCGATAACAGGCAATATGAGTCGAAGATTGAAGATCTTGAAAACAAAAAAGAGCTTCTTGAAAAAGAGCTTAAAAAGACCTCACTTAAAGAATCACAGAAAAGTGCAATAAAAAAAGAGCTCAATCAAATTGATCTTAAAATAAAACAATTTGAAGAAAGGGTAATCGATGACAATACCGCCAATACTCTTTCTCTTCAGATCTCCAGGTGGAATCCGTATAATCAAAACACCTATGCCGACTGGTTCGATCCTGAGTGGATGTTTGGTCTGCCTTCCAATACCGGATTCGATATTGCGATTGGCAACCCACCTTACGGAGGAACAAAGCTTGAGGAAAGTATTACCGAGTGGTTAGGACTTGAAAGCAAAGATCCCTATGGAGCTTTCATTGCCCGGTTTCTTGGTTCGGGAGGCCGAAAAACTCCCTTGAAGAATAATGGGATACTTGCCTTTATTGTAAGCGACACTTTTATGACAATCAAGAGCCATCTGCCGCTGAGAAAGCAGATACTCGATAATTACATACATAAAATGATAAGAGTGCACCAGGACACTTTTGGCGCTACCGTCAATACAGCTGTTATTATTTGCCGGCGTAATGAGTATCCTGTTGATGAAAACGGACAGTTTTTTAAAAAGTTTAACAATGGCCATAAATGCCAGATGGTTGATCTTACCAATGTAAGCATACATGAGAACTATTCCAGGTTTATCGAAATTCTTAACCAGACTCTTGATCAGGGTGAAAATGATCAGATCAGCACAGATGAATACGCCATCTATTCATACCCCCAAAAGCTAATCATATCAAACAGTAATCTCCCATTGTTTGTAGCAAGCCCGAGACTTTTTGATTTAATGAATGATGGAAATGATCCAGAGATTAAACCTGAAACTAATCATAGAGAAATTGATGGTAAAAAAGTTCTGGTACGTAAGATAAAAATGAACGGGGAATATATTGAGCTGGTAAAACTTGGGGATATTACTGAAGTAAGACAAGGATTGGCAACTGGAGATAATCCTGCATATCTTTTCCAAAATCCTGAAGCAAGAGGAACCTATAGAAGCATTGACGACTATTCTGAATTTCTGCTAACCGAGGATGATCTTAATAATATTCGTTCTGATGAATCATTAAGGCTTGACGTAATAGATAAAGGCATTTCAAAAGATGACAAGAAAAGCAAAAGGTACTTTAACGGAAGGTTCATTGTCCCTTATGACAAAGGAGGAGAAAGCGATGCTGATGAAGGATGGATGCCAAATTACTATGTGCCAACTAACTACTTTATTGATTGGAGTGAATCCGCAATTGAAAGGATGAAGACATATACAATCGCTCAGCGGATTATCGATAATAATGAGAACAAAACAATAAAGGAGCATTACTATTTTACGAAATGTGCAGTATTTAGGAGTCCCGAAAAGTATTTTTCGCCTGCGATCAGTTTCTCCAGAACAGGTATTTACAGTCCGACATTTAGGATTGGATCAAAAACGCCTTTTGACACAGAAGGTTCAATGATTTTTCAATCTTATTATGAAATCTCTACACTTTTAGGTCTGCTGACCTCAAAAATGATAAGATATCTATTAAAGAATTATATTGGCCATACAGTCCATTCACAAGTAGATGAACTTAAGGAGTTGGTAATCCCTGTAAAATTGAATTACAGTATAGGGGAGGAAGGAGAATCCATAATAAAGAATCAGATATTACAATCTGATTATGATTATTCAAGTTATGAACAGAACTTTATTGACCATTTTATTTATAAGGATTATTTTCTAGTTCTTCCAGAAATTGAAGAAATTGAAAACTGGTATTCCCGTCATTATCCAAAATTAAGTGCAGCTCAGAAAACTAATTTAAGAAAGCTTGGGAAAAGTGATGATTACCTTGAGTTGTATGGATTAAGAAATCAGGCAAAGTAATTTTGTTATTACCAATACCGGTCTGGCAATCAAATGAATTACGAATGTATTTTAACGATAACTACCTGTATATAAAATATCTCGGCGGAGGCGGATTTGGCAGGGTTGCCCTGGCAAAAGATGTACTGGCTGACCGGCTTGTTGCAATAAAATGGCTTAAGGAAACGGATTGCGAAAAACAGAAGAACATTATACATGAAATAAAGACAGTAGCCAATCTCGGATTTACAAATATTACAGCCTTTTACCATCACTTCATGCGGCAGAAGAATATCTGTCTTGTTATGGAATACTGCGAAAACGGGAGTCTGAGAGAAAGACTTTCAAAGCCAGTTTTGCCGTCAATTGCCCTTCCATGGTTTGAGATCCTTTGTGAAACAATTCACAATGTGCACCTTAAGAATATCGTGCATCACGATATTAAACCCGACAATATACTTTTTACAGTCACTGACGAAATAAAGATATCCGATTTTGGTGTGGCAAACAGGCTTTCCGGAACCGGACCTTATATGGCACCCGAACTTTTCAGGGCAACGGAACCGGATTTACAGGATCCGCGGACTGATATATATGCCCTGGGAATAACATTAATTGAAACACTTTCAGGCTTAAATCCTTATAAAGGGAAACCATTGCCGGAGTGGTCAGAATTAATAAGAGAAAAACAACTTTTACCCGGGAATCTGCCGGTCTGGCTTCAGAATATTATCTACCGGGCCGTCGAACCGGACCCTGCTCTTCGCTTTCAGACAGCACGTGAAATGGCTGAAGCGATACGTTCTCAATATGTACCTGCAATACTTGATACAAAACTTATCCGGGCAGGTAATCTTGTTGTCAAAGCCGAACGTTATTTAAAAAGTCATAAGTGGCGGAATGCATATAATGCACTGAATGCTGCCCTGACAATGCACGAAAACGACCTGGGCGCACTGCGTTCCCTGGGCCGGTACTATTTATTACAGAATAATATTGCTGAAGCAAATAAATATTTCGGCAGGTTGCTGAAATTTAATCCAAGAGCCGAGGTTCATAAAGAATTTGGCTGGATGCAGCTTGAATCAGGAAAACATCGCGAAGCCATTTCTTTGCTGAATGATTATCTTCAAAGAAATCCAAACGATACGGAAGCGCATAATCTTCTTGCCAGATGCTTTTATGAACTTGGATTATTTGAGCAGTCTTTCCTTTACCTTAAGGAACTTAAAAAGACATTTCCCGGCATAAAATGTTTTTACACCAACTACCTGCTTTCTGCCCTTTCAAAAGATGATAATCCAAATGATCCGGAGGATCCGATAAATGGCACTAATGATCCTTTCATTAACTTTTATCTTTCTCTCAAAAAAAAGGATTTAAAATGCTGGGATAATAAAAAAGGACCGGCGCTGGCGTCCAAACTTATTTTTCGTGAGCACCGGTTTGAAAAAATAGGTTCGATTGAGAATACCATTGAAATAATCATTCCCGGTTCAGATCGTAAATATTACAGCAATAATGAAATAATAACAATCGGCCGATACGGATATCTTAAAAATCCTGTCCCCGATCTTAATGACACATCAATAAGCAGACTCCATTTTCTTTTAGTAAACTCAAAAAACGATGTATGGCTATATAACCTATCCAATTTAGGGACATTCGTTGATGGATTAAAAATAGCAGGCAAAAAGTTCCTTTATGGGCTTCATCATATTTGTGTTGGCAACTTTGAAATAATATTAAAGACAGATAAAAATCTTCTGATATGATTCAGAATCATTTCCGAATGGCACATATTGCTTCTTATAATCTTAGATAGTTCAAAAACAGGAGTCCTCAGCAAATAATTGCTAATAAGTTGTTTATATTTCAAAAATATATCATAAATTTACACTTAATAATACCTGCCACGCTTCCCGCAAGATCAGCGCACCCGGGTGGGTTTTTGTTATTAGGTAATGGCGTTTATGCACATAACACCACGCTGGCAGAGGCAATCTGTGACTTATTATCTTTTATCTGATAATCCCTTCCCACTTCCTCCATAATTTTATCGACTGCCAGAATAGCATCCACTTCCTCCTTAGAGTCCATAGATCTTACCTTAGCCTCATTTTCAAGTAAAGCAAGTATCTCCGCGGTTTTGTTAATGATTTCCGACATTCCGGTGTCATTTAAGGTTGTTTGTAAATATAGAAAATGACCCCAAAGGTAACAAACTTTTTTTAATCCACTTACTTACAACATCATAAAAGATATAAACTCCTTCATAAGCGGCAGATATCACAACTTTAACAGATTGGTCATTTGTCTGAGTTGCATCAATAATAACCAATCCGTTTGCAAGCTTTTTCTTTATTAGTTCTTTTGTTGATATTTCACCTATCCAGATGAACTTTGGCATCTGTGTTTCAAGTATAAGATCTTTAATAACCTGATTAAAATCTCTTTTTAATGAAAGCTCGTGCTTAAATGACCTGCTTGAGCATAAAAAGAACCTGATGAAAATATTCGAATAATTTGGGATATTCGTGAACCAATTAAACAGAATTCCCAGGAAGAAGTTTTTCGCTTTAAATGCTTCAAGGTATATCTTAGGATATAATGGAACTATAAAATAGGTTATCTTACAGTTATGCCATGCAGGATCAGGATAATGGATTGTGGGGCTATTCAAATGGGCAAGCTGATAAGCAGGGCAGTTATCATCGATCAATACAAATGATTTATCAATATCATCGTTATCAAAAAGTATAATATTTTTTGCTGTTAACAAGTTTTGGATGCCTGGTTCTATTTCAGCTGAGGGCATTAAATTGTCAATCTGATTATCTTTAATAATTTCATGACCTATTGAAATTAAAACATGCCCGATATTTCCAACGGGCCTGTTCTCGACAGCTGAGATTATTGGTATTCCACTCTCTATATAAGTAGAAAAAAGCCTTTTAAAGAGTGTTCCCCCATAAACTTCTTTTGAATAGACTTTTGTCCCGAATCCAAATTCTTTCAGTGCAAAGGCTATCTGCTGAATATTCAAACCATTCGAAGGTACCTGTCTTTCAGTAGATACCTGTTTCAAAACATTTATTATTTGAGATGGTAATACAGGTTTGTACTCGGGGTATTTATTACCAAAGTATTCCATGATAGCCCAGAGAGTTGTTTCAGCACATGATGTTATTTCAGTATCCTGAGATGAGTGGGGAAATCCCTTTATTTTAAATTTAACAGAATTAACAGTAGCAGGAATTTCGGCGCTAGTGCAAATAAAATTGTTGTCCTTCAACGCATTTTTCGAAATTACACTTCGCCCGAGGACCTGAGGATCTGTTGGCCTAAGCACCATAAAGCCCAGGTATCTTTTTCGAAGAGTCTCAAGCTTTGTTTCATCCTGAAAATCCACATTCCTGATTTCTCCGTCAAAGAATGAAAGCCTTATGCAATCCCTTTCATACCGGGCAAGTTTAGTAGAGAAGTAATTATAGTAAGTGTCTCTGTACACCTTGTCAATATATGGTGTCTCTATCAGAATCCAAATACTATCAATTAGTTGATCAAAATTTCTCGATAATGAATCATCATAATTTCTTTCAGCAATGTGGTGCGCCAGGTTAAAACTTTTTTCAAGTAATAATATGATTTCATTTCTAAGTTCTGTTTTTGTGGAAATAATTCTTGTTATATTCATATGCTAATTGAATTTTAATAGGATAAATAAGTTGAGTTTTCGAAGAATCCCTCAGCGATTGTATGATTATCATCGATTCACACATAAAATTATAAAATATCTTAAAAAAAATAACTGGGTCTGTGTATAATAACCTGATGTTAAATAAAAAATTACTATTGTGATAATGAAGCTTATTAAGTCATTAATGAAAGTTGAGGGTCTGGAGTTCTCTGGCGGTTCTGCCTGCTCAAACGTAGAATCTCATTTACAATAGTACCAGCTACGCTTCCAATAAGATCACCGCACCCGGGAGTATTTTAGGGTATTCTTCAACCAGGTATTTGAACATTTGAAAATATTCGACGTATTTATTGCAGTCAACTTAAGAAAGTCTACTACAGAATAATTAACAGAGAAGCTTTGCAAAAAACTGGTAATCAATTACAACTATTTAGTGAATAACTTGCATGTTTCCTTAATCCCTGTTTCGTAGGGAGTGGCCGAAATGCCGAAACGGGAAGTGAATTTTGATGAGTTAAAATAGTAATCGCGGTCGTACTGATACATCATCTCAGGCATTTCACGCATTACAGGTATAAAGATACCCAGCAGCAGAAGCATCCATTTTGGGAGAATGGTGATCCCGGGTTCAGCTCCGAACTCATTTGCTATCATTGTGATTATCTCTTTTCCTGTGATCTTTCTGCTGTCGGTAGGCAAATGCCAGATCTGTCCGTATGCATCAGTTGTATTCCCGAGTAATGCTGTTGCCCTGGCAGCATCGGGGGTATATGTGAATGAATGCTTTAAATCTCCACTGACAAACCACATAGCTTTTTTGCCCTTGTTTAAATTATTCAGTACCATTTGTGTTATGAAGTTATTTTTGTTGTCAGGTCCGTAAAAATCTGCAGAACGGGCAATAAGTGCTTTCAGATTTTTTTCATTAATGGCATTGAAAAGCATTTCATTTATATGTTTTCTTACTGCTCCCTTACGGCTCGACGGATTGACAGGAGTATCTTCGGTCATATCAGAGATGAAATCCTTATCATACATATAGACATTATCGAAGAAGACAAGCCTTGAATTGTACTTAAGACATGCTTCAATTGTTTCTCTCATCAGTTCAGGCCATTCTTCTTCCCATACTTTTAATTTATATTGAAGACCTACGACAAGGTAAACGACATCAGAACCTTCAACAGCCCTGTCAACTGAGCCTGGTTCAAAAAGATCGGCAGGAAAAAGATCATCAGTTTCATTTACTTTTACGGGATTGCGGCATACAAGTCTTATCCTGTCAGTGTACGACGTAAGTTCCCTTGCTAGCAGTTTACCAATTGTTCCGCTGGCGCCCAGTATTGTCTGCATGATTTGAGGGTTTAAATTTGATAACATATCATTAAACAACGGTTAAAAGATAATGTTTAAAACTGATTTTAAGAAAAAACATCCGGGGAATAAGGGAAACCAATTAATATTTTGTGGGTGATTATTTTATCATGATTATTTTATTACCTTTGCGCCCTTATTAACAAGGTGATTTCCAAGTAGCGTAGTCACGCATTTAATCCAGTCTGCATTTGAGTTCATTTCAGCCGGGATATTAAATAAATCGCTCCCGGATATGCACCATAAAAAGAATAAATGATACAATTTGAAGAAATGGGATTTACTCCCGGCATCCTTAAAGCAATTAAGGAACTTGGTTTTGAACATCCTATGCCCGTACAGGAGAAGGTTATCCCCCTGATGCTTGGCACAGAAAACGATATTATTGCACTTGCACAAACAGGTACAGGAAAGACTGCAGCTTTCGGTCTTCCGCTTGTTCTGTCGACAAATCCTGAAATTAATTCCACACAGGCACTCATACTTTGTCCCACGAGGGAACTCTGCATTCAGATCACAGGCGATCTTGCCGATTACTCAAAGCATACAGGCAACCTGAGGATACTTGCAGTATATGGCGGTTCGAGCATCGAAAATCAGATCAGGGAACTGAAGAAGGGCGTACATATAATAGTTGCAACCCCGGGCCGGCTTATCGACCTGATAGGCAGAAGGGCTGCCAGGCTGAACAATGTACATACAGTCGTACTTGATGAAGCTGATGAAATGCTCAATATGGGATTTCTCGACAGCATAAATGAGATCCTCGAAGAAGTTCCGGAAGGAAGAAGAACGCTTCTCTTTTCAGCAACAATGTCGCCTGAAATAGGGTCGATAGCAAGAAAATATATGAACAGCCCGTCAGAGATAACTATCGGGACTAAAAACTCTTCGGCTGAAAATGTAAGCCACAATTATTACCTTGTACATGCCAGGGACAAATACAAAGTTCTGAAACGTATTGCTGATTTCGAACCCGACATTTATGGCATAGTATTCTGCCGTACACGTAAAGAAACACAGGAAGTAGCATCAAACCTTATAAACGACGGGTATGATGCCGACGCTCTTCATGGCGATCTGTCGCAGGCTCAGCGCGATAACGTGATGCAGAAATTCCGTCAGAAGAACCTCCAGATACTTGTAGCGACCGATGTGGCTGCCCGCGGCCTGGATGTCGACGATCTGACACATGTGATAAACTACAGCCTTCCCGACGACCCCGAGGTTTATACCCACAGGTCGGGCCGTACAGGACGGGCAGGAAAAACAGGGATATCAATAGCCCTTGTCCATCTCAAGGAAAAGAATAACCTCAACAAGATTGAACGTCTTATTAAAAAGTCATTCAAATCACTGCCGATCCCCACAGGAACGGAGATATGCGGGAAACAACTTTTCAACTGGGTCGGCAAGATTGAAAATGTCACAACAGGCCATAAGGAGATAGAAAAATATATCCCTGAGATCAAGGAGAAACTTGGAAACCTCGACAGGGAAGAGCTTCTAAGAAGAATTGTCACACTCGAATTTGAAAGGTTCCTCGACGATTACCGTCATGGAGAGGACCTTATCGTACCGGTTCCCGAAAAAGCCGGGAGATCTGAAGGTAAAAACGGGAAAAGATCGCGTGACCGTTTTGAAGGTGATTATACAAGGTTATTTATAAATCGCGGGAAATCAGACGGTTTCTACCCCGAACAGTTAATAGATCTTATTAACCAGAATACAAGAGGCGCCCAGATACCTATCGGAAAGATAGACCTTATGAAGGACTTCTCTTTTTTTGAAGTCGGATCCGACCATGCGGATATGCTTATAAAGACGCTCCATAATAAGCAATATATGGATAGCAGGCTTGTACTTCAGAAGGCACAGGAAAAATCAGCGAAAAACGACAGAGCAGGTGAATTCCGTGGAAAAAGGTCTTCAAAACATCCCGAAAAAAGACGCAGCGCCAAAAGACAAAAAGCAGAGGGGCATTTTTACAACAGGTAAATGCCATTCAGACAATCAGTCTCATTTTATTTTCACTGGCCTGATCATATTTTCCGGTGCCAGGATCTGATCGAGTTTTTCCTTCGAAAGAAGACCTCTCTTGAGTACAAGAGAGTAAACGCTCTCTTTATTTTCAAGGGCATCCTTTGCAATGTCATTAAGATCCTGATATCCAATCCATGGGACAAGGGCTGTGATAATCCCGATGCTGTTCTGAACCAGATCACGGCATCTTTCCTCATTCGCAGTAATCCCTTCGATACATCGGTACCTCAGAGTATTCATGCCGTTTATAAGCATTTCGACCGATTCGAAGATGGAATGGACTATTACAGGTTCAAAAACATTAAGTTCGAGCTGCCCTGCTTCCGAAGCCATGGTAACGGAAAGGTCATTCCCAATAACCTTGAAGGCTATCTGGTTTACGACCTCAGGAATTACAGGGTTGACTTTGCCCGGCATTATTGATGAACCAGGCTGCATGGGAGGAAGGTTTATCTCGTTTATTCCTGCTCTTGGTCCCGACGAAAGAAGCCGGAGATCATTGCATATTTTTGAGAGCTTTACTGCAAGCCTTTTAACTGCAGATGAATACATTACAAAAGCGCCGGTATCCTGTGTAGCCTCAACAAGGTTGGATGAAAGGGACAGCTTAAGGCCTGAAATCTTTCGCAGGTATCTGACAACAAGCTCTGCATATCCCGGGACTGTATTTATGCCGGTTCCTATTGCTGTAGCTCCCATGTTGATCTCGAGGAACAGCATTGCATTCTGGTTAAGCCTTTCGATTTCTTCGGACAGTGTAACTGAATATGCTTCAAATTCCTGGCCCAGTGTCATCGGCACAGCATCCTGAAGCTGGGTCCTTCCCATTTTGATTATATGAGCAAACTCCTCCCCTTTCTTTTTAAATGAATCGACAAGCTTTGTAAGCACCGCAACAAGGTTCCTGTTTGAATTGAACAATGCAATTTTAACGGCAGTCGGATATGCATCATTTGTCGATTGCGACAGATTAACGTGGTTGTTGGGATGGCAGTATTTGTATTCTCCCCTGTCGTGTCCAAGTATCCTCAGGGCACGGTTCGCTATCACCTCATTGGCATTCATGTTTGTCGATGTTCCGGCCCCTCCCTGTATCATATCGACTGTAAAGTGATTATGAAATTTCCCATAGCGGATCTCCTGGCATGCCTGGACAATTGCATCTTTTATTGACTCATCAAGAAGACCAAGTCTGAAATTAGCTTCTGCAGCCGCTTCCTTAACTGTAGCCAGGGCTTCAATAAGGGTCGGGAAAAAATTCAGGGTAATACCTGTTATATTGAAATTTTCAACCGCCCTTAGAGTCTGTATACCATAGTAAGATTCCCATGGGACTTCGCGCTGTCCAAGAAGGTCGCTTTCAACACGTGTCCTTCCCGAAACATATTGTGCCGCAGTATTCATAATCCTGCTGTTTGCATTGCGCATCCTCCTCGAAACTATTCCAATTATGTTTGACAGGACTTTCAGTGTCGTTCCTGCATTATAATTGAGAAAATCTTTCCTTACATCGAGAAGGATTGCCTTTGACACTGCCCTGGCAGAGGTCGAGTGCAGCGAATCGGGATCAAGGATGCCCTCGCCAAGGAAATCACCTTTCCCGAAGAGTGCAAGCCTGATCTTTGTACCGTACGAATCGGTCTTGTATAATTCAACCTTACCATCGAGGATTATAAAAATATCTTCCCTCGGATTATTTTCGCTGAAAAGCATTTCCCCGGGTTCACAATGTTTTTCCCTAATACTCCGGGCCAGTTCCTTAAACTCCTTGTCATCCAGA
This sequence comes from uncultured Rikenellaceae bacterium, assembly GCA_964633505.1. Classification (GTDB taxonomy): domain Bacteria; phylum Bacteroidota; class Bacteroidia; order Bacteroidales; family VadinHA17; genus LD21. Next base: position 109,667 of record CAZWHC010000002.1, on the reverse strand, counting down.
TTTTTGAATAGCTCAATATCTTTGAGGAAGGGAAGGATTGTATCTTTTTTCATTTCAAACTGTGTTATGGGGCAAAAAAATAACCTATTTCCAATCTAAGATATTCTGAATTTTTGACTTAATCAGAAAGTGAAATTATAAATGAAACAGATTTTCCAGATTCATGTTGGAATTAAATTCAGGATGTAAGAAAATGAACAACGCCTGACGGCGATTGTTAATTAATTAACAGAACCCCGAAATAATTGAAATGAAATCTGGAAATAATACGAATTGGAGAAAGGTAGTTGTTGTGGGAGCAGGCTCCGTTGGGGCAACATATTGTTACTCATTGGCTCAGAGCGGGCTGGCCGACGAAATAGTTATTATTGACAGGAATACGGATCTTGCCGAAGGACAGGTCTCCGATCTTGTACACGGGCAGCCATTTTTTCCAACTGCCATCATTCGTCAGGGATCTGCAACCGACTACAGTGATGCAAACCTGGTTGTAATAACTGCAGGGTCGGCCCAGAAACCCGGCGAGACAAGGCTCGATCTCCTTAAGAAGAACGCCTCCATAGTCGGAAGCATCGCGGAAGAAGTCGCAATGAACAAATCAAAGGGAGTAATGCTGATTGTCACCAATCCTGTCGATGTACTTACCTGGGTTGCAATAAAACGGTCGGGATGGGATCCGGCCCGGGTGATTGGTTCGGGGACAGTTCTCGACAGCGCCAGATTCAGGCATTTCATTGCCAGACATTGCGACGTGGATGTTCATAATGTACATGCATATATACTCGGGGAACATGGCGACAGTGAAGTGGCGGCATGGTCGATGACACATATAGGCGGTATACCGATTGACAGATATTGTCCTCTTTGCGGCGGATGTGCAGGATGGAAGGAAGAGAGGCTTACTATCGAACAGAAGGTCCGTGAATCAGCCTATCATATTATTAATGCAAAGGGATCGACACATTTTGCTGTCGGACTTGCCCTTGTAAAGATAACTGCATCGGTGTTGCGACGACAGAATTCTGTGCTTACGGTATCAACAATGCTCCGGGGCGAATATGGGATCAGCAATGTATGTTTAAGCCTTCCGGCTGTAGTGTCTGATACGGGAATTGTTAGAATAGTCGATGGTCCACTCTCGGAAAATGAAAAAGAGCTGTTACAACGTTCGGCGGGGATCTTAAGGGAATCGATTGCTTCACTGGATATTCAGTAATGATCCCATAAAAATCCTGAAAAGAGGGTCTGTCATCCGGGAAAGGTTCACTTCCCATATTTTCCGGCAACTTTCATTGCTGCTTCGGCAATCATCTCGTCAGGAAGCTTTCCATGATATTTTTCGGTTACGTCAGATAACTCCCTTATCAGATCTTGTTTCAGTGAATATTCATTTGCCCTGTCAAAGGGAGAATCACCCGGAACCCATTCTCCTTTCCAGTTTATATGTCCTTCATCGGAACCTGCAGCCATAATCTTAGAATTTTTAAGGCAGTAAGTATTATTTACTCCCCGGCATGTAAGTTACAAAATTAATATAAGTCAGTCAGGGGCAGGCCCGGTGTTGCAGTATTTATCTTTATTCATTATTTTGCCCTGAAAACAAGGAAAGTTAAATCATTAAAAATAAAATGAGGAAAGGATTAATTTTCACGGCAATAGCATTGACTGTTGTTTACAACGCCGCGTCAGGGCAGGCAAGCTGGACATGTTTCCACGGACCGGACCGCACAAATAAATCAAAGGAAACCGGCCTTGCACAACATTGGCCGGCAGGGGGACCGAAACTCTTAATGACTATTAATGGCCTGGGTGAAGGATTCAGTTCCGTTTCAATTGCAGACGGAATGATCTTTACAGCCGGACTTGATAACAATGTGCCGTATGTCTTTGCATTTGACCTCAGAGGGAAACCGGTCTGGAAGAAACCATCAGGCTCAAAATGGTCAACAACAGCATCCTGGGCAAGCTCATATGTCGGACCCCGAAGCACTCCGACTTATGATAACGGAGTTGTATATTTTTTAGGTGAAATGGGTCTTCTGACAGCTTTTGAAGCTAAAACAGGAAAAGTAATGTGGCAGGCCGACCTTCCCGCGGTATACGAGGCCTCTCCGACAGAATATGGATACGCCGAATCAGTGATGATCGATGGTAATAGCTTATATGTCAGGCCGGCAGGGAAAAAAGGGCATCAGGTATGCCTCGATAAAAGGACAGGAAAGTTGATCTGGTCAAACACGCAGATCACAGGTATCGAATCTTATACTTCGCCAGTGGTAGCCGATCATGGCGGTTATCGCCAGCTTCTGGGCGGGAGTTCAAACAGCTATTTTGGAATTGATACAAAGACAGGCAGACTCCTGTGGTCGGTGGAAGTGGTAAATAAGCAGGCATGCAACATACCGGATGCGGTGTTCCATAATGGTTATGTCTTCATTACCAGTGGCTACGGATTCGGAAGCATGCTTTATAAGCTGAATGCATCAGGACCCTCGGTCAAACCTGAAAAAGTATGGCAGTCAGATATCATGGACAACCATCATGGCGGTGTAATTCTTCATAACGGATATATTTATGGTTCAGGAAGCAGATCGAGGGGATGGTTCTGTCTCGACTTTATGACTGGTGCGCAGAAATGGAAAGCCGGAAATGACGAGGGCTGCCTGACTTATGCCGACGGAATGCTTTACACTCTTGATCAGAGGGGAACCATGAGACTTGTAAGGGCTGTCCCTGACAAATATGAGGTTGCCGGCGAGTTCAGACTCCCTTCGGGAGGGAAAGGCATGTACTGGGCACATCCTGTTGTCTGCGATAAGCGTTTGTATATTAGGCATGCCGATAAGATCTTTGTTTATGATATCAGCAGAAGCCAGGGATGACAGAACTTTAATTTCCGACCTGTTATGAATGAAGACATTATTATTGAAAAAACAGCTGAATACATAAGGGAGAAATTTTCGGGTGAAGGTTCCGGCCACGACTGGTGGCATATTTATCGTGTATGGAAGAATGCCGTTTATATTGCAGGACATGAAAAGGCGGATATTAAGGTTGTTCAGCTTGCGGCATTGCTTCATGATATTTCGGACTGGAAATTAAATGACGGTGATGTTGAAGCCGGTCCGCGTCTTGCAAGGGAATGGCTTGAAAAAATGAATGTTGATGAGGCGGTTGTTTCTCACGTGTGTGAGATCATTAAAGACATTTCATTCAAAGGTGCAGGGGTAAAGACTCCCATGAGGACCACGGAGGGGATGGTTGTTCAGGATGCCGACAGGCTCGATGCTATTGGAGCCATAGGAATTGCCAGGACATTTGCATACGGTGGCTATAAGAACAGGGAAATCCACAATCCCGAAACAAAGCCGGAGATGCATGATACTTTTGAAAGATATAAAAACGGGACCGGTTCGGTAATAAACCATTTTTATGAAAAATTGCTTCTGCTGAAGGACCTTATGAATACAACCACTGCCAAAAGGATAGCGGAAGGCAGGCATCGCTATATGGAACAGTTCCTTGAACGGTTCTATAAAGAATGGGAAGGAGAAGCTTAAATTCAGGAATCTTAAAACTTCCCGAAAATCCACATCAGTGAATAAATTACAGCCAGAATGATCACATAAATAAAGGAGTACAGAAATCCCCTGTAAAGCTCAGTTCTACCCCTGAGTTTACTGGTTGTCATTAAATGAAGGCTCAGAATTGCCAGAATTATTATATCCATACCAATGACATAGGAAAAATAGTCCATTATTGAAAAAACTCTGACAAGAAGTTTTGAAAAGGACGAATACACTAAGGCATGGGTTATAAGGTAGCTTAAATAATAAAGAACCACTGAGGATATTATTGTGATCAGCAATACCAGATACCGGGGCTTCCAACTGAATTTTGTCATAGGTCGTCAACAGGCATGTCCATTCTCAGATGAAATCCAGGGTCTCACTTGTGCATATCCTCACTCCCATTTTTGTCATTTCATTTTTCAGCTGGTTAAAAGATCCGGTATTTAGGGGACGTGATGCATCTTCGACAAAGGTTACGGAAAATCCTTCCATTACTGCGTCTTTTATTGTATAATAGACGCAGATATCAGAGGCCAGACCGCAAAAATGAACATCGGTGATATCCTTTTCCCTGAGATATCCACCCAGGCCGGTTGAAATAAGATGCATGTTGTCATAGAATCCGCTGTAGCTGTCGACCCGGGGATCCATTCCCTTACGGAAAACAGCAGCAAACCCGTTGGTTTCAAGGCCGGGATGAAACATCGCACCTTCAGTTCCCTGAACACAATGGTCAGGCCACAGTATCTGCCCTGATCCGGCAAGTTTGATCTTTTCAAAAGGCTTTTTCCCGGGGTGATTGGAGGCAAAGCTTATATGATTTTGCGGATGCCAGTCCTGAGTAGCCAGAACCACGTCATAAAATGACTGTATCTTGTTTATAACCGGCACTATCAGTTCACCGTCAGGCACTCCCAGAGAGCCGTAAGGCATAAAATCGTTTTGAACATCTACAATGACAAGAGCCGTCATATTACTTGTTTTTATATTCTTCAATGAGCCTGTCGCGCTCATTCCGAAGTTTTTCACTCAGCCCCACCTTGTAAACATGCGGATTATTGAATCGTTTGTATTCTTCAGGTAAAAGGGCCAGTCTCTCTTTGCAATATCCGGCAGTTTTAGTCAATGAAAGGGGATCTGACAGACGTCTGCCTCCTTCCATAACTTTTTTCAAAAGAGGTTCCTTGTTCCTGTCACCTGTAAACATTGTTTTGGCAGGGAAAAGAGGATGGCAGATAACATCAACATCCCGTTCCTGTTCCAGGGTGATGGCATCGGCGCCTGTAAATCTCCCGTCATTTTCAAGTATCCTGTATACCTGTTTCCTGTGAGGCAGGGTGATTTTTGTCACGTTCTCCGACAGTTTGATACGCGGCAACCCATCAGAAAAGGCGAGTTTATAGACACCATCGAGTGAGGCATCGGGATACCCTGTTACAAGGCTTGTCCCAACACCAAAAACATCAATCGGAGCCTTCTGTTCGATAAGACTCTGTATAATATATTCATCAAGCTGGTTTGATACTGCTATTTTTACATAGTCAAGACCGGCATTATCGAGAATCTCACGGCATCTTTTGGAAAGGTATGCAAGGTCGCCGCTGTCGAGCCTTATACCCCGCAACCTGTGTCCTTTTTCTTCCATTTTTTTTGCAGTGCTGACTGCATTCGGAATTCCGCTGTTAAGAGTATCGTAAGTATCGACAAGCAAAACGCAGTTATCGGGATGGACCTCAGCAAAATGTTCAAACGAGGCCAGCTCGCTGTCGAAGCTTTCGATATATGAATGTGCCATTGTGCCTGATACAGGTATGCCAAAGTCGCGACCGGCAGCAACATTACTGGTTGCATCAAAGCCCCCGATCACGGCCGCCCTGCTTGCATAATAACCTCCCGGTCCCTGGGCCCTCCGCAATCCAAAATCAATAAGAGTGCGGTCGCCTGCGGCAAGTCGCATACGACTGGCCTTTGTTGCAATCAGCGACTGAAAGTTCAGAAGATTCAACAGTAGGGTCTCAATTATCTGGGCTTCCATGATATTCGCCTCAACCTGAAGTACAGGACGTACCGGAAAAATCAGATCACCTTCAGTAGAAGAATAAATGTTGCCCCGGAACCTGAATTCTTTGAGATAGTTTACAAACTCCGGGTTGAATCCCTGTTCTTTGAGAAATTCCAGATCGTTTTTATCAAATCTCAGGTTTTCAAGAATATCAAGAACAACCTCAAGCCCTGAAAAAACAGCATAACCGCCTCCGAAAGGAAGCTTCCTGAAGAAATAATCAAATACAGCAACATCATTCTTTTGCCCGTCGATAAAATAGGCCTGGGCCATTGTCAGCTGATACTGATCTGTATATAAAGCTGTGTAATTGAACATTGTAATATTATCAATTCATTTTACCGGCAGCCGGTAATATCATGTAATATTAACAAAATATTCAATTGTAATGTTTACAATGAAATGAATTGATCAGATCGGCACAGCTTCATTATTAACAGATATTTACTTAATCTGGTAAACCATCAGTATATCGCCGTGCCTTATATACAGCTTTCCCTTGCTTATTACAGGATGAGCCCAGAATGGTCCGTCTCCTTTTGTAACCTGGAATTCGCTGACTATATTCAGTTTCGTTGCCTCAGGAATGGCAAGGCCAACGTGACCCGATCGTTCTTCAAACAATATCAGCATGTTGTCGGCAGAAATTACAGACCCCCTGGTATACCATTTCTCTGTCCACAGGGTTTTACCGGTATTCCAGTCGACGCAGATCCATGTGTCGGCAGGTTCAGACTGATGATTGGCTCCATACAATTTGTTTCCCAGTAAGACAACTCCACCCAGCTGAGGATCAAAATTCCTGTTCTCCCATACTTTCTGAACAGAATTTCCATCAGCAGATAGTTTCAGTTTTAGAGCAACCCAGCCATAACCGTTTGCGATCAGAATATTTCCATCCCTGAAGATTGGTGTGATAGCATGGTTTTTCCGTACATTGCCTGCTGCTCCGTTTTGTTCTGCATAATTAACTTTCCACAGGATCTTTCCGTCGGCAGCATTAACAGCGAATATCATTGTTCCGCTTACCGTGACGATTATCTGTTTCCCGGCATAATCGATAAGTAAAGGATTGACATATTGCGGACCGTCGCCCAACGGTTCAGACGACCAGATCAGCTTTCCGTTTTCAATGTTGAAAGCAGCAAGTGAAGCTAAGTTACCACCGGGCGATGCAATGACCTTATTGCCGGTTACAACGGGAGATTCAGAAATGCCGAACTGGATAGGCTTGCCGTCAAACATTTCATAATGGTTGACCGACCATTTGATTTTTCCGTCGGTGCCTGCGCAAACCAGATCACCGTTGCCACTGATAAGAAAAATCTTTCCATTATAATATGTTGGGGTGCACCGCGATCCGGTATGGTTGGCAACCCATGCCTTACCATAAACTACTTCCCATTTAAGCTTTCCCTGCAAGGTAAGCGCTGTAAGGACATCTGAATCATCTTTACGTCCTGTGATATAAATTGCATCATCAGTAACGGTCGGGGAAGAGTATCCATCTCCCATATTATTCGATTCCCATAAAAGTGCAGGACCTCTGGCAGGCCATTTCCTCAGCAGTCCTGTTTCATTGTAAATACCTGTACGACCGGGTCCGCGCCATTCATAGAGCTGACATTCAGCAACTTTTACATTTGAAATAAAAAGTATTGGAATAAATATAAACTGAACAGATTTTAGTTTCATAAATTTATTTTTTTCGTTTAAAGTCAATTTATCCTTAACAGGTAAACAATTTATCTGGACCTAATTCTCTATTTGAATGCATTTTCTGCAAGAAAAAGAAAATTTTTGAATCTGCATCTCCGGCAACCTTTCCCTTTACCGTTTTAACAAATTTTAATAACAAAATCCCGGAATAATAAAATTTAAATACTGCACCCTGATTTTCATATTGTCATAATGAAAAAAAACCTAATTTGAATTCATAATTCAGATAAAGGAATTTTACATCTAACTTAATACCAGTACATGATCACAATCAGAAGAATCTATGATACTGAAGCGGCCGGCGAAGGATACAAGGTACTTGTCGACAGGCTCTGGCCAAGAGGCTTTTCAAAGGAAAAAGCAGGATGTAATGAATGGCTGAAGGAAATATCTCCAAGTAATGAATTGAGGAACTGGTACGGCCACGATCCTGATAAATGGGAGGAATTCAGGCTGAGGTACAGGGAAGAACTCTCCGGCAAACAGGATGTACTGCTTAAGCTAAAACGACTGGATAAAGAATATGGAAAAATAACTCTCCTTTATTCCTCTCGTGAAGAAAAGTACAATAATGCCGTAGCTCTGAGGGAGTTCATTATGGAGATGAAAATTTGAGTGACTAACTATAAATTGTTGTTGTGCAGGGTTTTGATATAATTCAGGATCTGGTCATACCATCATGATTCTGAATAACATCATTGCATTTTAAGCAATGCCTCATATATTCCGTCACCCCAGAATTTTCCTAAAGCTTCTGCTCCCTTCCTGTTCGGATGAAGATAGAAGGTACCAGCGTTACCCGATTCGGGGATGAGATCTGTCAGATAGTTATCCCTGAAGTAGGCAAACGCCAGGGTATCACCCATTTGTAATCGCCCGGTGTGTGTCTTGGAATATTCCGCCACCAGCGATCTTAGCTCCGGGAAATATGATTGCAGCCTTTCAAGTCCGGCCTTAAGATACCTCGAACGGTTATAAGTTGTCGGACTATACCATACAGGCTTCTGATAAACTACTTTACATCCCGGGAACTCAGTAAGAAGCTTGTCGGTGATCGCTTTTATATTGAAGTGAAATTCTTCAGGATAAAGAGGCGATCCTAAGGGTCCCTCCTCAGCGCTGTCGTTTGTACCCAGCATTATTGAAAAAACAAGCAGCCGGCTGTTGTCGGCATGAAATTCCTTTACCGCCGTTATAATTTTTGACAGTTCACCATCGGGAGTATGGAGAAAGTTCACCGTTGTATAGCCGCTCTTCCCCCGGTTAAGGAATCTGGCCGACTCCACTCCCTTAAGGGTCCGAATGTATTTAGTTGCAAATGCGGGAGGAGCTTCTTCGGCAGGATCGCCTAGCTGGACGCCCTGGGTGATGCTGTTGCCGATATAGACTATGTCGAGATTGCGGGTATTCAGCTGTCCAAATGAGGAGCTGACAGAAAAAAAGATGAAGACAACCGGAAATAGTAAACTTACTTTTTTCATTATGTGATGTATATGTCACTAATTTTAGAGAATAATAAAATTAACAATAATTCCAATAGAAATTGTCTTCAAGGCCCTAATGTGTATTTTAGTAATCATTTAATGAAAACCGTCTAATGGATGTAAAGAGAAACGATAGTGATCCCCCTCTGGCAGTATCAGAATGGGGCTGGAGATATCATCATCTGGGGATACCAACTGATATCAGGAAAGAAAATGAAAGATATCTTCCTGGATACAGGTTTTATGTCTCGGGCTTTGATTCAAGCCCTTACGGAATAGAATGGATGAGGTTTGAAAGTGACAGTCCAATCAACGACATAATACAGAAAGTTCCTCACATTGCCTTCGAAGTTGATGATCTAGATCTTGAACTTTCAAGAGGTTGTTTTGAGATACTCACCCCTCCGAATTCTCCCGGTGAGGGAACCAGAGTTGCCATGATCATTCACAACGGAGCACCTGTGGAACTGATAGAGTTTGAAAAAAGCAGGAAATACCTTTAATGTTCAGGAGGCAAAGGCAAAATGGGACTAAAGTCCCGGAGACAGATAGGGGCTCCTTATGCCGTCAGCTGAAGCTGACGGCAAAAGGGCAAAATCATCTGAAGCTGACGGCTAAACCACCTGAAGCTGACGGCAAAAGGGCAAAACCATCTGAAGCTGAGGGTTAAACCACCTGAAGCTGACGGTTAAACCATCTGAAGCTGACAGCAATACAACCTATTACTCATAATGCTCTTACTTATTATTCCACAGGAGAATATTAATCCTGCAAATAAATAATATCGTTGGCTTTGTATCGTTGGCTTTGTACCGTTGGCTTCAGCCAACGGTTAGTAACGCACCACACAACTTGCGGGGGCTTTAGCCCCAATCAGCTTTCTCCCGTCGTTTTGGTAAATTCTTTATATGGCTGAATATTTTTTATCTAAACCAAATACAAAAAAATAAGGGACCTGCCGCATGATAAAAAATACTGTTAAACAGAAGCAGAAAGAAGAATATTTTCCACATTTGGGAATTAATCAAAATCAGATACAATGCAAAGTGCAGAGAGTCTACGAAAGAAAATAGAAATGGAAGAAAGAAAAGATATCAGGACCGAGCCTCCTTCCGGGTCAGCTACAATTAAGGTATCGGACGATTCAAATTCAAATGAGATCCTTGTGTTTACATCCCTCTGTAATGTCTATAAAGTTCAGAAAAAGGAACTTGCGGACAAGTTCCAGGCTTTGCAGAAAATTGATACTGAACCGGGTGAAAGACCTATCTATCTGACTGGAGAAAAGAGATATAAAGGTTTCCTGATCGTGGCATTTGAAAATGGCAAAATTGGAAAGATTACCATGGATAGCTTCCAGACAGAATATGCAAGAAAAAAGCTTAAGAATGCTTTCAATAATGAATCGCGACTAATTTTTATCGAACTCGTTGACCATGATGTTGATCTGGCTGCAATGAGCAGCATCAGGAAGGTAGTTGTGTTCAACACTTCCCTTATCAATCCTGTGGGCAGCAGGTCAACAAAAGGTGTACAGCTTATGAAACCGAAAGCCGGCAGCTCCATGATAAAGGTTAAACGGCTGGAGAACACAAAACTGGCTGATCCTGAATATTACCGCAAGGGCGATTCGCTTAATGCCATAGGATTTTATCTGAAACCCGGAGATGAAATCTGATTTCTTCTCCCGTGGATATTGTTGCAATACGGGCTATTGTTGATACAAAATCCAAAGGCTTATCAATTAATACAAGCCAAAGATGAAATACATGACCCCGACATGCATAAAATTGAAATAGGAGAATCGATGGAATTCATGGTAATAATGCTTAAAAATGAAGTACTAAGCCCACGGCAGATTTCAGAGGCCACGAAATTACCCCATGAATTCGTAAATGATGTCATCGGTAAGTTCAAACCGTGAATCGGTAAAACAATCCGGGCGGGAAGAAAATAATAATTGCAGTTTTGGTGACCTGCGACAGGTATGGTAAGTCAATAAAACAATAACATAAGATAATTATGCAAAGGCAATTTGTATTTTTCATCATGGTTTTAATCCTCGTGTCGTGCTCCGGGAAGAAGAACAGGAATCTTTTTGAAATAGAAGCCGACTCAGGAAAAGGATTCAATTTTCCCTATCTTCTATTTCTCCCCGACAGTATGTCAGATCAAAAAGAACTTTTTCTTATCGTAGAACCTAACAACTCAGGTTTTGCAAATGACAAGATCGGGGAACATCTTGAGAAAGCCAGGCGGACAGCTTCCATTGATTACTATATCGGTAATTATATTTCAGGAAAGCTTGGGTATCCCTTATTAGTCCCGGTCTTTCCCAGGCCTGAATCGGACTGGAAGATCTATACACATGCTCTTGACAGAGACGCCATCCTGCAGAAGGATAATCCACTTGAAAGGATTGATATTCAGCTTATCAGAATGATAGAAGATGCCAGGGACACGCTTCTCAAGCTGGGATATCCGACAAAAAGTCAGGTACTTATGACCGGGTTCTCGGCCTCAGGAACGTTTGCGAACAGGTTTTCCCTGATTCATCCTGAAAAGATTTATGCCCTTGCAGCCGGGGGACTTAACGGTCTTTTGATGCTTCCCGTAAGTAAGATTGAAGGAACCGAGCTTAATTATCCACTTGGAACAAATGATTTCAGTCGGTTATTCAACGAACCATTCGATTCCTCAGCTTTCAGGAATATTCCGCAGTACCTTTTTATGGGAGGGCTTGATGAGAATGACGCCATTCTTTTCGACGACGGATATGATCCTGAAGAAAGGGAAGCCGTATTCAAAGTAATAGGAGAAAAGATGCAGCCAGACCGCTGGGTCACCTGCGGGGAAATTTATGGGAATGCAGGTATTGCTGCTACGATCATAACATACGACAGTCTGGGACACAAGCACCCACCGGAAGTCATGGAGGATATTCTTTCCTTTTTCATTTCAGCAATTGAGGAGGGTGATTCGACTAAGGTAAATCCAGAACGACAATCAATCTAAAATTTGCGATTATCGAAGATTTTGCAATGCTTTATCAGGTAATAGTGTCGCGCAGATTATGCAATATGGTGAATTATATTTCAAGTATTGTTCCTCCAATGAACCTAATACCATTATTTTTATTGAAATAATATACAACCAGAACATGGGTTTTATCGAGGAGGGCCGGCCACGTGTAACCCAGATCAGTGCTTCCGCCGTCTTCCCGGATAATTATCTCAGGGGATGAAAGAAAATCATTGCATTCAGCATTCAGTATCCTGGCTCTTATTCCATAGGGTTCATGCCTGTAGCCATAAGTCAGAAGTACCCTAAGATCGGGAAGTTGTATTGCATTAAGCGGATGCCCCTGAAAACCCATTGATTCCCATGGGAGGAATGTCCTTCCTCCATCTTTGGAACGGGCAATGCAGGCCTGGTCGCTATATGAGGCCGTCCTCATGAAAGCAACAATGTCTCCCCCGGGAGTCTCAAAGAGTGATGTCTCATTAAATGCAACCGAGTCATCAGCAGCTATCGGACAGGAGTAGTTCCATGTATAGCCTTTATCGGACGAAGTCATGAGATGGACAGCAGTTCTGCCATTTTCCTGAGCCGATGCGACAGCCCATAAAATACGCCCATCGCTTGCTTCGCACATTGCCCCCCTGTTGAAGGCCGGCAGTTTTTTTCCAAAAGGATTAAATATATTCTCAGTCGGGACTGAAGGAGGGTAAATTGCGGGGCTCCAGCTTCTTCCTCCATCCGAAGACCGGGTAAGATAGCCCCCGAGAAAAATCGCCCCGTTGTTTTCCGAATATGGCTGTTTCAGATTTGGCAAACCATCTGGCCTGATTGACTTCCATCCATAACTGGAACATAGCACTGACCCATCGCTGAGCAGTAACAGGCACGGATCCTGAGAGCCTCCAAAGGGATGTGCATAAAGAAGTTCAGGATCTTTTGACCAGTTAAGACAATCAAGTGATCTTACAGCTACAAGGTAACTGTTATCGTCAACATGCAGGTTTCTGCTTTCTCCGAATTTTGTCCTGTCGGGAGCTCTTCTGAATGCCACCAGTAATTCTCCGTCAGGTAGTCTTACTGCCGAAGGAAAAGCGCAGTAAAACATTGAATCTTCGTAAATTACAATGTCACGTATCTTTTTTACACCGGCAACCAGCTCTTTGGTTTCAGAGGAACTGTAAGCATCAACATAATTACTGCGGTTAAGTGTTTCCTCCGTGCTGCATTTGACCATCAAAGCAACAAGAACAATCAGAACGCTGTTGAAAGCAATTTGAATCAAAAAATTTCTTTTCATATTCACTGTACTATATTTATGACAAAGATGACCAATTCACTATAAAGATACAATGTTAAGGATTTATAAGCTTCTATAGTCATGGGTACAGCAAGGGATTAGTTCCTGGTTCCGGAAATGGATGAGGGTTTAGAACTTAAAGTTAAAAGGTCAAAGAATATCAGACGACTTAATTTTCATAGGTACCTGAAAATACCTTCAATGATCTCCAGACCCACATTGGTACCTATTCCGGTATAGATTTGTTCTCCTGATTTATCGAATAATTGAAGTTGAACTTCCGAGTCGATGCTTTCCTTTATTCTTCGTGACATTTCACCCGAAACAGGAGCAGCCAGATCGCAAAATGAGTTTTTAATAATCCTGATCTTTAATTTGTGAATGTTGTTCCATAATGTGATTTCCAGTAATTCATTATTATTTCTGATCTCTGAAAAAGATGATCCGTTGTAGGTACTGAACAGATAAAACTTTTTATTAAGAAACAAAAAAGAGATCAATCCGATAAAGTACCTTCCCAGCCATGGTATCTTGGCTATTGAAAGCATGAACGACACATCGTGTTCTTCAAAATTATTACTTTGAACCCATATCCATGCTTCCGGGAATGATGTTCCCCAGTCCTTTTCAATATATCCTTTCCCTCCGTTAAAATCAACTGACTGCCCGTTAAATGACATTCCACCTCTCAGATCGTGGTTTACCGAAACAACGCCATGATTACATTCCATGAAAGGGACAAATGAATACCATCCCATTATTCCGGGAGAAAAAACAGTCTGAGGATAGTGAACTACATTGCCAAAATCAATTTTACCGATTAATTCAGTTTTTCCAGTATTGATATCAAGATCCATCCCTCTCTCTGTAAATACTGATGTGCCAATTTTTACATAAAGATGGTTTGTCTGGTAACTGAATTGCCCTATAGGGTATCTTGCATAATCTGTGTAACCTGCAGAGCTATCCATGATCTGGATGAATGCATGAGGATCATTTTCAACAAGCGCGATTCCGGGAATTATTGAACAGGTACGGGAAAGGTTTTTGGTAACCTGTTTAAAATACCAGCCTTCGAAATAGTTCTTTTTCTTCAGGTTTCCCTGAAAAACCGAAGGTTTATATAATCGCAGGTTCATAAGTACAATTTACTTTTTCATATTTTGCCCTGAATACAGGAGATGGTTTACCACAAATCTGATATCGCTCCATGTAACCCTTTCGCCCAGAGCCTCCTTTACAGGTCCCATTTTAAGATCCTCCATAACCTCAAACTGCCCTGAGATAAGTTCGATGATTTCATCTGACACGAATTTACTGACAGGAATCTGACCGGTTCCTACATAATGTGACAAATGACCTTCAATGGTTGTAATGCTTAGGTTTCTTTGCCCTGCTATCTGAGCCAATGTGAGGCCCTGACTGAAAAGATCGAAGCTTATCTTTTTTGTATCTTCCCTCTCCTTTTTTTTCTTCTTCTTTTCATTTACAGGTAAAGCAGGCGGCTCAATATTTTCCTCGCTGCAAAATGAAACAATAATTTCAAGAAGCTCTTCTCCGTATTTTTCAATTTTCTTTGTCCCCATCCCTTTTACCTGCTTAAGTGCACGAAGCGACTGAGGAAGAAAATTTGAAAGCGTTACCATAGTGAGTTGTGGCAATATCATATAATGAGGAAGATCATATTCTTCTGCCTTATTATTGCGCCATTCCCTCAGCCTCCGCAGTAATGCAGGATGTCTGACAATTCCCGATTTATCTTCCACTGAACCGGATGAACGTGGTGTTGCAGGGCGAAGCTCAATTGCTGATTTTGCTCTTGCATCCAGATATCTGCCAACGTCGAAACCTGACCTTGCTGAATTAAGGCAGGCAAGTAAGGATAAACCCTCTTTTCTTACCTTCTCAAGAGCCTCGTTCACTGATTTCCTGACAGTTTTATTATCTGTTTCAACAGTAAATCCATTCATAATGTCTTTGAGGTCAGCTTCAAGCTTATCCGAAAAATAAGCTGTAGCTTTCTTCAACCGCTCCTGAAGGGCAACGTTGGTTTTAAGGTCGGGATCGCGGTTTAGCAGTATTTTCATCTGAACCTGAAACTTTTCCGAGACTTCAATAAGATCTGTTCTGACTGATGATAAAATATCGGCAAGCTGTTCAGCAGGATTTCCAAGAATGGCTTCATTATGCTCTCTTACTGTTTTTATACTGTAATTTAACAAGTTAGAAAGGGAATTAAAATCGAAGAGCTCTGACAGCAGCTGCCTCTGGAATGCTTTCTTTGACTCCTCAAGCTGGTTCCCGTCGGGTTGATTCCGGAGTGAACTGTCAATAAATCCTGAAACAACGGGATTTTCCCTGAAGCAACGATTATTGATCGGGCTGCTTAACACGAGTCCTTCCAATGACCGGCACCGGCTAAGGGCCACATATACCTGTCCATGGGCAAAAGCAGCCGCGGCATCAATAACCGCCCTGTCGAAAGTAAGTCCCTGGCTCTTATGTATAGTAATTGCCCATGCCAGCTTGAGAGGATACTGGGTAAATGTTCCGATTACAGTCTCATCAATCTCTTTTGTCTCTTCATTAAGAGTATACTTCATGTTTTGCCATTCCGCCTTCTCAACCCTTATATTGCTTTCATCATCAGGGCATCTTACTACAATAATGTCGTCTTCAAAAGATATTACTTTCCCTATTTTACCATTGAAGAAAAGCTTATCGCCCGACAGATCATTCTTCACGAACATCACCTGAGCTCCCTTCTTCAGTACAAGCTCAACAGCATTAGGGTACGAGAGTTCAGGAAAATCATCGGTTATAACGGCAGAAAATAAATGAGTTTTACCGGGAAGCCTTTCAAGCTTCGAATCGTTTATTGCCTGTGCCTGATTGTTATGGGTTGTAAGGGTAATATATCCCCCTCCCGAATCAGGGTCAAAATCGGGGATATATCTTTTATTCAGCTGAGTGAGTGTCTCCTGATCAATATTATTGTCGCGGACCTTATTAAGCAGGTCGATGAAAATCCTGTCGGTCTGCCGGAATACATGTTTCAGTTCAATTGTCACATATTCGATGCTGCCGAGGGCTTTGCTTTCGAAGAAAAAACAGGAATCATAATATTTACATAGTATTTCCCTGTCGTCGTCCCTGACAACAGGGGCAAGCTGCTGAAGATCGCCTATCATCAGTAACTGGACACCGCCAAAAGGCAGAAAGCGGTTATGGTATCTCCGCAGCGCTGAATCGACAGCATCGAGGGTATCAGCCCTGACCATGCTTATCTCATCAATAACAAGAAGATCAAGGCTTCTGATAATGTTGATCTTTTCCCGGCTCATTTTATAACCAGGCGGATCATTCCCGACAGGAAGGCCTGTGCGGTTGTTTTCCGGAAGGTAAAATCCGGGAATATAAGGGTGAAAGGGTAATTGAAAGAAAGAATGGATTGTAACGCCACCTGCGTTGATTGCCGCAACACCGGTCGGGGCGACGACTATCATTCTTTTCGGGGAGATTTTTCTGAGGTCTTTCAGGAATGTGGTTTTCCCGGTACCCGCTTTCCCGGTAAGGAAGATACTCCTGTTTGTATATTGTACAAAATCCTTGGCTAACTGAATGTCATCGTTTGTGTCAGTATCCATATTTTTAAGTCTTTTAGCAGCAGCGAGAGATAAGACTCAAAGTTACAAAAGTCTCTTATATAAATGATGAATATTTTGTTGATCTGGCATATTGTATACAGACAACTGAAGGAATCCTGCAAGTTACATTTATGCAGGATTCTTTCTATTGCCGGGGAACGAAGAGCACTTTTTTTACTGTTTTTAATTGAACAATCTAGGAAGAAAATCATATAGAGACATGCGCCATACCTGCCATTCATGTATACCAGGAAAGGTTTGGAATTCAACATTCATTTTATGCTGCCTGAGAGTATTAACAAGTTTATTTGTCGCGACAAGCCTGGGGTCCTGTTCACCAACTGTAATATAAAAGAGTTTCAGACTTTTGTTAAAAGCAGGATTATTTGTAAGCAATCCGGGAATAGTTTTTTCAGCATCAAAATTAGCCTCAGCGATCCCGCCAAAAAGCCCGGTACTGAAGACACCGACCCAGTCAAATTTGTCCACATTACGCAATCCTATGTAAAAAGACTGGCCTCCGCCCATGGAAAGGCCTGCTATTGCTCTGAATTGCTGATCAGCATAAACCCTGTAATTCTTCTCAATAACAGGTAAAACATCAGCAAATAATTCATCCGCGCCTGCTTGCAGTGCTTCATTGTTATATCCACCCGGCATTCCTGTCTCCACATTACCATTAGTCATTACGATGATCATGGGTTTAACCTTTCCTTCTTCCAGAAGGTTATCCATAATTATCCCGGCAGCACCTTCGTTGTACCATGATGTCTCGTTCCCACCGCCTCCATGACGAAGATACAACACGGGGTACCTGGTGTCGCCTGACTGTTCATATGATGGAGGAACATATACATATACCTTGCGTATTTTTTTTTGAACCGTCGAAAAATATGTCCTTATATGAACAGTGCCATGCGGCACATCCTTAAGTTCATCAAACCTTGGAGGATCAGCCGGGATATTGAGAAGATTGAAACCCGGTGCAGTACCTAATTGCAATTCCGGGTTCAGTGGATCAAGGATACGAAGACCGTCAACAATAAGAGCATAAGTATAAATCTTTGGCTTAAGGGGACCAACAGTTATTGTCCATCTCCCTTTTTCATCCCTTATCATAGGATATTTAACAGTATCACCCTCGAACATCAGAAGCACTTCCTTAACAGTAGGGGCATTAAGATTGAAAGTCACTGTAAGGTCGGGATGAACTACCGGAGATGTTCTGCCAGGCATTCCAGGCATGCCAGGTTGCCCGTATATACAGATTCCCAGTGTAAAAGTTGAAATGAGAATGAATATACTTTTCATAGTAGGTCTTAATGCTTTCATGATTGGTTTTTAGAATTTAAAACTATTACAGATTTTTAAAATATGGGTAAAAAGAATACATATGTTTAAATCAAATATAAACCTTATAAAATTAAGCAACCCGATAGAAATAATTGGGGGAATTTCGGGTCAGAATGGTTTTTTTTGGATTGTGCCGTTGAGAATGTTTTATGAATGAACTAATTTTATTCCAAACTCATGAAATTATGAAGTTAAAGTATGTTATATGGTTACTGGCATTTTCTGTAATGTCGGGAGCCGCGTTACCGTCATCCTGACCTTAGCTCTTTCTATAAGAGTGGTGGTAAGATAATTATCACCATCGGTACAATGGATTTTGTTGCTTCCTCAGGTGCCCAGATCGATTACTACCAGTCATTAATTGATAAAATGCGTCAGAAGAAAATAGACAAATTCGCGCGATTATATGTAGTTCCGCAGGGTGGACACAATCTGGCAGGTAAAAGCCATAACATGAACGGTGAAGGGAAAGCCGTGCCTGTTATGAATATACCGGCACCGGGCATGAATGATCAGATTGATCTGATAATCTCATGGGTTGAAGGAGGAGTTGCACCTTTGAAAACACTTGTAATAAATCCTGATGGAAGAATCGGGACTAATCCAAACGGTAAGGGTTTTCTTCTTTGCTCCTATCCAAATTATCCAAGGTATACTGGTGGTCCTTCAGATATGGCATCTTCATATTTGAGTACTAAATCAGGAAAATAGAAATTATTCTATCTTCCTGATTTCGACCAGCACCCTGATTATCCCGAACATTCACCCCGGGCAGGCAATGGTTACCATCATAGTTTGCGATAAGGATTAAAGCTCTCTTATCCAAATATTTCTGAATGCTACAGGGTTACCGTGCTGTTGTAAAGAAATAGGACCCGGTCCGTGTTCAGTTATAACATATCCAGGAATTCCGGGGGAAACGGTCGGTCCCTGTATACTGACATTATTCTGGATCAATACTCCATTATGAAAGACGGTGATTCTTGGAGGAGTAAAATAGGTAGTACTGTCTTTAAAACGGGGGGCCGTATAGACAATGTCAAAAACCTGCCATTCTCCAGGTTTTTTGCTGGCATTTACCAGGGGAGCATGTTGCATATATACTGCACCTGCCTGGCCATTCCTGTAAGTTCTGTTATTATAACTGTCGAGTATCTGAAGTTCATAGACTCCCTGGATAATAATACCGCTATTGCCTCTTCCCTGTCCTTCTCCGGTTATTGTTGACGGAGTTTTCCATTCAATGTGCAATTGAAAATCATTGAATGAACGTTTGGTCCGGACAGAACCAGATCCCTTGGCAGATTCCATTGCTCCGTCTTTTATAATCCAGGTTACAGCAGGTTTTATGCTCGGAGCTGTACCAGGTCTCCATGCAGCCTCTTCCCATTCCTTGTTCATATCACTACCATCAAACAATATTATTGCATCAGAAGGAGGATTGTCAGAGGCTGTTCCAGGTTGAATGATGGTTACTTCAGGGTCCATTATGTGTTTTACTTCAGTAAAAAACATAGTCTTCTGCATTGGTGTTAATGAATCGTAAAGGCTTTGCATTTTCTTAAAAGCTTCCTGCTGTGCAGGCGATGGTCGCTGAGGCATCTGGGCAAAGCCGGAAGTATAAACAAAAAGAAATACTGTTAAAAGAATTATTTGTTTCATGTTTTTAATAATTAAAGTTATTTAATGTCAATATACTGATTTTTGAATCTGATATCCAAAATAAGCACAATATTTATTTTTTGGGATTACCATCATATGGTCATCAGGAGTCATTTGAACAATAATTCAGACAGTGAGGGTGTCTCTAATAAACACAAGGCAATATCTTCTCGAAAATTATCTGAATTATGCTCATCCAGTGTTCACCGGCTTGCTGATCTGTCAGATCGCTTGTCCAACAGGTGGCAGTAATAACAAGCTGAAGGTCAGGAACAACAATTATAAACTGTCCTCCCCATCCCATTGCCATAAAATATCTGTGGCCGGATACAGTTCCAAGCCATATCTGATATCCGTACTCAGGACCGTAGGGGACATCGTTATTTGTTGATATCTTAGTGGTGGTCATCTCATTGATCCAGCTTTCCGGGACTATTTGTACTTCATTATATTTCCCCTTATTGAGGATCATATTACCAAAACGGACCATATCGCGTGGTTTTATACGCAGATATGCCGCACCCAGGTGATAGCCTCTGTCGTCGGTACTCCACTCATACTCCGTAATACCGAGCGGATTGAAAAGATTTTCCACTGCAAAATCGAGTGTGCTGATACCTGTAGCTTCAGAGATAATTGCCGACAGCAAATGGGAGGCACCATCACTGTAATTGAACACTGTACCTGGAGTGGCGACGAGTGGAAGATCAATAATAAATTGCAGATTATCTTCGGATTCATAGAAACACTCTGTAAAGAGGCTGGAGGCTGAGGTACCGTTCCAGGAATGCCCGAATGACATTTTAAGAAGCTGGTCGATAGTGATATTGGCTTTTATATTATCAGGGAATGTTACAATACCTGACAGATACTTACTTACAGGATCGTTCACACTTCCGATATATCCCTTGTCAATAGCCAGTCCCACAAGGACACCGGTGAAGGTTTTTGTTACCGACATTATATTTTTAAGGGTGTCGGCCCCATAGCTGTTAAAACTCGTGTATTCTTCAGCGACGATATCTCCGTCGCGGCTGACAATAAGGCTTAATGCTCCGTTCACAGATTTAAACTCATCGAAAGCCAGGGCAAGTTTCTCGCCGTTAATATTATAATGACCAGCCAGGGGAAAGCGGTTTTCTGGTTCTTTTTTACATGATACTGTAATTAACGCCGAAACCAGAAATAGTAGCAACCTGTAATTCATATTGGAGTACTGTTAACAAAGTTAATTTCTTCATTATGCGATGTTTAAATGAGCATTCAAATTATGCTGCCATTGCTTTAAGAAGCAAAACACCTGCAACCATTCCCACTACAAGGATCAGTAAGCTGATCAGTATCCACCACCAGATTTTACTGAGCCCTGGAGTGTTGACTTCTCCTTCATAACCTGCAAAGACTGTCCATGCCCTGTAATCTCTTTTTCGCGCCCATGTTTCGTAAAAGAATATGAATAATCCTCCTATAATACTGCCTGCAACAATTATTGTTAACCAGGTCATCACAATCCATGGAGACAAAGGCATTAACTGCGACATTGCAATGGTTTTATTTGCAAGAGGCATGGCAATAGGGAATATTCCTCCCAGTCCAATAATTGTTACGACCAGAACCTGCGGAAGACACCTGAACATGAACCGTACTATATTCTTTTTACCAGCCAGGGCCAGCAATGGGCTGTGAAAAATGATCCATGCAGTCAGCAAAGGAAGTGCCAGGATATACAGAAGCTGTTGATTCTGGCTCACACCTCCGGATAATACTCTAAAGATCAGCATTATCTGTGAAATCAGAAATGCAATAACTACAGGCACCAGGTTACCGGTTGTTTCGATAAGAGCTTCTTTCAATAATAATGATTTATCAGACTTCAACGTTAGAAGTTTCAGGATCAGGCCAAATGGACCAAGAACAATAATTGAAGGGATCCAGAATCTCAATTCTTTTTTCCCATGAGGCATAATGAACAGAAATGCAAGGCTGATAATTATAAGTGCTGCCCATGACCGGCCAACAAAATTATTTACTCTGATTGTCTTTGTAACCTGCCTGTAACGGTTTGCCGCCTCCTCCTGCACATTCTCAGGAAACAGGCTGCTTAAAGGCCCGGCAACCCTGGGACTTGCCAGTTCATCTTTTAAATTTATAATAACTGGATCGTCATACTGATAAAAGTAGTAGAGATATATGATGCCGTCTGTAAGATCAGCCACCATGGTTTCTATTGTCCAGCTGGATTTTTCCTGATGAACTGTATCCATAACATCAGTGATATCCTTAACATCAGGGGGTTCTGCCTTTCCTATCAGTTGCCCGAGAAGTTCGCTGGCCTTATCATACCGCCGGCAAGGATAATCAAAACCATTTGAAGGATTGGCGACATTGAAATTTGAGGATACAAGGAATCCGTCACCGTTTTGTTTCCTTGTAAAAACCATCTCCCCGTCTTTGCCCGCACTGACAATCACTGCATCTCCAATTTTATCTGCAAAATGCAGCTGATCGTGCATATACGGGAATCGCTGATGAGTATTGATCCAGTTGACAACTTCGTTAACAGTTGCACATTCATGCATTATCTGCATCACGTAATTATGATAATACTTTCCCTCAACAGGGATTCTTTCGGAATGAGGATTCACATCAAATGGTGGCAATCCGTTTGCATCGTATGCCAATCCCTTCTCATTAACCCCCTGCTGCGGGTTATCGGGTGTGCCAATCCAGATAACTCCGAACTTTGAGGAATCGCCACGTTCAACCCAATAATAGCTGTCGGGATTGATATAGTCATCATTACCACCGAAAAACACTTTATCTCCTTTTACAGCAGTAATAACCGTGCATCCATTTGGGATTTGCCGATCTTCGGATGGTTTGATATCATAATTTAAACGCCCCCAACCGGATTTTTCAGGTTCAGACGCCTGTGAAAATAAATTCAAACAGGCTGAAGTGCAGGAAAGAATGAATAGGAACCACAAGGTATAATTCTCCGGAAATCTTTTCATGATATTGAATTATTATAACCTGAACGTCTTTACTAATTTCGTAAAACTCCTGGATATTAACAAGATATAATTTACAATCAGTATCTCGGGCTATACATGGTGTATATTTAAAAGAACGGCTTACAAATTTATATTGGTCGATGTATTTACAAGAGGCCAGGGAGCTGTTGTTATTTGAAAGTATGAATTGCGTTCCCTGCAACCTGGATCTCTCTCAGAAATTGTCTACTAAGAGACTCCAAATGACCTAATAATTAATTGTTTAGTTTTTCTATGATTTATTGATATCTTTACACCCAGATCCAGCTTACAGATCCCGAGTATTTTTTCTGACCATTAATCCGGTCAGGATGCCTTTGGATGCAACAATATTTTCTGCTGGCAATTGCACTAAATCAATACCAATTTTAAATTAACATATGGGAAGATCTCAGGAAACGTCAGGCAAAAAAGAAGTAAGGACCAAAAAAGAGAAGAAGAGGAAAGAAAAAGAGCAAAAACGGGCAAAGAAAAAAAACGAGGGCAGGAAAAACAGTTTTGAAGATATGATTGCCTATGTGGATGAATTCGGAAAGATAAGTTCAACGCCTCCCGATCCGGATAAGAAAACCGTTGTGTCTGCCGAAAGCATTGATCTCGATATGGCCAAGAACAGGCCTGCAAGAGATGAGAATCCTGAAAAAAAGGGAATAGTTACTTTTTATAATGCGTCAAAAGGCTTTGGTTTTATACGGGATCTCGAATCAAATCAGAAAGTGTTCGTTCATGCCAACAATTTACTTGAACCCGTAAAGGAGGACAATACTGTTATTTTTGAAACCGGCAGAGGCCCAAAAGGAATTACTGCATTAAAAGTAAGACTGTTCAGGGAATAAGAAATTATTATTTTATCCTCTTTGAAGCGATCCTGAATAAGTAATTGTTTTTTGCTTCCTCAATATCTGCATCGATGGCAACGTAAATTTTCGTCCTGTGATCAATTACAACTTCTTTAAGCTTTGAGAGATCAGGCGATTTAAAGACATTTTGCTTTTTTTCGAACATAATTTTTTGTATATTAATAGAAAAGAGGCTGTATCAAAAGAGTCATTTCTGATGATTTGATAATTTGCTCCCGGTGCCCTTACTTAACTCCCGGGTATCCGGGACAAAGTTCAACACTGGTACTGAAAGAACTTTTGATACAACCCCAAAAGTTTAAATAGTTATAATCGATAAACTAAGCTTGTTTAACATTTACTGCATTTAATCCTTTTTTACCCATTTCCAGATCAAAAGTCACTTCATCATTTTCCCTGATGCTGTCCTTCAATCCCGATGAATGCACAAAATAATCTTTCTGTGTATTCTCTTCCTTAATAAATCCGAATCCTTTTGATTCATTAAAAAACTTAACTGTTCCTTTACTCATAATATGATTTTATAAAATTCGGCACAAGATAGACTTTAATATTGGTTTATTAGGTTTATTTTCAATAAATTAAAAATATTCATCAAATAAAGAGTCTGGTCAGGTCTGTTATCTTCCCCATTCCGGGAGGCCATTTGTTACCGGTTTTCAAGTATTGCTGCCGGTCTTCCCTGACTGCCAGTAAATTAACCACTTACCAGTTCATTTAATCAGTCGGGCTATTCCCATTGTAATTTTATAATCCGGAAATTTTGCTTATCTTTACCCACTGAATAACAAGGTGATTACCCGACAGCGCTTTCACGCATTTTTGTCCAGTCTGCTTTTATGTTAATTTCAACCGGATCAGAAAATCAATCGCCCCCGGAACCTCACCGCCAAAAATTTCAAAAAAAATATGGAAAGAATGAAAGCACTTAGAATAGGAAATCTGTGTATTCCTGTTCCTGTAATACAGGGGGGAATGGGCGTTGGTATTTCTCTTTCAGGCCTTGCAGCTGCTGTGGCAAACGAAGGCGGTGCAGGAATTATATCAAGTGCGGGGCTCGGACTTCTGTACAGAGATTTTTCTGAAAATTACCTTGAAGCCAGCATTCATGGTCTGAAAACTGAGATACGCAAGGCAAGGGAAAAAACAAAAGGAGTGATTGGAGTCAATGTCATGGTTGCCATGACAAATTTTGTAGATATGATTAAGACTTCAATCGCCGAAAAGGCTGATATGATAATTGCAGGAGCCGGTCTTCCTCTTGATCTGCCTTCCTTTTTAACCAAAGACAGTAATACAAAGCTTGTACCTATTGTCTCATCAGCAAGAGCGGCCAGGATAATATGCGAAAAATGGAAGGCAAACTATGATTATCTTCCTGATGCGGTTATTGTCGAAGGACCAAAGGCAGGGGGGCATCTGGGTTTTAAGGAGGAACAAATCGGGGATGACAATTATTCCCTTGAAAAACTCGTTCCGGAGATTGTGGACGAGCTGAAAACTTTTGAAGAAAAATACGACAGGTCAATCCCCCTGATCGCAGCCGGCGGCATTTATACAGGCCAGGACATCAATAACATAATGAAACTCGGAGCATCAGGAGTGCAGATGGGAACAAGATTCGTAACAACTCATGAATGTGATGCTTCGACAGGTTTTAAACAGGCTTACATTGGTGCAGGTAAAAATGATATTGAAATAATAAAGAGCCCTGTGGGCATGCCGGGAAGAGCTATTTTTTCGAGCTTTATACAAAAGGTGAAAGATGGTAAAAAACAACCGAAGAAATGCCCGTTTAAGTGTATAAAGACATGCGATATCGATAAAAGTCCTTATTGCATTATAGTTGCACTTATAAATGCGCTTAAAGGCAACTTTGAGAATGGATTTGCATTTGCCGGAAGTAATGCTTTCAGAGCTACCAGGATATCATCAGTAAAGGAGATCTTTCAGTCGTTGCTTACGGAGTATAAACAGAGCATAACAAATCATAAATGCACTGAATGACAGCATTATTTTATTTATACATTCATCATTTACTGATTTCGATCAGGGATTATATGTTCACTGTTTATTCCAGATTCTGACAGCTGCCGTCTGTTTTGGTACCAGATAAAGGTTTGAAAATCCTTTCCCGGCTATAAAAGCAATTGAGGCAGCAACAACACCGATAAGGTTCAGAAATACGACACACACGAGCAATACCGCAATTATCCCAACAAGTTCTACTGCTGTTGCTATTGAGATTGGGACAGTGCTACCGCTTATTATAAGTGATGATCTCTGGAAGTTCAGGAGTACAGTCATTGCAGGCAAAAGTATCATTATTTTAAGCGGGAGATACGAAAGGGCAGCAAGGTCTGTACTCAGGCCGGAGACATTTATGAACCAGTATTCAGCAAGCGGAGTGAAGGCCAGCAGAGCTATCAGGACCGTTACAAGCAGTCCAAGGTAAAACGCAAAATTCCTTAATACCCTATAGTTCTGCTTTTCCTTTCCAATCAATGCAATATTCACCTCCTGGTATGATAATCCCATGCTTCTGAAGATAAACACAAGGGAACTCACAACAGGCAGAACAGCCAGCGATTCAACCGCCATATAGCTACGGCCCAGGAAGAAAGTAACGAAAGGATGCACACCGAGGGATAAGACAGAAGTTAGTGCAAGCGGAAAATAGAATTTCGTAATTGTTCTAAGGCCGAGTTTACTATTTTCAGTATCTTCCTTCTGAAGAATATCTTTAAGCGTGCGGGAAACCATTATCCTGGTTGCTACAGCTTCACTGACAACAGCAAGCGACATAGCGGCAGCGCCGACATATGCTCCGTTTATTCCTGCAATATAAAGCAGCAGTCCTGTAATCATTATAACCGACAGCCTGATTAGTGTTCCGTAAGTTATCCTTCTGGTCAGGTTATTCCTTATCAGTATCCCCTGATAGAACCTTCTGTACCCTATTGACGCTGCCCAGGGAAGAAATATAACAAGGGCAACATGGGCAAGTCGTGCAACATCTTCCGGCACTTCCATCAGGCCGGTAACAATGTAGTTGAATACAGGGGGTATAAGTATGATTATCTGAATACCCGTAATAACTGCATTAAGAATGTCCGTGAAGAGTTTAAGCTTCTTATAGGAATTGCGTCCGGTGACGAGAGCCGTGGAAGCACTCATCAGCATAATAATCGGTGATTCAATTATCATCGCAAACGAACCTGCAATCCCAAATGCAGCCAGGTTGAATTTTGCATCATTTAACCTGGCGATAAAGGCGATAAGGATTGGCTGCTCAAGGGCCATCATCAGCCAGGTAAGAGCCAGGGGTCCCCAGAAAAGAAAAATCCTCCGGTATGTCAGCTTATAGCTTGTATCCACTGAATTTGAAAGCCGCAAAGATAGCTAATTATTGCACGTTCTGCCGGTGAAATGAAGTCACGTCAACCGGCTCGCGAATTGTCCCTGAGCATCTCTCGGGATTCTGCGAGCTATCCCCTATTTCCTTTGCCATTTGCTCTCAACCGACATTCTGTTTAAATCGACGTTGGCATTCCATTTATAAGAAACCGGCCATGTCCTGAATGATCTAACGATACCGGTAAATATCTTAAAACTGAACGGGATATTTTGAGGTTCCCATTTTTTCGTTACATCAAACTCGATATAAACTTTACTGTCATCTCTCAGAAGTGAATACTTACCCCCGAAAAGCACTTCACCGGATACGGCATATTGCCAGGTTCCATCGACTTTTGTGCTATGTGGCAATGTTAGTAGGTTTGGGAAGCCGTCTTCAAAGTTCAATTCAATTCTGTCAGATTTCGATTCGATCCAGCAACTTTTTACTTCATTATCCCCGTTAAAAAGCAGGTTCAGATTCCCGGTTTTGATTATTCCGGGGGTAGCATTTTCAATAACAAAAGGTTTTGTTATCGATGCATTTATTTCGCCAATTACAAGACTGGATGCATAACGCATGAGGTATACTTTTTGCCTGTCTCTTGAAATTGGAAAGCTTGCAGGTGTAAGTTCCCTTTCGCCAACTGTAACATGGACAGTTGTTCCTTCTCTTCTCACGAAATCGAATTCCTTCATATAGACTGCAAAAAGTTTGTCGGGATCCTTTACATTATTTCCCACAGGAGCAAGAAAAGGAAAGGGATGAATGTTCTGTGTGTTTTCCTTAATGAGTATTTTAACGTTAAGCCCGGATTTATCTTTAAAGGCAATATCAATATCGACTCCATTTTCTGTAATAACAAACCGTGATGGCGACATAACAGTCTCAGCTGTATAGCCAAGGCCGTCGCCAAGGGTGAAGGTCTTTTCATCAAAATGGACTCCCGGCTCATAATATACATCAACCTTCTTGTCTTTTCTGTACATAAGAATCTTTAAACCCTTACTTGCAGGACTGTCAAACATTTGAGGTTCGATTCCCTCATATTCGGCATCATCCTTAAAACTGGCAACAAGCAGGCGATTCATAGGTTCTTCATTTAAGCTAAAAGGAAAAACGAACCTGCTGTATGTTTTCAGGCTCTTCTGGTCAACCTCAGCAGTCTGGCAATTCGCTTTCAGCCCCGGAAGAAACATAAGCATTACGGGAAAAGAATGAACCAGGGATGATTTCCCTTCCCTACGGGCAAATAAATAGGAGATACCTTGCAAAAGACTATTTAAAGCAAAAACTACAAGAACAACTGTAAGAAACAGAAAACTTTCCAAAAAGAAGGCTGTCAGCCAGGAGAGGATAAGGAAGACTGCGAAAATCAGCATAATGACACCTGCTGCGTTAAACACACCGAAAGTGATTATGAAACAACGTAAATAGTCCATGGTAATTTATTTTTAAAGTTTTACAAATGAATCTGATAAATTGAGGGAGGGTAAGGATGTTGAGGCCGTCAATTCCCTGACAAATAATTCGATGTTCCTGACATTGATCTCAGAAACACTGCCTGTAGCCCCGGAAATTTTCTTTACCACAAGGCGTTCGATATAGTTCATTTCCTCAAACCGGTATTCCCCTCCCATGTTTTTAATGCTGCGTGCATGATTCCTGAGCACTTCCGGAAATCCTTTGATGATCTGCTTTTCAACTTTGTCAAAGAACATGCAACAGACAAAAATTCCAATTTCCTTCTGAAGCAGGAACAGAAGATTCTGTTCGATAAACTTCCTGACAGCCGGCAACGGCGTGCCTGAATACAGAGGACTTCCGATAAGGATGCGCCCGAAGTGACTGAGTTCGATCCGGTTTTGATTGTCGAGATTAAACAGGACAACCTCGTCGCCCGACAGAAGGTCCTTTATCTTTTGTGCCACACAACGGGTTGTGCCATGCTTTGATGCGTAAATAACAGCTGTCTTCATTACTTTCGTGTATTGAGATTATGACACAAAGGTAGATGAGGCCCGAATGACAGGGGTCTCAACAAACTGTGAGGAGGTCCCAAAGAATCCCTTTTGTGAAAAAAAAAAGTCTCACTTTAATGAGACCAGCGGCATTTTTTCGAACGGGAGCAGCGATTTACCGGTTGACAAATTCTCCCGGGGTAATACCGGTTACATTTTTGAAAACACGGTTGAAAGTGGCTTTTGAATTGAATCCACATTCATAAGCTATTGAGAGAAGAGTGAATTTTTTGTTTTCAGCTGCCAGGGAACGTGTTTTAAACTCTTCGATGCGGTAGTGATTGATAAAATCGAAGAAATTCTTTCCAAGTTTATTGTTAATGATTCCGGACAGGTAATCGGGTGTAACTTCCAGTTCTGAAGCCAGAGTTGAAAGGGTTATCTCTGGGATCAGGAAGGGTTTGTTTTCGTTCATATAATTCAGAAGGAAAAGAATAAAATCTTTCTCCTTTCTGGTTAATGAATATCTGATCTCTGAAGACGGCCCGGGTTCCTTAAGCTCAATCCCAATTGCTTTTTCTGAAAACAGGTTACCCTGGCGGTGCCCAAAAAATCCCAGGATAATTATATAAACCGAACCCAGTAAGAAACTCGCCTGGTGCATCCATTTGAATGGTGCCAGCGGAGTAATCAGATCAATTGCAAAAGCCATATAAATGATCGTATAAATCACGGCCGAAGCTATCATCAACACGCGAAGCCAATACAGATCGTACCTGGAGGTTTCGGAAAAATACACTTTTATCTTACGGTTGTAGCGCTTTACAAGCACTGCTGCCCACGAAAGGTAAATAAGTGACGATAAAGTCATTGTGAGAATAACAGCCGGATAATCCCACTGTTGTTTAAATGATTCCGATTGAAGTTTTACTATCTTTTCATTCAGAGGCCTTGTATAATATTCAAAGGTAAAGAGCACAATGCAAAGGACAAAGGGTATCAGGTTCAGGAGATATACAGGTCTGAACTTAAAATGCTGATCGGTAAGCGATTTTACGTACAGCCATAAAATCGGCCAGTGCAGTAATAAAAACGGAGTGGAAATAAAGAAGAAAAGCGGGTAAGGAAATCCGTGTGAGCGATTGTATATTTCCAGATAACTCAGGAAAGTATTTAATGAATAAATCAGGAAGAAAGATGACAACAGGTAGTCTGAAACCGTCTTCCTCCGTTTCAGAAAGATCAAA
The DNA here is from genome assembly GCA_964633505.1 of uncultured Rikenellaceae bacterium. GTDB lineage: Bacteria > Bacteroidota > Bacteroidia > Bacteroidales > VadinHA17 > LD21. Next base: position 79,332 of record CAZWHC010000002.1, on the reverse strand, counting down.
AGAAAGATTATTAATCCCTCAAATACTCCAAACAATAAAATGGATTCCATTTTATAATCAGATAGTCAAAAAGTTGTACCAAATTACTTTTTTCATCTGAGAAATACATAGCCAATAATGAACAATTATCAAGATATCTTAGGAAAGATGGCCTAATTGAACACTTGAAAAGAATCCGGCCAGGAGGCGCTCTTAATATTTACAGGGAAAGTATTCTTAAATGGAAGTGTAATCTTCGTACTCTATTTATTTCCCTGTTTTTCCCAATAGTATTTCCATCTTTCTTTTTCATGTTCAATATCGATATTTGAAATCAACTCAGGATAATATTCCTTCAGTGTACTATTTCCGGCTTCATAGGCAGGAAGGTTTTCCAGCAGATATAAAGAGAGTATATGGCCAAGGCGGTATTCATCCTCCACTATCTCCCTGAGTTCGGCATCAGACAGATTTCCGTAACGTGCACAAAGTATCCTGTCGATCGTCCTTACAAGAGATTCACAAATTACGGAAGTGACATCATTATAGTCGCCCTGTAATCTTTCCTGTGCAAGATCAGCCAGTTCCTTTATTCGGATATTAACCACCGGATAAGCCTCGACAATAGGATTGATTATTTTATGTAACGGTTCATGATAAAATGCACTCGGATCAGCTTCTCCTTTAGTGGGGCCGCTGATAACCCAGTAATCACTGCCGGTTTCATGAAAAAAAGCTGTAAAATATGACATTAAAGGGATCTGTTGGTAGTAGAATCTCCCATCTGCTTTATCCCGGAAGTAATTGGAATCAACCCTGCAAAACTCTGTTATCTGCTTAATGGCTATTTCAGCAAATGGTTTGTATTGTTGGTTGATAGCATTGAGTTTTTTAAATTCCCTTTTCCAAAGTTCCGTAATATTCGCTTTTACATAAAAATCCTTAAGCAGGGAATCATACGAAACGAACTTGCTAATATCCTCATTTCTGCAGGAATCACACAGTAAACCAAAATCGGGAGGATTTCTAGAATTTATTGCATAAACGCCATATCCGTAAAAATCTCCACCTCCATATTTTTCATAATATTTATGAATAGCTTTTTTGTAATCATCAGTGAGTATTGAATCAAGGTATTGTCTGACTTCAACTCTTATTGGATGCATTGAAGGATTCCAGTCATGGTCATATCCGGCGGCATTCATAAATGCATAACTTGTAAAAAGCCTTATATCGGGTTCAAATACAAAAAACTCATCCTCGTTATTTTTATTTTTATTTCTACATGAGAACAGGATTGAGAGTAACAGTGCAGCAGTTACAAATTTTTTCATAATATATTCTTTTTAATAATTAATTCTGATAATCATTATTTCTCCATTGGTGCAAGCTTAATTACTTTTGTTAACTTCTTTATATAATCTCGAACCCACCAGCCCTGCAAGCAATAGTTCACCCAGTCCCCAGGCGGTACCAATTATTGTGAATTTTAAAGGCATAAATCCATAAGCCACCAACGATGCATTACTAAGAACATAGCCAAAAAAGAAGACTATTAATGACGAAATAATTGCCGTTTTAATCTTTGATAAAAATAGTGGTTTTAATATTGAGTAAAGAAACGCTAATAGAATTCCATTACTGATGCTGACAAAACAGAAGAATACCATTGCCCAGTTACTCAACGGAGGTAAACCTCTGCCGGCAAGTATCTCATCCATCTCATTTCCGACTGCCGGAACCATTGAAAGTGCGCTGATAAGTATAATAATCCCGGATATAAATCCTGTTATCAGGACGCTTTTTAGATTTATTGATTTCATTTGTCTGATTTTTAAATATGGGTAAACTGATTCTGCCTTTGATGTTTTTTAAAAATTGATCCCTATATATAAATTGGGTTCAAACAGGAAATAATTATTCCATTTGCTCTCTCTTTCTTCAAAACTTTGGGGAGCTTTTGAGTCGATTGGCCAATAATTAAAATGAATTTGAGGTTCAATAAACATCCTGTTTTTAAACAAACCTATGTGGTAACCAAGATGGAATGTTGTATATAACTTGAAACCATTACCTGTTTCCTTATTATTTTCGTCCAGGTAAGTTTTAAATAATGGTAGAACTTCAATAGTAGCGAAAAGTCTCTTCCATAGTATCCGCTGATATGTAACACCGATACCGCATTCTGCCAGCCTTCCCGGAAAGAATTCACTTTCATCCTGAAAGAGCGGATCCCACATTGGTATTCCCATTGGTGCAAAAAGTTTCCATGAGGCCACTTTGATACCGATTTTATCCCTGTAATTTAACTGGTATCCAAAATGGAACTCGTAATGGTGAGTATTTGTTTTCTCGTCGCCAAAATTCATGAAAGTCAGGTATGTAGTGCTTACCGAGAATTTGTAGGAAGAAAATGAGTTTTTGGCTGCACCTCTCTCATTCGTTCGAGAGTCTTGACTGAATGCCATTGCTGCAAGCATGGCAATCATAAAAGTTGTTGAAATTATCTTTTTCATTATTACTATTATTTAAACTACCATCGGTTTTCTTCTTTATTGGCAAACAAATCAGAATGTAAATCCAAAATTCAACGCAGGCTCAAATTTGTATTTTTGTACGCCGTTTTCAACAGATGCAAAGGATGCAGGGAAATTGGTGTTTACAGGCCAGTATTTGAGAGCGATGGCTGGCTCAATAAATAACCTCTTTTTAAAGAAATTTAAACGGTATCCCGCTATAAACTGAAGATACAACTGGAATCCCTTCTGGATTTTTGTGTCGTTGGTATCATAGAATTGTTGAAGGAAGAAGGTTGGCTCAACTGTTGTAAAGAGGTTCCTCCATAAGAATCGCTGATATCCAAGGCCAATGCCCCAGGCAGTTACTTTCCCGGGATAAAGCTCTTCCGAAGATCCATAGGTGCCTAACGGTTCATAGTATGTCCAGGAGATGGCTTCAATGATTAAGTTGTCCTTTGGGGTAAGCCGGTAGCCGTAGTTTAATTGCATGAATCTTACTGAATCGCCAATATTCCCCAGGAGGAAAAGGGAACTTCCAATTGAATGCCTTTTGAAATCTTCGTCATTGTTTTCAGTCTGGCAAAATGCCAGTGCTGAAAACAAAGCGATCATTAGGGTTGTTAAGATTAATCTTCTCATATCAGATGGATTAAAAAATTTGTTTTTGGTTATTCTAGTTTCCATCAGGATTAACTGATATAAGTGTTAAGTTTAAATCGCGAATGATCTCCAGTATCCCATGCAGATGTGAATCATCCTTAAGGTTTCCGGAAAGAATTGTGCTGCCTGCTTCATAGCTGATTTTCATACCTTCAAAACGATTTGTCCATTCCTGATCGAGATGCCCCTTAACCACTATTCTTGTTTTGCCTTTCATTTTTATCATACTAAATACTCAGCAAAGGTCAGAGACACCCGGCAAAAAAAAATCACCCGTACGGGTGATTCTGAGGGTGATTTTACTTATGATTTTGTTGTTTTCAGACCAGGCTGAGCAGTTTAGCTTTCTTAACGGCCTTTGCGCGGTTGTCAACATCCAGCTTCATGAAAATATTCTTCAGGTGCGACTTAACAGTATTAACTGAAACAAATAGTCTGTCAGCAATCTCCTGGTTTGAAAGGTCTTCTGCCATGAATTTCAGTGTTTCAATTTCACGGGCACTAAATCCCAGATCGTGTGATCCTTTTGATTGCCTGATCTTTGAATCAACAGCCTTCCTGAACTTTTGCATAAAGCTGTCGGATATACTTGTCTTTCCCCTGGCCTGCCTCGTGTAAACATCATTCAGCAGAACACTCGTCTGGTCGAGGTCAAAAAGGAAATGTATTATCAAATTTTCATAGGCTGCCATTTCAAGTGCGTTTATTAATTCTGATACCGCTTTTTCATGTTCGTTCCTCCTTAAATACATCAATACATAAACAAGCTTAAGGTCGATCAGTCTTTCAATTCCATTCGATTTTTTTGCAATTACATATATCTCCGACATAAGCTCTTCTGCTCTGATGCATTCGTTCTGTTGAAGCAGTAAACGGGCAAAATAAATATATGAATACAAGGTTTCAAAAGACAACTTAATATGTTGTCCCAATCCTACTTCTTTAGCAAAATTTGCAGCTTTGTTGATTTCATGTTTCTCGATAAGCAGGTTTATTTTCCAGCCGATATAAGTGGATGCAAGAAATGGCGCTATTTTATACCTCTTCAGCACATCCTCCAGCTCGCCAATTTTGTCAAAGGCTCTTTCCTTGTCTTCAACAGCATGAAGAGCATATGAATAAGCCAGTAACGCCATTATCTTATACCTGATATCCCTGGCATTTTCACATAACTGATACGCTGTTTTGGCGTTTTCGAGAGCTTCATCATAATTTGTCCAGATACATTGAATCACTGACATCATTGAAAAGAGTCCGGTGAAAGTCCATTCAACCTTTGCAATACCTGAAAAACCACGCCTGTTCAAAAGCGAAAGTGTGTCGGCGCACAGAGCAAATGCATGCCTGTACTGTCCCAACGCACACCGGCGTGACACAATTGCTGAGGTTATCGTTGCAATAAGATAAATATTATCTGTTTTCCTGCTGTACTCGAGAGCGCTATCAAATGCATCCAGACCCTTATGCACATCACCTCTTACCAGTTCAGCATTCCCGATGAAATACCATGCCCATCCTGTCCACAGCGGGTTGGCTCCGGAAAGGTTATCAATTGCAATTTCACTGTATTTAATTATTGTTTCCGGGGGCGCTGAAAATAATTTCATATAGGCCAGTGTAGTTGCGAGTTTCCCGAAAAGAAACTTATTTTCAGGGATGGCTTTCTTTGCCAATCCTTCTCCCCTGATTACGGAATCTATGGCTTTTTGTGCGTAGTCAAGAAATTTTTCAGACTCTGCTACCTGTCCTGCTGTGATTAAAATCCATGAATAGTACAATGCAAATTCGTGATTACTTTTAATAACCTCGTCGGGCAGAAGGTTGCCATACCTGAGAATGGCTGAATGCTGGCCTATCTCCCACATTCTCTCAACAGTGCGGCTGAGAATCCGGATAGCATGCTCAAAGTTTCTGGTCTCCAGAGCATGATATATAGCCAGCTCGGGCAATGAATTTTCATCATACCAGTCGCTTGCCTTATTATGTAGCCTCTCAAGCTGCAAATCAGATTGGAGTAAAAGTCTTTGTTTTAATAAGTCGGCAAAGAGGTGATGATACCTGTACCAGTTTCTCTCATTATCGAGAGGTATTACAAACATGTTATCTCTTTCAAGGGTTTCAAGGATCAACTGGCTGTCATTTCTGTTCAAAACAGTGTTGCAAAGAGGAGCTGACATTTGCTCCAGTATTGAGGTCTGAAGTAAAAATTCCTTGATCTCATCTGTCTGGATCCTTAGTACCTCCTCTATCAGATAATCCATTATATAGCGATTGTCTCCCTTCAGATCCCTTACAAATTTAGAGATATCTTCACGACCCTGCAGTGATAAAGCTGCGAGCTGCAGGCCTGCAATCCATCCTTCTGTTTTTGTTTCGAGCGAATAAGCGTCATCTATTGATAATGCCAGTTTAAGCTTCTTATTGAATAAAACAGAAATATCATTCGCCGAAAAACTAAGATCTGATAAACGTATTTCTACCAGCTGATGCTGACTCCTTAACCTTGAAAGTGATAGTGCGGGATCGGAACGGGTCAGAATCACAAAATGAATATTACCGGGAATATGCTCCAGAAAATAGGTTAAAACTTTCAATACTTCGGCGCTCCTGATCAGATGAAAATCGTCAAGTACCAGCAACAAGTTCTTATTTATAATGAGCAGATCGTTTATTAACAGGCTGGCAATTGATTCTACAGAGGGTGAATTGGGGGAATTTAGAAGGCGAAGGGCACTTTGTCCGAAATCGGCGTGAATACTTTGAATTCCCGAAATTACATAACTTAAAAAAACCGCCGGGTCATTATCACCATTGTCGATTGAGAGCCATGCAGAAGTAATTTTGTTCTGGTTTATCCAGTCGCTTAACAGGGTTGTTTTGCCATAGCCGGCAGGAGCTGAAACAAGTATCAGTTTCCTACCCAGACCCGAGTCCAGTTTTTCAAACAGTGCTGTCCGGTGAACTGTGTTTTGCCCGGCCGGGGGAATATGCAGTTTTGTTAAAAGCATGTGTGAAATTAAGAAATATTTCGATCATGGATATATTTTCTAAATGGGAATCAGCAGGTTGGAGTTAAGTAAGGAGGTCTGATATTTTTTTCTTCAACTCCTTTTATCACAATACAACGACCTGGATCGTTATTTGCTGCTTTTCAATCTTCGGGGTCTTCTTCGAAACCATGAAACGGTATATCATCATCAGGGTCTTTGTCGAAAGGGCCAACACCAGGAGGATTAAAAAGGCCCCACCGGTCTATTATATAATCCCATTTATCAAATCCTGCAACCCAGTCAATAAACAGCAACCTGTATTCTTCAATAAGGTTTCTTACCATTTGATAATATTCCACATTTTCAAAACCAAACATATCGAGCGAATGTTGTTGCACCATCAGGTCGCGCGCAGCTTTACGTATTAAGGCAGCATTTTCCATTTTAAGATCATACAATCCAGCTGCCTCAGCACCTGCTACTTTTACAGTCAGCTGTACGGCGTCGTCCAGCATACATGATTTTACAAACATCAGGTGTTCGTTATCCTCAGGTATAAGATCGGTAATCCTGGTTACAAGGTCATATATTTCCTCTCCTTTCCGGAATATAGGAATCTTTTCCGGCTCAATAATTTCGTCATCGTCATCTGAGTTCATTGTTCAGGTCTATCATATGGATTTTATTAAAGGTTATGGACTTTTCTAAGCAAATTAATGCGATTCAGAAGTGCTTTGCTGCCAATACGGTAAGAAAATTCCATAAATCGCTCTGTATTAAAGTCATCCTCCATATATGATTCATCAAGACGCAATTCTGCAAGTTCACGTTCTGTATTATAAAATGGATACAGATAGAGCAGGTCTGCTAATGCCTTTTCAGGGGTGGCAAACATGACCCTTCTACCTCCTTCCATCTCCCTCAGATCATATCCGAACATCAAATCAGGCTTGACATTCTTATATGAATACACACCGAAAACATTGCTGAATGTGTTTGTCTTTAGGGTTGTCACACTTGTTACCTCTGGTACAGCCTCAGGGATAATTCCATAGAAAGATAAAGCTGTTTGTAACGATATGTAAGAGGGCTTGTATATAATGTTAGCAAAATAGAGCATAAAGTCTGTTGATTCCTTATATTCAGGGAAGGTATAAAAACCTTGTCGAAGCCTGATCAGGTAGCCCTTCCTTACCCAGTGTACCAGATTGTTCCTGTTAAAATCCGGATAGGCTGCATACACCTGGTTTGTTGTAAAGCATGCCAGGGATAGAAACTTGTTTCGGAATTCAATGAAATTCATTTTATTTCTATTATGCACCAAATATAATGCATTACAGAAATAAAAACAAAAACTTTGTTCTTTTTTTCATTTCCATACATACTAATTTTCAATGGATTATTAGCGACTGGTCTTATTTATTGAAATCTGAAAAAGATCTTTGTACTATTTTTTGTACTACTAATGAAAATAGCATTGTAAATATTTGATTTACAAGGGCCATTTGATCTTTATCAGTCGGAATAAGAAGCTATGATATAATGATTTCCCTTATAAGTTACAATTTCTTATATTCCCCACATTTGAACTCTTTCTCATCAGCCTGATCATTTCGGTTCAGATTACATAAAACTTCATCTTCCCAATCATCACTGTTATTTTTTATGCATGTTAAACAGAGTGGCTGCATCTTGATGGTTTCCTTCCTGATCTCATATCCATCGTCATCGAATATTCCGGCAATATGCCGCGGATCCATCTCATCAATATGCCTCCTTCCTTCCTTATCTCTCTTGTCAAGAGCTGTATCAATTTCATAATCACCTCGAGGATGATCTTTCCCTGTAATACAGGTGAAGCAACCAAAAGGAGCAGCCGTCGAACCAACAATCCAGATATCTTTTCCGCATTGGCATTTTATACCGTTTTTATAGTAGTCCAGCGCAGCATCAATCCGCATTCTAAGTGTCTTTTCATTTTCATTCGGATATTTCCTCAAATGAATTTTTACATACCGATCAATTGAAATTGGTTTCCACATACTTTCTTAATTTAGGCAAATTAATAATCATGAAGAAATGGATATCATCATTGTGATTTCCAATCCAGAAGTTAAAAAGGACGTTTCAATTTAACCCAGCGAGAGTTTCAATTCAAACTTATGAAAAATATACGAAAAAACCAAAAATGCCAGGAGTTTGGGAGAACTTAAGGGACTTTGTGAGACTTATACTCCACCATGCTGTGAAGTTGTTATAAGAGAGAAACTTAAACATCTTGAGCTATTTATAAACGAATCTGACTTTTGTAAACTTGATCCGATTATTAAGCTGGCACTTCTTCATTATCAATTTTAATCGATTTACCCTTTTGGTGATGGTAAAGGAAGAACAGGCAGAATATTAAACAGCCTTTACCTGGCACAACAAAATCTGTTGTCTTATCCTGTCCTTTTCACTCTTTGTTATTGCACGGCTTCATGTGAATTTTTCCTAATTGAGTCCTTCAAAATATTCGATTGTTCACCTCTGCAGGCAGAAAATATAGTAATTGAGTTCACTGAGATTTTTTTGGCCAAAGCCGGGAAAGGTAATGCCGGATTCGACAAGTGTTTTCATGGCAAAATTAAAGTCAATGATGGATTCATATTCGTCAGTGCATCTGACCAATATGAACCTGGAGAAATACTGGATGAAATGGTTTTATTGATTCTTGATTACGATTTGTATAGTAATACCAGAACAAATCCAGTGGATAGTATAACTGGGTTCGGTTCTAATTAATTTACCCCAATAGAAGTATCACAACTCTAAGATATATTCATTAAATATTTTCCAATATTATTAGTATTACTACCTATATTGCATAATATTTAATGTTAAATGGTGTTATAAAGTTTGTTTATCATTAAAAATGTTCTAATTTTGGGAGTATGACTACTAATAATGATAAAAAATTAATGAGTCTCCTGTCCAGCCATATTCCTGGAACAGTACTTCTTGCATCCTGGCTTGAGAAAAATGGTTTCTCCAGAGATCTGCAACAATATTATCTGAAAAGCGGCTGGCTTGAATCATATGGAATCGGAGCATTCAAACGTCCAAATGAAAATGTAAAATGGACAGGAGCCTTGAACTCCTTACAAAGACAAACAGAATTGCAAGTACATGTTGGTGGTTTAACATCCATATCTCTTCAAGGATTATCCCATTATGTAAGGATGGAGAAGGAACCACTCTATCTGTTTTCACCACAATATGTTAAACTGCCAAAGTGGTTTCTCAACCAGGAATGGAGCACCCAGATAATACATGTAAAAACTAAGTTCCTTCCTGCAAACTCAGCTTTGTTTGAATATTCTCGAGATGGCCTGAAACTTCAATTATCATGCCCTGAACGTGCAATACTTGAATGTTTGTACCTGGCTCCTGATCGGTTCGAAATGATGGAAGGATATCAAATACTTGAAGGTCTTGTAAATCTTCGCCCAAAAGTCCTGCAGGAATTGCTTGAAAACTGCAGTTCCATAAAAGTAAAACGGCTTTTTCTATTTATGGCTTCTAAAGCCAGACATCAATGGCTTGATTTTGTTGATCAAACCAGGATAGAATTAGGAACCGGTGACAGAGTAATTGTAAAAGGGGGAATTTATATATCAAAATACAAAATATCAGTACCCAAAGAAATAACGGTATAATGATCAATCAATCTTATTTAAATCAGGCTGATCTGCTTCTGCAAGTGATACCCCACATAGCAACCGAGAAGACTCTTGCGTTGAAGGGTGGAACTGCCATAAATCTTTTCTTACGGAATATGCCCCGCTTATCGGTCGATATCGACCTCACTTACCTGCCATTTGATAACAGGGAAACCGCCCTGACCAATATTTCTGATTCACTTGGCCGAATAAGGGAACGAATAACGAAATCAATTCATGGAATTACTGTAAACAATCATACAATTGAAGGAAATGATATCAAATTGTTAGTCCAATCTCAGAGTGCACAAATAAAAGTCGAAGTTAATACCATAACAAGAGGCCATTTGCATCCAGTAAGATTACTTCAGGTAAATGAAAATGTGCAGGAAAGATTCAAAAAGTTTGCTGCAATTCAGGTAGTATCAGAAGCAGAACTATTTGGTGGAAAAATATGTGCCGCACTTGATCGGCAACATCCAAGGGATCTATTTGATGTGTATTTATTATTTCAGGAATCTGGTTATAATGAAAATGTAAAATACGGTTTCATTCAAGCTCTTGTTAGCCATATGCGTACAATGCACGAGGTTCTGCAACCTCATCTTCTGGATCAGCGGACAGTATTTGATAACCAGTTTCAGGGAATGTCTGACATTGCTTTTACATATGAAGATTTTGAGAATACCCGTGAAAAACTTATCGAGACAGTAAATTCAAGTCTAACCGGTGCGGACCGCTTCTTTTTACTGAGTTTTAAACGTGGGGAACCTGATTGGGATCAGTTTCCAGTTAAAGGACTTAAGGATATGTCTGCTGTCCAATGGAAACTTCTGAATCTTCAAAATCTGATTAAATCCAATCCCGGCAAACACAAAGAGTTGCTTTCAAAGCTTGAGACATTACTCTTTAATGGAAGTTGACTAGTGTTTCATTTTACCAGAACCTGGATTGCATATTTTCCCTAATATTTTCTTATTTAAACAACCCTGCTCTGTAACTCTTTATCTATAAGCTGTTTCAGAAGATTTCAAATTAGAAACATTAAGAAATCATTTGATTCCAAAAGCATTTAATGAGAAATACGAACAGATTGTATGCTGGGTGTATAATTCCAAAACAGGTATACAAAGCCGGTTAATCAGTTGGTGGGGATGTAAGCCTGATTTCCGAAAAGTTCGACAGGAATATAAAAATCTGAATGATAAACGAATCTAACAAAGAATAACATAAGGCAAAACTGGAACAAAACTTTATGACTGGCGGGAAATAAACCAGGTAAAGAATGTCAGCAAAGAGAAAACTAACCATCCATGCTAAATTCCGGAATTATTGATAGAAAGAATTGTTCTGACAACTACAGCACCAAATCAGTTAATAATTGATCCTTTTGCCGGTAGTGGAACAACAGCTAAAGCTGCTCAAAAATAGGGATTTGATTCCCTTAATTACAAAATTGATACATATTACCGTGATATCTTTATGCAAAGAATAAAATACTGTCAAACAACAAGATAGTTGAATATTTTATTCATAAGTTGTCCATATAGTATTAATTCAGGCAACTTTCCATGATAAATTCAATAAATTAGTGGTTCAAATACTTTTGCAATGAATGAGTTTCAAATACTTATAGATGAGTTGACTAAGTTCCGTGATGCCAGACACTGGGAACAATTCCATAATTCAAAGGACCTTGCCCTTGCAATTTCAATTGAGGCCGCAGAGTTAAATGAACTGTTCCTCTGGAAAACAACTGAGGAATCGGAACTTGTTGACAAGAATAAACTGAAGGAAGAACTCGCTGATGTACTTGCATTCAGTCTTTTACTGGTAGAAAAACATGGTTTTGACCTAAAGGAGATAGTTCTTGAAAAGATCAGGAAGAATAATGAGAAATACCCTGTCGAGAAATCAAAGGGAAGTGCGAAAAAATACAACGAACTATAGCCAATGCTGATCTACCAGGCACCTTCCGAAAGGTTTATAGATGATGTCAGGGAAAATACCATCTCTGATATCATGACCGATAACTATAAAGCAAGGCTTGGTAAGGATCCCGGTATTCCTGAATTTGTATCCTGGCAAAACAGTCTTTCGAGAGTGAGGGATCTGCTGGAACTGGGTAAAATACACGACACTTTTGTTGCTCTCGAATATGAAGTACCATATAATCAGAGCCGTCTCGATTGCCTGCTTTTCGGAAAAGGGACAAACGACATTTCAAATGTTATCCTCATTGAACTCAAACAGTGGTCAAATGTAAAGGAATTGGTAGAGGAGGGTAACTTTGTTGAAACTTATACCGGTGGCAGGGAACGGATTGTGCCTCACCCATCACAGCAAGTAAAGGGTTATCACAATTACATGAAAGGATTTGTTGAAGAGTTTGAGAAAAAACCGACTCTCTCACTTTTCAGTTGTGCCTATTGTCATAACTACTCAAGAACAGAAGGGAAGGGTCTTCACAGTCCGGTTTACAAAGATCTGATAGCAGAATTTCCTCTCTTTACTAAAGAAGACACAAAGTTACTTGGGAACCGGATCAGAGAACTTCTTGAAAACGGTTCCGGGTTTGAGATATTTAACCGGTTTATGCAGAGCCGTCTGCATCCTTCAAAGAAGTTGCTTGAGAATGTGCACAGGATCATTAAAAATGATGTCGTGTTCTCATTACTTAACGAGCAGCTTGTTGCCAAGAACCTCATCTGGGCAAGGTACAGGATGTCGGCAAAAAAGAATGAAAAATCTGTTATTATTGTTCATGGCGGACCTGGCACAGGCAAATCAGTTATCGCACTGAATATACTTGCCGAAGCTGCAATCAGGAAAAAGAATGTTCTCTACGGATGCAAATCAAAACCGTTCACATCCGGACTACAAAAGCTGGTCGGCAGGGGGGGAGAAATAATGTTCTCAAATCTCTACCGTTTCATCCCCAGCAGGACAAAGGAAAATGAATTTGATATACTTCTTATTGATGAAGCTCACAGGATAGAAAAAAATAGTAACCATCAGTACACTAAACCGGAAGACAGGACAGATATGCCACAGATGGAGCAGCTGGTTAGGTGTGCTAAAACAACTGTTTTCTTCATCGATGACAGGCAGAATGTACGTTCATCAGAGGTTGGAAGTTCAAGTCTTATAAGAGAGGCTGCAGCAAAATTTAATGCAGGTATTCATGAGGTTACTCTGGAAACTCAATACAGGTGCATGGGGTCTAACGATTACTTGTTATGGATCGAATCGGTTCTTGGATACACTGATGAGGTGAGGACTTTCAGGAAAGAGGACCAGTTCGATTTCAGGATTTTTTCCTCACCGCAGGAGATAATGGATCTCCTTAATGAAAAAGAGAAAGAGAAACCAAACTCTGCAAGGATGGTTGCCGGATTCTGCTGGCCATGGAGCAGTAAAACAAATAGTAATGGTGAACTTATTAAAGATGTGAAGATCGGGGATTTTGCAATGCCATGGGAGACACATGATAAAATAACCTCAATCCCAAAAGGTTATGTCAGGTGGTATGAGTGGGCGTATCGCCCGGAAGGAATTAAACAGGTAGGTTGTATTTATACTGCCCAGGGATTTGAGTTCGATTATATTGGAGTGATAATTGGTAATGATTTGTGTGTTGATAATACTTCCGGAAAATTGTCGGCAGATATAACTGCCACCAAAGACCCGATGCTGAAAAGAAGTGTAGATAATTTCGAAAAGCATGTCAAGAATATATACCGGACACTTCTTAGCAGGGGAATGAAAGGGTGCTATGTTTATTTCACTGATAAACAGACTGAAAAGTATTTTAAAGAGAGGATGGAAATGTAAATTTGTAAAAGATATTAAAAAAGTCTTCTAATCAGAATTTATATAAAATTTCAACCCAAGAACAGATTGAATGAACCGTTCTTATTATAGCGATACTATTGATAACTTCAATGTAACTAAACCTGAAGAAATTATTGGGCAAATGGCTATATTGAGCAAATTCGCTGATGAACTAGGTCAGAAAAGTGCTTGGAGAGAAGAGATTAGAATCTTACAAAGTGTTCTTTCAAAATATAGCGGTGGAATTTATTTTGAATATTCTATACCTCGAATGGGTCAAAGAATTGATGTAGTGCTCTTAATACAATCTGTAATTTTCATTCTTGAATTTAAAGTTGGTGAACGTGAATTTCCAATGCATGCTATCGACCAGGTTTGGGATTATGCACTTGACTTGAAAAACTTCCATGAGACGAGTCATGATAAATACATAGCTCCTGTTCTGATTTCCACTGAGGCTAAACTTTCTGAAACATTAATATCTTTTACATCATATGATGATAAGCTTCTAAGTCCAATCAAATGTAATAAGGATCTCATTAGCAATGTTATTGATAAAGTGTTACTAATAAATGAAGAAGAGAATGTAATAGATAAGACCATTTGGGAAAATGGAAGGTACAGTCCCACACCGACTATTATAGAAGCAGCGATGGCACTTTACAGTGGTCACTCTGTTTCAGAAATATCCAGAAGTGATGCTAGTGCAATTAATTTGAGTACAACTTCAGACGAAATTGCATCTATTATACAAATTTCTAAAAACGAAAAGCATAAATCAATATGTTTCTTAACCGGCGTTCCTGGTGCAGGTAAAACCCTGGTAGGACTAAATATAGCTACAACCCATATAGATAAGTCATCTGAACTTTACAGTGTGTTTTTATCTGGAAATGGTCCACTTGTTAACATTCTCCGTGAGGCTCTCGCGAGGGATAAGGTTAATCATGGTAAAGAAGTTGGGATAAAACAAAGAAAAGGTGATGCTTTCAGGGAAGTTAAACTATTTATTCAGAATGTCCATAATTTCAGGGATGACTGTCTTAAGGATATAGATGCTCCCCCAATCGAACATATAGCACTTTTTGATGAAAGTCAGCGTGCTTGGAACCTTGAACAAACAGCCAATTTCATGCTTAGGAAAAAAGATTTCCCGGGATTTATGAAGTCTGAACCTGAATTCTTAATTTCCTGTCTTGACCGACATAAAGATTGGGCTGTGATCGTATGTTTAGTAGGTGGGGGACAAGAAATTAATACAGGAGAGGCTGGAATAGGTGAGTGGATTGAATCTCTTAATCGATCATTTCCAGATTGGCACATTTACATTTCCCCAAGGTTGACTGATAGTGAGTACGGAGCCGGAGAAATTCTCAAAGATTTATCAAACAGGCCAAATGTATTCTATGATGAAAACTTACACCTTTCTGTATCTATGCGTTCATTTAGGGCAGAAAATGTATCACTACTTGTAAAACAATTACTCGATCTTGAGATAGAGGAGGCACGAAAAACACTTAACAAGGTAAAATCAAAATACCCAATTGTTATAACCCGCGAACTTAAAAAGGCTAAGCAGTGGTTAAAAAAACAAGCAAGAGGAACAGAACGTTTTGGAATTGTTGTGTCTTCCCAAGCAGAACGATTAAAACCTCACTCAATTGATGTTAGATCTCCGATGGATCCAATACATTGGTTTCTTGATGGAAAGCAAGATGTACGGTCATCCTTTTATCTCGAGTCTGTTGCAACAGAATTCGATATTCAAGGTTTGGAACTTGATTGGGTTTGTGTTACCTGGGATGCAGATTTCAGATATTCCTCAAATGGTTGGGAGTACAGGTCTTTTGTTGGTGACCGATGGAATCAAATTAGAAAGGCTGAAAGACAGGCATATTTAAAAAATGCTTATCGAGTTTTGCTAACCCGTGCTCGACAGGGAATGGTAATAGTAGTTCCCTTTGGAAGCGAAGATGATCCAACACGTAATTCTTCTTTTTATGATCCTATTTTTGAATACTTGAGAACAATTGGATTTGAGGAATTGAATTAATTACAGACTATTAAAGCTAAAGTTTCAACCTACACATTGCCTCACTGCAAAGCATCCATGAAGATTACGAAAATTGGAGTATAGTCACTTGTTTGTTAATATAATATCCACTTCGCCTGGCTTCATTGATTTATCTCCGTATAGTTTTGTTTGTGTTCGTGTTTTAGTTTTCAACGGCTTATCAATAACTTCAACTTTATGATATGGAAGATGCTTAATTAGAATTTCCAAAGTCGATTTGAATGTAAACTCTCTTTTATCTGTCCGAACATAGATTGTGCTATTTTCATTCATCATTTTTGAACAAAATCCAAATACAATATCAAGCAAATCGTAATATTCTTGTTTATTTATAAATCGTCCTTTATATTTCTCTTTTAAAGATTGCGAGCTGGCTGTATCCTCTAATAACCAGTGTCTTAACCACTGCTCCCCATAATAATCAGTAATAGAATAATAGGGTGGAGACGTGAATAGCAAAGAAAATTTGATGTCGTATTTAATGGCTCTTTCTGTGATTAATTTTAATTTATTTGCGCTATCCGCAAATACAACTGCATTTTCAGTAATATTTGGTTTACCTTTATCATAACGCCAATTAATTTTATCTAAGATTAATTCGCATGGATTAATCTCTGGAGGTAAAATCATATTATGTTTCTTTCACCAATTTATAGAATAGTTCATCCCCATTGATTTTGTCATTCTCATTTGATTTGACAGTCCTTCACCAAGTTTTGCATGTAGGTAAATCAAAATGATTGACATCAGGGTGGCATCAACTATATTTTTCTCCCAATCAAGGTTCGATCGTGCCACTAATAAGTATTTTAGAACTTCATCGCAATAACACATTCCGAAAAACTCATGCATTCCCCCTTTTGCTTTCTCGTAATAATTCCGTTTACCATAAATCTCAAGTAAACGATCAACTACATCTTCTTTTCCAATCGGTTGAAGTTTAAAGATTTTTGTACTACTTTTTGTACTAATAATGAAAATGGCCCTGTAAATATTTGATTTACAAGGCCATTTTATTTAAATGTCGAGGTGAGAAGATTGCTCGTCCTCCCTCCGGTCGGACTCGCGGACTTCCATAGAGGTGACTTAAAAGAAAAAGCCTTTAGTTCGCTTCGCTCATTTAGGGCTTTGTTTTCCATTTGCTTATGAAAGCAAGCTTTCAACACAACTGAAAAACAAAGCCCTCCCCCGCCAGAAGGCGAGGAAAGGCTTTTTCTTTTGTCGGGGTGAGAAAACAAAGCGTCTCCAATGCTCAGTGCAATGCAAGCGTGTATTATCTCAACAAACACAAGATTGCTCCTGCGCAACATGCTCATTTTAAACACTTACATAGGTTGCAACAATTTTGCACCCGCCCCCGAAACCTTAAAAAAACAGTTAATAAAATTCGCTCCGCAAAAATCTCCTTCAGATATTCATATTTAATCACTTTATTTGTTTTAGATAGCATTAAATACGGATGGCAATTCTACAAAATTTACAAAAAGCGATATATACTTCTCTTCTTTTCTTTCTTTTTGTCACTGTATCAGGGCAACGAAATAT
This sequence comes from uncultured Rikenellaceae bacterium, assembly GCA_964633505.1. GTDB lineage: Bacteria > Bacteroidota > Bacteroidia > Bacteroidales > VadinHA17 > LD21. Next base: position 62,030 of record CAZWHC010000002.1, on the reverse strand, counting down.
AGAAGTATTCCCAGTAAAAACTTTACCCGCAATTGATGGTAAATTTGATGATATTGATTCACTCCTGATGAATTATAATTTTATTCAACTTGAGCCACTAAATGGTGACACTACTATATCAAACACCAGAATCATTGTCATGCAGGATGAAAAAGCAATCTATTTCGGTATCGCTTGTTATCAGGATGTACCTGTCACAGGTAAAATACAGGTTCGAGATAGATTTGCTCAAAGTGATGATGGTATATTTATTATTCTTGGGACTTTTAATGACAACAGGAATGCCTATTGCTTTGCCCTTAATCCATTAGGGACGCAAACTGATTCCAGAATAATGGATGATGGTCGTACAATTGATTATAATTGGGATACTGAATGGAATTCCAGTGCACAAATATATGATTGGGGTTGGTTTGCCGAAATGGTGATTCCATTTAATAGTATAAAATTCAAAAAAAATCAATCCGATTGGCAAATAAACTTCAGACGAATGGTGCGGGAAAAATCTGAAATTTCCTACTGGGCAAAAAGTGTTACTGAAGAGTATAAAATATCGTCATCTGGAAAACTTCTTAATTTAAGTCCAGGGGCAACAAAGAATACCATATTACTCATTCCATATGGTATGGGGAAAGTCACAACTACAAATGCCAATTGGGACAAATATATATTTGAAAATCAAATTGGTGGTGATATAAACTGGCAAATAAATTCAAATTTAACTTCAAACATAACTGTAAATCCAGATTTCGCCACAGTTGAGGCTGACGAAGATGTCATTGACCTTACGAAATATGAGATACAATATCCTGAAAAAAGGGTTTTCTTTCAGGAAGGCAACGAAATGTATCAAACACGTTTAAAAACTTTCTATTCGAGACGTGTAGGAGATATATCCGCAGGCATAAAATTGACAGGTAAAGCAGGTAGAACCAACGTCAATTTTATTAATGCCTTTGATAAAAATTCCATTGATTCATCTGGTGCTAAGCCGATGTATACAGCATTCAGAGTAAAGAGAGATATTTTGAAATCATCAAGTCTTGGCTTCACGACAACCAATAAACTTATCGGTAACAGGATGATTTCAACATTTAGTCCTGATTATGTTTTGAATCTCGGTTCGCTCTGGAAATTTACTGGTCAGTATGTTGCTGCAGTAGACAACTGGAATGTTTTACGCAATACGGGATATGTAAGGTTTGCGGCAGAAAACAACTTTTTCCATTGGCATATCAGGTATTCTTATCTTGAAGGAGAAGGACTAAAAGATATTTTCAATGAGACTGGATATCTAAATGACGATAATCGAAACGAATTTGATTCAGATTTATCATATAAATGGTGGATTAAAAAATCAGTTTTTAAATACATCAACTTTAGCACCGCAAACAATATTTACTGGAATGATGATTTTTCAAAATTTATGAGTTGGAACATTAATGAGTCAGTCCAATTCTATTTTACAAATAAATTTAATCTTGACCTCAGGTATAATAATGAATACAGGTATATAACCTCTGAGAATACTGATTACTATAACTTCTATTATTCCGCTACATTGGGTTATAATATTGAAGCCTATAATCATGCTTCACTAATGGTAAGAAAAGGTCGCAGTTTTGGTTCTGATTATTATTCTATTGAGTCTGGTCTGCAATTAAAGGTTTTGAACAAACTGGCACTTGAATTAAAGCCAAGGTATATACATTTTTATCCAGAGACAATTGACTTCAAAACGGCTTTTATAAACAGTATTTCAACTACTTATAACTTCACAAATAACCTTTGGATAAAATTAATCTGCCAGACAAATAGTTCTACTGACAAAATATATGTCTATGGCTTGACTGGATGGCGATTTAAGCCACCATTTGGTTACTTGTATTTCATTGTTAATCATACCGAATACATAGACTCTAAAGGGGTATTTCAAAGCAAATATATTGGATTCTTAAAACTGACCTACCCAATTACTATAAGATAACAGAAATCTAAACTGTGGTTGCCATTTTGAACCTTATTGCTGGTAATCGTGTTTAAAATTGAATATTGCTACATGGAGATAATTGTCATTAGTTTGGCTGCTTTTTTTACTGCCATCCTTACATTCTTTTCTGGATTTGGTCTTGGAACAATCTTAATGCCCGTATTTGCAATCTTTTTTCCAGTAGAAATTGCAATTGCGTTAACAGGTGTAGTTCATTTTTCCAACAATTTATTTAAGATGTCGCTTGTTGGAAAACGGGCAGATAAAGAGGTTCTGTTAAAGTTTGGCATTCCTGCAATTCTTGCATCATTTGCAGGTGCATGGTTATTACTCAGAATAACAATGATGCCTTCTCTTGTTGAATATCAATTATGGGATAGGAATTTTGAAATTACCCCTGTAAAACTTATAATAGCCATACTTTTAATTATCTTTTCTTTGCTTGAAATCATGCCGTCTGTGCAAAAAGTTCAGTTCAGCAGGAATAAACTCGCTCTGGGTGGGGTTCTCAGTGGATTTTTTGGTGGATTGACTGGAATTCAAGGTGCTATCAGAAGTGCATTTCTTATCAAAAGCGGATTATCCAAAGAAGCATATATCGCAACAGGTGTTATTATAGCATCTTTGGTTGACTTTACAAGACTTTCAGTCTATGCAACACGGTTTAAAGAAGCAAACCTGCATGAACATTTGATACTAATAATCTCTGCAACACTGTCAGCCATAATAGGAGCATTTATAGGAAGCAGATTGTTAAAGAAGGTAACTTTAAGGTTCGTTCAGGTATTGGTATCCTTTATGCTATTTCTGATTGCATTAGCCTTGGGGGTAGGAATTATATAAATTTACCAGACCATGAAGAAAATTCAAAGCATTGTTTTTAAAACAGTTGATGACTACAGGTCAATTTTGCCAAGATTGATTGTGGGTTTGGTCTTTCTTTCGGAAGGAATCCAGAAATTCCTTTTTCCTGAATTTATCGGTGCAGGTCGTTTCGAAAAGATAGGATTTGCAAATCCAGAATTTCTGGCGGCATTTGTGGCATCGTTTGAAATTGTTTGTGGTGTACTTATACTGATTGGTTTTTCAATCAGAGTTGCTGCAATCCCTTTACTCACAATAATGATTACTGCAATCACAACGACCAAGATACCGATATTGATAGAAAAGGGATTCTGGCAGATGGCTCATGATTCAAGAACGGATTTTGCCATGACAATGCTTATTATTTTTCTTCTTATTTATGGGGCAGGTAAAATGTCTATAGATTACATTTTACAACGCAAATATCTATCCCCATAATTAATTCCAATTGTTCCTAACTTTGCACCACTTCATATTAAAATTATTCAAATGGCACAGAAAATCTTAATCGTTATAAACGATGCTCCTTACGGAACAGAAAAAGCGTATAATGCACTACGGCTGGCAATGCAACTTGGGAAAGACCATGCTGATACAGAGGTGCGGGTATTTTTAATGGCAGATGCTGCAAATTGCGCATTGGCAAATCAAAACACACCCAATGGATACTACAATATCGAAAGGATGATAAAAGCCGTCCTTGCAAAAGGGGGAAAAGTCAAAATATGTGGTGGTTGCGCTGAAGCCAGAGGTTTAAAGAGTGCTCCGTTAATAGAAGGAGCAGAAATAAGTAGTATGGCTGAATTCACCAACTGGGTCGTTGATAGTGACAAGGTGGTTACATTCTGAATGGTTCAAAATCCTTTTGACATATATTCTGATGAATACGAAAAGTGGTTTGAAGAAAATAGAACTACTTTTCAATCTTTAAAAATTATAGAAAAATTACAAAAAATTCAGAAAGTTGCCTCTTTAAAGTAACTATTTAATCCACCATATTTTCCACCACAAAGAAAAAGACCGTTGTAATCAATTGATTAACAACGGTCTTGTGATTTTAAAAGTCGGGGTGAGAAGATTATATTATATAGCTATCTAACTGATAATCAATTATAGATTTTCTACTACATTTGATAAATTATTGCATTTTTCTATTGGTAATTGGTAATAATAACCTATATTTATGAGCATTACCGGGTATCCGATTAATTTTCTACTACTATGGCAGATAATGATGGTGTAAATGTACAGGAAATAATCCAAAACTATTTCGGGAAAACGGACTGGAAAGTAAGGAATATGGTTCTCCTCAAGCAAAAAAATTCAGATGGAGAAGTGAAGATTTATATTGAGATACTCAAATACTCATATCATGGTACAGGGGATTACAGGAAAAAAATATTGCGAATCTCCACTGAAATATGGGTTCATCCGCAAAACTGGTCTCAAAAGAAACAAAAGGTGTTGGATAAAGACCCGTTATGCAATGAAAAGAATGTAGTCATTACCGATAAGCATAATGCGGTAGAGAACTATCTGAATAAACGAAAAGTTCTTCCTCTGAGTTTTCGTACACCGTCTGTTATAGCCACTAACATTGAAAAATTCCGTACTGATTTTGAAAAACTGCTTGAATTGTTTCCACCGGAAAAGCAGTCCAAGGTTAAAGGTATCACAGAATATCTTGAAGAATATGTAGAGTATCGTAAAGCCAACGGTGCAGCCCGTGGTACATGGAAAGAATTTACTACTGTAAAAAACAGATTAGTAAAATATGAAAAGCATACCGGAAAGAAATTGTTCTTCCAAGACATGACCCTAACTTTCAGCGACAATTTCAGCGTTTGGATGAACGGAGTTCCATATGATACTTCAACGGTCGAAAAATCGTTCACGGTCTTAAAAACATTTTTAAAGCATTACTACAAAAGACGACATGAACTTAAAATACAACTGGATGATTCATTCATGGATGAAGACTTTAAGAAAGGGAAGAAAAAAGCCAATGCAGCAAATCCGTTATCGTACAATGAGTTCATTGAATTAACACAAAAAACATTTTCCACTCCTGTCTTGGAGAAAACCAAAGACCGTTTCATTTTGCAATGCAGCACCGGGCTTAGATATTCGGATATTGACAAAATCACTCCTGAAAAAATTATTAAGGGTCGGATTGTTATAAATCCAGTTAAGACAGAAGAAGTTAAAGATGAAAATAGGATATATATTGATTTAAATAAATTCAGTAGAGCAATACTTAAAAAATATGGCAATGACACATCCTCATTAAAAATCAGTAATCAGAAATACAACCTCAATCTTGAAGATATGTTTAATGAATTGAAGTGGCAGAAGAGGACAAGCCATAATGGTCGTGATACATTTATATCTATTTGTGTTACAAAGAAAATCCCATTGGAAGTCATTTTATCATGGACAGGTCAAGGGAGTTACTCAGTCTTAAAAAGATACATAAAAGTTCCGGATGAATATAAGAAAAGTGAAATGAACCGGGCGTTTATAACACCCAAGGCAAAACCAAAAAAGAACAATTAACAGATTCATTTTTAATTTTTATAAAATTTTTCATCCTGCCGTTTTTTAAGACCAATTTTTAATTTCCGGATTTTTTTCTCAACCTTCTTTTTGTTGCACCCCGGTATCTAAACGTACCCCACCGGGGGAGGGAGTGGGTGGCACTGGATACCCACCCCCCCTTATCGCTCGATTTTACATTCGTCTGTATTTATAGTAAAAGAAAACAGTATGAAAGCAGATGATAAAAACATTTTAAGTGGATATACTGAAAGCAAAATTGCTGAAGATGAACACCCTTATGAAGCATTCTACAATGAGCGATTCCCATCGATTGAAGATGTATTTGAAGGATTGAATTCTAATGGTTTATACTCTCATTGGCAAATTCTTCTTTCACGGAAAAAAAATTGTGAGTTGGAACAAAAGTACTTATGTGTAAGTCCTGAAGGATTTGCTTGTGTGGAGCTAAATGACATAGATTATTCAGAAAAAGATGGAGTAGTGTCATTCTTAATAAGATATACATCGACTGGTCAGGAAATGTTGGTAAAACGAAGTCTTTTTCACAGACCGAGATTTTTATTTATCAATTGGGAAGATATTGTTGATTTGGTAAAGGCAGAAAACAATAGAATTACTGGAGAAAAATTTCAATAGGTGATGAAACTAACTGATGAGCTTCACTTCTTCTTCTGGTGGCAAAGAAAGCGATTTAAAGCACTTTTATCCCGGTTTTGGTGTCTGGTATCACCAAACCAGTACCACTTCAATGTTAAGTGTATTTGTACCCAAACCGGAACTCTTAGGGTGAATTCTGTTTACTGTTACAGGGAAGGGTCATATCTGGATAAAGCAAAGTTGTTGAATGTGCATTTAGAAAAGGAATACCTGTATTTTCAGCTATACCTGATAAATAAAGCTTTAACAGTAACCGTTTGTCACATCAATAAACCTGATGCTTATAGCATGTGGAAATTATCGGATGAAAACGAATATGAAGAAATCATATCCAGAAGATTGTGGCATGAGGTTGATAATCAAAATGATTTACTGGAGTTCGAATTTGAATAAATATTCTACAAGCAATATCTTTCAACAAATTCCTTTGTCCAATCGTTTCCCGGAAATCTATTTCCTATTTCATCAAATGCTTTCCTTATATCGCTTAGGTAAATGATTTTCAGCTTATTCGGATTTTTAAGTAATTTTCTGAAGTCGGTAAAAGTTTTCCCTTTCTTTGATAGCTTATCGTTTTTCTCATGACAAATAACCGAATAATAAAAATCATCACATGAATATTCTTTTGAAAGGGCATAAGCTAAGGACATGTTTGTCCATAATTGCCACAATGTACCACCGAAAGGACATGGTTGATTCTGAATCATTTCCATGTTGAATAAATTGCTTTCTTCCGCAACTCTCCAATAGTTATAATGCTTTTTGTAATGATACCGACAATTAGAAAAATCTGGTGCAACAAGTGTTTTTAAGGGACATTGGTCTTCATGGTCACTTTTTCTGAAACCACATTTACTGAATTCAGGCTCGACAAATTTTGTTTCTACCACAATTAATGAAGTACCACCTTTGCAGTTTTTAAACTTTATTAATGCATCACAGTCTACACCCCCCTTACCGGATTGGTCATTAAATATTGTTTTTGAAGGAGTATATTCATATTCTATGTCTTGGCATACTTCAGCAACATTTTCAGATAACTCCTTCAAGAATGCGGTGGCAAGTTGTTTATTAAGATTTAAAGGCACAAACAAGTTAAAACACATCGCCTGTGACGACAACATATTCTTTGTTGTCCTGCCGATATCAACTCCTTTCCCTTTTTCATTTCTACTGTTTACTTCTTTAAGAATTTTGGTGCGCAATGAAGGAAGGAAGTTCATACCATTTTCCCCATCAGAATCAGTCAGAATATGTCCATAAGTGTCATAAGTTGATAAGTGAAGATTATTTAATCGATAACTTCTTGCATTTGCTTCTGCAATCGCACGAAAGCTTTTTCCGGAAGTATAGATTTCTGATTTTTTATGCTTCACCATGTTTTTTTAAGTTTTTCACTCCTGTCTGCTGAGTATCAAGTTATCAAACTGTCTGTTAGTTAAGCTTGTATGATAGTTTTCTTCTATTTGCTTCTTTAATTCAAAACACTTGCAATAGAACTTAGCATAGTTTTCGTCAACAGTATTAAGTTGTGTAAGATGTACATAATTCCCCGGTACACGGTTTATGAAGTACTGCATGCCTTTAACTGCACGACTATCATAAATAAAAAATAGTTCCGGTAGATGAAAGTGAAGATACTTTGAACTGAATGACCGCTTATTAAGGTCAGTTATTTTATTAATTAAGCTTGTCAGGTAAAAGTGAGTTTCGAGAATCTGTTTTACTTCATTCAGACCAATCTGTTTTATTTTTTTTAATGCAGCTAAATGCTTATCAAGGTCAGAATTTTTGAATGCTGGTGCAACAGTATCAATATAAAAATCGTCTCCAAGCGTTTCCTTTTTGTTTCTCCGTCTTTCAATTGCTACAGCATATATTCTTCCAATAAATAAGACTTTTGCTAATATCTGGTCATCGTGGGTATGAGTAAAAGTATCATTACACATTTCATATAGTAGCTTGTTCCCGAAATCCCATACATTCTTTTGTTTTGCCTTATTAATCTGGATTAGCGTTGGTATTCTCATGATTTGGCAGCGATTTTGGAACGTTCAGAATGATAAAAGAGTTAGAATGGGAAAAGCAATCTTTTATATAACTGACAGCTTAACTATGTGTCTCGTAATACAGAGCCGACATTATGAAAATCAGGTGTAAGATTCAATCAAACTATTCTAATTTTTATGATAGATGGAGATTTCTCGATTTCTTAAAACAACTAAACAGCTTTTTAATTCGATTTGTTGTCCTTCCCTGTCCTTGCCGAATGCCTTATAATGCTGTTTTGAAAATATTGTATAACCTAATTCTGTATTACAACTATCAACTACCTCTGTAATAAATTCCAGATTTAATTCATCACCTACCAAATAGATTGTCTCAATAGTCTTCGGTATCTTTTTTATGTTGTTAATATATACCTTTTTCCCTTCCGTATCAATTTTCATTTTTCTGCCAATAATGCGTATAGCAAATTTGCAGTATTCTCCATTATATTCTGAAATTGTATCTTGATTCAATCTTCGATTAGCATAATAATAAAGGAAATGAACCATTTTCTTAACTTCTTCAAAGACTTTTGTATCTTCCCTTTTTTTGCCGAAAATCTTTTCTCCAAGGAATGTCATTTCTGTAATGAAGACCGGGAAAAATAATCCAGCTTTACTTATATCAAAGAATTTGTCGTAAAAATCAGCAACTTTTTCATTGTCTAATCCAGCATTTAAATATTCTTGAACAAATTCATCCAATAATTCATATTTCGTATTCTCAAGAATTTTAAAGGAAACAAACAAATCAATAGCGTTTCTTTGATACTTTGCAATGTAGTTTTTAGCCTTGCGTAATAAGGAATAAGAGACAAATGTAAAAGTCGCATTAACCACATTTCTGTTATGATTTTCACTTTTATGCATTCTTATGACCAACTGCCCTGATTCAATAAATTGTTTTGCTTCAATATTTTCATCTATCCACTCCAGTTTTACTCTCACAGGAACAATGTGGGGGACTTTTTTTACAAGTTCTGAAACAAATCCATTAACACGTGATTGGATATCATATTTTACATAAGTGTATTCAGCCGTTTTAAAAATATACTTTGCCACCTTACTTACAATAGCAAAGAGTTTCTCAAGTTTTTCTGGGTGTTTTAGGTAATGTGCAACTACCGAACCACCAATTATAAAACTGAATACTGCAACAATTGAAATTGTCACATAAATATTAATGTCAAAAAGAGCCAGTATTATATTATTTTTCATTTAAATAGCTATTCATCATTGCAATACAAGCTGGTTTATCACAGGCAAATTTTATTGCTCCACTTTCCGGGAAAATTGTGTATAAATTTTCCATCGAGATTATTTCTGAACAAAACTTGCACTTAGCCTTTTTATTAATAATTGAATCATACACGTTGATACTTTTTAGAAATTGTTCAAGTTTATCATCGTGTACTGCCTTTATAATTTCTTTGTCAACTTTCATTAGCCTTCTGTTTTCAAATGTGATTGTATCGAATTTGATTATAGTAACCGAAAGTGGACAGCACTGGTTTCTATGGGTTTATCAAATATAAAAATAATATTGGTAACATTTATCACAAATATTGATAAACTGTTCCCCTGCTTATTTTTAACTCCTTTGAGATAGCCACAATGTTTCTTCCAGCAGTTTTCATTTTTCTGATTTTCTCTATTTTAACAAAATCAAGTGTCGGTCGACCACCAACCCTTCCTTGTTGCTTTGCTCTGGCTAATCCTGCATGCACCCTTTCAGAAATGCGTATTCTTTCCTGTTTCGCCAGTGTTGAAAGCAAAGCGATTATTACATCTGCAAATAAACCGGATGAATCAATATACTGCTCAGTATAAGATTTATACTTTACTGAATATTCATCAAGCATCTGAAGATAATATATTGTTCGCCTTGCCCCTTCCCGGCTAAATCTGTCGAGTGCATAAAAAAGAACCATATCGAATTTACGCTTTGATGCATCAGACATCATCTTGTTGAACTCTGTCCGATTTGTAGATGCTCCACTTACCACATCGGTATATTCCTTGTAAATTTCATAGTTCATGCTTTTACAATATTCCCGGAGTAGAATTAGTTGGTTATTTAAATCGGATGACGTTTTGCTGATTCTGGCATAGATAGCGATTCTCATATATGGTGGTTTTGGTGTCTAAATAACATGTGTTTATTGTACATATAAATTCATTTTCATTATATACTGATAATCAGTGCTTTGAGTTTTGGCAATCTGATAGGGTTTTTTGTACACTTCGTTTTGCCTTAATTTTCATCTTTTAATGGTTTAGTTCCAGAGAAATGGGTAATATCCATATTTTTCTTCCCAGAAATTCAAAACTGCCGGAATCTTAACAGCAGTAATACTGACAATCTTGTCATCACAATGCTCGATAAGAATGAAATAACGATTAATAGTTTCACCGCTACAGAGTGAAAAGGAGTGCTGTAATATTCTATTCTTTTTCATATTACAAATATATGCATAATTCTTTATGCATGCATAATATATTATGCTTTTTTTATATATTTGTAGAAAAACGCAGATATGCCAAAAAGAACCATTCCCGAATTTTCGGGAGATATAGCTAAACAACTTAAAGTTATTGGTAATAAAGTCGACAAGCACAGGAAATTACTTAACCCTAATTACCGAAACTTTGCAGAGGAACACAGCATAAATGTCATGACACTCTGGAGAATTACTAAAGGTGAAGACTATAAAATGAGTTCATTTCTTCAATTAATCAAGGCTTTAGAGCTAACCCCGGAACAATTCTTTTGTAGCGAAAAACCTTCTGAGAAAAATTTTCCAGAAAATTCATAAAAGGTGTGAGAAAAATGAATGTAGGCGGGACAAAGGGAAATAAATTCTGTAGTTTACCGTTGGATAAAAGACATGTTTGTCTTTTATTCTAAGCTGGTCAACACCTTAGCGAATTTCATATTTTTCCTAATTTTTTCTAATTTTTTATTATTTATCACCAATTAAGGTAGATATAAAAACGCATTATAGTACCAGATAGTACAGTTAATAGACACACTTTAAGAAGTAACAAATATCTGTTGTTTCTTTCGCCATCTTTTTCCAATCTCATCAAATATTCTGTTAACCAAACCACTCTTCTTCCCCACATGATAATTCTTAATGGAATATTCCATCCGGTTTAGAACGTCTGTGGTTCTATCACCCCGGTACTTTTGATTGAATTTGTGCATTAATGTAATGACCGTTGAATCATCAATCTTTGCAGCCTCAGCACTATGCCTGATATTGTTGAAGTATTTTTCATTCCCGGTTTCAATAAAACTGTAGTATGTTCTTCGGATTATTTCCTCATCTGTACTCTCGTTTTTGTAATGAGATTGTTGTTTGCCGGGATTAAATTTCAGCAATTCTGATTTGGTAAGACATATATTATCCAGTATAGAAATTTTATCATACTTAGCATTACCACTTTTATCACGATACTTGGTACGTAAATCATTGAATGTCAGCTTGCTTTTTGCAACCATCGCAAAGAGTGTTGAGAGCATATTTTCATCCAGCAGAATTTCCGGGGTAATTAGGACTCTTTTTCTGTTAATCAGTGATTTCAGATAGTTCCAATCCAATCGACTCTCCAACCTGTAAATTGGTGCATCACCAAACCCATTAATCTTAAAGAATTCTTTAATGAAATCTTCCGAATAATCTGATTTGTTATAAATATGAATGCTGTTGCTACTGCCGGGAATTCTAAATCCATTCCCCCCATCTAAGACCTCTGCTTTTACATTCCTCTCCGGCTTAAAGAAGCCATTAAACCTGTACTTGTTTGTTAATGAATTTGCATTCATATAACCGTACATATCCGGTAAATTCATTGTGGAATCAACACATATCTCGATATAGTTAATGTTGTTGTACTCCAGACCTAATTCCGATTTTATTGATTTATAAATATCAAACCACCAATAACGGGCAACACTGTAAAGAACCTGTTTATCATAGTCGAATTCAATATCCGGTTTACCCATTTTTGACCCGGTGTGAAGTTTCCCGACTCTATTACCATCGTAGTACACTCCAAATGTGTGGTAATAAGCGTTTGACCCGCAACGGTTATCCAATATAAGTTCAATTTGTTTATTCCGGACTAATTGACCCCTCATTCCGGGTTATTGACCCCTCTGCCGGAGGCAACAACCCCGAAGGGCGATCGTTGTTAAATATGCAATGAACGATTAATCTGCTAAAATTATATTTTTTTCTTCTTTCTCATCGATTCGCCAGATAATTCGATCCGGTGAGATGTATGAACCAGCCTGTCAAGAATTGCATCTGCCACAGTGCTTTCACCAATAACATCATACCATTTCTCCACAGGCAGTTGTGAAGCAATGATTGTTGAGCTATTCTGATGACGGTCTTCAATAATTTCGAGAAGCATCATTCTTGACATCTCATCCAGGGGCTGCATACCAAAGTCATCAATGATCAGCAGATCCTGTTTTTCAAGTCGCTTTGTCTGTCTGATGTACGACTCATCCGCTTTGGACATTCTCAGCATAGCAAAGAGCTTTTGAGCTATAAAGTAATTGACCTTATAACCAAGCTGACAAGCCAGATGACCCAGCGCAGTAGCAATATAACTCTTACCAACGCCAGTCAGTCCTGTGATAAGGATATTTTCACCATGCTTAAGGAAGCTTCCGTCAGCAAAACGAAGCAGTTGCGTTTTGTCAAGTCCTCTGGGAGTAAAGAAGTCTATCTCTTCTATTGAAGCTCTTATTCGGAACTTTGCATTTTGTAATCTCCGGTTTGCTTTGGAGTTTTCTCTTTCATCCCACTCTGCCTGCAGGAGCAGGTTTAATAACTCATCATTACCGATTGAGTTAAGGTTCTTTGTGGATATTATTCCCTCGTATGCAGCTCTCATTCCCGGGAGCCTGAGTTTTTGCATCAGTTGTTGGATCTCATGTGTCATAGGCATTAAAGTTTTATAGGTTATTTGTAATAGTTTGCACCTCGGATATTCTCATGAAGTGGCATTGTAATCTGTTTTGGTTTAGTCTCAACCCTATCCAGCCGGTTATTTATAATCTGGCAGATAACTTTGTAATTGTATACTCCGAAGCTTGATGCTCTCTGGCAGGCAGCAATCAGTCTATCTTTACCTGCTTTCTTTTCAAAGGATAGTATTCCTGCACAACTTCGGTATGTTTGCTCAGGATATGATTTATTTTCAAGGACTTTAGTAATATATGACCCGACATCAGGATGAATGTGGCCGGCCCATTCAATGAACTTAGAGGGGTTCCATTCACTTACAAACTGATGGCTTGATGGAAGATGGTCCTTTATAGTTGTGTACTTAAATGGAATGCGATCACGTAAATGGTAAGCAATACGTTCTCCGTTCAGGTAGACAGCAACATATGTTGCAGTATAGACCAGCTTTACCTTTTGTCCAATATAGTGGTATGGCACACTATAATAATGCCTGTCCCGGTGTAATTGAACATGACAGTTTTTCATCACCTTGACCTGAAGGTATTCCTTGAGTTCCCAGTAATCATTTGGAAGGGGACGAAGATGTTCTTTCTCTTCTCTCTCAAAAAGGAGATTCCGGCTTTCCTTTCTCCCTTGAAGAGGAACATTGTTATGCTTCTCGAGATACTCTTCAATAGCGTCATTAAGCTTATTCAGATTTGTAAATACCTGGTTGCGAAGTGGGGCATAGATTCTGGTATATACAATTTGCACCATTCTCTCAACCCATGCCTTATCTCGTGGTTTAAGAGAACGAGCTGGAAGTACGGCAATGTCATAATGGTTACCAAGGTCAAGCAGGTCCCTGTTTATCTCCGCCTCGTAAGGATTGGCTTTGTCGACCCCGGATTTAAGATTATCCGGTACCAGAACCCTGGGAACACCTCCAAAGTAGTTTAATGCACGTACAATGCAGGATAAAAAATCTTCCTTCCTCTGGCTCTCACATGCTCTGACATATGTTTTGCCGCTATAGCCAAGAACAGCAACAAAGACTTCAACCTCTTTTATCTCGCCTGTGTATGGATCAGCAATTGACATTTTTGATCCTGCAAAATCAATATACAGCTTGTCCCCGGGCTGTTGCTCGATATGAAGTGATATATCCTTGCGGTCGAGATATTGCTTTAAATACTCGCAAAACTGGCTGTAACTGTATCCGTCGGGAAACCTCGACCGATATTCACCCCATAAGATCTGTCTTGTTACGCCTGTGCGGGGAAGTTCACTCCGGCAATAAGGGAAGAAAGAATACAGATCTTCCTTGCGCGATTCGTTGGTACTATCTCCATCCTTGTCCTCTGATAAATCAAGATAACTCTTTACGGTGTTCTTAGATAAACCTAACTCCTTTGCTATAGTCTTCTTACCGTAACCAAGACTTTGTAAAATGCCAATCTGTTTCTTTACTTCCATTTCTATTGTCCTTCTTGCCATCGCATATTTTTTCCTGCAAAGAAAAAAACTCAACGATCAAGGGGGTCAATTTGCCGGAATGTCAGACAGCATTTTTCCTCAGGTGGGGTCAATTTGCCGGAATGTCAGGCAAAAACTCCTTAGCCAGAGGGGTCAATTGTCCGGAATGGGGGGTCAATTAAATCGGAACAGGGGGTCAATTAATTTCGGAATATACATTTAGAGACATGTACCCTCTCTTTCCGGGTATTTCCACAAAGCAAATTGTACTGCTCTTCAGTTATCCGTATGCAGATTGTTCGTTGCAGTTTGTTTTCCTTTAGATTTTTCATTTGTATTACAGTTTACCATAAATACGTCTTGAAAATCGAAAAGTAAAGCCAATCATGAAATCACAGTGAAATATTTTGTATTACACCGTGAGGTAGTACTCGCTTGTTAGCTTATAACATGTTATACTATCTCAATGAAAATGGATTTAGCGGGGCAGTCTTGCCCTCGTTTTTTTAATAAGATGGAGATTCTGGCGAATTTATTAGAATAGTTAAATTGTTATTGACTTATACTCTTCTTCAGTTAAAACAATACTGGGGTCAATCGTTTTTATTTCTTTAAAGGTAAGGTCATAAAGCTTGTAAACAATATAATCTATTTGCTGTTCTAATGTTGGGATTACGTTTTCATTTAACAATAATTGTCCAACTATTTGTTCCAGTTTTTTTGACCTTTTATTAGGTAGCGGAAAGGTTCGAAGCTTTTCGACACCAATATCAACTCCTGCGCCCCTTTTTTTCCCATATGTGTAAAACCAGTGATGTGCATATTTGGAATTTAAAATCCCTAATAAGAATTCTAAAGTATAATCCTTAGATTTTTCAATAATTGAAATAAATGACATTCCAACATAGTACTTTTCAACATCAATTGTGAATTCATTTTTATCAAACATTATTTTAAAGAGGATTTTCTTATTTTCAAAGAACTTCTTTTCTCTTGGTCTGTGAATTCCATATGGTCTATTAGATGAAGTAATCAAAGGTGAATAATAATCAAGATGTTCTTTAATGTGAGCCAAGCTTCTATCGCTGGCGATTTTCTTTTTGTTCAGACTATCTGAATAAATTAACCATTTTTTTGTTATTGGATTAATCTTCCATTTTTTCACATCATTGGGGTCTAAGTATTTCACCAATACGCTTTCTGTAGCAGAGTTTGTATTGACCAGTTTGCATTCCTTTTCATTTAGTACATATACTCCGTCACCAACATTGTATTCTTGATTTTTTAACTTCTTTAGCTGTTTTCTTGATACTTTATCAGGTGCTTCTACTACACCTTGTCCAAGTTCATAAAAAGAGCCTACAGTTTTAGTGAAATCATTTGTTATTTCTTGTGAAGCAAAAATTATTTCATTACCCCGAAATACATCATTATTACTAAGAAGATGTATCCTTAATATCTCTGAATCGAATTCATTTTCTATTGCTTTAATATCGTCAACAACCTTTTTATATTTAAAGGTATCCCTTCTTTTCTTTGTATATATCCCAATCATGTGTTGCCCTGCCACATTATCGAATACTTTTAGCTTACCAATGTCCACTACAGTTAAAAAAGATAGTTGGTCTTTAACTCTTAAAATAAGCTTTTTTGCTCCCTGACTATTAATCCAATATCGAGAGGTAATAAATGAAATTGTTGCAGAAGGATTCGAGATATCAATAGCTGTGTGCAAGAAATAGTACCAATAATCCATTTTCCCTTGATGATATAATTTGCCTATTTTTGAATTATTAACTGGTTCAAAAATATGTGCATTATCTCTTTCTTTCAAATAAGGGGGGTTTGCGATAATGATATCGAAGCCAGTAGAAGAAGCAATTTGTTCATTCATTATTTCTGGGAAATTTAACTTCCAATCAAAATACTGAAGTGGTATTTCCGGTGTCGTTTTTAGCTTCACCAATTTATTTATTGCCTTTTCATATCCTGCAATTTTATTGTCAAGCTCAACTTTTTTAACTTTATCTTTTGCGGTTAAAGTAAAGAACGTCCCTTGTATAGTATTACTTTCTTTGAATTTATGTTTTGTGAGTTCCAATTGTTTTAATAATAAATCTATCATTAGATTCCTTATTCTGCTTTGCAATTCATGTTTATCACCTTCATAACTGAAAAACTTAATTTGTTCGGCTATTAACTTATCTAAACTTTTCCTGACGATTTTTTTTAATTCTGTAGTGTTATCTGAAGTTGGTTTTATGTTCCAGTCTATTTCGACTATTTCCTCAAAGTCTCCTATCTTTAGCTTATTAAGGAGGCTGTTTCCTACTACGATTTTATAATCTAAATTTGGTAATGGTCTCGGTTCAGGTTCATCGACAATTAATGACAACCAAAACCTTAATCGTGCAATATCAACTGCCCCTTTCTCTATGTCAACACCATAAATGCTATTCTGTATTATTTCAAGTTTCACTGAAGCAGCATTGAATCCTTCAACGTGACCCCATTTAAATGAATACAATATAAGTTTGGCATTGAATACTTCATGTAATAGACCCATTGGAAAAGCACCTGAACCTATCGCTGGGTCGCAAATTTTCACACTGTCTAAAGCTTGCTGAAATTCGTTATGATGTTTTATTACCTCAATCTTATCAGTCTCAGTAAGATTCTTTTTTAGTAATCTCTCTATGAGAGTTCTTGAAATTACTTTTGATTGAGATTTATTCTCATATTCCAACAACATCTGACCTTTTCTTCCTTCGTTAACAGAAAACATCTGAAATTGGTCAGGTTTATTAAATCCAACATATCCGGTTATCTGATATCCATGTTGTTCAAACCAAGTGGTTAAAAACTCTATCAGGCTTTCCTGACACATGTAATGTACTATTTCTTTTGGGGTATAGTATGCACCTTTGTCTTTATTATCTTCCAACAGATTTTCGAAGATATGTCCAAGCATTTCAGGGTCAACAGCTATAGTGTGGTCATTCGGGTCATCTTCGTAAATTGTAAAGTTATATTGATTAAAAAAAGTAAATAGATTACTGAAAAGCTGTCCCGGAAAAAGCATGCTCCGGTACTTACTATTTTCTTCTTCAAATAATCCCCCATTAAGATATGGAATTCTACACTGCTCACCTTTAATAAGTTCAATTATATCATCTTTTCGTTTTGTGTTTAATGTATCAAAAAATAATTTTACCAGAATCTCTGAATAAAACATTTCCTTGTTACGGCATGTTTCAAATACATATGAAATAAAATCCTTCCTGCCTTCTCCCCATCTACTTTGCTTTGGCACTCCCAACCATCCCTTTTTTTGAATAAAGTATAAGAATACAATTCGACCTAATAATTTTTTATTGAAATCCCGGATTTTTTTTTCGTCACCATCAAAAATTGCTTGACGAATGTTTGGTTTGGATACCATATAATCACAAAAAATATCATAGTGGTTTTTATATCCATCAAAGAATGCTTTCGAAAGTTTTTCAACGGAGAAGGCATCTTTAATATCATCAAGGGTTACGCTTTTTCCCTTGGTGATTAAAATTGTGAACCTTTCGGCAGCAGTTCTACACGTTTCACCTTCACCCAGAATATATGTATATCGTTTTGGTTCAGTTTTAATGGATATTAATTCCCCTTCTGAATCAAATCCGGTAAGTTCCGAAACATATGTAAAACGCCAGTTGGTATTCTCAGGATTAAAGTAAGCAATAAATGCAGCATCAATATTTTTCCAGTATTTGCGTAGCAAATTCCTCAATCCAACCCGGTTTCGTTCCAAAACGATTCCCTTTGCTAAGACAACCTCATAAATAGCAACCTGCCGTTCAATGCCTTCTTCATCAAGCAAAATGTACCCGAGTTTAGATGCTTCAAGTGCAACATCTTTATTAATGCCGGATAACTCTTCAGGCTTTGATAATAACCGGGCATTTAAGAATGCCTCTCCAAGAAACTGCTTCCAAGTGTTATGATTGTATCTCTGTTGAAAGATATGCTGGATTTGTGCTTGTGTCATAGCTTATGAGAATGATTCAGAAATAATTAATAATGGCTTGTCAATTTTCGTTTTTTTGCTTTTTTGACCTTCTGACAAATCTACATTGTAGTCAAGTGCAATTTTATCTAATTCAATAATGTTTTGTTTCAGGTTCAGCTTACGCTTTTGAAGTCTGTCAACCTCGGTGGGAAGGTTGGTATATTTACCGATATCAATTAAAACCACAATTTTCCGGATATTATCTTTCTGCTTATCGCTTAAATCCGGGTATTTAATGAGTTCTGACAGGAACTTCTTTGCCCGTTGAGCTACACCGCCCAATGCTTCCGGGTCTGCTTGTGCAACAATGAATTCTTCTTCCTGACGTTCAAAATGCTCGATTGCCAATTGTACATGCTGATGATGGTTCTCTAAAAGTGGGGCAGATGATTCTTTCTGGTCTGCTTCAAATAACCTGAAAGACTCTATGGGTGTTATCTCCTGTGGGATGTTTTCACCATTAATCCGGTAAAATTCGAATTTCTTATCAGTTTTAAGAAATGCCAATGTATTGTTCTTAATTTCAGGGTTTTTCAGGATATCAGTGCTTCTACCGACTCTGGATTTTAATGGTAATTTCTTAATCGCCTGAAACCAGGACCGGTTTTCCTTCCTGAAATTTCTCAAGAAAAAAAGATACTTCAATCGTTCGTCTTCCTCTTCTTTGTAATTACCACTGAACAATTTTACTTCATCAAGAATTTCGTCAGTGGAAAACACCTGATTGTCCTCACCAAATGCTGTATGAAATGCCTGTATCTTCATAAATGCTGTCTTGTTCAGCTTTATCTGTGCGTCTCCCTGAGCAGACGGATAGAAAACATAATTATAAATAGCTGAAGCTTTTGTTCCGATACGATTCACCCTACCAATTCTCTGCATAAGTTTAGTCGAATTCCAAGGAGTATCATAATGAACTATTACATTCGACCTGTGCAGGTTTACACCCTCAGCAAGAACTTCAGTCGTTAAAATTATATTGATGTCATTCTTCTGGCTTCTACCTTTCTTTAATTCATCTTCATTCGGAAAATTAGCATCGAAATTTTCCACAATGCTTTCATATTTCTCCCTTCTGTTTTTAGCAGAAATTAAGAGAATATCATTTCTTCCTTTCTGTTTCAATGCTTTACCCAGATAATCAACTGTGTCCTTTGATTCTGAGAATATTACCAGTTTACCTTCCTGATTAGTTTTTTTATTCAAAAACTGCTTTTCAAGATTTTTGATAAATACATCCAGTTTAGGGTCATAATCAATAGCTGTCCATTCTTTTAAAAGCTCCTGCAATAGTCCGGCATCTTTCCTTAAACCCTCAAGAAAATCTGGTTTGAAGTCATCTGCTTTAAAGATGCGGTTTTTTGGATTTTCTTCAGCCAAGCGTTCGATTTCCTTCTCAATGTCCTCTTCCGTCCATCCCTTATCCAGCAATTTGTTTACATCGGTATCCGGGGCAATGTATACTTTGTCCTTCTCGAACATCTGAATCATTCTGTCAGTCGCTTTGTTAAATGCAGTGAGTGACGTCTTAAATGCAAAAAAACTGCTTTCAAGACGCTTAATTAACTGCGTTTTCATGATGAATGCTAAAGATTTTGACACTGTTTCCGCATTCTCATAATACTTATCCTGTACTTCTTGTTTCAGACCGAATATTGCCTGATATCGGTTGTATTTTAATTTATCTGCATCAGTAAGATAAAAAACAGTCTTGTAAAACAATTCATTAAGTTTGATATCCATTACGTATTCAACCTTTTTCGGGGGGTCTACCTTCGGGAATTTTATACCTTGCTCTTCAATATCTGTTTTATAATCCGGTATGTTTTCAAGGTCTTTTCGAGTTCTGCGTATTGTAATCGGTTCAATTACATTTTTTCGAATCTTTCCATAAATATCTCTTAGTTTGTTTACATCCAATTCATCGAATCTTTTCAGTGTTTTGTACTGTTCCATTAATGGTGCAAAAAACGATGTAAGATTGGTTATTGGAAGAGTTGATTGCCGGGCGTCCTGAAACATCTGAATCTGATAAAAAATATCGTCAGGTCTGTTATTTAAAGG
This sequence comes from uncultured Rikenellaceae bacterium, assembly GCA_964633505.1. GTDB lineage: Bacteria > Bacteroidota > Bacteroidia > Bacteroidales > VadinHA17 > LD21. The sequence goes on along the minus strand of CAZWHC010000002.1, from coordinate 41,348 downwards.
GGTAGCGGAAACTAAAATCACTTTTTTTTGCAATCCATCAATACCCCCTTTGCTGATTCTGGGACTTTTACAAATAAGCTGTAAATGTTGGAAAGCATCTGTCTTGTAATTCCTGAATTTGTGTGCCTCATCAACGATAATCAGGTCATATTCTTCTTTTGTCCAGTAGTCTTGGTGTCCTTCCAGAATCTTGTTTAAACTTCCGTTGGTAATAAATTTGGTGTATTTGTCAATACTGAAGTCTTTAAATGTGTTTTTCCAGTTCTTTTCAATTGCTGGGGGATAGACTACAAGAATCTTTGTGTAGTCCCTGCCATTCTGAAGTAAAAATTTCTTTGCAACCATTGCTGCAACCACTGTCTTTCCCAAACCAACCACGTCAGCCAAAACAAAACCATTATGTTTTTGCAGCATATTAAATCCTTCATTCACTGCATCTACCTGATATGATAATTTCTTAAAGTTCTGTGGTAAATCACCCATTGTGTCAGGGTCGTAGTCAATATTTTTACCGAAATACTCGATAAGCAGCTTGATATAAATCTCAAACGGGGTAATATCATCGTTCAAATATGTTTGCTTCTTGATATGTTGGATGTCAACCGGAAGTATATCAACTGCATCACGCCATAAAAATTCAAACTCATCTGTAGCAAATTTTACATCTTCATAATCAGTCAGTTGTACATTAAATTCATAATTAATTGAGTTACCAGCACCTAACCCTGCGTCTGTAAGATTGGATGAACCTGTAATTACACTTGATGGGGTATGCTCATTGAAAGGTTCAGGTCGGAAAATGTAAACTTTGGCATGGATTTTTTTATCCGGATGTGCTTTTACTTGAATTTTCTTCTCAATTAAATCGTCAATGAACTGGATAATTCCATCTTCTGTTTCTTTATCGTAGTTAGCAGTTTCAATATCAGACTTTATATCATTGACATATTCTTCTTTAGTCTTTTCATGATTTCTGAAGAATTCCAGACCGGATTTCTGCGCATCAGATACAAGTTTATCAACATTAATGCCTACCAATATTCGTATTTGAGGCACTTTATCAAGAAAAGGTCTGATTCTGAAATATCCGGAAGCTCTGAAGTAACCCACCAGAGCATCAAAGAACTGAATATTCGGATTGTATTTAAAAACACCTTCAAATTTTCTAATCAATGTGTTTTCTTCACTGTTTGTAAAGAATTTAACTGGCATAAAACGGTAATTATAATTACGAGTACAGTAAAAATAGTGTTTATTTTCCTGAGAGCATTACCATCAACCATTTAGATTATAAACAATTGTCCCCGGAATGATTTTTGCAACAATAACGCATGCCATACGTTCTTAAAATGAATGGTTTAAATATTATAACATTGGATAATGTTGTAAAAGAAATTAGGAAGAATTAACTTGTATTTATTATTTTTACCGGATGTATTACCGAAGGAAAATACTGCTTTCACTTCTACAAGTTTTTGATAATGAGCTTGATAAGATAAGCTTACAGAAGCTTCTGATGCTATTTTCAAAGCTTCAATCAAGACCGGATTACCATTTTGTGCCATATAAATTCGGATGTTACTCCTTTCAGGCGGATGCAGACCTTTCTACAATGGTTAAATATCGGCAGGTTGAAGAAGCAGGTAAAAAATGGCTTAAAACCGATAAAACCGATTATTTGCTGGAAATTAAGGAGACTGACCGTAAAGCTTTAAGAAGTATAAAATCGTTATATGCCGGTAAAACAAAAGATGAACTTATTCGTTTCACCTATCTTCAGTATCCATTCTATGTTTTAAATAGCACTATCTCACACAATATATTAAATGAAGCTGAATATCAGGCTGTGGAAATGGTGAGACCATCCTTCAGCAACACAGTTTTATTCACAATAGGATATGAAGGAGTAAGCCTTGAAGAATACTTAAACAAACTGATAATTAATGGTATTAAGCTGCTTTGTGATGTTCGTAAGAACTCATTAAGCATGAAATATGGGTTTAGTAAATCACAATTAAAACATGCCTGTGAGGGTGTTAAAATAAAATATGTACATATCCCGGATTTAGGCATTGAATCTGATAAGCGGCAGGAACTTCATACTCAGTCAGACTATGATGTGCTTTTCAGACAATATCGTAACGATACATTAACCAAGACCCGCCCACAACAGGAATACATACTTGAATTACTAAAGGAAAACAAGCGTATTGCACTCACCTGTTTTGAAGCCAATATATGCCAATGCCACCGGAAACATTTAGCTGAAGCTGTAAGCAAGTTACCGGGATTTGATTATGAACTGAAGCACATCTGATATGGCATTGACAAAAGTCCTTATTGCAGTTAAAACATATCCTACATTGGCTTCCAAATATGATGAACTGGTCTGTACTGCTGGTTTTCTCGAAGATGGTTCATGGATAAGAATTTATCCGATTCCTTTCAGGAAATTGGACTATGATAATCAATATAAAAAATACGACTGGATAGAAATTGATTTATTACGGAATACATCAGATTTTAGACCAGAGAGTTATCGCCCGGAATCACTTGACAGACCACCAAAGATAGTCGGACACATCGGTACGGAAAATAATTGGCAACTAAGAAAGGAAATCGTCCTGAGAAATGTTTATACCGATTTAACTAAATTAATCGAGGATGCTAAGAATGATGCAAAATATACATCTTTAGCTGTCTTTCAACCAGCAATGATTCATGATTTTATTTACGAATCCGTTGAACGGGAGTGGGATAAGACTAAATTAGACAAGCTTAAAGCACGGGCACAGCAATTCAGTTTATTTGCGAAATCAGAAAATCCATTCGAAGTCGTTCAAAAACTACCATATAAGTTTTCTTTTATATTCTCTGACATAACCGGGAAAGAGAGAACATTAATGATTGAAGATTGGGAAACTGGTCAACTATACTGGAATTGCCTCAAAAGGCATGACGGCAACGAGAAGAAAGCATGTGAAGATGTACGGAAAAAGTATTTCGATGACTTCTCAAAAACAAAAGACTTGTATTTATATCTGGGAACTACCAGAGAGTTTCACCTGATTGCGCCCAACCCATTTGTAGTCATTGGTACGTTCCATCCAACAAAAAAAGTGCAATTAGACCTGTTTTAATCCCCGGAACAATAATTATTTTTCTACTGGATTTTCTACTACAAATAAAAAGACCGCTGTAATTTGCTGATTTACAACGGTCTATTCTTGTTAATGGTCGGGGTGAGAAGACTCGAACTTCCGACCTCTACGTCCCGAACGTAGCGCGCTAGCCAACTGTGCTACACCCCGTATTACACTCCGAAGTTTCAGCGAAGGAGTGCTGACCTCCGTAGCTTACTGCGAAGGAGGTCTTTGCTTTTCGCCGACAAAAATAATACTTTTTCTTAATGATCCTTACATAATCCTTAAAGATTGTCGGGATTGAAAGTCACACTGGCCCTGCCAAACACAGATACCATGGCATCACCTGCAAACGATTTGTAAGGCTTGCGCTCAAGCGTATTATTAAGAATACCTTTCACGCAGGCAACCTGATCGTTAATAAAATCGGCAGGCAAAGGACCGCCATGACCGGGGAAAATCGTAGTAAACTCCGACGAACGTGCAGCAAGCTTCTCTAGAGTAGGCAGATATTCATGCAACGGCCGTGAATTTGGAAGAAAAAGCCATACAAGAGTATTACTGTTGTCGCCTGTGAAAAGGTACTTGTTTCCAATGTCAAGAAGACAAATTTCACCGGGAGTATGTCCGGGAGCGTCAATAACCTGAATCTTCCTGCCTCCAAGATCAAAAATCCTGCCTTCGCTTACAGGGATCATCCTGGTATTGAACGGTTTTCCCCTGTACAGCTCATTTTCGCCCGGGCCGGCTCCCTGCTGCATGCTTTTAGCCGAAGCCGCACGTGTTTCAGGCAGATTGAACTGCCGCGCCGCTGCAGAATCGGCAGGATGGATATAAACCTTTTCAAATTGATAATCAGCTCCGGCATGATCGGGATGCCCGTGTGTGATAACAACAATAAGGGGCTTTGAAGTAAGTTTGTTTACAACCGCCGTGAGATCGGCTGTGCCTAGTCCGTTATCGATAAGCATGGCGCTGTCGGCGCCTTCAATAAGGTACATGTTATCCGAGCCATGGTCATCAATCACCCATGTCTTTGGAGAAAGCTCCTTTACATTAAACCAGGAACCGGGACTCTGAGAATGAGAATTGAAAACGGCCAGCGCCGATAAGGTGAAAAGAAGCAAGATCTTTTTCATACATGTTGATTTTAATTTATTTTTCGATTGACAGTATCACTTAATATTATTGTTATTTGTTTCACAATCGGGAAACATAATCTGGGCAGTCTGATAAAGATATCTCCTCCAGTTTACCCATTCATGTCCGCCATTGCTCAACACCCAGAAATTACGGAGTCCGTAGCGGTTGAAAAGTGAAAGATCCTTCATTCCGTTGTAAAGTGCAATATCCGTCTCGCCGGCTGCCATATAAAGCGGGACACGGAACAGGTTATTTGTTCCGGGATCGCTTAAAAGCGATTTGAAATTCTCCTCAAACTGGGCATGTGTTTCAGGAGAGATGTGGCCCGAACTGTAGATGTAAAGCTCGCTGAAGGTATCAAGATGCGGAAGACCGGTGTGGAGGACCACAAAACCCCCCATCGAAAGGCCTGCAAGGGCCCTGAATTCCCTCCCGGCTTTTGTCCTGTAATGAGAATCTATATAAGGGATTATGCTGGTAAGGTACTCACGTGAGCATGCATCATCATTACCTGGTACGGGTGGATTGGCTGTTGCCAGTCCCCTGGTGTTAGGCATAACGATGATCATTGGTTTGGCTTTTCCCGATGCAATCAGATTATCAAGAATCAGGTGGGCATAACCGCCCCGGCGACTATCTTCAAGAGTCCATCCCGAATCGTCATCTCCTCCTCCATGGTTGAGATAAAGAACGGGATATCTGGCATTGATGTTTTTATCATAGTCGGGCGGCAGATAAACATGCATCCGCTTTTCGCTGCCATCAGGGGCTTTATAATTAACTTTCTCTATCTTCCCGTGGGGCACAGCATTTTGTGCATAAAAGCCTGAATCTGAAAATGCCGGCAGAGCCGGTAATATGGGAAGGGGGCATGGCCCTTTTTTAGGCATTTCGATCCTTCTTCCGGGAGGTGCCTGCTGAGGAGCCGGCTGCTGATTCTGGGCCGTAAGTAACAAAGGCACTGTGGAAAAGATAATAAAAGTGCAAACCAATCTTTTTCTAATTTCATTCATAGCTTCAGATATTTAAATTAATCAAACACTTTCTTATTATTTCTACTTTAATATGTTCCCGGTTTCTGCTTTCTCAATTTCCCGGAGGGCATCACCTGGTAGCAGAAAGCCTTCGGCAACAAGAGCCTCCGCCGCCTTTCTTATTGCTGCCACATATTTCTCATGAGTACCATAACGTTCCTGCAGGGAACGTCTCGGATCACCAGCTTCCTTCCTTTCGGTCCTGGATTTTTTAAAAGGAATGAACATCCCGTTCAACCCTGAAAGGTCTCCCCTTCCAAATCCCTCCTTTCGTAATGCCCATCCTGTAAAAGTACCCACCGGGACCCTGATATTGATTCCCCTTATTCCGGCAACCTCATTGCCATCCTCATCAACTTTCGGAACGAGTGTCCTGTAAATCTGCTCGGACTTTGGCACGGGAGGCTCAAGGGTAAGCACTCCGGTCACATTCCTTGAGTCATACTGCTGCCCATAGTCCAGAAGCGGAGGCTCATTCACCTTTCCGTTATATTGTATTCCGGGGATATCAGGCCATCCAACCGATTCTTTGGATGAAGGAACGAGGGTTCCCGATGAAAGGGTCGGGTATCTGCTTTCTGGCGGTAGTTTTCCCTCCATTATCCATTTCTCAAGGGCGACAACAAGGGCCCTGTGGTAAGGATAATATGAATTGTAATTCTGTCTTTGTCCGCTCATCTGATCTGCCGCATCCATCGGGGAATGCTGAGTGCCTGAAAAAAGGTAAATCCTTACATTATCAGGTATCGTGAGGTCCCTTGTGCCATACGAATCGGTTGTGGTAAGTGATGCCCGCAGCTGCCAGTATTCGGATGAACTAAGTGTCTGGAATATTTTCGGGCAGGTGCCTGTTTCAATGCATTTCTGAAGAATTCCTCCTTTTATGCCTGATATTGAATCATTCTCAATGCTCCATGTAAACGGAGGATCATTCCCGGGGAAAAGATGATCTTCGTGCTGCAGCCCTCCTCCCCCGGGCCGGCCGAAACGTACGTTAAGGGAGATGCGGCGCGTTCCTATATGGGCATTTACTCCATCGAACACCTGCCTCCCGTTCTCATCCTGATTAAAGCCAAGGAAAAGAAAGGTTCTTGCGAAATTGCTGCACTGGGATACTCCCTGCATTATTGAAGCTTTAACAGGATTTTCAGTCATTCCTTTATCGGCAAGGGGGTTCGGATATCCCGATTCATCGATCAGTTCATTCCTCAGAAAAGATGATATATCGCGTATTGCAGCAAATCCAAGCCCCAGCACAAGGGGATTTTTGGCCTTATAGATAAGCTCATAAATGTATCCCGGCTGAAACTCATCCCTTAGTGATATCTTTTTCACTGCAGGATCACCCGGAAACCTGGTTTTTGAACAATCTGAAAAAGCCCAATCGCTGTTTGGGATCAATTCACGCTTATCTGATTCAAGAATCCTTCGGGTAAGTGTACATTGTGAGTTATCTGTGCTTACAGCCTCATAGCTGTAATGTGTGTTTCCGTTGAAAAAGCCGGCCGACAGGTCGAGAGTTTTTACAGATTCTGCCACCTGGTATTCGGTCCGCAGGATACCGGCAATCTCAACGCCGTTTTCAGAAGCATATGGTACTCTCATTGTCAACCGGTTGCCACCTTTAAGGACATCCCCCTGCCATGCACACCAGAGATATATGTATCCCCTTCCGAGAAGGGTAGTGTCGGCCGGGAACATATTTCCGCGGTTAGGAAGGCTGAGAAACAGTAGTCCGTTGCTTTTTGACATATCAGCAGGCCTCAGTATAACAAAGTCGGAAACATATTCGACCATCCCTTTCCCATTTACGGGGGCAAGCTTTATATCCTGAATAATACTGTTCAGGGGATTCTCGGGATCTGTCTCACAGTAAAACTGACCGGTGATCCGGATATATGATCCGGCTGTCCCAAATTGCATTCCTTCAAGATAAGGTTCGGTTTTTGAAATAAAAACCCTTGTAACTCCTGCAAATAAAGGAGATGAGAAAACGAATTGAAAAAGAAGAGCTGGTACCAGGAGCCATCCTGCCAGGAAATTGCTTTTTATCATTTTGATCAGGTTAATGATCCCGTTTATTTAACAATAGATATTTATTATTAGACAAATTAAATATTCCTTTTATTCTGACTTTAATAACCGGTGATTGGCTTTCTGCTTCTATTCACTGCATAGTCAGTTCAGTGCAATTTAACAGGAAATAAATGATTTATTATAGCTCTCCATGAAAGATTTTTCCGGAAGGCTTAAGTTCAAGACTTTAATATGAACAGCTTCAGCATACAAGTTTAAAATATAGATGTACTTTTGCCTCAGGATATTCAATATGATTATAATATGGCCGGTGAGAGGATTGTTTCAATCGATATAATGAGAGGACTTACCCTTCTCCTGATGCTTTTTGTTAATGACCTGAATATGGATGTGGCTCCTGCCTGGATGGGTCATATGGAAGCAGGTATTGATGGAATGGGGCTTGCCGACTGGGTATTCCCGGGCTTTCTTTTTATTATGGGGATGGCCATTCCATTTTCTTTCTCAAGGAGGATGGGGCAGGGAATGGAAATCATGGATATAAGTAAACACGTCCTTTATCGAAGCTTAAGCCTTATAGTGATCGGAGTACTGATGCTTAATACCGGAAGGGTAAATCCTGATCTGACAGGCATGAGCAGAAACTTGTGGGCTCTTTTAATGTATGGGGCAGTATTTCTGATTTGGAATGATTATCAGCAGAAGGAAAAAACACCATTCCTTGTTATGGGTCTCAGGTTGCTGGGAATAGGAATTCTGATAATGCTTGTACTCAAATTCAGGTCGGGACAGGAAGAAAATGACGGATCGCTAATCGCAGGCTGGTGGGGTATCCTTGGACTTATAGGATGGGGTTACCTGACGGCTTCCCTGGTTTATCTTTTTTTCCGCGACTCGCTGATAAAGACAATTGCTGCTGCGTTGTTCTTTCTGGCATTGAATATTTTATGGGCAGCGAACCTCCTTGAGTTCCTGAATCCTGTCAAACCCTTCCTGGGTATAATAATCCAGGGGAATGTTCCGCTAATAGTAATTACCGGCCTAATTGCCGGAATTTTCCTAAGAAAAAATTCAGGAAAGGGACACGGGAAAATTATTCTGGCGCTCACCGTAAGCGCCGTGGTTAGTCTGCTGGCAGGCTTTATACTGAGGAACTGGTTCATTCTGTCCAAAATCCAGGCTACGCCAAGCTGGGGACTTGCATGTTCGGGAATCAGTTTCGCAGTGTTCTGTCTGATTTACATTATCACCGATATATCCGGAAAGACATCATGGGCTGCATTTTTCAGGCCCGCCGGCGAAAATTCTCTGACAACTTACCTGGCCCCCGATATTCTTTATTATCTGATCTGGATGACAGGATTACCTGTTCTTGTATATAAGGATTCTATGAATCCATGGATAGTAGTTGGAGGATCTTTTGCCTGGGCCATTGCAATGGTCTGGCTGACAGCATTATTGAAAAAGACAGGTATCAGCCTCAAATTATAGTCAGACTGTTATCGCCAAATACTCTTAAGGTTGTAAATAATACCTTTCTGAAGTAAGTTTTCGTTCCCGGCAGGGTATAGTTTCAATTTTGAAAAATTATCCGACGGGAAAAATATCGATGTCATCGTGAGCCTGCCATCGTCTACAAAGAGTTCTACAGATGCTGCATCAACAAAAAGATGCAAATTTATATTGTCTTCTGCTTTATATGGCGCTCTGACAATATCTGTAAACCGCTGTGAAAATGATGTATTACCGGTTTGGGACCTGTCAATAAAAACCTCTTCTGTCGATGCTGAATAACCGATCACAAGCCTCTCCGACAATTCATTTTCAAAAGTTATTCCGACAGTATCCGACCGGGTTGTAATAAAATCCAGATCAATTTCGCTCCGGTTTAAGCCCTGATCATCATTTTTTGTTATGAAGTTTAATGTTTTGCCGTTTCCGTGTTGGAGTACATTTAATGAATCGGCACGAAGATTTGTAATCTCCGTTACAGGTGTGGAGGCAAGGAAAAAGCCGCCGTTCATTTCGTTTAAAGTCAGTACGCGGGGTATTGTCATCGCCGACCTCCATGAAGAAGACGGAACAACTGTGGCATAGTTCCAGTTGCTCATCCATCCGATAAGTATCCTTCTTCCGTCCTGTTCAGGGATACCCGACCATGTGACGCCTGCATAATTATCGGTTCCTTGATCCATCCATTTTTCCGCTTTGTCGTCAGGGATGAATTTATGGCCGTCAAATTCTCCTGTAAAATATTGTGTCGCCGATCCGCCATTTGGTCCTCCGGGATTAATACTGACAAGCATCACCCATTTTGACGAAGAGGTGCCTGTCACAGTTAACGGGAAAAGATCGGGGCATTCCCACACTCCTCCATGTGAACCTGCATTTTCGCCGAATTCACTTTCGAACGACCAGTTTTTGAGGTCGGGAGAAGAATAAATATGCACCCTGTCGTGAACTGCAAGGATCATAATCCATTTTCCTGAGGCATCATGCCGGAATACCTTCGGGTCCCGGAAATCCCTGATCCCGGGGTTAGGCAGAACAGGATTCCCCTGATACTTTTTCCAGGTCCTCCCCCTGTCGTTACTCCAGGCTATCCCCTGCGACTGGAATTCGTTGCTCCCTTTCCGCTCAAGTTCACTGTTATGATATGTGAAAACTGCTATCAACGGAGGTGTTGTTCCATCACCAAAACCTGAAGTATTGTAAGTGTCTGACACAGCACTGCCTGAGAAAATATATCCGAGTGAGTCGGGATACAGGGCAACAGGGAGGTGCGTCCACTTAAAAAGATCGGTACTTACGGCATGACCCCAGTGCATCGGGCCCCAGACTGTGCTGTCGGGGTAATACTGATAAAACAGGTGGTATTCGCCATCATAAAAGACGAGTCCATTGGGATCATTCATCCATCCCGATTCAGGAGAAAAGTGATATTGGGGACGGTATTTCTCCTGGTAATATTGAGTCACCTCCCCTCCTCCTGTTTGTGTTGTGTTTTTGCAGGAAAAACAAGTCATGAAAAGAGAGATAAACAGCCCGGCAGAGATTTCTGACATTGTTTTCATTTTTTATCGCTCATTGAAAATGGATAGGCTTCAGGTTCAGTTCCCCTGTTTTTAACGGGTTCCCCCTGCATTTTAAAAAACAGGTCCCCTCCCGTCATCAGTTCCCCGTGTTTTATATAATTACGCTTCAGTTCTTTCCCATTAAGGGATATTTCTCCGACATAAAAATTCTGTTTGTCGTTACCTGGTGCATTTATAACCAGCTCCTTCCCGTTTTCAAGTTTTATAGTTGCCTTTTTAAACAGCGGTGAACCAAAAACATACTGGTCTGTTCCCGGAGTAACGGGGTAAAATCCCAGAGCCGAAAAGACATACCATGCTGATGTCTGACCATTATCTTCATCGCCGCAATATCCGTCGGGCAGATAGTTATAAAGCTTATCCATGACCTCCCTTACATGATATTGAGTCTTCCAGGGCTGACCGGCATAGTTGTAAAGGTAGATCATATGTTGTACCGGCTGGTTGCCATGGGCATAGTTGCCCATGTTCATAATCTGCATCTCCCTGATTTCGTGGATAACAATGCCATAATATGAATAGTCGAACACAGGAGGAACACTAAATACCGAATCGAGCTTGGCAGTGAAGTAATCGTTACCACCCATCAGGTCAATAAGGCCGTGGACATCCTGAAAAACGCTCCAGGTATAATGCCAGCTGTTACCTTCTGTAAAGGCATCACCCCATTTATAGGGGCTGAAGGGAGACTGGAATGTACCATCAAGGTTACGGCCCCTCATAAGTTTTCTTCCCTGATCGAAAACATTTTTGTAATTCATTGCCCGGATCCTGAATTTTTCTACTTCTTCAGCAGGTTTTCCAAGGGCTTCTCCAAGTTTTGAAATACAGAAATCGGCATAGGCATATTCAAGTGTCCTTGCTACATTTTCGTTTATTCCAACATCATAAGGTACGTATCCAAGATCGTTATAATATTTTGCTCCGAGCCGGCCAACCGAAGATACGGGTCCCACACTGTCAGTATTCTTCATTATGCCCTGCCAGAGGGTTTCAATGTCATATCCCTTTATTCCCTTAAGGTATGCATCGGCAATAAGTGAGGCTGAATTAGAACCGATCATGCAATCGCGATGGCCTGGGCTTGCCCATTCCGGAAGCCATCCGCTTTCCCTGAATGTATTTGCCAGTCCTTCCATTATATGACTGTCAAGTTCAGGATACATCAAGGTCAGGAAAGGAAACTGCGACCTGAAGGTATCCCAGAAACCATTGTCGGTGAACATATAACCGGGAAGTACCTCTCCATTATAAGGGCTGTAATGAACAATCTCATTCCTTTCATTTATTTCATAGAATTTTCTCGGGAAAAGCATGGCTCTGTACAGGCATGAATAAAATGTCCTCATCTGATCTTCAGAACCGCCTTCAACCTTTATTCGCCCAAGCTGATAGTTCCACTCCTTTTCTGCTTCATCACGGACTTTATCAAAGTCCTTTCCCGATGTTTCCTTCTCAAGATTAAGAAGAGCCTGTTCATGACTAATAAAGGAAGAAGCAACTCTGACATTTATCTTTTCATCGCCTGACGTTTTGAATCCCAGTATTGCTCCCACATGATCGCCTTCCTCATCAGTATCATTCAGATTCAGATTAAGATCGTTCCATGTATGAGTGAATGTAAAATCCTTGTCGAAGACCGCAACAAAATAATTATGAAAGTTTCCCGGGACTCCGCCATGGTTGTTCCTGCAATAACCTATGACTTTGCGTTCGGAAGGGATAATCTTTACCATTGATCCCTTATCGAAAGCATCGAGAAGAATATATGAGGAATCGGCTTCAGGAAAAGTAAATCTGAAGATTGCTGAACGTTCTGTCGGAGTAACCTCAGCAGTTACATCATAATCAGCAAGATAAACGCTATAGTAATAGGGCTTTACCACCTCAGCCTTATGTGAAAACCATGATGCCCTCTCTTCTCCAGTGTATCTGATCCTGCCTGTTACTGCCATGAGCGAGAATGCTGCATAATCGTTTATCCAGGGGCTCGGCTGATGTGTTTGCTTTATTCCCTGAATTTTATAATCATCATATGTATATGCCCATCCATTGTTCATGCCGCGTGTATGCGGAGTCCAGAAGTTCATACCCCAGGGCAGGGCAATTGCCGGATATGTGTTCCCTGTTGACAGCCTGAATTCCGAGTCGGTTCCCATAAGGGGGTTGACAAGTTCTGCCGGTTGTTCATTACCGGAAGGTTGTTCTTTGGTTGAGCAACCGGGTAAAAAAAGGAGTGAGATTGTTAATGAATTAACAATCAGGGCAAAAAGAAGTTTTTTAGCAAGGTTTGTCATTTTTAAGGAATTACTGGAATGATGTATATAACCGATAGTCTGTACTAGATCTGAAATACAGGATTTTAATCATAATGAACTTACAGGATTCCAAGTGATTCTATCCTTTTAAAAACCAAAGCAGGCTTTAGCCATACCATACAGGCATGATCTTTTCTTCTGCATTTCCCTTTACCGAAAACTGTACACGGTCTGCAGGTAAGCTCACTGGCCGGAATATAAACTGAATATTCTTCGGGCTGGCGCCAGGCTCCGAATCCAATTACAGGATCGGTGGCTCCCCAGATCGAAATTACCCTCGTCCCGGTAAGAGCTGCAATATGCATATTTGACGAATCCATCGAGATCATCAGGTCAAGCCGTGAGATAACTGCAATTTCTTCACCGAGCTTCAGCTTCCCGGCAAGATTCACTGTCTGCGGAACCTTTGAAGCCAGTGATTCAAGCCTGCCGCACTCTTCTTTACCCCCGAAAAGCCAGAAGTTTGCATTATATTTTTCCGACAGCATCTTTAAAAGTGATATCATGTATTCCTCAGGCCACATCTTCAGTTCGTGCCTGGCAAAGGGTGCAACCCCAATATTTATTCCTCCGTCGATACCTGTTATATCGTATGAACTTTTCACCGCATCGGGAGAAGGTTTTATCCATGGTCCGGCCGATGCGGAGATCTTAAATCCGGCCCTTTCAAAAACATCCTGATATCTTTCCACAGAATGACGGAGCTTAAGCTTTGATTGTCCCCTTATGATCTTTCTCTTTTCTTTTCTTCCCTTGTCGATTTTCTCAGAAGGAACCCCTGCAAGCCTGAAAAGCATCCGGAGTATCTTCGACCTCAGCACATCATGAAGGTCAATTACATAGTCAATATCTCCCTGTTTTTGAAGATCCCTGAAAAGGACATAAATGCCTTTAAGTCCTTTATGACGCACTTTGAAATCACCAAGATAAAGCTGAATTCCTTCAAAGGATGTAAAGAATGCCCAATATGCAGGACGGGTAAGAAGTATTATTTCGATGTCGGGATATTGTTCATTCAGAGCCCTGAGAACCGGAGCCGTCAGTGCCACGTCACCCATCGCTGAATTCCGGATTACCAGGAGTCTCATCTCAGTATTTTTCGTACGATTTTTCTTCAATCAGTCCTGATGAGGTTTTCAGGTTAATTTCCCTTTTGATTTCTGACCGTTTATCATTATTGAAATAAACCTCTCTTGCAGTTGAAATAAACTCCCTGCCGAAATCCTTACGCCTCTCAAGATCCCTTATCCTGTCCTCAATATCCCATAAGGCACAGTTTACCTCATATAATGCAATATAAAGCGGATCATCCTGACTTATCACCGATGATGCAGCTTCCTTTAAAACATCAAATTCCCTGCGGAGGTTTTCAAGTTTTGCATTATCTCTGATCCTTTCAAGTTTGATTTGAATAATTGTCAGCTTATCAACAATTTCACCATTCGATACTTCAATTTTCATCTTCAAGTCTTTGTTCCGATAAAAATAATCATTTTAACGCATCCGGCTTATCTGCCGGTCCATACATTTGTTCGAAACGGAAAACCACATCAGGCATCCCGGCAATTCTTCTAATACGGATCAACATCTATGGCAATTTTCAGTGATGAAGCGCCTTTCTGCTTTAATAGTTTTTCCACTGCTTCCCTCAGGAGTTGCCTTGATGTTGCTGATGATTTTTCCTTTTCGAGTTTTATTATAATATTTTTTATATACCATAACTGAATACGCGAAACAAGAGGATATTCGGGACCAAGGACCCTTTTTCCAAATATAGCCTTCAGATCGCGGCCGAGAATATCAGCAAATTCATTCAGGACAGATCTGTCTTTATGTCTGAGGCTTATTTTTATCATACGGCAGAAAGGCGGATAATTGAATGCTTTCCTTTCTTCGGTCTGTATCCGGAACAGATTTTTATAATCATGATTCACAACAAGCCTTATTATTTTATGATCAGGGTCGGCTGTCTGAATAATGACCTTACCTATCTTTTGCCTCCGGCCTGCTCTTCCACTTACCTGTTCCATCATATGGAAGCTGCGTTCATGAGCCCTGAAATCAGGGAAATTGAGCATGTTATCGGCATTAAGAATTCCTACGACAGTCAGATTTTCAATATCAAGTCCTTTTGAAATCATCTGGGTTCCGATAAGAATATCTGTTTGTTTCTCTTCGAGGGCTCTGATAAGCCTGTCGAATGAGTTCTTTCCCCTTGTTGTATCCTGATCCATTCTGGCAACTCTTGCAGAAGGAAAAACTATCCTGATCTCGTCTTCAATCTTCTCGGTGCCGAAGCCCCTTGAAGAGAGGCCCGGAGAATTGCAATTTTCACAATGATGTGGTATTGGGGTAGAAAATCCGCAATAATGGCATACCATCCTCCCTTCCGACTTATGATATGTAAGGCTTACCGCGCATTGGACACACGAGGGCACCCATCCGCATTCAGGGCATTCGATATAAGGGCTGAATCCTCTCCTGTTCTGAAAGAGGATTATCTGTTCCTCCCTCCCCAGAGCATCATCCATTGCTTCTAGAAGCTGGGGTGTGAAATGGGATACCATTAGTTTTTTCCTGTATGCTTCCCTTGTATTTGCCAATATTATCTCAGGCAGCTTTATTGAACCGTATCTTTGTTTCAGCTCTACAAGTCCGTATTTGCCGGTGATGGCATTATAATAGCTTTCTATTGAGGGTGAAGCGGATCCCAGGATGGTTTTTGCACCATGAAGGGCTGCAAGTATGGCTGCTGAATCGCGGGCATTATAACGCGGGGAGGGATCGTGCTGTTTGTAGGAGCCATCCTGTTCCTCATCGACAATTATCAGTCCGAGATCGGTAAAAGGAAGAAAAAGGGCTGATCTGGCGCCAATTATAAGTCTGTAATTATGCCCGTTCCCTCTTCCTGCAACCCTGTTCCATATCTCGACCCTTTCCTGATTATTGAAGCGCGAATGATATACTCCCGTAACCTGACCGAAATGCCGGTTCAAGCGCTGAATGATCTGAGTTGTAAGAGATATCTCCGGCAAAAGGTAAAGTACCTGCTTGCCCTTCTTAAGCTGCTCTTCAATAAGATGAATATATATCTCAGTTTTACCGCTGGAGGTGACGCCATAAAGAAGAGCAATATCCTTTTCTGCAAAGCAGTGCTTCAGCGATTCCAGCGCTGTATTCTGGTCATTGCTAAGGTTTTTTACCGGCTCGGGAGCTGTAAGATACTCGGTCAGCCGGCCTGTCTCAAGGGAGACAGCCGCCAGGATATTCTTTTTGACAAGGGTCTCACACGAAGCGCCTGAGGAATGGGACTCCCTGATAAGCAGGGATTTAAGAACTGGCTTTGGAGGGAGTCCCTCCTCATAGCCGCTCAACCGGAGATATTCAACAAGCAGATCATATTGTTTCGGAGCCTTTGATAGTTTGTCAAGTGTCTCATTCAGGACTGAGGCTGTAACATCTGAAGCAAGTGTGATAAAAGTCTCTGTTCTGGGCTTGTATTTTTCGATTACCGGAATAGAAGTAACACCTTCAAGGCAAAGGCTTGAAGGAAGGGCTGCTTTCATAACTTCGCCGGCGCTGCACATATAATAGTCGGCGATCCATGACCAGAATTTAAGCTGCAGACTGCTGACAAGCGGATAAGGATCAAGAACTTTTTCAATCGCCCTGGCCTGTATTCCATCCGGAGGATTATTATGTATCCTGCTTACAATTCCGGAATACAGTTTCCTGTTTCCGAACTGGACAAGAACTCTCGACCCTGTAAAGACACTTCCGGCAAGCAGTCCGGGGATACTGTATGTAAAAGTCCCTTTTACTGCAAGAGGCAAAATAATATCAGCAAAATGATTATCCATCATCTTTAAGCGCCTGATTCAAAAAAAGGAATTAAAGCGATTTGAAAAAACTCGACATTACGGTCAGGAGATGGTCTTTCCTGATGGGCTTTATAAGACATGCATCGCAGCCGGCTTCGAGTATAATATCCTTATCATCCTCAAAAATGAATGCCGTCTGTGCTATTATAGGAATATCCTTACGGATCTTCCTTATCTCCTTCGTAGCCTCTATCCCGTTCATTTCCGGCATCTGCATATCAAGAAGGATAAGGTCGATTCCCGGATTGTCTTTAACCAGGTCGAGAGCTTCAATTCCTGAGCGGGCTGTCAGTGTATTGATTCCGGTATCTGAAAGCACCCTGTGAAGATAAAGAAGAACATCCTTATTATCATCAACAAGGAGACATGTTTTTTTGCTCCAGTTTGCCCTGCTGCTTTGTGGCTCAGGAGCTGACATTCTGGCTTTTAGTTTTGTGCTTCCACCTGCCGGCCTGTATGGAATTGAAAAGCTGAATTCAGATCCCACACCTTTTTCGGACTGGACAAAAATCTTACCTCCCATTCTTTCTACAACTTCTTTGGCGAGAGTAAGACCGACACCAAGTCCTTCGAAAGGCCGGTGGTGACCCCCTATTTCCTGTCTGAATTCCTCGAATATATGGTCGAGGTTTTCCTTGTTTATACCAATGCCCGTATCCTTGACCCTGAACACGAGATTCTCGTTTTCACGGGCATATGACAGTCTTATCGAACCCTCGAGAGTAAATTTGACAGCATTGTCCATCAAGTGATTAAGCACTCTTTTCAGCCAGATCCTGTCGGTAAAGATGAGATCCCCGTTTTCCTCAAGCATATTCATCACATTGACTATGATCGACTTTTCATTCCGCTTGATTATCTTCCTCGCATCGTCAACTATCTCATTTACAATGCCGTTAACCGACGCTTCCTCATAGGTGATCTCGATCTGGGAACTTTCGAGACGAGAAAGGTCAATTATATCCCCAATAATCTGAAGGAGTTTTTCGCTGTTATGATTAATATGCTCTATATATTCTTCCTTAACATCATTTGTTATATCATTTGCCAGCAGGAGGTTAGCGAATCCGACGACGCTGTTAAGGGGAGTTCTTATTTCATGTGAAATATTTGCCAGAAAACTTGCTTTAAGCCTGTTTCCGGCTTCAGCTTCAACTTTGGCCTTGACAAGGTCTTCATGGACTTTCTTAAGAGTTGTAATATCTCTTGAGATAGTCAATGCGCCTATTATCTCGTTATTTTCATTTTTAACTGTGACCGATCTTGTTGAAAGATTAATAAAATGTCCGTCAACATGTTTAAGCCTTAGTTCCGTTTCGAAGAATCCTTTTGTCAGGAGTGCGTCTTTCCTTAGTTTCTCGTAGATCCTGTCCTCAGGGTGTACAAGTTCGCTCATAATGGCGGCGTCATAACGGGCCTTATCCATGCCTATCACCTTGTAAAAGGCATCGTTTGCAAATTTCAGGTTCCAGTCCCTGTCATAAAATGATATTCCATCATCAGCCGACTGGATCAACATCCTGTAAAATATCTCAGAATATGAATATTCGCGTGTTATTGCTTCTTTTTGTTTTGAGAGATCCTTGTTGGCCTTCTGAAGGTCTAGGTTTATTTCTTCAATCTGTTTATTCCTTTCCCTGAGCTGCCTGTTTGCCTTCCTCAGCTTTGACAGGAAGTAAATAACAAGTATTAAGATAACAACAACGCTTCCGGCCAGAGTGAGAATGAAATCAGGAGTGATGGCTGATATGAAGTACGGCGAAATGGTATAGTCAGCTGATTGATTTAAACCCGAGGGGACAGAATAGGCAAAAGAAGGTATTAATAAAAAGAATATGACAGATGTAAAAACTGAAAACCTCCGGGAAGCACTGGAAAAAATACACCCAAAACCCCTTTTCATGAAAATATCTCTTTGATTCACACCCCAATTAACTTTCAACCACCTATTATCTGACAAAGATAAAAATAAGCCTTTTACCTGACTTAGCGAAGGTAATATTTTATTACACAAAAAATACTAAATTGCGAACAAATGATTTCAACATGGAAAGGGACCAAAATAAGTTTTCAGGCGGCAGGAAATACAGCAACAAGGAGATAACTGTATACTGGAAGCCTGACGCCTGTGTACATGCATCATATTGTTACAGGGAGTTGATTGAGGTTTTTGATCCGGGAAGAAGGCCGTGGGTCGATATGAACGGTGCTCTTACAGACAGAATTATTGAAGTTGTAAACATGTGTCCGACGGAAGCCCTCTCGTGGAAATGGAACGATGAAGCGAAGAACGCTGACATCAGCATCGATCAGACCAATCATATTAATTTCAGAAGGCCTGAACTTGTTGGTCAGAAGGATCCTCCGGCCGAGGAAAATCAGGTCTCTGTTAAAATAATGGCAGACGGACCTGTGGTTATAAAGGGAGATTTCAGATTCAAATACAGCGATAACGATAAGGAAATGAAGGATGGAATAATTTCATTATGCAGATGCGGTCGCAGCAATCATCAGCCCTTTTGCGACGGGATGCACAGGAAAATCGGATTTGAAGATATTTAGTAATCATGGAAAGCAACGAAAACAAAAACAAAAATGTCATTGTCGAGGTGATCGATGACGGTCCGTTGAAGATTACAGGGAATTTCATCCTGAAGGATATCAAAAGGGATGTAACAAGTACTCCTGAAGAGGTCTACATTTGCAGATGCGGACTTTCTTCAAATAAACCATTTTGCGACAGATCGCATAAGAAATAGGAAAAGATAAAACTTGAAAATCAGGCCGAAAGAGCCTCGTGGACTTTTTCGGCTGCTTCACCGAAGCTGACCGCTGAAATTACAGAAAGTCCCGAGTTGTCAATAAGTTCCTTTGCCTCGGAAGCATTTGTTCCCTGAAGACGCACTATTACCGGGACATCAATTTTCCCTATCGATTTATATGCCTCCACAACCCCTTTTGCCACCCTGTCGCATCTTACTATACCTCCGAAGATATTTATAAGTATAGCCTTAACAGCAGGATCCTTAAGTATTATCCTGAAGCCTGCCTCAACAGTGGAAGCATTTGCATTCCCGCCAACATCCAGGAAATTCGCGGGAGCTCCGCCCGAAAGCTTTATTATATCCATTGTGGCCATTGCAAGTCCTGCCCCGTTAACCATACAGCCTACATTGCCATCGAGACGAACATAATTAAGGTTGTTCCTGCCTGCCTCAACCTCAACCGGATCTTCTTCATTAAGGTCCCTCATCGCGGCAAGGTCGGGATGTCTGAACAGGGCATTATCGTCGAGGATCATCTTGCAATCAACAGCAAGAACACGCTCATCACTGGTCTTAAGGACAGGATTGATTTCAAGAAGCTGGGCATCGCATCCTATAAATGCATCATAAATGCCTGAAAGGAATTTCTGCATATTTTTATTGGCATCTCCCTGAAGCCCGAGCCTGAAAGCCATGTTACGCGCCTGAAACGGGCAAAGGCCCGTCAGTGGAGATATCTCCTCTGTATATATAAGCTCAGGTGTACGTTCTGCCACCTGTTCAATATCCATTCCTCCTTCAGGTGAGTACATAACTGTATATCGCCCTGTAAGCCTGTTAAGCAGTATGCTTATATAAAATTCCTTTGGTTCCTCATTCCCTTTGTAAAAGACATCCTGAGCAACAAGGATTTTGTTTACTTTTTTACCTGCCGGACCTGTCTGGGGCGTTACCAGTGTCATCCCCAGCATCTGCTCTGCAATAAGCGCAACCTCTTCAACCGATTTAGCCAGTTTAACTCCCCCTCCTTTGCCTCTGCCTCCGGCATGTATCTGAGCCTTAATCACAAAATACTGAGTATCGTATTTTTCCTTCAGCTGGCGGGCGACAGTGACTGCCTGATCGACTGTATAGGCGACAAATCCTTCCTGAATATCAACATTATATGACCGGAGGATCGATTTGCCCTGGAATTCATGTATATTCATGCTCGGCAGGTTTATCAGGTTAAAAACTATATGGGTCAGGCATAGGATGGAAATTTAGAAAAATAAAAGGATATTTTCCCTATTTTAGCATAAAAAAGGATGCGAAAGCTTCTCAATAAAGAGCTTGGACGTAAAAACATTGAGCAGTACAGAGATGCTCTGAAATCACCATTTTTTATTGTCCTCGACAATATTCGGAGTCATAATAATGTCGGGTCGGTTTTCAGGACTGCGGATGCCTTTCTGACACCAAAGATTTTTCTTTGTGGAATAACTGCAAGGCCGCCTCACAGGGATATCCAGAAAACGGCTCTCGGAGCAACCGAATCAGTCGGATGGGCATATTACGGATCGACTGCGGATGCCATAGCGGAATTGAAATCAATGGGTGTCAGGATACTTGCTGTTGAACAGGCCGAAGGAGCTGTGGCGCTGCAGGATGTAAAAATTGAAAAAGGACAGCAATACGCTCTTGTCTTTGGCCATGAGGTTAATGGCGTTGATCAGAAAATTGTTGACATGTGCGATATGTGCATTGAGATTCCGCAGTTTGGGACAAAGCACTCATTCAATATTGCGGTGAGCGCCGGAATAGTACTGTGGGAACTTAACAAGCCCCGCTAAAAAAGATATACATAAAAAAAGGGGCTTTGAATCAGCCCCTTTTTTTTATAGCAAATTGATATTCCCTTTTACTGAACTACTGCCTTGAAGGCATCGTCGGCAAAATATTTTGCAAACTCGAGGTCAGTTTTTGCATAAGCCTTCCAGTCGGCTTTGAAGCCAACAGCTTCTTTCAGACCGTTCAGCATATATGTTTTGTCGTCGAGACGTGCGCCAACAATACCTTTAAGATATGAAGGCTTGCCGCATTTGCACATTTCCTTCATGCTGTCGAGGGTTGCTTTTGCCTTGCTGACATCACCTTTCAGGACCAGTGCAAGTGCAAGGTTGAAGCATGGCTCATTGCCAAAGTTATTAACTGCTTTGTCATATTCGCCTTTTGTTATTGCAATAACACCAAGTCCCCATTTTGATTCGGGTGTTGCTGCTGTCATTGAGTTGAAGAGTTCCTCTGCTTTTGCCATGTCGCCTTTGAGAAGATAAGCGAAACCTTCATTGTTCTTCACAACATCATTATTCTGGATTGCCTTTGCCTTTTCGAGAGCTGCAATAGCCTCATCGGCTTTTCCGAGGCTCAGAAAACTTGCACCAACGTTGTTATGAGCACGGATGCATTTCGGGAAGTTCTCAGCAGTAGCCTGATAGAAAGCGAGTTTTTCGTTAGCATCGGTAGCAAGAGCGCCTGCATGAAGCATTTCCTCAAGGCTGAGTACTTTTGCGTCAGACCTCATCTGTGCAAGGATCTGCTCGTCGGTACGGCCGATATTGTCAACATTGACAGTCATTTTGGATCTTCTCAGTTTTGGAAGAATGTCAGTTTTGAGGGCCTCATATGCTGACGACATGTTCTTTATCTCCTTTTCACGTTGGTCGGGATCCGAATACATTGAAAGCACCCTCAGGATAAGGTCTTTATCCTGGATAGTTGAATTTTCAACTTCGGTTTTGAATCCTTCCCAGTCTTCTGCTGTGGTAAGAGAGCTGAAGAAACCATCTGTTTTTGCTGCTTCTATTTTGTCAAATTCCTTCTTTATGAATTTATCTGCTGAAGTACCTCTTTTTCCTGAGAGTTTCTCGTTCTCATCAAATTTACCGTCGGGTGAAGCATATGAACTTACAACTGTTCCTTTAAGCTGCTTGTTCGGATCAGTACTTACAGTTGCAATATAATCCCTGAGGACTTTAATATCCTCGGCTTTGGTTTCAGCAGGACGGATGTTTGCCTGGTTGATAACATAATTGATATCAGCCATTTTTGCTTCCGGAATAATCCTGACATAATTGTCTTTCATTGTGATCGGACGGGCATGTACTTCGACAAGTGTTGAAGTTGCAATAACACCATCGGCAAGTTTCACAGGTTCAAAATCGAGGCTCTTTGTATTGATAGCTGCGTTTGTCCTGAGAACGAGTTCCGACATCTTCATGGCTTCCTTGTAAGGAATTGCACTTGTATAGGTGAAATCACCTCCAGTGTAGGTAATCACCTTGTTATTTGCCTGAACCTTTTCACCCTGAAGAACCTGAACTTTATCAAAAGCTGTTTCTCCACCAGCATAAGTGAGCACCGGAGTTACAGTAAGAGTAGCTTTTTTATTGAAATACTTTTCAGGAAATGTACCTTTTATTGTAACATTTACCATTCCACCATGGGCCTCAAGTACTTTAGGAGTTACTTCATACTTGATGTCGCCGGCATCTTTTTTCATCTTATTCAGACCACTGCAACTTGCAAGAAATGCAGCTGCGAGGATAAGGATAAAATAGCTTCTGATTTTTTTCATAGTCTAATTTTTATTTGTGTTAATCATGTTGGTTTATTCTGCAAACAATTGAAATATATTGCCTGACAAATTAACTGCAAAATTATAAAAAATAGAAACAATTAGCGAATAAAACTCTATAATTTTCATAATATCACCATATTCAGCCCTGTGCCGTAATGTCTGTCAAATATATTTTCAATGATCCTGTTGTAATGTTCAGGATCAGAAACGAAATCGAGATTGTTAATATCAAGTACCAGGTATTTGTTCTCAGGATTCTGCCTGAAGAAGGTGAAATAGCTTTCCTGTATCTTTTTAAGATAGCCGGCCGATATAGTCATTTCATAATCCCTTCCCCTCATTTTTATGTTTTCGAGAAGGCGTTCGGGAGTAACATAAAGATATACGTAGATATCAGGCTTGGGCAAAGAACCATAGATTATATAGAATATCTGCCTGTATAGGTTATACTCATCTCCCTTGAGGGTTGAAGCGGCAAAAACAAGCGATTTTGTGAAATAGTAATCCGCAACTGTAAACGATTTGAACAGATCCTGTGATCCAAGCTCCTCGTTAAGCTGCTTGTAACGGCTTGCAAGAAATGAGAGTTCGAGCGGGAAAGAATATTTTTCAGGATCATTATAGAATTTCGGAAGGAAGGGATTATCCGCAAAACGCTCGAGGATAAGCCGACCGTTGAACTGTTCGGAAATAAGTGTCGCCAGGGTTGTCTTCCCGGCACCTATATTGCCTTCAATTACTATATAATTGTAGCTGATCTGCATTAAAACACGATTATATTCCAAATATATTCATTGGAGACAACATTGGCAAAAAGAAAGAGCGCAGTTGTCCGCGCTCTTTCAGATTATTTCATCATGCAGATCTTATTGTCTGTGATCTTCATGTTTTTTATGATCGCCTTCTTCCCTTGGAGGACGGGGGAGCAGGATTTTACGTGACAGCTTAAGCTTGCCAGTTTTCGGATCAATATCTATCAGTTTTACTTCAACTTCATCGCCTTCCTTAAGAACTTCCTCAACTGTTTTTATCTTTTTCCAGTCGATTTCTGAAATATGAAGAAGTCCATCCTTGTTGGGCAGTATCTCTATAAAAGCGCCAAACTGAACAATTGTCTTTACCTTACCCCTGTAAACCTGGCCTACTTCCGGAACGGCAACAATTTTCTTAACCCACTCAAGAGCGGCTGTTATAGCCTCCTTGTTCTCGCCGAAGATATTAACATCACCGTGTCCGTCAATTTCTTCAACAACGATTGTGGTTCCGGTTTCGCGTTGGATCTCCTGGATTACTTTTCCGCCGGGACCAATAAGCGCTCCGATCATGTCTTTCGGAATGGTGAGCATTTCAATGCGCGGGGCGTGAGGTTTAAGCTCAGGCCGAGGTTCTGCAATCACCTGCTGCATGATATCGAGAATATGAAGTCGTCCGGTTCTTGCCTGGGCAAGTGCTTTTGTAAGAACTTCAAATGACAGACCTTCGACTTTTATGTCCATCTGGGTTGCAGTAATTCCGTCGCGTGTCCCGGTTACTTTAAAGTCCATATCGCCAAGATGATCCTCATCGCCGAGGATATCGGAGAGGATTGCATATTTATCCGAATTCTTATCGGTAATCAGTCCCATCGCTATTCCGGATACAGGTTTTTTGATTTTTATCCCTGCATCCATTAAGGCAAG
Source organism: uncultured Rikenellaceae bacterium (assembly GCA_964633505.1). Classification (GTDB taxonomy): domain Bacteria; phylum Bacteroidota; class Bacteroidia; order Bacteroidales; family VadinHA17; genus LD21. The sequence continues at coordinate 16,634 of CAZWHC010000002.1, read as the reverse complement.
GGTACCTGCACATACAGTTGCCATTGATGATGAACCGTTCGATTCAAGGATATCTGATACAACCCTTATAGCATAAGGATTTTCCTCATCGGGAGGCATCATATTTTTAAGCGCCCTGTGGGCAAGGTTACCATGACCTATTTCCCTGCGGCTGATGCCTCGTGCAGGTTTTGCTTCACCGGTCGAGAATGGAGGAAAGTTATAATGGAGTGTGAATTTTTCTGTTCCCTGGTTAAGAACTTCATCAATTATTTTTTCATCGAGTTTTGTTCCAAGAGTCACAGTTGTAAGCGACTGTGTCTCACCTCTTGTAAAGAGTGATGATCCGTGTGTTGCAGGAAGAGGATCTATCTCGCAGGTAATCTGTCTTATCTGATCGGGCTTTCTGCCATCGAGACGGACGCCTTCATCAAGAACAAGCCTGCGGGACGCTTCTTTTACAACATCATGATAATATCTTCTTATCAGAGTTTCATTTACTTCATCCTCTTCAGTATATTGTGCAAGGAATCCCACGATAATCTCCTCAAAAGCTTCTTCTCTTTTATGCTTGTCGTTAGTACCTGTACAGGCTGCCTTAAAGCATTTATCGTATGTTTCATCCCATACTTTTTTCTTCAGGTCCTCATCGTTTACCTCGTGGCAATAAGTACGCTTTACAGTAGAGCCAACCTCTTCCGCAAATTCCATCTGCGCCTTGCACTGAATCTTTATTGCCTCATGTGCAACTTTGAGAGCCTCGATCATATCAGCTTCGGAGACTTCTTTCATTTCCCCCTCGACCATAAGGATATTTTCATAGGTAGCGCCCACCATGAGGTCAATATCGGCCTCCTTGAGCTGGGTTGCAGTCGGATTTATTACAAACTGATTGTTTATACGGGCAACCCTGACTTCGGAAATTGGACCGTTGAACGGAATATCGGATACTGCAAGTGCAGCTGATGCTGCAAGACCTGCCATTGCGTCAGGTATTATATCAACATCGGCCGAAATCAGGTTAATGGTTACAAATACTTCTGCATGAAAATCATCCGGGAAAAGCGGCCTGAGGGCCCTGTCAACAAGACGTGAGATAAGGATCTCATAATCGGAGGGTCTTGCTTCACGCTTAAGAAAACCTCCTGGGAAACGACCCGAAGAAGCATATTTCTCCTTATACTCAACCGAAAGCGGCATGAAGTCGGTGTCTTCCTTGGCTTCTTTTGCAGCAACAACTGTGGCAAGCAACATTGTCTTTCCCATTTTGAGCAACACTGCTCCATCGGCCTGCCTTGCCATTTTCCCGGTTTCAAGGGTTATGATTCGCCCGTCGCCGAGATCTATATTCTTCTCTTTAATGTTAAACATTTATATAAAGTTTTGATTGATGAAATTACACATTTATACAGATATAAGAAAAAAGGCAATTCAGAATTGCCTTTTCCCTTGATTATTTGCGTAATTTCAGCGCTTTGACGATTTCGCGGTAACGCTCTATATCTTTAACTTTCAGGTAATCCAGAAGCCTCCTTCTCCTTCCTACTAGTTTAATAAGGGCCCTCTGTGTGCTGAAGTCTTTTTTATTCTTTTTAAGATGTTCGGTAAGATGAGATATCCTGTAAGAAAACAATGCGATCTGTCCCTCTGCTGTTCCTGTATCAATCTCAGATGTTCCAAACGTTTTGAAAAACTCCTGTTTCTTCTCGGTAGTCAAATACATGTCTTTAATTAATATGTTGTTAATCCATAAATAAATTGAGTCTCCAATTTTGGAACGCAAAAATAAGGCTTTTTTATGTAAATTATCAAACAATTGACTACTTTTTTTATTTGTTCAGGAAATATTTCTATTTAAGCCAACGAATCCTGTTTTTGTTTATTGTACTTCTTTTATCTAAAGACGTAAAGTTAACGCCAAACGTTGCGTCGGATTTTGTGGTAATTCAATAACTTATTAACAAAAACATATAGTTGTTAATAACATGCCCTGAACCAACCCCATATTAATATTATTATTATCCGTGAAACTGATATATATTTTAAACAAGCGGTTCGAGTAAAAGTTCATCATGATTTCGGAGAGTGTTTCCCATGCTGATGAGCTTGCAGCCTATCCTGCATTCGAGGCATCGCCGTTTCCTGCAATATTCGTCTGTCAGCTGCAGCAGCGCCTGGGTATAAAATGCTGATTCGGAAACGACTCCTGCAGCGCTCCATGTCCTTATTACAGAATTTGATTCGGGACCGATATTCTCAAGAAAATCAAGGGCTCTCTCACATATGACATTGTTATCACGGAATTTCCCATATGTAAATATTACAGGTATAACAGCATTTATGAGAAAGATATCGGTTGCCTGGTCGCCCGTATTTTTTATTACTGTTCTGCTTTCTCGTCCGAAAATAAAATGATTATCCCAGTATCCGGATGCCGATACGTTAAAAAGTTCCCTTATCTTTTCAGGATCATTGGCATCTACAATTTTTGAAAACACACCGCCGGCCGATGAAAGCATCGAAGCAAGCTGGGAGATCCTTATTGTCGGAAAATTAACCGGACGAAGCCTGCTGAATTTCCATAACCAGCCATGTATAGGTTTTAGGTTATATTTGGCTGAGAGGATCCTGAATTCTTTGATAAGGTCTCTGTAGTACTTATCTTCAATAGCATCCCTGAACAATCCTTCATCAAGGAGTCCGGCTACCCCGAACAGCAGAGCCTCAACCTGGAAACGGTTGTCGGAATGCCTGGCAATTATCCTGAAGGGCAGTGCAGAGGCAAGAAGTTCGAAGGGTTCCGTATTTACCCTGAATCCGAAGTAACGTGAAAGAATCCTGTAGAAAGTTTCATCCCAGTCGTTCCCCGTTTCTGAAAATATCCGTATCACACTCTCCGATTTAACCTGAAGCCTTTCAACAAGAAGTGAATGAAGCCAATGCCTTATAAGGAAGGTTTCCATATTCCCTATCGAGCCCTCACAGGCGATTGTACAGGGATTATTTATGAGATCGAGATATTTTTCGTAATACCCCTGATCGAAGCTTATCTGAACAGTCAGAAGCTCATTGCCATTTGCATTAAATACTTTAATGTCGTTTTCAGCAACAACATGAAGAATAACATTGTCAAATGCATGATCGGTATTATGCCCGTGAGCTATGAAATGTGACGATCGTGTGTGGATCTCAACATTCCCCGCCCATTCGGTATCGCCTATCCGGATACGGGCGTTGAAGAAATCGGGTCCTGAATCGCGGTTATATACCCCGGGATTTAAAACAAATATTTTAACGTTGTCGTTGTCGACGAGGGAATCTTTGTCATAAAGACAATACTTCCACAAATAATGGAGGAATTCTTCTTTCATCTCAGCACGATTTAATAAAGCAGCGGTAATAAAGATACGAAATCTGCTTCAACCTGAATATGCCGAAAGAAGGAAAAATGATTGATCTGCTGCCGTAAACGGAGCAGATTATAAGACCTGGTATTTTACTTTAAATGAAGAGCTTTTCCCTGAGGTAAGTTTCCATTTCCTCCTGGAGTTCCTGAGCTTTTTGTCCTGCAATAAGAGCGAAGTCGGGTGAATTATCGGCGAAGATTATTCCGCGTGAGGAATTGACAAGGAGTCCGCAGTTATTGTTAAGTCCGTATCTTGCTACTTCTTTCAGGCTGCCTCCCTGTGCGCCGACACCCGGCACCAGAAGAAAATGATCCGGCACTATCTGCCGTATCTCCTTTAACATTTCAGCGCGTGTGGCTCCCACAACATACATCATATTTCCCGGGTTTCCCCATTTTTTTGAAAGCGACAGTACTCTCTCAAAGAGCTTTATCCCGTCTTCGTTATGATACTGGAAATCATCAGCTCCCTTGTTCGATGTAAGTGCAAGAAGGATCACCCATTTGCCCGGATAAGTAAGGAATGGAGTGACAGAATCCTCCCCCATATATGGGGCAACGGTAAGTGCATCAAAATCATAATTTTCGAAAAAAGCCTTTGCATACATTTTTGAGGTATTCCCGATATCTCCCCGCTTTGCATCGGCTATAACCATAATATCAGGATATGTCTTCCTGATATAGCTGAGCGTCGATCCGAGCGATTTCCAGCCCTTTATCCCATTGCATTCATAAAATGCCAGATTGAGCTTATAGGCAACAGTGTATTTAGCTGTTGAATCAATTATCCGTTTGTTGAATTCAAACACCGGATCTTCTGCCTTTAATAGAAATGAAGGTATTTTTTCGATTTCTGAATCAAGACCGACGCAGAGGAATGATCTTTTCGCCCTGATATTCCCGATTAACTGTAAGTGATCCATTTTATAATGTTTAAATGTTGCTTTCTTTCAGTCGTTCAGCATTCTCTGCCATCTGAAGTTTGTCGATGATCTCCAGGATATTACCGTCGAGGATTGAAGGAAGGTTATACATTGTCAGGTTAATCCTGTGATCTGTCATCCTTCCCTGGGGATAATTGTATGTCCTGATCTTTGCCGACCTGTCACCCGTGGAAACCATGGTCTTCCTTTTATGAGAAACCTCATCAAGATATTTCTGGTACTCAAGATTGTAAAGTCTTGTACGAAGTTCCTTCAACGCCTTGTCGTAGTTTTTTAGCTGTGATTTCTCATCCTGGCATGTAACGACAATCCCGGTCGGAATATGTGTAAGCCTGATCGCGGAATAAGTTGTGTTTACTGACTGACCTCCCGGACCTGATGAACAGTATGTATCTTTCCGTATATCCTCATTCTTAATTTCCACATCAAATTCGTCGGCTTCAGGAAGAACAACCACCGATGCGGCTGAGGTATGGATCCTCCCCTGTGTTTCAGTCTGCGGCACCCGTTGAACCCGGTGAACCCCCGATTCATATTTAAGTATGCCGTATACTCCTTCGCCCGATACGCCTATAACAATTTCCTTGTATCCGCCGGCTGTTCCCTCCGAATAACTGTTAACCTCATGCTTCCATCCTTTCTGTTCGAAGAATTTAACGTACATCCTGAACAGATCGCCGGCAAAGATGCTTGCTTCATCACCGCCTGTCCCGGCGCGAATCTCCATCACTGCATCTTTATCATCTTCCGGATCGGCAGGAATGAGCAAAAGCTTTATCTCTTCCTCCATATCGGGGAGTTTTGTAATTAGCTCATCAAGCTCAGCCTTTGCCATCTCCCTCATCTCTTCATCCTTCTCTGAGGCGAGCAGTTCCTTTGTACTGGAGATATTCTCAAGCGTAAGCTTATAATTTTCATAAGCTTCGATGATGGGCTGAAGATCCTTGTATTCCTTGTTCAGCTTTATATATCTTTCCATGTCGGAAAGCACATCAGGCTTTGTGAGCAGGTCGCCGACCTCCACAAACCTTGCTTTTACGCCTTCGAGCTTTTCAAGGATAAGATTATTTGACATCCTGATTAAATTTTCGGGTGCAAAGATAATAAAAAGGCTGCTATTCACAACCAATGATTATTAAAAGGAAGGGGGCAGGGAGCAGGGAGCAGGGAGCAGGGGTCGATGGGGAGAGGGGGAGATGGGGCGGGGAGGCGAGGTCAGTAATTGAATGTTCCGTATTCGGAAGAGATTGTAAGGTTTTTACCGGAAGATGCTTCGCAATGACCGACAATCCTGGCATCGAGATTGAAGCCACCGGCAATGCTAATAATTTTTTCAGCTGTCTTTTCATCCGTATAGATCTCAAACCTGTGACCCATATTAAAGACCTTGTACATTTCGCTCCAGGGAGTACCCGACTGCTCCTGAATTATTCTGAAAAGAGGAGGGACAGGAAACATATTGTCCTTTACCACATGCAGGCTATTGATAAAATGCATGATCTTGGTTTGTCCGCCTCCCGAACAGTGTATCATCCCGTGGATCTCATTCCTCATAGTTTCAAGTATCCTGACAACCACGGGAGCATATGTCCGTGTCGGTGAAAGGACAAGCTTTCCTGCATCAATATCCAGCCCTTCAATACGGTCAGTAAGTTTAAGCCCGCCTGAATAGACGAGGTCCGGTGGAATTGATGTATCATAGCTTTCAGGCCAGGATACTGCCAGATATGAAGAAAAGACATCATGCCGTGCCGATGTGAGGCCATTGCTCCCCATTCCACCGTTATATTCATTTTCATATGTAGTCTGGCCTGACGATGATAATCCGACTATTACATCACCAGCGTTTATTTTATGATTTGATATTACATCGGATCGTTTCATTCTTGCAACCACGGTCGAGTCGACAACTATTGTCCTCACCAGGTCGCCAAGATCCGCTGTTTCACCGCCTGTCGACCAGATTCCCACACCAAGGCTCCTGAGTTCTTCGAGCACTTCTTCGGTTCCGTTTATGATGGCCGAGATCACCTCTCCCGGAACAAGATTCTTATTCCTGCCGATAGTGGACGACAGCAGTATATTGTCGCATGCTCCGGCACAAAGAAGATCATCAGTATTCATCACAACAGCATCCTTTGCAATTCCCTTCCATACCGACATATCGCCAGTCTCCTTCCAGTAAACATATGCAAGCGAAGACTTTGTTCCGGCGCCGTCGGCATGCATTATATTGCAGTAATCAGGGTCGCCTCCGAGAATGTCGGGTACTATTTTGCAGAAAGCGCGGGGGAACAGTCCCTTATCTATGTTCCTGATCGCTTCATGAACATCCTCCTTGGAGGAAGACACTCCTCTCATACCGTATTTGGATTCTCCTGACATAAACCGGTTACAACTATTTCTTCGGCGCCTCGTAATCAGTTCTGAGTACCCTGAACTCAGTGCGCCTGTTTATCTGATGTGCAATTTCCTTCTGTTCCTCTGTTGAAAGGGAGTTTATATATTGTTCCGTAAGTGTTGTGCCCTCTTTAAGGAACTGGTTCTGTGCAGCAATCGCAGTATCAACAACTTTCGGGGTCGATTCGCCATAGCCTTTGGGTGACAATCTTGCCGGATCGATTCCTTTATCAATAAGATACTGAACTACCGACTGAGCCCTTTTCTGTGACAGATCGAGGTTGTATTCCTCTGTATCGCGCGAGTCGGTGTGAGACATCAGCTCAATTGTAACATTTGGGTTATCATTAAGCGTTTCCACAAGCTTGTCGAGTGAGACCATCGACTCGGGCCGGAGATCCCATTTACCGAAATCGTAAAAAATATTGGGAAGTTCAATAGGCTTGTCGATGGCCGTAAGAGGTATGGTGACCATATAGTCGCGGCTTTTTTCCTGGCCTTTTGTTGTTTCCTTTTCCTTGCCGTTCAGATATCCTCTTTTGGAGGCGAGGAATATGTAATCGACATCCTGCTTAAGATTAAACCTGAAGTCACCTCCGTTGCCGGTCTCGGCCTGAAGGTTTGATCCGTCGCTTGCAATAAGCTGAACTACGGCTCCCTGTACCGGCGTGCCGGTTTTTTCATCCTTTACAAGTCCTGTTACTGCAAACCTCAGTGGAGGAAGTTCAAATGTATAAAGGTCATCATTTCCTCTCCCTTTTCTTGTTGAACTGAAAATACCCTTTTCGCTATCATCTTCGAACACGATGCTAAAGTCATCGGCAAAGCTGTTTATCGGCGGTCTCATGTTCCTGACCACCCATGTGCCGTCAGGCTGCCTGACAGCCCTGAAGATATCCAGGCCGCCCATTCCGATCTGTCCGTCGGAAGAGAAATAAAGAGATCCGTCGTGCCGGATGAAAGGGAAGAGTTCATTCCCCGGGGTATTGATTTCAGGTCCCAGGTTACGGGGAGCCGACCATGAATTACCCCGTTCCGCCCTGGTAACCATATATATATCCTTCAGTCCGAAACCTCCCGGCATGTCGGAAACAAAATAAAGAGTCTGTCCATCGGGAGAAAGTGACGGGTGTGCTGCTACCAGCGAATCAGGCACTATTTGCAGGTTAACCGGATTGCTCCATTTATCTCCGTTGCGCTCTGAAAACATAATTGCGCAGCCTTTCTTCTCCCTTTTTCCTGCTTCACAACGCGTGAAATACACCTCGTTGTAATCAGCTGAAAAACATGGCGCTCCCTCTTCCGATTCACTGTTCAGAATATCAACCGGAACAGGTGTGCTCCATTTCGACTTTTTATCAAGACGGCTTTCGAAGATATCTGTAAAACTCTGGCCTGTTGCACCGTGTGTCTTATTTCCTGCTGCATCATCGCGTGATGATGTGAAATAAATAACACCAAAATCGTCACGGCCATAGGCGGGGCTGAAATCTGAATCAACGGAATTAAGGTCCTTCATTTCTTCGACCCGGTACGGATCGGGGTTGCGCTGCCATTCCAGGGCAAGTTCACATGAACGTATCTCCTGATCAGCCCTTGCATCGGAAGGCGCTACCTGTTTATACTTTTTATATTCTTCAACAGCCTGCTGGTATTTCCCGTTTTTCTTCAGCGACTCGGCAAGCCAGAACTGGGCATCTGGTTTTGAATAGGAAGATCTGACAGCCAGTCTGTACCATGTTTCGGCATTTTTCGGATCATTAGTTAGGCGGTAACATTCGGCAATCATGTATCCAAGCTCCGTCCTTGCCTCCTTGTTTGTCTTTCCTGACTTGGAATATGAATCCTTGAACAGGTCAATCGCATCGTAGTATTCGCCGGCATTAAAAGCATCATAGGCCCTTGCCGCCTTCTTCTTCTGTGCCGCTGAGTCGTGCACTCCGGCAAGAAGAAGTAATATTATAAGGTAAATGATCCGTTTCATGGCACTAATGTAAATCAGACCTTAAAATTAATGATTTTAATTTAAGGATATTGATTTTCTCACAAACCTCATGCCATCAATAGTATTAAAATACAAAAGGCTGTATTAAAAGAAAGAGCTTATAAACCTCAAAGAGCTCAAAGTTTTTAGCAAAGATCGCCAGGTTAAGGATGTAAATAATTTACTTTCTAAACTTTGCGATTGTATTGCGTCCTTTGCGGTAAAAATTCTTTCGTTGATACAGCCTTAGTTATTTACCAGATAGCTTTTACTGTCCGTTATTGATTTATCTGGTAAACAATAATTCCCTGTATTTTGGCAATGGCCAGATTTCGTCATCGACAATAAGTTCGAGCTTATCAATATGAGAACGGATTTCATCGAGATAAGGCTTGACATTTTTCTCATATGCCATTGCCTTTTCGAAAGCATTTTCAATCACATTGGCTTTCTTTCTCTCCTCCACCATGTCAAAAACAAGCTTTTTGATCCCGTTAATATGTTCGGAAATTATTGTGATCGCTTCCCTGCTGCTTTCTCCAAGTTTCTCATATTCCTTCAGAGGAAACGCTTCTTTCAGGCCTCTGAGATTTTCAAGCAGCATTGACATATATTTAATGCCTGTCGGGACAATATGATTTATTGCCAGGTCGGCAAGGACCCTTGATTCAATCTGAACTTTCTTTGTGAATTTTTCATATTCCACTTCGACACGGCTTTCCAGTTCCTTATCGGTGAAGATCCCGGAACCCACAAGTACTTCGCGTGAGTGAGCCGTGAGATAGCGGCTTATCGATTCGGGTACGCTGGCAATATTTGATAATCCTCTTTTTGCAGCTTCCGAATGCCATTCCGGATTATAGTTATCACCTTCGAACAGGACCTTTTCTGAATCAAGGATAGTCTTTTTCAGGACCTGGAAGATAGCTTCATCCTTGTTGCGTCCCTTTCTGATAAGATCATCAACTTCCTTTTTGAATATTGCCAGCTGGCGTGCCATTGCCGAGTTAAGTGTTATCATTGCAGCGCTGCAGTTTGCGGATGAACCAACAGCCCTGAACTCAAACCTGTTTCCCGTGAAGGCAAAAGGAGAAGTACGGTTCCGGTCTGTATTGTCGAGCAATATCTCCGGTATCTTGCCTATTCCAAGCTTAAGCTCTGTTTTCTGTGCCGGAGTCATCTTCTTGTCTGTCACCTTTCTGGCGATCTCATTCAGAGTGTTGCTCAGATAGGTTCCCAGGAACACTGAAATTATTGCAGGCGGAGCTTCATGACCTCCAAGCCTCCATGAGTTCGATTCATTCATAACCGAAGCCCTGATCAGTTCATTGCTGTCGTTAACTGCTTTGATTGCGTTAACAAGAAAGGTAAGGAACTGCAGGTTTGTCTTTGGATTCTTCCCGGGCGACAAAAGGTTTACACCTGTATTTGTTGCCATCGACCAGTTATTGTGCTTTCCTGATCCGTTTATCCCGGCAAAAGGTTTCTCATGGAACAGAACTCTGAACTTATGTTTTCTGGCCACTCGCTTCATTATATCCATCAGCAGCTGGTTATGGTCAACTGCCAGGTTCACTTCCTCAAACATGGGAGCGCATTCGAACTGATTAGGAGCCACCTCGTTATGACGTGTCTTGACCGGAATACCAAGTTTATGAGCCTCACATTCAAAGTCTTTTATAAAACACATCACCCTTTCAGGTATCGATCCGAAATAATGATCGGCAAGCTGCTGATCCTTGCTCGACTGATGGCCCATTAATGTTCTTTCGGCGAGGACCAGATCGGGCCGGGCATAGTAAAGAGCCTCATCCACAAGGAAATATTCCTGTTCAATTCCCAGGGTCGCAATGACTTTTGTAACATCCTTGTCAAAAAACTGGCAGATATCAACGGCTGCTTTGTCGAGCGCTGAAAGAGATTTCAGAAGCGGAGCCTTATAGTCGAGAGCCTCACCGGTATACGAAACGAATATTGTCGGGATACAAAGTGTGGTTCCTACCATAAAAACAGGAGAAGATACATCCCATGCGGTATAACCCCTGGCTTCAAAGGTATTCCTTATACCGCCGCTGGGGAAACTCGATGCATCGGGTTCTGACTGTACCAGAACTTCACCTGAAAAATTTTCTACAAGATGTCCGTTTTCTCCATACTCAATGAATCCATCATGCTTTTCGGCAGTTCCGTCGGTAAGAGGATGAAACCAGTGAGTGAAATGGGTTGCGCCACGCTCAAGAGCCCATGCTTTCAATCCGATAGCAACCTGATCAGCTTCCCTCCTGGTAAGAGATTTCCCTTCTTCAATAGCACGCTTGACAAGCTTAAAAGCATCCATTGAAAGATAATGTTCCATTTTATGGAGGTTAAATACGTCAATCCCAAAATATTTGGAAACGTTTTTGTCAGGAGCATGTGTCACAACAGGTTCCCTGTTGAAGACTTCCTTTAATGCACTAAATCTTAATTCTGCCATTTTTTCTGATATTTTTGAACAAAAATATATTTTTTTCAATTACACCCCCTTATTTTTTTGTTTTATTTTTCAAAATACATGATTTTTTTGACCATGACCCCCATTTTTTTAATGATTCGGATCAAATATCTATTTTCTGTCAGGTAAATTTCCTTACTCCGGCAGTATTATCAGGAAGTATCATAAACATTAAAAATGCTTGATTAGTTGAAAACCTTTTTTAACAGGAAATTTGTTATATTTGTCGCCTGAATTTTAAATAGGTTATAATCATAATTTTTTAACAGATCATCCATGTCAGCACTTCAATTTTTAAGGGAAAAAGCAGGTGTACTGGTTGCAGGACTTATCGGGCTATCACTTTTCATTTTTGTTGTAAGCGATTTTTTCGGAAATAACAACACCCAGAGCACCAGAGCCAAAAAATATTATGAAATAGGAAAGATCGGAGATGAATCTGTTTCATATCAGGACTTTGAGCAGAAAGTTCAGAACCTTGTTGAGATCTATAAACTATCAGGAAATACAACTCTTGATGAAGCCACAACAGAATCCATAAGGGAACAGACCTGGCAGACAATTATAAGAGAGAATATTCTCGACAGGCAGTATAAAAAGCTGGGAATAGGCGTAAGTTCGGAGGAAGTCGATGAGCTTGTGCTCGGAAACAATCCTCATCCTGTTGTAATGCAGCTCTTTACCGACCAGAAAACCGGAGCCTTCAACAAATCATTCCTTGTTAATTTCCTTAAACAGACAGAGGTTGATGAAACCGCGAAGAAATACTGGCTGTTTTTTGAAAATCAGATTGTCGACGACAGGATGAGTTCAAAATACAATTCCCTTGTTGCAAAAGGATTGTTCGTGACATCAAAACAGGCTGAGTTCGACAAAAACCTTGCGGCTTCGACTGTCGATTTCAGCTATATAATGAAGAACTATTCCTCAATTTCAGATTCACTTGTTAAAATAATGCCTGCCGACATCGAAGCCTATTACAACAGCCATAAGGATGATTTCAGGAAAACCGCCTTAAGGGATATTGAATATGTTACATTCGACGTTGTGCCCTCTGCCGACGATATAAGGCAGGCTGAGGAATGGATAAACAAGACAAAAACTGAATTTGCCGAAGCCCCCGATCCTGTACAGTTTATAAATCTGACAGCCGATTCGCGCCATGTGGGATTCTTTGTACCAATAAGCGAGGTACCGGATACTATCAGGGATTTTGTAAAAAAGGAAGACCTGAACGCAATTTTTGGTCCATTTAATGAAGCAGGAACATTAAAGCTCGCAAAACTTCTGGAAGTTGCCGACAGGCCCGATTCAGTACATGCCCGTCATATTCTTCTGGCAGCCGGACAGACAAGGACACTTGAAATGGCAAGGCATGAGGCTGACAGTCTTATTAAACTCATCAAATCAGGAACTTCTTTTGCAACTCTTGCAATAACAAACTCCGACGACCAGGGATCTGCACAGCTTGGAGGGGATCTTGGTTGGTTCCCGGAAGGTAGAATGGTTGTTCCGTTCAATAATGCATGCTTCTCAGCTAAAAAAGGAGATGTTGTTACTGCTGAAACCACATTCGGCGTTCATATTATTGAGATTATAAATCAGTCGAAACCGTCGCGTAAATATAATATAGGTATAGTCGACAGGAAAATAATCCCCGGTTCGATAACCAACCAGAGGATTTACAGCGAAGCAAGCCAGTTTGCAGGCACCAACAATACATACGAAAAGTTCAATCAGGCCATAAAGGAAAAAGCCCTTACAAAGCGTGTTGCAAATGACATCAATCCTCAGCAGAAGACTCTGCCGGGCCTTGATAATCCGCGTAATCTTGTGATTGCATCGTTCCAGGCCGAAAAAGGGAAGATTGTACTCGATGCCAATCAGCAGGCTGTATTTGAGGTCGGCGATAAATATGTGGTCGCCTTCTGCACAAGGGTTCAGGAGGAAGGTATTGCACCGATGAAGGATGTCGAAAATGATGTCAGATTCCAGGTTACAAAAGATAAAAAAGCCACACTTATAGCTGCCGATTTTGACAAGAACAGCCAGGGAGGCAAAAGTCTTGATCAGATTGCTTCGGCTATGGGTCTGACAGTACAGGAAGCCACACAGATAAATTTCAGGTCATATACTATACCCGGAGCAGGAAATGAGCCTTCGCTTATTTCAGCCGCCACAGCAGCCAAACAGGGATCTGTTGCAGGACCTGTCAAGGGTGAAAACGGAGTATTTATGCTCGCAGTAAACAGCATCACACCAACTAACGGCGAGGACCTTAAGCAGCTCAGGGACAGGCTTACAGCTACCTACCAGATGAGAGGAAGCTATGAAGCCTATGAGGCTCTGAGAAAAGCTGCCAACGTGGTTGATAAAAGGTACAAATTTTACTAGACCAATCCGGGAGGTTTGTTGTATTTCGGAATTCGGAATTCGGATTTCGGATTTGTGATTTCGGATTTGTGATTTCGGATTTTCTACATTCTGAAACGTTGCTGGATTATTGATTCGTCCTGCAGGTCTTTTGACAATCCTTTATAAAGGTCGGGAGGAGTATTGTAAAGGTCTACAATCAGCAGTCCGTCGAGACAGTCGTTGAATTTGGGATCCACATTGAATCCGATGATTCTGCCGTTTATTTCAAGATATTTTCTCAGCAGAACAGGTATCCTGTAACCGGGCTCGATATCGGTTATTATTCTTTCTATCCTGTTTATATCATTCCCTGCAACATCGACGAAAATCTTTCTGTCGACAGCTTTGTCATCCTTTACTACAAAATCCCTGCGGGGCTCAATGAATTGTGCCTTTTCGTGATCAAAGAAATATTTCCTGATGAATTCAACAATAAGGCTTTTTGAGAATTTTGAAAATTCGTTGCTTATGCTTACGGGGCCAATCAGATATCTGTATTCCTGATTCCGGAGCAGAAACAGAAGTATTCCTTTCCAAAGAAGGAACAGAGGGAGGGCCTTCTTCTGATAATCCTTTACTATAAACGATCGGCCAAGTTCAAGAGACTCACGCAGCACAGGTAAAAAATCTTTTTTGATCTTAAAAAGGGAGTTGATATAAAATCCGCTGGCTCCGTAAATTGCTGAGATATCTTTGCCTTTACCGATCCTGTAAGCACCGGCTATTCTGCTTGCCTCGGTATCCCATATGAAAAGATGATTATAGTAAAGATCATATTCATCGATATCTGTACTTTTGTTAGTGCCTTCCCCTACTTCCCTGAATGTAATCTCCCTCAGACGTCCGATTTCCTTTATCAGTTCCGGTATAGCCAGTGTAGGGGCGCAGACAAGAGAGAAATTATTGATATTGAACAATTCATAATCCTTCCTTACCCTGTTGAATTCGGCAGTAAGAATTTCAGATGGAACTTGTTCATCAACGGGTTCAGGATTTGTCTTAATCCGGAATGACAGTTTATTGAAGAAATTTCCTGCTTCAAGTGGGGTTCCAAGAAGATAAGTCCGGGCCCGAAGGTATCTCCCGTATTGTGATATATCTTTAAATCCGTCCTGTTCTTTAACAGTGACAGGCTTGCCAATTCTGATTTTTACGATCCTGTTCTTTTTGTTTTGAAGTTCGGCAGGAAGTGTTGAGAATCTAAGTATGGGGCTTACCTTGCTGACAATATATGAAAGCCGCGATTTTGTTCCGTGGAAATATACCGGTATAACAGGCACGCGGGCATTTTTGATGAATTTAACAGCAGGGATCTGCCACTCGTTGTCGATTATTTTTTTAGACATCTCGAAATGCGCTGTACCCTCTCCGGCAGGAAATATCCCCAGGCATTTGTTGTTTTTAATGTGGATAATGCCCTCTTTTATGCCACTGAACGACGATTTGTTCTTTTGACCGCTTCCGGCAGGGTTTATAGGAAGTATAACATCGTGAAGAGGTTCAATCTCACGAAGCAGGAAGCTGGCCATTATTTTGAAGTCGTTTCTTTTCTTATGGAAGATCTTAAAAAGAAGCATTGAATCGATACCCTGGTAAGGGTGGTTTGAGACTGTAATGAAACCTCCCTTTTCGGGGATGTTTTTGAGATCTTCTTCGGGAATCTCGTATTTCAGTTCAAGTTCGTCAAGGATATGGTCAATGAGTATGTGGGGATCTTCATTTTTAATTTCAGAAATGACCCTGTTTAGCTGTTTGAATTTGATTATCTGGAGCAGCGTTTCGGTTATAATAGTGCCTTCGGGGATATATAGTTTATCGGTTTCTTTGCCAGGTTTATCAGAGTCGGATTTCATCAGGGGCTGGTTTTTATCAAATATAGGGATTTTAAAAACAAAAAAACCCTTCAGCCATAAGGCAGAAGGGTTTTTGTTATAAGTTTGGCGACTACCTACTCTCCCACAATTAGCAGTACCATCGGCGCTGACGGGTTTAACTTCTCTGTTCGGAATGGGAAGAGGTGGAGCCCCGCCGCTATAGTCACCTTAAGACTTTGGATTGCGGAATTCGGAATTTTGAATTCGGATTTAATAAATCCGAAATCACAAATCCGAAATCCGAAATCTCCA
The DNA here is from genome assembly GCA_964633505.1 of uncultured Rikenellaceae bacterium. Taxonomy (GTDB): domain Bacteria; phylum Bacteroidota; class Bacteroidia; order Bacteroidales; family VadinHA17; genus LD21. The sequence continues at coordinate 886 of CAZWHC010000002.1, read as the reverse complement.
ATATCGTGACATACCGGTAATGAAAAATCAATAAGATCCTATGCGGAAAATTCACGGGTAATTAGTACTGCTCGGCTTTGACGTCACCGCCTTTACACCTGCAGCCTATCAACGTCGTAGTCTTCAACGACCCTTAAGGGAGATCTCATCTTGAGACGAGCTTCGTACTTAGATGCTTTCAGTGCTTATCTCTTCCAAACATAGCTACCCTGCGATGCAGCTGGCGCCACAACAGGTACACTAGAGGTCTGTCCAACACGGTCCTCTCGTACTAGTGTCAGGTTCTCTCAAATCTCCTACGCCCACAACAGATAGGGACCGAACTGTCTCACGACGTTCTGAACCCAGCTCGCGTGCCACTTTAATCGGCGAACAGCCGAACCCTTGGGACCTTCTCCAGCCCCAGGATGTGACGAGCCGACATCGAGGTGCCAAACCGCCGCGTCGATATGAGCTCTTGGCGGCGATCAGCCTGTTATCCCCGGAGTACCTTTTATCCTTTGAGCGATGGCCCTTCCATGCGGAACCACCGGATCACTATGCTCTAGTTTCCTACCTGATCGACTTGTATGTCTCACAGTCAAGCGCCCTTATGCCATTACACTCTGCGCACGGTTACCAATCGTGCTGAGGGCACCTTGAGGAGCCTCCGTTACTCTTTTGGAGGCGACCACCCCAGTCAAACTACCCACCAAGCAATGTCTCCCGAATAATCGGGATTAGGTTCCAGGTAAATGAAGGGTCGTATTTCAAGGGTGACTCCACGATTCCTGGCGAAACCGCTTCGAAGTCTCCGACCTATCCTACACATCACTTACCCAAAATCAATGCTAAGCTATAGTAAAGGTTCACGGGGTCTTTCCGTCCCGTTGCGGGTACCCGGCAT
>CAZWHC010000001.1:664341-809304 GCA_964633505.1 uncultured Rikenellaceae bacterium | reverse complement strand
AATTTGTCCGATGAGAGCCAGTTGTCATTCTGGAATTCTTAACCGGACAGCAGTGATGAAAAGTATATAATTAATACTAACGGCGGTTATATCGAAATAACTCTTCCGACAATTAATATCGTTACTGAAAAAATTTGGATAAGCACATCAGATACAGGCAACGGCGGTGGGGGTAATGGTTTCAATGTAGCTAATGATGTTTTAGGAGGAGCAGGTTTATTAAATGGTTTGGCTGGTTTTGATGCAGGAGTCAGTTCAAAGCATACATATAGGTATGCACAAAGGTTTAATGGCAAAGTTGTTAGTGCCGCCGAATTAACTACCCAGAATCAAGCTAAAGCTTTAAAAGTATTAAATGCATCTAAGTATATTGCGACGAAGTTAAATGTTGCTTCAGCAATAGTAATTACGGGTGATGTTTTATATAATTCACAGATAACAGCATCTCAGGGTTTAAATGCATTTATGACCGGAATTGCATTTACAGGTTGGGGTGCTCCAGTTGCCGGACTTTGGTTTGTGGCAGATTTTGGCACAGGATTATTTACTGGCAGATCACTTTCCGACAGGATTAATTCAAGGGTAGGTGCACCATTAATAGATTGGGACTGGTAAATAACAGATTATGAGCAATATATTTGATTACATAGGATACCGGGTTTTTGAGTATTTCAATGTAAAAGACGAAACCCATTCAGTGTCAAGAACAATAAGCTTTTTATCGATTCTGCAAATCACATTATTAGTACCGTTGTTCCTTATAATTAATTCGGTTACTAAAACTGATCTGCAGGAAATTGTTGATTATAATAGATTTAAATATTATGTAGGCATTGCTTTAGCGCTTGTTTTAATAGTGTTAAATACTTACTTCTTTCGTAAAAAGTTTAAAAGGGAAAATTTAAAGATATTGCAGGACAAGTATCATAAGGAACACTATCCGTTTTCTATTTGGTGGATATTTCTTGCACCAATATTCTTTGTCTTTATTATTCCCATAATTTATGGAGCACTTAACGGTACTATACATTTCCCTTTTCTTGAGAAATGATTTAGCAGAAAGACAGACTCAATAGGGAATGTACAGGATATTTAAGGTACACTGCCATCATGGGTGTGGCGAGGGATCTCCATTGCCTGGCAGGGATTTATATTTTTTAAACAGAATCCGGATTATTACAACAACGTATTAAAAAACGTATTAAAAGCAGTACCTTAATACGTTGTAAATACCTAATAAAATGTCGACACGGAAAAGAGAGGATAAAAATATCCGGAGCCTGACAAAAGTATCAGGCGGATCGAGTTATGCGGTAACAATCCCAATCGAATATATCCGGAAACTCAAATGGAAAAACAAACAGAAACTGGTGGTAACTTTTTATCAGAACAGAATCATAATCCGCGACTGGAAACCGGAGTGACAGGACTTATAGTTGAATCCATACCATATACCAGCCTCACAGGCAAAGAATTGAGGGAAATAAGTGAAATAATTGACAGAAATGAAGTACTTATAAAAGAAAAATGGGATGAGCACTTTAGCAAATAAATCCACAAATGCCCTTGCCTGCAAGGTTTGGTTCACCAAAGATATGTTATATGTCCAACTACAGGATGGTAGAGAAATAGGTGTTCCGTTATTGTGGTTCCCGAGACTAAGGAAAGCCACCGGAGAACAACTCAAGGATTGGAGGCTTATTGGAAATGGTATTGGGATTCATTGGGAAAGTCTGGATGAAGACATTTCAGTATCCGCTTTACTTTAATTGTTGAAATAATGCTGATATTACTGCCTGACTAACCAATAGACTGCAAGTTCTTCTTAATCTGCTACTGTTTCCTTTCGTTATCTTCGATCACCCTGTCGAATTTCAATTCAAGCCCGGGATCGAACCTTGCAAGTTCTTTCCATTGTTCACTCCCGTAAACACCTGCCTGTGAGTAGTCAAATGGCACAAATTTTATTTTTCTGATAGCGCCGGTCTTTCTGAAATGAAAATCAAAGGCAGCTGCATTGACAAAAAGAGGATCGGCAATTATTGAATGAGCATCTTTCCCTGTTTTTTTCCATGCATCGAAAGTCAGATCGCCAAACATGATATCTTTCGTCCGTGTGTCCCAGTAAATGTTATTATCCGTAAAAAGATTGAATTTGTGCCAGTTGCTGCTTAGCAGTGTGCCTTTGTCAAAATAAATTATGTTGTTTGTAAATGACAGTGACCTGTGCTCCTCTATCCTTGTTGCCTGCAGCTGTGATCTTATGTTGAAGGCAAAAATATTGTTCCTTATTATGTTCTCTTTTCCGTAATGCTGATGGAAACCTGAATTCTTGCATACGTAAACAAGATTGTTCTCCATTGTAATATCAAAGGAACCTTCATCCGTATAAAGCCCCCAGCCTCCGTAATCGAACGAATAAACATGATGGATATGATTATTCGACACAACAGTTCCTTCCGATGCTCCGAGAGTATATACTCCGCCCATGTCGCAAAGCTCTCCCCATCCGAGATGGTGGATATGGTTATAGCTTATTGTGTTCCGTTTCGTCGGACTAAATGCATATCCCCATACCCAGCCGACGGAGATGCCTGAATATCTGAGATCTGCAATTTCATTATGGGTAATCTTATTGTCGCTTGCATTGAAGATTATCACGCCTACGGCACACGGAAATACATGGCCGGCATCCCTGATTATATTGTTTTCGGCTGTTATGTTATTTGTGATTTCATCCTGATCCTGACGAATAACAGTTTCTCCTATCTTGATTCCACCTGCGCCAAGATCATGCAAATAACACTGACTTACAGTGCAATTGCTGCATGCCCTTCTGAACCAGAAACCATAGGTTCCGGTATGCGCAATTTCACATCTTTCGAATCCAATATTATTTGCGAAATCAAGAGTTATTACCGCGTCAACAGGGGCTGCAGCCTGCGCAGGTTCGTTACCGTTCGAAGGTGTAAGATATCCTGCAACTTCAAAAGCAAGGTCCCTGAATTGTATGTTCTCAACTTTTTTGCCTGTCACTTCATCTCCCTTAACAATAATAAACTCCTTGAGGACCGGAATATGGAATGTTGTATTTGACAACGTTTCGCCTTCCTTCGGAATATAATAAAGATAACCTGTCCTGTCAAGAAACCATTCCCCCGGGGCATCCAGGGCCGACCTGAAGTTTTCAACAAGCCAGCGTGATTTTGAGTTAATTGGATTCCATGGTTTCATTCCTTCTCCTACTGTATAAACCGAGGAAGATTCCCTGGAAAATCCGGTAACACGTTTCCTTGTATTGTCCCAGTTATGATAAAATATCATAAGGGCATCCCTGAAATCAGAGTCACCGAAGGTCGAAAAACATTGAGCATCAGCTGAATCGAGACCTATTTTCTGAACAGCCAGCTCGGGCGATCTTCCTGTCCCTTTTTCAAGGATTGTCTCTGACACATTTTTAACCCTGAAAAATCCCTCATTGGGGGTTCTTGCTCTTACAGCCCTGTTCCCGTTTACGTAAAGCTGCTCGAAATAAGAATTATACCAGGCAACCTGCGGGATAAATGCTTTCCATAGTTTATCATTTACTATTTCCCAGCCGCCGACAGGCACTCCGCCCCGAAGTACAGGTTTTTCTCCTGCCTCTGCCCTGATTATCATAGGAGACTGCTCAGTGCCCGAATCTTCAGGTTTTAATTCCAGAGGCTGCATCATAAAATACTCCCCTCCCCTGACTATTATTTCAACCGGCACCTCAGGCTCAGATGCCTTTCGCAGCTCCCGTGACCTGGTAACAGCTGCATTCAATGTTGCAAGCGGTTTATCGATTGAACCTGTTCCTGTGTCATTGCCCCCCGGAGAAATATAAAGCTTCTGCCCGGAAATTACATTCGACAGGCAGAGGCTCATAATTACTATGCTCAGAAAAACCCTGGTTCTCATTTCATTCCTTTAAATAAACTGGTTTAAGTATCTTTTTGTCAGTCTGAGAGCATTCTTCCTGTCCTCCAGTGATCCCTCGAAAGCCTTGTCCTCGACCTCGATGCAAACCGGACCATCATATCTGATGTCGTAAAGAGCTGAGAAAAACTTTGACCATTCAATATCTCCGAGACCCGGGAGCTTTGGTGAATGAAACTCCAGAGGATTGGCCATAATGCCCACGTTATCAAGCCTGTCCCGGTATAGCTTTGCATCCTTGAGATGAATGTGGAAAAGCTTTTCCCTGAACTCATATATAGGTACTATGTAATCCATCTGCTGCCAGAGAAGGTGCGATGGATCGTAATTCAGACCAAAATGCCCGCTGTTTATTTCACCGAACATCCGTCTCCATATTGAAGGTGTAGTCGCCAGGTTATTTCCTCCGGGCCATTCGTCATTTGTAAAGATCATCGGGCAGTTCTCAATGCCAATCTTTACTCCTTTCTCACCGGCATGCCATATGATTTCAGGCCAGACCTTCCTGAATGCTTCAAAATTCTCATCAACATTCTTATTCTTATCCCTTCCGATAAATGTATTGATCTTATAAATTCCCAGCATTGCCGAAGCATCGATGACCTTCATAATATGGTCTATAAAGAACCTGCTTTTCTCTTCATCGGGATCGAGGGGATTAGGGTAATAGCCGAGAGCTGAAATCTCAACTCCTTTATACCGGCAATGATCATTAATTGCCAGGGCTCTCTGTTCGTCGAGCGTTTCAACATCTATGTGAGTCACGCCGGCATATCTGCGTTCTGCTTTTCCTACAGGCCAGCAGCATACTTCAACACATGAGAATCCATAATCAGATGCCAGATCGATAAGCTCTTCAAAGCTCAGCTCAGGCAAAATGGCGCTTACAAATCCAAGTTTCATAATTCCTGATGTTTTATTTTACAAATTAATTATTCCCTTTATTTATAACCCCCTTTCCTGTTTCCCCCAGGTTGGAAAAGCGGCAGGATTTCAGTCTGTTAAGCCGGCAAGAGCGGCGCCAATAAGACTCGACTGCTTTACCTCAGTGAATTCCACATACCTTTTTCTGTCGCCGTCAAGCAAAGCCTTAAAGTACTTTTCGAATCTTTCCTTCAGTCTGAATAACTTATAGAAAGTAGTCCCCTCAATTGTGATAAGTATTGGTTTTCCAGGGTCACTCCCTTTTCCTGTCTTCAGAACAACCGCAGCCAGGCTGGCTGCAACGAGCCTTGCCGAACGGTTTATCATGTTGTCGATTATACTTACGGCATTAAGGATATCTTCGCGGGTTGTAAAACATTCATAAAGAATGTTTCCGTTTTTTCCGCTATCCTCCACAAAACTGCCGGCCTGCTCAGAAGTCAGTTCACTGATCTTCATAAGAAAATCTGCCGCCTGCTCTGAAAAAACCCCTTCCTCTGCCGCCTTTTTCAGAATGAAAAGACAGAGTCCTCCGAAATACCCTCCTGAAAACATTTTCTCAAAAGTATAATTATCAGGATTCATGGTGGTTCTGTCGAAGGCTATATCGAGGTCGGTCCTGGGAGCTTTGCCAAAATTTCCCGATTCAATATTTATTATCATGCTCCCGGCAGGATCAAGCTCGCTGTTCTTTATAATATTCCTGTTCGACTCGATATAGCACATATTTGTTCCGGTTCCAAGGATAAAACCAATGTATGAATCGTATAGTTTGCCAAACGCGGCCGATTTTCCTGCAAGAAGGGTGGCAACAGTGTCGTTGAGGAGTACAATTTTCTTTTCAGGAGTTCCAAGCGCTTCAAGGAGAGAACTACCTATAGTTTGCCCTATCACTTCAGGAGCCTGAACTTCCTTACAGAACTGAAGGAGCCTTCCATCCTTGTCAGGAAAGATCTCAGTCGGGTATGAAAAGCAAAAACCAATCCTGCCTGACTTTGAAGCAAACGGACTTATATATCCTGCCATGACATCGAAAAACTCTTTTTTCGACACCTCCCTGTCAAGACCAGGCATTCCAAAATTCCTGATGTCCTCCATTTCAAGTCTGCCTGTTTTCGTAAATGACACCAGAGAACATCTGAAATTCGTTCCTCCGGCGTCGATTGCTATAACCGGAGTGTCTGTCAGGAACTCATTATCCGCTTCAATATATGTCGGGATCATCCTCAGCGAATCAGGCTCACCTCTTAGTCCTTTTTCCATATCAGACAGAAATATTTCGATAAATTTGCCGGCATCGGTATCAGAGGCGCTCAGTCCGTGAGCTTTAAGGAATTTTTCTGCTTTTTCCATATCAGGTTGTTTTTTGTTGAAGTTAACGGGAAATCACATTTCATTTCCCCTTACCAAAGTATGAAAAAAATTTCGCTTACCTTTAGATCAAAGGAACTTCAACCTGATAAACCTGTAAGAAATTTGCAAAAACTATGGATAAGGTAAAGGAAATTGCCAAAATGATAGATCATTCAATTCTTCATCCGACATTTACAGATGAGGATCTGAGGAGGGAATGCGAAACAGCAAGGAAGTACGATGTTGCATCGGTGTGTGTCAAACCTTACGCTGTCGGCATGGCAGCAGAACTGCTAAAAGGAAGCGATGTTCTTGTCGGCGCCGTCATAGGATTTCCTGCAGGAAATTCTGCTGTAGAAGTTAAAGTTTTTGAGACTGAAACCGCCTGCCGCGACGGTGCTAAGGAGATCGACATGGTTATCAATATAGGCAAGGCGCTGCAGGGCGAGTGGGATTATATCGCCAGGGAGGTCAGTGCAGTAGTCGATGCATCACATAAATCCGGAGCCATCACTAAAGTCATTTTTGAGACTGATTATGTTACAAAGGACGAACAGAAAATCAGACTCTGTGAAATATGTTCAGCGGCCGGTGCCGATTATGTGAAAACCTCCACAGGTTACGGATTCGTGAAAGGAGCCGACGGCAAATATTCCTATACAGGGGCGACGCCTCACGACATTGAGCTTATGCGGAAACATTGCCCTCCGCAGGTAAAAATTAAGGCTGCAGGCGGAGTAAGGACCCTGTCTGAACTGCTGAAGCTGAAAGAGCTTGGTATCTCCAGGTGCGGGGCCACCGCCACTGCCGCAATGCTTGATGAGGCAAAAAGGATTTTCGGATAATAACACAATCCGTCCTGACTATATTTAGATTTAATCCCTTAAAACAAAACCAAATCTGATGAAGACCAGATTCTGCTCCATCGCAATTATTGCCATCGTGCTGGTAATTGCTTCCTGTACAAAAGAGCATAAGCCATTGTGCCTCCATCCCATGAACAGTCATTATTTTCTTTTCAGGGAAAAGCCGGTTGTTTTAATAGGTTCCACCGAACACTATGGTGCGGTTATGAACCTTGATTTCGACTATATTAAATATCTTGATGAACTGGCCTCATGCGGACTCAACATAACACGAACATTTTCAGGAATATATGTCGAGCCTCAGGGCGCCTTCAATATTTCAAGGAACACCCTGGCCCCGGGAAAGGGCAAATTCATCTGCCCATGGGCAAGAAGCAGTGAACCCGGATACGCTGGCGGGGGCAACAAATTTGATCTTACAAAATGGGATCCTGAATATTTCGTCCGTTTAAAGGATTTTATTGCCGAAGCCGGGAAACATAATATAGTGGTAGAACTAGATCTTTTCTCGAACTTTTATGATACGGTACAGTGGAAGTTAAGCCCATTGTATTATTCGAATAATATAAACGGATTTAAGCCTGTTAAAGATCACAGGGAAATCCTCTCTTTACATCATCCCCGGCTGCTAAAGATACAGGAGGAAATGGTTAAGAAGATACTGGAAGAATGCAATTCATTCGACAACCTGTATTATGAGGTCTGCAACGAACCTTATTTTGGCGACAAGGAAGCACTCGATGCATGGGAAGAACACATGACAGGGATCATTGACGGAATCGAAAAGGGATTGCCGGAAAAACATCTTATCTCACAGAATATTGAGAACGGATCAATGAAAGTTGTGAGTCCACATCCCGCTGTTTCTATTTTTAATTTTCATTATGCCGCTCCTCCTGTAACAGTGGCAATGAATTATGAGTTGAACAAACCAATTGGTGATAATGAGACCGGTTTCAGGGGAACCGCAGATGCACATTACAGGAAGGAAGGCTGGGATTTTATGACTGCCGGAGGAGCTCTATACAATAACCTTGATTACTCCTTTACAACAGAAAATGAAGACGGAAGCTTCCTTTTCCCTGAAACACAGCCGGGAGGCGGAGGAAAGTCGCTGAGGAATCAGCTCAGGATACTCATCGAAGTGTTCAGGGAGATCGATTTCATAAGGATGAGACCTGTTGAGTACATACAGCAGGCACAACTACCAAAAAATGCATCAGTAAAGATCCTTGAGGAAGCCGGAAAACAATATCTTATTTATATTAATAATACTGCTTCAGAGAAGACCGATACATTATCATCAGGTCAAACAACTTCAGAAGGTATCACTTTACCCATCGATCTTCCTGCCGGCAACTACAAATATGAATGGATCGACCCGGTATCAGGCATCAGATCGCCTTTTGAAATAAAGGATCATAAAGGAGGAATATATATTTTCAGTTCAGATCAGATCAGGGAAGATCTGGCGCTTCTCATAAAGGGATAGGAATCAATTTCAGATGGCGCGCGATATAACTACCATTGCAAACATCATTAATTTGGTAAATTTGTGAATACTGGTGAAAAATGAGCAGTATAAAGGAATTTGCAGAAAATCTGCCTGTCAGGATTATTCAGACAGGAAGCGACAGGGATGAACCTGTAAGAAAGATCCTTAATGCCGGAAATCTGACCGCCATATGGGATGGCAACAACCTGCGGGACATACAAGCCGGAGGCCTCAAGCTTTTAAGGATGATTTACCCTGCTTTCCGCGACAGGGAATGGCATACTGTTACCCCTCTTATTGAGAATGAGGATATTAAGAAAGATGAAGCTTCTTTTACCATAAAACTCAGATGCAGATACAAAACGAATGAGATCGATTTTGTGGCTGACTATACTTTTGAGGGGACTACTGAGAATAACATTATCGTTACAATGGAAGGTCAGGCTCTTGAAAGTTTCCTGAAAAACAGAATTGGATGGTGTGTACTTCACCCGATTGAGGGCGTTGCAGGAGAGAAATGCATTGTGGAACTCAAGAACGGATCGTTTGAGCACTCAGTCTTCCCCACTGTCATATATCCGTTCCAGGTTTTTACAGGCATACGATCGATGGGCTGGACAAGAGAAGGGATAAGCTGCAAACTCGATTTCGAGGGTGATGTTTTTGAGACTGAAGACCAGAGGAACTGGACCGATGCATCATTTAAAACCTATTGTACCCCATTAAGTCTTCCCTATCCTGTAAGAGTTGAAAAGGGAACAAGAATTTTTCAGAAAATAAAGCTGAGCGTCAGCGGAGATATGGTTAAAACACCCGAGGAAAGCAGGGTCATTGTCAGTCTGTTCCCGGAAAAAACCTTCAGACTGCCCGAAATAGGTATTTGCAGAAATGCAGAAGATGATGGTACTCTTTCTGAAAATGAGATCAGGATACTCCGCCCACTCCGTTTCGATCATTACAGGATAAACTTCCGCCTGTCTGAACCGGGATGGAGGGATGAAGCCGGCAAAGCTTCTGCTGAATCACATGATCTTGGGATTCCCGTGGAGGCGGCATTGTTTTTTGACGACAATTATGAAGCTGAGATTAAAGATTTTATAAGTTGGCAATCAGAAGCAAAGATCATTATTTCCAATGTTCTCCTGTTTCATGTTTCCCTACCTGTCATACCCGACGAACGTTCAGGCCAGATCATCAGATTTCTCAGGGATGAAGACCCTCAGATAAATGTCAGCGCCGGAACATATTCGGATTTTGTGCATCTTAACCGCAGAAGGCCGGGATACTCTGGAAATGACTCGTTTTGTTTTTCTGTTACTCCACAGGCGTTTTTGTCAGATGACCAGACAATTGTGGAAAATTTAAGGGCACAGGCGGATGCTGTCAGAAGTGCAAAAGGATTCTCAGGGAATAAAAAAATAGTGGTTTCCCCTGTTAATATTCACGGACGGCGTGGAAAAAAGAATGCTGATGAGATGGCACAAATGTCAGGAATGCATCTGCCCCAGGATGTTGACCCACGCCAGATGTCGCTTTTTGGAGCATGCTGGACAGCGATCAGCATCAAATACCTGAGCGAAGCCGGGGCAGACAGTATAACTCTTTATGAAACAACGGGAGAACGCGGCATTATCCAGGGAGACAGCGATCCACGGTGGCCCGGACTGTTCAGGTCAGTCAGCGGGATGATCTTCCCTGTTTACCATGTTCTACGATTCATCCTCGGAAATAAATCGCTTACCGGAATAAAAAGCATAAGTTCAAATCCAGGCAAGGTAGACTGCTTTGCTCTTTCCGACGGGAAACAGGCCAGGATATTACTTGCTAATTTCACCGACACCATACAAACGGTTTCCCTTGAATGCTGTTCGGGTTTATTCAGGGTAAGAACTCTTTGCACAGAATCGTATCCGGAAGCAGTATCTAACCCGAAATGGACAGGAATTGAAAAGGAAAAAGTTATAAAAGCTCAAAGTAATTTCGATACAGAACCATATTCCGTCAGTTTAATTGAAGGCTGGCGAAAACATTAATCACAATGATTTAAGGTGAAAATGTAAACAGTTAATAATAAACCATTATCAAACAATTGAATATGATCAGGAAAACCATCCTTGCTGTTGCAGTATTCTGCATTTGTATTTTAGTATTTCCGCAGAACAGGGAATGGAAGGGCAAATCAACCGATCTGTCGCATGGACGTTTGAAGGTTTCTGAAAATAAGAGATTTCTTGTATTTGAAGACGGGACGCCATTTTTTTACCTTGGGGATACAGGCTGGGAACTATTCCACAGGCTCAATAAGGAGGAGACTGAAAAATATCTTGAGAACCGCAGATCAAAGGGATTTACTGTTATTCAGGCAGTAATCCTTGCTGAGGTAGATGGCCTGAACATACCAAACGCTGAAGGAAACAGACCCTTGTCCGCCAATGATCCTCTGAAGCCTGATGAAGCATATTTCTCACATGTCGACTGGGTAATAAAAAAAGCTGCTGAGAAAGGCATTTTCATAGGACTGCTGCCTACCTGGGGTGACAAATGGAACAGAAAATGGGGTACCGGCCCCCAGATTTTCAATCCTGAAAATGCAAAAGCCTACGGTAAGTTTCTTGGGGAAAGGTACAGGAATCAACCTAACATAATCTGGATCCTTGGCGGTGACAGGCCTGTTGAGGTTGAACTGCAACGCCAGACGGTGGTTGCCATGGCGGAAGGTCTGAAGGAGGGCGACGGAGGTTCTCACCTGATGACCTTTCATCCCACCGGCGGTTCCGGATCTTCACAGTATTTCCACAATGAATCCTGGCTCGATTTCAATATGAGACAGAACGGTCACAGTCTCAGCTATACTGAACGCTACTATGCCACTTCAGATGATTACAGGCTTGAACCTCCGAAACCGGTCCTGGATGGTGAACCAATCTACGAAGACCATCCCATAAACTTCAATCCCGATGCAAACAGCCATTCAACAGCTGCCGATGTCCGCAGGCCACTTTACTGGGATCTCTTCAGCGGTGCCTGCGGCCATACATACGGCCATCATTCAGTCTGGCAGATGTGGACCCCGAAAAGGGCTCCTATAAACCGGCCCCTCATGCCCTGGTATGAAGCCATCGATCAGCCCGGCGCAGGTCAGATGATGTACGGCCGGAGGCTGATTGAATCCAGACCTTTCCTGACACGGATTCCTGATAATTCAATAATTGTTACCGGCGATGTTGCATCAGCGGTCCCAGGAGCCGGCTCTTACAGGTTTGTTGCAACCCGCGATCAGGAAGGGACATACGCAATGATTTACGCTCCGGTGGGCAGGAAATTTACAGTCAGGATGGATGCGATAAATGGTAAGGACGTAACTGCCTGGTGGTTTAATCCCCGAAACGGAGAAGCTACAGTTATCGGGAAATACGGCAATACAGGAACACAATCTTTCATTCCCCCTGCTCCGGGTGAGAACCTCGACTGGATCCTTGTACTTGATGATGCATCAAAGAAATACCCGGCTCCGGGGACTGGGAAAGAGCAGAAATGAAATCCGGGCCGGTTGCTGTTACGCTCGATCCTGTAGCGGTGATTATAATAAATTCAACTAAATAAATCTGATTTTTTAAATGATTAGGGTATCTCTTTGTTTACTTTGGAATTTGCTCGCTGCAACGTCAGTCAATGCCCAGACACCGGTTAAATATGTCAACACTCTGATAGGCACAGGACCTGCCACGACCGAAAGCGCCAAACGCCATAGTGAAGCAGGATCTGAACTGAAAGGTCAGACATTTCCCGGCGTTGGCCGCCCGTTCGGAATGACACAATGGACCCCGGAAACCCAGGTCACTGAACTTAAATGCATATCGCCATATTATTACAACGACAGGTATATAACCGGTTTCAGGGGAAGCCACTGGATGAGCGGCAGTTGTACTCAGGATTACGGAAGCGTGACTCTGATGCCGTTTACAGCCGGAACAAAAGACACTATTACACGAGCTCCGGTCTCAAAATTCAGTCACAGGGACGAGATCGCAACACCCGATTATTACAGGGTCGTCCTTAACAGTTATGATATTATTGCCGAACTGACAGGTTCAGTCCGTTCAGGGATGATGAGATTTACCTATACCGGCACTAATAAAAGCTGCCTGTTTATCAGGGTCAACAGCGATGAAAAAGAGGGCATGGTAATGGTAAACACTGATAAGAATGAAATAATACTTTGTAATCCTGTTCATCGCATATACCAGGGATGGGGAACCTCGGCGGGTTTCAGCGGGTGGTTTGTTATAAGGTTTGACAGACCTTTTGAAATTATGGATAAACTTTCCGGAAGCCAGCAAATAGCTCTCTCTTTCAATAACGAGAAGGTCGTTACCGCAAAAACAGGATCCTCATTCACCAGCCAGGCAAATGCAGGAAAAAACCTTGACTCGGAAATACCAGACTGGGATTTCGAAAAGCTGCGAAAGTCAACAGAAGATGTCTGGAATAAAACCCTGGGAAAGATTAGGGTTGCAGGAGGTACCCCGGAGGACCTGGAGAAGTTTTATACTGCACTTTACCATTGTTACCAGTTGCCCAGAATTGCAAGCGATGCTGACGGATCGTACAACGGTTTTGCCGGAGATTCATCAATCCACAGAACCACCGGATTTGACTATTACGATGATTTTTCACTCTGGGATACATACCGGGCTTTACATCCCCTTATGACGATACTTGAACCCGAGAGAACCGGTCATATGATCAAATCCCTTATTTTGAAGGCAGAACAGGGAGGTTGGATGCCGATATTCCCTGCCTGGAATAATTATACGGCAGCCATGATCGGTGATCATGCTTCGGTGATGATATCTGATGCAATAATGAAAGGAATAAGGGATTTCAGTCTTGATACAGCTTATTATTACCTCAGAAAAAATGCTTTTGAACAGGCTGATTCAATATCATATATAGATGGTAAAGGGAGAAGAGCCCTGAAAAGCTATCTTAAATATGGTTTCATTCCGTTGGAGGACAGTGTATGGCAGGCATTCCATAAAAGGGAACAGGTATCAAGGACACTGGAATATGCATTTGATGATTATGCACTTGCACAGATAGCCAATGCAACAGGTCGAAATTCAGATTATGATGTTCTGATCTCCAGGTCAATGAACTGGCGGAATGTTTTTGACCAGAAGACAGGTTTCGTTCGTGGCAGGCATAACGACATGTCATGGATCGAACCATTTGATCCTTTCTCAAAAGCCAGCTTTATTTGCGAAGGCACACCTTTTCAGTATACATGGTATGTACCTCATGACATACAAGGTTTGATAAGCTCCATGGGCGGAGAAAAGGAATTCACCAAAAGGCTTGATGATTTCTTTAGCGAAGGACATTACTGGCACGGAAATGAACCCGGGCATCAGATACCATATCTGTACGCCCTTGCAGGAGAACCATGGAAAACACAGGAACTGGTTAAAAAGATAATAAAGGAAGAATATGGAACTGGTCCCGGTGGATTAAGCGGGAATGAGGACGCAGGACAAATGTCGGCATGGCTGGTATTTTCGATGATGGGATTTTATCCTGTATGTCCGTCATCAGGTGAATATGTACTCACCACACCATCATTTGATGAAATCAGGATCTCGGTTCCGGGAGGTAAATCCTTTATAATTACATCAGTGGCCGGGAAAAATGGCGGTAAATACATCAGGGCAATTACACGTGATGGAGGTGTTTATCCTGACTGGAATATTAAACATGAGGACATTATTAAAGGGAGAAGATTTACATTACAGCTTTCCGAAAACCCACCGGTCAGATAACAATATTATGCCTCATTTCATCGCCTTTATAAATATGGCCACATAAGGAGAAAATAACTGAAATAACTCCAGCCTGAGGACAACTGGTAATTCTATCTTACACCGGGCCCGATATTTTTTACTTCCTGATGAATTTGCGCCGGCTTATATCTGACCTGAAGCTTAGATTAATTGATATTTATCAAGATATGATCTCAGAAATTCCATATCTTTTGTTAATTTCTTCACAATAATATTCTGCTGATTAATCAGTGGAAGAGCCTCCTCTCCTCCTTCAAGCAGAGGATATTCAACATGAAGAGTAACCGGACCTTTTATATCAAGTTCTTTAATCGTTTTAAAATACAGATCCCAGTTTACAATACCTTCCCCGAGAGGGACTGTTACAGCTTCAGGTTTCCCGTTTACATTAAGCCAGGTGAAATCCTTGATTGCAAGACTGTTGATCATGGGAGCGATGAGTCTCATTCCCAGTACCCACGTGTTGGCTCCTTCAACATTTGCATGCCGGACATCGTACTGGCATCCTATTAAATCAGAAGGAATTCCCTGCAGGAGTTCGTGAATATCCCAGACAGGCCCGCCTATTCTTGTACCCGAGTGGTTCTGATAACCTGCGCTGATCTTATACTTGCGGTTAAGTTCTGCAATCGCCATCAGTTCATTTCTGCATTTCCGTATCGACTGCCGGATTCCGGCTTTGATATCATAATCGTACCATCCAAGCCTGTAATACTTTATTCCCAGCGCCGATGCAGTCTTAAGTACCTTTTCAGCAAGAGGGTCGCCGGCCGATAAAATACCTGTTACCATCATATCGAGCTTCAGGTTGTACTTTTCAGCCTCCTCAGCAAGCCTGGGAAGTACGGATTCGATATGCGTTGGCTCCGCTTTGCCTCCCTGACGAACGGTCAGGTCAAATCCGTCTATGCCCGAACGGACAAGACATTCGCACATAAAATCAAACTCGTAGCCGTCGAGGGGTTTTGAAAATATACGGACCGGATAATTTTTTACAGGTGCAATATCTTTTTGTACATTGATATGTGAAAGGAACGGGATTGAGGCTCCGGCCATTGCCAGAGTGCCGACAAACTCTCTTCTTGTCTGTTTCATGATCTAATGATTTTGAAATGTAAGATCCTGGAAATCCCCGGATCTGATACTACTTAACCCTGATTATTTTTCCGGCTGAAATAAATTCCCCGTTTCTGGAAACACCATGTATCAGGATTTTATATTCTGATTTCACATCTGATGTATAAAAACTTACTGATGCCTTTCCTACACTGTCAAATTTCACATCAGGATTCCAGTAAAGAGTATTTCTGAAGTCGGGCAACCTGCTATCAGTCTTTTTTGCAGAATCATATTCAGGCGATGAAAAGGATTTTGGATCATCAATTGCCCTGTAACGAAGCCTTACGGCATAATCGGGAAGTGTAAAATGGCTGAAATCCCCTGAACGCGTAATAATATTTACAAGTCCGTAAAACATATAATCGCCAACAAAATACCGGGCTTTGACGGCATCTATCTTCTCCACAAGCTCAGGGTCGAGGTTGGCAATGATCGCCGGATCCTTAATAACAACCCCGTCGGCGAACAGGATTGGTGGTCTGTCATAAATTTTATTCTCGACAGGATCGAAAATTGTGATTTCGTATTCCGATCGTCTCTTTTTAAGGGAGACTCCCGGCATCAGCTCGAAAAAAACCTCCTGCATAACTGGAAGTTTAATATAATCATCCATAACAAGTTCAATATCAGGCTTTCCATAGAACCTTTTTGTACCTGATGTGAAAGTAACCAGAGAAGAGGAAACAGGAAGATCAGTCGAACTGTAAATCTTCATAACCTGGTAATTGATCCCGAGTTTTGACAATTTATCCGTGACCGGCGATGCAGACCTGTCAACTGTACCTGAAAGAGGAGGATATTTTAAGGAAAATGAGTTAGCGATCTCCAGATTATTATTCCTCCCGGGATCCTCCGGCTGGATAATCAGATCCCTGATATTTTCATCAAGAGGCAGAGCGAAGCTGAACTCCCCTTTCTTATCAGTGAGTGCGTACTGGAAATATGCATTTTTTCCCGGGATCGAAAGGAATACAAATTGTCCGCTGTCGGGTTTCTGTGTGCTTTTATTAAGTAATCGGCCGTATAAAAAATGGTTAGCTGTTTCCCTTTTGAAGGTAATTGCCGGCAGTTTACCTGATAATATGGCTTCCCAGTCAATCCAGTTGCTTTTAAGTTTGTTGAGGATCATGTCAAGTGTATCGGGGTTTATCTCATTCAGCCCTGAATTCATAAGCTCTCCGGGAAGAGGCCCGAATTCAGATCCAAACACCAGATAATCTGCAATATCCGGAAAACTATCACTGCCGGCTGGAATTACCGAAACACTTGCTGTAAAACCACTGCCAGCTTCAGATGATCCGGCGCCTGCCTCAAGTGAAGCAGTAACTTTTTCCCTGGGGCTGTGGTTGTCCACCACAGAGATGTCCACGCTCCTTTTATTATTGTCAGGAGTGTAAATATATTTCTCGCATACAGGCCTCCCTGTAATATTGAATAAGGTTATCTGATTGATCCCATGTGGTATAAGGCTGCCCGGTATTTCAACCCTGGTAATGTCACCCGTAAGGCTGACAGATGACGAATAGTTCATTGATCCGCGGGTCTGGACCGACAGGTAATGAATTACACCCCTTGAAGAACGAAATTCAGGAGAAGAGGCTATTTCAATTTCAGTATTCCCGTCAGACCGGCGTGTTACCTTTAATGCCAGACCGGGCTGGTTAAATCCTGTAGAATTCGATGATACTGCTTCATCTTTCACCCTCCTTTCCGAATAAGTTCTGCTTTTCAATGGATTAAGTACAATTATACTTTTTGAAAAGCAGTTATCGGGCATGAAGTTCTTCATCCAGTTCGTATAGGCTCTTATAGTATAATTTCCGGAACTTAGTGTATCGGGCAGGGTAATCTGCCCCGGTCCCACTCCACCGGATATGCCGAGTCTTTTCTGAACAACGGGCCTGTTCAGCGGATTAAGTACCTCAAAATACACTATTCCCATGCCTGACAATAACTTAACCGTTTGCCTGTCGAATACATATATTCTGAACCAGATATCCTCGCCGGCGATATATTCCTGCCTGTCGGTATGGACATAAATTTCTTCCCTGGGATATAATCTGGCATATTCTGTCAGTTTTTTTGAAAGCACATCCGCAAAGTCTGTTTGCGATTTTAACGAAACAGGGAACAGCAGCAAAAGGGAAAGGCTGAATGCCGCGATCAGGTTAAAAAGAACCTGCTTATCTGTTTTTTTGTCATTGTTTGTTTTCATCCCAGAAATCAGGTTTTACTGTAACGCCTCTGACCGTACAATCGGCACAATACTTCTTATCTGTGATAATCTTATATGGCGGCATGGCATAAGGTTCATCAACAATCACCCATACTGACGAATTAAGATTGGGAATTGGTTTTGTTCCATAAATAGTGTCGACCGGACATTGCGAATAAAGGTTTATCAATCCTCTGAAAGTCTCTTTTATAAAGATCCTTTCTGAGGTCTTTCCTGATACGCTGAAATATCCCAGAACCCTTTCGGCCGGGTCCTCAATACAAAAAATATTACCGGATATTGATGACGGAATGATATCGTACAGACCGCCGACATCCTGGGAAACATTCTGGAGTTTTTCCCAGTACGTGAACTCATCCTCATTTAATGAATACTGGTTTACGAGCAGGCTGTATTTTACACTGAGCCTGTCGGTCTCGCTTGAAATGAAATTAAGGGGATATTTTCTGATGACGTTCTCAGACAGGACGGAAGTATTCTTGATCTTTATGATATTTGAATTGTTCGTGATCCAGCAAACATGATTGTCGACCATATAAGGCAGCCTGAATTCCCATGTTTCAGTATAATCCCACCTGTAAAACCTGCAATTATCAGATTCATCATGAGTATTCAGATAGACCTGGCAACCCTCCTTAGGTCCCGAAAACTCATCTTTTTCCTTAATAGTCACTTTCTCAAAGTAGAGGCTGTCGATGGGAGGTGCTGAAATAAGCTCCATGGGAAGTGATTCGTAGGAATAATGGTTTACTGTGGCATTATTTGTAAAGATGTGCAGTGTGTATTTCCTTCCGGGCACGCCTCTGAATACATTATTGTCAGAAAGATATGTTCCTGCAGTTGCCGACTCCCTGAACTGGTAATAAAAGCCTCTGTCGTCACTTACAGAGACTGTACATCCCTTTAATGGCTTTAAAGTTGCCTTTTTGCCAAGAGGCATCGATTTTGAGAGTCTTACTGAATATACCTCAGGCCGATCTGTTATCATTCCCTCAACCACCAGAATATCCTTATCCTCATCAGTCTCGGGGACAAACTGTGTTATACATCCGGAAACAGAAAAGGTTAACAGCAAAATGATTATATATCTCTTTGGATTCATATTTATGTCAAAAATCAAAATTGAAACTCACTGATGGAATGGCTTCCCCGAAAACCGACAGTTTGTAGCCATTCACAGTCTTGTTTTCATTCCTGAAATATACCGAATATACATTTTCTCTTCCCAGAAGGTTGTAAACGGAAAATATCCAGTGGGGATTTGCGATCTTGTGTGACTTAAGGTTACCGCTCACCTTGAACGAAAGGTCGAGACGCATATAATCGGGGATCCGGTACTTGTTACGGTCGGAATAATGAACAAGGAGCATATCTCCCTGGTAGTAAATCGCTACAGGGTAAGTAATTGGCCTGCCTGTACTGTAAGTATAATTTGATGAAAGGCTGAAACGGCGGGAGAAAAGGAAATTAAAAGTTGCTACAAGGTCATTTGGTTTGTCAAAGTTGGCCGGGAACCAGTTTCCTCCATTGATAATTTCATCACTGTATTTTCCCGTGCTTTTAAGGAAAGTCCTCGAATATGTATATCCGATGCTCCATCTTATCCTTCCCTCATTTCGTTTCAAAGACAGCTCGAGTCCATATGCCTTTCCCCTTACATCGACAATATCCATTTCAATATTATCAGCCATCACCAGGTCGGCGCCGCCCTTGAAATCGAGCATGTTCTTTATCCTTTTATAATAAAGTTCCACAGATGTTTCGAGGCCATTGTTAAAAAGCATCTGGTAGAAGCCAACAGCATACTGATCGCCGATCTGAGGCTTCAGGTAATAGTCGCTCAGCTTCCAGGTGTCGGTCGGAGAGATGGATGTGGTATTTGAAAGCAGATGAAGGTACTGGCGTGTCCTGTTATAGTTAAGCTTTAATGAGCTCGACGGACCTGTCCTGAAATTCAGTGATGTCCTGAACTCCGGACCGGCGTAGGTTTTATAAAACTGATTATTGTTAAAAGAGACAGTATCTGTTATAGTCGACCGGCTTTTTGAATATGATGGATCATACAATGGAAATGAACGCGGTCCCATTGCAAAAAATGATGAGAACCTGATGCCGGCATTAATTGAAAGATAGTCGGTCACAACAAACTTGTCCTCAATATAGGCGGCGGCCTCAAGTCCCCTTTCCTTCTGGATAATTTTGGGAATTATGAGTGAAGAATCGTTCGAGGGAAGAAAACTGCCCGGTCTGACCATATACCCTGTAAGATCGACTCCATAATTAACCTCATTCCTTCCCTGATACCAGTTGAAATCGGCTTTAAAGTTAGTGCTGTTTATTTTATGTGAGAGGGCAAACGCTTCCACGGGGGTGGTCTCGCTGGTTACATTATAATCATAATTGCTGTTGCTGACCGAGATCTGGGAAAAGAACCTGCTGTTGAAAAAATGACGCCAGCGCATGGCAATAATCCTGTTATTATAACTGTAGAGGGTATCGGAGTTCAGCCTGAACGCATCGTGACTAAGATAAGCCGATAGTTCAATTTTATTGTTCTTGTTGGGGTCCCAGGTGATACGCCCGTTAAGGTCATAGAAAGTTGCGCTGCTGTTTTTAAGAAAGTCATTGTCAATCACGTCGAGCACCCAGTTTGAATATGTTGTCCGGCCTGTAAGCAGGTAGGTAAGGGTATCCTCGATCAAAGGGCCTTCTACCATAACGTGTGCGGTGATTGGGCTGATACCTGCATTACCGTTGAATTCCCTTCTGTTGCCGTCGCGCGAGGTTATATCGAGCACCGACGATATCCTTCCTCCATACCGCCCCGGAATACCTCCTTTATAAAGCGTTACATCCCTTATTATATCGGAGTTGACTGCCGAAAAGAAACCGAAGAAATGCGATGAATTATAAACCGGCGCCCCGTAAAGAAGTATAAGGTTCTGATCGGAAGAACCGCCGCGGACATTGAATCCCGCAGAACCCTCGCCTACAGATTGCACTCCGGGTATGAGAAGAACACTTTTTATTATGTCCGACTCTCCCATCGATGTCGGCAGAAGCTTGAAGGATGTTATATCAACCTTTTCAACACCTGCCTCAAATCGCTGGAAAATAACATTTTTCTGTGCCGAGACAGTTGTCTCTTTAAGCGGTATCAGCATGCTGTTCATATCGATATTCATATCGCCCGATCCGTACAGGTTTATATTCACCTGTTTTTCCTTCATGCCTATGAAAGAAAACTGAAGAAGATGAACTCCCCTGGGGAGAGACAGTGAATAAAACCCATACTGGTTTGAAATTGCACCCATTGAAAGCTTCTGAACAAGTACAGTTACCCCGGTCACCGGTTCTTTTGTGTCGCGGTTCGTAATATATCCTGATATTGTAACATTGCCCGATTTATACCTGTCGGCCGGATTCCCGATGTCAACAAAAAGATTGCCGGCCAGCTTCTGTTTATCCTGCGAATCGTAAAACTCAGTTGGTGCAATGAAATTCTGATCCTCGCTTCCGGAAATTCCTGTTCCTTTTACTGCAAAATCTTTCGTAACAACAACATTCCCTGAATCATCTATGTAATAGAAAAGAGATCTGTCCCTGAACATGTTATCGAGTAATTCATTGAGACCCGATATTCCCGGGAAGTTACCGGGATTAATTTCCCTGACCCATTCATCTCTGTAAAAAAACCTCAGATTCAGGGCATTTTCAGCTTTTTCCACAAACTGAATGAAAGACATATCCTTATAATCCCAGGTGATTTTCAGTTCATCCTGGGCGTTCAGCAGGCCTGAAAGGAATAAGGTTAAAACCAGAAAAAGCGTTTTGAATTTCGTGAACATTCTATTGGCTGACTTTATCATAATATTCCACCACAGGTTTGAAACTCGATGGTACCTTTTTTGAAAGTTTGATCTTGTTGCTTCTCATGAACTGAATAACTTCTGATTTGTGGTCTTTCATGAGCGCGAGTATCTCCCTCCTGCTGTTAATCCTGCTGGCAGAACCGTCCTTTACAAAATACACCCTTTTCAACTGGTTGAACATATCATATTTGTTATCAACGGCAAGAAGGAGTATCTCTTTCATATATTTAACATACAGACCCGATTTTCCATCATAAAGAATATTCACAAATCCTTTCATGGAGCCTGTGGAATCGGAATCTATCCTTTTAAACAGATAAGTCTGATCATTGTAGTGGAGGGTAAATCTATCAGTCATTTCCTTATTCAGCTGAAGCATGATGCCATGATCATTTAATGAGATCAGCTCATCATTGTAAATGTCGTATTTGAGCCTGAGGTTCCTGTATTCTTTATTATCAATGGTCACACTCCCAGTGATAAAGTCAGTTGTAAAAAGGAACTGGTCCCCCTTGATCTTGTAATAAATATTTTTCCAGGCTCTGCCGTTATAAAGCTTTTGAACGTCAATTGTATCACCAGGCAAACTGGTTACCTCAATTCCCTGTAATAAGGCTGACGAAAATAAAAACAGGATGATTGATAAATGGATTTTCCTCATGATGTCGTTCATAAGTTGTCGTCACGATTCAGATTTAATCAGGTCTTTGCAGGAGCAACAGGAATAAATGCTGTGCTCTTTTTATTTCTTTTAGTTATAGACAATCGGAGTAAGCGTTATATTCCTGTATGAGACTTTTCCATGATCTCCCTGAAGATATATAGGTCCTGGAGCAAAGACATCAGACTGGATAGCGCCCCCTGTAGGTCCATAAACAGGCTGGTTATCAATGATCTTGACTCCGTTAAGGATAACAGTTGCATATCTTTTGCACAGCGTGATATCGAGGGTCTGCCATTCTCCGGCAGGCTTTTCGGCAGCAGAGGACGGCGTTATCCTGCTGTATACGGCGCCCATATTATGTGGGTCGAGAGGTTTTTTATATGAATCGACAACCTGGATCTCGTACATCCCACGAAGATAAACTCCGCTGTTGTTCCCTGCAGGCACATTTACCTCGAGTTTCAGGTTAAAGTCTTCAAATTCCCTGTCAGTCCTCAGATTGCCGTAACTAATATGAGGTGCACCTTCCGTCTGAACCGGATCATTTACCAATACCCCGTCGACAACTTTGAATCCGTTTGTCTGTTTATCATTTATAATCCTCCAGCCATTCAGGTCCTTTCCATTGAAAAGGCTGACTGGTTCACCGTATTTTATGGGTCCGGCAGGATCGGGAGCAGGCCCTACGGGAGGAAGCAAGGTTCCGGAAAATGTCGTTGTATCAACACTTAGACCATCACGGCGGGGTGTCAGGAGTATTCCATTTATCTTATCTCCTGTGTTTGTTATCTCCATCCACGAGGTTACAGTCTGAGTCCTTACAGGATTCCCGGTGTCATCCTTTTTTCTTACAATGCCGTTCGAACGTTGTACAATCAGGACATTATCCCGGGCAAAAAGAATGTTTGAAACAGGTAAAACACTGCCTCCGCCCCAAAGGACATCAGCATCAAGATAGCCACTCTCCTGGCGGACTTCGAGCCAGCCGACCGATCCGCCTTCAATATCTATGGTCCACTGGCCAAGGAAGGAAGAGATATCTGTCTTTTGCTGAGCAGCAGGCGCTGTATCTGTTTTTGGACTGGTACAGGAAAATATAAGAACAACTCCTGACGCCAGGAGAAGAGTAATAAGTTTGTTTTTCATGATACAGGTTATTAGGTTTTTGAAAATTGACTCGTGAAATTAAGAAAAATATATGTCAATTATCCTAAGGAAAAGAAGGATATTCCTGAAAAGACCGATGACCGGTCTAATTATTGCCGGGAAAAGGGATCACCCTGATATTCCTTAATGCTGCGGTCGTTCTCCACGAAGCTATCCCGAAAGGCTTCGACAACTCAACCTCGGGCCTTATCGAGAGAAAATTATCACCGATTGTGAAATCAATAACAATCTCATCGTCGATCCTTGCTTCTATTTTGGAAACAGTTACCCTTAAGCTTATTCTGTACCACCTGTCCTTCTCAAAGGATCTGTTAATAGTAGTCTCATTTTCAGATGCATCAAGCCCGTTGATGCTGCTCAGCCCTACAACAGTTCCTCCCCATCCTCCTATTATCAGGGTGCATGGATATTCCCCTGCAGGAAAAGTCATTCCACAGAAAAAATCATTCCCATCCACCTTTTTTGCCTCAAGTGTTACCTCATAATCAGTGTCAGGGAAATCACCTTTCCAAGTAATCCCGGTACAGCCGTCTCCCATTCCCAGGATTATTTCATCATCCGAAACATTTACCTGACCCTGTGTCCCGAAATTTGCGATTTCCCATCCGTCAAGTGTAACACCGTTGAACAGGTAAGTACTGTCTTTAGGCTGAAGGAATTCATTTTCAGCTTTTTCAGATCCTTGTTGCCTGTTACGGCAACCTGGAAGCGATACAGTGAAAAACAACAGTAAGCAGACCGCTATTGCTCTCATTCACAACCTTATTTCAGAATGTTTGTGAGTTTAAAAACATAAGCCGGCTGGTAATCGTCGGGCGACAATCCGGGCGGAACGATCACTGTATTGCCGCCTGAGCTTTTCATGCCGACCGGTTCGCCGGTTCCAAGCATAGATATCTTAACATTACCTCTTGACCTCAGATCCTTAAGGATAATATTGTTCCCTGGCCATGATGTACAGATTACATACAGGTCCCGGCCTTTCCTTGTAAAAAACAGGTCCTTGCCGGTTGAAGGATTTATCTCTTCGTCATCTTTACTCCTGATATAGGCCCTTGTCCCGTATATTGCCTCGCCATTCACCTTCAGCCAGTTACCGATCTCCATAAGGCGCTGCTGCATTATTACAGGTATGGTTCCGTCGGCGGCAGGTCCTATATCCAGAAGAAGGTTTCCTCCCTTTGCCACTGTCGAGACAAGAAGTTTTACAAGATCTTTTCCTGAAGTATAGCTGTCGAGGTTCTCAGCCCTGTTATAGCCAAATGATGTTCCAATTCCACGGCATTCCTCCCATGGCTTTTCCATAGTATCCTCAGCCCCCTCCTTGTCGCCTACAAGACCATATTCTGTAGTGTAAAAACCGCCGTGCCTGCTTCGTGTTTCGCTGCCCCAGCGATCGTTTACTATTACACTCTCTTTTACCGGCGAATCATTATAGAGCCATGCCAGAAACTCCTCGCTTTTCCATTCTTTGCTTGGCTTGTCCCATTCGCCGTCGGTCCAGACTATATCAGGAGTATACCTGGTTACCAGGTCCTTCAGTTGGGGGATCATATGATCGTCGACATATTGTTCAAGATTCGATTTATACAGGGGATTATACCATTCATAAAGTGAATAATAAAATCCCATATGAAGTCCGGCGCTTTTAACCGATGCTGTAAGGTCGCCGCACAGATCGCGGTGTGGACCAACATCAACACTGTTCCAGTTCCAGCTCTGGGCGCTTGGCCATAATGTAAATCCCTCATGATGTTTTGAAGTCAGGACAACATATTTCGCTCCCGATTCTTTAAACAGTTCAGCCCACTGCACGGGATCAAACAGTTCGGCCCTGAACATGGAGGCAAAATCCTGGTATTTGAAATCCTGGCCAAAGGTCCTGTTATGAAACTCTGTGAAATTCTT
Organism: uncultured Rikenellaceae bacterium; assembly: GCA_964633505.1. Taxonomy (GTDB): domain Bacteria; phylum Bacteroidota; class Bacteroidia; order Bacteroidales; family VadinHA17; genus LD21. The sequence continues at coordinate 783,900 of CAZWHC010000001.1, read as the reverse complement.
ATTTACCTTGCTTCCCGTGTTCAGGAGCTTGTTCCAGTACCATTCTGCATACTTGTCGTAAACACCTACATCCTTGCCTGTAGGTCCCCATGAAGGGACTGAATAAAGTCCCCAGTGGATGAATATTCCGAATTTGGAATCCTCGAACCATTCTGGAACAGGACGTTTGTCGAGAGATTTCCAGTCGGCCTTGTATTTCTGGGAATACACTGTAAGAGAAGACAATATAAGCAGTGAAAAAAGAACTTTTTTTATCATGTCGAATTGTATAAATAATTGCTTGTTAAATTATGAAAAAGGTGTGATAATAACAAAACTGTATCCTTCGTGAACCTTTGTAAAAAAGGATTTTAAGAACTTACACTGAGGGCCACAGAGATTTCACTGAGGGACACAGAGTTAAGGCAATAGCATCCGGCAACCAGAAAGTTGGCAGTTGGCAAACCAGCACCCAGCACCCTGCAACATGCAACACGCACCTTTCACAAGAAAATTCTTACAATTCCAAAATATACAACCCCACGGATTGCCTTATGGATTTTTTCATATAATTTTGAGGTACTTATCCATCGAAATGGAATATTCCTGGATTCTTGAATATAAAATAAAAATCAACCGCTCCGGACTCTGTTGATCTGCAGAGAGGATCTTCCCTATTACGCATCTGTTATTTCCAACCCCCTTTCCCGTTTCCCCCAGGGGGGAAAAGCCATTTGAAGCTCCCATCCCTTTTTGGAGGTAGCCCGGGTGGAGGTCAGAATTGCAAATATTAACTTCAAATTCAAGATTACTGAAACAAAAATCAAAATTTCTATGGAAACATTAATAATAACCGGTAATGATCTTAAAGTAAATGATGTAGTAAATGTTGCGCGTTACCGGCAAAAAGTAGAGCTGCATCCCGATGCAAAAAAGAGGATTCTTGAATGCAGGGCCATGCTCGAGAAGAAAATCGTCGCTCATGAGATAATGTACGGTGTAAATACAGGCATAGGCGAGTTCTCAGAAATAGTCCTGAATGACGACCAGATAAAGGATTTCCAGAAGTATCTGGTTTACAATCATGCTGCAGGGATAGGTGAGCCTGCATCAATTGAGATTGTAAGGGGCGCAATGCTTGGTCGCATAAATGTCCATGCCCATGGCAATTCCGGCAACAGGCTCGAAATCACGGAGACTCTTGTTGAAATGCTCAATAAAGGTGTGACTCCTTACGTATGCCAGAAAGGTTCTGTTGGCGCTTCAGGCGATCTTGCACCAATGTCGCAGATAGCGCTGCTGCTTCTTGGCGAAGGCAAGGCTTATTATAATGGTGAGCTTCTTGAAGGAAGTGAAGCGATGAGGAGGGCAGGAATTGCCGTTCCGGGACTTCAGGCCCGCGACGGTCTCGCCGCTATCAACGGTTCGAACATGCTTACCGCCATGAGTGCCATCTGGCTTGTCGATGCCAACAACTGGCTCAAACAGGCTGAAATTGCTGCCTCAATGTCGCTCGAGGCTCTCAAGGCGAATATGAAGCCATATACACCTTTGCTGCATGAAGCAAGAGGTTTCAGGGGCGCGGTCAGAAGCGCCAGTGCGATAAATAAATGCATCTCGGGCGGCGATCTGAAGGAAGGAAGGATTAAATCGAAGGTTCAGGATGCCTATTCGATGAGATCCACACCCCAGGTCATCGGCTCCGCACATGATATGCTTGCATATGCGCGGTCGCAGGTCGAGATCGAGCTCAACGGAGTAGGCGATAATCCGATTTTCTTCCCTGAAAAAAATATCCAGCTCTCAGGCGCCAACTTCCAGGGATCACCGGTAAGCGTGCCGATGGACATGGCAGGGGCCTGCATAACAATGGTAAGCGTTCTGTCGGAAAGAAGGATGAACCGAATGAACAACCAGGCTCTAAGTGTCGGGCTTCCCGACTTTCTGACAAAAGGAGCAGGTATGTTCTCGGGGATGATGCTAAGCCAGTATACCGCCGATACCCTTATCGTCGAACAGAGAATACTCTCCGTCCCGGCATCTATCCAGTCGATACCGGCTGCAGCCGATCAGGAGGATTTCGTATCAATGGGGATGAATACCTCAATTAAGAATAACCAGATCCTCGACTGCGCTTACGGCATACTTGGAATTGAATTTATGGCGGCAGCACAGGCTCTCGATTTCAGAAAGGAAGAATATAAATTCGGTCATGGAGTGCAGAAAGCAAAGGATGTAATAAGGAAATACGTCGACTTCCTCGATATTGACAGACCATTATATCCTGATCATACAAGGATGAAGGAACTCGTTAAATCGTGCGAAATACTCCATGAAGTTGAAAAGGTAACCGGTTCTCTTGAATAAAAAAGCAACTATATTTGTGTAAATCAAATATCAGCAAATGAAAAACTATATTCTTTCAATCACATCCTTAGTGACAATAGCATTGATGTTTTCCTGCACATCCCCTCAGGAGAAATATGAAAACAGGCTGAAGCAGTTCATTTCGACATACGAGGCCAGAGCGATACCCCTTTACAGAGATGCTGCGCTGGCTTCATGGAATGCAAACGTGACCGGAACCGATGAGGATTATGCGAAAAGTGAAAAAGCTTCTTTTGAGCTGGCAAAGATATATACTGACAGCGTCGCCTTCGCCGAACTAAAGGAAATAAGAGAATCGGGAGAAGTAAGGGATTCACTCCTGGCTCGTCAGCTTGAGCTTCTTTATAATTCATACCTGGGAGGACAGGTCGATCCGGAACTTCTGGCAGAACAGATAAGGATGGAGACCGAGATAAGCAAGAAATACTCAAATTTCAGGGCTCAGGTAAACGGGAAAGAGCTATCCGACAACCAGGTAGAGGAAATCCTGAGAAATTCGACGAGCAGCAGGGAGCTCCAGGCTGCCTGGGAAGGGCATAAACTTATCGGACCGGTTGTGGCCGAAGATATTGTTAAGCTCGTAAAGCACAGGAATATGATTGCACAGAAGATCGGCTTCAGCAACTATCACGAAATGAGCCTAAAACTATCGGGGCAGGATCCGGCTGAGGTTACCTCGATTTTTGATGAGCTCGACAATCTTACAAGAGACAATTTCGCACAGCTTAAGAACGATATTGATTCATATTTTGCAAAACGTTATAATATTGGTATCGCCGACCTTAAGCCATGGCATTATCAGAACAGGTATTTCCAGGAAGCCCCCGAGATATATGCAGTCGATTTTGATAAATATTATGAAAATCAGGATCCCGTGAAACTTGTTGCGGCTTTTTATGATGGTATAGGCCTCAATGTAGATGCCATTCTTGTAAAAAGCGACCTTTACGAAAAACCCGGGAAAAACCAGCATGCTTTCAGCACTGATATCGACCGCGAAGGTGACGTAAGAACCCTCGACAATGTAAAACCCGATTCATACTGGATGAATACACTGCTTCATGAATTGGGCCACGGCGTATATTCATACTATAACGACAGGGAACTTCCCTTTACCCTGAGGGATGCAGCACATACATTCACGACGGAAGCCATTGCCAATATGTTTGGACGTTTCGCCACTGATCCGGTGTGGATGCTGAACATGGGACTTATCGATTCTGCTGAAAGCACAAGGATCGCTGATGTAAGCAGCAAGGCTTTAAGGCTTCAGATGCTCGTATTCAGCCGCTGGGCACAGGTGATGTACAGGTTTGAGAAATCGATGTATGAGAATCCCGACCAGGACCTTAACCAGCTCTGGTGGGACATAGTATCAAAATACCAGATGCTTTCAAAACCTGAAGGAAGGAACATGCCCGACTGGGCCACAAAGATCCATGTTGCACTGTATCCCTGCTACTACCACAATTACCTGCTGGGAGAGCTTCTGGCATCACAATGGTATTATTACATTACATCAAATATTACTGATAATCCTTCATTTGTGGGAGAAAAAGCTGTTGGCGATTACCTTAAGGAGAAAGTCTTCAAACCGGGGGCCAGGTATTACTGGAACGATATGATCGAAAAATCGACAGGAGAAAAGCTTACAGCCAAATATTATGCAAAACAGTTTGTAAAATAATTAAGCAGTTTAATCCACTGCTGATAAAAGGGTACACCGCTGACATTTACGCTATTCTTCAGTGTCTTGCCTTTGAATCTGCAGTTAAAAACAAAATCTATGAAAAGATCCCTGATCCTTATCCTTCTGACGCTTGCAGCATGCACCTCACCAGTAACAAAGGAAAAGGCTGCTGACGGCTCCGCCTTTATCGGTCAGAACACAGTGAATGTTATTACCGATAGTATTAAACTCATTAATCCTTCAGCAGATCAGACTCTTCTTGAAAAGGGCATAGCTCATGCTGCATCGCTCTGGAGGGCTGAAGACGGAACACCTGCAGAATTTTCAGCATTCGTGAAAAGCAACTTTATTGCTGATCCTGCCAAAAGATCTGCAATATTTAAAAAGATAAGCAACTATTTTGAGTCGATAAACGGGAATTATAATGAAATAACCCTCGATCTTAAGAAAAACCTCGATGAAGCTGCCGGCGAGATCGATGAAGTCGACAAAATGTTCGGCAACTATTCTGTCGGAGCTCATCTTTCAGACGACCTGTATTCAAATAAAATTGCTTTCGTAATTGCTCTTAACTTTCCATATTTCACTCTCGAAGAGAAGGAAAAGCTCGGTCCGTCGTGGTCACGTGAAGAATGGGCTATGGCGAGGCTTGGCGATTATTTCGTATCCAGGGTCCCGGCTGAGCTGAACCAGGCTCTTGCAGTTGCCGGTGGAAATGCCGACATGTATATTGCCGATTATAATGTCTGTATGGACAAGCTGCGTACTGACGACGGGAAACAGATCTTTCCCGACGGAATGCTGCTGCTGTCTCACTGGAACCTCAGGGATGAACTTAAAGCCGATTATGCCGATGCTGTAAATGGCCCCGCAAAACAGGAGATGATCTACAAGGTAATGGAACACATTATAAACCAGGATATTCCGCAGGTCGTTATTAATAATCCGGTATACGAATGGGCGCCCTTCTCCAATAAAGTTACCAAAAACGGGGAGGCAGTCGATGCCTTAGCCGAGCCTGATACACGATATGCAAACATAATGAACATTTTCAGGGCAATGAAGGATATCGATCCTTACAATCCTGAAATGAACACGGCGATCCTCCGCAAATTTTCTGTTGAGATGGAGATCTCACAGGAAGAAGTTGAAGCCCTTTTTGACAGTTATCTGAGCTCTCCCCATCTTGCAAAAGTTGGTCAGATCGTAAAAGAAAGGCTTGGCCGCGATCTCCGACCCTATGATATCTGGTACAGCGGCTTCAGGGCAAGGACAAGCTTCCCTGAGGAACAGCTGACAGCAAAGACATCGTCCCTGTATCCGGCGCCTGCGGCTTTTAAAGCCGGGATGCCGGGAATGTTGAAAAAACTGGGCTGGAGTCCGGAAAGGGCCCAGTATCTTGCCGATAAGATCGTAGTTGATCCGGCCCGCGGTTCAGGCCACGCCTGGGGAGCTGCAATGAAAGGTTCAGTCTCACATCTGAGAACAAGAGTATCGGAGAAAGGTATGGACTTCAAAGGTTATAATATTGCTGTTCACGAATTCGGACACAACATTGAACAGACAATTTCACTTTATGATGTCGATAATTATATGATGGCCGGCGTTCCAAACACTGCGATAACTGAAGCTCTTGCCTTTGTATTCCAGGACCGCGATCTGTTCCTTCTCGACCTTAAGGACAACAATCCTGAAAAGGAGAAAATGGAAACACTCGATGCCGCCTGGTCGCTCATGGAGATAATGGGTGTGGGAATGGTCGACATGAAAGCATGGAAATGGCTCTACTCAAATCCTGATGCTACGCCGGCACAGTTCAGGGAAGCAGTTATATCGATTGCAACAGAAACCTGGAATAAATACTTTTCACCTGTTATCGGTGTGAAGGACTCCCCTATACTTGCAATTTATTCCCATATGGTAAATTCCCCCTTGTATCTGGCCAATTATTCTTACGGACAGATCGTCCAGTTTCAGATTGAAGAATATCTGAAAGGAAAGAAACTGTCGGACGAGATCGACAGGATGTTCAGCCAGGGCAAACTTACTCCCCAGCAGTGGATGATGGGAGCAGTGGGATCAAAGATATCAGCTCAGCCAATTCTGAATAAGCTTGAGGAAGCGGTGAAATGATCTTTTGTTGCTGGTTGCTAGTTGCTGGTTGCAGGCACAGGGCTCAGGGCTCAGGGCACAGGGCATAGAAACCAGCACCTTGCGACCAGTAACCAGCAACCTGGAAAAAGTAACCAGAATTCAAAACATAAATTACATGAAAATCAAAATCTCCGACCACCCGACATTCAATAAGGAATGGGATAAGAAGGAAACCGAAGACAAGACAAAAAAAATGCTTAAGAAGATAGGGAAGCTTCAGAACAAGATGTATGCCCAGAATAAATTCAGTCTGCTCCTGGTTCTTCAGGGAACCGATGCCTCGGGAAAAGACGGCGTCACCAAGGGTCTGCTGAAATATTGCAATCCCTTTGGCATAAAGATCTTCAGTTTCAAGAAACCTACCGAAAATGAATATGCACACGATTTCCTGTGGAGGGTTCACCAGGTTGCACCGCGTAAGGGAGAACTTCAGGTATTTATAAGATCCCATTATGAAGATATCCTGGTTCCGACGGTTGAAAAGTTTATACCTGCCGATGTTATCGAAAAGAGATACGAGGTAATAAATGATTTTGAAAGACTGCTTGAAACAAACAACACTAAAGTTCTTAAGTTCTTCATGAATGTCTCAAAAGAGGCCCAGGAAGAAAGGCTGATGGAAAGGATCGAACTTAAGGAAAAACACTGGAAGCATAAGGACGGCGATTGGGACACAAGGGAAAAGTTCGATGAATATATGTATGTTTATGAAAGGATAATGAACACCTGCAATGTTATCCCCTGGCATATCGTTCCGTCAGATAAGAACTGGCAGAAACTTTATGCAATTGCCGAAGTGGTGCTTAAGACTCTTGAGGACCTCGATCTTAAATGGCCTGAGCTTATAAGCGAAAAGTTTAACCAGCAGAATAAAACGAAATAACTGTTCACCTAATCAGATCCTAACAACCAGATATTATGAAAAGATCAATTTTATCACTATTATTTTTCTGCATTCTGATATCACTGAATGCCCAGACCCGCTATGTTCCGGCGCCTGAAAATATGAAAGCCCGCGAATGGTTTCAGGATGCAAAATTCGGGATGTTCATACACTGGGGGGTATACAGCGTACTGGGTGATGGGGAATGGGTTATGAATACCCAGAAGATAGACAAACAGATATATCAGAAACTACCCGCTTTCTTCAATCCGATTGGCTATGATCCGAAAGAATGGGTCTCACTTGCAAAAGCAGCCGGAATGAAATACATTACTATCACGAGCAAACACCACGACGGATTTGCAATGTGGGATTCAAAGCTCACCGACTGGGACATTGTTGACCGGACACCTTATGGTAAGGATGTCATTAAAATGCTCGCCGAAGAATGCAAGAGACAGGGTATAAAGCTGTTCTTCTATCATTCGCATCTCGACTGGTTCCAGGAGAATTATTTCCCAAGAGGCAATACCGGGCAGACTGCAGGTCGTCCCGACAGTGGCGACTGGTATAAATATCTCGATTATATGGACGGCCAGCTCACCGAGCTTCTTACAAACTACGGGGAAATCGGAGGCATCTGGTTCGACGGGCACTGGGATAAAAAGGATTCCGACTGGAGACTCGAAAAAACATACAGCCTGATACATAGTCTTCAGCCGGCCTGCCTCATCGGCAACAACCATCATCTTGCCCCGTTCGACGGAGAAGATTTCCAGATGTTCGAGAAGGATCTTCCGGGACAAAAAACCACAGGGTTCAATCCGGAACAAAAAATCGGAGAACTGCCTTTTGAGACATGCGAAACTATGAACAACTCATGGGGTTTCAACCTTCAGGATAAAAATTACAAATCAACAAGGAACCTGATCCATTATCTGGTTAAAGCTGCCGGTTATAATTCAAATTTCCTCCTGAATGTTGGTCCGATGCCAAACGGAAAGATTCAGCCAGAGTTTGTTTCAACCCTTAAGGAAGTAGGTGCATGGATTGAAAAATACGGGGAAACAGTTTATGGGACAAGAGGAGGTCCTGTTACTCCGCGTTCGTGGGGAGTAACAACCCAGAAGGGAAATAAAATATACGTACACCTGCTTGATCCTGAAGACAATAATCTTTTGCTGCCTGACTTCGGTAAAAAGGTTAAAGGAATCACAGTCTTCAGTACAGGTGCAAAACTTAAATTCAAACAGGATTCATTCGGGACTGCAGTTGCCCTTCCGGCAGATATACTTGATGAAACTGATACTGTACTTGTAATTGAAATCTGATCTGAAAGATTAATAGAATTAAATCCTTTTAACCGCAAAGCTCGCTGAGCTTCAGCAAAGTTCGCAAAGAGTGTTTTCTTTATTTAATTACTCTGCGATCTTTGCTCCAAACTTAGCGAGCTTTGCGGTAAAAAAGGATCTCTCAAAATTGCCCTTATAATTCATTATTTCAGAAATACCTCAAGCACCGGGATTTCAACCGGTGGTTTCAAAACAGGAAGCTGAAGGTTAAGGTTGTTTTTAAATTCATTACTGCCTGTTGAATACCTGATCTCCGAAGCATCGTGAAGGAACTGTACATATTTAACCTTGTCTGCCATGTTTTCGAGTGTCAGTGATCCCATCGGATAGACGAGGAGATGAATATATAAGGTCTTTTTAACAGGATTATAAGTCAGTATTGTATTTGCAGGCGCTTTGAATTCAGCAGGCGCTTCAGTGCAGTTGTATACCGAACGGCTGTTGTATTTCATCCATTCCCCCATTGCCGTAAGTCTTTCCTTAGCCCTGTAATCGAAAGCCCCCCTGGCTGTGGGACCGACATTCAAAAGCAGGTTTCCGCCCTTGCTTACCGATTCGACAAGAAGTTCAATAAGCTGTTGCGGACTTTTCCATGTGGTCTCATCGCGGTAATATCCCCATGATCCTGAAAATGTCTGGCAGGTTTCCCACGGGATTTTCTTTCCGGTGTATTCAGGCCATTTTGCCACCTTAACCTGTTCCGGGGTTGTAAAATCCCATCCTCCTTCAACATCTTTCAGATCGAGCCTGTCGTCAACAATTATCCCTGGCTGAAGAGACCTTGCAAGTTTGAGAAGTCCTTCCGAATCCCAGTCATCGTGCCCCTTGCCGTTCTTCCCGGGAAATGAAAAATCGAACCAGATGATGCTTATCTCACCATAATTTGTAAGAAGCTCCCTGACCTGGTTCTTCATATATTCCCGGTATTTACGCATGTCTTTCCCCTTATTCAGTCTGGCATATGCTGTATCATAGTCCTGTCGTTGAGGATGACGGCTGTCGATAGTATAATCGGGATGATGCCAGTCGATAAGGGAATAATAGAATCCCACCTTAAGACCCTCAGCCCTGAAAGCCTCAACATATTCTTTAATAAGGTCTTTCCCTATTGGTGTGTTTGTAGCTTTATAATCAGTGAATTTCGAATCCCACAGGCAAAACCCCTCGTGATGTTTTGCGGTCAGGACAACATATTTCATGCCTGCTTCCTTTGCCATCTTTGCCCATTCCACGGGATTATAAAGATCGGGATTGAAATTTTCGAAGTATTTCTGGTATTGTTCATTTGTAATTCGCTCCCTGTTCTTTACCCATTCATGACGGGCAGGTAATGCATACAGTCCCCAGTGTATGAACATCCCGAAACGGGAATCAGTCCACCAGAGCATTCTTTGCGTTTTTTGTGCTTCGGTCTCTTTTGGAAGCTGGGCGGAAGCCATTTGTGAAATTATTAACAATCCTGCCGTCAGGATCGCTAATCCGATAGCTTTTGTTTTCATCCGAAGATAATTGATTTCTAAGGTCGGATGGAACTCGCATGAAATATCTTCATACTTGTTTGTGTTTGTTAAACATGCTCGTTTCATGGTTTCAGGTTAGTTGTTATTGGTTTGAAGATATTAAAAAATGTTCTGACTAAAGATCGTTTATGAATTTTTTCATCCTGTTATAATGAGAACCTTCCCAGTAGATTTTTCCACACGTGCCACATCTCATGAAATGAGTATAGAAATCCCTGGTGCGCTGAGGGAGGCTGTCAATAATTTCATCCCCGTTCACAAGAGTGAGCAGCCCGTTGCAGTTTGTACACCTTGAAAAAGGCCGGAAATACTCCCTCAGGCCATATCTGCTTATCACTTCCGAAAGTTGTATTACGGGTCTCTCGGACATGATCCTGCAACCCCTTGCAACTTTCCTGTCAGACATAAGTACCTTATCCCTCGAAAGGATAATCCTGTTTTCGTTTATAGCGATATCAATAATCTTTCTGTCTGCAAGTGAATCGGCAAATACAGTATCAAATCCGCATAGCCTGAGGTATCTTGCAAGCCGCCCGAGATGCTCATCAGCGATAAACCTGAACTGAGACGACCCTTCTTCCGGTGTTTCAGATTGATTTTTCAAATTCTTGGATATAAAATCCCTGCGAGTGATTCCTGATCTAGCTTTACAGGATTGTTCTTTTGTTCAGTGATGCTGCAGATACCTTCAATATCTTCTGATTTAATACCATAAATTCCAAGCTTCGGCAATTCAAAGATGGATGTAAGATCCTTCAGAAAATCATTAAAGGCATCAATGTAATAGTCATCAGAACTGACTGTCGGCTCAATGAAAATCCTTCCGAGTACAGCATATTTTTTAAGAGCCGCACTGTTTTTTTCTTTCCTCCTCAGCTCCCTGACTGTAATTTCGTTGGCAGATGCCATAATGGTCCCGCAGACCACACCATGAGGTATATCGAACATCCCTCCTATTGATGATGCAAATCCATGCACCACACCGAGGCCCGCATTTGCAAGACAGATCCCTGATGTCAGTGCTGCAAACGACATATTTGTCCTTGCATCAATATCAGTACCATCTGAATAACTTGCCTTCAGACTTTGCTTTATCGCTTTAAGACCTTCAAGAGCCAGTGCGTCAGTGTATTCATTTGATTTCTCTGAAAGAAACGCTTCAGTAAGCTGTGAAAAGCAATCCATACCGCTTGCGGCAGTTACTTCAGAAGGACAGCTGATTGTGAGAGACGGATCTACAAGTGCCACATCAGGTACAAAATTATCGTGACGGAGTGATTTCTTGAATCCGTTTTTTCCGGTTTCGGACAATACTGCATTTTTTGTGACCTCGCTTCCCGTGCCGGATGTAGTCGGAACAGCTATAAAAGGAACCTTGGAACCGGGGTGTTCCCTGGTGCCGACTCCTTCCAGAAATTCTTTCACTGAGACGTTCATGTACAGCATCGCCGATATGGCCTTCCCTGCATCCATAACGCTCCCTCCGCCAACAGAAACCACCGTATCGATCTTCCCGCTACTGAATCTGGCATTCGCAACATCAATCATTTCAGGCGATGGTTCCCCTGGAACACTTAAAATAGTGAAACTGATATTATTAAGCTCAAGCTTATCAAAAAGCTGTGATGCAGCTTCAGTGCCTGTAAAGGACCTTTCATTGGAGACAATGATGATCTTCTTTCCAAACTTTGAGATCATTCCGGGAAGAATGTTCAACTTCCCGGGTCCGAATTGGATCAGCGGAAGCTTCGAAAAGCTGAAAGGTTTCACCATTTTGACCTCTCCTTAGGTTCCAGAATATTGTATTTTATTCCATACCTCGGCTCAGCCATCATATCCTTGACAGTATCCCGCCATTTCAGGTAGTGTTCCGTTGTTTTGTGCGCTGCCGCCGCTTCCTCAGTTTCAAAAGCCTCATAGAGCATAAAACGGGTGTGATCGTCAGCCTGCTGAACAAAGTCAAAACGAAGGTTACCAGGTTCCTTTACTGTTCCGAGATGATTGATCCTTGAAGCTTCAATGAAATCATCTACCGCTTCAGGCTTTACATGTACATATACGCATGTTAATATCATGGTAAGCGATTTTTTAGTAAAGTTAAGCCATCCGGTTAAAAGTCCAAATTCATTTTTTAACTTGGTATGAATCAAAATAACCGGCATCATGGACCTTAACTCAAAGAAAATTCTCCTGATATCTTTAACGTTACTGTTTTCCCTTTCTCAGATACAGGCTCAGAGCACAGATAAAAGGGGAAACCTTTTTGACCAAGGCTGGAAGTTTCACAGGGGTGGCGCCCAGGGCGCTGAAAATCCTTTATTTGATGACTCACAATGGCGGGTTGTAGATCTTCCCCACGACTGGAGCATTGAAGATCTTCCAGGAACAGACTCTCCTTTTAACATAAACGCCATCAGCCAGGTAAACGGAGGCTTCACAACGGGCGGGACAGGATGGTACAGAAAAAAATTCACTATCCCTGCTGACATGAAGGAAAAGAAATTCAGGATAAGGTTTGATGGAGTTTACATGAATTCAGAAATATGGCTGAACGGACAGTCTGTCGGGAACCATCCTTACGGTTACTCGAGTTACTGGTTCGATATAACAAAAAAAATAAGCTTCGATAAGGAAAATGTTATTGCCGTAAAGGTCAAAAATGAAGGGGAGAACAGCAGGTGGTATTCAGGATCAGGAATTTACAGACATGTATGGCTGGAGGTCCTTCCTCCTGTTCATATCGCGACATGGGGCACATACATTACAACCCCTGTTATATCAAAGGATGAAGCTGAGGTGAGGATCGAAACCGCCATCGAAAATGAAGGCAATGAAAATAAATCGTTAAGGCTTGTTACGACTGTCATTGACAAAAATTCGAGACAGGTTGCTCAAACCGAATCATCTGTAAATACTGAGGCCGGAAGAAATTATAATTCAGTTCAGAAGATAAGGATTATAAATCCTGAGTTTTGGAGCACTGAAACACCTGTTCTTTACAGGGCGATATCCGAGCTTTGGTCGGAAAATAAACTCATCGACAGTAAGGAAACATCATTCGGAATAAGGAGCATTTCTTTCAGTGTTATGGAGGGATTTCTTCTGAATGGAGCCCCAATGAAACTAAAGGGCGGCTGTGTACATCATGATAACGGTCCGCTTGGGGCAAGGGCATACGACAGGGCCGAGGAAAGGCGTATTGAGCTTCTGAAAGCAAGCGGTTTCAATGCCGTAAGGTGTTCCCATAATCCTCCATCACCGGCCTTTCTTGATGCCTGCGACCGCCTTGGCATGCTCGTTATGGATGAAGCATTCGACATGTGGAGCGACCCAAAGAATCCGAATGATTATCATCTCTGGTTCGATGATTGGTGGAATAAGGATATAGAGAACATGGTGTTGCGCGACAGAAACCATCCCTCGGTAATCATGTGGAGCATAGGAAATGAGATCCCGGGCAGGCAAAAACCTGAAGTCGTCGAAACAGCGGTGAGGCTGGCAGGTTATGTCAGAAAACTCGATCCTGCACGTCCGGTCACCTCGGCTGTGAATGACCTGAAGCCTTATCAGGATCCGTATTTTGCTGCGCTTGACATTTCAGGATATAATTATGCTTCGGGTGGCGACCATAATCAGCAGGGCATATATGAACAGGACCATCTCCGCATACCTGAAAGAATAATGGTCGGCACGGAGTCGTATGCACTTGAGGCCTTCGGAGCATGGATGGACGTTATTGACAACAGTTACGTGATTGGTGACTTTGTCTGGACAGCCTTTGATTATATCGGTGAGGCAAGCATCGGATGGAGAGGTTACTGGCAGAAACAGGACTTCTTTCCCTGGAACCTTGCATATTGCGGCGACATTGATATCTGTGGGTGGAAACGCCCCCAATCGTATTACAGGGATGTCCTATGGAAGCAGAATCAGATTTCAATATGGGTAAAGCCTCCGCAGCCTTCTTTCCCGGTGAATTCCGACAGGCAGGACTGGTCAAAATGGCACTGGCTCGATCAGGTTGATGACTGGAACTGGGAAGGGTATGAAGGCAAAATGATAGAAGTAACAGTTTATTCATCGTGTGAACAGGCAGAGCTTTTCCTGAATGATAAATCACTTGGTAAAAAGCAGACTGACCGGTCGACGAAATTCATGGCAACATGGCAGGTCCCATATCAGCCTGGAATACTTCGGGCAGCAGGTTTCAGCGGTAAAAAGAAGGTTGCTGAATCGTTATTAAGCAGTGCGGGAGATCCGGTCATGATTAAAATGACAGCCGACAGGGATCAGATTAAGGCTGATGCACAGGATCTAAGCTACATTACGGTTGAACTGACTGACAAGAACGGAACAAAAAATCCAAAGGCTGAAAATAAGGTCTCATTCAGTATTGAGGGCCCCGGTACAATTATCGCTGTTGGAAATGCCAATCCTGTAAGCCTGGAAAGCTTCGCCCTCCCTCAGCGCTTAGCATGGCGCGGGAGATGCCTTGTGGTAGTGAAATCAGAAATCAAAAACGGCAAAATCACTCTGACAGCATCATCGGATGGATTGGAGCCTTCGGTTATAGAAATTGAAAGTATCGAACCCTGACAGGGATACTGCGGTCAGGGAAATGCCTATTTTGCAATTTCAATGTTTCTCTTCTCCTTAAAGAAGAAAATAAAGCATATCAGCACTGCTACAGCGATATAGGCAGGTATCATCCATATGCTCCTCCACTGGTATTCATTATTGACTGTATAGTATGTTGTAACAAAGCCTGAGAACCATGTTCCTATGAACATACCCAGACCGTATGTCACAAAAGTGAACAGTCCCTGTGAAGCGCTCTTGATCCTTTCATTTGATTTCTTTTCAGTGTACATATAGCCTGTGACAAAGAAGAAGTCATAGCAGACGCCATGAAGAATTATTCCTGCGTACAGCATCCATACATTCGGACCCATGTCGCCGAAGGCAAAGCAAATATACCGCAGCAGCCATGCCGACATCCCGATGAGAACCATTTTTTTCACACCTATCCTGTTGAAAAGGAAAGGTATTGCCAGAATAAACAGGGCCTCTGATATCTGTCCCATAACCATCTTTCCGGCAGCATTCTGCATCCCCGACTGGTTCAGGTAAAGGTTGGCAAATCCAAAATAGAACGAAAGGGGTATGCATACAAAGATTGCTGCAATAAAGAAAATAAGGTATGGCCTGTCCTTAAACAGAACGAAAGCATCAATTCCCATAACCGACTTTGCTGTGGCAGACTGGCTGGCAGCCAGGGGCGGCGTATCGGGAAGGAAGAAGCTGTAAAGGCCAAGGACAGCAGAAACGAGAGCTGCCATCATGAATGTATTCGGTGTCTGTTCTATCCCGAACAGAGCTATCATGAATCCTGAGATCACCCATCCCACGGTTCCAAAAACCCTGACTACCGGAAACTGTTTCCCGGGATCGCTCATCTGCCTGAATGCCACACTGTTTGACAGAGCTATTGTAGGCATGTAAGCCAGCGAATAAAGCATTATTACCCAGTAGAATGTCCCGTTTGCCGTTACCCTTGAGGCCATGAACAACAAAAAGGCGCCAATGAGATGAAGCACTCCCATTACTTTTTGTGCTGCAAAAAAACGGTCGGCGATCATCCCGATAAAAAATGGTGAGATCATTGTGGCTATGGCCAGGGCGCTGTATGCTGCCCCGATCTGGATACCTGTTGCATTGAGGATTTTTGTCATGAATGTTCCCATGGTTACATACCATGAACCCCATACATAGTATTGAAGGAACATCATTGAAGAAAGGATAATGCTGGTTCTCAGTTTCATAACAGCCAAATTAAAGGTTTAGAATTCAGGTCAGTCTTTCGGTTTAGGATGACATTAATTAACCCAAATTTTTTAAAAATTACAATAGTCTGGGGAAATTTTAAATTTAATTAACTAGGAATCCGTAAATTGATATTTACTTTTATCTAATTTTATGACAAATTATAAACCTTAACCTTAACCTTTATGAAAAATACAGACAACAAAAAAAGCAACATTTCGCGCAGGAAGTTCCTTGGAACAACTGCTGCCGTTGCTGCAATGTCGATTGTACCTCTTCCCTTAAAAAGTAACGAAAAGTCTGCCGGAGCACAGCCAGCAGCTTCTGACAAGCCCAATTCGGTTTTTGGCGGAGTGACAATAGGAGCTATCACCTATAGCTGGAGAAGCATGCCGGGCGGCGTAGAAAATGTAATTAAATATTGCAGGGAAGCCGGTGTAAGCGCTATTGAGCTTATGAGCACTGACCTTGAAGATTATCTTGGAGCACCGAAAAATCCCAGGGCTGCGTTTGCCGGTCAGCGTCCGGCAACACCTCCTCCTGCAGGAGCACCTCAGGGAGCTCCGCAACAGGGCGCACCACGACCTGCAGGCGCCCCGGCCGGCGGTTTTCAGAGGCCCCAGCTGACTCCTGAACAGGAAGCAGCAGTGGCAAAATACAATCAGGAACTGAAGGATTGGAGGACTAAACTTCCGATTGAAAAAGTGCAGGCAGCCCGCAAACTTTTCAACGACGCCGGAATCGATGTCCATATAGTTAAATTCTCACCATCCCGCTGGTCTGACGAAGAGATCGATTATGCTTTCAGAGCAGCCAAGGCAATGGGTGCAAAAGCTGTATGTGAAGAGATTAGTGAAGACGCTGTCAAAAAACTTGCACCCTTCGCTGAAAAACATAAAATGTATGCAGTCTTCCATAACCACATGCAGTTTGCAACAGAGGGATTCAGCTATGATCCTTTCCTTGCAGTTTCACCTGCTGTAATGATGAACTTTGATGCAGGACATTTCTTTGGATCTACAGGATTGCATCCCAATACAATAATAGAAAAATACCATGACAGGATTTTAACAGTTCATCTGAAAGATAAGACAGGTCCCAAGACCGATCCTGCAAATACAAACCAGGTATGGGGTCAGGGAGAAATGCCCATAGCCGATGTACTTAATCTCATCAAAAAGAATAAATGGAACATCCCATGCGATATCGAACTTGAATATGATATCAAGCCATGGTCGAATGCAGTAAAAGAGGTTAAAACCTGCGTACAGTATGCAAGGAACATACTGATGTAATACGAACTGCTTATAAAAAAAGGGGTTGTCTTAAAGACGCCCCTTTTTTGTTTACCCCTAAATCCCCTAAAGGCGACTTGTTAAATCCCCATTAGGGGGCCAGTGGGTATTACCGGTCATCTATTTACTTCTTTATAATAATCGAGGGATCGAACGGAAACCTTCCGGATTCTTTCCCATATACAGATAATCCTCCGTTATTTGTCCCGTATTCATCAACCTGAAGCCGTATCGCAACTTTACCAGCCTCAACCGATTTCTTTATTTGTGCCTTACTTAGTGAAGCAGTTACAAGATAACCGTATGATCCGGCCTCATCGAGAAGCCATCTCCTGCTGCGATCGGTGCTGCCCCATGCCCATCCGGGCTCCTGGTTCACCCACGACAGTATCCCCCTGTGATCAGCAGGATCGTCGGGCAATGACACCTCAGAAACTTTTTCGCCGTTTACGCTTACCAATACTTTCGAACTGTATTTCTTCTCATCAGTCTGGGGATAGCTGTTCTTTCCGTAGCCCGGGACCCTTCCCTTGTCGGTCATGACTGTCATTCCGATACCCTCGGCAACGCCTTCCTCAAGGTATTTTTCCTGCGGATACCTTGCGGCAAGCTCGGCCCTGAATTCCACCGATTCTAAAGCAGCAGTATCAAGGTTTGCAGGAAGCGAAAATTCATATTCAAAGAAACCAGTACCCATTCCCCAGACTTTTCTTCCGTTCTGCGTGGCGAGCTGCCTGATGCTCCATGATGAATTCTTAAATGATGCCGGTGATTGTGAAATCATTAACAACCCTTCAGGGCTTTTGCCCTCTACCCTGAATGGTACAAAATTCTTCTGAAGAATATTGCCTGTACCATCTTTAAGGGTGGTGGCAAATATCATTACCGAATTCAGGTCCGGAAGCTTTACCGTCACCGGATTGAGCTTTACAAAGCTGAATGGTTCAGCCATTGCAGGAAGCTCACCTCTTGTAAAATCGATTTTTTCACCTGTCTCATCCCAGCCGTAAACAGCATATTCTATCTTCATGTTTTCAGGTATCGACAAAGTCACAGCACTTATGCCGACAGGTATCTGAATTGTTGAGCCGCCTTTATATTTTTTAAAGAAATCGTCTCCTGCAACCACATAAATATCCTTCTGCAAATCTTTCATTGTCATGCCCGGACAGAGCTCATCGAAACCAAAATCCTTTTTGGTCCTGTCGAAGCGGTAATATCCGTTCCATTCGTTTATAACATCATGAAATTCAGTAAAAAGATACCCTGCAATTTTCGGTCTTTTACGGAATTCATTCATCATAATATGGTATTCCCAGGTGAGGTCAATGTCACCTGTACTTCCGCTGTATCCCCATACCGCACCGCATTCCGAGTTAAGCATCGGCACAGTTCCCTGGACATTTCCGCCAATATAATTGTATGTCGATCCGGGATATGTCTTGCTTACTATTTCATCAAACAGTCCGGCCCATTGCCGTGCGGGATTGTAAGAATGCCAGGTATTCAGGTCGGTGATCACATGGTCGAGGTTACATGGGGAATTATCTTCTACAAGCCTTGTCGGATCGAGGGCTTTTGCCCTGTGGTACCACGATCTTACCCAATCCTGGGTTGCCGGGGTATACGATCTTTTACCTGTAGTGGAATCTCTGCTGAAAAGTCCCCATGTTTCATTGAACAATACCCATGAGAATATTGAAGGGTGATTATAGTCCCTTTTTATTTCATTTTCTGCTATGTATTCCCAGTTGGCTTTTGCTTCCGGTGTCGGTTCGCCCCAGAAATTGGGAACATCCTCCATTATGAGAAGGCCCAGCTTATCGGCCCAGTACAACTTGCGGGGAATCTCCGCCTTGATATGGATCCTGAGACCGTTTAACCCGAGTTCCTTCGCACGGAGAATCTCCTCCTTCATGAACTGATCGGAAGGGAAAGTGTAGAATCCTTCGGGATGATAGCTCTGGTCAAGAGTAAGCTTAAGATATAAAGGTTTGTTATTAAGGGCCACATATTCAAAATCTTTTCCCGGGATTTTTATTGCTGAGAACTTACGCATCCCGAAATATGAACTGACATTGTCATCGGTACCCGGTCCTGAAAGTGTTGCCTTAACCTCATAAAGGAAAGGTTCATCCGGAGTCCAGAGTTTCATACTGTCAACCGGAATGTCCCATGAAACTGTGCTTTTCCCCTGCTCAACAGGAGATTCGAAACTTATTCCGTTATCCTTCCCAGTGAGCATGAAAACTGTCCCCCCGGCAGCCTGGGCCGAAAGTTCAACAGCAACATTGACTTTACTGTTGTCGATATCCGGAGTGAAACGCAATGCAGATATATAGATGTCGCTCCTTGATTCGAGATAAACAGTCTGCCAGATACCTTTTGCATTCCCGTAATATTGTTTGCCGGAAGGCCTGTTATCGAGTTCTTCGTCCTCTACCCTTACAACAATTTCATTGTTGCCGCTTTTAAGAAAGTCAGTAATGTTGAATTCAAAAGGAAGGTAGCCGCCTTTATGTTCTCCGGCAGTCTGACCGTTGATCCAGACTTTTGTATCAAAATCGCTTGCACCGAAAACCAGGTAAATGTCTTTGCCGGTCCATCCCTTTCCTTTTACTGAAAAGCTGCGGGAATACCATCCTACATTTACTTTCGGCAGTTCGATACCGCTCATGGGACTTGCCCAGGAAAAGGGAACAAGAATTTTCGATCCGAATTTTTCGGGAGCATCCTGCCAGTTATCCTTTTCCCCTGTATCTGCAGAATCGGGGGCAAACTGCCAGAAACCGTTAAGGTTCTGCCAGACAGCCCTTTCAAAATCAGGACGTGGATGTTCCTTAAGAGGTATATCGGTTACGACAGGAGTTTTTGTACATGAAATGACTAATAAAGCAAGTGAAACAAATAAAAGACTCTTTTTCATCAGATATAAGAATATTAAATGATTATTTGATTTATACTTCTCATGCAAGGTCCCATTGCTCCCTCAGGAGTTTAAGGGCTGCAGGCACCACAACTTTTTTATCGCCTTTCGATCCGCATTCAAAACTTACAAAATGTTTGTAATTGATCATCTTAAGTGCCTTAAAACCTGTAACGTAATTGTCCCCATCATCTTCTCCGGGGGTATTTCTGGTCTTGCGGCTGGCAATATGAACATGGTTAAGGTATTTCTGACCTGAAATAAATGCGCCCATATCATCGGTTTCCTCCCAGGTCATATGCCAGAAGTCGCCCATGCAGGTTACGCCCGGGCTGTTAACATCCCTGCAGATTGAAGCAGCATCGGCAACCTGGCGAAGGAACCATGCCTCCTTCCTGTTAAGAGGTTCAAGAATTATCGTGGTTTTGTTTTTTACAGCAAATTCCCCCAGTTCCTTAAGTTGATCAATAAGTATTGCCCTTGCTTCGACAAATGGGAAGGATGGCTGCTGATTGTTAAAACCCGGAACAAGGATCATGCCGTATGATCCAAGGGCGCCGGCTGCTTCGAGTATCACTTTTGATGTGTCTATGCATTTTTTTCTTTCATTCTCGTCGGTAGCTATCAGCCAGCCGCTGAATCCTGCACAGATTGCTGATATCTGTACTTTCCGGTTGCGAAGGGCATTTTGTATTTCGGTGACCCTCGATGCCAGTTTCCCTCCTCCTACTTCAAGGCCATAAACTCCGTTTGCTTCAAGGAAATCGAGCTTCTCATTCAGCGCCTTGCCGGGAGTGACACCCTCCTGCAGTCCGAGATTCAGTTTCAATTTATCTTCTGTCTTATTCTGGCCCCTGCCTGAGAAAATGGGGAATGCGGCAGTAGTTCCCAGGGCAGCCATGGCTGTCCCCAAACCTGCCTTCCTGAGGAAGTCGCGGCGGGTATCTTTTTTGTTTTCCATATTTATATGTTTTAAATGATCCGGGATAACTCTATCGACTGGTTAAAAGCAATGTGATAAAAATAGTTCTTATTTGTCAGAATCGGAAACCGGCAGATGCAAAGAGATGCATCGTTATAAAATCACTGATATGCTAATTGATTTGCAACGTATTAAGGTCCTGCTTATAATACGTTGATCCGATATTTTTTCTGAAATAAGAAATATTAATTTCCAGTTTTAATAAGTCCAGTAGTGGTTCATTAATGCAGGCAAAGAAATAATTTCCTTGATCTGGAATTACCTGGGGTGATTATGGAGTATGGGGGCTGTAACATTTTTTAATCAGGTTTTCAATATAAAGCCTGATTCTCATGCTCTTAATCTGTTTCTCTCTTTTCATGGCAGAAGTATTGTCAGAGAATCTTTCTGTGTAAACCAGAACCCCTGCCCTGCCACTAAGTGTTGAGGTTGTTGCACCAAAATTATGTTTGACAAGAGGAACCTCAGGATCTTGAGAAAACCCGACATAGTATCTGTTCCTTGAATAACTGAAAATGATATAGACAAAATATTCCACATCTAAATATAAGCAAAAAAAATCAACGATCAAGGGGGTATATTTGCCGGAATGTCAGGCTAAATTGCCATTGCCAGAGAGGTCCATTGTCCGGAATGGGGGGCAATTAACTAACACCTGGTTTTCATCATCATGAAAGAAAACTTTTATTTAATAGTCAGTGGTTTGATAGAAGGGGGTGATTAAAGTTAATGTGAAACATCCTTGGGATTTATTTGCAGAGTTGTTTAACTTAGAGGAGTATAAAGACACTCGTGTCAGCTATTAAAATATCAAATAAATATAAATACCAATGAAATCAAAAGTTTATTTATTAGTTGCATATATTGCTTTTCTATTTTCGTCTTGTTCTTCAGTTTTCTATCAACTTTACAAAACTGAATCTAACAGTAACCTAATACTAAAAGATGGAAATTTGGTCTACGAAGATGAAAATTGTAAAGTTTTCTACAATCTCTGGAGCGATAAGGGGAATCCAGGCTTTCGCTTCTATAATAAAACTGATGATGACATATACATAAATATGCCAGAATCCTATTTTATTTTGAATGGCTTGGCTTACAACTATTATAAAGAAAGAGTTTACACTCATAGTGGAGGAGGATCAGTTCAAGTTGTATCTTACTATTTTGGCTTAGGCGTATCGTCAACCAATAATGTTTCAATATCAAAGAAAGAAGAAGATATAATCTGTATTCCAGCTATGACATCAAAAATTATTACTGAATATGATATTGTCGAATCCCCTATAAAGTTTTGTGATTATAAAGAATATCCCTCTTCAACATCAAAGATTAATTCTCTATATTTCACTAAAGAGAATACCCCATTAAAATTTTCAAATAGAATCACATATTGGGTTGGCAAGATGGGAGGATCGGTAAAAATCATAAATGAATTCATTGTAACTGAGTTGACAAATTATCACTCCAGTAAATTTGTAACTAAACAGACTAAGGATGAATGCGGGGAAAAGTTATTACCATATAAAGAAGTATTTAAATATCCATCTCCAGACAAGTTCTTTATTATGTACACATCCTCAAATAAATGACCAATTATTCAATCAGCTAACCATAAATTGACATTAATGAGATTTACGCTTTAGTGCAACAATTTTACAAAGGGTTGCTTTGTATCAAGCAAACATTTTTATATTAATAAAGCGAAGATTAAAAACGTAAATATGTCAACTTTAGTTTTGTTTCTTCTATCCGCGATAATAGGCTATTCACAAGCCGGCTGGAAACAGCTTGCTCCTGGTTTGGATATTAAAGAGATAGTTACTAAAAAGACAAGTATTGAAGGAAATTCAAAAATTACTGTTGTGCGCATTGATCCGGACCACTGGGAGTTAATTTTCATCGGAAGAAGTACAACAAAGGATATTTTCGGCAAAACAGCACGAGAGTGGTGTGAAAGTTATAATTTGACAGCCGCAATTAACGCAGGCATGTTTAATGAAGATAATTGGACACATACTGGGTATCTGAAATATAAAGACCACATTAACAGCAGTGCCAAGAACAGCTATCAGTCGGTAATGGCATTTGATCCCATAAATGGGAAAGACCTGCCAAAGTTCCAGATTTATGACCTTGATGCCGGAGCAACAATCCTAAATATAAGTAAAGACTACAATCTTGTAATTCAAAACTTAAGACTTATAAAAAAGCCGGGAGTGAACGTCTGGAAACAACAGGAAAGAATCTGGAGTGAAGCTGCTTTAGGAGAAGATAAGGAAGGCAGAATTCTGTTCATTTTTTCCACGTCTCCTTTTTCAATGTATGACCTGAACAAAGAATTACTGAACTCAGGAATAGGTATTGTTGCTGCACAGCACCTTGAGGGCGGCCCCGAAGCACAGCTTTACCTTAAAGCGGGTGGTGTTGAAATTGAAGTTTCCGGCGGATATGAAACAGGATATCTTGAAGGAGGCGATAATATAGCTATATGGCCAATACCCAATATTATAGGAGTTAAGCAAAAAAAGTAATAATGAAAATAAAAAGCTGCCTTCAAGGGTAAAAGGAACTTTTATGGAGTCTGTCTTTACTAAACAGGTTTGGCAAATGGATTTTATGAGTGATAGTTTTAAGTAATAGAATGCTTATTCTGAAATTACTGGAGTTTTGGGGGGACAAGGAATAGTCGCATTAAACGAGCTTGACCAGTTTAATGTAATGGAAAGAATATCAAAAGTGGAATTTGAAAAAGAATTATTTACACTCAGAGAGGGTAATGGAGTTAAAGTTATTGAAAATTTGGTTACTTTAAGATCCCTGTCCTGAAAATATGTTGGTGACAATATTAATTGATTATTGAGTGATGAGCAAAATCACCAAGAATGGCTCAAGAGAATAATCTAATGATTGATTACAAAAATACTTTTTATTCACCCTTAAATATTCCAAGTGAGTATGAAACACAAAAAGAATACAGCAATAAAAAAAACGAGGATAAAGAAGCTCGATATTGAAACTTCTGAGGAGATCTTCCCAGGGCTTTTTCAGTTGCCAGATGGATCTTTATTGAATACACAATGTGAACCCGAAGTAAGATATATTAGGGAAAAGAAAGGAATGGATTCTGAGCAGAAATAACTAATTCCATCAGTTAAGTTTGTTTATCGTGATCCTATTACATTACCATTAAGGAACTACTTAGCATAATGTCCACTAAAATAAATAGTAAATAATTTGATATCATTTAAAATCATAAGATGAGCATAGAAGAAGAAGTCAGGAAAACAGCCAAGTTCGTCCGTGAATGGGCGATACTGAAAGCAAAAACGGAAGGAAGGACTGTAACGGAAGTAGTAAATGAAATGAAGGAGGCAATGGGAAAGAGGAAGCAGGACAGAATGATGAGGCAGTAAAGAACGGAGTAATAGTCGCTGTATTAATCACCCTTAATTTAACACAACAGGATTAATTTGCTAAACCATTAGTAGATACAGTAGAGATAAAAGTTAATTTACTTGAAGGATTTTATATGGAAGCTCAGGTGAAAAAGTCGGTTGACAAGTCTATATCTGGAACGGGAGGATAGTTACTTAATTCCGGATTGCGATTCGATGTCTCCTTTTATTCGAAGGTCCAGCTCTGAGCCTTAATTAAAGGGTTTAAAGAGAATGATTAAGTAAATTCTGTCGGGCAAAAGGATTATGAAATTTATGGTAGTTCACCCAAGGCTTCAATGGCCTGCTTGAGGTTCATCCCTTTATCCATTATCAATTCTTGGATGATTTGTTCAAGGTTTGTCAGACTTTCCGGATTCGCTGCCATTAATTTTTCTTGTGTCTTATTTGTTATATTATTGAGATCCATTATTTCTTTTATTAGTGTTTCTTTTTTATAAAGATATTACTATTGTTACAGTAAAATCTACACCAAGGGACTTTTTATATTCCGAAAATTAGGAATTATTACTTGAAATAATAGCTTAGAGAACAGTCTATTATTCTTAAATTTGAGTGTTTACCCATCAATAGACATTTAAAGGTTGTTTATATGAAAAAGAATATCAGGCGAATGATTGTCTTCGGGCTTTCGCTCACACTTAACTTATATTTATCATCATGCAAGAAGGAAGAAATCCCTACATTATCAACCTCCTCTGTGACCGATATCAGTAATACTTCCGCTTCAAGTGGAGGAAATATTACCTCAGATGGCAATTCTTCAGTCACTTCAAGAGGAGTCTGTTGGAGCCAAAATGCCAATCCAACAATTTCGGATACAAAGACCATAGATGGATCTGGAACAGGGCAATTTGTAAGTTTGCTTAACAATCTTAGTGCAGGTTCAAAGTATCATGTAAGAGCATATGCCACAAATGATATTGGGTCTGCATATGGTGCGGAATTGACTTTTACAACTCTTGCTTTGTTACCAACTGTGATTACTCTTGATGTTACAGGTATTACAAGGACCGATGCAAATGGAGGGGGCAATATTACTTCAGATGGGGGTTCAGCCGTAACTGCAAGGGGTATTTGCTGGAGTACATCCACCAATCCAACTATTGATGGGTTGCATACAAATAATGGTTCTGGACTTGGGATTTATACAGGGATATTGGCTTTCTTGACACCTGGAACAAAATACTTTGTTAAGGCCTTTGCAACAAACAGTGTGGGTACGGGATATGGTAATGAAGTAATATTTAATACTATTCCTTATGAATTGGCTAACTTATTTACTTATCCGGCAATATCGCTTAATGAAAACATTGCTACCTCTGGAGGCAACATTACTTCTGATGGAGGAAGTCCAATTACTGAGCGCGGCGTTTGCTGGTCAATTAGTCAGAATCCTACCTTAGCAGATTCACATACTATTGATGGAAATGGTATAGGAAGTTTTAGTAGTGATTTAAGATGTCTATTTGATGAAACATTATACTATGTTCGAGCATACGCAAAAAATTCGGTCGGTACTGCATATGGAAATCAGCAAACTTTCACGACAAATGCTGATCCCATTATTTTTAACCCAACCAAGGCTTATGGTCTAATTTCAGATATTGATGGGAATTGCTATAAAATCGTTCAAATCGGGGATCAGATATGGATGGCTGAAAATCTTAGAACTTCAAGGTATAATGATGGCAATAAAATACCTTATGTAACAGATCCTGCTGAATGGAATAATTTACTAAAAGTGATAAACATTGATTCATTCGAGATAACAGGAGCATATTGCTGGTATAACAATGATTCATTAACCTATGATAAAGAATATGGAAAACTATACAACTTTGGCGCTGCAGAAAGCGGTAAATTATGCCCATTGGGATGGCATGTTCCGACTATCGAAGAGCTAAGTTCACTTTGTGATCAATACAGGTTTGATCCTACCGATCCATCAGGATATTCTGGAAAGGAACTGATAGAAACTTCAACAATACATTGGACTGAAGCAATCGGAACAAATTCGACTGGTTTCGCGTCTCTCCCAGGTGGTTTTGGTGGTGGCGACTTCTTTGGTGAAATGGGGATAAAAGGTTATTATTGGTCTTCAGATAGAGGAGGAATGTCTTATGGAACAGGAGGCAGATATTATCCTCTCCCATTTAATGTTTGGTTTCCTCCCTCGCCTCAATTGGCGCAACGTGATGTAAGGAATGGTTTTTCAATTCGTTGTTTAAAGGATCAATGATATATATTTATCAGTAATTGCGCACTGAATGATTTAAAAAAAAAGAAAAAATGACAGTCTCCAGAAAGTATGAATATAGACCAACTTGAATGGCATAAAAGCGACATTCAGAGGAAAAAGATGACTTAAGGAGCTTTATAATGTTAGGAAGGACGGGGTCTTAATTCCAGATTGCGATCCGATGTCTCCTTATATTCGAAGGTCCAGCCCAGAGCTGTACTTAAAGGTGTTTAAGGAGAATGATTAGGTCAGATTTGTCGGTCAAAAGATTGAAACTATTGATGCATCATATCTATGATTGTTATTTGGCCTCAAATAGTCAAGGAGTGTTGGCTAAGGCCAGCTTATCTATACTTATTTGGGACATATTTTCTAATAGAGCGGGCTCCGAGGATAATTTTCTTATTGCTCTTCCTACCAGATTCCTTGGATTGGATATGGAGTTGGAAGCTCTTTAATACAGTTCAATAACATGATTTGCACCAGCTCTACTTATAATAACTTATATAGAGTAAGAATTATCCATTCAAAAATTATCAAATTTTGTTTTTACACACATAAATTGAACATATTCATTAATAGAATATCGGGCAAATTGATATAGGTTAATCCAGAACCAGCATTTCTTCTGAACAACAAAACCCTCAAGCTTTAAGCTGATCTTGTCTCCTATGTCAAACTTGATAGGTCTGGCTCAATTTTTTATACACTGTTGACTGTTTACCCTTCGAAATCGATATAAAATTGTCAAATTATCGGAGTGGCCCATCAAATCTGGCTCTGAGAATGTTGTGCATATCCAATATTTGGTTGTACTATAGCCAGGTTATGAAAACCTTAATCATTCATCCTGAAGATCCTACCACTGTCATATTATAGATAAAATTAAGTGATTAATTATTTGCCCAGCCAATCAGACCAGTTTGTCCATCCTTTATTTTTATAGACTCTATTCGCAGTAATTGGGATGTCGATAGGTTTCTCCCCAGATTTGCAGAATTTACTCCATTCCTTAGCGCTTTTAAGATTTAGGCTATGTACATATTCTCTTGCCTCCATAAAACCGCGATAAGTTCTGTGAAAAGTTGCAGTTGTACCTGTTCCTAACCAATCACCCATTCCTGACCAACCTTTATCTTTATAAAAAGAAGAAGGATTAACGGGGATATTTTCAGGTTTTTTGCCCGATTTACAATAAGTTACCCATTCACTCCGACTTTTAAAGTTCAAACTGTGAGCAAATTTCCTTGCCTCAAAGAATGAAAGAAATTTTCTTGAATGAGAACTAATAGTCCCTGTCCCCAACCAATCCCCCCAGCCTGACCAACCATTTTTTTTATATGTATTATGGGGGACTGCGGGTATATCAATAGGCTTTTCGCCAGATTTGCAATAGGTTTTCCATTCCTTAAAAGTTTTAAGGTGTAAACTATGAACAAAATCCCTAGCATCATCAAACAAGCGATATTCTTTATGTTGATCAGCTATATAACCTGTTCCTAGCCAGTCTCCGAAACTCAACCACCCTTTATTAACATAAGTATAACTTGGATTTGCTGGGATGTTTTCAGGTTTCTTACCTGAAAGACAATAATAACGCCATTCTTTACTACTTTTTAAGTTTAAGCCATGAACGAATTTTCTTGCCTTTTGAAAAGTCAAAAAATCTCTGGAACGTGTACCTTGTACATTCGTACCTAACCAATCACCCCAACCAACCCAACCTTTCCTTTTATATACAATATCAGGATTGCTTGGTATTTTATTAGGTTTATCACCCAACTTACGATAATTGCACCATTCAACATAATTCCTAAGATTTAAATTCCAGCAAAAGGCTCTTGCCTCATTGAATGATAGAAATTTTTTCTTAGCATTTGCTATTTTATTTGTACCTAACCAATCTCCAATTCCTAACCAACCCTTTTCAAAATAAGTATTATCTGGATTAGATGGAATGTTTTCGGGTTTTTTGCCAGATTTGCAGTATTCCCTCCAATCATGGTCATTCCTTAGTCTAAGTTTACGAACGAAGGTTCTTGCATCTTCAAAGGGAAGATATTCCTTAAAAATATCCGCGATATAGTATGTCCCAAGAAAATCCCCCCAATTTTCCCATCCTTTGGCGATATAAACACAATGAGGATTTGATGGAATATCGTAGGGTTTGTTTCCAGAAAAGCAATATTCACGAAATTCAGACGCGCTTGATAATTGTAAGGATTGAATAAATGCCTTTGTTTCTAAAAATGGCCTCCAATTAATCTTTGCAACTCTTTCCCAAATTTTTGCATTAATCTTTTCAGCAAAATCAGCAAGGCTTATTTTCAGCTCAACAGGGACATTGCCATCAACCATTATTTTACCGTTTCCAGGGTGTCTCCCAGCAGTTATTGCTCTAAATTCCTCCGCTATGGTCTCATCCTGGGTTGATAATGCAGCAATAATCCTTCCTATTTTTCTGAATGGTGTACTATCGGTAAACTCCTCCAAACCCACACCATCAGGGATAATAAGAGGTAACATAATGTAACCGTATTCTTTACCTGCAAAAGGTCTTAATGCCCTCCCAGATGACTGAACAATATCAATGTTACTCTGCTTTGGATCAGCAAACAGTACGCAATCTATGGCAGGAACATCTACACCTTCAGTAAGACACCTTGCATTAGTCATCAAGGAAGGATTGATATTCACAAAGTCATTCATTAACCTTGCTCTTTCTCCTGCAGACTTTTTACTTGAGATATGGTAAGATTGCAAAACAATATCATCTATTGAGGTTTCATTTAATTTTTTGTGTAAGTCTGAAAAGCTATCTGCTCCTTTAATGCTTCGGTGAAAGGAAATGGAATGCTTGATACCATAATTCTGAATAACTTTTCTTAATGCTATTGCCGCAGCCAATGATTGGGAGTCCTGCTCCTCAATTTGTTTTTGTCTATCTGATAATAGCTTGTTTTTTGCTATTAATTGTTCTATCTCATCATTAGTAACTGTTATAGTTAGGATTTTATATTCACTTATAATAGGCGGATCAGAATGAATTGCTTCCTTGAATGATAATTGGTAAAATAAGTTACCATAGACTTCAGGATCATCCATACTTAAAACCTCATCATTATCACCCTTAAATATTCTTTCTGTAGCGGTCATGCACAACCTTCTTTGAATATTGATGTTCTTTTCCAACAGTAGTGTAGCGAATGAATTTGTTTTTATACCAACTGTTTTATGTGCCTCATCAAGTACTGCAAGATCAAATGAAAAATGAAATTTTTTTGCTACTTGAGCTAGTTTATCACTGCTCTGATATGTTGTAAAAATGATTTTCCTCCCATCAAACTTCTTTGCAAGAAAAGAATGAATTTCGTCAATATTAGTGGTTGTTGGAATACCTAAGTAATATGCCTCTGAAACAAATTCATCCTTTTCAAGTTTAGACGTGGATTCATCACTGCAAATTACTAACCATTCAGGTCTGGGATTTTCATTCTGTGCGAGAAATTCTCTTGTCCAGTCCTCAAGACTTTGTTTTATAAGAGAAAGACTTGGAACTGCAACAATAATTGACTTTGCTTTAAGAGTATTTGCTATCCAAAAGGCGGTAAGGCTTTTGCCAGTTCCACAAGGCATAATAAGCCTTCCCCTCGTCGCTTTATTCTCTAAATAGTGTTTAACTGCACCATTAATAGCAAGTTGCTGGTGTGGTCTGGGTTTCCTTAGTTTAGGACGGACAGATTGGTGTTTTATACTTTTTTGTATTCTGATCCAGTCTTCCTCTGTTAAGCCAAGCCAGAACTCAAGACCAATTTCAGAATATTTTTCACCAAGCAAATGACTTTTCCTGACCCCTCTTTCTCCTGTATGTACCAAAAGAGCAAGGGAAATATTCTTACAGTAATTATTGGCAAGCTGGCTAAAGGTAGAAAGCTCTTTATAAGTAGGAGACTGATTATGTCCTTTGAATTTGCATTGAATAGCCCAGTATTGTCCCTGAAAAGTTTCAGCAACTATATCAATTCCTTCATCTCTGGAAGGTAGATTAAGTTTATCCCTTGTCACTGTTGGGATTTCATTATATAGCCATACATTCTTTATCTTAGAGCAATACTCTGGTTTTGTGATTAAAATCTGCTTGGTCAGGAACTCAAATAAGTCGCCTTTCTCCTTCTCTTTGAGAGAATTGACATACGAGAAGAAATCACTCCAGGAATTTATCTCTAAGATTTTTTTTGTTTCAACTGACATTTCTGGCTAATAATTCACTATTGCAACATATGTCTGTTAAAATTAAAAAATTAAAAGATAGCAATATAGATTACTTTGATTTGATTGATTTATTTATCATTGACAAAAGTGGTTATTTGTGTATTCAGTTGTGTATTCAAATAAAAAAAACAGTTACTTAAATATTGTGTAACTACTATTTGTATCAAAAGACTCATCCAGGTTCATTCCACCAGGGTAATGGCTTGTGACAAGAGTAATTGAATGACCGGGCATTTCTGATATTTTCTCAATTGACACTCCAGATCGTAACAAACAGGTCGCATGGCAATCCCTTGCGTTTTCTAACGTCAACAGGACCAAATGGTGAAAAGAATCTATCGTAGAAAAGCCAGTGCCTCTGGCCACTCCAGGAAGGAGAAAATATAATTTATACATCCATGCATAATTAATTGTCCTTTACTATCTGAAATTAAGGACAGAATGATAAGCTGAAGGTGTTGAATGGTTCCGGCATTTGCCTCCATTTATCAGTACAAGAAATTTAAGCTTAATGAGACTTGCTAAAGAGACAATTTTTTGCAATTGGAATAATGTATTAATCACTGAGATTGCCTTTAAAGCTTTAAGTCAATTACATTAAACTATTAATTACGAATAAGTTGGTATCTTTAGATTTCCTTTAGAATTAGTTTGCTTCTTTGAATGATGAAAATCCTGATAATAGAAGATGAAATTGAATTACTGGTCGCAATAAGTAATTTTCTAACAAAGAAAAACTATATATGTGAATTGGCCGCTAATTATGCAATAGCTGATGATAAGATTGCAATATATGAGTATGACATCATCCTTCTTGATATCACTCTGCCTGACGGAAACGGTCTCGATCTATTGAAAAGCATAAAAAAACATCAGAAGAAAGCCGGAATCATTATTATTTCAGCAAAAAATTCACTTGATGATAAGATTCACGGGCTTGATCTCGGAGCCGATGATTATATAACAAAACCATTTTATCTCTCTGAACTTAACTCAAGGATCAAAGCAGTTTTGAGACGGAAACAGTTCGACGGAACAAATATTCTGACTTATAATGAAATATCAGTTAATACCGAAAGCAAGTCGGTAACAATTAACGGCCATGGAATAATTCTGACAAAAAAGGAATATGATCTGCTGTTGTTCTTTATGATAAATAAGGACAGGGTACTTACAAAAGAAGCTATTGCAGAGCATCTGTGGGAAGATAACATTGACCTGGCCGATACTTACGATTTTATCTATACGCATCTTAATAACCTCCGGAAAAAGATCAGAGTCGCAGGAGGAGCAGACTACATTAAAACCCTGTATGGAATGGGTTATAAATTCACAGGCCAATGAAATTCCTGACAAAAATAAACCGCAATTATCTCATACCTTTTGCCATTGTTTTTGTGGTTATGTCTGTCGCAGGATACTTTATCCTGCGAATAATAATAACACAGGGAGCTAAGGAAAGACTTCTTTCAAAAGAGTACCTGGTTGAACAGCAGATCAAAAATACCGGGGAAATTCCGAATCTCCATCCTGTGTTTGAAGTTCAAAAGACTGAAAAAGAACCTGATATAGTTCCTTCATTCAAAAAAGTGACGATATGGAACGAAATGGAAAAAGAAGATGAAATATTCCTTGAATACTCTTCTAAAATCAATATCGGGGGTAAGTGGTACATAGTAAAAATTCGTCAATCCTCATTTGAGAATGAAGATATTATATTGATTTTAGCTCTTACGCTAGTCCTGTTGCTGTCGTCTGCATTTATAATCTCATTCTCTTCTACAAGAAGAATGAACAGGACAGCCTGGTCTGGTTTTGAACGTAATCTGCATGAAATTGAAAGTTACAGTTTCAGACTTAATAAGGACATTTCGCTTGAAAGATCAGACATTGAAGAGTTTGAACGACTTAACATCGTAGTAACGGATTTTACTTCCAGGCTGAAGTCTGATTATTTGATTCTTAAAGAGTTCACCGAAAATGCCTCGCATGAAATTCAGACTCCTTTATCCATTGCTCTGATGAATCTTGAAGAAATATTGCAGCATGATATCAAAGAAGATGTTTTTAAAGAGGTCGTGACTGTGATTAATTCCCTAAAGCGTCTTACTACATTAAATCAGAGTCTTATTCTTCTGGCAAAAATCGAGAACATGCAGTTTGAAAAAGGTTCTGAAATCTCGCTGAATGAAATAATCTTACGAAAGAAAGGTGATCTGTCAGCGTTTATTGATGCCAAAAATCTGGATGTAGAAATTAAAGATGAAGGGAATTTTTTGATCCTTATGAATGTCTATCTTTCTGATATACTGATTGGAAATTTATTTACCAATGCAGTTAATCATAACATTACTGGTGGAATGATCAGAATATTTATTAAGCCGGGTTTTTTACAAATATGCAACACGGGTGAAAATCATGCACTGACAGACAAAACTATTTTTAACAGGTTCGTCAGTGGCAATCCAAAATCACCGGGACTTGGACTTGCAATCGTCAGGCAGATCTGCGAAACACATAACCTGGAAGTGCAGTATTCAAAAGAAGAACTCCATTGTTTTACAGTACTAATCAAATCATAAAAGCCGCAAAGTGAAAAAAATTGTCATTTCCCTCCTGCTTATAACTGCAGGAAACCTGCTCCTTAACGCCCAGGAAAGGGATCTTGATTTTTATATCGGGCAGGCAAAAGAAAACAGTCCTCTTATCAATCAGGCGAAAAATGAAAAGAAGATAGTGTCCCTGGACCTGCAGCAGATTAACAGGATCCTTTATAAACCTGAAATAAATGTGATCTCTGGTTTCACTTTTTCTCCCATTATTTCAAGGGATAACAACACCAGCAGCTTTCGCCTGGTATCTGATGGCGCAACTGATTACATCGGTCACGACCTGGCTCTGACAGATGGCGGACAATACCAGGCGCTGGTTTCAATGAGACAACCTCTCCTGTCTGGTTCCAGGTATAAGGCTTATATGAACAAAGCTGACATTTCACAGCAGATGAATGAAAACAATATCACCCTGACAATTCATGAGCTTGAGCAGGTAGTAGGTTATCAATATCTTCTTTGTATCAGATCGTTAAAAGAGGCTGAAAATTCCTTATCTCTTATCATGAACCTTGAAGAGCAGTACACATTAATACAAAAACTTGTGGAAAATGGTGTATATAAGCAGACTGACCTTATGCTTATGCAGATCGAACTGGAAAATTACAACCTTGAATACAAAGGATACAGGGCAGAATACATTTCAAATCTCTACGATCTGAATCTTATTTGCGGAATATCTGATACTATTGTTGTCGGGCTGCAGGATATTGAATTCAAAATTAATCCGGTGACTGCTGCAAAATCAGGATTCCTGACCGGCTTTATACTTGACAGCCTTAATATCCTATCCGATCAGGCAGTCAATGAGCTGAAATACAAACCCCAGCTGGATCTCTTCGCTGATGCCGGGCTTAATGCAGCATATCTGCCATATCCGCGAAGGCTTGGATTAAGTGCAGGACTGGCATTGACCTGGAACATATTTGACGGACATCAGAAGAATATTCAGCGGGAAAAATCAACTGTTAACCTGCAGACTCTTGAATTCCGGAAAAACAACTTTATGACACAAAACGAAATCAGCAGAAATAAGATTCTTAACCAGATAAATTCAGTAAAAGAGAGAATCATACTGAATGAAATGCATGTAGATAAATACAAGCATCTTGCCGAAGCATATTCAAAAGAGTTAAGTCTTGGGGAAGCCTCAATCATGGATTTTAAAAATCTGCTTAAAGATATTGCCGCTAAAAACCAGGAATTGCTGCAACTCAGGATGGAAAAACAATTCCTAATTAATTCATATAATTACCTTAACTTCTAACTTACTAATAATGAAAAAGTTATTTATACAACTATTTGTCTTCAGTATAATTTATACACTTTCTTCCTGCAGGCCCAAAAGCGCTACAGGAGATGAGCAGATGCCCGTTGTTTCGGTTAAGGCAGAACAAATTGTAAGCGGAACAATTGAAAATGAGATAAGCTTCAACGGCAGTACGGTCTATCTTAAAAAAACCCAGGTGTTATCACCGATTTCCGGTTATGTTGTCAGTACAAGTGTAAGATTCGGGCAGGAAGTTAAGAAAGGGATGGAACTTTTTGAGATGGAAACAAGGGAAAGCAAGGCTCTGGGATCTGTAAATGATACGGCTGGAATATCAGGAAGGATAAAAATCCAGGCAACATCTGACGGTTTCATAAGTGAACTTAATATTAACGAACCAGGAGTGTATGTGGCAGAGGCGGGCAACCTCTGTAATATTGTAAATAATATGGACCTGCTGATCAGGTTAAATGTTCCCTATGAATATGTTTCAATTCTAAGCAGAGAGAAGAAGTGCAGAATAAGGCTGGCGGATAATACTGTTATTTCAGGGTCAGTATTCAGAATACTTCCATCAGTGGACGAATCAAATCAAACCCAGACTGTACTTATAAAGCCCGGGACTGCAAGGCTTATACCGGAAAACCTGAATCTTGTAATATTTTTTATTAAGGAAAAACATGAAAAGGCGATGTTGATTTCAAAGTCCTCGCTAATGACTAATGAAACTCAGAGTGAATTCTGGGTAATGAAAATTAATGCAGGTGATACAGCAGTGAAGATTCCTGTTACAAAGGGTATTGAAAACGACAGCATTGCAGAAATATTTTCAATAGATCTGAAGGTTAATGATTTGATAATCAGCGAAGGGGCTTACGGATTACCTGACAGCACTATCGTAAGTATACTAAAGTGATATGGAAAAAATATTCTTAAAGCTTAAAACTCCTTTGGCTGTTATCCTGCTTCTGATACTGGCAGGCGGAGCATTTTCCTACAAAAGTCTGAAAACTTCATTATTCCCCAATGTAACTTTTCCAAAAATCAAGATTATCGCCGATAACGGTGAACAGCCGGTGGACAAGATGATGATAGAGGTTACCAAGCCAATTGAAGATGCAATAAAAAGGGTTGAACACCTGAGCCTTGTCAGAAGTGCAACCACCATGGGCAGTTGTGAGATCTCGGCATATATGGAATGGG
Organism: uncultured Rikenellaceae bacterium; assembly: GCA_964633505.1. GTDB lineage: Bacteria > Bacteroidota > Bacteroidia > Bacteroidales > VadinHA17 > LD21. The sequence continues at coordinate 747,851 of CAZWHC010000001.1, read as the reverse complement.
GTTCCGACATCGATCTCGACAAACAGCAGGTGGAATCACAGATAGCAAGGATAAAAAGCAGTCTGCCAGCTGATATTGAAATCACTGTCGAAAAGATGAATCCGTCAATTTTACCGGTGATGGGATATTCAGTGGTTTCAGATACTAAAAGTCAGATTGAACTTAAGCTTATCGCCGAATATATCATAAAACCATATCTGTCAAGGATCCAGGGTGTCGCTTCAGTTCAGGTTATCGGGGGAAAAGTAAAGGAGTACAGGATAATTCCCGATGAAACGAAACTAAAAATGCTGAAGATCAATCCTCAGGAAATAATTGATATCCTGCAACAGACAGGTTTTATAAAGTCAACTGGCTATACGACGGATTATAACAGACTTTATCTTACTGTCACTGATGCTACCGTTCGAAATAAGCAGCAACTCGAAGATCTGGTCCTGGTAAATAACGGAGTTCGTAATATAAAAGTCTCAGATGTAGCAAAAGTGGAAATTTCTGAACGGAATGAATATATCAAGATCAAAGCCGATGGTAAGGATGTACCGCTTATAGCCGTTTTGAAGCAGCCTGAAAGCAATCTGATCGACGTCGCAGACAAAGTAACGGCAAGTGTAAAAGAGCTTGAAAAGGTGCTTCCTGCAGGTGTGACCCTGAAACCATATTACAACCAGTCTGAGTTTGTGAACGACAGCATAAGAAGCATCATCGATGTTCTCTGGATCGGGCTGCTTCTGTCAATAGCAGTTGTTGTTATTTTCCTTCGTTCCTTCAAAGCCAGCGGTGTCATCCTGATAACAATTCCGCTGACTCTTGCCCTTACATTTATATCGCTAAGCGTGCTGGGTTATGATTTCAATATAATGACCATTGGCGCCATTGCCGCAGCTATCGGTCTTATAATCGATGATGCGATCATAGTCGTTGAACAGATACACAGAACTCATGAAGAATTTCCCGAGAGACTACCCAGGGAACTTGTCGGTAAAGCCATAAACTTCCTTTTCCCTGCTATGGTTAGCTCGTCACTGGCCACAATTGTCATCCTCATCCCCTTCGAACTGATGACCGGTATTGCAGGAGCTTATTTCAAGATCCTGACAATGACAATGATAATTACGCTTGTATGTTCTTTTCTTGTTACCTGGATCGGGCTGCCGGTGGTTTATCTGTTGTTTTCCAGGAATAAACCTATGATGAAAAATGTTGAAATCCATAAGGTTAAAACACATAAATGGATTGAATTCTTCATATTAAGACCTTACATAAGCATAATTTTTATTGTGCTGCTTATTCTTGGTATTGTCTTCCTAATTCCTAAACTTCCCACCGGATTCCTGCCTGATATGGATGAAGGATCAATAGTTCTGGATTATACCTCACCTCCGGGCACGTCACTTGAAGAAACAGACAGGCTGCTGTCTGAAGTTGATAAGATAATTGAAACTATCCCGGAGGTTAAAACCTATTCACGGCGCACCGGAACAGAAATGGGTTTTTTCATTACTGAACCTTACAGCGGTGATTATCTTATTGAGCTGAATAAAAACAGGAAGAAAAAAACTGAAGAGGTTGCAGATGATATCCGTAAAAAAGTTGAAGCTGCTGTCCCTGCACTTACTGTTGATTTCGGACAGGTAATTACCGACATGCTTGGAGATCTTATGAAAAGTGTGCAACCAATCGAAATCAAGATCTTTGGTGACGATCATAAAAAGCTCGAAGAATTGTCAAAACAGGTTGCCGACAGTGTCAGTGAAGTACCAGGAACAGCGGATGTTTTTGATGGTATAATAGTCTCAGGCCCTATAATAAGCATAGTTCCCAAAGAAGATGTCCTGAAACAGTTCGGATTAAAATCGTCTGACTTACAGGCCCAGGCAGAAGCCTGGCTGGGAGGCATTGTAGTGGGATCAATACCTGAAAAGGAACAATACACGGATATAAGATTCATCTATCCTCTTAATAATATGACTCCTTTTGAAAAAATTAAAAATATAAGGATAAGCACACCCCCGGGAGAAGATTTCCAGCTGAGTAAATTTGCAGGATTCTCAATACAGAGCGGAGTTTCTGAAATACAAAGGGAGAACCTTCAGACACTGGGAGCCGTAACGGCAAGACTTGATAACAGGGATCTGGGAAGTGTAATAAAAGACATTCAGAAAAAACTATCAGGGATAAAGCTGCCACCCGCATACCAGATTGTATACGGCGGCTCCTATGCCGAACAGCAGCAATCATTTTCAGAATTGCTGAAAATACTGATTATCAGCGGCCTGCTGGTTTTCCTGATCGTCCTTTTCATGTTCAGGAACCTGAAGCTTTCCGGGATTGTCATTTTAATCAGCTCACTTGGCATAGCGGGTGGGCTTTTTGCACTGTACATTACAAACACGCCGTTGAACGTCGGAAGTTATACAGGACTTATAATGATTGTAGGAATAATAGGTGAAAATTCAATCTTTACCATCCAGCAGTTCCTCACCGAACTTAAAAACTCTGATGTTAACGGTGCGCTAAGCTATGCTATCTCAGCCCGTCTGCGTCCAAAGCTTATGACAGCGACAGGGGCAATAGCTGCACTTACACCACTTGCACTTGGTTTGGGTACAGGTGCGCAAATGCATCAGCCGCTGGCAATAGCCGTAATAGGCGGACTTGTAATGGCACTGCCGCTCCTGCTGATTTTTTTGCCCGGGTTACTTAAATTGTTTTTTAAAAAATAATTGTACATCTGAATCATAGAATAAACAACACTTCAAAATTGCTTTAGAATTGGCGTCTAAATTGATCCTTTTTACAATTAAAAATCAAAGCAAATGAAAAAGATGGTTTTTATCCTGACAGTTATATTTCTTACTGTTTATGGCCTTAATGGTCAGAATTCCAATTATGGTTATAAAATCGTGCAAAAAATTAATCTTCAGGGAGATGGTGGCTGGGATTATCTGATTGCAGACGATGCATCAGAGATGCTCTATGTTTCACATGGGACTTTGGTGAATGTAGTGGATTTGAAAACTGGCAAAAGTGTAGCAACAATTACTGATGTGAATGGTGTTCACGGAATTGCGGTTGCTGATGAGTTAAATAAAGGATTTATTAGTAATGGAGCCGGTAATAATGTAACAGTATTTGATACCAGAGATTTTAAGGTTATTGAAAAGGTACAGGTGACAGGAGAAAATCCAGATGCAATACTTTATGAACCTTATACCAAATCAATTATTACCTGGAATGGAAGGTCTTCCAATGCTACCGTGATAGATTCCAAAACAGACAAAGTAATACAGACTATCACTCTTGGAGGGAAACCAGAGGCTGCAGTAAGTGATGGCAAAGGAAAGGTATTTGTGAATATTGAAGATAAAAGTGAAGTTTCGGTGATCAATGTGAAAACCTGGAAGGTAGAGCAGTCCTGGTCAATAAGTCCGGGCGAAGGTCCTAGCGGACTTGCTCTTGACAATGTGAATCATCGGTTATTCAGTGCAACAGATAAACTAATGGTTATTCTGGATGCTGAAACAGGAAAGGTAATTACAACCGTCCCAACGGGTAATGGTGTGGATGGTGCAGGTTTCGATCCAGGCCTGAAAAGAGCCTATAGCTCCTGCGGGGAAGGATTACTCACTGTGGTCCAGGAAGAAAGTCCGAATACCTATAAAGTACTGGCTAATGTACCTACTCAGCCCGGAGCCAGAACTATTTCTGTAAGCTCAAAAACACACAGGATCTATTTGTCTGCTGCTGAATACGGACCCACACCGGAGAAAACAGCAAATAATCCAAGACCTCGTCCGGCAGTGAAACCCGGAACCTTTACTGTACTGGTACTTGAGCCGATAAATTGAAATAATACTCCCTTATTATTGGGTTTTAGATAATAATAATCAGGGAGTATTAAAAGTAAAAGAACTTAAAAATTCCTTTAGAATCCGAGATTAGTTTTGCTTATACAATTTAATCAAGAATTAAAAAATAAGCAAAATGAAAAAACAGATGTTAATTTTAGCAGCAGTTATCTTCATTGGTTTTTCTGCTTGTGGTCAGTCAGACAAAGATGTTCCTGCTCCTGTCAAATTGGGATTCTCACAGAAATTCTCCGGTGCAACCAATGTAAAATGGGGCAAGGAAAATGATAAGGAATGGGAAGCCGGGTTTAAGCTTGGCGGGAAGAACTATTCTGCCAATTTCGATAATGCTGGAACATGGGTCGAAACTGAATACCAGATAAGTGATAAAGAAATTCCGGAAGCAGTAAAAACCGCTCTTGAAAAAGAATCAGCAGGAGCAAAAATTAAAGTTTCGGAAGTGACAGAAACAAAAGATGGGAAATCCTATGAATTTGTTGTAGGCAAAGGTGAGAACGAAACTGAACTTGTTATTGACAATACAGGGAATGTTTTAAGTAAGGAACAAGTTAAGGAAGAAAACGAAAATGATGAGAAGGAAGAGAAGGAAGGTAAATAATATCATTCTTATAGTTCAATATCTGTTTGCTGCAGAATCTGAATACTGAGTATAAAGTGCCTGTCGGGAGAAATTTTATGAAAATAAAAGCCATTTACAATAAATAAATTCATGTAAATGGCTTATTTTCAGTGTGGCGAGACCGGGAATTACCTGCGGTGATTCTGATCAGGAGGTGCTTTACATTAAAAGTCCTTGGAGTACCCTTGTGTTAACCTTAGTACCACTTTAGCTTTGAATTTCAACTAGTAAAAATGCCTCTCCAAAATGTTCTGAAAACCATGTCCTTTGTTCATCCATCAGCAGTTCTTCGTAAAATTCTTCCTCCTGCGCGGAGTGGTCAATATATCCGTCTTTAGTAATAAAAAGTGACATTTCCGATTCTGGAATAAACATGTCTTGCTGAATTAAAACCACGTTGGATTTAATAGCGGATATGCTTACTGAATCAAGGTCCTGACATATCTCCCAATTATTATGAGGCATGACCTTTCAATATAACATTTACAAGACTTCTTGTGATCAGGGCAGCACAGATTGCTATTGCAATTGCCGCTGCTAAAATTATTCTTTTCATGGCCTAAAAATTATTTAATAGTTAATAACTCACAAAAGTTTTTTCTACGATCTATCCAATCAAAAAACATTTTTATGAGCCATGATTAATCACAAACTCATATCGAAATTAAGCCATATTCAAATACAAAAAAAGACAGACTCAACTGTTAGTGAGTTTTAGTTTATGGCTGACAAGGAAATTCAATCTAAAAGTAGCGAGACCGGGAATTACCTGCGGTGATTCTGCGCAGGGGGTGCTTTACAACAAAAGCCTTGTGCCGCTTCGCTTCACTTCGGTCTTTTAAATTTCTCCGCATCGCCGAGCGAGCTCTGCGCTGCTCCAAAATTTAAAAGCCCTCCCGTTATCACGGGAAGGCTTTTGTTGTAGCGAGACCGAGAATTACCTGCGGTGATTCTGCGCAGGGGGTGCTTTACAACAAAAGCCTTGTGCCGCTTCGCTTCACTTCGGTCTTTTAAATTTCTCCGCATCGCCGAGCGAGCTCTGCGCTGCTCCAAAATTTAAAAGCCCTCCCGTTATCACGGGAAGGCTTTTGTTGTAGCGAGACCGAGAATTGAACTCGGGACCTCATGATTATGAATCATGCGCTCTAACCAACTGAGCTATCTCGCCATAAGGTTTTTGAGGGTGCAAATATAAACAGATAATGGTAAAATAGCAATATGATTTTTTCTTTTCATATTTTTTTCTATATTGCAAGAATGTAACGTCCTCATTATTATAAAGCCATGAGGTATCAATATGAACTGGAATACACACTGAACTGCTCACCCAAAATGATTTTCCCCCGCCTCAGCACACCTGAGGGATTGGGTGAATGGTTTGCTGACGAAATAACGGCAGAAGGAAATATTTTCACTTTCAGGTGGGGAAAAACAGAATCAAAAGCACTGCTCACATCAGTCAAAGAAAACAAAACTGTCAGGTTCGAATGGATCGACGACTTCGAAGACAAAGCTACCAACTTCTTTGAATTCAGGATTATAGTCCACGATCTCACCGGCGATCTTGCTCTTCTCATCACCGATTTTGCCGAGCCCGACGAAAAGGAAGATGCTATATACCTCTGGGATACACAGATTAATGACCTTAAAAGGATCCTTGGTATCTGATTTTTAAAAATATAAGCTCCTTTAAAGAACCATATGATTTCTGGCAAAATCGAGTAACTTTGCAAATCGAAAAAATTAAGGGAATTGAAGAAACTCGATTTATTTGTCATCAGATCCTTTGTCGGTCCTCTTGTGCTGACATTCTTCATTGTCCTCATTATTCTCATCCTCCAGTTCCTCTGGATGTATGTCGACGATCTTGCCGGTAAAGGACTAGAGATTGGGGTGCTGGCCGAACTTCTGTTCCAGTTCTCCCTTTCATTTGTCCCGATGGCCCTTCCTCTTGCAATCCTCCTCGCCTCACTGATGACATTCGGCAATATGGGCGAACACAGCGAGCTTACCGCAATAAAATCATCAGGAATACCGCTGCGAAGGATAATGAGCCCGCTGGTAATTATGATCTCATTTTTATGCATCATATCGTTTTTCTTCTCGAACAATGTTGTTCCATATGCCAACCGCCAGGCGCGCACCCTACTTTATGACATACGAAGGAAAAGACCCGATATCAACCTTCAGGCAGGCACTTTTAACAGCGATATCGACGGCTTCAGCATAAAGATCACCTCAAAGGATCCGGTATCGAACAGGCTCGACAGGATATTCATTTACGACCACAGGAGGAACAAGGGAAACACCGACGTGATATATGCCGATTCAGGATATATGAAGGTTACTCCCGACGAAACAGCCCTGTCGATGGTACTTTACAGCGGATATTCCTACAGTGACATGAACGAACAGGAATCGTCGGGACCCGAAAAAAGATATCCATTCAGGAAAGATGTTTTCAAAGAGCAGACAATAGTTGTTTCACTTTCAGGATTTGATCTTGAAAGGACAGAAATAGATCTTTTCAAATCAAACTCAGCAATGAAAAACATTGCACAGCTTACATATGATATAGATTCACTGAATAAAAGATATGTGGGTAAGGTGGATGAGTATTATAGCCAGTACACAAACTCATTGCTCTACAATGTAAAGAATTATACGGCTCTGGATAAAAGCGATACTGCAAAATTGAAAATAGCTTCCCGGCCCGTGTTCAATGCAAAAGTTTTGTTTGACTCCCTGTCGGTAATTGATAAAAAAACTGTGGTTACAAAAGCCATTGAAAACATCAAAGCCGGAAGCAGCTTTTTGAATACCCAGAGCACCAGCCTCCACGCCGATGTTCAGTTCATAAAACGCTATGAGGTAAACTGGCATAAGAAATTTACTCTATCCGTGGCCTGCCTTGTTTTCTTTCTTATCGGGGCACCTCTCGGAGCAATAATCCGTAAGGGCGGACTGGGTACTCCGGCTGTAATTTCAGTTCTTTTCTTTGTGATCTGGTACGTTGTTTCACTTTCAGGTGAAAAGCTTGTGGAGGAGAATCTGGTCAGTTCAACAGCAGGAATGTGGGCATCCACATATATTCTTCTGCCTGTAGGTATTTTTCTTACCTACAAGGCATCGACAGATTCGGTTATAATGAACGTAGATACTTATGTGGCAATTTTCAGAAAAATAAAGGATTCATTGTACCGCAAATTCATTATTGGTACAAAACGAAATCCTTCATCAAAAGAGTAATAATCAGGAAAATCATGGAAATTAAGCTTAACACGATTGAAGAGGGTATAGAAGATATAAGGAAGGGTGAGCTTCTTATAGTTGTAGATGATGAAGAAAGGGAAAATGAAGGTGATTTCATCTGTTCGGCGGAGCTGATAACTCCTGAGATCGTAAACTTCATGGCCAAACACGGCCGCGGGCTTATCTGTGTGGCACTCCCCGAGGAACGATGCGAGGAACTTGAGCTCGACCTCATGGTAGGCAACAACACATCGCTTCACGAAACCCAGTTCACAGTCACCGTCGACCTTCTCGGCCCTGAAACCACAACAGGAGTCTCTGCAAAAGACAGGTCAATGACAATAATGTCCCTTGTCGATCCTTCGACCAAACCATCCGACCTTGGCAGGCCCGGTCATATCTTCCCCCTGAAGGCAAAATCAAAAGGGGTCCTCAGAAGAGCAGGACATACCGAGGCAGTTGTCGATCTTACACGCCTTGCAGGATTACGTCCGGGCGGCGCGCTTGTGGAGATAATGAACGACGACGGCTCGATGGCCCGCCTACCCGATCTCGAGATCCTCAGACAGAAATTCAGTATAAAGATCATCGCTATAAGGGACCTTATCCGTTATAAGCTTGAAAGAGATACAATAATTGAAAAGGGCGAAAGGGTAAAGCTCCCTACGGAAATAGGTGAATTTGAGTTTATTCCTTTCCGCCAGCTTAACAACGGACTCGAACATGCAGCTCTCGTTAAAGGCACCTGGACAAAAGATGAACCTGTGCTTGTGAGACTTCATTCCTCATGTTTTACAGGCGATATCTTCGGTTCGATGAGATGCGACTGCGGTTCGCAGCTTCATAAAGCCATGGGAATGGTCGAAGAAGCAGGCAAGGGTGTCGTAATATACCTGAGCCAGGAGGGAAGGGGAATAGGTCTTTTCAATAAAATAAAGGCATACAAACTCCAGGACGAGGGAATGGATACCGTTCAGGCCAATCTTGAGCTTGGTTTCGGTGAGGATGAACGCGATTATGGCGTCGGCGCAAGCATCATGAGGGAACTAGGACTCGGAAAAGTCAGACTTATATCAAACAATCCCGTCAAAAGGGCCGGCCTCGAAGGGTATGGAATACAGATCGTCGAGGCAATACCTCTCGAGATTCCCTCAAATCCATATAACGAGTTCTATCTCAAGACCAAAGCCAACAAAATGGGTCATAACCTTACCTGCTACAAGCATATTGTAAAGGATTGATTTATTTTGTAGATTTGACTGATAAAAGGATATTTAACAGTCAATGAAAAATCTCAGGGTAGTTTTTATGGGGACGCCGGAGTTTGCCGTTGCTTCTCTTGGTTCATTGATAATGAACGGATATGAAGTGGCGGCAGTGGTTACTTCTCCCGATAAACCGGCCGGAAGAGGAAGGAATGTAAAGAAACCGGCAGTGAAACTGTATTCGGAATCGCACTATCTTCCTGTTCTGCAGCCTGAAAATCTCAGGAACCCTGTTTTTATTGAACGTCTCAAACGGCTTAAGGCTGATGTTTTTATTGTTGTCGCCTTCCGCATGCTTCCGGAAGAGGTCTGGAGAATTCCATCGCGGGGGACAATAAACCTTCATGCATCGCTGCTCCCGCAATACAGGGGCGCCGCGCCAATAAACCACGTCCTTATAAACGGTGAACCGGTGACAGGCGTCACAACTTTTCTTATCGACGACAAAATAGATACAGGAAATATCCTTTTAAGAGAGGAAGTACCTGTATTCCCCTTCGAAAACGCTGGCGATCTTCATGACAAGCTCATGAAGCACGGCGCCAGGCTTATTATCAGAACACTTGAGGGAATAGAAAACGGGACCACCGGACCGAAACCACAAACCGACTTCATGATTCCGGGCGAGATACTGAAAACAGCTCCAAAAATATTTCCTGATTACTGTATTATCGACTGGAACAAGGATCCCCGCTCACTTCATAACTTCATCAGGGGGCTTTCTCCATATCCATGTGCAAGATCAGTCTTCAGCAACGACAGGAAAAATATCTCATTCAAGATATTTGAAAGCGAACCTCAGACTGAACAGCATTCCTTATCTCCCGGACACATCCTTTCTGATGGCCGGAAATATTTAAGGATAGCCTGTAACGGAGGATTTATAAACATTTTGTCGTTGCAGATCGAAGGCAAAAAGCGACTTGGCTCTGAAGAATTCCTGAAAGGCTTCAGGATCGACGAGTATACCCTACCCCTCAGTCAGCCTCCTTTGCCGGCTGAAGCCTGATCTTCTGGTCCTTTACAGGTTTGCCGCCTTCAGCCATTCCGTTCATGTCCAGAAGGCTTTTCAGCCTTATGCCGTATTTCTGCGATATCATTTGCATAGTCTCGCCTTCGGCGGTAATGTGATATTCGGTCCCGAATTCAGCCCTGTCCCTTTTAGGCTCGAGATAAAGCATCTGCCCCGGTACCGGGGTGAAATTTGCATCAAGGTCATTGTATCTTGCCAGCTCCCATTTAAGGAGCTGAAAATCCTTTTCCAGCTTTTCTTTTGTCTCCCCATCCTTAACAATGATGTACTGAACCCTGTTATTCTCCATTATCCTGGGAGCCCTGGCCATTACGTCGCCAAAAGTAATGGTACTTTCCTTTACAGGAGGTTGAGGTTGAGGTTGAGGTTGAGATTGAGGTTGAGGTTGAGCCGGGACAGAGCCGGTTTTCTGGACCGCAGGGTTCGTTTTCCCTTGCTGTGTACTGCCGGAGCCAGACTGCTGCACCTTACTCTGCGGCTTATATGCCGATGCAGTATATCCCCTGTCGAAATCATAGAGCCTGTTTTCCTCTATCTTTCTTATAAGCATATTCGCATAATCGGGATGAGTGGCATACCCGGCTTTTTTCAGTCCATTTGCCCATGCTTTGTAATTCGTTGATTCCAGGTCAAAAAGAAAACTATAACGCGACCCGGTCCTTAGAAAATCGGAATGATCATAAAAGGAATCTTCAGGTCTTCTGTATTTCCTGAAGCATTCGTTTCTCCTGTCATCATTTTGCCTGATGGTCTGGCCAGTCCAGTCGTTATGGCATTTAATGCCAAAGTGATTATTTCCAAGCCTTGCAAGAGAGCTTCTGCCGTAATCCGACTCAATCATTCCCTGAGCCAGGGTAATGCTTGCAGGTACTCCGGTTCTCCTCATCTCACTAACAGCCAGATCTTTATAAGTATTTATATAATCAGAGGCAGTACCGCTCACCTGGACATTTGCAGAAACTGGTCTTGACACCCTGCAGGAGCCCAGGGCAGCCATCAATACGAACCAGGAAAATATTGTTATTACCTTTCTCACACTATTCCTTTATTTCGGGTAAAAATAGCGAAAAACAGCAAGCCGGGCAGTAAAGGTTATTCACAAAAGCCCGTCAAGTTGCTGACATTGCATTTGAGCAATAATTGCTAGATTTGCATTAACCAATGAAAACATGATCCATGTCTGTAACAAAAGATATTAGTTTTTCCTATCTGGAATACGGCAATGATGAGGACCTTCCTTCTTCTGACAGGGAACTTGCAATGACTGCCATTGATGCTGCAGGACTGGCTTATGCACCATATTCAAAATTCAGGGTTGGCGCCGCAATCAGGCTTGAATCGGGAAGGATAGTACATGGTTCAAATGTTGAGAATGCTGCCTTTCCTTCAGGCATATGCGCTGAAAGGACGGCTCTTGCCGCAGCAGTTTCAAATTTCCCTGACGATAAACCTGTTGCAATGGCTATCGCGGCTGTCAATGAAAAGGGAGAAATTGCAGAAAGTGTTTCTCCATGCGGAAACTGCAGGCAGGTAATAGCGGAAGAAGAGACAAGAAGAGGCAACCAGATAAGGATAATCCTGTATATGAAAGACCGGACCAGGGTTATTGAGAGCATTAGCCTTCTTTTGCCGTTGCAGTTCAATATGAAGAGCCTCAGGCAGGATCCTCCCTTACAATAAGCTGAAACCCTGCTCCATGGATATTCTTTATATTAAGCCGGGGATCTTCTGAAAGGAACTTCCTGAGTTTTGTTATATAAACATCCATGCTCCTGGCAGTGAAATAGTCATCGGAGCCCCATATTTTTTTCAGCGCCATTTCACGGCTTATAAGCTCATTGGGATTAAGAGCCAGAAGCTCAAGAAGCTGCGCTTCCTTTGGTGATAGTTTCTTCTCCTCTTCGCCTCCCGAAAGGATCCTGAGCCTGGCATTGAAGACAAACTTACCGATCTCATAAATATCTCTGGTTCCCGACTGAAACTCCCGTCGTGCGAGAATTGCACGGATCTTAGCGATAAGAATTTCAGTGTCGAAGGGCTTTGTAATATAGTCATCCCCGCCGGCACCATATCCCTTGAGGACATCCTCCTTGAGCTTTTTTGCTGTGAGGAATACCACCGGTATTGTATTGTTTATCTTCCTTATCTCCCCTGCAATTGTGAATCCGTCAACATGGGGAAGCATGACGTCAAGGATACAGATATCAAAGGTCCCTTTTCTGAAATGCTCCACGGCATATTTCCCATCATCAATCCAGTCGACCTGGTAATCATTAAGTTCGAGGTACGATTTGAGAACAGAACCAAAGCTGAGATCATCTTCGACGAGAAAAATTTTTGCTGATTTCATAGTTATTGGTTTTCCGAGTTAAACGGAAGGAATATATCAAAACGGCTTCCCCGGCCCGGCTCACTGATGACGGTAACGTTGCCTTTATGAGCATCAATAATTGCCCTTGCATAATTGAGACCAAGGCCGAATCCTTTAACATCGTGAACGTCGCCCGATGTCTGCCTGTAGAAACGTTCAAAGATCCTGCTCTGGACGCTTTTGGACATGCCGATGCCGTTATCCTGGACCGACATTACAATACCTTTTTCGGTATTCATTGTCTCAACAGTGATAACCGGAGCTTCGGCTGAGTATTTGATTGAATTATCGAGAAGGTTGTTAACAAGATTAAGAAGCTGGTCGCTGTCGCCATATATAACAGGTTCTGCTGCATCAAGCTTAAGATTTATCTTTCCGTTCCGCTGGTGGACCTGGATCTCGATTATCTCGACAGCCCTTTCGATTATGGAGTGAAGCGAAACGTTCGCGAAGCGGAATTCGATCTCTTTTTTGTCGAGGGAGGCAATCTGAAGGATAGTCTCAACTTTTTTGTTCATCCTTTCATTTTCCTTCTTTATCATCCCTATGAAATGCCTGATGCTTGTCTCATCCTTTATGACCTTGGGATTTGTAATCGTATCTGCAGCAAGTGATATCGTGGCAATTGGAGTTTTGAACTCATGCGTCATATTATTTATGAAATCCGATTTCATTTCTGATATCTTTTTCTGCCTGATTATAAAATAGAGGCTCAGCCCGAAGGTGGCAAGAATTATAAGTGAAAAGGCAAGTGATCCGCCCAGCAGCCATGTTATTGATCCAAGAACGTAATTGGTCCTTTCGGGAAATATCACTGACACTATAAGGTTCTGGTGCATTATGTTATCGGGAAATAGCCGGACCATGTAATTGCTTTTCAGGAAATCATTCTTGTTCGACTTTTTAAAATTTCCTTCCTTGACATTACCATCTTTTATGACCGCAAATTCATAAGGAGTTTCAATACCTGAAAAAAGGAATGCCCTGTGAAGGGCAAAATTAACTTCATCGCTCCTGATATCCATCGTTTTCTCCCACTGATAAACCTCGGTTATCATCTGTTCGCTCATATTCTGGAACTGATAAGCCCTTCTTCTTATCCAGTCGATGAGTTCATTCCTGTTCACCTGGGTCTGCCCTCCCTGCGGTACTGTGGCGCTTCCGTCGCCTGCATTCCGTATTTCAGGTGTCTGTCCTGCCGGCGGATAGTTCAGGACGCCGGGTTCCCTGGTAATTGTTGTATCTTTTCTGGTTGTTACCGGTTTGTCGAGAATAACATTTCCGGCCGAATCGACGGTTCCTGAAAATGTCTGGCTCGTAATGCTGTAGTCGAAGTTTTTGCCGTCACTCGATGAGTAGGTGCCTATGCTCAGATAACCCGAGACATCCCCTTCGGGTTGAACCCTGGCAACTCCCGGGTTGTCAAAAAAGAAACTCATCTGCCGGTTTGACTCAATTGTATTTGCCGCCTCTTCCAGTCCTGAAAATACTGCCCTGTTAAAGTTCTCATTCCTTATCGAAACGGCTTTCCTTATCCATATAATCTGAACCCAGATGATACCGGCAAGTGACAATACCATCATCGTGATAAGAATAATGAACCTTTTTTTGCTCATGCCGCAAATTTAAGATATAAAGCAATTTCGACACAATGATTTAACTTTTCCTTAACTCTAATTAACCTGATTTTAACTCGGTTCCGGGAAATCAGGGAATATCTTTGTAATGCATAACAAGAACTGTATGGAATGAGTTGGATTAGGTAGAAGGATGGTTTTTTTATGCTTTCATGACAATTGCAAATGAGCCGGTGAAATTCCGGCTCATTTTTTTATATATTCCTGAAGAATTTCCAGACATCCCCTTGCGGCTTAGGGGCTTTTATAACTATTTTCTCCTTCTTCACTGGATGAATGAATTCGAGGCTTTGTGCAAAAAGACAGATACTCCCGTCATCATTTGAGCGTGGATAACCGTATTTCAGGTCTCCCTTGATGGGGCAGCCTATTTTCGCAAGCTGCGCCCTTATCTGATGATGCCTTCCCGAATGTAGTTCCACTTCGAGGAGATAGTAACGGTCCGATCTCCCGACAATCCTGTATGAAAGGGATGCTTTTTTTGATCCTTTCACCTCGTTGTCATAAACATAGGTCTTGTTCTGAGCTTCATTTTTCTTAAGGTAATTGGTCAGTTCACCTTCAACTTCAGGAGGCCTCTCCCCTACTATTGCCAGATAAAGCTTTTTTACATCCCTTGAACGGAAAATCTCATTCATCCTTGCAAGAGCCTTCGAAGTGCGGGCAAAAAGTATTACCCCTCCAACAGGTCTGTCAAGCCGGTGAACCAGCCCAAGAAAAACATCCCCCGGCTTATTGTATTTTCTGGCTATATATTTTCTTACCTCCGAGTCGAGGGTGGCATCTCCTGTATCATCGCCCTGCGATAGATCAGAAGGTTTTTTATTGACTGCTATAAGATGGTTGTCCTCAAATAAAATATCGATCATAATAGAGAGCGCGATTATGCCTGCTTTTCAATATTGTTCCTTTTCATTGGGGAAGCTCTGTGAGCGCACATCGCTTATATAGGTCTGTACAGCTCCCTTTATCTCGGCATAGAGATTATGATATCTCCTCAGAAAGCGCGGTGAGAATTCCTGTGTGATACCAAGCATGTCATGAAGCACAAGTACCTGTCCATCAGTCTTCCCACCTGCACCAATACCGATTACCGGGATCCTGAGTGTGGTAGTTACCTCTTCTGCAAGCTTTGCAGGTATCTTTTCAAGGACCACTGCAAAGCAACCAAGCTTCTCAAGGAGTCTTGCATCCTCCATAAGACGCCTTGCCTCCTCTTCTTCCCTTGCCCTTACGACATAGGTCCCGAATTTATGTATCGACTGCGGTGTCAGGCCCAGATGACCCATAACGGGGATGCCGGCAGAAAGTATGCGTTCAATCGATTCAGCAATCTGCTGTCCGCCTTCAAGTTTCACAGCTGCAGCGCCTGTCTCCTTCATAATTCTTATTGCTGAAACAAGCGCCTCCTTTGAATTTCCCTGATAGGTGCCGAATGGAAGATCCACAACAACCAGCGCCCTTTTCACCCCTCTGACCACCGAAGCGGCATGATAGATCATGTTATCAAGTGTAATGGGGAGTGTGGTGTCATATCCTGCCATGACATTCGATGCTGAATCGCCCACGAGGATAACATCAATTTCAGCCTCATCAATTATGCGGGCAACTGAATAGTCATAGGCAGTGAGCATTGCTATCTTTTCACCCTTCAGCTTCATTTCATGAAGGACATGGGTGGTAACTCTCTTTACAGATTTATAGACTGACATGGTCATATTAGCTTTAATACGAATGACAAAGCTACGAATTTGTTGAGAAGAATACCTGACAAAGCTGACATCTTTTCAATCTGACATGCTCCTGATCCGGTTCATGCCGTTTTGTCACATTAGTCGGACAGAATAAAAACATTGATGTCATTATTGCATAAAACCTTCATTTAAATTCAATGGCATAATCATTGCAGTTTAATGAGGCATAAATCGAAAATTCTTAAATATCATAAAATGGGAAAAATAATAGGAATCGACCTGGGAACAACAAACTCATGCGTTGCCGTAATGGAAGGGAATGAGCCTGTAGTCATCCCTAACAGCGAGGGTAAAAGGACAACCCCCTCAATAGTTGCATTTGTCGAAAACGGTGAGCGTAAAGTGGGAGATCCTGCAAAACGTCAGGCCGTTACAAATTCCCAGAAAACCGTTTATTCGATAAAACGGTTCATGGGCGAGACATTTGATAAAGTCAATACCGAAATAAAGAGAGTGACCTTTCCTGTTGTCAGAGGCGATAATAACACGCCAAGGGTAAAGATCGATAACAGGCTATATTCACCTCAGGAGATATCTGCAATGGTACTTCAGAAAATGAAGAAAACTGCTGAGGATTATCTGGGCCAGGAAGTTACGGATGCAGTGATCACTGTTCCTGCATACTTCAGCGATTCACAGCGTCAGGCTACAAAAGAAGCAGGTGAAATCGCAGGCCTTAACGTAAAAAGGATAATAAATGAACCGACGGCTGCATCGCTTGCCTACGGCCTTGACAAAAAATCACAGGACCTGAAGATCGCTGTTTTCGACCTTGGTGGCGGAACATTCGATATATCGATACTTGAACTTGGCGACGGTGTTTTTGAAGTAAAATCGACAAACGGTGATACACACCTCGGAGGTGACGACTTTGACCACAGAATAATCGACTGGCTTGCAGAAGAATTCAAAAAAGACGAAGGAGTCGATCTTAGAAAAGACCCCATGGCCCTGCAGAGGCTCAAAGAGGCTGCAGAAAAAGCCAAAATAGAATTATCTAGCTCGACAACTACCGAGATAAATCTTCCATACATAATGCCTGTTGATGGTATTCCAAAACATCTTGTAAAGACGCTTACTCGCTCACAGTTCGAAAAACTGTGTGACGACCTTATTCAGGCATGTATAGAGCCCTGCAGGAAAGCCCTTAACGACTCGGGTCTTAAGTCATCCGAAATAGATGAAGTACTTCTTGTGGGCGGATCTACACGTATACCGGCCATACAGCAGCTTGTCGAAAAATTCTTTGGCAAAGTACCTTCAAAGGGAGTGAACCCCGATGAGGTGGTCGCCGTCGGCGCTGCCATCCAGGGAGGCGTACTTACAGGCGAAGTGAAGGATGTCCTTCTTCTCGACGTAACACCTCTTTCGCTCGGTATCGAAACAATGGGCGGTGTAATGACAAAACTTATTGAATCGAACACCACAATACCAACAAAGAAAACCGAAGTTTTCACTACCGCCGCCGACAGTCAGCCCTCGGTAGAGATACATGTACTGCAGGGCGAAAGGCCGATGGCCACAGGTAACAAAACAATCGGACGATTCCATCTCGACGGTATTCCACCTGCCCCCAGAGGCATTCCTCAGATCGAAGTGACATTCGACATAGATGCTAATGGCATACTTCACGTTACTGCAAAGGACAGGGGTACAGGGAAGGAACAGAGAATCAGGATTGAGGCATCTTCGGGACTCAGCGATGATGAAATAAAGAAAATGAGGGATGAGGCCAAAGCCAATGCTGAAGCCGACCAGAAAGCCAGGGAAAAGGTTGAAAAGATCAATACAGCCGACAGCATGATATTCTCGACTGAGAAACAACTCCGGGAATTTGGTGACAAGATCCCTGCAGATAAAAAATCATCTATCGAATCAGCGCTTTCAAAACTTAAGGAAGCTCACAAATCGCAGGATCTTCCGGCAATCGACAAGGCCCTTGCCGAACTGAATGCAGTATGGCAGACAGCATCCGAAGAAATGTATAAGAACGCCCAGGCTTCAGGCCCAACGGCATCACAGCCGGGTCCTGATCAGCAGCAGAGCGGAAAATCACAGCAGGGTGGCGACGAAGTTACAGACGTTGATTTTGAGGAGGTTAAATAAATTTTCCCCTAACACAAAGGTAAGAGGCTGATTTAATTTCAGCCTCTTTTTCTTTTTTGTACTTTTAGAAAGAATTTCAGACGATACCGATGAATGTTAAAATATTAACAGCCTGCCTGTTGTTTACCTGCCTGAATTCTATTTCTGCCCAGACCACCGGGCAGATCAACCAGAGCGACAGCAAAGGCAGAAAACAGGGCCACTGGATAAGAAAATACCCAAACGGAAACGTCATGTATGACGGTATTTTCAGAGACGATAAACCCACGGGTGAATTCAAAAGGTATTATGAAAATTCGGGGCTGAAATCGGTTCTTATATTTGACAATACAGGAAGGGAAGCATCCGCTGTATTATACTATCAGAATGGCCTCCCGGCTTCCCGTGGTAAATATCTGAACCAGCTCAAGGAAGGTAAATGGCAGTACTTTTCTTCAACAAACAAAGATGTGCTGATAAGCGAGGCTTACTACTCGGGGGACAAAATAAACGGCCTTTCTGTAAAATATTACCCCGACGGCACGATCGCTGAAAAAATTAATTATAAAAATGATGTGAGACACGGGGAGTGGACAAAATATTATCCCGACGGCAGTCTTACGATGAAAACTTCATACATGAACGGTAAGCTGGACGGCCGTTTTGAAGCTTTTTTCGAAAACGGAAAACCGGAGTTTTCCGGACAGTATAAGAATGATATCCGCGAAGGTCTGTGGATAATTTATAAAAAAGACGGGGCCCAGAGGTTCAGGACCGTCTACACCCTGGGGACACCGGATAACAGGGAAATGGAGATCTACGAAACTAATTACCTCGATTCGCTCGAACTGAATAAGCCAAATATCCCTGATCCGGAAAAAACAGGGAATATATGGTAGCTTAAGGATTACTTCCCTGATAACAGAAATGGACGAACGACTTTCACTTACCGAACTGCAGCTTATAATTAAGGACTCCCTCTACATGGCCTTACCGGATATGTATTGGGTAATTGCAGAAATTGCCGAGATAAAAGTGAACTATAGCGGTCACTGTTACCTGGAACTGATCGAAAAACAAAATGACAATGTCAGTATAAGCGCCAGAATAAGGGGCGTGATCTGGAGCAACAGATACCGTTTCGTCAAACCATTTTTCGAAAATTCGACAGGTGAATCCCTGAGGGAAGGTCTCAAAATCCTTTTTAAGGCAAAGATCGAATATCACGAGATCTACGGATTAAGCCTTGTAATCAACGATATCGATCCTGCATTCACATTGGGGGAAATGGCAGTACGCCGCCAGCAGATAATAAAAAGACTTGAACAGGAAGGAGTGCTGACGATGAACAAGGATCTCGACTTTCCCACTGTCCCGCAAAGAATTGCAGTTATCTCCTCAGCCAATGCAGCAGGCTATAATGATTTCATTACCCATCTCAGGGAAAACAGCTACGGATATGTCTTTTATACAGGGCTCTTTGATACCCCCATGCAGGGCGCCGATACCCAGGCCGGGGTTCTCAGGTCGCTCGACCGGATTGCCCTGAATACCGACATATTCGATATTGTGGTTATTATCAGAGGCGGAGGCTCACAAGCCGACCTGAGCTGGTTCGATAATTATGACATAGCTTTTTATATCACCCAGTTCCCTGTTCCTGTCCTTACAGGCATCGGTCATGAAAAAGATCTTTCAGTTACAGATATGGTTGCCTGGCAGGCGCTGAAAACTCCTACTGCCGTCGCCGACTTCCTGATCGAATGCATGGTCAGGGCCGAAGATCAGCTTCATGAAACGGGAAGGGCCATAATCGAAATGTCGTCGGCTATAGTTGAACAGAACAAAAACCTTGTCGAATCATCACGGCTAAAATTAATACCTCTTGCAAAGATGTCGGTATCGGAATTCAGAAATGAGCTTTCCGACATTATAATTAATATGATAAATACCGGAAAGGAATACCTCCTTAAAGCAAGGCTTATCCCTGAAAATCAGAGATCAAGACTTGTTTCCGGATCAGTATCCTGCCTGTCAGTAAACAAGAATTCGGTTCAATCGGTTACGAAAAACTTTTCGTCAGTTTCCGAAGTATTTCTTGGTATAAAGAGGAATGAGATTGCCGGATATGAAAGCATACTGAAGGTACTGGATCCTGAAAATGTAGTAAAAAGAGGTTATACAATTACTTCACTGAAAGGCAGGATCATAAAGTCAGTGAACGAACTCTCCAAAGACGATGTTATTGATACCAGGTTCAGCGACGGATCTGTTAGCAGCAAAATAGTTTAGAAACTCATTATACAAAAAGGGAACAGGTATGGCAAAAAAGGAATTTTCATTTAACCAGGCAGTTAATGAGATCGGAAAGATCCTCAAGGAAATTGAAAGCGGTGAAATGGACGTTGACAGATTGTCGGCTGAGGTCAAAAGGGCATCGGAGCTTATAAGACAATGCCAGAAAAAACTCAAAACAACAGAGGAAGAGATAAATGCCATTTTCAAGGACCTGTCATAAAAAAACCCGCGAAACTGGCGCTTCGCGGGATTTTTCTTTACTACCCTAAACCTAAATCCATGAAAAAACTCATGTAACCATGCTGGTTACTACCTTTGTATGTATAACGTATTAAAGTTACGTTTTGTTACGTAAAAGGATTAATTATTTTTAACAAAGCGAGGCTTATTTATTAACACTCTCCTTCTCTACACCCAGAACATCTTTGAAGGCCTTAATAAAGGTTTCCTTAGGAAGCGCACCCATTGCCATCTGGGGTTGTCCCTGTGCAGGTACGAAAAGTATCGAGGGGATGCTCCTTATCCCGAAAACGGAAGCAAGCTCCATCTCTTCTTCAGTATTTACCTTGTATATATCAATCTTGTCTTCAAAATCGTGCGCAAGTTCTTCGAGAACTGGGGCAACCATCTTGCATGGTCCGCACCAGTCAGCATAAAAATCTATTACGCACGGTTTTGCGCCTTCAAATTTCCATTCCTTATTCTTTTCGTAGTCAAATACCTTGCTCAGAAAAGTTTCTTTTGTCAAGTGTTCCAACATGATTTTTTGTTTGATTAACAATTAATTTTGATACCTGTTCACTATTACTCAATCTTTATACCATAAATTCGCAGCCATTCATGTTTCTTTAAAAATAGTTATTAATTGTAACTTTGTCATATTAATTTTGATAAATTGTCATATTTATATATGAATATATGTCTAAATGACAATATTTTTTCTATCCTTTCAGATGTTGTAACATCAGAAAATGTCAGGGCCTGGGTCATCGGAGGATATGTAAGGGACTGCCTTCTGGGAAGGGAGCATCCCGACAAGGACATTGACATAGTGGTTGTCGGGAATGGCATCGACATTGCCAGGAAGGCTGCGAAGAAGATTTCTCCCCGCATAAAAGTTGCCGTTTACAGGAATTTCGGAACTGCTATGTTCAGATATGGCGATTACGAAATTGAATTCGTTGGTGCAAGAAAGGAATCATACAGCACAGATTCGAGAAAACCTTCAGTAACCTCAGGAACGCTTGAAGATGACCAGAGGAGAAGAGATTTTACGATCAACGCACTCGCGATAAGCCTCAACAGGGATACTTTCGGGGAATTCATGGATCCGTTCGAAGGTATTAAGGATCTGAAGGCAGGTTTTATCAGAACTCCCCTGGACCCTGATATCACTTTTTCAGATGATCCTCTGAGAATGATGAGGGCAGTAAGATTCGCTGTCCAGCTTAGCTTTAAAATTGATGATACTACATTTCTTGCGATAGCCAGGAATGCAGAGCGCATTAAAATAGTGTCGCAGGAAAGGATAATCACCGAGCTCAACAAGATAATGATGTCGGGTCATCCCTCGCATGGCTTTATAATGCTTGAAAAATCAGGGCTTCTGAGCCTGATCTTCCCAGAACTCGAAGCTCTGAGGGGAGTTGAAAAAAAGGACGGCAAGGCGCACAAGGACAATTTCCTCCATTCTCTCAAGGTACTTGACAATATAGCAAGGAAATCAGATAATTTATGGCTGCGCTGGGCTGCTTTGCTACACGATATAGCCAAACCGGCAACAAAGAAATATGATCCGGAAACAGGATGGTCGTTTCACGGTCATGAATTCATCGGTGGGAAAATGATCCCTGATATCTTCAGGAAGATGAAACTTCCCATGAATGAAAAGATGAAATATGTAAAGAAACTCGTTGATCTTCATCTCAGGCCCATAGTTCTTTCACAGGAAACTGTGACCGACTCAGCGGTAAGACGACTGCTGTTTGAAGCGGGTGATGACATTGACGACCTGATGATGCTATGCGAAGCTGATATAACATCCAAAAATGAAGCGACCAAAGCCAGGCATCTCGAAAACTTCAGGCTCGTCAGGATAAAACTCAGGGAGATAGAGGAGAAAGATGCTGTAAGAAATTTCCAGCCTCCTGTAACCGGAGAGGAGATAATTGCGACATTCGGCATAAAACCCGGAATAGTTGTTGGTCAGATAAAAAATGCAATAAGGGAGGCAATCCTTGAAGGGGTGATCCCCAATGAACATGATGCTGCACGCAAGCTGATGCTTGAGAAAGGGAAGGAGCTCGGGCTAAAGCTCCCGGCCGTCTAACGGTAACCCAGGTCGAGAAGGATGGGAAGATGATCGCTGAAGCCGCCCTGGTACCTGTAACCCCTGTATGTTGCAAAGGGTACGGGACCCGGATATTTAGGATCTCTGGAAAGAAGGAATTCAGCATCAAAAATTCTGAAAGGATAATCCCCGGCAAACAATCCTTTCAAACTGTCAGACAATCCTGAAGAAATAATGAACTGGTCAAAAAGCTCCCACGTACCCTGGTACCTGTAAGTGCCCTGAACAGCCGATCTGCTTTGCCGGGTGACGTTGATCATATTCATTTCCCTGTCATGCCCGGCATTTGTAAGTGATTTAACAACCTGATCATCAGGATGGGAGTTAAAATCGCCTGTGATAATAATTTTTTGTTTTACAACGGATGAGGCACATATCGAATCAACAACAGAAGCCACTTTTGCAGAAATTCCGGTTCTCATTTCGTCACCGGCCAGAACTCCTCCCCTTCTTGATGGCCAGTGATTAACAAGAATATGCAGGGTATCATCCAGAACTATGCATTTTGCATAAAGAATGTTTCGCGAATGAAATTCTCCGGTTACTGATGGTGTATAATACCTGTAGCCTGCAATTCTGACAATGTCTTTCCTGAAAATTAGGCAAACGTCAATACCCCTTGTGTCGGGTGAATCTTCATGAACAATACCGTAACCGAAGTTCTTAAGATTTGTATTATCCACAAGATCCTCAAGCACCTTACGGTTCTCCACTTCACACATGGCGACAATTGCCGGCGGATCCCATTCCCCTGCTGCAACAATTGTCTTGTAAAGTGAATTTATTTTCTTGGTGTATCTCTGGAAACTCCATCGCATTAATCCCGAGGGTAAAAATTCATTATCATCGGTCGATGGATCGTCATAATTATCGAAAAGGTTCTCCGTATTATAGAACATTATCCTTATCCTAACCGAATCACTGTTCGCTGAGGCGTAAGCAGGATAAACAAAACACGACATCAGCACGAGGATGCCGGCAAGAAATAAAACTGGTGTTCTAATATGCATTCAGCCATCGGTATCTCCTGGCGCTCGACCCGAACTTTACTGCAAGCGAGAATTCGTGCGAGCCAAGGCTTTGTCTTCTGATATCAGTAAGCGTAAAATCAAAAGCATAGGCGAAATAAAACCTGTCGTACTTAAGTCCGAGCATAACAATTATTGCATCACTTGTTCTCCATGATACACCGGCCCAATAGTCATTTTTGAAGTATACCCTTGTGGTAAGGTCGAGCTGTATCGATTTGAAGAACATATCGGATGATTTAATAAAAGCGGAAGGTTCGATCATCCAGTTTCCGGACAACGGAAATTTAATACCGCCAGTTAGGTAATAATGACCAAGTTCAGCATTATCATTATCACTTCCCTTTGAGAACATGAGCGAGCCCCTCAGCAGGTTAGTCATTGCCAGACCCGCGTAATATTTTGGTGTGGCATAACTCACGCCGAAGTTGAAATCGGTTATGAAAACAGATCTGTCATAGTTGTTAAGATACGGATCATCAGGATCATATATCTGGTTATCAAGCTTTACCGAATACTGATAGGCCATGAGTGCCAGTCCGAAAGAAAGCGTTTTTGAATACTCATCATCATCGTTTCCCATCGGAATATTATATGCATAAGCGCCCTGTAATCCGGTCCGGTGCATGATACCGTTATTATCATTGAAAAGATATCCTCCGATTCCAACCTGTCCGCCTCTGGTTGGACGGATGAGCTTCTTTTTCACGGTTGTTGATTTGGAGATATAACTATCCTTGAGTAACCTTGTCTGGAAGCTGAGGGCATAGGTGGATGGCGCCTGCGCAAGGCCGGCCCATTGCTCCCTTACTGTAAGGTTCACTGATGTATAGCCGTCGCGGCCTGCAAATGAGGGGTTCACAAGGAATCCGTTCATAATATACTGGCTGTACATAGGCATCTGCTGACATTCGGCTATTCCGAAAAACAAGAGCAGAACCCCTGTTGAAATTATACTTTTATAATATCGCATACCTGGCATTTTCAGAATTTGTCAGTTTATCTTATAACGCTTATGACACCTGTTCGCGGACCGGATCCGTCGTTCAGGTATAATATGAAATGATATGAATCAGTCGGAACAAGCTTTCCTTTATACCGGCCATCCCATGGATTGTCGGCCAGATTTTTCGTACTGAAAACTTCCTGTCCCCATCTGTTGAAAATATGGACCTCTGCATTCGGATAATATCCGATATTCCTTATTATCCATTCATCATTGAATCCATCCCCGTTAGGTGTAATTACCTGAGGTATCACAAGGCAATTAAAGCTGAAATCAAAGCCTACATCTATGAAAAGCGATTGGGCACATCCATTATGATCGGTGACAATAACTCCATACCGCCCTGTGTAGAGACCCGTGCGCGTAAGCGTAGCTGCACCGTCGGACCAGAATATATTGTAAGGAGCCGTTCCGCCGCTTATTGCAAGTGTCACCGTACCGTCGTTCGAATCGGGGCATGAAGCCTCTCCGACAGACGTGGTCACAGTTAATGATTGTAATTCCGCTATTGTTACTGTTCCTGTTTTGGTACAGCCATTAAAATCAGTAACACTTACTGCATAAGTACCTGCCGGCAGGTTCGAAGCCGTTTGTGTTGTCTGTACAGGAGTCGTATTCCATGAATAATTATATGGAGGCAGTCCTCCGGATGCTGACACAGAAGCAGTTCCTGTTGAACTACCCTCGCAGAGAACATCAGTTTTTGCAAGCCCGACGGTAAGTTCAGAAGAAGGTTGGGTGAGCAGCACACTGCCTGTTGCAGTGCAGCCGTTTGCATCCGTCACTGTAACGGAATAGGTTCCGGCTGACAGGTTTGTTGCAGTCTGTGTATTCTGTGCCGGATCAGTGCTCCATATATAAGAGTAGGGTGCAGTTCCTCCTGACGGAACGGCAACGGCGCTTCCATCGTTTCCACCCAGACAATGAGGATCTTCCGGAGTAACAATGAGACCGAGCGATTCTGACTGTGTTATTTCAACCGTAAGATTGAAAATATCGGATACACCGTCCCTAACAAAAATCGTATACGATCCGGCAGAAAGTGAACTGAAAGTGCCGGAGGCCTGATAAGGCGCACCGTTTAACGAATACATATAAGGGGATGTCCCTCCCCATCCTGCTGCGGTTACACTACCCTGGCTGCCTCCGCTGCAGGGAACATTTGTTTGCGATACAATATTTGCAGTTAAAGGTATCCAGGGCTGGTTTATGGTTGCTGTAAGATCAAATGTACAAAGCTTCGAATCTCTTACTGTTATTGTATAAGTACCGGCCATTAGAGATCCGAATGTTCCCGTCGATTGAAATGCACCGGAATCAATTGCATATTGATAAGGAGAAGTGCCGCCTGACCCCTGAACCGTTATACTTCCATCATTTCCGCCATAGACTGTTACATCTGAAACAGATACCAGAGAACCATTAAGCGGCGATGCCGGCTGGCTCACAGTTGTATTTAAAATCAATGGACATCCATTAAAATCCGTAACAGTAACTGAATAATTTCCGGAAGGTATATCCGTCAGGTCCTCTGTCGTCGCTCCGGTGTTCCAGATAAAACTGTATGGCGGAGTTCCTCCCGTAACAGTGAGGTTGCACGATCCTGTACTTTCACCGAAACAACCCGGTCCTGTTGCTGTAATACTTCCGGTAAGCTGTGAAGGCTGACCGACTGAAGCTGAAGCCACGGCAGAACATCCGTTTGCGTCATTGACAGTCACATTGTAACTCCCTGCAGAAATATTGCTCAGGTCCTCGGTAACGGCGCCATTGCTCCAGGTAAAGGTGAAAGGAGCCGTACCGTTTGAAACAGTGAGGTTTATTGATCCGTCAGAACCTCCGTGGCAGGTTGCATCTATTACTGATACTGCAGCGGCAAGAGCGGCCGCAGGCTGGTTTATAGTAACTGTTGCCGTGGAAATGCAGTCATTGTTATCTGTTATTGTAACGATATAGTTCCCGGCAGGAAGGTTCGAGGCTACAGGTGTCGTTTGTGAAGGCACACTGTTCCAGGAATATGTGTATGGCGCTGTACCGCCGGCAGCAACTGCAGTTGCAGTTCCGGTCGATGCACCAACACACAGCACATCAGTATAGGTTGCAGAGACAGACAGAGCCTGGGAAGGCTGGGAAATGTTAACAGGTCCCGCAATGGTACACTGATTAATATCCCTTATTGTCACATTATATGAACCTGCCGCAAGACCTGTAAATGATCCTGATGGCTGCCAGGGGCCGGCATCAATACTGTACTCATACGGGGTTGTACCGCCAGATCCCGATACGGTAACACTTCCAGTGGCTTCACCAAAACATCGGGCGTTTGTCAGTGAAACAACAGTGCCGCCAAGCGGTGACACGGGCTGGGTTATTGTAACAGGCAGATTATATGTACAAAGATTCGCATCCCTTATTGTTATTGTGTAATTTCCTGCAGCAAGCGCGGAAAATGTGCCGGAAGCCTGGAATGTGCCGGCTCCCAGTCTGTACATATAAGGCCCCGTTCCGCCTGAACCGGCAATGGTAACCGATCCGTCATTGCCACTGAAACAGGATACATTTTTCTGTACCGAAACACTGCCGTTTAAGGCGGAAGGAGGTTGTGCTACAGAAGCATCTAAATCAAGGGTGCATCCGTTGGCGTCAGTTATGGTCACACTGTAGTTTCCTGAAGGAACGTTTGTTAAATCTTTTGTCACTGCTCCGGTGTTCCACAGAAATGAGTAAGGTGTTGTGCCTCCGGTGATCGTCAGGCTTATGCCGCCGGTCGAGGCGCCAAAACACAGTACGTTGGTCACCGAAGATGATCCGGCCAGGGCGGCAGACGGTTGGGCGACAGAAGCATTTACGATAAACGTACACCCATTTGTATCAGTAATAATAACATTATAATTTCCTGCAGGTACATTTTCAAGGTCCTTCAGAGTAGTTCCATTGCTCCAAAGGTATGAATAAGGCCCCGTGCCTCCTGTTACTGTCAGTACCACTCTGCCTGTCGTTTCACCGAAGCATGCTACATTTGTCACTGACGCTGATCCGTTAAGAGGCTGGGCAGGCTGTATAACTGAAAACATAACAATTCCTGAACAACCATGGCTGTCGGTTATTGTTATTGTATACGGGCCGGCTGCAAGGCCGTTGAACACATTCGATCCCTGGAGAGGCCCTCCGTTAAGCCTGTACTGATAGGGAGGAGTGCCGCCTGATGCGGTTATTGTCACAGAGCCGTCTGATCCTCCGAAACAACTTACATTTTTCAGTGACGAAACTGTAGCGGTTACAGGTGTGGGCTGATCTATCACAAATGGCACGTCGAAGGTGCACATCAGGGCATCCCTTATCCTTACAGTATGATTCCCAAGTGATAATCCCGTGAAGGTAGAACCTGAAACAAATCCTCCGCCATCGAGGGAATACTGGTAGGGTGCCATTCCTGTGCCAGGGCCGGCGGCTACTGTAACTGATCCATCAGATCCTCCGTTGCACGTAATATCCGATAATGAAGTTACGGATCCCTGCAGATTGAAAACAGTCACCGTCAGCGCCAGGGTGCTTGTACAGAATGCATTGTTCCCGGCCGACACGGATACAATCCCGGACGGACCGTCGTTCCAGTTTATTGTTACATAATTATCGGTAACATTCCCTCCTGAAACAATGACACCCCCAACCACTGTCCAGTGTTGATAGGCATAAGTGGTTGTAAGAGTATATGTGGCAGGAGTGCTATGACAGACATTGGTTGCCGGGTTAATGAATGAGGGATTAGGCAAAGGAGTGATTGTGACAGTGTCGATCACCGTCGATCCGCATTCACTTCCTGCAAAAAGACTGTTGGGTTCAGTGAGAGTCGTGACCACCCTGCCATCCAGCACTCCGGTATTCCATAGAACATTTATCCTGCTGGTATCGGTATTGCTGTCGAGTATAGTACCATTTGTTACTGACCATGAGTAAGAAGCGTCAGGCTTATAAATTACAGAATAAGATTTTACTTCCCCTTCACAAGCCTCTGTGTACCTCATGGTCTGGTTATTGAAAATGGCTCCGGTTTTGTTTATCCTGATATCCGATGAATCCTTACAACCGTTGCCGTCAGTCACAACAAGCCTGATATCATAATAACCATCCGGCATTGTATTGTTAAAAAATGGCTTTTCGAGTGTTGAAGTGGCTGAAAACTGAAGTGACGGCGGAAAGGGAATTATGACCATAAAAGGCAGTGATGAAGGGGTGAGTCCTTTCCAAAGGCTTGAATAATTACCGTCTCCTCCTTCTTTGTCGGCTGCGTAAAGTGCAAGAGCAGGAGCCATGTCGCAACTGCTGAGCGACATACCGGAAATTTTAAGTGTTGATGACACACTTATTGGCACTTCCCGGTGTGAGCTGTTGCCATGTGAATCAGTGGCTGTCAGAACAACTATATTCTGCCCGAGGTTACTGCATGTAAAAACCGAAGGATTAACGGAAAGAGTTACATTGCCGCAATTATCGAATGTACCGTTGTCGATATCGGAGGCTGAAAGTGTTGCGCTTCCTGAAGATCCGAGAACGAGTTCAAACGGCTTATAATTTATCACCGGAGAAATTGTATCCAGAACAGTTATCTGTGATGTGCATGAAGAAGAATTTCCTGACCCGTCGGTACCAATGAGGGTAACAGTTACTGGTGATCCGGTATCGGTGCAGGTGAAGTCAGTTTTGCTGAGATAAAAGAATAATCCTGACGCACAATTATCAGATGATCCGTTATCAATATCTGAAGGGACAAGACTGCCTTTACCCGCAGCATTGAGATATAAGGTATAGTCCCTGCATACTACTGCAGGTACCATTTTATCCTCCACGGATACCTGTGCCGTACAGGATGCAGAAAGGCCCTCATTATCTGTTACCGTAAGGATAACTGAATTCACACCCTTCTGGGAACAGCTGAATAAATTTGGCGTAACCGACATTGAAGTTATTGTGCCGTCGGGATCGTACGAACCGGCATTTATATCAGCCGGGCTTATTGATACAGTGCCTCCCGTACCGATCACCAGGGTAATATTTTTGCAGAGGGCAACCGGAGGAAGCACAGGCTTACTGTTCAGGACGGGTATTGATGAATAACCTGGGGCGCCAAAAAGCAAGAATAGCAAAATAGCAGGCAGTTTCAGAGCTTCAGGCATTAACATGGCCGGCGCTGAAGCTTTCCAGAAACATTTGGCTGATTTCATATAGGTCAGGTTAGGATTACTTTACAAAATTATACTATAAAACATCAGTCAGACAAAATTTCATCTGGTTTAACCATGAATCATTAACAGAAGGTTATCGGCCTTCAGGATATATAAACGTGAAATTATGCCAATTTAATACAGTTATGCAGGAGCATTTTAACAGGTTATCAACATATTGGAATTACTTATTCAACAAGGGCAGGATAATGAGAATCCCATCCGGATTTCAGGCATGAATAAAGGATGAAGGAAACCAATTAATGTTTAAATTCTTTTGCAGAAACCAAAATCTGAATTATATTTGCACCCGTTTCAGGGCGATTAGCTCAGCTGGTTCAGAGCATCTGCCTTACAAGCAGAGGGTCGGCGGTTCGAACCCGTCATCGCCCACAAAAAAACCGGTCCCGTTTCAGCGGGACCGGTTTTTGTTTTGTCAGGCTTATATAAGCGGCAATAACTTAGACTTTATTACACCCCTGTGCGAAGACTGAATTTCTAAAAAAAGGGTGCCTTTTCGAGGCACCCCTTTTAAATATTCTGACGTTAAGGATTATTGTATTTTAACGCATCTTACAGATTTTCCAGCAGCTTCATCGGCATTGTTACGCTCAACATTTTCATGTGTACTGTTAAGCTGCCTCATGAATGCCCTGTTGGGACTGTCTTCAGTTGTGGTCCAGAAGTATGCAACAGTTCCTAAATTGGCAAAGGTTCCGTCAAAATAGTAACGATATCCGCCCGGAAGAGCCGAGAAACCGCTTGTATTTGTACCGTTTCCTGCTGTCCATCCTGTTGCGCTTTTCAGCTGGGCACCCTGGGTTGTACCGCGCCATGATGTAGCATCGGCTTCTCCCTGTGTCATGCCAAGTGTCATCTCGAGAGCTTTGTAATCGGCATCTGAAGGGACACGCCATCCGGCAGGGCAAAGATTGCCTGCATTTGCAGCATGGAAGTTATAGAGAGCGCCATAAAGAGGTTTGTTTGTTGTCTCATTATTAGCATACCAGCAATATGCAGGAGTTGTCAAACCCATCCAGGTTGCATCCACAGTCTCCTCAGTTATTACAGATCCGTCGTCGAAATGGGTAGCTTTGAGGTTCTCAGCCATCCATATCTGGTTTCCGATCCTTACAGTCCTGTAAATGTTGTCATCTACGTCAGACATCAATGTAAGAATCTGATATTCTGTGCCATAAGCAGTACCTGCTTCGTTTGTGGCATATGCTCTTACATAATAGAGCGTACCTTCCTGTAATGGAGTAAGAGTAACTGAGAATGAGCCTGTACCGTTTCCGCTTGAAACATGTGAACCTGATGCAAGCGGGCTTGCTGAAGTACCCCAGCATACGCCGCGCTCACTTACAGTACCTCCACCGTTGGCTGTTACATTACCGCCGGCTGTTACCGATGTGGTGCTTGTTAATATCAGCGCGGGAGCTGTCGATGTTACAGTTGCCTGTGCTATCGGGCTTGTTGTGAATGTCTGAACAGTACCAAACTCAGTGCCTGCACTGTTGGTAGCAAATGCAACGACATTGTATGCCGTACCTGGTGTCAGTCCGGTAAGATTAACCGTGAAAGCGCCTGCTCCGGCAGCTGCTGCAGCTGCTTTTGTACCTGTTGTGGCCGGATTGGCCTGTGTTCCGTAATAAACACCTCTTTCAGTAACATCTGCACCGCCTGTAGCTGTAACATTTCCGCCTGCTGTTGCTGTTGTCTGTGTAAAGACTGTAACGGCAGCCGTTGTAACTGTCGGTTTGGCTGCAGGTGTTGTGAATGTAAGGTCATTACCATAAGCAGTACCTGAGGTATTTATTGCATATGCCCTGATATGATAAAGAGTTCCGGGCTGAAGCGATGCAAGGTTTACGGTAAAGGTTCCGTTCCCGGCTGCTGCTGCAGCTACTTTGTTATCAGATGTTGTAGGATTAGCGGTAAGAGCCCAGACAATACCTCTTTCGGTAACAGGAGCTCCACCGTCGGCTGTAATATTACCGCCGGGATTTGCAGTTGTTGAAGTCAAAGTTGTGGGAGCAGTGGTAGTAACAGTTGCACCAATTATAGGATTGGTAGTGAAATCAACTTCATTGCCATAGGCTGTCCCTTCACTGTTCGTAGCATAAGCCCTCACATAATACTTTGTATTTGGTGTGAGGCCTGTAATGCTGCTTGTAAAACTACCGATACCCGTACCGTCACTTGTTTTGGATCCTGTGATTGTCGGGCCGGCTGCTGTTCCCCAGCATATGCCTCTTGCCGTAACTTCGGCGCCGCCATCATCAGTAATATTGCCACCCGATGATGCTGCAGTTGTTGTGATCCCTGTAACAGCGGTAGTTGTCAGGGTAGGCATATCCTTGTCCTTCTTGCAACTGTTGAGCGATGCAATTCCGGAAAGGAGACAAACCAAAATCAATAGATTAAGAACTTTTTTCATAACATAGAAAATTAGAGATTTGAATTTTAATTGCTTATAATTATTTAATTTTTAATATGATCCACTAATTAAAAACCCTACTGGTTTTTCAGGCATCTTACATATTTCCCTCCGGCTCTGCTGACTCCCTCGCGAAACACTCGTCCTTCAACACTATCTAAACGGCGATATAACGCTTTTGTTGTATCGTCCCAGTGTAAAGTTGAACTCCACCAGTATGTGACTACGGCAAAATCAGCAAAAGTCCCCAGAGCACCATATCTGTAACCGCCTCCGAGAGCAGCAAATCCGCTTGTATTTGTTCCTGTATTGGGATTCCATGTTGTGGCAGCCTTCAGCTGTGTACCCTGATTTGTACCTCTCCACCCTGCGCCATCAGCTTCTGCAGCGCTCATCCCGAGAAAACGTTCAAGTGTCTTGAATTCGTTGTCACTTGGAACGTGCCAACCGGAAGGGCATAATTTCCCGGTTTCAACAGCATACCAGTTATACAACATTCCAAGGACGGTTGAAGGAACATTATCAAACCAGGAATATGCCGGTGTAGTCAGAGCTGCCCATTCTGTATTACCAGTGACGTTCGGAATATCCGTATTATCATTGTATTTTGCAGTTTTCAGATCCGTTCGCATCCACAACTGTGTGCCAATAAGCAATGTTGCATAAGTGTTTCCGCTCAGGTCCGAGACTGAAGTGGAAAACTGAACCTGGCTACCATAACTTGTGCCAGCACTGTTGATTGCATATGCCTTTACATAATATACTGTGCCGGATGTCAATCCTGTAATGTTTACACTAAAAGTTCCGGTTCCTGTGCCATTAGGAATTTTTGTATCTGAAGTTGTAGGATTTCCTGTTGTATTGTAGCATATCCCGCGTTCAGTAACCTGACCGCCATTGTCATTTGTAACGTTCCCTCCCGCAGTAGCTGTTGTTACTCCAACCGGCGTCACCGGAGAAGTTGATACGTCAGGCAAAGTTACCGGACTTGTTGTGAAATGATTTTCAACACCGTAAGCCGTACCTGCACTGTTTGTGGCATAAGCCCTGTAATAATATGTAGTATTCGGATTAAGGCCGCTGATTGTGCTTGTAAACGGCCCTGTTCCTGAACCGTCGGTAGTATGGGAACCAGTAGCCACCGGTCCTGTTGTAGTGCTCCAGCAGACTCCCCTGGCCGTAACCGATGCACCTCCCGAATTCGTAACATTGCCTCCCGTTACAGCCGAGGTGCGGGTAAATGATGAAACAGCTGAAGTTGTCACCGTCGGCGCTACGGCTGATGTGGTGAATGACACATCGTTTCCGTAAGATATTCCTACATTATTCGTTGCATAAGCCCTTACATGATAAGTAGTCCCTGGCTGTAATCCTGTTATGTCGCTTGCGAAATTGCCGGTTCCCGATCCGTTTGTTGTTTTATTATCGCTCAATGTCGGATTTGCAGTTGTTGACCAGCAAACTCCCCTGGCTGTCACGGCTGAACCCCCGTCGGAGGTTATATTACCGCCCGAAACTGCCCTGTTCGAACTCACCGAGCTGGCTTCCAGCGTGGTTAATGTTGCAACGACAGGAGCGGCAGTTGTAAATGTAATCTCATTTCCATAAGCGGTTCCTGCTTCGTTTGTTGCATATGCCCTTACATAGTATTTTGTAGAAGGCGACAATCCGGTCAGGCTGCTTGTGAAATTACCTGGTCCGTTGCTGTCGGATGTATGCTGTCCTGTGACCTCGGGCAAGGAAGATGTCCCATAGCAGACGCCCCTTGCAGTAATGTCGGCACCACCGTCCGACGATATGTTCCCTCCTGTTAAGGCGCCGGAGATGCTGATTTCCGTAGCATCGGCTGTAGTTAATGTGGCAAGTTCAGGTTTGTCCTTACAACCTGAAAAAGTCAGGGTTACCCCTGCCAGAAAAACTAAAATTAAAGTTAGATTGAATCTGAAATCCTTTTTCATTTGATTGAATTAATTACGTACAACACTAAACTGATTTATTCAGTTTTAATTGTGTCAGATTTCCAATTTCAGGAATATAAATATCAACCTTAAATAAGACTAATGCTTACTGTCGTTGAAATACAGACAATTATAATCAGCGACTCAGGTAATTGAGAAAACCGACGAGACTTTAACTTCCTGTCAGTTTTTGATACATCTTACCGACATACCGTATTTCGGATCGGTCAGGTTTCTATATGTTTTATCATCATTGTACCATATCCTTCTGAACCATGAAGATGATGTCAGTTCGGTGGATGTCCACCAGTAACCATATACGGTCAGCGACTCAAAGGATCCGTTATCGCCTCTGCGCCATCCTCCGGGAAGCGCTGTGAAATTCGATTCATTTGTGGCGCCTGTATTCGGGCTTGTCCAGTGTGTTGTTCCTGTTTCCTTAAGCTTACCTCCTGCCGGGCTTTCTCCTCCAAGATAATTAACGAGCGTATACCATTCATCATCTGAAGGCACATGCCATCCTGCCGGACACAGCTTTCCTGTTTTAACAGCATGCCAGTTATATAATGCACCATAAACACCCTTATTGGCAACTTCGTTATTATACCAGACATAAGCGCTGGTTGTAAGGGTGCTCCAGGTACCTGCATTCGTGACATTGGCTATTACCGAATTATCATTGAGCTTTGTTGTTCTGAGGTTTTCCTTCATCCAAACCTGTCCGTCAATCCTGATCACATTGTATGTATTACCGTCGTTATCGGATATAGTAACAGGATCAGTGGTAAATATAAGGTCAGAGCCATATGAAGTTCCAACACTGTTCGTCGCATAAGCCCTGACATGATAAGTGGTGTTTGCAAGAAGGCCTGTAATAGAAGATTCGAAGGTTCCGGTTCCTGTTCCGTCAGTGGTTTTGCTGTTTGCAACGGTTGGATTCGGTGAAGTATTCCAGCAGACTCCTCTTGCAGTGATTGCTGATCCGCCGTCATTAGTCACATTTCCTCCACCCTTTCCAGTGGTGGTGCCTGTTGCTGAAGGAGAGTCGGAGGTTACCACCGGCAAAACCGGGCTTGTTTTGAAAGATATCTCCTGTCCGTAAGCAGTTCCCTCAGAGTTTGTGGCATAAGCCCTTACATAATATGTAGTATTTCCTGTCAGACCTGTTAAATTGCTTGAAAACGAACCTGTTCCTGCACCATTAGTTGTTTTTGAATCACTTATAAGAGGAACAGTATGCGTGCTCCAGCATACGCCTCTTGCAGTTACTTCAACCCCGCCGTCGCTTGTTATATTGCCGCCTGCAGCAGCGCTTGACTGCGTTATAAGTGTTACGCTGGAGGTTGTAAGGGTCGGAACTCCGAATTTGCTTGTTGTAAATGTAAGCTGCTCCCCGTATCCTGTTCCTTCAGCGTTTATTGCATAGGCACGGACGTAATAAAGTGTGTTAGGGGTCAGATCAGTGAGAGTGCTTGTAAAAGGCCCTTCACCATATCCGTCGGTTGTTCTGTCGCCATCGGTTCCCGGCGATTTCTTGGTACCATAACAAACCCCTCTTACTATTACATCGACATAACCGTCGCTTGTAACTTCACCCCCGGTTAATGCACCATTGGGGCCAATATCGGTAACGGGCGACGTTTTGACTGAAGGTTCCCTTTTAAAATGACATCCCGGCAAGAGCAGGAGTAATGTCATTATGATCAGAAAATTATATAAGGTTTCTGTTTTCTTCATTTTAGTAGAGTTGTTGTTACAGACTTTAATACACGAAATGATATTCGAAATGGCTTATAAAATTAAAAAAAAATCCTTTACCCGGAAGTATTCCTGTTCATCTCATTTCAGCTGCTGGGATTTGCCTGACGGTTTATAAGGTATTGTAAAACGGAAATCAGATCCTACGCCCGGTTTTGAAACAAGCCATATCCTGCCTCCGAGAAGCTCCACATAGGCTTTGCAGATTGAAAGTCCCAGACCCGTTCCTCCGAATTTCCTTGAAATAAGGTTATCGACCTGGAAGAATCGCTCAAATATCTTGCTGTGATGTTCAGGCGGAATGCCGATGCCTGTATCTTTTACATAGAATTCAAGCTCGCTGTCTTTCAGGGCATAACCAAAATCGATTCTTCCGTCCTTTGTAAATTTTGTTGCATTGTTGATAAGGTTCGACAGTATCTGAATAAGCTTGGTGCTGTCGGTCATTATCATGGCCTTGTCATCAGATAATCCTGTTCTCAGTTTTATCGGGATCAAATTCGATTTCTCCTTATAGCTGAATTGTTCGTCAAGGCTTCTGAGAGAAAAATTAAGGTTCATTTCCCTTATATTGATCTTGACCTGTCCGCTTTCGATATTTGCAATGTCCACAATATCATTGATTATGGAAAGCAACTGACTGCCGCTCTGGAATATAATATCGATAAACTGGCGACGGTCAGCCTCAGTAATATCAGGTTCATTCAGAAGCGCCGAAAATCCTATTATGGCATTCATCGGTGTCCTTATCTCATGAGAAACGTTGTGCAGAAATGCAGTTTTGAGCCTGTCGCTCTCCTCTGCTTTTTCCTTGGCAGCGATAAGTTCCGCTTCCGACTTCTTCCTTAGTGTTATATCCTCAATCATCGCGAGGAAATACTGTACCTCATCATTGTTGTTCCTGATTATGCTGATAATTGTGGAACCCCAGATTATGCTTCCATCCCTGCATATATATTTGTTCTCTGTATGGTAAACAGGGATCTCCTCAGCAACAAGCCTTAAAAGCGAGACATCATCCTGTGGTACATAATCGGGATGTGTGATCTCACGGAGCGATTTAGTCTTTATTTCATCCTCCCCGTATCCCGTCATCTTTGTGAATGCCGAATTAACGCGGATTATGCCCATATCCTTTCCTGTCATCACAATGCTTATAGGGCTCTCCTCGAAGATCTTCCTGAATCTTGTTTCGCTTTCTCTCAGGGTCTCCTCGGCAAATTTCCTTTCGGTAATATCGCGGCATATCGACTGAAAATATTTTACACCTTCTATTTCAACCTTGCGGGCGCTGATCTCTACTGGCAGGATGGTCCCGTCTTTCCTGACATGAAATGTCTCATAAGTTGCAAATCCCTTCTCGTCGAGTACCTTGCTCTCTTCTGCAATATCCCTTACTGCCCCCGGAGCCGTTATCTCTTTCAGGTTCATACCTATAAGTTCATCCCTGTTTCGCTGGTACGTCTCGGTTGCCCTGTCGTTGGCCTCGATAATTACCATGTTCCTGTCGGTCAGAAAGATAATGTCGTTGGCATACTTCAGGATGAAATCGTAATGCTTTCGTAAAGCCTGATGATCGAGTTCGGCTTCATATTTTTCGCGATAAAACCTGACATTCTCATTCCATTCTATAATGCCGAGAAGCAACCCGATCGTAAGTATAAACAGGATAATGATAACGATAATAAGTGTGATCTGCCGGTTCAGAATCTCGAAGACCTCGCTCTGGTCGGTTTTGGCCACAAGGTACCACGGAGAACCCGGAACTTTTTTCATTGCAGCAACTACCGGCCTTCCTCTGTAATCCCTGCCGTCGGTGGTTGTTTCAATGCCACGTATTGCCATTGCGGCCGGCAGTTTTTCCTCGGATACTGACTTTAACAGCTCCATCTCTGAGTTTTTCCTGAATCTCAGCTCATTGAGATACAGAACCTTATCACCTTCCTGACGTATCAGAAGCGACTCAGCTGTTTTGCCTGGTATGGGCCATGTCTGGACCAGAGGATAAAAAGTCTCCTGAGGATCAATCCTTATAGTGAGAAGCCCGAAGGGTTCAGGATTATCGCTCCACATCGCAAACAACGGAATGACAAGGTCAAGATGATTAAAGCTCACCCGCGATGTCCTGTGAAGGTCTGTCAGTACGCCTGCCTTAAGTTTTATGAATTCAGGGAACCTCTGAAGCATATGATCACCAAGAACCGTATCCTGATTTGGATAAAATCCTCTTACATTTCTGGCTGAGTCAATAAGAAGTATATTCTTGTATTCGGTATTGGAAATTACTGATTTAAGGCTTGCAATTATCTCAGCTTTATTAACCTTAGCTCCTTCCCCGTACAGATAATCATATAATAACCTAACAAATGGAGCGTTTTCGCCTATCATCCTTGCATCATCGGCACGCTCGTTTCTCCACTGTGCTATCTGCCTTACCTTCAGATCGGCTATTGCTGACAATTCAAGTGTTTTATCGCGGAGTATCCTGTTTTTCTGACTCTTGTAATACAGGAATCCAAGAATGATGCTGCTGGCCGACAGTATCAAAAAAAGCACTATCAGCAGCCATGGCACGACCGGCTTTTGCCTTTTGAAAATCATCCCTGGTATTAATTAAATCTGAAATGAATCAATTCCTTTCACAAAACTTAATTGTAAAAGTAATATTTTATACCAAAGCGAAATAATTATTCCCAAAGGAACGAAATCTGATTCATTTTTCCTTTATAAGGACTGAGGCCAGGATGGAAATTACAAGGATAGAGACAATGATAGAAAGAGAAACTAAAATAGGGATTTCAAGATGAAAATACGATGCAAGCATTTTAATACCCACGAATGAAAGTACAAGGGCAAGTCCGGTTTTCAGGAACCTGAAATATCCCATTATCCCTGATACCGCAAAATACAGCGACCGCAATCCGAGGATGGCAAATATGTTGGAAGTATAAACTATGAAGGAATCCTTACTTATAGCCAGAATTGCAGGTATGCTGTCGACGGCAAAGATAAGGTCTGTAGACTCGATGACAAGGAGGACAAGGAACAGAGGCGTTGCATAAAATTTTTTGTCGAGCCTGACAATAAGCTTATCGTCGTGAAGCATTTCGGTCACCGGAAGCAATCGTCTGAAAAGTCGTACCAGGGCATTTTTTTCAGGACTCACAGATGTTGTCTCTTTCTGAAATAGCATCTTTAATCCTGAGAAAACAAGGAAACCTCCGAAGATCAGAACCACCCAGTGAAACCTGTTAATAAGGGTAACTCCGGCAAAGATGAAAATACCTCTCATAACCAATGCTCCGAGAATACCCCAGAACAGGATCTTATGCTGGTATTGTGGCTTTACTGCGAAATAGGAGAATATCAGGATAAAGACAAAGATATTATCAACACTCAGGGAGTACTCAATTACATATCCCGTAAGAAATTCGAGGGCCTTGGTCTTGCCAAACTCAAAAAGAATGAATGCGTTAAAAATTAATGCAAGAAGGATCCAAACGCCACTCCAGATCAGGGCTTCCCTGAGGGCTACCTTATGAGCATTCTTACTTACGACACCAAGGTCAAAAGCAAGTACAGCGAAGATTATTACATGAAACCCGATCCAGAATAAGGTATTAACTTCCATAAACTCAAAATAGACTGCAAAACTAAAAAAATAATGACATAATGCTTTTCAGAAGGTCATTTAATATTATCAAAATCAGACAGTGATGAACATTTGCCTGATTAATAGCAAAAATCTTTATACATTTAATGCCTCAAATCTTGATTCAGATGACCGGTAAGTATAAGTCTTTCATTTTTGTCATTGTCTCCATGGCACTGTTTCAGCTGCCATCCCCAGCTCAGAAATCGAACGCAGGCGTAAGCCAGATAAAATCTGGAGACCTCGAAGCCTACGTCTCCTTTCTTGCATCGCCCACCATGAAAGGAAGGTCGAACGGCGAGCCTGAGCTCGATATAGCGCTTAACTTTATTGCTTCGCAGGCAAAGCTGATCGGCCTTAAACCTGCAAACGGGAACAGCTATTACCAGCCGTATTATGTAATGGAGAAAATGATAGACCAGGAAAAATCGTATATCACCATCGCCTCAGAAGGAAAAGACTCGATAACCATAAAAGAACCAATGAGACAGCTTTTCCCTGTAGGGGCCGGCGATTTCCGGATCGAGGGAGATGTTGCTTTTGCCGGATACGGAATAAAAGCCGATAAATACAACTATAACGACCTTGCAGATCTGAAACCCGAAGGAAAGATCATTCTTATTATGACAAGATCCCCACTATCGGAAGACGGAAGCAGTTTCCTCTTTGAGGAGCCTGTCTGGTCGTCATTCATGAGCATTCAGGCCAAGCTGACCGGTCTTCTCTTTTCCAGGGCAAAAGCAATTCTTATTGTTCCCGATCCAAAATCGGGATTTTCATCAATTGATGAACAATATCCGGGTATTTCGAACGAACTGAGGTCAAGCAAATATCTCAAAGGAACGAAACCAATGGTAATGGATATGCCTGCGATGCCCAGGATCATCTTTGTAAACCGTTCGGTTGCTGATGAATTGCTGAAAGGATCCGGACACACCCTCGATGAACTTCAGAAAGATATAGATTCGAAAATAAAACCGCACTCTTTCGAAATAGGCGGTAAAAAGTTGAAAATAACAGAAAAATCTGTTACAAAGGAGGTCACTCTTCGCAATGTTGCTGCATATATAGAGGGCAGCGATCCTGTCCTTAAGAAGGAGGTTGTTGTCTTTTCTGGTCATGCTGATCACATCGGTGGGGTTGGCGATGGCATAAATCCAGGCGCCGACGATGATGCATCAGGTTGTGCAGCTATACTTGAAATTGCCCAGGCTTTCGGGAGCCTTGAAAAAAAACCTCTCAGGTCATTGCTGTTTTTATGGGTAACTGGTGAGGAGATAGGGCTTTTCGGTTCGCAATCGTATGTTAACAACCCTCTTTTCCCGCTCGAAAATACTGTGGCCGACCTGAATATGGATATGATAGGGAGGGTTAAAGGTGTCGCCGACACTACCTCCGAAACACCGATGACAGGCCCTGCCGGGGTTTTTGTTATAGCCGACAACCAAAGCAAAGATCTGATCAAGATTGCCGATGATACCGACAGGAAATACCCTGTTGACATTGATTACAGCCTTAGCGGAAGAAATCATCCGCTGCAGCTCTTCTCACGGAGCGACCATTTCAATTTTGTCAAAAAGGATATACCGGTACTTTTCTTTTCGACAGGCCTTCATTCCGATTATCACAAACCGGGTGACGTTGTGGAAAAGATCGATTTCAATAAAATGGAAACCATCACCAGGATGATTTATGAAATCGGATTTACGGTGGCTAACAGGAAGGCAAGGATTACAGTCGACAATCCTTACAGCAAATGGTAGGGAGCAGTAAAGGCTAAAGCATCGGCAACAATAAAAGTACTGCCTCCTATGAATATCAGGTCAGACCGGGATGAATTCTCCCGTGCTGACTTTATGGCTGATGCCACATCACCAAAAGATTCTCCCTTTAAACCATGTTTAAGCGCTTTGTCCTGCAGAATCTTTTCATCAAGCGCCCTGGGAACCGAGGCTTTTGTAAAATAGTATCGTGCACCGGCCGGAAACAATGGAAGGACAGGATCAAGATCCTTGTCGCTGACAAATCCGATCACGAAATGGGTTTCTCCCTTTTTGATTTTCCTTATCTGCTCAATGACATACCGAAGCCCTTCAAAATTATGACCGGTATCACATATGGTCAGCGGATCCCTGCCTATAATCTGCCACCGGCCCATCAGTCCGGTATTCTCTTTTACTTTCCTAATGCCTTCAGTCAGGTTTTCTACCGATAAGTTAAAGATATCCTTCAGTATCTCAAAACTCTGAAATACTGTCTGTATATTTTTAACCTGATAATCCCCCGCCAGTCCCGGGCTTACTTTCTCCGACCTGCCGCTTTGTGACCCTGTGACAACATAATCCCTGGTTTCGCTTATGTAATCCGGTTCATCAGGCACACAACAAAAATTCTGATCTGCAAAATACAGAGGTGATCCTATTTCTTCTGCTTTTGCGGTGAATACATTTCTTGTCTGTTCCTGTGTCTCTCCTATCACAACCGGTATACCTCCTCTTATGATTCCGGCTTTCTCCGCTGCGACTTTTTCGATGGTATCGCCAAGAAGATCCATATGATCATGACCGATATTAGTAATTACCGACAATACAGGCGTTATTATGTTTGTCGAATCGAGCCTCCCTCCCAGACCCACCTCTATTACAGCAACATCAACCTTTTCCATGGCGAAATAGTCAAATGCCATTGCCACAGTCATTTCAAAAAATGACGGCTTTATCTCAGAGATAAACTCTGAATGCTGGCTGATGAAATCAATTACAAAACTTTCGGGGATCATTGATCCGTTCACTTTTATCCTCTCCCTGAAATCAATGAGATGAGGTGAGGTATAAAGGCCTGTCTTCAATCCCGCTTCCATCAGCACCGAAGCCGTCATATGAGATACTGATCCCTTGCCGTTGGTGCCTCCTATGTGTATTGTCCTGTAATTCCTGTGCGGACTGCCAAGGTACCTGTCGAATGCAAGAGTGTTAGTCAGATCGCTTTTATATGCGGCTTTCCCTATCCTGTGATATGCAGGCAGTTGGTTGTACAGAAACCTGATTGTTTCCTCGTAATTCATCGTCTGAAAATTGAAAGCAAAAGTAATTAAGGTAATTGAGATGCTTCAATTACCTGGCGATACAAATTAACATACTTTCAACAGTCGTAACAATGATTCCTTATTTTAGTTAATTTTGCGGATTATTGCAGTCATTCAGTTCAATAAATATATTTTATTGATTTTAAAGAATTTAGATGATGAAGAAAAAACACAATAAAAAGCTTTTCATTATTGATACAAACGTTCTGCTTCACGACTATAAATGCATTTACAATTTTGAGGAAAATGATGTAATAATTCCGATAGTCGTTCTTGAGGAGCTTGATAAATTCAAGAAAGGCAACGACATAATAAACTTCCATGCCAGGGAATTCACAAGGGAGCTCGACAGGCTGTCGGGCGATATGCTCCTTACGGCAAACATTCCACTGGGGGAGAACCTTGGAAATCTCCATATTGAAACCGGCCGTGACTTCTCCGAGAAGGTAAGCCAGTCGTTTGCAGAAAGGACCCCCGATCACAGGATACTTGCCATTGCCGACTATGTCTGTACAATGAACAAGGATAAGACTGTCGTCCTTATTTCGAAGGATATAAACCTCAGGATGAAGGCAAAATCGCTGGGTATCATGGCCCAGGATTACCAGAACGACAAGGTGGCCAATATTGATGATCTTTACAAAGGAATCAGGATAATTGAAGGTGTGGATCATGGCCTCATAAGCAAATTGTACGAGATACCCGAAGGTGTGAATGTTTCTGAATTCAACCTCGAGCCCGATCTAAGGGGGCATCAGTTCTTTATTATGAGGAACAGCGGGGCAAGCGCCCTTGCTCACTATAACCCTGTAAATAAAATGCTTAACAGGGTAATCAAGCAAACCACCTATGGCATCGATCCGAGGAATGCAGAACAGACATTTGCCCTCGACGCACTTACAAATCCCGATGTCCAGCTCGTTTCGCTTACAGGCAAGGCAGGAACGGGAAAAACACTTCTGGCCCTTGCTTCCGCGCTTCAGCAGCATAAAAGGTACAAGCAGATATTCCTTGCA
The DNA here is from genome assembly GCA_964633505.1 of uncultured Rikenellaceae bacterium. Lineage (GTDB taxonomy): Bacteria > Bacteroidota > Bacteroidia > Bacteroidales > VadinHA17 > LD21. The sequence goes on along the minus strand of CAZWHC010000001.1, from coordinate 704,150 downwards.
CGGCCTATTGTACCCCTGGCAAACCGTGACCTTGGTTTTCTTCCCGGCGATGTGAAGGAGAAAATGGATCCGTATATGCAGCCGTTGTATGACAACCTGACTGTCATTAAACATAAATTCAGTCACCAGAGCCCCGAATTCCTGAGGATCAACGATATGGTTAAGGAAGAAAAGCTGGTTATCACCCCGCTTGCCTACATAAGGGGAAGGAGCCTGTCGAGCATCTTTTTCATTGTCGATGAGGCACAGAACCTTACGCCGCATGAGATAAAAACAATAATAACAAGGGCCGGCGAAGGCACTAAAATGGTGTTCACTGGTGATATCGAACAGATCGATTCGCCATACCTCGACACTGCATCAAACGGGCTCAGCTATCTTTCAGACAAGATGAAGGATCAGGATATCTTTGCACATGTCAACCTTGTAAAAGGCGAAAGAAGCTTCCTTGCCGAACTTGCCAGCAAGCTTCTTTAAAACTAAACTATTCATATAATAAGAACCAAAAAATCAGACAATGAGGACAAGATCATTCCTTTTAATAATTCTGACATTAGCCTTTATGGCAGGTCCCGGAAACACAGTTAACGGGCAGAAAAGGCAAAAAGAGGCTTCAAACATCAGGAATGCCAGGGCTGATAAAAATACCATCCGGTTGTTCAACGGGAAAGACCTGTCAAACTGGATATTGCATCTTAAAGATCCTTCAGTTGATCCTCTGACGGTCTTCCAGGTCCGAAACGATGTGATTCATATTAAGGGTGATCCTTTCGGATACATGCGGACCACTGATTCCTATTCCGAATACAGGCTTCATGTCGAATACAGGTATCCTTCCGAACCGTCAAACAGCGGAATATTCATTCATGCCCTTCCTCCCGATACTATCTGGCTCAAAACATTCGAATGCCAGCTGAAAGCAGGAAATGCAGGTGATTTTGTATGCATGAATGGTGCAACAATGAATGAAATGAAAGCCAATTCAAGGGTAGTTCCCAAAATGGCTCCTTCTTCAGAAAAGCCTGTTGGTGAATGGAACACTGTTGAAATAACATGTAAGGCAAATACAATCGAAGTAATCGTGAACGGAGTGCTTCAGAACAAAGCAACCGGCATTTCTCACTCAAAGGGACATATTTGTCTCCAGAGCGAAGGAAAAGATATTGAATTCAGGAATGTGTACCTGACAAAGCTTCCCCAGGCAAAAAGGAAATGATCCCGAAGGGGATGATTTACGTGGCCTGAACCATAACAGTCTGTCTGATAATGGATATCACAAAGAAAAAGATAGCTTTTCACACTCTTGGCTGTAAGCTTAATTTTGCTGAAACATCTACTATTTCAAGATCGTTTCCGGAAGATCAGTTTGAAAGGGTTCCGTCAGGATCAAAAGCCGATATCTATGTGATAAACACCTGTTCTGTTACAGATACAGCCGACAGAAAATGCCGCCAGGCCATAAAAAAATTCATACATCAGTCACCTGAGGCTGTGATTGCAGTTGTAGGCTGTTATGCCCAGCTGAACCCCGATGAAATAGCATCAATACCCGGAGTCGACCTTGTTCTTGGTACCAGTGAAAAATTCGATGCAGCCAGATATCTCGGGAATTTTACAAAAAAGGATGCCCCTGAAATTTATTCATGCGGCATCAGACTACCTGACGCATTTTTCCCTTCCTTTTCAGCCGGCGACCGGACACGTTCTTTCCTTAAGGTACAGGACGGCTGCGATTATAAATGTTCGTATTGCACAATCCCCGCTGCGCGTGGCAAAAGCAGGAACCAGGATATAAAATCGATAATAGAGGAAGCTGAAAGGATAGCCCTGAAAGGAATAAAGGAGATAGTAATTACAGGAGTGAATATCGGTGATTTCGGGAAGACGACTGGTGATTCCTTTACTTCGCTTATGAGGGAACTCGTAAAAGTTGATGGAATAGAAAGATACAGGATATCATCGATAGAGCCCAACCTTCTCACTGATGAGCTGATAGAACTTTCAGCAGGCAACCCTAAGATCCTCCCGCATTTCCATATCCCCCTTCAGAGCGGATCGGATAAGATACTTGGCCTGATGAGGAGACGATATAAAAGGGAGCTGTTCGCCCGCAGGGTAGATTCAGTGAGAAAACTTATGCCCCTTGCAGGTATTGGAGCCGATGTGATAGTCGGATTTCCGGGAGAATCCGATAGTGATTTTGAGGATACTTTTTCCTTCCTCAACTCGATGGATTTGTCGTACCTCCACGTATTCAACTTTTCAGAAAGGCCCGGTACTCCTGCGGCTTCAATGAAAGATAAGGTACAGTTCAGGACCAGGGAAGTACGCAGCAAAAGACTTATCGGCCTGTCTGACAGGAAGCATGAAGAATTCTGCAGAATGAATATTGGTCTGACAAGCCAGGTACTGTTTGAACATACAAAAAGAGAAGGAATGATAACCGGATTTACAGCCAATTACATTGGCACCGTAATGCCATGGAAATCAAGCCTCGCGGGAAACATCAGGATCGTAAAACTTACAGGTATTGACACCTCGGGCAGAATGACCGCCGTAATAACAGATGAAAAATGAAAGATCTTAAAGAATTATGTGACGAAGTTGTGAAGGCGGCATTATCCGCCTCTGAATTCATCGTCAGGGAATCGGCATCCTTTAATATAAAAGACACTGAGGTAAAGGGACTCAACAACTTTGTTACTTATGTTGACAAGGGATCAGAAAAGATCCTGATTGACAAATTAACACCACTTATCCCTGATGCCGGATTCATAGCCGAGGAAGGGACTTCTTCAAAAAGAGGCGCCAGATACAACTGGATAATTGATCCTCTCGACGGTACTACCAATTTTCTTCATGGGGTCAGACCATATGCAATAAGCATCGGGCTCATGGAGGATGATGAGGTGATTGCCGGTGTCGTACACGAAGCAGGAGGCTCTGAGACTTTCACCGCCTGGAAGAACGGAGGCGCCTGGCTCAACGGGAAAAGGATCCATGTTTCAGAGACACCTGCATTGTCGGGAGCACTCGTTGCCACAGGATTTCCCTATAACATGTTCGACAGGCTTGAACCTTATATGGCGCTTCTCACCCATCTTGTTACCAGGTCGCACGGAGTAAGAAGACTCGGATCTGCATCTGTTGACCTTGCCTATGTAGCCTGCGGCAGGTATGATCTTTTCTTTGAATACGATCTTAAAATCTGGGACATAGCTGCCGGCATGCTCCTCGTAAGGGAAGCAGGCGGCAGATTCAGCGATTTCTCGGGTAACACCAGGGGACTGACAGGCGATGAGACAATAGCCTCCAACTCCCTGGTTTACAACGAAATATTTAAAATTATAAAGAGTTTTATGAAACCGGGGGAAAAATGATCTTATGGGCTCCCTTCTGTTCTATATATTTTATGGCCTGAACTGGCTGGTGACACTACTCCCTCTCAGGGTACTTTATGTCTTTTCTGATATTATGTTCATATTCCTGTATTACTTTCCTTCATACAGGAAGGATGTCGTTCATGAAAATCTCAGAAAATCTTTCCCTGAAAAGAGTCCTGAAGAACTGAAGAGTATCTCGCGGAAATTCTACCACCATTTAGCTGATCAGTTTGTGGAGGTGCTTAAGCTTACCCATATGAGCAACAGAGAGCTGTGCAGAAGGATGAAGTTTTTAAACCCTGAACTGACAGAAAAGATTTGCGATTCGGGACGCGATGTTGCAGTTGTGCACAGCCATTACAACAACTGGGAATGGCTGACGGCATCATATCCGATGTATACAAAACACAGGGGGGTAGGAGTATATAAACCACTGCAAAACAAACATTTCGAAAAGTTCATGAACAGGCTCAGGTCGAGGAATAATGCAAGCCTGGCCCCGATGAACATGATAGTCAGACAGATCATTAACAACCAGAGCAAAAATATCAGAGGACAATACGGCTTTATATCTGATCAGACACCCGCAAAGGCAGAGATAGAATACTATACGACTTTTCTTAACCAGGACACACCTGTTTTCCTCGGAATTGAGAAAATAGCACGGAAGTACGACATGGCTGTTGTAATTCTCCATGTCGAAAAAGTCAAACGGGGATATTATACTATTACGTCGGAACTACTGTTTGAGAAAACAGCCGGCCTTCCAATGTACCAGGTGACTGACACGCATGTTAAAAGACTTGAGGAAATAATAAAGAAGAAACCTGAATACTGGATCTGGACTCACCGTCGCTGGAAATATAAAAAACCACAATAATGATCAGGACTGCCGTTGTAATACTTAACTGGAACGGACTTTCGTGGCTGAAGAGATTTCTTGCGGATGTTGTCCGCCTCACAGCCGATGATGAAACAAAAGTCTTCGTTGCCGACAATGGTTCAGATGACGGATCACCTGAGTGGCTGGCAAAGATTGTCCCCGAAGCTGAACTGATACGGTTCGATACCAACCTTGGATTTGCCGGCGGATACAATGCAGCCCTGAACCGGATAAACTCAAAGTATTTCGTTCTGCTGAACTCTGATGTGGAGGTGACTGAGAACTGGCTCACACCGCTTATCGCTTTTATGGACCTGAATCCTGACGTGGCATCATGCCAGCCTAAGATAAAGTCGCTTGCAAACAGGGAATATTTTGAATATGCAGGCGCAGCAGGCGGTTATCTCGATAAATACGGATATGCCTTCTGCAGGGGACGTATTTTCGATAACGTGGAAAAAGACAATGGCCAGTATGATGATCCTGCCGATATATTCTGGTCGTCAGGGGCCTGCATGGTGGTAAGGGCCGCCGCCTGGTCAAAGTGCGGGGGATTCGATGAGGATTTCTTCGCACATATGGAAGAAATAGACCTTTGCTGGAGATTTCATCTGTCAGGGCTCAGGGTGGCATATGTTCCCGGTTCGGTAGTGTACCATGCCGGCGGAGGGTCCCTCCCCTATGGTTCGGAACTTAAAACTTATCTCAATTTCCGCAACAGCCTTTATCTGCTGTATAAAAACCTGCCCGGGGATAAACTTAAGTCAATACTGTTCAGGAGAAAAATACTTGACGGCATCGCAGCAATGAGATTCTTTTTTACTCAACATGAAACCATAAGGGCTGTCTGGAACGCTCACCGTGATTATTATAAGGCTGTGAAATTTCTGAAACCAAAAAGGAGCCTTGTTAAGAAAATAACAATCACCCAGCCCAGGTACGGCATATTGAACAAGAGCATCGTTTTCAGGTTTTATATCCTTAAGGAAAAAACTTTCAGCAACCTGAAATTTCAATAAAAAGGAAATGAAAAACTACCAGATAATAATCTTTCTTACAGTTGTCCTCGCGATCTATTCCTCTGCCAACATTTATATTTATTTTAAGGGGTATAATGCTATAAATACTTTTCAACATAACCGTCTGTGGTATTTTATTGTTTTTCTGTTACTGGCATCCGCTTTTGTTGCAGGTAAGATAATAGAAGCAAGGAATTCATCTGTATTTTCAGATGTATTGAACATTATTGGCGGATTCTGGATGGCTTTTATGCTTTACGGATTTATTTTCCTCTTTTTATCCGACATTGTTTCTCTTGCATTAAGGATCGCCGGAATTCTGAACCATGGCAATATGGCATTATTCAAAAAATGGGCTGTCATAGCCACTCTTATTGCTTCATCGGTCCTGATTACAGCAGGATTCATAAATGCCCTTATCCCTGTTACTACAAGATATGATCTTACAATAAATAAACCTTCAGGAGAAATTAAAGAACTGAAAATTGCAGCTGTATCCGACATTCATCTGGGGAGCATAATAAGGAAAAGAAGCATAAGGGAGCTTTCATCAATTCTAAGTAAGCTGAAACCCGATCTGGTGCTTCTCCTCGGCGATATAGTTGATGGTGAAATGGGTCCGGTCCTGAGGGATGACCTGTTGCAGTATTTTACATGTCCGAAATGTGACGATGGCCTTTATGCAATTACAGGCAACCATGAATTCATTGGCGGAGCACTTAGGACAATTCCGTACATAGAAAGTAAAGGCATACGACTTCTTAAAGATGAAGTTGTCACTATTGATGGGGGGATTCAGCTGATCGGACGGCTCGACAGGGATGGAAAGCGGTTTTACGGCAGAGAGAGGAAACCGCTTAATGAGCTGATTGCATTGGCCGATACCAGCCGGCCGATGATACTCCTCGATCACCAGCCTTTTGAACTCGGAGAGTCAGAAAAATACGGGATTGATCTTCACCTGTCGGGACATACTCATAACGGACAGATGTGGCCTTTGAATTATATCACATCGCGGATTTATGAGTTAAGCCATGGTTACCTGAAGAAAGGCAATACACATTTCATTGTGTCGTCTGGGTTTGGGATATGGGGGCCCCGTGTAAGGCTCGGAAGCCGTCCCGAAGTGCTGTTCATCACTCTCAGATTCCGGAATGAATAGAAAAAGATTACCGTTTTTCAGAGCAGATCATAGACTTTCTCGAGTGTTATACCCCTGGATCCCTTTACCAGAATAAATTTTCCCTTTAAAGGTTCTTTCCTCAGGTAATCCCTGAGTTCATTGACGTCAGAAAAGGAAAGGAATCCTGTTCCCTCCGAAGCCTTTCTAAAATTACTGCCCACAAGAAACACCTTCTCTGCATTCAACAGTTTTATCTGATCAACAAGCTTCAGGTGTTCCTCCTCGCTTTTTTCACCAAGTTCGAGCATATCACCAAGGATAACAACCTTTTTGCCTGCTTTATGCTCAGAAAAGGATTTTATTGCAAGGGCCATGCTTGTCGGATTAGCGTTATATGAATCGCAGACAATTTCATTTTCAGGTGATGTTTTTATCTGCGACCTGTTGTTCCCGGGCTGATATTTGGCAACCTCCCCGAGTATATCTTCCATTGATACTCCGAGGAATAATCCTGTTGCAACAGCTGCAGTAACATTTTCAAGGTTATAGGAGCCAAAAAGGGCTGTCTGAATCTCATGTGTCTTATGCTGGAATTTAACCCTTATCGCAAGGTTCATTTCCGATGGCAGCGCTTCAACCACCAGGTCGACACCTGTAGGATTTGAATATGGCACTCCCCTGTTAATGAGCCTGAAGACCTTCTCTGTCAGCAAAGGATTTTTGTCGTTGTAGATGGCAACTCCATTTACTTTGCTTAGGTACTCATATAGTTCCGATTTGGCCTTCAGAACCCCTTCAAAGGATCCGAATCCTTCTATATGTGCATTCCCTATATTTGTAATTATCCCATAATCGGGCCGTGCAATGTTGCACAGGGTCCTTATCTCGCCGAGATGGTTGGCGCCCATTTCCAGCACCATCATCTCAACATCACCAGGAGCCGAAAGGATTGTCATCGGGAGGCCTATTTCATTGTTTAGGTTCCCTTTTGTATAATGTACCTTGTATTTCTTCGACATAATGGCTGCAATGAGCTCTTTTGTCGTCGTCTTTCCGTTAGTCCCCGTTATAGCAAGCACCTTTGCATTTGTCATTTTACGGTGATGCGTAGCAAGGCCCATCAGTTCCAGAAGTGTATCATCAACGAGTATCGTCCTGTCGGTTTCAAAAGCAGGATCGTCAATTACTGCATATGAAGCTCCTTTGTCTATTGCTTCAGCCGCATATTTGTTTCCGTTGAAATTCTGGCCCCAGAGCGCAAAAAACAGCTGTCCCTTCTTTAATGAGCGGGAATCAGTAGATATCCCTGTCGATTCTTCAGTAAAAATCCTGTACAGATCTTCTGTCTTCATAAAGTAAAATATTACAGCTATAAATTTAAAAAAAAATAGCCTCACTATTTTTCCATAATGAGGCTATTAATATTTATAAGGTGACTTTTTAGAAACCCGAGGGGCTTCCTACCCTTATCATGGCACATCTGAAACCAATATCATCACGGCTGCTTTCCTGGTCGAGATATCTTCTGGTGGAAGGATTGAGCCAGTAAGCCCTGTCTTTCCATGAACCGCCCTTGTATACTCTTGCATTATCATTAATAAGTGTGGTATAATCAGTTGCATCCTGGGCATACATTCTCGAAGATCCTTTTTTATTATCTTCAATGTTCCAATCCGAGCCCGAAGGAATTGCAGACTGAAGGTCGCCATCGCGGTAATTTCTGTAATCGCCTTTCTGATAATTATATCTGTTGGCGACATCCTTATCCTGAACAGTGTCGACATAAAGACGGCCAAGTTTATCCTTGCTTACAATCTGTCCGTTAGCATCTCTCCTGAGGTCGGTAAAGACGTTACCCCTGAATGGATTGAAGCCGTCGACATCGTCAGAAGTAAGAGGGCGGTAAACATCATTAACCCATTCATTGACATTTCCTGCCATACAATAGAGGCCATAATCATTAGGCCAGTATGATTTTACATCTGTCGTTATACTTCCGTTATCGTTAAGGCTGCCGGCTACTCCCATAAGGTCGCCCCTTCCGCGTACAAAGTTTGCCATCATCTCACCCCTGTTCTTCTTGGCTGAATTTCTTACGTTATGGCCGTCCCAGGGATATATTCTCCTTTCATAAATACGTTCTTCGAAAGTATTTCCCTTAAGCGAATATGCTGCAAACTCCCATTCAGCTTCGGTCGGAAGCCTGTAAGCAGGAAGCAGAACACCGTCTTCAAAATTTGTCCTTCTTTCGGTCTGATTCGGATTAAGGCTCTCACGCAGCTGATTTACAACACCTTCGTATTGACCTGCAAGGTAAGCTTCTGTGTTGAAATTCTTCTCGTTGAGCTGATTGGGATCAGGATTAAGTTCACCCTCATCAACCAGTATCTGTTCGTTCACCCTGTCGGTTCTCCAGAGGCAGTAGTCATTGGCTTTTACCCAGCTCACACCAACCACGGGATAATTATTATATGACGGATGCCTGAAATAATACTGGACATAGGGATCATTGAATCCCATCGGGCTTCTCCAGACCAGTGTGTCGGGCAGTGCCCGTCTGTATACTTCAGGATAATCCTTGTAAACCCTCCTCAGCCAGAACAGGTATTCGCGGTAATCAACGTTCCTGACTTCGGTCTCATCCATATAAAATGACGATACGGTAACTGTTCTGGGATCATTATTCCAGTCGAACATAACATCCTGCTCAACACGTCCCATAGTAAACCGGCCACCTTCAATAAGTACAAGACCCGGCCCGGTTTTCTGTTCCGCTCCTATCGCAACTTCAAATCCTCCGTTGTCAGGGTCATTATATTTCCACCCTGTTGTGGAGGAAACATTTGAATCACCCTTCTTGCCACCCTTGCATGAGAAGAGGAAGAGTGCTGCCATTAATATTACCGACAAGGTTCTGATTCTATACATAACTCGCTAATTTTTATCGTATTTAAGAATTTTCAAATATATGATATTCCTGAATAAGTTTCGGACATCAAAGATAACTACATAACAGGCAAATTTATTGTCCTGAATTTTAATCTTTTTTCAACTTTGTTCAAACCCAAAATTATTCCGGTCTGATGCATTAACGAGAATGGCATGAATGTATTGTGTGAACTGACATTAAACCTGTAATTATAGAAAAAAGTGAGTTTTTCCTTTCTGAAGGAAAAGCCGGTCTGAAGGTTCAGACTTTTATTGTTGCCATATAAAAATACAAGATGGCCTGAAAGAGTATTCTCCGACAGATCAGCTCCGGCCGCTGCAGTAAGAAAATCACCTTGCCATTCAAAAAATGCCATGGGCCGGAGCAACAATCCCTTTTCTTTACCAATAAAAAAATCGCCAAGGATACTTAATGAATATTTCCTGTCGAGTCTTTCCTTCCCGGAACTGCTGATGCCTAGTCCCGGACGGGTAAGATGCGATACTGAAAAACTTCCGGTCATATTCCTGTAAATAAACACAAATCCCGTTCCTGCATCAAATGCCATTGTGTTTTCATTCTCCAGAATTTCGGATGAAGGCAGTGAAATATTTCCCATTGCATCAATCTGATCGGGAAAAACAGCGTCCCTGAAATTATAACCCCTATGATAAAATGACGCTGAAAGTCCGGCATTTATGAAAAACTCCCTTCCTGCCTGCAAAAAATATGAATACGATAAGCCACCGCGCAAATCATTTATTATACCTCCCAGATAGTCGTTGGCAATATAAAATCCTGCCCCGCCGTGAAGAGCATCAAAATATGAATCATATGACAGATATCCCGTATGAAAATTATAATGATTACCCGGGTAAAAATTCATGTATGAAATTTTCAGTGTCCCATCACCACCTGAACCTGCAAAGGCCGGATTTACAGAAAGATATGACTGACAGCCGGGGAAATAGCTTGTCTCCTGGCATTCTGCCCTGAAGCAAAGGCCGGCCAGCATGAAAAGCAAAAGAATATATCGTTCCCGGTTCTTCATCAGCAGCTGAATTTCAGTATGCAGAATTTCCTGAAATCAAAATCATAAAAAATTTCAAACCACAAAATAAACTAAAAACCGGAACTACATTTCTATCTTTGACCTTAAATTATGCTGAAACTGTTACAGATATTATTCCTGCTGGCAATTCCCGGATTCTGTTCATATTTTGTCGCGGGAGCACAAGGTAATTATGCCTCTTCATCTGTACTGGCATCGGGAAAGTGGTTCAAAATAGCAGTCACTGAAGACGGGATCTTCAGAATTGATTTTTCTGAACTGAAACGGCTTGGTCTGGAAGATCCTTCAAATCCCAGGATCTTCGCAAACAATGTCGGCCAGCTTTCCTATTACAACGATGGTACAGCTCCCGATGATCTCAGGGAGATCGCCGTTTTTGCCTCCACAGGTAATGACGGAATTTTCAATGATGGTGATTTTTTGCTTTTTTATGGTCAGGGCACGGGAAGATGGTTGTTTGAAAGTTCCTCAGGTGATTTCAGCCATCTCCGGCATAATTATTCGGATACTGCTTACTATTTTCTTACTTCAGGAGGACAGGCCGGAAAAAGGATAAGCTCCGCGCCCATCCCTGCTTTTCAGCCTGATCATTTTTCATCTTCATCCGATATGCTTTTCATCCATGAAGAGGAGACTGAAAATCTTCTTCATTCAGGAAGGGAATGGTATCAGCCTGTAAGCCCGGTAAAGGAGACGGCAATAATCCCCGGTTTCATCGACCTGAAAACCTCCGACAGGATAAAATATAAATTGAGGGTGCTGGCCAGAAGCTCCGCTTCAACCTCTTTCAGGCTTTCTGAAAACGGCTCTCCAATCTGTAATGTTACAGTTCCAGGCATCGATCCGAATTCATCGACAGGAATTTATGCCCAACCTGCTTTTGCTGAAGGCGATTTTTCTGCATCATCAGCCAGCCCGGCTATGGGCCTGCAGTACATTAACAACGGTAATACGGCTGCCAGGGGATGGATCGACTATCTCATCATGCATGCAAGGAAAAACAACAGGTTCGACGGAAAAACTTCATTTTATATGGATTCCGGAACCGTCGGGCAGGGATTTGTTACAGAATTCACAATAGTAAGCAGTGTCGGGAATGTAATTGTCTGGGATGTCACAAATCCTTTTTCAGCTGAAAGAATTCCATATTCAGTATCAGGCACAAACCTCATCTTCAGGGTGCAGACTGATTCACTCAGGAAGTTTGCGGCTTTTACCTTAAGCAGTACAATAATGGCTGACAGGTTCGAACCTGTTCCTGTTCAGGATCTTCATTCATCTGCTCCTGCCGATATGATAATAGTTGCCCATCCACAGTTCATGACGTACGCAACGGAACTTGACGGAATCCATAATGCCAACAGCGGACTTGTATCACTTGTGGTCACGCCCGGGCAGATATATAATGAGTTTTCGGGAGGTACATCCGATATTGCCGCAATCCGCAATTTCATCAGGATGAAATACCTGGCTCAGAAAAGCACATCCCATCCGCTAAAATACCTGCTTCTTTTCGGGGATGGATCTTATAACAACAGGATACTTCCGCCTGATAATCCCAATTTCATTATCACTTATCAGTCGCAGAATTCAAATGTGAGGATTTCTTCCTTCACTTCCGACGATTTTTACGGACTTCTGGATGACGGGGAGGGAGAGGAAACGGGTACTGAGGATATAGGAATAGGAAGAATCCCTGTTTATGATACAACGGGCGCCGGGATAGCAGTGGCGAAAATCGGCAGATACCTGAATAATTCTTTCGCCGGCGACTGGAAGAACGTTGTCTGTATTACGGCCGACGATGAGGACGGGAATACTCATGTTTCAGATGCGGAGGGGCTTGCAGGAATCGTCTGGGAAAAAGCTCCATGGATTAACCTGAAAAAGATCTATTTCGATTCATTCAGACAGGAGACTACAGCCACCGGTCAGTTTTATCCCGACGTGGTTCGGTCGATTAATGAACAGATTAATTCAGGCAGCCTTATCTTTGACTATATCGGTCATGGCAATGAAACAAGTCTAGGACACGAAAGAGTTGTAACCCCTGAATCCATTACAGCATGGAAGAACATCGACAGGCTTCCTCTTTTCATAACGGCTACATGCGAATTCAGCCGTTTCGATGACGCTGAAACAAATATCGCCACAGGCGCCCTTCAGCCAAAAAACTCATCGGGCGAAAACATACTACTGAAAGAAGACGGCGGGGCAATAGCGCTTATGTCGACCACACGGCTCGTTTATTCAGCTCCGAATTATGTTCTCAACAGAAACATTTTTGAAGTTGCATTCGGTCACGACACAGACGGTTCGGCATTGCGCCTGGGCGATATTATACGACTTGCAAAAAACAAGTCGGGAAGCAACACAAACAAACGGAATTTTGTTCTTCTCGGTGACCCTGCCATAAGACTATCGTGGCCATGGCAGGGGAAAATCGTCACAGACTCAATAAACAATATTGCGGTATCGGGTTACACAGATACCCTTAAGGCGCTTTCTGTTATCACAGTTTCGGGTCATGCTGCGGATTTCCAGGGTAATCCGGTGAATGATTTCAACGGAAAGATCGAAGCAATTGTTTTTGATAAACAGTCTGAAAAACAGACCCTTGCCAACGACGGCGGCCAGAAGTTCCCTTACAGGATGTATGAGAACATACTCTTCAGCGGGAAAACAATGGCGCTCAATGGCCGGTTCAGGTTTTCGTTCATCGTTCCCCGTGATATGGATTATGAATACGGGAAAGGTAAAATAAGCTATTTTGCTTCAGGCGACGGGAATGAGCTCACAGGATATTATTCTGACATAATCGCAGGAGGATTCAGCAATGAAACTGTTTATGACAACGAGGGCCCTTCGATAAGATTATTCCTGAATGATACACTCTTCAGGAATGGCGGCATTACAGGTTCAGATCCCAGGCTTTATGCCGTTCTGGAAGACATAAACGGAATTAACATCTCGGGAACAGGAATAGGACACGATATTACCTGCCGGCTCGACAACGACAAAAACAAATCCTTCATCCTGAACAATTATTTCGATTTTGAAACAGGAAGCTATAAAAAAGGGACCATTGATTTCAGGCTTTCAGGACTGGCCCCCGGACGCCACTCACTAATGCTCAGGGCATGGGACAATTATAACAATTCATCCGAAAGATCACTTGAATTTCTAGTAGGAGATGACGACCGTTTTATCCTCAGGAACCTCATCAGTTTCCCGAATCCGTTTACCAATTCAACGAAAATAACTGCAGAGCATAACCGGCCAGATGAATTCCTGAACATAAAAATTGAAATATTCAATACCGGGGGAAAACTTATAAGAACATTGAATGAACAGGCGTTCCCTGCCGGATATCAGCTTTATCCTGTCGAATGGGACGGCCGGGTTACGGGAGGCGCAAAAGCAGGCAGCGGATTATATCTCTACAGGCTGACAGTTGTTGCCCGGAATGGTGAAACTGCCACTATTACAGGAAGAATGATCATTTATTGATCATCACACAATAAGTCGCCTGATAATTTGTTTTATATTTGTAAATTCTAAAAAATTCAAATATCAGCATGAAGAAAAAAATTACTCCTGCTATCCTTTTGTTATTTTTGTTTGTATCCGGAAATATGGGCCTGTATGCACAGGAACTTAATGCCATTCAGACAGTTGTCCCATTCCTTACAATTGCTCCCGATTCGAGGGCAGGCGCTATGGGTGACGTCGGAGTGGCAACAACACCTGACGTTTACAGCCAGCACTGGAATCCTGCAAAATATGCTTTTATTGACGGCAAAGCCGGGGTCGGTATTTCCTACTCCCCCTGGCTCAGAAACCTTGTACCAGATATTAACATTGCCTATCTTACAGGATATTACCGCATCGACAAGAAACAGGTTGCAAGCGCCAGTTTACTGTATTCATCACTTGGGGACGTTCCCTTTACCGATGAATTCGGCAACCTTGAACGCAATTTCAAGCCAAATGAACTGGCTTTCGACATCGGGTATTCAAGGATATTTGCAGAACATTTTTCCGGAGGTATTGCCTTCAGATTTATTTATTCGAACCTTACGGGAGGGACATATTCCGGAGGTGATGCAACAAAGGCAGGGACCTCTTTTGCAGCGGATATTTCGGGATATTACACAAACAAGATATCGCTTTTCAGCAAAGACGGTGATGTGGCTTTCGGCGTAAATTTCTCAAATATTGGTTCAAAAATGAGTTATTCCGACGACCAGAAATCCGACTTCATTCCAATGAATCTAAGGATAGGAGGCTCAGGTTCACTCGACCTTGATAATTTCAACAGGATTACCCTTGCCATCGACTTTAATAAGCTTCTTGTCCCCACTCCGCCCATTTACAATAATGATATGGAAATCATCGACGGAAAGGATCCGAACGTAGCTGTGCCGATAGCAATTTTCCAGTCGTTCTATGATGCACCGGGCGGATTCAAGGAAGAGATCCATGAGATCACCTCTTCCATTGGTCTGGAATACTGGTATAACAACCAGTTTGCGATCAGAACAGGCTATTTCCATGAAAATGCAAGCAAAGGAAACAGGAAATATTTCACTGCAGGGGCTGGTTTCAGGCTAAAAGGTTTTGAGATCGATTTCTCATACCTGATGCCGACAGTATCGAACCATCCGCTGGCAAGGACCCTTCGCTTTTCACTTGCGTTCGACATAAACGCGTTGAGCAACAACGGTAAATAAACAATATGGGCATCAGGATCGGACAGGGAATTGATTTTCACCGTCTCGAACCGGGTCCTGATCTGTGGCTCGGAGGGGTAAAAATCCCATCTGAAAGGGGATGTGTTGCCCATTCCGACGGAGATGTGCTCCTCCATGCAATTTGTGATGCGATGCTCGGCGCTGCAGGAATGAGGGATATAGGATTTCATTTCCCCGATAATGATCCTGAATATAAGAATATTGATAGTAAAATACTTCTTAAAAGGACGCTCGATATTATAAAAGGCAAAGGATATTCAGTCGGCAATATCGACTGCACAATATGTCTGGAAAAACCCAGAATAGCTCCTTTTGTACCGCAAATGAAAATTGTAATTGCTGAGATTCTCGGGATATCACCAGATGATGTTTCAGTAAAAGCCACCACAACGGAAAAATTGGGATTTACCGGCCGCGAAGAAGGGGCTGTTGCATTAGCTGTCGCCTGCCTGGTCTGACAGCGCTTCTTCTATTACAGAATCGTCGGCAGTATAAGGTACGGTGACCTTAAAACCCGGAGTCCGTTCCATCTCCCTTTCCACTGTAACCATGGCACCATGGTTTCCTGCCCAGCTGCGTCGTGCAATGCCGTTGTTAACATCCCAGTGAAGCATCATCCTCAGCTTGCGTCCTGTATCACCGGTACCGTCAAGCACCATGCCGAAGCCTCCGTTTATTACTTCTCCCCATCCTACCCCGCCGCCATTATGCAACGAAACCCATGTGGCTCCGCGGAAGGAATCACCAATAACATTCTGCACCGCCATATCGGCAGTGAACTTCGATCCGTCGCGGATATTTGAGGTTTCCCTGTATGGCGAATCAGTGCCCGAAACATCATGATGATCCCTGCCTATGACAACAGGAGCAGAGATCCTTCCATCCCTGATGGCGTTGTTGAAGGCATATGCTATTTCAGCCCTTCCTTCAGCATCGGCATAGAGTATGCGCGCCTGCGATCCCACAACAAGCTTATTTCTGCCGGCCTCCCTTATCCATCGTATATTATCCGACATCTGCAGGTATATTTCAGGAGGTGATGTAAGAAGGAGCCTTTCAAGTACCTCAATGGCAAGACTGTCGGTTATTTCAAGGTCGGCCGGGGAATTTGAACAGCAGACCCACCGGAAAGGACCAAACCCATAGTCAAAACACATCGGCCCCATTATATCCTGAACATATGAATGATACCTGAATTCACCCGAAGGATCAAGAATATCGGCGCCTGCCCTCGATGCTTCAAGAAGGAATGCATTACCGTAATCAAAGAAATATGTTCCGCGCTCACAATGATAATTTATGGCCCTGACCTGCCTTCGCAGCGACTCCCTTACAAGTTCCCTGAATTTTTCAGGATCGGATGAGATAAGCCTTCCTGATTCCTCAAATGAAACACCCGCAGGATAATATCCACCGGCCCATGGATTATGAAGGGATGTCTGGTCCGAACCAATATCGACCCTGATATCGTTCGCGGCGAGGTATTCCCACAGATCCACAATATTGCCCCGGAAGGCAAAGGATCGCGGCTTGTTTTGTCTTCTTGCCTCCATGATCTTTGCTGCAAGGCTGCCCTGATCACTTATTACCTCGTCGACCCATCCCTGCGAATAACGGGTTTCCACAGCCTTCGGATTCACTTCGGCAATTACGGAAATTACTCCGGCAATGCCCGCAGCTTTTGGCTGGGCTCCCGACATTCCTCCAAGACCCGATGAGACAAACAGCTTTAACTCCTTGCTGTCATTGTCATGTCGTATTTTTCTGCACGCATTGAGAATTGTAATAGTGGTACCGTGGACGATGCCCTGCGGACCGATATACATATAGGAACCGGCAGTCATTTGCCCGTATTGTGAAACGCCCAGCGCATTGAATCTCTCCCAGTGGTCATGTGACGAGTAATTTGGTATCACCATACCGTTTGTCACTACCAGGCGCGGGGCATCGCGATGGGAAGGGAAAAGTCCGAGCGGATGACCCGAATAGACAACAAGGGTCTGTTCATCAGTCATCTCTGAAAGATATTTCATTATAAGCCTGTACTGGGCCCAGTTCTGGAATACCGCCCCGTTGCCGCCATATGTAATAAGTTCATGGGGGTGCTGTGCCACTGAAATGTCGAGATTGTTTGAGATCATCAGCATTATGGCTGCTGCATGGACCGATCTGTGGGGAAAATCATTAAGGTGACGGGCTTTTATTTCATAATCGGGCCTGAACCTGTACATGTAGATCCTGCCGCGATCCCTTAGCTCTGCTGCAAACTCCTTCGAAAGGATCCTGTGAAGGGAGACAGGAAAATAACGAAGTGCATTTTTTAATGCCAGTATTTTTTCAGCTGCTGTGAGGATATCTTTTCTCTTCGGGGCATGGTTTATACTTTTATCATAAGGTTTCGGATCCGGCAGTTTATCGGGAATACCTTCAGCCACCTGCTTCATGAAATCATCTGCTGACATATCAGTTAATTAATGATTGCAAATGTAAAGGTAGAAAATAAAAGAGGCTTAACTAAAAGTAAGGTCCAATAAACCGCAAAGGGAGCAAAGTTTTAACGCAAAGATCGCAAAGTAATGTTACTTGTAACATATGCTTTGCGATCTCTGCGGTTAATGGATTTCAGCTTTTCAGAAAGCCTGTCTGTGTATCATATGGTTTTTACAGATGACTTTCGCTAATTATTTCGTCATCCACAAGGATACGTCCGCAATATTCACAAACAATGATCTTCTTGCGCGATTTGATGTCGAGCTGCCTCTGTGGAGGAATCTGGTTGAAGCATCCGCCGCAGGCGTCTCGCTGAACAGGTACAACAGCAAGACCGTTCCTTGCATTCGACCTGATCCTTTTATATGCAGTCAGAAGCCTGTCTTCAATCAGTTCCTGTACCTTCTCCGATTTGTTATACAATCCCTCCTCCTCTTTCTGTGTATCGGAGATTATCTCATCAAGCTCGGATTTTTTATTATCAAGGTCGGTTTTACGTTCCGAGAGAGTTGTTTCCGAATCACTTATAAGGGCTTTCTTTTCATCAATCTGCGCTGAAAACTCTTTTATCTTCTTGTTGAAAAGTTCGATTTCAAGATTCTGAAATTCGATTTCCTTTGAAAGTGAATCAAATTCCCTGTTGTTTCTTACATTTTTCTGCTGCTCTTCGTATTTTTTTATAAGCGCCTCAGCATCAGTAATTTCATTGTTCTTTTTCGAAACAGCCTTTTCAAGGTTAACAACCTCTTCCCTCAGGTTTCCAAGCCTTGTTTCGAGTCCGGCAATCTCATCCTCAAGATCCTGGACTTCAAGAGGCAGCTCGCCCCTGAGAGTTTTGATCTTGTCTATCTCCGAATCAACCAGTTGAAGACTATATAGAGCTCTAAGTCTTTCCTCGACGGAAATCTCAGCTTCATGTGTTTTTACTTTTTCCATTTTAAAGATAATTTATCGGATTGGTATTTGTTTCTGAAAACCGGACTGCAAAGTTAGGGAAATTTTTGACAATTAGATCGTATAAAATCTCAACTGAGAATTTTTCAGTCTCATAATGTCCACAGTCAACAAGGAGAAGCCTGTTTTCGGGCTCAAAAAAAGCATGGTATTTGATATCGGCTGTTACAAAGGCATCAGCCCCGCGTTTCAGCGCATCATTTAAAAGTGATGCGCCCGATCCTCCGCACAGGGCAACCTTTTTTACAGGCCGGCCTGTCAGTTTTGAATACCTGATCCCCTCCGCTCCGAAAACCGATTTTAGCTTTAAAAGGAATACTGTTTCATCAACAGGCTCCGGAAACCCGCCGGTACAGCCCAGGCCGGCATCAATATTATCATTTTCAAGGGCATAGATGTCATAGGCAACCTCCTCATAGGGATGGGCAGCCAGAAGAGCCTTTATCACCCTGTCTTTAAGATGCGAATAGAATATAGTCTCAAACCTAAGCTCCTTCTCAAAATGCAATATCCCCTTCTCTCCGGCAAAGGGAGAGGTATTTTCCCCGCCACGGAAGCTTCCTGTCCCGCCGGCCGTAAAACCGCAAAGATCATAATTACCTATCACTCCGGCCCCGGCGCGGAATACTGCCTCCCTTACCTGCACAATGTGATCTTCAGGGACAAACGTCACCAGCTTTTGCAACTTGTTTTTAAGTGTCCGAAGCACACTTATGTTCTCCAGTCCGAGTTTCAGGGCCATCTTTTTGCTTACCCCGTTGCTAACCATATCAAGGTTTGTATGTGCGGAATATATTGCGATGTTATTCCGGATGGAATTCATTATTATCCTTTCAGTCGAAGAACGTCCTGTAATTTTCCGGATACCGTTGAAGATCAGCGGATGATGTGACAATATAAGGTTCGATCCCGTTCTCACTGCTTCTTCAACCACAGCTTCAGTGACATCAAGAGCGACAAGCGCCGAGCTTATCTCCATGCCGGGATCCCCTGTCTGAAGCCCCGAATTGTCCCATTCTTCCTGGAACGACAAGGGAAATGAAGAATCGAGGAATGAGCTTAGTTCTGAGAGTTTCATACTGGATTTATTTGGTTTCCGGATGTAAATGAATTACAAGCTGTCTCTCATTTCCAGAAGGAGGTCTTTTATTTTATTCAGCGATTCGGTGATCTCAAATTTATGGTCGGTCTCATCCCATTTTCCTGACAGTTTCTTTTTCACTCCTGCCATTGTCATTCCTTCTTCCTTCAGCAGTTTATGAATTATTGTAAGGTTTCGGACGTCATTTGAAGTGAACATCCGGTTTCCCTTTTTATTTTTCATTGGCCTGAGGATATCGAACTCGTTCTCCCAGAATCTTACAGTGGAGACCGGAACATCGAGCATTTTTGAGACTTCTCCTATGGAATAATAGAGCTTCTCAATTTTCTTTTCCTTATATGGCATTTCTAGAGTGTAATATATTGGAGGAGAAATAAATAACCAGCTTAAATAACAGCATACGAAGATTTAATCAAACGACTGGCCTGTTCTGGAAGCTATTTCTATCATTTCCTCATATTCGCTTGGTGAAAGGTCGTTAAAGAAGAAATTCACAGGATCGACATTTGCCCCGTTCATTTTTATCTCATAATGAAGATGGGGTGCAACCGACATCCCTGTATTTCCGACAAAGCCTATAACATCGCCCCTTCCCACCTTTTGTCCTTCCCTAACATTAAAGCTGTCGAGATGAGCATAGATGGACTGGTATCCGAAACCATGGTTAATGATAATATAATTGCCCATTCCTCTCTTGCCCGACTGTACTGACTCGACTGTACCGTCGCCTGAGGCATATACTTCGGTCCCCATGGGGGCGGTAAAATCCATGCCGGCATGGAACTTGCTTATCTTGTAATAGGGATGAATCCTGAGGCCGTATCCCGATGCAATGCGGGTAAGGTCCTTTGCCGAGATAGGGATAATGGCGGGGATCGATCTTAGCATATTTTCCTTTTCCGTTGCCAGACCGATCAGCTCATCAAAGGATAAGGACTGAACATATACTTTTTTCCTTATGCCGTCGAGGCGTTTTGCTGTTTCGACAACAAGCTTTGAATTATTATATCCTTCAAGTTCATTATACCTGTTTACGCCTCCAATACCTGCCTGCCGCTGGGTAGCCTGAATAGGTTCGGCGCCGAAAATCGAACGGTAGAGGTTATCGTCTGTTTCCTCAAGGTGCTCAATGACTTTTTCAAGATTTCCCATCTCCCTGTGCACAAGGTCGTACTGCAAAGTAAGCTGTGCAATCTCACGCTTCAGCGCTTTCTCCTTCGGACTGTCGAAAAACAGGCCAAAAATGAAATTGAAAACAACCGCAATGATCACAGATCCCACAATAAAGGCAAGCGCTCTGAGAAGAAGTGATTTTGCCCCGAGACGGATCTTGTCAAAGCTCAGGGATTCAGGATTGAACTTGTATTTAGCTTTTTTGGCCATTACCCGGCAAAGATAATTATTTCACTCCATAAATGAAATTTCAAAGGTAAAAGTGAGCTGGCTTTAAAACTGTGAGTTGGGATCTTACCTGTATTTTGACTTTGCGGAAAGAGTCTGGATCATTTCAAAATACTCATCCTCAGTAAGATCGTTATTGAAGTAATAAAGAGGATTTTTATATTGTCCGTAGAGGTCGATCTGGTAATGAAGATGAGGCCCTGTCGATGTTCCGGTACTTCCTGTAAGCCCGATAAGATCACCACGTTTAACATTCAGTCCGACAGTCACTTTCATATTGCTGAGATGCCCGTAAGTAGACTGATAACCATAACCATGGTCAATAACAATACAGTTCCCGAGTCCTCCCTTCCAGCCTGCTTCAATAACCTTGCCGGATCCTGTTGCATAAACCTGCGTTCCATAAGGTGTACTGAAATCCTGGCCATGATGCCATTGCGGGGTACCAAGCACAGGGTGTACTTCCCTGAACTTAACACCGTCGCCAAGCCGGTAAATTACATTAACGGGGCTTATCATGGGGAGATATTCCATTTCCCTTTCCCATTCATCCTTCTTTTCCTCAACCGACTTGAATGATTCATACTGAACGGAAGTCATATTCTTTATTTCATTTACCTTCTTCCGTATTGTGACCATCAGTCTTGAATTGTCATACCCTTCAAGATCATCATACCTGTCGATACCGCCATAACCCATCTTCCTGACTGATGAAGGAATTGAATCCATTTCAAGTACAGGCCTGTACCTGTTGTCGTCCGATAGTTTAAGGTCGTTGAGAACACGGAGGGAATTATCCATGCTCATACCCAGGATGGAGAATTTAAGCTTAAGATTTTCAATATCCTGGACAAGCAATCTTTCCTTGGACGATCCAAAAAGATCACTGAAAACCGTAGTATAGAATATTGTAATAGCAATTGCGGCCAGAAACCAAAGGAAAAACCTGCTTAGTTTACTTTTCAATGGCAGTCTTACCTGCTTGAACTGAAGATCGGTCAGATCGAGAAAATATTTCTTCTTAAACATCAGGGAATCCTGTTTTTTGCTCCGGGAGTGACAAATCTAAAACAATTAAATTAATTTTACAAACTCAAATTTAACATACTTATTATAAATTTATATGTATTTATCGCTTAAGTCGTACGAGTTAAGGCAGTTGTTTTTTGATTTTTTCCGGTCAAAAGGTCATTTGATAGTGCCTTCAGCCCCTATGGTAACCAAAAATGATCCTACCCTGATGTTCACAAATGCAGGGATGAATCAGTTCAAGGATATATTTCTTGGCAACCGCCAGCCCTCTGACAGGAGGGTCGCCAATTCTCAAAAATGCCTGAGGGTTTCCGGAAAACATAACGATCTCGAAGAAGTGGGTCTTGATACCTACCATCATACAATGTTCGAGATGCTTGGCAACTGGTCGTTCGGCGATTACTTTAAAAAGGAAGCAATTGAATGGGCATGGGAATTTCTTCACGGCAGGCTGGGAATACCCGAAGACCGCCTTTATGCCACGATTTTTGAGGGAAGCTCCGAAGAAAACGTGACAAGAGACAACGAGGCCTTCGAATGCTGGAGTGGTTTGTTCAGTGACCCGCGGGGCAGGATACTTGAGGGATCAAAAAAGGATAATTTCTGGGAGATGGGTGATACAGGACCCTGTGGCCCATGCTCCGAAATTCATGTGGATATAAGGGACGACAGCGAAAGGCAAAAGGTGCCCGGGCATACCCTTGTCAATAAAGGTCACCCCCACGTAATTGAGATCTGGAATCTTGTCTTCATCCAGTATAACCGTATGGCAAACGGTAGCCTCGAACAGCTCCCATCAAAACATGTTGACACGGGCATGGGCTTCGAGAGGCTTTGCATGGTGGTTCAGGGTAAGAAATCGAATTATGATACAGATATATTCCAGGCAATAATCGGCGAAATATCTGCTGTATCCGGCAAAAAATACGGAGAAAGGGATCAATGGGATGTCGCACTCAGGGTCATTGCCGATCACCTGAGGGCAATAGCATTCTCAATTGCCGACGGACAGCTTCCATCAAACAACAGGGCCGGATATGTTATTAGAAGGATACTCCGCAGGGCCGTCCGTTACGGATATAACAACCTCGGAATGGAAGAACCCTTCCTTTACAGGCTCATCCCTGTACTAGCCGATGTGATGGGAGATACATATCCCGAGCTCTGTTCACGGAAGGATCATATAATGAAAGTTATCCACGAGGAAGAGACTTCATTTCTGAATACCCTTGGCAAAGGACTGAAGCTTATTGAAAAAAAGATAGAAGAGCTCAGGAACGAAGGAACCGGCATCCTCCCCGGAAAGGCCGCCTTTGAGCTTTATGATACTTACGGCTTCCCTCTTGACCTCACCCAGCTCATCCTTAAGGAAAAGGGATTATCTACCGACACCGAAGGATTTGAAAGAGAAATGACTCACCAGAAGGATCGCTCGAGAGAAGATGCCGCCGTCGAGGCAGGCGACTGGATTATCGTCAGGGAAACAGGTGAAACCATTTTCACAGGATATTCAAGAGCTGAGGATGATGTCCTTATTTCAAAATACCGTACAATAAAGTTAAGGGGAAAAGAAAGCCTGCAGATTGTCCTCAACCAAACGCCTTTTTATGCAGAGTCGGGCGGACAGGCAGGCGATACAGGCTATCTGGTTTCAGGAAAGGAAAAGATCCTGATTAAAGACACTGTAAAAGAGAACAATACAATTATTCACATAAGCGAAGGGAAAATCACCGATCCCGAAGCTCCCTTTCATGCAGTAATTGATCTTGAAAAAAGGCAGATGACTGCAAATAACCATTCGGCGACTCACCTTATTCATTATGCACTGAGAAGCGTGCTTGGGAAACATGTCGAACAGAAGGGATCACTTGTCAATGCCGACAGGCTTAGGTTCGATTTCAGTCATTTCAGCAGGCTCACAAGGGAAGAGATTCAGAAAGTTGAATCGGTTGCCAACGACATGGTAAGGCTTAGCATCCCTGCCACCATCAGGGAAGGAGTAACAATGAGCAAAGCCCGTGAGATGGGCGCAATGGCACTGTTCGGCGAAAAATACGGCGATACTGTAAGAGTGGTGGAATTCGGAGAGTCGGTTGAACTGTGCGGGGGAACACATGTCGAAAACACAGGTAGCATAGGAATTATAAAGATAGTATCGGAGGGAGCCATTGCAGCAGGAGTAAGAAGGATTGAAGCTGTCACCGCCGGGAAAGCCGAAGAGTATATAAATGAAAAGCTTACGTCGCTTGAGGATATCGCTCTTCTTCTCAAGAGCACAGGAAATGTAAGGGAAAGCGTCGAAAAGCTGATCACCGAGAATTCCAATCTCAGGAAGGAGATGGAAAAGCTTCAGATGCAATCGGCAGTTTCTGTACTCAGGGAGCTTGAGGAAAAAGCAGTTCAGATTGAAAATATAAGGTTCATTTCGGGTGTAATCGAAGCAGGATCCGCCGATATGCTCAAGAACATGGCCCAAAGGGTAAGAAGCACATCAGATAACAGTGTACTTGTCCTTGGAGCCGATATCAGCGGAAAGGCAAATCTTGTTGTAATGGTATCCGATGCCCTGGTGAAGGGAAAGAAGATCAATGCCACAACCATAATAAAGGAGATATCGGGAGAAATAAACGGCGGCGGCGGCGGACAGCCCTTCCTGGCATCTGCAGGAGGTAAAAACCCGGCCGGTTTAAAATCAGCCATCCAAAAAGCAGAAAATTACCTGAGAAGTATCATCTGATCTCAATCTTAAGATTTTTAAATACTATATAAATCTTTAACCGCATAGAGCGTAAAGGTTTACACAAAGAATTATAAGATCTATATTTTCTTTGTGCCCTTTGCAACATCTTTGCGAACTTCGCGGTTAAAAAAAATCTTTAATATATCTCGCTGTATTTATCCCGGATCCATCGCCTCAAATCTCTCCCATTCGAAAACCTTAAGCCGGCCATATATATGTATAGCATTAATTAATATATATTTACATATATACAATAGATTTATTTTATACCAAAATTTCTTTTGTTCGAAAATTTTATTAGAATTGCATCACCTAAAATGATCAGACCATGGAAATAACAAGAACATTCGACATCATTGACCTCAACGTTGAAAAATATCCGCGAAAAGACATGTATGCGGGGAAACTGGACAAGGAATGGATAACATGGTCAACTGATCAGATTAGGGAATACATTAACCATATAAGTTACGGCCTCCTTTCAATGGGATATAAAAAAGGAGATAAGATAGCAACAATATCTCCCAACAAACCCGAATGGAATATTACCGATATGGCGCTGGCCCAGACAGGGATAATTCATGTGCCTATTTATCCGACAATCGGTACGGATGAATATGAATTCATACTCGAACATTCCGAAGTAAAGGCAGTAATAGTCGGCAATAAATCGATATATAACAAGGTAAGCCCGATAGCCGGAAAGATAAGTAACCTCAGGGAGATATTTTCATTTGACGCCGTTGATGGCCTGAGGCAATTCAGCGAAATAAAGGAAGAAGGGAAACTGGCCGGGCAGGCCATAAAGGATGAACTTGAAAAAATCAGGGAAAGCATTCTCCCCGATGACATTGTTACCATAATATACACATCAGGAACTACCGGGACATCCAAGGGTGTTATGCTTACCCACAAAAATCTTGTTTCAAATGCAATCACAACGTCAAAAGCCCATCACCTGGGATACGGACACAGAGCGGTGAGCTTCCTTCCCCTCTGTCATGTTTACGAAAGGATGGTCAACTATCACTTCCAGTATAAGGGCATAAGCATATATTACGTTGAGAATATGGGCACAGTCTCAGAAGCTGTCAAGGAGGTCAGGCCTCATATATTTAACACTGTCCCAAGGCTCCTCGAGAAGATATACGATAACATAATGAGCAAGGGGAGGAATCTGTCGCCTGTAAAAAGAGCAATATTCTTCTGGGCTGTAGACCTTGGCCTCAAATTCAGGCTCGAAGGCAACTCAGCATTTTACAAATTCAGGCTGAAGATCGCCCGGAAGCTTATTTTCAGCAAATGGCAGGAAGCGCTCGGTGGCGAGCTTCAGGTTATGGTCTCCGGGGGTGCTGCCCTGCAGTCGAGGCTCGAAAAGATATTCTGGGCTGCCGGATTACCTGTTATCCAGGGCTACGGCCTTACCGAAACATCACCTGTTATTGCAGTGAATCCGTTCAGGCTGGGTGAGATCCGTTTTGGAACTGTGGGTCCGGTCATCGAAGGATGTGAAGTTAAGATTGCAGATGACGGAGAGATATTATGCCGTGGCATCAATGTGATGGCCGGCTATTACAAGGCTCCTGAACTCACTGCCGAAGCTATCGACAGCGAGGGATGGTTCCATACAGGCGATATCGGGATTTTCGAAGAGGGCACATTCCTTAAGATAACCGACAGAAAGAAAGAGATTTTCAAACTTTCGGCGGGTAAATATATCGCTCCTCAGGTCATAGAAAACAAACTCAAGGAATCATTTTTTATTGAGCAGGCAATGGTGATCGGAGAAAATGAAAAGTTCGCCAGCGCACTTATCTCTCCCAACTTCGGGTTCCTTCACGACTGGTGCTCAAAGCATAAGATACAGTTCCGCGATAACAGGGACCTCATAGACCTTCCCGAAGTTATTGAACAATTCGGCCGGGAGGTAAAAGAGGTAAATAAGTCGCTTGGCGAGCATGAACAGATAAAAAGGTTCAGGCTTGTCACCGAGGAATGGACTCCGCAGTCGGGAGAGCTCTCTCCCACACTTAAGCTTAAAAGGAACCTTATCGCCGAGCACTATAAGGATATTATTGCCGAGATTTACTTCTCAGGTGATAAGGATAACAATGTCCTGACCAAAATCAGGAACGGTATCAGCGGCATCCTGAAAAACCTTCCGAAATTCTGATAGTTCCTGAACGTGCTGTTTTTTTAAGCCGCTTCTTATCCATCGGTTATATTTTTGTATTTTTGGTGCTTTCAAATGGTAATGAAGAGAGTTTTCATCCCTATACTGGCATGTCTTGCAACGGCGCTGACACTCTGCATCTCATCATGTTCGCCTGATGCGTGTTTTGAGGAGACGAACGCCTTCCTGAAAGCGTCTCTTTACCTCGACCTGACAAAAAAACTAAAGGCTCCTGACAGCCTTACTGTATATGGTATTGATTCTCCCGGAGGTAAAATTTATGACAAAGCTGCAAAAATTCAACCTGCCCTGTTCCCCCTGAATCCATCAGCCGGCACCAGCTCCTTTGTAATCAAAATAAACGGGATCACTGATACTGTAATCTTTGTTTACAGGTCATATCCCCACCTGATCTCAAAAGAGTGTGGCTATACATTTTTCCATGATCTCGACACGATTTTTTATTCCAAAAACATAATCGACTACATTTACAGGGGAAGCAACAGCATAACGACAAAAAATGAGGAAAACATTCGCATATTTTATTAGCCTTCCACTCCTTCTACTGGCTTTGTCAGCTTCGGGACAGGATACAGTGATGTTTCCTCTGAAAATAAGGATCGGGGCCGATATTGCCGGACCCGGTTTCTATATGTCCGACAAAAATAATCTGAGCATCGAAGGTTATATCTCATATGACCGGAATGAAAAAATGGCATGGGTCGCAGAAGCCGGATACCTCAATTATAAATATTCCCAGTATAATTACAGCTACCTGAGCAAGGGCTGGTTTACCCGTATTGGAGTCGATTTCAACCTTCTGAAACCTGATGTCTCGGCAGGTAAATACCAGGCAGGCATCGGACTAAGATACGGGGTGAGTATTTTCAGCTCTGAGACCCCGTCGTTCAGGTACGATAACTACTGGGGGACAACAACATCATCGATCCCATCCAAAACAAGAATGGGACATTTCATTGAAGTGACGCCGGGTGTAAGGACCGAAATATTCAAAAATTTCAGCATGGGATGGAACCTGCGACTTAAACTGCTTGTTTCAGGAGGTGGAGGCAAAGATCTGAGACCTATATATTTCCCGGGCTACGGCAGCGGAGGCAAACGAACGGCCGCCGGTATAAGCTATTACATAACCTGGAACATCCCTTACAGGACCAAAACAGTAATTACAAAGCCCGAAGCGCCGGAGGAACCAGAAGAACCGGAGGAGCCTTCAGGTAATACAAATCAGCAGAGGTCGATTTTCTGATGATATCTATTTTGAAGGTTTATGACTGAATATCCATAAACCTGTAAATGTGAGAAATCCGTTAAGCAGAAGAAGCTCAAATCCGAATTTATACCCGTTGAAAAGCTGAACTGAGTAGGTGCTCAGTATATAGCATATTACAGGCGATATTATTGCTATAAAGGGAGTGATCCCATCCCTCACCTTTCTTTTTGTAAATAGGCCGAATGTAAATAATCCCAGCAACGGCCCGTATGTATAACCTGCAATCGTAAAGAGCTTATCGATTATTGCCCTGTCGTTCAAAGCCCTGAAAATCAGGATGCAGATAAAAAATATAACAGCTATTGATATGTGAACAATATATCTGGTCCTGGTTTTTGCGTGCTCTGCCATCTCCTCCCGCTTTTCCAGGCCAAGAAAATCGATACTTACCGAAGTGGTGAGGGAGGTCAGTGCTCCATCGGCACTGGGAAAAGCCGCCGAAATGAGTCCTATAAGGAATACAACCCCTGCAACCGGGCCAAGATAGTTAAACGCAACTGTGGGGAAGAGATCATCGGTCATAGGCACCGTAATACTCTTTGTCTGAGCATAAATTAGCAGGAATGCCCCGAGTACGAGGAAAAGGAAATTCACAAGCACTACTATGCCGCTGAAAGTGAACATATTCTTCTGTGCTTCCTTCAGATTGCGGCAGCTCAGGTTCTTCTGCATCATCTCCTGGTCGAGACCTGTCATCGATATTGTTATGAACATACCGCTAAGAAACTGCTTGATAAAATGCCTTTCATTATGCCAGTCGGTGATGAACATCTTTGAAACCGAACTGTCGAGAACCTCCCGCGCCAGTTTGAAAACAGGAGAGCCAAGCTCCCTGCTGATATAAATGACTGAAAGAATCACTGCAAGAAGCATGAATGTAGTCTGCAGGGTATCAGTCCAGATAATGGTCCTGATGCCGCCCTTTAAAGTATAAATGATAATAAGAGAAATGAAGATCAGAACATTTACCCAGAAAGGAACATTCCAGGCGTCAAAAACGAAAATCTGAAGAACATTGATGACAAGGAACATCCTGAGCGAAGCACCCAGTATCCTCGACAGGATAAAAAATCCGGCACCTGTCTTGTATGACCAGAATCCGAACCGCTTTTCGAGATATGTATATATTGTTGTGAGCTTAAGACGATAGTAAAGCGGTAATAGTACGGTTGCAATTACCATGTATCCGAACAGATAGCCAAAAACAACAACCATATAGCTGAATTGCGTCTCTTTTACCCAGCCTGGGACCGACATGAATGTGACCCCCGAAAGCGATGCCCCGATCATGCCGTAGGCCACAACAAACCAGGGAGAGACCCTGTTCCCGATGTAAAACGACTGGTTGTTGGCTTTTCTGGCTGTGAACCATGTTACAGCAAAAAGAAGAACTGTATAGGCAAAGAAGATACCCAGTATCAATGTTGGAGTCATCGGATTTTAAAATTAATCTGCATAGATAGCAAAAAGTCGGGATGGTAAAAAATTCCATCAGGGTTTAGTGGAGAAAATATTAATGGATTAATTTTGTATAAAATCACTTACAATGAATTCTCCGGGATTTCCTTCAAAACTTCTTGAAAATGCAGTAAACGAATTTGCATCCCTTCCGGGAATAGGAAGAAAAACAGCATTCAGGCTTGTCATGAATCTGCTGAAAAGGAATTCGGGGGAAGTTGAACGATTCGGCGAAAGCATAATAAGGCTTCACAAAGAGATTCATTACTGCAAAATATGTCATAGCATATCTGATACAGAGGTGTGCACTATTTGCAGCGATGGCAGAAGAGACAGATCAACGATCTGTGTTGTTGAAAACATCCAGGATGTGATGGCTATTGAGAACACCGGACAGTTCAGGGGAATCTACCATGTATTGGGAGGCATAATCTCCCCTGTTGACGGGGTTGGTCCGGCCGACCTGAAAATCGATTCCCTTGAGGAGAAAGTGAAGGCCGGAGGGATTTCGGAGGTTATCCTGGCGCTTAGCACTACAATGGAAGGGGACACTACTAATTTTTACATCTCGCGGCGCCTCGGCAAATTTGATGTCCTCCTGACCACTCTGGCCCGCGGAGTCGCTGTGGGTGACGAACTTGAATATACTGATGAAATTACTCTCGGAAGGGCCATCAGCAACAGAAGCCCGTATCACCAGTAGGATTCTTTTAAACATAAACTGCTCCTGTTTGTTATTGTAGAAAAATGATTACATGGCAAGAATGAACATTATACTTCCCGCAATGGGAGAAGGAGTGATAGAAGCGACAATCAACAAATGGCTTGTAAAGGAGGGTGGGGTAGTAAACGAGGATGACTCCCTTGTTGAAGTTGCAACCGACAAGGTCGATTCTGAGATACCTGCTCCATCGGGAGGCACACTTGTTGAAATTAAAGCAGTGGAAGGAACTGTTGTGAAAGTCGGGGAAATCATTGCAGTGATTGAAGACAACAGGGAAAAACAACCTGATGAGATACAAAAAATAGAAAAGGAAGTCGAAAGGATAAGGGAAACGATAAACTCAGTCCGTGAAGAAAAGAAAGAAGAGACCATTATCTCACGTGACATGAAAAGCAGAACTCAGTCGGGTAAATTCCTTACACCGCTGGTCCGCAGCATTGCCGCCAGAGAAGGTATAAGCTATGATGAACTCGACAGGATGAAGGGCAGCGGGATGGACGGAAGGATTACAAGAGATGATGTTCTGAGGTTTGTTGAAGAACGTAAAAACACCGGAAAGAAAAAAGAAACGCCTGCCGAGCCGGTAATGCATGCTGTTCCTGCCGAAACACAGTCAGGCGATGAGATCGTCGAAATGGACAGGGTGAGGAAGCTTATCGCCGAACATATGGTAATGTCAAAAAGGACCTCCCCGCATGTTACCTCCTTCATCGATGCAGATGTAACAAGGGTTGTGAACTGGAGAAACAGCGTTAAGGACAAATTTCTGGCTGCCGAAGGACAGAAACTGACACTGACCCCGATCTTTATAGATGCTGCAGCCAGGGCACTCCACGACTTTCCGATGCTCAACATTTCTGTCGACGGGAACAACATTATCAAAAAGAAGAATATAAATATTGGGATGGCCACTGCCCTTCCCGACGGCAACCTCATCGTTCCCGTAATTAAAAATGCAAACGAAAAGAACCTTACCGGTCTTGCAATATCTGTCAACGATCTTGCCGAAAGAGCAAGGGCTGGCAGACTGAGACCCGATGAAATAACCGGTGGAACATTTACAATAACAAATTTCGGGACCTACAACAACCTGTCGGGAACGCCGATAATCAATCAGCCCCAGGTTGCCATACTTGGCACGGGGGCTGTAAGGAAAATGCCTGCAGTAGTTGAAACACCCGATGGCGATGTTATTGCAATACGACAGATAATGATATTGTCGCTAAGCTACGATCATAGGGTTGTCGACGGAGCCCTGGCAGGTAAATTCCTCAACAGGATAAAGGAGATACTTGAGAATTACACCGATTCCCTGATTTAGGGCAGGGGGGTTTTCAGGACATTCCCTGGACATCTTCCTTTCTGATAAAATTATACTCGTCCCTGACGATTATGTCTAAAATTGTTATATTTGTTATAATGATTGTAGTCAGGGAGAAAATATTTAGACTGTCATTACAGCTAATTATTTTTGTTCTGTTTACTTTTTCTGCATATAGCCAGCAAAAGATACAGAACAGGAAGATCTTTGCAGAAGCTGAATCGCATTACCTATTCTTTGAATATGAGCTGGCAAACCCACTGTACCTGCTTCTTGACAAACCCGACAACTATAATATCCAGTATAAGATCGGAACAAGCTATCTCAATATTCCTGGAGAAAAGGACAGATCCATAGCATATCTCGAATCTGCAGTCAACCATTCGAGCTATGGGGCAAAAGTGAACAGTTTCTCAGAAAAAAGAGCGCCGCTTGATGCCTGGTTCTTCCTCGGGAAAGCCTATATGATAAACAACGATCTTGAAAAAGCGCTTAATACCCTGAATAATTTCAAGAAACTGGCTCTTGAAACTGAGAAAAAAGGCGGGATGAAAAACTTTTCATATATCGATCAGCAGATTGAAGCCTGCAACAACGCCATGAACAGCCAGGAAAATCCGTTCAGGATCAGTAAAGTACTACTCAGCAAACAGTTCAGCCAGGGATCAGTAAATGAAAATCCTGCCGTCAGCTTTGACGGAAATACAATTGTCTATACCGAGAGAAGAGGTATCATCAATGCAATAATGTTCTCAAGAAAGATAAGGGGAGTATGGCAGGATCCTGTTGAGATAAATTCACAGCTGAAATGCGGGGATGATTGTTCCTCCTGTTCCCTTAATTATGACGGGACAATGCTCTTTCTGTACAAGACCGACAATTTCGACGGTAATATATACTCATCTGAATACGTAGACGGTTCATGGACACCCATCAGCAAGCTGAACAGAAATATCAACACCAAATTCTATGAATCGCATGCCGCCATTTCATCCGACGGTAAAAAGCTGTATTTCACAAGCAACAGGGATGGAGGAATAGGAGGACTCGATATTTACCTTTCTGAAAAAGATGCAACCGATGACTGGGGAGTACCTGTCAATCTGGGCGAAAGTATAAATACGATATACAACGAAGATACTCCATTCGTTACTCTAAACGACTCGTTGCTGTATTTCAGTTCGGAGGGACACAGCGGAATGGGGGGTTATGATATTTACAGGAGCCGCCGATCGGGTGCGGAATGGAAAATACCGGAAAACATGGGCTTCCCTATTAACTCGACCGATGATGACAGGTTTTTCCAGCCTTTCAACAACGACAGGAACGGATTCTATTCAATAACAACCGAATATAAGAAAAAGGAGATTTTTTATATCACCCTTACAAACGAAGATCTTAACAGGATCTTTGAAATATCAGGTAACTACAGCCTTAAGGATACTGTGATGCAGTTCGATGAAAACAATGCCATCCACCTTACCGACCTTACGTCGGGAGATACACTTGAGACTGTTTATCCCGACAGGTTTACAGGGAAATACAATTTCATTGTATCCCCTGGCAGGTTCAGGATCATTTACACAGGTCCCGGCGGCTATTATCCGCAATATGCAGATACAACTGTGATGGCTGACAATCCGTCAAAGGTTATTAGAATGAGGGATGTCGTACTTGATAAAAATCCTCCGGCAGGTCAAAAGATAGATCTTTCAAAAATACCGGCAGTAAAAGAAATTGATCCCCGGATACTGGTTAAGGACCTTGCAGTATCGGATGTTACTGACAATGACTCGCAGGATACGACAATCCTATACTATACGGTTCAGGTTATGGCGCTTTATAATCCTGTTGACATAAATTATTTCAGGTATGTTTCGGATATTCGGGTTTTTTATAATGAGGCAGATTACTTCTACAGGTACACAACAGGAGTCTTTACAGATAAAAACGATGCCTATGCCCACAGGGATGATCTGATTAGAAAAGGTTATCCCGATGATCTGTTCATTAAAAAGGTTACACGCAGATCAGGCGATAAACCTGTAGAAAGCCGGAAATATTATAGTATCCAGCTCAAGGCGACAAAGACGCCTGTTGATATTAACCTGACATTCCCCGGATTGACTGGTGTGAGGGAGACAAAGGAGATTGACGGGATGTACCATTATCTGTATGGCAGATATTCAACATCCGAGGAAGCAAAGACTGTATTGCAGAGAAATCAGTTCGGGAGATTCAGTGATGCATTCGTGAAGGAGATCGGCATCCTGATGAATAACTGACTGTTTTGATTATTTTGCTTAATGTTTAACAAATATCTGTCAAGAAATTCTAAAATTACTGTCACCCATAACCTACCGGAAAATGAAACATTTTTACCCCTTCAGAAAAGTTACTGTCATATTCTTTTTGCTTGCCCTGGGCAATGCCATGACAGCGCAGGAGCCTTCGCGCAGGGAATTTCAGAGGGCCTTTCAGAATGCCGACACATATTTTTACTACGATGAGAATTACCTGAAAGCCGCAAGCCTGTATGAACCTCTTGTTAAAGAACATCCCGACAATTACAACCTTGCAGCCAAGCTGGGGATCTGTTACCTGAATCTCGACGGAAGACAGCAGGATGCTCTTCAGTTGCTTAAAAAAGCTTCACTGGGAGTTGTTTCATATGCCAAGGAATACAAACAGACAGGTGAGAAAGCTCCCCTTGATACATACCTGTATCTTGCCATTGCTTTTCATCAGAATGACAGCCTTGAACAGGCTCTCAACTTTTTCAATACCATGAAGAAGAGCCTTTCGGATGAGGACACTTACCAGGAGGATTTCATCGATCTCCAGATAAGGAACTGCCGCTATGCCATGGAAATGAAAAAGCGCCCGCTTAGGCTCATTACCGATTATTTTGCTCCATGGCTTCCTGATTATCCCGGCGCTTGTAATCCGGTACTTGCCAAAAATGATTCTGTATTTGTATTTACAACAAAAAATGAAGGAATAACACAAATATATTGTTCATACAAAAAGAATAATGTCTGGGAAAGACCTTCAAACATAACCAGGCAACTGGGAGGTTATGACAGGTTCTATACAAACTCAATAACTGCGAATGGCAAAATGCTTGTCCTGTTCATGGATGACGGCGGTGACGGAAATCTTTATTACAGCACAAGAAGGGACACAACGTGGACAAAGATCAAAAGTGTAGGCAGGTATGTAAACTCGATATACTGGGAAGCACACGGCTTTATTACGCCCGATGGCAGAACAATGTATTTCTCAAGCAACAGGCCCGGAGGTGAAGGTGAACTTGATATCTGGACATCGGAACGCCTTAACGACGGTTCATGGGATCGTCCTGTTAACCTGGGAAATATCATTAATACTCCATATGATGAAAGTACACCATACTTCGATCCTGCCGAGAATGCACTGCTTTTCAGCTCAATAGGACATATAAGCATGGGAGCCTATGATGTTTTCAGGTCAATAAAGAGAGGATCGGTATGGACACAGCCTGTGGGAATGCCATATTCTTTCAATACTGTTCAGGAAAATACCAATTTTATACTCAATAATAATGCACCGGGATTCGTGGCAAGCCGGTTTGATGATAAAACCAATCAAAGGAATATCTATTCAGTTGTCGCTGTCGACCCTGCCGACGAGATTACAAGAGCTGAGGGAACAATAATGCTTGAGGACGGTATGCAGGTCGATCCTAAAGTATCACTTATTACTGTCAAAAACCTGAAAACAGGCGAGGTCATCCAAAATATTCCAGTTGCCGCCGACGGATCGTTCAATTTCAACATCAAACCCGGCGACTATGAAGTATATGTAAGTCACGACGGGTATAATACCGATACTATTAACCTTAACCTTCCTCTTTATTTTGCAGGAAAATTCCTTGCCGTTAATCCATCCCTTGAACCTGAAAAGGTCTCAACAGGAGATTTCCTGTCGATCAAAAATGTACTCTTCAACTTTGACAAGGCCGATATCACCGAGGATGCCAAACCAACACTCGAAATCCTGAAAAATATAATGATAAATTATCCTGAACTGACCATTGAGGTGGCAGGATATACAGATTCAAAAGGCCCTTCAGAGTATAACAAACGGCTTGCCGACAAGCGCTCACAGTCCGTTATAGATTATATGGCAGCATCAGGCATCGACAAGTCAAAATTTGTTAAAAAGGCATTCGGAGAATCAAATTTCGTGGCTGTAAATACAAATCCTGACGGATCCGACAATCCTGAAGGAAGGAAATATAACAGAAGGGTTACTTTCGGAATTGTCAATCCGAAAACAGGCGTTGTAATAAGGCAGGAAGCCTATACACCACAGCACCTGAGACAGCCGGGATCCATGAAATACAGTATTATCCTCAGGCAGACAAAGGATAAGCTGAATTCCGGATATTTCAATAACCTTATAAAGGATGAAATGCTCTTTGTAAGAACTGTCAAAACTGATTCACTCTATCTCTATGCTCTGGGAGTCTTTTACAACAGGCCGGATGCAGTTACATATCTGGGCAACCTGAGAGAAACCGGGCTGAAAGATGCATATATTATTAACCAGTACGAGCTTGAGAATGCTGCTTCGGGAGGTGATGCCGGTTTCACGCTGACAGGCCCTGCAACATCACGAAAGGTGTTCACAATTCAGCTGAAAGCAACCCGGAATCCGATTGATATAAAGGATATCTTCCCCGGTTATGAGGGTGTCAGGGAGATAAGAAATGGCGACGGTTTTTACAAATATGTCTATGGCGAATATGAATCTATTTCAACAGCCAGGGAAGCTTTGATAAATGTGAAAAAGGACTACAGCGATGCATTTATAAGGGAAGTCGAAATTCAGTAATTTCAGAAGAACATTATTCATATCTGCAATGAAATACAAGGAAATAAATCTTCGGGCTCCCGAGCCCGAAGATCTTGAACTGCTGTATGGATGGGAAAATAATACTTCATACTGGATAATCAGCAGCACCATTGTGCCTTTTTCAAAGTATACACTTAAAAGATACCTCGAAAACTCTCATAAAAATATATATGAGACAGGCCAGCTCCGCCTGATGATAGACCATATCTCCGACGGGAAGACTATCGGGACTATCGATCTTTTCGATTTCGATCCCTTCCATAAACGCGCCGGGATTGGGATCCTTATAGCTGACGAGGCTTACCGGAGGAAAGGATATGCATCAATGGCCCTGAAATGCCTTGTTGACTATTGTTTTGGCACGCTTCAGCTCCATCAGCTTTATTGCAATATCTTAAGCAACAACTGCGAAAGTATGGACCTGTTCCGCAAAACAGGATTTGTCGAGGCAGGCATAAAAAAAGACTGGGTAAAAACAAATGACGGTTATATCGACGAACACCTATTCCAGCTGATAAACTCATGATACGGAGCCGGATGCCAGTAGTCCGCATGCCGCTGAAATATCAGCGCCCCTCGATCTTCTTACTGATGCTGAGATACCTGAGATAACAAGTTCGTGCTTAAAATGCATCATGGTCTCTGGTGGAGATGAGACAGCTTCTCCAACTGAAACAGGATGGTAAGGGATCAGGTTTATCCTTACCGAAGATCCCCGGAGCAGGTCCTTCAATCCCTGAAGATGCCGCTCCGTATCGTTAATATCTTTCATCATCACATAGGCAATGCTCATTCTCCGTTTCTTTTTCAGAGGATAATTCTTCATCATTCCTATGATTGCTTCTGCGGGATGTAACCTTTCAGCCGGTACTGCCCTTACTCTCTCATCAGGAAAAGGAGAAAAAAGACTGAAGGCAAGATTACAATCCGATCCGGCAAGAAAACGTTCAATCCCAGGTATGATGCCTACTGTGGAAACCGTAATATCGCGCGGACTCAGGGCAAGACCCCATTGTGAGGTAAGAACAGTGCATGCCTTCAATACATTTTCAATATTGTCCATCGGCTCTCCCATTCCCATAAACACAATATGATTTACCTTAACGGCTTCCGGGAGGCTTATTACCTGGTTTACAATATCGCCGGCGGAAAGGTCGCCCATGAATCCCAGACGTCCCGTTGCACAGAAAGGGCAACCCATCCTGCACCCCGACTGTGAGGATACACAAACCGTATTGCGTTTGCCGTCGGACATATAAACTGTTTCAAAGACCTGACCGGCATTGTTCCTGAAAAGATATTTTATTGTTCCGTCGGATGATGTAACTGACGACTCCGGATCATATAAACCGGGAGTGAACAAATCACCTAACATACTTTTGAGTCTGCCCGGTATTTTCGGAAATTCACTGATATCCCTGAGCCTTTTCTTATACAGGCTGTTTGTAACGGAAATTGTCGCCGGCATGCTCAATCCGGCAATATCTGCTTCATGAATGATATCATCGGGCGTTAACCCACAAAGGATTTTCCTTTCCATTATTGTATTTAAGGAATCAAAAGTAATCCGATAATTAATAAATCCGAAATCCGAATTCCGAATTCCGAAATTCTTTTTTTTTACCACTAAGGACACCAAGGTAAGCACTAAGGGTCACAAAGAAAGAAGTCTTTGTATTTCCCTTCGTGCCCTTCGTGAAACCTTTGTCACCTTCGTGGTAAAATTCTTTTCTTCCCCACCACTCAAAATATGATTACATTAAATTACCTTTAACATGTATCTCCGGTCACACTTTAAAACACTGCAACATGAATCTTAAAACAATTGCATTTATTTCATCAATCCTGCTTGTCTCATGCACAGGCAGGAACCAGACCTCACAAACGAATCAAAACTCAAATGTCATGACAACCGACACCCTTAAACAATACGGATATAATCTGAATTTTCTCAGAAAGCATGTTGAAGTGATTGAACTTAAAAACGGCAATTCATCAGTTGCCATTGTCCCCGCCTGGCAGGGCAGGGTAATGACAAGCACCTCCCAGGGCCCTGCAGGTTTCAGCTTCGGATGGATTAACAGGGACCTTATAGCTTCCGACAGATCGCAGCCCCATATAATGCCCTTCGGGGGTGAGGAAAGGTTGTGGCTCGGTCCCGAGGGAGGACAATTCTCAATCTATTTTAAAAAAGGGGATGAATTTGTTTATGACAACTGGCAGACACCTGCTTTCCTTGATACAATTCCGTTTACAGTCACATCGGCAAACGAATCCTCAGCTTCCTTTACACATTATGCTGAGATTGAAAACTACAGCGGTACAACGCTGAAATTTCAGATCGACAGGAAAGTGACACTACTTTCGGAAGAAGATTTGATGAAAGAGACAGGCCTTGACCTGAAAGGCATAAGCTATGTAGCATACATGTCTGAAAACAAGCTTACGAATAAAGGCGACAGGGAATGGAAAAAGGAAACAGGTATGCTTTCAATCTGGATGCTTGGCATGTTTATTCCGTCACCTGAGGTTACTGTCGTAATACCATTTAAGCAGGGCGATGAAAAAGATCGCGGCATAATTGTAAATGACAGCTATTTCGGAACGATATCACCCGACAGGCTTAAGATCGCGGGAAACAATATCTATTTCAGGGCCGACGGCAAAAGCCGGGGAAAGATAGGGCTTTCACCCTTACGGGCAACAGGTACGATGGGAAGCTACGACTTCGAGAACAGGATACTTACCCTGCTGCTCTGCAGACTTCCTGAAGGCAAAACAGATTATGTGAATTCGGCCTGGCTGATCCAGGAAGATCCATATTCAGGCGATGCCGTGAATTCCTATAACGACGGACCGCTGGAAGACGGATCACAGATGGGTCCCTTTTATGAACTTGAGACCTCCTCCCCTGCAGCCGCCCTTAAACCCGGCGAAAGCATTACTCACACCCAGATCACAATCCACCTCACAGGCGATGAAAAGCTGCTTGACCAGGCAGCGATGCTTAGCCTGGGAGTTTCGCTTGACGAGATAAGAAAAGCGTTTGATTGATTATTGT
>CAZWHC010000001.1:3365-664241 GCA_964633505.1 uncultured Rikenellaceae bacterium | reverse complement strand
TATGCGGTTAGATGTTATGCGGTTAGATGTTATGCGGTTAGATGTTATGCGGTTAGATGTTATGCGGTTAAATGTTATGCAGTTAAATGTTAAACTGCACAACATTTTAACATCGAACCGCACAACATTATAACATCGAACCGCACAACATTATAACATCGGACCGCACAACATTATAACATCCAACCGCACAACATTTTAACATCCAACCGCCCAACATTTTAACATCCACCGCCCAACATACTACTGTGCGATGAGTCCCCTGTTCTTCAGCAGCGGTTCTATCTGAGGTTCGCGGCCGCGGAAATTGACATACATCTGCATTGCATCCATGGTGCCGTCCTTTTCCAGGATATTCCTGCGGAACGATTCTGCAGTGGCCCTGTCGAAAATACCTTTCTCCTTAAACGCTTCAAATGCATCGTTGTCGAGAACTGCAGCCCAGGTATAGCTGTAATAACCTGAATCGTAACCGTCGATTATATGGAGGAAATATGTGCTCCTGTATCTCGATACTATCTCAGGGATAAGTCCGATCTTGTCGAAATAGGCCTTCTCAAAGCTCTGAACATCAACAACGGCAGGAGCTTCAAGAGTATAATATGCCATATCAAGAAGTGATGCGGCAAGGAGCTCAACATTTATGAAACCCTGGTTGAAATATTTACTCTTGTCCATTTTGGCGATCAGTGCAGCGGGGATTGTTTCGCCTGTCTGATAATGCTTTGCATATGTGTTCAGAAGCTCGGGTTCGGTTGCCCAATGCTCCATTATCTGTGAAGGAAGCTCAACGAAATCCCAGGCAATATATGACATATTGTAGGTATTCTTGCAGAAAAGTCCTTCAAGTGCATGTCCGAATTCATGGAAAAGTGTTTCGACCTCTTCGAGGTTAAGAAGTGCAGGAAGTTCGCCTGATGGACGGGTAAAGTTGCAGACAAGCGTTACTACCGGAGCAACTTCTTTTCCTTCAACAACATGGTGGTTGCGGTAACCGCCGCACCATGCACCCTGACGCTTGCTTTCCCTCGGATGGAAATCCATGTAAAGGACTCCGATATGTGATCCATCGGCTTCCTTAACCTCATAAGCCTGTGCCTCGGGATGAGGAAGAGGACAGTTTGCAATTGGTTCGAAAGTAATTCCGTAAAGCTTGTTTGCACATGTGAATACACCTTCGCGGACATTATCAAGCTTGAAATACGGTCTCAGCTCGTTATCGTCGAGGTCGTATTTCTGTTTTCTGAGTTTCTCTGCATAATACCACCAGTCGGAAGGTTCAAGTTTGAAATTTCCTCCTTCTTTGTCAATAAGCTTTTGCATCTCTGTAACTTCATTTTTTGCAACAGGGATTGCTTTGCTCCAGAGATTGTCGAGAAGGTTGAAAACATTCTGTGGCGTCTTTGCCATTCTGGGTTCAAGAACAAGGTCGGAATGTGACTTATAGCCAAGGAGTAAGGCACGCTGTGCCCTCAGTTTTACTATCTCGGCAAGTACTTTGTTGTTATCATTTTCATTTCCGTTGTTACCCCTGTTTATATAAGCATGGAAAAGCTCGCGGCGAAGGGCCCTGTCTTCCGAATACTGAAGGAAAGGGAAGATGCTTGGCCTCTGTGTAGTGAATGCATACTGGCCTTCCTTTCCGGCGGCTTTGGCTGTTTCGGCGGCAGCGTCGACAAGGGACTGAGGCAGGCCGGTAAGCTTATCTTTATCAACAACAAGCTTATAGTTGTTTGTTTCATTAAGGACATTCTGGCTGAATGTGACACTCAGCACCGAGATCCTCTGGTTGAGATTCTTCAGGGTATCCTGGTCTGCCTTGTTCAGGTTTGCACCGTTTCTTACAAATTCCTTATAAAGATTTTCGAGTATGAATTTCTGTTCGGCTGTAAGGTTGAATTGTGCCTGATTATCATAGACCTGCTTTACTCTTTTAAAGAGGTCGGGGTTCAGCCTGATCTCATCATTGTATCCGGCAAGTTTCGGGGAGATCTCGAGTTCTATGTTCTGAAGCGAATCGTTTGTATTGGCTGAAGCCTGGGCAAAGAAGGTAGCAGAAACCCTTGTAAGAAGTTCTCCGGCCTTGTCGAGTGCGCCGATAGTATTGTCAAAAGTCGGTTCTTCGGTGTTTTTAACCAGTTTTTCGATATCCTTTCTCCCCTCTTCCATGCCTTTTTCGAATGCAGGCATATAGTGTTTCGCCATTATTGTTTCAAAAGGCGGTACCTGGAAGGGAGTATTGTATTCCTGGAAAAACGGATTGGAAAGATCAGCTGCAGGTTGATTTTTACAAGAGCTGAACGATGTTGCGGTCAATCCCATAATGAACAGAATTTTAAATAGATTTTTCACGTTTTGAAATATTAAGGTTAAATATTAATATTCTGAATGTTATGCAAAATAAGCTCTTAAAAGGATGTTATCAAAACAAATGAATGACTTTTTAAGAACAAATATTTATTACTTTTGTCGCCGACCGCGTCAAGGAGAGATGGCAGAGTGGTCGAATGCGGC
The DNA here is from genome assembly GCA_964633505.1 of uncultured Rikenellaceae bacterium. Classification (GTDB taxonomy): domain Bacteria; phylum Bacteroidota; class Bacteroidia; order Bacteroidales; family VadinHA17; genus LD21. The sequence goes on along the minus strand of CAZWHC010000001.1, from coordinate 661,727 downwards.
GGTCTCGAAAACCGTTGTCCGCCTTCCGGTGGACCGGGGGTTCGAATCCCCCTCTCTCCGCAACGACAAATTGCTCCCTTCCGCCACAGCGGAAGGGATTTTTATTTTACAACAGGTCGAGCCATGCCCCGCATGAGCGAGGCCTGTTGTAAAATAAAAATCTTAGCGAGCTCCGCTCGCTAAGAAGCAATTTGTCGTTGCAGGGAACCCCCAAAAGGGATCAGCGTAGCTAATCCTCACCCCTGACCCCGGGGTGAGAGGGGAACGCCGGTACAGACGTTTCGTTCGGAACTAAGGCTCGCCTCTGGGAGGAAAGCCATAAAACAAAAATACCTTACGACTGAAAGGAGTAAGGGAATGATAAGGAGTTGCTGGGAACCTCCGAAGGGATCGCCGAAGGCAATCCTCAGCCATTCTCCGGCCTCACCCCTGACCCCACGCCGGAGGGTGCCAGGCTCTCTCCCGTGGTGAGAGGTGAGTAGTGACAAATGAAGAATGAGGAATGAGGAATGAGGAGTCAGGTGTCAGGAGTCAGGCTCATGTTGACAAATGGATTGCGGATGCAATCCACACAATCGATAGCTATCGTGATGCTGGTAAGCCTTTTTGATCAACAGGCACTACTGAATGCGAATAAAAATGAATTAAATCCCGAAATTAATCCCCAGCATCAGATGGGGCATGAACAAGGGCTGCCGGATAGCCCTGTTAGCATCATTATACCTGAAATAAACGTTATCATTCCTGTTATCTGTATGGGGATTCACGTTATCATTGTCAGGACTGTAGGAGGTATCGTGACCTGTTAATGTTGAAGGAATATAAAAATCAAGACCATATGAAAGAACAAGGTCAAGTTTCTCCGTCATCCTGAAATGATTTTCAAATCCACCCCCGAGGCCCCATTGATGTGATTTCACCTCAAAGTCTTCATTTCCACCCACATATCTGAAATCCCCTTTGAAAGTTGAAAACCTGGGCCCGAAATACAGGAATGAATCCTCCATTCCGAGTACAGTTCGTGACATCATAAAATCGAGCCTCAGGTCAAGGGAATGACCTTTCTTCTCAGGTGTGCCATTTGTATTGTTGTTAATGAATATCCTCCGGGCATCAGTAGCATCACCGGGATTAAGGAACGTGATCCCAAGTCCCATCCTTAAAATAAAGGGAAATCCCTGTCTGAAGTTCAAAACAGTCACATTTCCCTGTAACCCGGTACCCCTGTTATATCCGGCCAGCACTCCCGGATTAAAGACGATTTTGTCAGACTGTTTTTCCTGTCCTGATGATAAACCGCAGAAAACAACCATAAAAAAGGCTGTGGTTACTAAAAGTAATACTCGCTTCATAAGAAAATATCTTTTGACTAATTAATGCTAAGAACAAAACGTAAATAACAGCCTTAAATTGTATTATCAGGAGGGTGATCAATCAGTGGCTTTCGGGGAGCAGGCTTCGCAAACCGTATCCTTGGCAGGGAGCTGGGGGCAGGCTTCGTAAGCCGTAGCCTTCTTTGGAATCCGAAGCTATTGCGAAGGATTCGGCGAAGGCTTGAGGCAATAAAGATATGAGATATGAGACGTGAGACATGGGTTCTCTCAGCAACCAGTAACCAGCAACCTGCGACCAGTAACCTGCAACGGCATTTTCCCCCTGAAGGAATATTTGCAATGACAAACTAATTTTTATACCTTTACGTATAATACTATATGGTATAATACCTGATGGTATAAATCTGAGGAATATGAAAACATCACCGTTTATTTATGGGAGCACGGTAAGCTCCCGCTCATTCATAAACCGGAAAAAGGAGGTAAAACAGCTAAAGTCGAACATGCTTGGAGGGACAAACACAATTATAATATCTCCGAGGCGGTGGGGTAAATCATCTCTTGTGGAATTTGTCACCGGCTCTCTCCGCACGGAACATAAAAACATCAGGATTGCGATGATCGACCTGTTTACTGTTAACAGCGCAGAAGAATTCCTGGAAAAATTTGCCGGTGAAATTTTAAAAGCCTCTTCGTCAAAATGGCAGGAATGGATAGAGTTATCCAGAAAAATATTCAGGAACATCATCCCCAGGATTCAGGTAAGCATGGATCCTGTAAGCAGTTTCAGCATAAGTTTCGACTGGGAGGAACTGAAAAAGAACAGCGACGAGATCCTCAGCCTGCCGGAGAAGATAGCACAGGAGAAAAAGATAAAAATGATTGTATGTCTTGACGAATTCCAGGTTATAGCAGGATTCGGAGGCTACATTGAGCTTGAAAAAAGGATGAGATCCATATGGCAGAGGCAGAAACTTGTAACATACTGCATTTATGGCAGTCAGTGCCATATGATGACAGATATATTCAACACCCCTTCCTTACCGTTTTACAGGTTTGGTGAGATAATTATGCTTCCGAAAATTGAAAGGGACAGCTGGATTGCCTTTATCTGTGAAGGCTTTAAAAATACAGGCAAAAGCATAACAAGGGAGGAATCAGCGTTGATTGCCGATCTGATGCAGTGTCATCCCTGGTATATCCAGCAGCTTGCTCATTATACATGGAACCTGACAGGCAGAAGCGTTACAAAAACTGATATCATTACTTCATTGAAGGAACTTCTGAATGCCAATATGCCATTTTACAAGAACCAGGCTGAAAACATGAGCCCGACACAGATCAATCTTCTGAAAGCAGTCGCGGCAGGAGAAAGCCAGCTTACTTCCTCACGGGTGATGAATGAATTCCGTCTCGGCACCCCCCGGAATGTAAGCAAGAATAAAATGACGCTCATAAACAACGATGTCATCGGAGAATCGGGCAGAACATATTTTTTCCTCGATCCTGCATTTGAGATATGGTTCAGGAAAGCATTTCTGAATGAGGAATTTCCTGACTTATAGCACGTGCAAGCTACGTATCCGACGAAAGGAGGATAAGTAGTCCCGAAAGCGAAGCAACTCGGGATCGCCTGTACCCGTGCCGGTTTTGAATTTGTACCAAAAAGACTACTTTTAATAGTTCGAAAACAAAAAATAATGAACCCGCTTAACGGAAAAATTCGCAGGCATTCAAATCCGGGATATTTATTCATTCCGGAAAAGGCAGCCAAAGAGAAAATTCTGATCATGGATTTCTGTTCTTTCAAACATCTTCTGATTGCAAATTGCATTTTGTTGCTGCTGGCATCAGAATTTCTTTCATGTACCTCACATTTGAAATCTGAACAGATCTGTTATGACATTACTACATTAAGAAGTTCAAAAGAGCTTTTCTCGTTTAAGGAACAGTTTACATATATTCCGTTGGAGACCAATCCCGGTTGTCTTATCGCCGGTGTTCATAAAGTCATTCTGACATCGGATTTCATTTTTGTTTTATCAGGGGATTCGTTTTACCAGTTTGAAACAAACGGGAAATACATCAGGAAGATAGGCTCCAAAGGCAGGGGCCCGGCAGAATACGGTATTATTGTTGATGTTGCCGTTGATGAGGCTCCGGGACAGGTTTATATCTGTGATCTTAAAAAAATCAACATTTATGATTTCTCGGGCAGGTATATTGGTACTAAAGATATTGACGGTTTCAGCAAACGTCTTGAAGTAATCAATAACATGTATGTTGTTTATCCTCTGAACTATTCCGGTAAGGAGCCATGCATGCTGAAAATTATAGATGAAAATGACTCCTCCACATGTCTTAAAAACAATGTTTCATATAACAGTCAGGATTTTTTCCAGGTTTATGACATCAAAAATTTTCAGAAGCTCGATAATGGATTGATTTTTCACCAGCAGTTCAATGATACGATCTACAGGTTTGATCCCCGTGATAAAACCCTTTCAGTCAGTTATTATTTTGACTTTGGCAGTGCAAAGTTCCCTCTTGACTTGCTTGAGAATATTGGCAAGTACCAGGACAAGTCTTCAGGTTACGGGTATCTTGAAGATGTCTGTGAAAATGGCAGTTATGTTTTTGTTACAATATTCTATAAGGGAGAAAGTGAAAGATATGTAATAAATAAAAAGACCGGAAAGAGTTATGCAATAAATAAAGATCAATATCTGATCTGGCCCAGGTGGAGTGATGAAAATGGCACTATGGTAACATTTTTACAGGCCGGCAGCCTGAAGAAATATAAAGATGAAATTGCAGATAATAAACTTAAGAATTTAGTTTCCGAACTGAAGGAGGAGGACAATCCGGTTATTGTTCTGATGAAATAACAGAGCCGAAGGTACTTTTGGTTTGTGCAACTTTTGTAAAACACATTATACTTCAAAACACGGCTATGAACACAACACCCTGTTTTCAGTCATAATGTTAGAAACCTGTCAAAATTATCGGGAGTAATAACATCAAATGATGTTTTGTATTCCGAGGAAAATGTCCTGGAAAGCCTCGCCTTTGATTTTGGGTTCCATTTGATCTCCAATGCGTGGAGCATTCCGTCCCGTTCTTCGATAAAGTCAATTTCCTGTTGGTCCTGAGTTCTCCAGAAGTAAGTATTCGCCCAGATATTATTATTCTTCAGAAATTTTATTCGTTCCGAGATGAAAAAATTCTCCCACAATGCTCCGGTATCACCGCGAAGTTCCGGAGGACTAAAGTTAGCAATGAGTGAATTACGGATTCCATTATCATAAAAATATATTTTTCTTGAGCGTTTCAGTTCTTTGCGGAGATTTCTGCTAAATGCGCCCAGTCTGAAAATCACAAAAGTCTGTTCAAGTAACTGTATGTACTTTTCAACAGTCTGGTTATCAATCCCAAGGTTATTTGCCAGTTCATTGTATGATACTTCGTTACCTATCTGTAAAGCAAGTGACTGTAACAACCTGACCAGCTTGTCAGGTTTGTTTATTCTTTCCCACATTAGTATGTCTTTGTACAGGTAACTGTCTGTGAGCTGTTTAAGAATATCTTTCTCTGATCCCGCGTTAGTGACAATTTCAGGATAATATCCAAAAATTAAACGGTGCGGCATTAACCTGATTTCTTCAAGCAGGCTCGTATGATTTACCATTTCCTCAAATGAAATCGGGAACAATTGAAATTCCCATTTCCGGCCCGTAAGAGGCTCATTGATCTTGTTTGACAGTTCGAAGGAAGATGACCCTGTTGCAACCAACTGAATATCTTTCAGATGATCTGTAATCAGTTTAAGACGCATCCCGATATTTTCTATCCGCTGGGCTTCATCTATGATCAGAATCTTCTTCCCGGCAAAAACCGCTTTTAGTCTGTCGGAAGTTGGATTCTCGAACAAGGCCCGTACATCTGGTTCATCAGCATCGAGCCATAATGTTCCTTCCCTTTCTTTCAGGAGCCCTGATAAAAGGGTTGTTTTACCGGTCTGACGAGCGCCGGTAATTATGATAGCCTTACCTGTGGCTATTCTGGACACAACATCTTTCTCAAGTACTCTTCTGATCATTATACCTGGAATAAAGGAACGTAATCGCAAAAATAACGTTTTTTTTAGGATATTAATCGTAATTTTGCGATATTTTCTTATTTTTATTGAATTACTCCATTATTCTCATGTTCGAAAATTAAAAGACTTAACCAGAGGTCAATCCCCGACATTTTTGGTTTTTCCAATAAGGGGGCTGAAAGCTCATCCGTCATGGGCCAGATCTTTCTCTCCTCCCCTCTGCCCTAAGCCTATGCCGAATCCTTCACAAAAGCTTCGGATTCCAAAGAAGGCCACGGCTTGCAAAGTCTGAGCGGATCTTAAAATCCCAAAGCGCCTGAAATCATCGCTCAAAAAGAGGACGGTGTCCACTTCTGTCAACTTCTGGCAGCTTCTGACAATATCTGGCAACTTCTGTCAACTTATTCCCGGATTTTTCCTGCAATCATATCAATATAATTGTTGAACTTTAATATCAGGACAATTTTGATCTGTGAAAAATTTTCAACTTATACTATGAAAGCATAATAATGTTCACGGTTATAAACTTTAGACATGCAGATGATAAATGAAAAATAGTAAAAACAAAGAAAGGGCAGAAAGCTTTGTCTGTGTTCCTTACATGCCCTCTGCCCGGACCTTTCGTAAAAGAAAGGAGGTGTAGCGACATCTAAAGAAGATTGCATTAGTTCGTGCGAATTACCTGGTGGAGGTGGGGCTGGCCTTTGGAGTTGTTGATTATTTTAAAATGAGACTGTATAATAAGCCCTTGGAGTATCTTGGCACCATCTTTTGTTTACTTTTGTAATTGATGTTAAATCTTGTGATCCACAAAGATAACAATCGGATTCACAAATGATTAAAAGGATACGCGGATCACAATGGCCACTTTTGATTCAGTCTCTAAAATACTTTTGATGTACTGATAAAAGCCATGAAGAAGAATTTGCTCGTTTTTCTATTATTTTATTTGATATCCTGCCGGCATAGTGACAAAATACTTTTTGAATTAGATCCTTCTTCTCTTTTAGAAAATGAGATAATGTTATCTGACATTGCTGATGACATAGTATATATTCCCCTCAAATGCAGTTTTCCTCTTTCACAAATTAATAGTAATTATAATCCTAAAATCTGTAATAATAAAATATTTATTTATGATGTGCATGAAGGGATCCTTGAATTTGATATAAACGGGCAATTCTTAATGAAGATTGGGAAAAAAGGCAGAGGTCCGGGAGAATATTTTAATGGCAGGTCGTTTGCAATAGATAAAAGGACAGGAACAATATATGTTTCAAATGAACCCAATGGCATAAAGGTTTTTAATATTACAGGCACTTTCCGAAATGAATTTTCCCTAAAAGCGTATGGTGGTTCACTGGATAAAATTGAAGTATTTAACTCCAGACTTTTCCTATCCTATCAACTTCAGTATGATGATGATAATAAATTTGAATGGATGATCCTTGATACACTTGGCAACCTGATCAAAAAGAAAGAAAGAACGTTGCCTGCATTCAAGAGCAATTTTCTGAATGGTGGCGGAACCTATTTATTTGACGACAAATTAAACTTCTGGAATCCTTTTATTGATACTGTATATACTTTTTACCCTGATTTTACCTTAAGACCCAACTTCCTGTTTAAACAAGGAGAATTCAGATTGCCAAAAACATATATTGATAATCCAATTAAACAATTGCATAAATACTTTATGATCAATCAGATTTTTGAATCAAAAAAATATCTGATGATTCAATATTTATTTTATAAAGAGAAAAATGGTTTAGTTATTATAGATAAAAATCTTCAAAATACATTTTTATCATACTGGAGTTCTGATGATACAGGATGTATCTGGAATGACCTTGATGCTGGATTGAAATTCTTTCCAAAAACCTTTATAGCAGATCATGGCAGAGAATACTTAATTGATTTAATTGACCCATATAAGCTGAAAGCGTGTGTTTCCGGCGTAAATTTCAAAAAATCCGAACCCAAATACCCCGAAAAGAAGAAAAAGCTTGAAAAGTTGGCAAATAGTCTCAAAGAAACTGATAATCCGGTTTTGGTTCTTGTAAATCTGAAATAATAGTAATAAAATCTATAAGTTGAATTTCAACAACTTCTTAACTCAAAATACTAATATTATCCTAACCTGTAACAATAATGAAATCAAGAATACAAATGAGTAAAATAGAAATCATATTGTTAATAGTATTATATCTGATTGTGAGTCAAAGAACAGATTGTCAGAATACTAAGAATTTGACGGCTTTCGACATGAAAGAGCAACTAAAAGTTGTTGATATAAAACTTTCTGAATTAGGATTCAGGGATATTGAAATTCTTCCGTTAGAAACAAGTGATAAAAATCCACTTCAAAGAATTACTGGTATCAGATTTGGTAACAACTATATTCTTATTCAGGATTATACAACACTTCTAAAATTCGACAATAATGGACATTTCAAGACACAAATAGGGAAACCAGGCAGAGGTCCGCATGAGTTTACGGTACTTCATGATTTTGATATTGATGATAAGAACGGAAGAATTTACCTGGTCTCAGGCTGGCAGCGTAAATTCTTTGTCTTTAATGAAAATGGTAAGTTTATTAGAACTTTCCCATGCCCGTTAAATACAACGAACTTTAGAATTACAGGTGATGGAATTTTGTGCTACAGCATAAACTCATTTGCAAATATTACCTCTAGCTATAATTTGTTAGACACTGCAGGTCACATTCTTAAAAATTACTCAAATAAGTATCCGTTTAAAGCACCCAAAGGACGTTATTTAGTATTTATTAATGAAAATATATTTTATAAGTATAATAATCGGTTGTACAAAAAGGAAATTTCCTCTGACACCATATATAGTTTTGAAAAACAATCATTTAATCCACATGCTGTAATTTATCAGGGAAAAAGACTGATTACTCCGGAGGTACGTTCTAATTTAAGTCCAGACAAAATAGCGGAAAACTACTTTCAACAATTGAACTTATTTGAATTTGGTGATTACATTTATTATGAGTTTCTTATGAATGGCAATCTGTTTGGAATGATTGGGTCAAGAATTCAAAATCTGATTTTTGTAATTAATCCGAAAAAGGGAATTATTAATGATTTGAATGGAGGTCCCAATATCTGGCCAAAAACAATAAAAGATAATAATACTCTTGTTGCCTGGATTGATGCCCTACAGCTTAAAAACCATGTTGCATCTGAGGTTTTCAGGAAATCAAAACCTCTTTACCCCGAAAAGAAGCAGGAGCTTGAAAGACTTGCAAACAGCCTGAAAGAAACGGATAATCCGGTTCTTGTCCTGGTAAGTCTGAAAAAGTAATAATATGCCTGCATTCCCATATTTTAAGCAGCTGGATTCTATGGATTGCGGCCCATCCAGTCTTCGTATGATAGCCAGGTATTATGGGAAATCTTACACATTACAATCACTCCGTTCCAGATCATTCATAACAAAATCAGGCGTCTCAATGCTTGGTATCACCGATGCCGCCGAAAGCATTGGTTTCCGTACCCGCGGCTACCGCCTTGTCTGGGAACAACTTTGCGACAAGGTGCCACTGCCGTGCGTGGCGGAACGGAACCAGAGACACTTCGTTGTGGTGTACAGGATTAAGAAACGGAGAGAAAGAGGTCGTGCAAGCTTTGCACTTCGCAGCTTTCTTCGGAAACTGAGGCTTTAGTGAAGGATTCAGAGAAGGTAAAGGTGGAGAAGTGTCGCGCAGGTCAAACCTTAGGATGCCTCTTGATAGGAGCAGGAATTGGTTTGAAGAAGTATTAACCTATTGTTCTGAAGATTTTTTTAAAATTACAGTGTAAACTCACTGCCAGTTTATATTAAATGCCTATCTTAGTAGACAATCAACTAACAACCTGGGGATAAATAATTATGAACAATGAAAACATTCCTTAAAATTCATATCTGGATCTTTTTATTACCGGCGATCCTTCTAAGCTGCAAAAGTTCCGGTCCGGTCAGGGAAGACAGGCTTATTGCCTTTGACCTGAAGGAGTTGCCCTCGCAGGGAACCCTGAACCTGTCGGATCTGGGCGCAGTTGATATTGAATACATTCCTCTTGGGACCACAGAGCAGAGTGTTATATCCAGAATAAACAAAATCCTGGTTGGGAAAGACTATTTCCTGACCGTGTATTTTGCCAATATCTTTATGTTCCGTCACGATGGTACTTTCGTTACCAAAATAGGAAAAGCCGGAAGGGGTCCTGACGAATTTACGGTCGCCCATGATGTTGACATCGACAAGAATGACGGATCAATTTACCTGGCCGACGGATTTCAGCAGAAGTTCTTTGTTTTCTCGCCGGAAGGCAATCTTGTAAGGACTTTCAGAACTCCTCTGTCGTCTGCCATGAATTTCAGACTCACAAGTGAAGGGATACTGTGTTACTATCCGAACCATATGGGTGCTATTGAGAACAGTTACATCCTTGTGGATACAATGGGTACCATAATAAGGAATTTCCCAAATAAATATCCCTGGACCAGGACTGATCCCGGTGTCTTTTATACAGGGGAAAATCTTTTTTACAGTTTTGATAATCAGCTAAGGAAGAAAGAGATCTATTGCGATACCGTATACTCCTGGAAGAACGGGGATTTTGAGCCTTACATGGTTATCGATGTCGGAAACCTTCGCCTTACACCTGAAGCGAGAACTACCGGTACTGTCGATATAATCATGAAGAGCTTTCTCCATCCGGCTAACCTGTTTGAATTTGGGGATAAGGTCTATTATGAGTTTATCAGTCCGCGTAACGGCAAGATGGAAGGCCTTGCCTTCATTGGGTCGAAGGATGGTGATTTCAGGGCATTTTTCGATCCGGAGAAGGAGCTTCTGAATGATCTTGACGGCGGCCCCTGTATCTGGCCAAAGGGTACCTGGGATGACAATACACTTGTTTCGTGGGTTGAGACCATAAACCTTAAGAACTGGGTCAACTCGGAGGCTTTCAGGAACAGTAATCCCCGTGATCCCGGCGGTAAGGCGGAGCTTGTCAGGCTGGCTGACAGTCTTGAAGAAACGGATAATCCGGTTTTGGTGCTGGTAAGGTTCAAGGAATAATAATGATGAGCGTTAGGGCGTAAAGGCTTGAAGGTCTGCATCTGGCAGAATCTGCTTTTCGAATATGCGGTGGTTCGGGAAAAGATCCCGAATTGGCAGGAACCGTATCCGGGATGACGTCATCTATTTGAATGTACTGAGCTGGATGTGACTCGACCCTTTTGGAGCTCCTGTATGCAATAAATAAGGGGAATCATGAATGATTTGCTGACTAAAAAAATGGTTGTTATAAAAAAACTTAATAAATTGCAGATCAAGGCGAAAGACTGGCCTGAAATGCTGAATTAATAAGTTCTTAAGTTTGAATCAATCGAAAATTGATTTACCGGATGACTTACAGATTCATAAAACCCGAAATAATATTATCATTGCTCTTTTGTGGGTGCAATCATAGACAATCCGGTGAGGAAAAGAGCATTCTTATTGACATCGGGGCAAATATTGATAATCTGGCAGAATATAAGTTAAGTCAGTTTGCAGATGATATATCGTACGTCCCTTTACAATCAAAGGATTATATTTCTTTCAGCTCATACAGTAACTTTGATTTTCGGGACAGCCTGATTCTGATATATAATCTGAATACCTGCCTGCTATATAACAATAATGGGAAACTTATAAGTATTATCGGACGAAAAGGCAATGGTCCGGGGGAGTATCTTTTTTGCATAAAAGCAGGTTTTTCAGATCATCAATCAATTTACGTTCAGGGTGCTTTACGTGATTTGTCGGAGTACGATTTTAAGGGTAATTTCATCAGGAAGTATTCTGACATTTTCAGGATTTCAGGAAATAATGATGACGGGTATAGAAATTGGGCAAATGTATTTGATTCTCTTTTTATTGTACCGGTCCCAAACTCCAGCGGGAAGGAACCAAACAAGGCAATTGTCATCAATAAAATGGGGCATATTCTGTTTGCCTGGAAAAATTATGACATTTTTAATAGAAATGGTCCGGGTTCGATTTTTGAACGCAAATCCTACATGTATAGTTATAATGGGAAAATGCACTTCAAGCAATACTTTAATGATACTTTATTCACAATTAGTGAGGAGGATAGCTTAATTCCAAAATATGCCTTTAATTTGGGTGAATATAAAATGCCTCTTTCCGTAAGAGCAGAGAGATTGGGAGGTTCAGGACTCTGGAATTATATCTCTGTTGAAGATATCTTTGAAACGGATGATATCCTGTTAATTAAATGCTTTTTTGGGAACCGTTTTCCGGCCAGACAACTCACTCCAAAAGAAACTCCTGGTGGAGAGTCGTGGTATACAACAACATATATGCTTGGGTTATTCCAAAAGGATTCAGGGGAATTTAGTTACTTTAAACCAGAAAGCACTGATAATAAGTTAAATACTACTGGCATATTTAATGATATTGATTGCGGACCAAGATTTTTCCCTCAGAAAATGGTAAATGATTCCGTTATGGTGATGGCTGTTGAAGCCATGGATTTAAAAGATCATGTGGCCGGCGATGATTTCAGGAAAGCCAGGGCCAGGAACCCGGCCGGCAGAAAAAAGCTTGAAGATATTGCTTCCGGCATAAATCCTCTGGATAACCCGGTATTAATGTTTGTCACCTTTAAAAGTAAGGGAAAATATAAATAAGATGTTTGATACTTCGGAAAAATAGAATGTCTTGACAAATTCAAAGCTATAATATAATGGATAAAAGGAAATCACTCATATTCATCTCTTTTATCACAGTTGTAATTCTTTTTTGTCTCCTTATATTCTTTAAAAAGAAAGTAAAATCCGAGGATGGGAGAAATCCGGATTTTACACCATATTTGGTCGATATTTCCAGATCTGTAAACAATGTCGTTAATCCTCCAGTGAGCACCATCACTAAAAAGATTGAGTATATTCCATTAGAAACAACTAATGAATCTTATCTCGACGAGGTGGTTAAGGTTGAACTTTCAGATTCGTTTATTTTTGTTAGTGATGTCAGGAAGCTTCTGCAGTTTGACAGGCGAGGTAAATTTATCAGACAGATTGGAAAAAGTGGAAGAGGTCCCGAGGAATATATCAGCGTAGCTGATTTCTCAATTAATGACCGGAATGAATTTGTATATATCTATTCAGCAAATTCAGATGAAATGCTGGTTTTTAATTTCAGGGGTAATTATATTAAATCCTTCAAATTTAAGGCTCAATCAGTTCAGTTCGAGTCTGATTCATTAAATCGTTTTATGTTCCATATAATAAATCTGGGGAACCAAAAGGGCATTAAATCTTATAGTTGGCTTTTGTCTGATTTTGAAGGGAATATTATCCTCAGGATAGTCTATTCACCTGACCTGGAGTACAAACTTGGCAGATTTGGAAATCCTGTTACCCCACTGTATGTTTATAAAGGTGATTTTCATTTTATGGAATATGGAATTGACACAATGTATTATTTAAGTAATCTAGTAAAAAGACCTTATTGCATTTTTAACTTTGGTAATTTAAAAATGGATATCGATATCCAGATAAAATCTAAGGAGGATTATTCCAAATACGAAGAAAAGCTATGGATTTATAACATTCTGGAAGACCAAAGTTATCTGTATTTAACCACTATCTCAGGGATTTCACCTAAAAAGATTCTTTGGATCTATAACAAACGTTCAAGAGAATTAATGAGGTTAAAAAGCAATGGATTTATTGATGACTATTTTGGACTTGCAGAGTTCTGGCCACGGTCAGTTTTTAACGACAGAGTCCTGGTCGGATATATAGAAGCATATAAGATGTATGAAATCCTGAAAAGTATAGATCCGGAATTCTTTAACAATCTGGACAAAACCACTGTTGAAAAACTGACGGCACTAAAGAATTCAATAACTGAGACTTCAAATCCTGTCTTGATGATTGTTAATCAATAACTTGTAAATGTAATTTACTCCATATTTGATAATTAGACCTTAACATAGATCGAGGTAACAAAAGCCGGGGCTAATCCTCACTGAATCCCATCATTAAAGCTTCAGTTTCCGAAGAAATACTGTAGCAAAACTGGGTGCTTGTCCTAAAAACAGTAAAACCCTGAAACATTGTACCGTTGAAACACAAAAACCTATCTCGCAGACTTTCGCAGTCCCGATGCTTCGGGATCGCAGAGTTACGCAGAGAAATCAAAAATCCACATTCCTGACACCTGACACCTGACTCCTCATTCTTCTTTCCTCACTACTCACTACTCAAATCTCATATCTCATATCTCCCGTATCTTTGCACTCCTCTCTGCTTCCCGCCCCAAGCCTTCGCCGAATCCTTCGCAAATGCTTCGGATTCCGAAGAAGGCTACGGCTTACGAAGCCTGACCTCCGCCCCTCGCCCTGGGCCAGTGGTCCGGACCTTTTCCTGACAGAAAGGGGGGAGTTCAAAACTTCCTCCCTTGGTATTATTTTAAATTTTGCAGAAGTTTATACATGTCTACCTTACAGTTATTAACTTAGTGTTTTAATTGATGTTTTTCTTGTTGAAATTTGTTTTTTGCTTCATTTCTTGTAATATAAAATAAAAAGCTACCTGTTCTTTCTTTTATGTAACATCCCTGACAGATTATCTTTAGTTGATACAGTTGGACATCTGAATCTTTTGAAAAATGAAAAAATGAAATGTGAAAACAAAAAGAAAAGACAAACATTCTAAACTTAATGCAGGGAATTATTCTTACAGAATCACTGATTTCGATGATATCGTATTCGAGCACCGTAATCGTGACTACGGCGCTTATTATTTGCGTAAGAAGTACTATAGTGCCCTGCTTGCCGGGGTGATTTTATCATCTTTATTAGGAACCTCACTGACAGTTGTCCCCTTCCTGACAAGACCTAAATCTGAAAGAATTTTAACGGTCGGAAACAGGTTTGTACAGGTGAGAATGGAAAATCTTGAGCCTCCTGCTGAGGAAATTTATGTTCCTCCAGCCCCTCCGGCGCCTGAGATTGAGAAAACAGCGGAATCTATTGAATATGTTCCGCCAGTGGTTGTGGATACAATTACCCCTGCTGAACAAACACAAATCACTACAGACGAAGCTCTGGCATCACAAGAGAACGATGTAGTTGATGAATTCCGGTCAGGTTCGGGTAACTACCTGCTACCCGGGGGTAATGGGACCGGAAACGAGGAGCCACTTTTTATTGTAGAGGTGATGCCAACTTTTAAGGGAGGAGACCTTAATAAATTCAGAGACTGGGTCCAAAAGAGGATTACTTTTCCTCAGGAAGCGATAGATAAAAAAATTAAGGGAAAAGTTATCCTTACTTTCATAATCGAAGAGGACGGTTCGGTAAATGATATTTCTATAGTTAAAGGAGTGGATCCATTGCTGGATAATGAAGCTGTAAGGATAATTTCTGAATCGCCAAAATGGTCTCCCGGTCTTCAGCGAGGGAAACCGGTCAGAGTCAGATTTTTAATTCCACTTTCATTTGTATAAATATAGGTGCCAGGTGCTGGTTGCTGGGTGCTGGTTATTTAGGTTCAAGGTTAAATGTTCAAGGTTAAATGTTCAATGTTCAATGTACTGTATTAACCCACATTTCTCCATGACACCTGACCCCTCACACCTCATTCCTGACACCTGAAAACTGACTCCTCATTCTTCTTTCCTCACTACTCACTACTCACTACTCACATCTTTTTTTCGCCACGGATGCACGAATTAAAGACGGATCTCCCATCACCCCATCTCCCCATCTCCACTTCACTACTCAAATCTCATATCTTGCCCCCTACCCTAAGCCTACGCCGAATCCTTCGCAAAAGCTTCGGACTCCGAAGAAAAGCAACGGTAGTAAAATTGGGTGCTGGTCCTAAAAATCAGCATAACCCTGGAACTCTGAAACCCTGGAACTCTGAAATAAAAAATATTTCTCGCAGAGTTACGCAGATTTCTTCGCAGAGTCACGCAGAGAAACGAAACTGACACAGCATTCCTGACTCCTGACACCTCACTCCTCACGTCTCACGTCTCTTTGCTCTTCTCTCCGCCTCTTCCCCTGTGCCAAGCCTTCGCTAAAGCTACGTCTTGCAAAGTCTGCGCCCTGCGCCCTGAGCGGATTCTTGCCCCCTGCTCTCCCCTCCCCGCTCTTTGCATTTATAATTCCTTTCGTGATCCCTTTGTTAAGTTCTAATCTTTTGTTTTTATCTGATGTTCCGGCAGCTTTTGGAATATTTTTCATTTTTTTTTGGGGGGGGGTAAACTTTTTTTACTATTTTTAACACTTGGAATTAGTGAGAGTCCGAAAAGCGGTTGGGTGAAGGTCTTTTAAATTTTATGGCAATGAACAATAATCCCAAAATTGATGATCTTATTCTGGAACCCAAGTACAGAAATGTAGTAGCTGATGAATATGGAATTTCTTTACGAACCCTTAACAGATGGATCAAAAAGGCCGGACTTGATATTCCAAACGGATTGATCGATCCCTATCATCTTAAAATTATTTATAGAGCATTTGACATACCGAAACACCTGAAATAAGCGTTCAAAAAAAGGACGGTGTCTACTTCTGTCAACTTCTGGCAGCTTCTGGCAATATCTGGCAACTTCTGGCAACTTTTTTCTGACTTTTTCCTGCAATTATATCAATACAATTGTTGAACTTTATTTGAAATAATGTCTGATCTGTGGTTTTTAAAGAATTTTAAATTAACGGGACTGACGTGGATTTATCTTTGAACAAAATGATCGGGGACCGGTTACAACGCATTGCAAACGTCCTTCTTCTGAATGCAAGCTTTCTTGACAATCAGGGGCTTCTGAACGGCAAAATGGGCATTGCAATTTTCTTTTATAATTATTCACGATTCTCAAAGAATAAGATATATGAAAATTATGCAGGCGAGCTCGTTGATGAGATATATGAGGAAATAAATATTTCGACACCTGTAAACTTTGAAAACGGCCTTACCGGTATAGGCTGGGGAATTGAATACCTTGTTAAGAATGGTTTTGTTCAGGCTGACACTGATGAAACGCTTGAAGAAATAGATAATGTAATTTATAAACATAGAATCAATAGCCCTGTCCTGCTTAACACAGGTGATGACCTTTTTGGTTATGGTTTTTATCATATTGCCAGAATATTGGGTCATGAAATTGATGATAACGACCTGAATACACTGATTAAGAAATATCATTTGATTTTTCTTACTGATGAATGTGAGAGACTTCTGGAGCAAAAATCATATACAAGATTCAATATTGAAGAATTGACAATCAATTCCTTCAATTCAATTCTATGGTTTCTTCTGGAGATCCAAAAACTCAATATTTTCCCGGTAAAAACTGAAAAAATCTTCAGGTCAGTTCCGGTATATATAGAAAAGGAAATACATGATTCACACGACATTGCCGGTCGCACACTTTTGCTCAGGCTTGTTGAAAAGTCAATAGAATCGGTTAAAGATAATACTGTAAAGGATATTCTTAAAAGTAAGGTTGATAAAATTGAAAGTGAAAAAGCTCATAAGGAGCTGCCGGATGAAACAGATGTTACAGATTTCATCAAAAACGCATGGCAGAAGTTGGTTTATGGTCCTTATATATTAGATGGAGCAGGAGCGGTTTTTCAATTCGAAGAAATATTTTCATTTATTGATAATGAAAATAACTGGAATAAGCGACTTGAAAACATAAACGAGCAAGGTTTGGGTCTTACTGGCCTTGCAGGACTGGCGTTAGGTTTACTCAGGGCACAAGGGCACAGAGACAAAGCAAGGACTCAGTGCGAATTATTCAATGATACAAAAGTGAGTTATTAGAATGTTCCTTAATGGATGATCTCCTTTATACACATGATAAATCTGCAAAGGGTTGGACTTGCACGACTGGCATGACCTGCAGGACAGATTTGGCCGACTTCACCTTCCTCATGCCACTGCGTATTGATTCCGAAAAAAGAAGAGAAAACGCAGAAACCTCAATAAGCTTCATTTTACGACATTTCGATACAACTTTTATTGTAATGGAAGGAGATGAATCAAAGAAATATAATCCTGATTTTCAAACCGGGAATTTGCTTTATGAATTTATTGATGACAATAATGTTTTTTTTCATAAGACAAAATATATAAACAGGCTTATTGAATCAGCATCTACCAGATTTATTGTTGTATGGGATACTGATGTCATTGCTCATCCTGATCAGGTACTTGAATCCGTCATGGTCCTGCGAAAGGAAGAAGCAATTATGAGCATCCCATATGATGGGAGAGTTTATGTTTGCGATAATTCCCTGAGCGATCTTTTCAGGAGTATTCCAAACGCAGAGATCCTGTTAAAGCTTGCTCCCTGTTTACCCTTAATGTACGGATATTGTTCCACGGGTGGGGCTTTTCTGGCTGACCGGAATAAATACCTTGAGGCCGGCGGTGAGAATGAGAACTTTCTGGGCTGGGGTCCTGAAGACTTTGAGAGAGTTAAGAGGATGGAGATTTTGCATCAAACTGTTCATTTTGCAAAAGGACCATTATTTCATTTATGGCATCCAAGGGGCAGGACAAGCTGGTATGCAGACAAAGAAACGGAAATCGGGAACAGAAGAGAATTAATTAAAACTTGCAGAAATGAAGGCTGATGAATGTTTAAACAGCATTACCCTCTTTATCTTCCGATCAAATGCTCGCGGAATGCAATATGGCATCGGAACATACTTGCATGAGCTGACAGAGGCTCTGTTAAGTTACCCAAATATAAAAATAGTACTTGTTTCATATAAATCTTCAGATGTCAAAGAGATTTCAATACTTAAAACAACAGACAGGTGTGTGGAAATCAAAATACCCCAGCCGTTAATCCCTATTAAACAAAACAGCGCATTTGAAAATAAATATGCATCTGCTGTCAGTAAGCTTTTATTTAAAATAATTCCCCTGGATGAACAGGTCATTTTTCAATTCAATTACATTGATGATCTTCCGATTATATTGAAAATTAAAGAGTGTATTGGTTTTCCAGTACTGAGTGTTGTCCATTTTGCCCAGTTCCAACAGATCTTCGAAGGAAAGATAATGAAAATTACCGGCCTGAACCTTGATAAACCGGCTGACAATATCGAGTTTACGTTATCGAGGGAAAGGGAAATGTACAGGCAATCCGACCATATAGTATCCGTAACCCGGTATATGAAAGATTTCCTGGTCAATGAGTATGGCATCAGCCCTGAAAAAATAACTGTAATTAAAAACGGTCTTAATCATATAAATAATAACCAGGTTACAGAAGAGGAAAAAGCGGAAATAAAAAGGAAGTTTGGATTTGGGGAAGATGAGATAGTTCTGCTTTTTTCCGGCAGGATCGATCCATGTAAAGGAATTAATTACCTTATGGAAGCTTTCGAACGAGCCAGCAGAAAAAATAACAGCCTCAGACTTGTTATTCTTGGGCAGGGCAGCATTCAGGATTGCCAGAAAAAGATACAAACCTGTTTTGGGAAGGTAACATATACAGGATTTTTACCCAGGGAAACAGTAACAGAATTCTACAAGATACCTGACATCGGGATATCACCTTCAATTTATGACCATTGTCCGTATTCTGTACTTGAAATGATGGCTAACAAGATACCGCTTATCATGACAAGGATAACCGGCCTGGATGAATTACTTTCAGACGAGGAGTGTATTTTCATTAATCCTCATATCAGCAGTGAAGGAGATATTACCTTCAGTATTGAAGAGATGACAGATTCGATTCTTGCCTTGGCTTCGGACAAGGAAAGAAGGACCAGGCTTGCCGCGAAATCATACAGATCTTATGAGAGAAGGTTCACTGCAGCAGGGATGGCAGAAGCAATGCATAAGCTTTTTTATTCTTTAATAAAACACAAAAAACCAGTAGAAGAATATGAAACGGGCCAGGGAAGATAATACTGTCGGCATCATTCAACGTGCCGTAAAACATTATGGATTACATGTCGTAAAAGGTACCGTAAAGGAAGCGCTTAAATCACATCCTGATTACCCGTCTTTTAAAAGTATCTGCGATACCCTCAATGAATGGAAAATTGAAAACTATCCTCTCAGGTATGAATTAAAAGAACTGGAGGATCTTCAAGCGCCGTATATCGTCCATTTCAGCAGAGGCGGCGGCATGATAGGATTTGTAACCGAGACGGGGAAGGAGCAGTTTACATATTTTACATCATACAATGAAAAAAGAAAAACCGTCAGGAAAGAGTTTCTTGAGAGCTGTTCCGGCGCAGTAATACTGCTTAACCCGGATCAGCGATCAGGAGAAAAGGATTATCAGACCAAAATAAAGAATGAACTGATAAATAAATCAGTAATGCCTCTGGCTTTAATTGCTGTTTTGATTTTTATCATTTCTCTGTATTACAATAATTTTGCCGTAGGCGGGATTATTTACAATAAGGTAATCCTGCCGCTGGTTTTTACAAAAATTGCCGGCATTGTACTTTCTGTTCTGCTGATCCTGCACGAATTTGAAGTTCATCTTTCCATTACTGACAAGCTTTGTCATCTGAACAAGGCAACAAACTGCAATACAGTTCTTCATGATAAAGCATCAAAGGTATTCGGGTGGTTCGGATGGGCCGACGTCGGATTTATATATTTTACAGTAGGTTTATTATTTATTTTACAATCCCCTGGGAGAGAAGGTCTTTCTTTGATGGCAATACTTGCCTCCCTTTCAGTACCCTATCCCCTCTTCTCAATTTATTACCAGGGAGTTGTTCTGAATAAGTGGTGTCCAATGTGTCTTGGTGTTCAACTTATCCTGATTATAGAATTCATTTTATTGTTACCTCAGTTATCACAGCTGACCTTTGCTTTTGATTCTGTTACAAGGCTTGTACTTACTTTGCTTGTAATAACAATAATATATACCCTGTATATATTATTCCGGAGGGAGCAAATGTCGGGTGAAATGCATTATTATAAATATCTCGGGTTTAAGAAGAATCCTGACATTCTCAGGATGCTTCTGATGAATCAGCCTCACTATGAAATTCCATTATCGGAGAGCAGTCTGATTTTCGGTAACAGGGATGCTTCGATCAGGATAACAGCATTTCTCAGTCTGCACTGTTCACATTGTGCAAGGGCTTTTGAGAAAATCCTTAGCATGCTCAATGAAAATGAAGATATACTTGTAAATCTTCTTCTTGTAACATCCGACAACAAAATGCTCGCTACACTTTTTAACAATAACAGGCAAGGTAGAGAATTGGAATCAATAAAACTGCTGGAGCAATGGTTTAACGCGGATCCCTATTCCAGGACAAAGATCACAGAAGGCCTTTGTATTCCTGAAGTTGATGATATTTCAGCTGAAATTAATAAAGAAAACGGAAGACTTTTTAAGGAGTGTAATGTAATGGGCACACCGACTTTTTTCATTAACGGTTACAAACTCCCGGCTCAATATGAGATTGATGATCTAAGGTATTTCAAGGAGATTTTTAAGGAAAAAGAGGAAAGAAGTATAAAAGCAGAGGTTGTTAATTAATTAACAATAAATAAATTCTTTAGTATTAATGAATTCATTTCTAATAAATTTGAAAGAGAAGGTCAGCTTAAAAGCAGGGAGCAGGGAGCTTGGGGCTGGGAGCGGAACAACCCAAATTACGATCATGTCCTACGCCCTTCGCCCCTTGCCCTGCGCTAATGGCCTGGACCTTTCTATAACAGAAAGGAGGTAAACGCCAATGATATTTATAATTTATTCAGCTTGGCGAGCTGCAAAGGATTTATGATTGTAAAAACCTTAAAATGTTTTATTATGAAAAAATTAAACAGACTTCAGATCAATTATGAGAAGCTATTAAAAGCGGAAGAGCTGATGACTCTTAGAGGTGGATATGATGGAGGATATTGTGCATGTAAGATAGACGGAAGTACCTGCACTTCGAGCATGGTAGATACTTGTTATGGCACAGGGTATGGTAGTTGTCAGCAGTTCTGTGATTATTACTGCCCAAATCATAATGAGGAGATCTGTGTCGGCTAACAAACGATCTAACGAAGGGAACTTTGGTTCCCTTCTTAATTCTTAAGTGAAATACAAACTGTGCTTTATCAGACCAAAAATCATTTAAATGAAACTTATCATAAGATTTCTTATAGTTTTTGCAATTATAGAAAGTTGCCAAAATTCTATTAGGTTGGACCAAAGTCAAATTAAAACATTTGATTTGACAAAGAGGGCCGACATTTCCTCTTTAAAGCTCTCTGATTTGGGTTTTATTGATATTGAATATATTCCTTTGGAGACATGCGAAGAAAATTCGATTGGACATTTTGATATCAGAGCAGTTACACACCGGTTTATTGCTGATAATAACTTCTTTATAATTAAACAGTTTAATGATATTCTGCTATTTCAAACTGATGGATCGTTCGTTTCGAGGATAGGAACAGTAGGGAGAGGACCTGAGGAATATGAAGTAGCTCATGATATAGATGTTGACAAAACAGGTTATCTGTATTTGGTTTCAGGCTTTCAGGAAAAATTTAATCTTTATTCAGAGGACGGGAAATTCATCAGGTCATTTAAGTTTCCATTCAAGGGACCTGTTCAATTCAGATTATCAGAAGAAAAAATAATATGTTACATCGAGAATCTTCAGGGCAACTCTGAAAATAGCTTTATTGTAATTGACACTCTTGGGCTGGTGCTAAAAGCTTTCCCAAACAACTATCCTTTTAAACCCTATAAAGGGATTCCGACAGTGTTCGGTAGAGAGAATCTATTTTATAAATTTAATAACAGACTTTTTATAAAGGAAGTCTACTCTGATACTATTTATAGCTTTGACAAAATGCTATTTAAACCTCACATTGTCCTGGCGACCGGGGACAGATTGATAACTCCCGAAGCGCGTGCACAGTTTGATTTATCCTACCTCGCGGAAAATTTCATCCGGCCAACACACTTGTTCGAATTTGGTGATTTTGTCTATTATGAATACACCTATAGTTTTAAACCTGGAACCAAAAATATACTATATGGATTTATTGGATCTAAAACAACAGAATTTCAGGCTTTTATTGATGCGGACCAGGGTATAATTAATGACTTGGATGGTGGGCCTTCCTTTTTACCTAAAACAATTAAAGATAACAAAACTGTTATCAGTTGGATTGATGCAAAAAATCTAAAAGAATATGTAGCTTCTGAAGATTTTAAGAACTCCCAACCTAAATACATAGAAAAGAAAAAAGAGCTTGAAGTTCTGGCAGATAGTATAAAAGAGACGGATAATCCGATTTTGGTGCTTGTAAGTTTGAAAAAATAGTAATCATGTACGAATTTGATCAAACAGCTCGATTACATGGACTGTGGTCCGTTATACTACCTATTCAGGATTGCCATGTTTTATGGTCTATCAACCATGCAATGAAATGGATTAAATATTTATAAATCTTGTTCTACTTTCATCATATAACAAAATGCTCACAATCCTTTTTAACTGTTACAGACAAGGTAGAGAAGCGGAGTCATCAGAATTACTGGAGCAATGGTTTAACGCGGATCCCTATTCCAGGACAAAGATCACAGAAGGCCTATGTATTCCTGAGGAAAGTGATAGCTCAGGCAGAATCAGTGACGAAACCGGACGTCTTTTTAAAGAGTGCAATGTTCTCGGCACTCCCACTTTTTTCATTAACGGTTACAAACTCCCGGCCCAATATGAAATTGACGATTTAAGGAATTTCAGAGAGATTTTTAAAGGGAAAGAGGAAGTAAGTTTTAAAGTAAATGCTGTTAATTAATTAACAATAAGTAAGTTCTTTAGTATTATAAGATTCATTTTTAATAAATTTGAAAGAGAAGGGCAGGAAGTTTTTCCCTTTGCTCTGCCTCGCCCACCGGAACCCTAGTGAAGGTGGGAACCCTGAGCTCTGTGCCACTTCCTGCCCGGACCTTTCTATAACAGAAAGGAGGTATACCCATGCGAAGGTAATAATTTTCTGAAACTACGGTTTCAGCCTGTGAAATGATAAATCAGATGAACTTATTAGTTATCGAAATAAATCTTACTTATTATGAAGAAACTTAATAAAATAAAACTTATATCTGGAATTTCATTAAACGAAAGAGAATTGATACAGTTAAGAGGAGGGTATGATTATGATCCACCATGTGGATATTTTTGCACATTAGAGTCTCAATGTTATTTCCCTTGCCAACGTTGCAGTGATGTTCCCGGCTTTCCGGAAAGTAAAATATGTACAAGTCCGTGATAGAATTATAGCTATTAATAATGCTGCAGTTGAAGAAACTGCAGCATTTTACATAATGTACATTTAAAATATGTAAGTTTAATACAAAAGTCTTCATGAAAACTAAGATAATAACTTATTCTTTGGCAATTTATCTGTGTCTTGGTTTCAATTCCTGTAAGGAAATAAATTCAAATTTAAAAGATGTGTTCCCGATGACTATTTTCGTTGATTCTGATAAAGCTGGGACAGACTCTATCCGGCTATCGAAGATTGCCATCAAGATTGAATATATCCCTTTACAAACAACTGACAGTATTTTGCTTGACTATATATATCATTTCAAAATAACAAACGATTTTATTTATATTGAAAACGGGCTCGACTTACTCAGATTTAGCACCAACGGAAAGTTTATCAATGTAGTCTATAGTGCAGGCCGTGGACCAGGCGAAACTCTTCCTGTTTGTTCTGCAATTGATGAAGAGAATAAAAGGGTATTTGTGTTTGACAGGGACAAGACAATTAAAATCTATAAAACCAATGGCGACTATTTATCTGTAATAAAAGAACTGATAAATCCCGTTGAATCTCTTCCCCCCTGGAAAATTGAATATTTTGAAAATAACCTTTTTGTTGCATTACCTCAAAGACCAGGAGTAGAACATATATATTCATTATTCAATTTAAAAACAGATTCAATAATTCCAATATTTAAGAATAAATATCAATACACAAACGATCAAAAATCAAAACAGCCATCTATTATTTCATGGGATTACTGTTACCAGGTATTTGATACAGCCTTAATGTTCAAAGAGAGATTCTGTGATACTGTATTTATTCTTAACAGGAAGTTGGAAGTCAGGCCAAGGTTTATTTTAAATATAGCTCACAAACTTGAATGGGAAACATGGAGAGATAAAGGAATGTTTAACATTGGAGCAGGACCTCCTGAAGGATTCTGGGTTCATTCACTTGCCGAATCAAAAGACTTTTTATTTCTAATACTTAGTTCATATAAAAGACCTAAAATATTTGTAATATACGACAAAGGGTCTCGTAAAGTTGAATTGTCAACCATCCCTGATTTTAATTCTTATGGAAGTCAGGTTTACCTGAAAAATGATCTTGACCATCTTGTTGATTTTCCTGTATTCAATAAATCTGAAGGTTATATTTTCTATTCCGATGAGTGCCTCTATTCAGTGATAGAAGCTAAAAATTTTAAAGAGGCTTACAGTAGAGCAACTGAAAAAAATAAAAACTCTTCTGAATATTTACGTTCCATGGAATCGGTCTTAAGTTCTATCACAGAATTCAGTAATCCAATAATAATGAAAATTACCTTAAAACAGAGTGCAATAAAAGGATTATTTGAAAGAAGCAACAAGCATAATTAAAACAGGTAAATAAGTGAACTACCATTGCAACAATAACAGATAACAAGTCTTTGAAAATTGTAAAATTACTAATGATGTTAAGATTTAAGGAAATGGCAGGGACTTTCATTATGTTCTTTATTTGTGATTAACAAGTCCCTGCCCAGACCTTTCCAAAAAAGAAAGGGGGTTTACCCATGCGAAGATAATAATTATCCGTAATTCCGGTTGCGGCCTGTGAAATGATAAATCAGGAATATTGTAAACAGTTTCTTAGATTTAAAAATGTGATATCATGAAAAAGCTTAATAAATTGCAGATCAATTCTGAAAAATTAATGAACCATGAAGAATTAGTTACCTTAAAAGGAGGATATGATTCTACATGTTGTGAATGCCATATTGTAGGAGGAGGAACAGAGTATATTCAATCAACCCCATACGATTGTAATACTGATTGTTATAATAAATGGGGTGGTTGGGGTGTATGGCAATGCATTATTTGAAAATATTATCTTGAATTTAAGATAATACACTCAAACAGGATTGATTCTGTAATGATTTAACTATGTACAAAAAGAGGCTAAATCCATAATATTTAGCCTCTTAGATTTAAATAAATGACTCTAAGTCAAATATCGAATGAGAAATTCATGATCCATTTTCTCTTTGGCTAAGTAGTCGATCCTTAAAAAGTGGTTAACGTGTTGATTATTAACAATTAATGTTCATAAAATATTTTGATTATCTGCAAGGTAATCAGTAAATTCGATAAAAACCTTGCAAAATGAAAGGAAAAATTCCAAGAAATCCGCAACTGAATGTCTTTCGCATTCCCTTAGTAAATATCATCAATATGGAGCATGAACTTGTCATTCTGGCTCAGAAAATTGACTGGGAAAAAGTGGAGAAAGAGTTCTCAGTTTATTACCCAGAGCTTGGAAGACCAGCGGTTCCAATAAGAAAGATGGTTGGCAGTATGTTGCTGAAGCAGATGTATAATCTTGGAGATGAAACATTTGTTGAACGATGGATTGAAAATCCGTATTGGCAATACTTATGTGGAGAAGTTTACTTTCAATATGATAAGCCGTATGATCCGAGTGATTTTGTACACTTCCGTAAACGTATCGGTGAAGAAGGAGCACAGAAAATATTAAAACTCAGCATAAGCCTCTTCGAATCCAAAGAAGTCCATGAGAAAGAAATCCTGATTGACACCACTGTCCAGGAGAAAAACATAACATTCCCGACCGACTCTAAGCTTCATAGAAAGATAATAGAAGGATGCCTGAAAATAGCTGAAAAAGAGAACATAAAGCTGCGCCAACGTTATACCCGGATAGTAAAACAGTTAATGATCGACCAGAGGTTCCGGGAACATCCGAAAAGGATGAAGAAAGCAAATGCTGCAGCCCGAAAGCTTAAAACCATTGCCGGTCGTCTGGTGAGAGATGTTGAACGTAATCTTGATGAGCGTGACAGGTTAACATGTTATGATGAACAGTTGTGGCTATACCTTCTTGTACTGGGGCAGAAAAGGAACGATAAAAATAAATTGTACAGCTTCCATGCACCTGAAGTAAAATGCATCTCAAAAGGTAAAGAACATAAGAAATACGAGTTCGGGAACAAAAGCTGTTTTGCTTTGACCAAAAAGAGTGGAATAGTGGTTGGAGCTCTGGCATTTGAAGATAATATTTATGACGGACATGCTATTGAACCTCAGCTTATGCAGGTTGAAGATCTCATTGGCAAATTACCTGAAACAGCATTGGTAGATAGAGGTTGCAAGGGACGAAAGAGCATTCTTGGAGTCAATATAAAAATACCAGGCTCTGGGAAAGGCAGAACCGCTTATCAAAAAGCCATGGATAGAGAACGGTTCCGAAGAAGAGCATCGATAGAACCAATCATTGGACATATCAAACAAGATCACCGGATGCTCAGAAATTATCTCAAAGGTGTTGAAGGTGACATGATTAACACGCTTCTGGCTGGAGCAGCATTCAATATGATGAAGATGCTACAGAAAATCCGTGAATCGGTTATCTGTGTCTTAAATGAAATTATTGAAAAACTGGTCTGGAAATATCAGATCCAGTTAGAATATTATAAATTCTGATTTTCTAAGGATCGACTAAGTAAAAAGTGAGAATGAAATATGATAAACCTAAAGATCATTTTATTAAAATAATCCTAAAAACAAGACTTATTCTCAACATTATAAAACAAAGCCTATGCTTACTTTATTAAGAATCAGAATTCTGTTGGTAACGCTATTAATAAATTGGCTGATTTTGTCCTTAACTACAGAATGTCAACCTATAAAAATTGATTTAAGAAAATTACCTAAAAAGGTTGATGTAAAATTATCTGATTTGGGTGCAATCGATATTCGGTATATCCCATTGGAAACTTCGGATCAAAGTATTATTTCACGGATTAGAAAGGTAGTTTTTAGCAGAAGTTATTTCTTAACAAACAATAATTCTACTGAAATCAATATGTTCTTATATGATGGTTCATTTGTATCCAAAATTGGAAGTGAAGGCAGGGGGCCAGGTGAAATTACAACGGCTCATGATATTGATATTAATCCACAAAATGAATCGATTTATATAGTTGATGGATGGTTGAGAAAGTTCCTGGTATATAATAAAGGTGGTAAACTTATGAGAACCTTTAAGAGCCCACTAATTGGGGCTGTTCAGTTCAAAATAACAAATGATGGAATACTATGCTATAATGAAAATAATGCGGCTAATGTAGAAAATAGCTACAATTTTATCGATACAACCGGAAAAAATATCAAGTCTTTTCCAAACAGATATAAATGGGAAAAAATTGCAAAACCCTCATTAACTTATCCGTATGAGAATATTTTCTATCGTTTCAACAACCAGCTATTAAAGAAAGAAATATATTGCGATACCGTATTTCTTTTCTCAAATAGGACCTTTAAACCTTATTTAATTATTGATGTAGGTAACCTTCGACTAACACCAAACGCAAGGAATACATCTACGGCAAATTTTTTAGCCAAACACTTTATTACACCTATGAATTTATTTGAAACCAAAGAATATGTATTTTATGAATTTATATATTCTATTAATGGGAAAGATGAAGAAGGTTTAACATTTATCAGTTCCAAAAAGAATATATCAGGAATGTTATTTTCTTCAGAAAAGGGAATAATTAATGATTTGGATGGAGGACCCAATATTTTGCCAAAAACCATAAAAAATGACAACACATTTGTCACATGGATTGAAGCGCTTTCACTTAAAACCTATGTTGCAACTGATGCATTTAAGAATTCAACACCAAAATACCTCGAGAAGAAAAAAGAACTTGAAAGGCTGGCAAATAGCTTGAAAGCCACAGATAATCCTGTTCTGGTACTGGTAAGTTTAAAATAGTAACGGTTATGCCTGAGTTTCCACTTTTTAGGCAGCTCGACTCTATGGATTGCGGTCCATCATGCCTTCGCATGGTTGCAAAATATTATGGAAAATCATATCAATTACAATGTCTCCGTTCAAAATCATTCATAACAAAATCGGGAGTCTCAATGCTTGGCATCAGTGATGCCGCCGAAAGCATAGGCTTCCGTACAAGAGGCTACCGACTCACATGGGAACAGCTCTGCGATGAAGTGCCACTACCGTGCATTGTGCACTGGAATCAGAGACACTTCGTGGTGGTGTATAAAATCAAGAAGCGCAGAGCGCAGAGCACAGAGCAAAGAGCTCAGAGCACAGAGCGCAGAGCAAAACCCCAAAGCCTTGAGCAGATTTCAAAGCCCTCTGAGCCCAGCGCACTGCGTCCTGAGCCTTCTTCCTCTGAGCCCTGCGCCCTGAGCCCTGAGCAAAATCGCACAAGGCAAAAAGACTCAAAATATGTTGTTTATGTTGCAGATCCCGCCGCCGGTCTTCTTAAATACACCGAACGTGAGTTTTGTAAGTGCTGGTTCAGCACCAAAAGCGACGGGGTGGATGAGGGAACAGCTTTATTGCTCGAACCAACTCCCGAGTTCTATAAACAGGAAGATGAGGAAAAACAAAAACTAAGCTTCCTTTACCTTCTTGGTTATATACGTCCTTATTCAAAATACATCCTGCAACTTATGCTGGGCATGCTCACTGCCAGCATAATCAGTCTTATATTCCCTTTTCTAACACAGTCGCTAGTCGATACAGGTATTGGAAACAGTAATATTTCATTTGTGGTGATGGTACTTGTTGCCCAGCTTATACTTACACTCAGTCAGACCGCAAACGGGCTCCTGCGCAACTGGATAAGCCTTCACGTAACAAGCAGGGTAAGCATTTCTCTCATTTCTGATTTCCTAATTAAGCTGATGAAGCTCCCGATCTCATTCTTCGATGTGAAGCTTGTCGGCGATATTATGCAAAGAATAGGAGATCATAACAGGATCAGGACTTTTCTTACTGATTCCCTGATAAGTATCATTTTTGCTGTTATTACCCTGGTTATGTACACGATAATAATGGCAACATATAATCTTGGGATCCTTGGTATTTTCATGCTGGGAAGTGCGATGTACATCGGCTGGGTGGTGCTTTTTCTTAAACGAAGGAGAGAGCTCGACTACAAACGTTTCCAGCAGAGCGCGGCCAACCAGAGCAATATAGTCCAGCTTGTAACAGGTATGCAGGAGATAAAACTCAACAGCTGCGAGAAGCAGAAACGTTGGGAATGGGAAAGGATACAGATAAAGCTTTTCAAGGTGAGCCTGAAAAGCATGATGCTTAACCAGAACCAGCAGCTTGGAGCCGTTCTGATAAACCAAACCAAGGATATCTTTATCTCCTTCCTTTCAGCTAAAGCTGTAATAGAAGGCCAGATGACCCTCGGTATGATGATGGCAATACAATACATTATCGGACAGCTTAATGCTCCGATTCAGCAATTCATAGGCTTTACCCAGGCAGCACAGGATGCAAGGATAAGTCTCGAACGATTAGGCGAGATCCATAATAAGGAGGATGAGGAGAAACCTGAGGATGATAAGATAAGAGAGATTCCTGCTGATAAGGATGTTGAAATAAGGAACCTGGTTTTCCAGTACGAAGGACCTCATTCCGAAAAAGTGCTAAACAACGTTTCACTTACAATTCCTGCGAAAAAGATCACTGCAATTGTCGGTATCAGCGGAAGCGGCAAGACAACGCTTTTAAAACTGATGTTGGGATTCTATGAGCCTGTAAAAGGAGAGATATCACTCAACGGTACTTCCCTTAAAAGGTTCAGCCAGGCAGAATGGAGAAAGAGATGCGGCGTTGTGATGCAGGAAGGCTATATCTTCGCCGATTCGATAGCAGGTAATATTGGTCTTGCCGATGATATGCCCGATAAGGAAAAGACAGACAGGGCGGCAGAGACTGCAAATATAAAGGAGTATATCGACAGTCTTCCTCTGGGATACAATACCAGGATCGGGAACGATGGCCAGGGACTGAGCACCGGCCAGAAGCAAAGACTTCTGATTGCAAGGGCAGTCTACAAGGAACCTGATTTTATCTTTTTCGACGAAGCTACAAATGCTCTGGATGCAACAAACGAAAGGACAATAATGGATAATCTTGGCACATTCTTCAAAGGAAAAACAGTCGTGATTGTAGCTCACCGGTTAAGTACGGTAAAGAATGCTGATCAGATAGTTGTTCTTGAAAAAGGAGAAATAGCCGAAACCGGAACACATAAGGAACTTGTTGAAAAGAAAGGAGCGTATTATAATTTGGTGAGGGATCAGCTGGAATTGGGAAATTAAAAGCACAGAGCACAGAGCGCAGAGCACAGAGCAAAACCTAAATATCCCTGAGCCCTGTGCCCTGCGCATAAGACAAAGACTATGTCCGAAATCGTCAAACACGAAATCCGAAGCCCGGAGTTGCAGGAAGTAATGTCGGAGATCCCGGGAAGCTTCCTGAGATGGGGATTGTTTCTCTTTTTTGCCATTATCGTGGCTATACTCGGGGTGACATGGTTTATCAATTATCCGGATGTAGTTACTGCTCCTGTAACTATTACAACCTATAACTCCCCTGCCCCGCTGGTTGCAAAATCGGGAGGTAAAATAGAAAAACTTATCGTAAGCAACGGATCGGATATTGTGACTGACCAGCCTGTGGCATTAATTGAAAATACTGCCGAATATAATGATATACTTGCCCTGGTTGCATTTCTTGACACTCTTGAAGCCAATCAGGACTGGCAGAATGATGTTACAAAATATGCTCCGCCTGAAGAACTGTCAATAGGTGAAATTCAGACAAGCTATTCCCGGTTTTTGACATATTTCTTTCAGTTCAGGGAATATCTCAGGCAGTCTTACATTCATTCAAAGCTAAAACTACTTGACCAGCAAATCAGGAAACAAAATGAATACACTGCAGAGCTTCTAAACCAGGAGAAGCTGTCGGCAGAAGATCTCAATCTAGTCTTGCGAAGCTATGAGCGCGATTCGGTGTTGTATTACAGTAAACTGCATTCGGTTACCCTAAGCGAATATGAAAGGTCGAAGCAGGCATTGATACAGAAAAAATCCGCGCACAGCTCTCTAAGGGCTTCCATTAAGAACAATGAATCAACGGCTTTGAAGATGAAGGAGACAAGGCTTGATCTTCTTGTACAGCTTGAAAAGGAACTGCATCAGTATAAGCTCGACCTCGATGATTCCTTTAAGATGCTTTCACTGGCGATTGACCAGTGGAAAGAGAAATACCTGATCAAAAGTCCGGTAAAAGGAAGGATAACCTTTACAAGTTACTGGAACATCAATCAGGTAATAAAGGCAGGAGAAATACTTGCAACTGTAATTCCTGATGATCCGAGCAGGATAATTGTTAGGGCAAACGTTCAGGCATCAGGACTCGGAAAAGTAAAAACCGGTCAGGAAGTTAATATTAAGCTCTCGGGATTTCCTTACATGGAATATGGAGTTCTAAAAGGGAAGATCAGCACCTTATCGCTTGTACCCGTTGGGGATAATTATATAGCGGAGATTGATCTTGTGAACGGTTTGAGATCGACATATGGAATTAACCTTGGCTTTATAAACGAGATGACCGGAACGGCAGATATAATAACAGACAACAGCAGGCTTATATTCAGGCTGATAAAGCCGTTGAGAAGTATATTAAGATAACAAGTGCCGGGTGCTGCTCCCCTACAACCCGGCTCCATCACTAAAATGATCCACCGGATCATTTTTTAACGCTCGGCCCGGTGCTGGGTGCTGGTTATTTAGGTTCAAAGTTAAAAGTTCAAGGTTCAAGGTTCAAAGTTCACACACCTGACCCCACCCCTCACACCTCATTCCTGACTCCTTTTTTTTGCCAACTGCCGACTGCCAACTTTCATTTGCCACGGATGCACGAATTAAGGACGGATCTCCCCATCACCCCATCTCCCCATCTCCCCATCTCCACCTCACTACTCAAATCTCATATCTCATCTCTTGCCCTCTGCCCTCCGCTCCCTGCCCTTTGCCTTTTTACCAGCTGATTTTTTGCCGAAAAAATAGTCCCCTCCCCTTTTCATTATCATTATTATTACATAAATTTAAATTTCGTTAATGTCCTGACTAACCAAAGTAGTTTGCCATGAAAATCCGGTCCCGGCTGATTCTTGTTCCGATTATCATAATGATCTTTTCCTGCAAGCCAAAAACAACAGATAACCTCGAGGAAATAGCACGCCGCTCTTCGCGGCCCGAGGCAGTGCTGGTAAAAACAGTAAAACTTGAACCTTCTGTATTTTACCACGAACTGATAAGCAACGGGAAAGTACATGCCTCACAAAAAGCTGTTGTCCCGTTTAAAGTGAACGGAATCATTAAAGAACTCCTGATACGAAACGGTCAGAAAGTAGAAGCAGGAGACCTCCTTGCTGTCATTGAGGATTTCGAATACCAGTCGCAGCTCGAGACTGCAAAACAAACATTTGCAAAGGCTGAGATAAACTTTAAGGATGAACTTTACAGCAAATACGTTACTTACGACACATCCGAACTTTCACATGAAAAAGTAAAGACAACCCGTACCCGTAGCGGCCTCGACGATGCTATCACTGCGCTTAAATTATCCGAATATAAACTTAGCAATACACGCATACATGCCCCTATAAGAGGCGTGGTGGCCAACCTCGAAGCTCTTCA
This sequence comes from uncultured Rikenellaceae bacterium, assembly GCA_964633505.1. GTDB lineage: Bacteria > Bacteroidota > Bacteroidia > Bacteroidales > VadinHA17 > LD21. The sequence goes on along the minus strand of CAZWHC010000001.1, from coordinate 628,428 downwards.
GTGGAATCCCAGCCAGGATTATAAGAACCTCTGTACAATTATAAACGATCAGGACATGGAAGTAGAGTTTCCGGTTATTGAATCGGAATTCAGCTTCTTAAACAAAGGAATGCCCGTCGGCATTATACCCTTCATAAACGACAGCACTTTCATTTCCGGAAGGATAACCCAGATAAACCCCCAGGTCGATGAAACGGGAATGATAAAGATAAAGGCGGAACTTCGTAACAACGGCCTTCTCATCGACGGAATGAATGTAAAGGTAGTCATCAGAAAACCCGTCAGCGGCCGCCTGGTCGTCCCGAAAGAAGCTCTTGTCATACGCCAGGGGAAAGACGTGATCTTTGTAAGGCAGGATACTCTTGCAATTTGGAAATATGTTACTGTCGAAGCTGAGAACAGTACAAGCGTTTCAATAAAAGAAGGCCTCGAACCCGGGGATCTAGTAATCGTCAGCGGGAATGTCAACCTCGCCCATGAAACAGTAGTGAAGGAAGAATGAACACCGAACCTCATCACAGCTCTTTTCTTTCCACATTCACTGTCAATATCCTTTTTGTGATGCTGATCATTGTCGGTGCGGCAATGATCCCTTTGCTTTCGCTCCAGCTTAACCCGACAAGATACCTTCCTTCGCTGACAATCTCATGGAACTGGCCCGAAGCACCGGTTCGCGTCGTCGAACAGGAGGTCACCACTGTCCTCGAAGGCATGCTGACAACTGTTGCCGGCGTTCAGAAAATATCTTCCTCATCGTACGACGACGGAGGAAACATTACAGTCGAATTCGACAGGAATACCGACCTGCGGGCAAAACGTTTCGAAGTTGCATCTCTTTTGCGGCAGTCGCGCGGGAGACTTCCCGGCAGGGTTTCATATCCCGAAATCGCAATGAACATGCCGTCAAACACTTCGGGATCGCCCATACTCACCTTTCAGCTTAACGGGAATGCAAGCCCGTCGTATATTTACACCCTTGCCGACGAAGTCATCAAGCCGGCCATAGCTGTTGCCGAAGGTGTCTACAGTGTAAATGTATATGGCGCAACACCCCGCGAGTGGGAACTTGTTTATGATCAGCAGAAGCTTTCGTCGCTTGGCATAGATCCATCCCTTATAAGCGCTGCTATCGGCAACTACCTTCTCGAAAGGGAACTTGGAGGTGCAATGGAACTTCAGACCGCCGGCCCGGGCAAAAGAACATATCTTACCCTTTCCGGCAACGACAGGGAGGAATTCCGTTGGGAGGAAATCCCTGTTGCAAAAGCGGGCGGCCGCATTATCCATCTTGCCGAAATCGCATCTGTCAGGCTGAAAGACAGACGCCCCCAGAGCTATTACAGGATAAACGGCCTCAATACAATAAACATTAATGTCAATGCCGGGAAAAATGTAAATAACATAAGAGTTGCCGGAAAGGTAAAGGAGATTATCGAGAACATTAAAAAGGAACTCCCTCCGGGTTACAGCATAAGAACATCTGTCGACAACACGACATATCTGAGGGAAGAGATCTCGAAGAACATTTTCAGGGCTGTGCTTTCAGTGATCCTTCTTCTGCTTTTCGTACTTGTCATAAGCCGTGAATTCAGATATCTCCTTATAATTTCTATCAGCCTGGTCGCCAATATCCTGATAGCCTTTATTTTTTATTACCTGTTCCGGCTAGAGATACATCTTTACTCTCTGGCGGGCATCACGGTCTCGTTCGGCATAATAATAAACAATACAATCGTTATGACCGACCATATAAGGTTCAGGAAGGACAGGAAAGTCGGCATTTCACTCCTCGCGGCGACGCTCACAACGATAGGCGCTCTTGCAGTCATCTTCTTCCTCGATGAAGCATCAAGAATATCCCTCTCCGATTTTGCAGGTGTTGTAATAATAAACCTCTCTGTCTCCCTTGCGGTAGCCCTTTTTTTCATACCATCCCTTCTCGAAAAGATTCAACTGGTCCCGAAATTCAATGCCCTGGTGATAAAAAGGAAGAGAAGGGTTGCACTCTTCTCTCAAAAATACCTGAAAGCTATTGATTTCATAATTAGGAGGAAAGCGATCCTGATAATTGCAGCAATATTGCTTTTCGGCCTTCCTGTTTTCTACCTTCCCGATTCACTCCCGAAAGATACCACGGACCGGCAGTCGAAAAAGGAACCTGATAAATACCAGAAACTGTACAACAAGACGCTTGGAAACAAAAAATATGTTCAGGACATAAAGCCTGTAGTTAATAAAGTACTGGGAGGAACATTCAGGCTTTTCAACGAAAAAGTGAAGAGCAGCCGGTTCTACTGGTATGGAAGTTCCGATGAGGTACAACGAACAAGACTTACAGTTAACATAGGGTTAAGCGAGGAGGGACTTACGACTGAGGATATGAACAATACCTGCATTGGACTCGAAAATATGCTTGCAGGATATCCTGAGATAGACATGTTCACCACAAGCATTTTCAGTGAAAACGAAGCAACGGTTTCCATAACGTTCAGACCCGAACACGACTTCACAATCTTTCCGTATATCCTGAAGATAAAGATTGAGGATTATATGAACGGAATCGGAAGCTACCATGCTTCCGTTTACGGTGTCGGGAAATATTTCAGCAACGAGGTTTACAGTGATTATATCCGGACAACATACAGAATTTTGATGAAGGGATATAATTATGATGAGCTTTACTCCTGCTGTGAAGCTTTGAGAGACAGGCTTGTCGAAAGCGGCAAGGGAAGGATAAAGGAGGTATATCTCCTTGGAGAAAATTACGGGGGATTTTTTACCGGAATGAACAACCGCAAGGTTTACAGGAACAGGCTCGAGATGGATAAATTCTATCTTGCAGGCAGCAACTCAGGCGTTGCCCGGGCGTTTAATGAGACCGGAATATATTCGAGGAGCACGGCTTCTTCAATGTCAGCCTATATTAACGGGATCACCGCGCCTGTCGTAATTAAATCGCAGCAGTCGGAACTTTATGATTACTGGAGCATCAGAAATGAGCCTGTTGAAACTGCACAGGGACAGTTCATTAAACTCAAGGACTTTTCCAAAATCACGAGGGAAGTTTCAGACAACACCATCAGGCGCGAGGATCAGCAATATGTCATCACAGTAGGATACGATTTCATAGGCAATTATGAGCTGGGGCAACTGATACTCGACAGGAACATCGATGAGACAAATTCCCTCCTGCCTCTTGGCTATTCTGCGCAAAGCGATACTTACAGGTACTCGTGGGAACAGCAGAAAACCAATTATCTGCTTATTTTCCTTGTTATTGTGATAATATATTTCATCTGTGCCATCCTGCTCGAGTCATTCAGACAGCCTTTTGTTGTTATAAGCCTGATCCCCTTCTCATTCACGGGAGTTTTTCTCACATTCCATATTTTCAACATTCCGGCCGACGAAGGGGTGTTTGCTGCACTTATACTCCTGTGCGGCATCGTTGTAAATGCAACGCTTTATATACTTAACGACTTCAACAGCATCAGGCGTAAGCGTCCAGCTCTCCCCGAAAGGATAGCCTACCTTAAGGCCTTCAACGGCAAGATAATCCCTATAATCCTCACAAAGCTCTCGACAATCGTGGGCCTTATCCCCTTTCTTCTGACTGGCAAGGATGAAAGGTTCTGGTTTGCACTGGCGGCAGGGACCATCTCAGGGCTGGTGGCCAGTTTTGTGGGGCTGGTGGTGTTGCAACCGATGATGATGAAGAAAAATATAAACCACGGAGTTACACGGAGTAAAAACGGAGTTCCACTGTTTTAACTCCGTGAAACTCCGTACTTACTCCGTGTGACTCCGTGGTTAAAAATTAAAAAAATAGAAAGTGGTAAAATTTCTTATAACAAGGCCCGTAGCAGTCATAATGACCTTTCTGGCATTGCTGATGCTGGGAATAGTGGCCTCGAACCGGTTGCCGGTATCGCTGATGCCCGACATAGATATTCCGGAGATAACAGTTGCTGTTTCGCGGCCTGATGTAAGCGCCAGGGAGCTTGAGAACAGCGTGGTATCGATACTCCGCAGAAACCTCCTGCAGGTACAGGGCATTGACCGCATTGAATCGGAATCACGCAACGGAAGCGCACTCATAAGACTTTCGTTCAAATTCGGGAACGACATCAACCTTGCATTCATGGAGGTAAACGAAAAAGTCGACGGAGCGATGAACTACCTCCCCAACGACCTTGAAAGACCAAGGATAATAAAGGCAAGTGCCACGGATATACCGGTGTTCATGCTTAACATCACGCTGGCCGACACCATGGCCGGCGATGAGAAATTCATCGAACTGAGCGAATTTGCCGAGACAGTCATCAAGAAAAGGATAGAACAGCTTCCCGAGGTTGGGATGGCTGACATAACCGGACAGATAAAAAGGGAGATATTTATAAGTCCCGACAGGCAAAAGATGAACAGCCTCGGTCTAACCGATGATGACATTACCGGCGCAGTAAAGATCAACAATATAAATATCGGCAGCATCCTGGTAAAAGACGGCAAATACCTTTATAATCTCGAGTTCAGCTCATATCTGAAGGACCTGAATGATGTGAGGGATATTTATATCAGGACAGGGAGCCGGATAATTCAGATGAAAGATATTGCCGAGGTGGGGATCAGACAGGAACAGCCGCGGGGTGTTTATTATTCAAATGGTAAAAGAGCCATAGCTCTTGCTATAATAAAGGAATCAACGGCAAGGATGGCCTCGCTGGAGACGAAGATGACAGAGCTTCTCGATGTTTTCAGGAAGGATTATCCCCAGATGGAATTTGAGATATCGCAGGACCAGACTAGACTGCTCGATTATTCGATATCGAACCTGTGGCAGAGTCTGCTTGCAGGAGGACTGCTGGCTTTCCTGCTTATGTTCTTTTTCCTGAAGGACGGGAAATCTCCGCTTATTATCGGATTCAGCATACCGGCAACGCTTGTCATAAGCCTGCTGTTCTTTTATCTCACCGGATTGTCGATAAATATAATCTCCCTCGCCGGTCTTATACTTGGCATCGGGATGATGATCGACAATTCAATTGTTGTAATTGAGAACATAACGCAATGGATCGACAGGGGACTGACACTTCCGGAGGCATGTGTTAAAGGCACAAACGAAATTATAACTCCTCTGATCTCATCGGTCCTTGTCACATGTGCAGTGTTTATCCCTCTTATTTTTCTCAGCGGCATTTCGGGAGCGTTGTTTTATGACCAGGCTATTGCAATTGTAATTGGCCAGGGAGTCTCGCTGCTGGTAGGAATAACACTGCTTCCCACAATATATTACCTTCTGTATAAAAATGGGAAAGAGGGAATACTGACACGTTTTGTAAGGAAGATCAGCCTGAAACGCCTGGAAGAGAAATACGAAGGAGGCATGAATTTCTTTTTCAGGTACAGGAAGGCTGTTATGATAACATTTGGCCTGATAATCCTTCTGATGATCTTCCTTTTCTTCACCCTTGAAAAGGAGAGGTTTCCGGCAATAAAACAGGATGAACTCGTGGTATCAGTCGACTGGAACGAGAATATAGAGCTTCAGGAAAACCTGGAAAGGATAAAAATGATGACCGCGTCGATGGGTAAATTGATATTACAGACCAACTCATTCATTGGGGAACAGCAGTTCCTCTTTAACCGCGACTATGACCAGTCGTACACCCAGGCAAAGGTATATATAAAAGCAAAGGACTACAGGGCACAGGAAGAGCTTGGCAGGGAATTACTTGACCTGACAGGCCGGAGATGGCCCGGAGCAACTGTAAACATTGCCGCCCAGGAGAATATATTCGAAAAGATTTTCTCGGCTTCTGAACCTCCTCTCGTGGCTGAAGTAAGCCTGATGAAGGAAAAAGAAGTGCCTCCTGTTGATGTCATGACCGGAATAGTCTCCAGGATGAAGGAACAGTGGCCCGGAGCCGGCATATCGAATCCTCCCCTTGAAGACAAGATACTTCTGAAGATCGATCCCGACAGGCTGTTGCTGTATGATGTAGAGCCGGCCACTCTTTACAATACGCTCAAAGCATCACTCAACAGGTATAACATAGGCGAACTCAGGGCGTCGTATGAGATCCTCCCGATAGTCCTTTCGGATATGGAAAAACAGGTTGGCGATATTATTTCGACAGAAACTGTAATAAGCAAAAACGGCCGGATGATACCTGTAAAGGAGCTTATAAATGTACAGAGGATACATGATTACAAGACTATCAGGGGAGGTATGAACGGCGAGTTTGTTCCAGTTTACCTCAATATCAACACAAACAGGCCGTCGGAGCTTACCGGAGAGATAAGGAAGTTGGTTCCGCCTGACCGGGATCTTAATGTAAGCTTCAGCGGATCGCTTATTACAGGTCAGAAGCTGTTCAGGGAACTCGCTGTAATACTTGCAGTAGCCCTGCTCCTGCTCTATTTCATCCTTGCTGCCCAGTTTGAATCGCTTACCCAGCCCCTTATAGTATTGCTCGAGATCCCCATAGATATTGCCGGCGCGCTTCTGCTTGTCCTGATCTGGGGCGGGACCATCAACATTATAACCATGATCGGGCTGATAGTAATGTCGGGGGTTATAATCAACGACTCAATACTTAAGGTCGATACTATCAACAACCTCCGGGCCGAAGGCCTGGGGCTTAAGGAAGCTATCTATACAGGGGGCTCCAGGAGGCTGAAGCCAATCATTATGGTGGCGATGGCCTCATTGTTCTCGACGGCGCCGATACTGTTCAGCGAAGGCATGGGTTCGGAGCTTCAGCGTCCGATGGCGCTGGCGCTGATAGGAGGAATGTCGCTGGGTACAATCGTGAGTCTGTTCTTTATACCGCTGGCGTACTGGTATATTTATAAAGGCGCAGGGCGCAGGGCGCAGGGCGAAGGGCGAAGGGCGAAGAGCGAAGGGATGAGAGCAGGGGAAGAAAGTCTTGCAGGTCATGCAGGTCTTGCAGGTCATGCAGGTCTTGAAGGTCCATAAAACCAGTTCCAGACTTGCACGACTTGCCTGACTTGCACGACTTGCATGACTTGAACGACTTGCATGACTTGCAAGACAATTTTCCTTATTCGTGGCATTCATGGCAAAATTCTTTTTCACATTATTACAAAATTAGTTGTGCGACTATTATATTAGGTGTAAATTAGTGGGAATATAAACCTGTTATACAATAATAAAGCCATGAGAAACCTTATTATTTTTATCCTTGCACTGATTTTGTTCAGCTGTAAAAGTAAAGACGACCAGGCTGTCAGGACCATCGATGTCCTCTCCCCCGGCGGTATTGAAATTAAGAACCTGTCGGAAATTGCTACCGACATCCGGTATATCCCTCTCGAATCGCATCCTGATGCCTTTATGAAATTTGTAGGATATCTTAAAGAAGGCAATGATAAATATTACATAAACACAGTGCTCGAGCTCCTCTGTTTCGATAAAAAAGGCAAATTTCTTTATAAGCTTGAACAACAGGGCAGAGGCCCTGGAGAATATACATACCTGTCGGATTATGACATAAGGCCCGAAAAGAACCTTGTGGCCGTGCTTACAAGAGGCAAATTGTTCTTCTACAATGAAACCGATACCGGCTTTAAGCTGCAAAAGCAACTTGATCTGAAAATGCAGCCAGGTTATGTCGACTTCCTTCCGGGGCAGGATAATATTTTGCTTTCATTTACAGCATCAACAGGTGAGAATAAATATCAGTGCGTCGGGATAAATACGGATGGTGATACTCTCTTTATAAGGCCAAATTTTTATAAATTTAAAAGGATTTCGAGAGTGGTAATGGGATTTAATGTAGACAATGTAATCAATAAACATAACGAAACTATAAGGATCAAGGGATTTCTGAATGATACTATCTATACTATAAACAGGGAGTTTGAATTTATTCCATTCATGATATTGAATACCCACGGAAAAAGCATTACAACGGATTTCCTTGCGAATGTACCGGCTCCCGCTATGGGATCAGGTAGAAGCCCTGCCGCCGATTTCCTGTCGATTTCCGAAATCCTTGAAAATGAAAAATACCTTATGTTAAGGTATTATTACCAGGATATTACCAAATGGATAATAGTTAATAAAACAACTGGCCAGATCAGCTATTTTGACGGAAAGGAACTTTTAAAGGATGATATTTCAGGAGGGATAAATTTTGAGCCAAAATTCGTATGCAACGGGATCATCTATGGCTGGACCGATGCAATGAAGTTTAAAGCACATGTTTCAGGCGATGATTTCAGAAAAGCTGAGGTGCTGAACCCCGACCGCAAGAAAGAGCTTGAAGCACTCGGATCCACGATAAAGGAAGATGATAATCATTTGCTGATTGCTGTTACTCTGAGAGAATGAAATGAGTAGTGAGTAGTGAGGAAGAAGAAGAGGAAAGTTGGCAGTTGGCAGTTGGCAAAAAAGATGTGGGACGTGAGACATGAGTTCTCTCAGCACCCAGCACCCAGCAACCAGCAACCTGCAACAAAAGAAATAAGTCCTTGTAACTATTAAAATGACACCATTTGATAATTAACCTGACCTGTAAATGAGAAATATAGCACTGTTTGTTTCATTACTGCTGTTAACACATTGTAACAGTGATAACAAAACGAAATCAAAAGAGGAGAATGATGGGAAAAAATTCTTTGAGATCAATTATGAGAATGAGCTGAAAAACAAAGCTACAGTCTTTCTGAGCGATATCGCTTCAGAGGTAAAATACATACAGTTGGAAACCGGCGACAAATACCTGATTTCCGGAAGACCCGAATATTATTTCTCCGACAGCCTGATATTTGTTGCGAACTACGACCAGCTGCTTGTATTTGATTATTCGGGGAAATTCGTTCGCCAGATCGGGACTCCGGGGAGAGGTCCCGGTGAAATAGACCTGATCACCTATATTTCAATCCTTGAAAATGAAAAGCTTATTATCATCCAGACTAACTGGAGCCGTAAGCTTATGTATTTTTCATTCGACGGGACATTCATTAAATCTGTACCGCGGCCTCCCGACGTTTTCAGGATCCATGTTTTGAATAAAGACCAGTTTCTTTCCTATTATGCCTGCGCAATAGGCAATGAGGAGTATTTATATTTACTCTCCAATGAAAAAGGAGATACAGTCAACACAGTTAAAAATCACTATAAATGGGTTAATACCACGGGAATTACCGGCATGATTGGTTATCATGCCTTCCACCCTTTTTATAAGTACAATAATCAGACTTTCTTTAAGAGCATGTATAATGATACTGTTTATACTGTTTCAGACAATAAAATCAAACCCGTTTATTTTGTTGACCTTGGAGCTTTCCGTCTGCCTGATGAACTCAGGCCTGAACCTCCCCAGTCGGCTGTGAGATTCCGGAGTGAGAATGGCAAATATTTCTTTTCCAGTGTGCTGCAAGCTGGAAAGACAATATTTATTAAAACTCAGAACTATAAAGGTGAAGGCGACAGGAATATACTATTTGATAAAGCAACTCTTACCGGAAATTTTCTTACAGATAAATCCGGCGAACCGGCGAAGTTTATTAACGATTGGGACGGTGGCATGGATTTCTGGCCCGTCAAAGCCGTTAATGACAATGAAATATTTATGCCGATCACTCCGCTCGAACTCAGGGAAATCATCAAAGATGAAGAGTTTGATGAGAAAACTGCAAATTCCCCGGAAAGAAAACAATCGTTTAAGACGATGGCGGAGGGACTTCAGGAGACAGATAATCCGGTGCTCATGGTAGTAAGGCTTAAATAAGGCAGGCTTCGTAAGCCGCAGGCTTGGGGCAGATTTGAGTAGTGAGTAGTGAGTAGTGAGTGGTGACTAGTACAGGAGATCCCCTCCCGGGAGGGGTTGGGGGTGGGTTATCATACAGGAATGATAATGAGTAGTGAGGTGGAGATGGGGTGATGGGGAGATCCGTCTTTAATTCGTGCATCCGTGGCGAAAAAAAGATGTGAGTAGTGAGTGGTGACTAGTACAGGAGATCCCCTCCCGGGAGGGGTTGGGGGTGGGTTATCATACAGGAATGAGTAGTGAGAAGTGAGTAGTGAGGAAGAAGAGGAGTCAGGAGTCAGGAGTCAGGTGTCAGGAATGAGGAGTGAGGGGTGTCAGGTGTTGGAGTGTGAACTTTGAACTTTGAACATTGAACCTTGAACTTTTAACTTTGAACCTAAATAACCAACACCCAGCAACCGGGCCAAGCGTTAAGAAATGATCCGGTGGATCATTTTAGCGAAGGAGCCAGCCTGCAGGGTGGAGCAACCAGCAACCTCCAACCTGTAACCGCATATTTTTCCCCGGGATTTTTACTATTTTTAAATCCTGAATTTCTATTTACCGGACTACACTTATTCGCAGGAAAATCCAAATAACACTATCCGGATGCTGAAAACCGATGCTGATATCAGGGATCTCCAGATGACTGCAAGGATAAAGTCGCTGAGGGAGAAGACTATCTCTGAGAAAAGATTTTTATCAGTCGAACAGGCGCTCATAATTACGCGAGTATATAAGGAGAACCCTGATGATCCTGTGATCATTAAAAGGGCGAAGGCTCTTGCTGCTTCACTTCGCGAGATGCCTGTCAGAATTGATCCTGAGGAAATAATTGTTGGTAACAGGACCCCCGGTATAAGGGCAGGCGTTGTATTTCCCGAAGCAGGGATCTCATGGCTGACAAACGAGATCGAAACTCTCGATTCCCGTCCGCAGGATCCGTTTTTTGTAAGAGAGGAGGATATAGTACATTTCAGGAAAGACATAGAGCCTTTCTGGAAAGGACTTACACTCGAGGATGCAATCTGGTCGGCAGCCGGCGATGAGCTGAAAGCAATCGAAAAAGTTGTAAAGATCAACCAGAAGGATCATGCACAGGGACATATTTGTCCAAACGTAGACCTTTGGCTCGAATACGGACCTGAAAGATTATTGAGGATCGCACAAGAAAAACTCATTGAAGCCAGTGAGGAAAAGAAGGATTTCTACAGAAGTGTAATAATTACACTTGAAGCCTCATGTGATTTCATCCGCAGATATTCAGATCTTGCAATGGAATTGTCACTTAAAACAAAAGACAGGAATGCGGTTCAAAACCTTAAAGAAATTGCGGCTGTATGCGAGACTTTAGCATCCAATCCGCCGTCAGGGTTCAGGGAAGCAGTACAATCGGTATGGTTCCTGTTTGTCATCCTTCACATGGAATCGAATGCCTCATCTTTTTCTCCCGGAAGGATGGACCAGTATCTGCTCAGATACTATGAATCCGATATTTCTGAAGGCAGGATTGATGATGAACAGGCTCTTGAGCTTATTGATGCATTGTTCATCAAATTCAACCAGATAGTATATCTCCGCAATTCACACAGCGCCAGATATTTTGCCGGATTTCCAACAGGATTCAATATTGCTCTTGGCGGCCAGACCGAAGCAGGTGATGATGCAACAAATGTACTGTCCTTCCTGTTTTTAAAAGCCCAGGATCATATCAGGCTCCCCCAGCCCAACCTGACTGCAAGGCTTCACCGTAAATCACCAGCCGGATTTCTGAAGGAGTGTACAAGAATTATCAGTCTGGGTACAGGCATGCCACAGATTGTAAACGATGAAAGCATTATTCCGGCTCTGGTCAGATCGGGTGTAAGCCACAAGCATGCCATCGACTATGCGGTCGTGGGGTGTGTCGAGCTGAGCACCCAGGGAAATTTCCTTGGATGGAGCGACGCCGCAATGTTCAACCTTGTGAAAGTCCTTGAGCTAACCCTCAACAACGGGACCGACATGCTGACCGGTGAGACAACGGGCCTTCAGACAGGGTTTCTTACTGATTATGAGAAATTCGAAGATCTCGAAAAAGCCTTTTCCGGGCAGATAGATTATTTTGTACAAAGAATGGTCAGAATGTGCGAGATCGTCGAGAAGATGCACCAGGCACATCTCCCCTCCCCTTTTCTGTCTTCAGTTATCGATGACTGCATTGAAAAGGGAACTGACGTAACAGCAGGCGGCGCCATTTACAATTTCTCTGGCATACAAGCCATACAGGCGGCTAATGTTGCCGACAGCCTTCAGTCAATTTATGAGCTGGTCTATGAAAAGAAGGTAACTGACAGGGAAAGGATGCTGGAAGCACTTCGCGGCAACTTCAGCGGATACGGGATCCTGAGGCAGATATGCCTTAACAAGGTTCCCAAATATGGCAACGATGTCCCTGAAGTAGATCGGAGAGGAACCCTCTGGCTTAAGTATTTTGCTACATCGCTTGGCAGATTCAGAAATTACAGGGGTGGAAAGTATAATCTCGGTTTATATACTGTTTCCGCACATGTTCCGATGGGACAATATGTTGCGGCGACTCCCGACGGAAGGCTTGCAGGTACTCCCCTTGCAGATGGAGGCGTTTCTCCGATGTACGGGAGGGATAAGGAAGGTCCCACAGCCGTACTAAATTCAGTATCAAAGCTTCCCTTCGACCTTGCTGCAAACGGAGCGCTGCTGAACATGAAATTCCTTCCTTCACTGTTTAAAACTGAAGAGGACAGGGAAAACTTCTGTTCACTGCTAAGGGCTTTTGTTGATCTAAAAATACATCATGTCCAGTTCAACGTTGTGAACGCTGAAGATCTTTTAAAGGCAAAGGCTGATCCGGATTCCTACAGGGGACTTACAATACGGGTTGCCGGTTATACGGCATATTTCACTGAACTCGCCGATGATCTTCAAAATGAGATAATTGAGAGAACTTCACACGGAGAGATATGATTTATAAACCGGGTGATCGTTTCGGATTGATCAGTTTGTAATATATTTGTATAAGAAGCTTCTGAAAATGTTTTATGGTATTATTTCAAACCTGAAAGGTTAATATCAGGCGACTAATTAGTGTTGAAAAAAAATAATTAACAAAATTCAATTTTCCCATTGCCGGATTTTTAAAAATATTTATCTTCGCCCCGATTTTTTTAAGAGGAACCGATTACTACCAAATAATCGTAATTTTTCAAAACAAAGTATTAAAAAAGAAAAGAAATGAAGAACAAAGTTTTAATGGGATTAGTAGCTGTTGCAATGGTTGCTATCCTTTCGAGTTGCGGAAAGAAACCTCAGGCTGAAATTGATGCTGCAAACGCAGCTATCGAAGCCGCTAAGACTGCTGAAGCACCTGTTTACGTTGCTGCAGAATTTGCTGCTGTTCAGGATTCACTGAATGCCGTTATGGCTGACATCACAGCTCAGGAATCAAAATTATTCAAGAAATTTGGTCCTGCCAAAGCTAAACTTACCAGCATTGTAACTCTTGCCAACACTGTTGCTACAAACGCAGCTACAAAGAAGGAAGAAGTTAAAGCTGAAACCACAACCCTTCTCACTGGCATCACAACTGTCATTGAAGAGAACGGCAAACTCATCCCGAAACTTCCGAGAGGAAAAGAAGGCGCTGCTGTTATCGAACAGATCAAGGCTGACGTTGCTACTGTTGACGCTGCTGTTGTTGAAGCACAGGGTCTTTTCGACAAAGGTTCCTATATGGATGCCCTCAACAAGATCAAAGCTGCTAAAGAAAAAGCTGACGGTCTTAATGCAGAAGTTAAGGAAGTTCTTACAAAAGCAAGAATTAAATTTTAATTTTGCTTTATAACATTATTAAAAAATTCCCCGGGTCTGCCCGGGGTTTTTTTTAACATTTCAATTGATGAGGAGGCTCAAGAAGGTCTGGAGAAGAACATTCTGGTTCATCGGGTTCACAGCATTCGCTGCTGTGGCAGTCACCCTTCTTGTCAGATTTGCCCCGAAACCACCGGAACATAAAGTTGAACTTGCCAGGATTGCCCTGTCGGAAGCAACTGCCAACAAAGCTGATACATATTCAAGGAATCTGTTCCGCGAAGCCAGAGCCCTGTACGACTCCGCCATGGTAAACTGGCAGCTTGAGAATAAGCGCTTTCTTTACTTCAGGGATTACGGTAAGGTCGAAAATTTTGCAGATCTTTGTGCCAGAAAAGCAAGACAGGCAGCTAAAGTATCAAAAAACAACGTCACCGACCTTAATATCTTCCTGAAGCAAAAAATCGATAAACTGAATACAATAGTAAATCAGATAGATGAAAGATATTCGGCCTATCCCCTTTCGGCCGAGATCTGGAAAAACATCTCCAGGGGGAAAATGCTACTGAAAGAAGCGGAGGTAGCATACAATAAAGGAGATTATCCACTTTCTAAAACTAAAATTGCCGACTCGGAGATTCTCCTGACAGAATCGTTCGAATTTGCAACCAACCATCTTAAAGAATACTTCAACTCATATCCGGTCTGGAAAAAATGGGCCGAAAGAACAATCAGTGAATCACGCCAGAATAACAGCTATTCAATAATTATTGATAAGTACTCCCGGAAATGCCTTATTTACCATGCCGGTGTAAAAAAGTACGAATATCATGTGGAACTCGGCAAAAACTGGGTAGGTGATAAAAAGGTAAAGGGCGACAAAAGAACTCCGGAAGGGATGTACAGGATCACAAGGAAATTCGGCAGCAACAAAACAAAATATCACAAAGCGCTGTTGATTGATTATCCGAATGCAAATGACCTGCAGGAACTGAGAAATGAAATAGCACGCGGCTCCCTGCCAAAAAATTCAAAACCGGGGAACCTGATTGAGATCCATGGCGACGGCGGCAGGGGAATTGACTGGACCGAAGGCTGCATCGCCCTGACAAATTCAGAGATGGATGTGGTTTACAGAATTGCCGGGGAAGGAACTCCGGTGACAATAGTCGGCTCAATGGTAAACCTTGATCAGCTTATTGACTGAAAACAAAATCATGATAAACTTAAAAGAAAACAAAGTTCTCAGGATAATACTTCTTACACTGGCTTCATTGGCGGCTCTTCTTTTCGTGTTTGTCTTCGTGATCTATATGGTCCCGGGAATACAGGAAATGAAGGGTACGCACCTAACCAAAATGTTAAGCGATCCTGAACTAAAAAAAGAACAGAGCTATAAGAAGCAGACTTCACAGCTTACACGGGATGTCCAGAGATTATCAAAAAAATATGCCTCATTCACATCTGGCCAGTCGTACATCGTGATCAATACTACCGACAACAGGTTTTTTCTATACAAGAATAAAAAGCTTATCCGTGAAGGATTCTGCAGCTCAGGAAGTTATACGATGCTTAAGACCGAAGGAGAGCGAAAATGGATATTCAAAACTCCCAAGGGGAAATACTGGATACAGGGAAAGATCACTTCACCTGTATGGAGAAGGCCCGACTGGGCATTTGTTGAAGAAGGCCTTCCAATACCTCCCGAAAACCATCCTTCGAGATATGAATATGGTGTACTTGGCGATTATGCAATGAGCATAGGTGATGGCTATCTCATTCATGGCACCCTGTATAAAAGGTTCCTTGGAATGCCGGTCACGCATGGATGCGTAAGGCTCAACGATGAAGATCTGGAAGCTATCTACAATACACTCAGCATAGGTTCAAAAGTTTATATATTCTGATCAATGGAAACACCGGAAATCCTGGATAATACCGAAAAGAAGAAACTCTCGTCAGGCAACCTGATCCTTATAATTGCCGGGGCTTTCTTACTTGTATTCCTTGTTTTTTACAGCATAATGGCATCGATGGCTCCGGCCAGGAAACTTAAGGAAATTGAAACCGGATATGGCGTTAAGCATGATTCAGAGGAAAAAACCGATGAGCGGCTTTTTACCGACTCGGCATATGTAAGCCTTCTCAGGGAGAAATCATTCCTGCAGTCAAAAATTGCGATGGCAGGCACTGATTCGATCTATATGACGCTTAATATTCCCGACAGTACAGCGCATCTCGAGATCAGCGGTGTATCAGTACATTCGGTCAAAATAAGCCAAATGAGGATCAGCAAGATACTCCGGACAGGTAATAATTATGCAATTCAAACAATGCTTGCATCCCCTATGACAATTGCAAGCTATATTGCTACAATCAAGAAGGAGCCGCTGATGATAAAAATGGCCCCCAAGGATACTTCCGAGTTCAAACCCGACGTCATACCCGATACAACCGATTATGAACCTGTCAACTATATTCTCGATATGGATAACGGATTACGGATATATGTTTACCAGGAAGTTGCCGATTCGGCAAACTCCGACAGGAACAATCTGTTCTTTTTCGATCTTAACGACAGGCTTAAAAACACATGGCAGTCGTTGAAAAGCGTCACCTCATTCAAAGTCCCTGAATACCATCCTTTTATTAAAATAAGAGTTCCCAAAGCCGATGCCAAGATAATGTACAGGGCTATACCAAGGAAAGGCCAGATCGCGGTATATATCTGAAAACTTTTCTTCGATCCTAAGCTTAATAATCGAAAAAAAATGTAGGTTTGAATCAGCTCTAAACTAATTCGAACCTTAATGGCACGTTTTACCGGAATTATTGGCATCATTGTGATCCTGGGACTGGCTTTCCTCTGGTCGAACAACAGGAAAGCAATTAACATAAGACTTGTTATAACGGGACTTCTTCTGCAGGTAGCCCTGGCAATATTTATTCTCAAAGTTCCGATAGGCCAGGATATCTTTGCATTTCTTGGCAAAGCCATAAACAAGCTGCTCGACTTTTCACAGGAAGGAGGAGCATTCGTATTCGGAGATCTGACCAAAGTATCACAGATATTACCACCGTCAATCGTAAGTGCAGGAGTTTTCCTCTTTATACTTATCCCTACGATAATTTTTGTTTGTGTACTTGTATCAATGGCCTATCATGTTGGGCTTATGCAGAGGATCGTAGCCATTCTCGCACGTTTTGTCCATTGGGCAATGAGGGTGAGCGGAAGCGAGGCGCTTTCGAATGTGGCAAGCGCATTTGTGGGACAGGTGGAAGCACAGATTATGATAAGACCCTATCTGTCGGGAATGACAATGTCGGAGCTTCTTGCTTCGATGACAGGAAGTATGGCATGCATAGCAGGCGGAGTGATGGCTGTATATATTTCGATGGGAGTTCCGGCATCCTACCTCCTTGCAGCAAGTCTGATGGCAGCGCCCGGAGCTCTTGTAATATCGAAGATCGTCTTTCCCGAGACTCAGGAGTCGGAGACAAAGGGAGTCGTTAAGCTTGAGGTAAAAAAACAGCATACTAACATTATGGATGCCATCTCGCACGGGGCAACCGACGGAATGACAATATCAATAAATGTTATAGCGATGCTTATCGGGGTTATTGCTCTCGTGGCTCTCGTTGATGCCCTCCTCGGATATTTCGGACTATTCCTCAACTGGACTGGCGTTTCACTCGATTTCATCGGTCTTAATGTTGAGCACCTGAGGCTTAAAGATGTTTTCGGCGCCTTTTTCTCATTGTTCGCCATTGTAATGGGCGTACCGGCTTCTGAATCGTTTACTGTAGGCTCACTCATGGGCACTAAGATGGTGATAAACGAGTTCGTCGCGTATTCCGATCTTTCTCCCCTCATTCAGCAGGGAGTCCTCAGTGCAAAATCGATAGTTATTGCAAGTTTTGCCCTGTGCGGATTCGCTAATTTCAGCTCTATCGCCATCCAGCTCGGCGGCATAGGAGCCATGGTACCACAGCGAAAAGCCGATCTGGCACGACTTGGTTTCAAAGCCATGATTTGTGGGACAATGGCATCATATATCTCTGCATCGCTGGCGGGGATATTGATGTAGCGTGGGGTATTCGGCCTCACCCCCTCCTGTCCCCCTCTCCCAGGGGAGATTGGGATGATAGGATTTAATCCCCTCCTGGGAGGGGTTGGGGGTGGGTTTTTTCAGGCCGTCGGAACGGCTGAGGATTGCCTGCGGCGATCCCTTTGGGGATTCCCTGCAACGACAAATTGCTCCTTAGCGAGCTGTGCTCGCTAAGATTTTTATTTTACAGCTGGCCGGGCTCATGCGGGGCATGGCTCGGGATTGCCTGCGGCGATCCCTTTGGGGAGTTCCCTGCAACAACAAATTGCTCCTTAGCGAGCTGCGCTCGCTAAGATTTTTATTTTACAGCTGGCCGGGCTCATGCGGGGCATGGCTCGGACAGCTGTAAAATAAAAATCCCTTCCGCTCTGGCGGAAGGGAGCAATTTGTTGTTGCGGAGAGAGGGGGATTCGAACCCCCGGTACAGTTACCCATACGGCAGTTTAGCAAACTGCTGGTTTAAGCCACTCACCCATCTCTCCAGAAAGAACCGGGCGCGACAAAAATAGTTAAACAGGAATAAACTTCAAAATTTGAAGTTAGTTATTTCAAATCTTCTCAAGGAGCACTATATTTTCAACATGGTGGGTATGTGGAAACATATCCACAGGCTGAACCCTGACAACCCTGTAATCTCCTCTCATAAGGGCAATATCACGCGCCTGGGTGGCAGGATTGCAGCTGATATATACAATCCTTCGGGGGGAGGCCGAAACAATCGACTTCACCACATCCTCATGCATCCCCGCCCTGGGTGGATCGGTAATAATCACATCAGGTCTTCCATTTTCATCAAAAAAACTGTCATTCAGCACCGCTCTAATATCTCCTGAGAAAAACCTGGTGTTTTTAATATTGTTGATTTCTGAGTTTATGACTGCATCTTTAACAGCTTCATCAATGTATTCAATACCCACAACTTTTTCTGCCGAATCCGCAACGAAATTTGCTATCGTTCCGGTTCCTGTATAAAGGTCGTAAACCACCTCATTTCCCGTAAGTCCGGCAAATTCTTTCGCAATTTCATAGAGCCTGACCGATTGTAAGGTATTTGTCTGGTAAAACGACTTTGGCCCTATCCTGAATTTCAGTCCTCCCATCTCTTCAACAAGATGGTCATCACCACTGAAAAGAACAGGCTCCTGATCAGCCAGTGAGTCGTTCCTTTTTGTGTTTATTATGTAAAACAACGATTTTATCTGTGGAAACTCTCCGGCAAGATAATTCATCAGCTTTTCGATCCTGCCCTTTTCATCGAGAAAAAAGACTACAATAACCATCACCTCTCCCCTGCTGTTATTCCTTATAATAAGGTTTCTCAGGAATCCCGACTGTTCCCGGAGATTAAAAAATGAATATGCGTTCCGGTGGGCAAACCGTCTCACTGCATCCCTGATGGCATTGGAGGGCTCAGGTTGCAGATGACATTCCTTAATATCAAGTACCTTGTCGAACAATCCCGGTATATGAAATCCAAGAGCGTCTTCCTTTATAAAGCTGCTTTCGGAAGTAATTTCTTCACGGGTAAGCCAGCGCTTGTCCGAAAAAGTAAATTCAAGTTTGTTCCTGTATTCATATATGTCAGATGAACCGGCAATAGGACTCATCTCCGGCAATTCCAGCCTGCCAATCCTCGTAAGGTTGTCCCTGACCTGTTTTTCTTTCCATCCGAGCTGAAGATCATAAGGCAGGTGCTGCCATTTGCAGCCGCCGCATACCCCGAAATGAACACACCGCGGCTTTATCCTGTCGGGAGAATATTCATGGAAACGGATAACAGATCCTTCCATATATTTCTTCCTCTTCTTCTTTACCCTTATATCCACTACATCGCCGGGAACAAGCATCGGAACAAACACCACCTGGTTCTCAACTCTTGCAACTGCGTTACCTTCCGCTCCTATATCAGTTATTCTCACCCTTTCAAGCAGGGGCATGTCTTTTTTTCTTCCCACTTCTATAAATTATTGTAATTTCAATCAAAACACCCCCTTTCCCGTTTCCCCCAGGGGGGAAAAGCTTCATGCAGCGCCTCCTTCCCCTTTGGGGGAAGGTCGGGAAGGGGGTAAGAGTCTCACCTGATTATCGTTTTATTTATGAATTTTTTACACTCAAATTTCATAAGTTTTATCCCAACCAAACTATTTATTTATTATCCCTTATGTTTATCAGAAACTCCAGCCCCTGAGTCATGCATGGAAGTATCGCATCGCCATGGTCAAGACCTGGTATGATAGTTTTCGTGCAGACAGATGTACTTGTACCGGCAAGTATCATATTATCATAAAACAACAGAGTCGATGATACAGGCACCTGTGTGTCGGCATCGCCATGAACAAGGAGCAACGGGACCTGTGTCTTATAAGATCCGATGCTGTTTGCAACCAGTGAATTCCTTACTGATGAATACTTCGCATCCGTATAGTTTGTTCTGAAATCCGCCTTTACAAGCTCAGGTATTGATGTCGACAACTGTGAATTTATCTGATCTGCCGAATGGTTACCGTCGTAAAGAGTGCTCAGGCGTGAGGCATAGGGCTCATTCAGCAGGTCAGAAACCGGATTGGTTATATAATCATAGGAAGTATATGCATGAATTATATAACCAAGATATGCAGGATAATTGTAAGTTTCGGAATTGACCATGCCTGTCAGGACATGATAAAGGTCGTACGGTCCCGCTCCGCAAACAGTGCCTTCCAGGTTGAATTCTTTAGCTGCTTCGGTTTCGAGATGCTTATGGAGCGCCATTGTGGCCCAGCCTCCCTGCGAGTATCCTATGAGATAGTATTTGTTTTTCAACTTTGCCCCGGGAAATTTATCAACAGCCTCATTTACAGCCCTGAACATGTCTGTTATTGAATTAACAGTAGGCTCCGACAGCAGATAAGGGTGTGGAATATCAGATGAACTCCCGAATCCGGGATAATCTGGTATAAAGACAACAAATCCCATCGAGGCGATATATTCAACAAGCTGATACATATAACTTCCGGGATCTTCGCTGGGACAGGCGGCATTAAGCGTATTTGTGCCATTCTGGAAGCTCAGTACAGGATATTCACCGGGAACATCGGGTATTGAAACCAGTCCCGATGCTTCAATTTCCTCCCCGCCCACAGTGGTCCTGTATACAATCTTGTAAACATTCACACCGCCCGACACATGCTGCTGAAGTCCGGCCAGCTCAGGATAAGATTGTCCGGCATATGAAAGAAGGGCATCGATATATGATTCGGAATAACTTGATGCAAGCGTGTTACTTACAAAATAATCATATTCGGGTCCCTCGTCCTTGCTGCAGGAACTGAAAATGAATACAAAAAGGATAAGGATAGAAACCGGACTGCTTATATACCTTTTAAGATTCATGGCTGTGTATTAAGTGAGGCAAAGATAATTCATCCTGTGGAACTCTCTTCTTTAAAGGCTCCCATACTTTTTCTATCTTTGCTCAATTTTTAAAACTATGGTTTCTGTACAGGATCTTTCGTTATCCTTCGGGAGTTTTGACCTTCTTACCGACATTTCATTTCTTATAAATGAACAGGACAGGATTGGTCTGACCGGAAAAAACGGAGCAGGAAAATCGACGCTTCTTAAACTTATCGCAGGTATCCAAAGTCCGACAAAAGGAAAGGTTGATAAATCGAAGGAGGTCACAATAGGCTATCTTCCCCAGCAGATGAACCTCGATGATAAAACTACAGTAATCAATGAGGCTCTGACTGCATTTGAGGGATTAATAAACCTCGAGGGGAAAATTGAATCGTACAGCAGGGAAATTGCGTTGAGGACCGACTACCATTCATCTGACTATCTTAATCTTTGCGACAGGCTTGCCGAGACAGAGGAGAGATTCAGGATGCTTGGCGGTAATAATTATCTTGCCGACACGGAGCAGACTCTTACCGGCCTTGGATTTGAAAGGAGCGAATTTGAAAGACCTACCAGGGAGCTTAGCGGAGGATGGAGGATGAGGGTTGAGCTGGCAAAGCTTATCCTTCAGAAGCCCTCACTCTTTCTTCTTGATGAACCTACCAACCACCTTGATATTGAATCGATCCAGTGGCTTGAGACATTTCTGGCCGGTTATCCCGGAGCCGTTATGCTCGTCTCGCACGACCGCGCCTTCCTTGATAATGTAACAAACAGGACTATTGAAATATCCCTTGGTAAAATATACGATTACAGGGTATCGTGGTCGGAATATGTAGTCTTAAGGGAAGAGAGAAGGACGCAGCAGATAGCCTCTTTCAGGAACCAGCAGAAAATGATTGAGGATACCGAGAAATTCATCGAGAGATTCCGTTACAAGGCGACCAAGGCAATCCAGGTACAGTCAAAAATAAAGCAGCTCGACAAGATCGAAAGAATTGAAGTGGATGAGGAGGATAATTCAGCAATTAACCTGAGGTTCCCCCCTGCCCCGCGTTCAGGCACGGTTGTGGTAGAGGCTGAAAGTCTTTCAAAAAGCTATGGATCGCATATAGTTCTTAAAAATGTATCGATAACAATTACAAGAGGGGAAAAAGTTGCTTTTGTAGGCCGCAACGGCGAAGGAAAAACAACATTCTCACGTATCATTACCGGAGAGCTTGAATATGATGGATCGTTTAAGGTCGGGCATAATGTGAGGATAGGATATTTTGCCCAGAACCAGGACGAACTGCTTGATGAAAATATGACTGTCCTCGAAACTATCGACTACGCTGCAAAGGGAGATATCAGGACTAAGATCAGGGATATGCTCGGAGCCTTTCTTTTCAGGGGCGAGGAGGTAGATAAAAAGGTGAAGGTCCTTTCAGGCGGCGAGAGATCGCGCCTTGCCCTTGTCAGGCTTCTGCTTGAACCCTGTAACCTTCTGCTGATGGACGAGCCCACAAATCATCTCGACATGCGCTCAAAGGATGTACTGAAACAGGCCCTCCTGAAATATGATGGCACATTAATTGTGGTCTCTCACGACAGGGATTTTCTCGACGGACTTGTTTCGAAAGTTTATGAATTCAGGCATAACAGGATCAGGGAAAATATAGGAGGAATATACGATTTCCTCAGAAAGAAAAAGATAGTAAGCTTAAGGGAGATTGAGAAAAGAGACAGAACGTCAAGGGAAGAAAGGGACGAAGATACATCAACCAATAAGCAGAAATATATAGAGAAGAAGGAATATGAAAGAAATCTTCGTAAGCTCAGAAGAAGGCTCGAAGATTCGGAAAAGGAGATAGAAAGTATGGAAAAGGAACTTGCTGATCTGGATACTGAACTTGCCAGGAAAGCTGCTTCCACTGAAAGCGCCGGAATCTTCATTAAATATGAGGAACTCAGAAAAAAGCTCGATATTGAAATGGATAACTGGACCAGATATTCACATGATGTGGATGAGTTTCTGAAAAACAATGAATAGATGGAATATCCGGAATTTACAAAAGGTTATGAGGTTCATGTATATGAAACCGGTCCCGACGGGAAACTAAGCCTTTCGGCTCTTTTTGATTATTTTCAGGATATTGCTTCCGATCATGCAGTCAAGCTTGGGTACGGAAGGGATGAACTGATGAAGAACAATCATTTCTGGGTCCTTTCAAGGATTTATTCAAGAATTGAAGAATTGCCGGGGTGGAGTGAAAAGTTAATTATCAGGACCTGGCCAAGGGGTACCGACAGGCTTTTTGCTTTAAGGGATTTTGAAGCCCGGTTCAGCGATGGAAGGATAGCTGCAAGAGGTACCTCTTCGTGGCTGATAGTGGATTACTCGACAAAAAGGGTAAAGCGGCCCGACGAAGATCTTTCGAGGCTCAACTTCATGCCCGACATAAGGGGAATTCTTGAAAGGAACGCTGATAAACTGGAACCTGCCGCAGAAATGCCGGAACCGGGGCCGCCTTTCACTGTAAAGATAAGTGATCTCGATGTCAATCTTCACACCAACAATGCCAGATACCTGAGATGGGTGACAGATAGTTATGACCTTGATTTTATAATGAATAATGTACCTGTTTCAGCTGAAATAAACTATCTTGCCGAATCGCGGTTCAGCGACAATATAGTAATAAGGACTTCCGGCGTCGGTGGTGAGGATAAAATGTATGATCATCTCATAGTACGGCCTGATGATAACAAAGAGCTCTGCAGGCTGAGGATAATGTGGAAAGCATGTAATTAACAAGTGAAATTTTAAATTACCTTAATATGATCCGTAATTATTCTTCAGGTGTTTTAAGGATGCTGCTGGCAGCTTTTGCCGGCCTTGCACTTTTTTCCTGCAGCTCCACCCAGAGGGTCGCCGTCGATACAAAGGATCTTTCATATCTTTACAATCCCACAAAAAGCTCAATAAAGCCGCGATTCAGCATTTACAATGAAACGGATCAGGCTTCAATCCTGTCGGTCAAATTCTTTGCAACAGATCTGTTCTTTTCCGAGGCAAATCCGCAGGGAATACCTATGGCCCAGATCCTTGTCACAGTGAAGCTTTTCAACACCACCAGCGGCAGGATACTTGCCGATACTGCATATGTCGATGCCAATATTGTCAAAACTGAAGGGAGGCAGGAGTATGTTTATAAAATACGACTGAGAGTTGAACATGGGATGGTTTACAATGCCGAAGTAAAAATACTCGACAAGCTCCGGGCAGAAGTTATCCAGGCGTTTGTCCCTTTCAATACTCTCTCTTATACAAACAGATATAATTTCATTGCAAGAGGACATTTTATGAAAAATGAGCTCTTCAATCCTGTTGTAAGGGCTAATGAATATGTAAACCTTGTCTACCCCTTGGGAACGGCCGACTCCCTTTTTATTGCATACTATCAACCTTTGAAGGATATCCCTTATCCTCCTTCAATGCTTCTGCCTGAGAAAACTATTGATTATCCTCCTGATACTGTTGTTGCTGTAAGATACTCGGATACAATTCCTCTTATGTTCCCCGGCGATGGTGTGTATTTCTGCTCGACAGAAAGGGACAGTGAGGAAGGATACACATTTTTTAATTTCGGAGATGCTTACCCCACTATGAATTCTCCGGAGGTAATGATTGAACCGCTGGCATATCTTGCTTCAGAGGATGAGATGAATTCAATGCGGGCATCCACGCGGTCCAAGGTCGCACTCGATGAATTCTGGATAAAATGCGGCGGAAATGTCGACAGGTCGAGAGAGCTTATAAGGATTTACTATACAAGAATATTATATTCGAACTATTATTTCACATCTTTCAAGGAAGGATGGAGAACCGAACGGGGGATGATCTATACAATTTACGGACCTCCCGACAAGGTCTACAAGAGCAATGACGGTGAGAGCTGGGGTTACCGCAAGCCTGTCATAAAATCAACATGGGGAGGAAGGGTACATCTGAAGGAAGACTATATATGGTTCAATTTCAGGACAAGGCAGAACAAGTACTCGGAGAACGACTTTTACCTCAGCAGGAGTGAAACCCTTGTAACATACTGGGACAAAGCAATTGCGTCATGGAGGAAAGGCATTGTTTTCCGTCTCGATAATCCCGAAGATCTTTAACCATGCAAAAGGAATCTGACTGCATTTTTGGCCTGAGGCCTGTTATTGAAGCAATAAAGGCAGGAAAGCCTGTTGAGCGGCTGCTTGTTCGTCAGGGCCTTCAGGGTCCGCTTTACCATGAACTGATGGTTGAAGTCCGGAAATTCAATATTCCCTTTCAGATAGTCCCTGTTGAGAGGATCGAACTTGTGACGCGAAAAAACCATCAGGGAGTGCTGGCATGGCTGTCGCTCATTGAATTTCAAAAGGTTGAGAACCTTCTCCCGATGATCTTTGAAAAAGGCGAAGACCCACTGATCATCGCTCTTGACGGAGTATCGGATGTAAGGAATTTCGGCGCCATAGTCAGAAGCGCTGATTGTCTCGGAGCACACGGGATAGTGATACCTGAAAAAGGATCTGCGAGGATCACCGCTGATGCGATAAAAACTTCTGCAGGAGCGCTTCATTCATTTCCTGTATGCCGCGAAAAAAGCATAGTCCGCTCCGTTGAATTCCTGAAACAATCGGGACTGAAGGTGATTGCTGCAACTGAAAAATCGGGGCTCGAAATTTCAAAGGCAGATCTGAAAGGTCCTGTTGTGATAATAATGGGGGCCGAGGATAAAGGCATTAGCAGGGAACTTCTTACGCTGGCCGACCAGAGCGTTAAAATACAGATGACAGGGAATATTGCATCCCTGAATGTTTCGGTGGCAGCCGGAATACTTCTCTACGAAACTGCCAGGCAAAGATCTGTCTGATCAGCCAATTATTCCCAGGATACGCTGGTCGAGCATCTCCTGATGCTTTGTAAATGAGGCCAGACCGGCAAGCGTAAGCAGCGTGTCAGGGGCAATCTTACCGGCCCTTATCTTCTCCTGCCATTTTGAGTAAACTGGTATCTTCCCGTCGTGAACAATTATATCCTTTTCCTCTTTTGAGAGAATCGGGAACATATCTTCACAACCCTCGCCATGGGCGATACGGATAAGCTCCTGACCCGTAGATGGCATTTTAGCCGAGAGCCGCTCTCCAAGTTGGAGTACCCTGTCGTCGACTTCCCAGAATTTTTCAATATGGGCGTCGTTTGCCGACTGATATAGATTCACATCATAATTCTCATGTGTCCGGAGGCTGAAATTGCCGCTAAGCTCTTTCTTTCCTGCTGCCGCCACTTTCGGAGGCATCGTAAATACATCTGCACCGGCAAGCAGATCGAGCTGGTTATGATGTCTGAGGCTGGCCGCTATCACTTTTGTCTGCCATGGATTACGCGCCGATAATCCTGTTACCCAGTTCTGTGATGAGATTACGGCCATTTCTCCCGCTCCCGATCCGTCGCCAAGTTTGTTATCCATGAGAAAAGCGCCGATCCTTCCAAGAAAAACATTTACATAATCAGGTCTGGCTGCGAGTGTGACAAGTACATTCTGCCTTGCGCTGAACTCAAGAGTAAAGTTGATCCTTACACCTTCATCGCGAAGCTTCCTGGCCCCTATAAGCCCTTCGGCAGTAAATGGCACCTTTATTATGAACTGGTCGGGACAGATCTCATGGTAGCGTTTCCCGTAATATTCAATAGCTTTTATGTCGTGTGCCGTATCCGTATGAAGCTCTACGCTTACATATCCTCCGAACTTTGTTGCAAGCCTGAGACCATGGCGGGCGTTTGTCATAAAGGCAATCTCCTTAACCTTTTCCTCAACGGGCAGTCCGTTCAGCAGATGCCGGGCTTCAGAAATGAAAATATCGTAGATACCCTTCTGAATTTCATTGTTAAGAAGGGTATTATTTGTTGTAAGAGCGCTCATTTCAGCGGACCAGTTAGTTTCTGCTTCTTCAATGTCGCCTGTATCGAGCCATAACTCGGTCCCCGTATTCGACAGAGCTTCCCAGAATTGATCCCTCTTTCCGGAAACATGCTTTTCATTCAGATTTGCCCAGATGAAATCGCTAATTCTCGTGTTAAGGTCAGCCATGATGTAAAGTATTTACCTGTTGGCAGCAAAATTAATTAAAATCTTTATCCTTATTGATGATAATTAATAGCTTTATGACAACAACCATTATTCACTACCGAATGAAAAAAATATCATCCTTAATACTGGTTCTGTGCACTTTATCACTCGCAGGACAAACCACATTTGACAAATATTTCACTGACAGGGTCCTTCGTTACGATTTCATGTTTGCCGGATCGGCACTGAAAACAGTCGTCTATCCCGAAGGTATGAAAGAAGAACCTTTCTATGGCGGATCGAAAGTAAACCTCATTGATACTTTCAATTACGGTAATTTTAAATATGAACTTTACGATCAGGCAACCAACACTCTGATTTATTCGAGGGGATTCTGCACGCTTTTCCAGGAATGGCAGACAACCGCTGAAGCCAAAACCACTGAACGCAGTTTTTATGAGGTGGCAACTATGCCGTTTCCAAAGGCAAAGGTCAGATTTGTAATGAGTATGAGGCAGAAAGACGGCAGCTTCACCATGCTTCATGAAACTGTAATCGACCCTGCCGACATTTATATAAGGAAAGAAAAACCTGCAACTGCAAACGTTACAAGAATTTATGGCAATGGAAATCCTGCAGTCAGCGTCGACCTGGCTTTTATCGCGGAAGGATATACTGCCGCGGAAATGGGAAAGTTCAGGGACGATGTAAAGCTTATGGCAGATGTACTTTTTGCAGAGGCTCCTTTCAGCAGCTACCGCGATAAAATAAACATATGGGCGGTGGAAGCCGTTTCGGCCGAATCGGGAACTGACATTCCCGGAAAAAATGTATTTAGTAATACAGTCCTGAATTCAAGCTTTTACACTTTCGGTACCGACAGGTATCTGACGACCCAGGATATTGAATCGGTTAACGACTTTGCGGCAAATGCTCCACACGATAACATAATAGTGCTTATAAACAGCACCTTATACGGTGGAGGAGGTGTTTACAACTATTACAGCGGGACCACCACGGGGCACCCTCTGTCAGCAAAAGTCTTTATTCATGAATTCGGCCATGGATTCGCAGGACTGGCTGATGAATATTATTCATCGGAGGTGGCATATGAGGAATTTTATCCTCTGAACGTTGAGCCATGGGAACCAAATATCACAACAATGGTAAGTTTCGACTCAAAATGGAAGAAGCTCATCAGGGCCGGGACTCCTGTTCCGACACCGGCAGAAGAAAAATATGCAGGTGTAACCGGGTTATTTGAAGGAGGAGGATATTCAGCCAAAGGGATTTTCAGGCCTGAGATGGATTGCAGGATGAAGAGTAACGGACCTAAAGGCTACTGCACCGTGTGCCGCGATGCAGTAACAAAGATGATCGAGTTCTATACAAGGTGACAGGAATTTTACAAATGATCTCCGTGGTAAGATTAGTTTTTCACCACGGAGAACACGGGGTTGCACGGAGATGTTCCGAAAATAATTCTGTGTTTTCTCCGTGGTCTCCGTGGTAAAAATATCTTTTCACAACAGAGACAGGGATTGACACGGAGAAAATTTTGTTATTTGTTCTTTCTGTCTAAAAGATAAAACAGTACAAGAGCGAGGCCGCCAAAAAGGAATATCATCGAGAAATAGCCTGTCTCTTCCTCCGGGAACAGACCTGCCGATTCACAAATGGCGCCTGCAATGATACCGAGGCCTATGCCCATCAGGAGCATTCCGATTTTAAGAGTGACCTTGCCCCAGCTGTATGATGGTTTGCCTTCCTTACCCGTATTGAAAAGGCTTGCATCAGCTCCTTTTTCTATAAGGGCCATCCGTTCCTTGTTGCGGGTAGTGTAATGGAGGTACATGATCCCGAATACTGTTGCAAATAATGCAATAAAAGCAATTAATGTTTCCATGACTGTGTTTTTTGGTTTAATTTCACCCTTTAGACATGGATACAACCGTTCCGGTTTCATAAATCCTAAAATTTTTAATCTGTATATTTTATTTTTATTATTGTTATACTGTATTACTTTGTGTTACTTAGTGTTAACCTTTGTGTAACTTCGTGGTAAAATTTTTTCTTACCACAAAGGGCACAAAGGTAAGCACAAAGGATTCACAAAGGGAATGAATAAAAATGGTTCAGAAATCTTACTATTACAGCAAAGAAAATTTCATTTTAAGGTAACCGCTTCCTGATTTTATGCGTCAAAGTGCAGGAATGGAAAAGAATTCAGACATATTATATATTGATAAAGTTCTTGCCGGCAACCTTAATGCCTTTTCATATCTTATCGACAGGCATAAGGATAAGGCCTTCAACCTTGCTTTCAGGATCTGCGGCAACAGGGAAGAAGCTGAGGAAATAGCACAGGACGCCTTTCTGAAAGCCTTCAGGTCGCTCAAGGATTTCAGGAAAAAAAGCAGTTTTTCGACGTGGCTGTACAGGATAGTATATAATACATCTATCTCTCTTGTAAGAGCAAGGGGAATACGTGTACTTTCGCTTGAGGAATTCCCTGCCGATGCAGTCGATTTTCTTTCGGAAAGCAAGAATGAAGATGAGGCAATTGATAATTACAGGAATTCTCTTGTTAATTTTGCACTGCAAAAACTGCAGGAAGAAGAGAGAGGTCTTATCACCCTTTATTACTATGATGATCTTGAGACCGATGAGATTGCCCGTATCACAGGTATAAGGAAGCAGAACATCAAGGTGAGGTTATTCAGGGCGAGGCAGAAGATGGCTGACATTATTAAAACCGTTGAAAAGAAAAACGTATTTTACAATGAATAAGGAAAATACAAACCACGACGATCTCCTCCGGAAATTCATGAATCAGGGAAAGACTGAAAAGGCTCCGGAAGGATTCTCTGCTAAAACAATGGCAAGGATCATGATCGAAAAACAATCGGAACCGGCACGTCGAAGCTTCCTGCTGAGTAACATTGTACCAATTGTATCAGCGGTTGTGACAATAGCCCTGGTTTTATGTGCAATATTTATCCCTGCAGGTAATAACGGCTCCCTTGGGACTGCAGTATGGTCATACTTCAATGATATTGAAATAACCCTTCCGCGGTTTGATAATTCCTGGTTTGAAAATTCAGCTGTGCCTCTTTGGATTGGTTATGTAGTGCCGGGGGTACTTATCCTGATGTTTTTCGATATCGCACTTAACAGTTTCTTCCGTAAAAAGGATAATCCCGGTAATTAAGTGCGGGAAACGGGGTATAATATCAGAAGCTTATTACCCGTGAATTTAGACCTAAGGCATTTAACGACCTGCTCATAGCCATGAGCACTTCCCTTATACCCAGCTTTATCTCACAGCTACCCTTCAGGTGTACTATCAGGGCACACTGTTCAGCCTGTACGGCATCATGTCCGCAAACCTCAACAAGCGATTTAATGACATGATCAAAAGTATTTATCTCATCGTTGTAAAGGACCAGCGAGTGCTTTTCCCCCTCGCTGCTCAGCTTGTCATTCTTCCGTATTGTCTTTTCTTTCATTTCTGGCTTTCAAATAATTGTCTGGCGGTTTCAAGCGGTATTTCCTTACTACCCAGATATGCCACCACTTTTGCTTCGCGGTAGCCGTTTCTGTTAAGGAGACCGACATATTCGGAAGCGCTTTCAAAGGTAATGAATTTTCCAATGAGATATACAAATGCACCGTCGTCTGAGTTTATCACCTCAAATCCCCTGTTTCCTGCCATCGTACTGTAATTCTCATATATATCGTTACTTACAGGTTTGGGACTACGGCTCACCTCGACCCTGTATACAAGCGTGGAAACAGCTTCCCCTGAAGTCTTCCGTGCCGGAGCAGCATTGAACAATGGCTTTTGTCCCCATTCCTTTTCAAGAATCGATGCCCTCTCAACGGAAACCGCTTTGCCGTCCATGACAGCATTGATAAAAGCATCCCTGAACCCGATCTGTCTGACCAGAAGAAGGGCGCTTCCGGCATCGGACATACGCCTGAACATACCTGCGAAATATTTTTTTGCATCACTGCCCGGTATGCTGAATCCTGCCACCGGCGAAATACCCTTGAAAAAGGAAGCATCAACAGGTTTGCTGAAAACCCCTATCTGTATCCTGTAAACCAGGCCTTCCGGCAGCTGGCTTTCAAAAGCTATCTTTTGCTTTGCCGCAACTGAAGGATTTGTTTCTATTTTAAATGAAGAAAGTGATTCTTTCGGAACAGGTTTTACCTGCTGTGCCGGGGATCCGGATATTGCCGGCTGCACGGAAGTCACTTTGGAGGAATCGCTGAATTTCTTATCAGCCAGCTTTTGATAATCTGCCGATTGGGCCTCCATTTCGGCGATCCTCGACTTTTCATTAAGCTGCTGGTCGGCAGGCATCCTGCCAAGTTTGCTTTTAGCCTCCGAAGCTTTTGCTGTAATTGAATCGGCCTTTACCTGATAATTCATAGCCTCCGTCAGAACCTTGTCATAATCTTCCGGGAGTTCCTCCCTGATCTGAACAGGTTTTTCAGTCGCAGGTAAGTTTTCGGAAACCCGGGTTTTTGTTTTCAGACCAAGAGTATCAGTCAGGACCGCCTGCTGAGATATTGGTGAAGCCTGGTTTGCAGCGCCTGCAACCGATTCATTTATCCTGCCCCTCCCTTCCTTCGATTCCTGGATATACCCTGAAACATTCATCGTTCTGGCTATCTTTCTTCCGACCTTGTTTTCATATGTATTATACGATTTTACGGCTTCAGTGAACCTGCCCGCCATCTGTTGCGAACGTCCGAGATAATACCATGCATCATCGGGAACACTCCTGATATCGAGAGCTCCGTTCAGAGCATCGAGAAGATATTCCTGGGCATATTCAGGATCCCTGTTCATCTTTACCAGACAGACACCCTTGTAATATTTGTACAGGGGGTCTCTTGAGTAGTTCTGCAACAGGATATCAAACTCAAGATAAGCCTTCTCATAATCACCTTTGGCAAATGCATCAAGGGCAGCCTGACGGGATGGCTTCCGGGCAGTAACCTGCGAGTAGGATTCGCTGAACATCACCTGGATAACCAGAAGCAATGCCAGTAATGAAATTTTATCAATCTTTCTGAAACCCATTCATAAGCCTGTTTGATATATCATCAGGGTACCGGTCTGATAACGTAATGATATCGATTCTCTGTTAATAATAATTATCTGCTAAAAATCCAAATACGGTTCAAACTTCGTAAATTTACCCCTAATTACAAAATTTATGCAAATGGCTCAGTTAAAAGAGGGCATGAAAGCCCCTGCTTTCGAAGGCATTGATCAGGATGGGAAAACTGTAAAACTGTCTGATTTTACAGGGAAAAAGGTGGTGTTGTACTTCTATCCTAAGGACAACACACCCGGATGCACGGCTGAAGCCTGCAGCCTCCGCGATAATTATAAGGAACTTCTCAAAAAGGGATTAGCTGTTGTTGGCGTCAGCGCCGACAATGAGAAATCTCATAAAGGTTTTGCAGCGAAATTCTCCCTTCCGTTCCCGCTAATTGCCGACACATCAAAAAAAATACTAAACGATTATGGTGTTTACGGAGAAAAGAAGATGTATGGAAAAAGCATTTTGGGTATAATCAGGACAACATTTATAATTGATGAAAAGGGAATGATTGAAAAGATCATTTCAAAAGTAGATACTAAAAACCATTCGGAACAGATTTTTGCTTTTTATAAATAATCAAACCAATAATATGAGCAACGAAAGAAAAGAGATCAACAAGGATAAGCTTAAGGCTCTTGAGGTAACCCTAGGTAAAATAGAAAAGGATTTCGGAAAGGGTACAATAATGAAACTTGGCGATCACGCCATTGAGAACATACAGGTAATATCTACAGGATCGATCGGCCTCGATTCAGCTCTTGGCATTGGCGGATTTCCAAGGGGCAGGGTGATTGAGATCTATGGTCCTGAAGCCTCAGGAAAGACAACGCTTGCAATACATGCAATAGCGGAGGCACAGAAAAACGGGGGCATAGCTGCAATCATCGATGCAGAACATACATTCGACAGGTTCTATGCGGAAAAACTCGGCGTGGATGTGGGAAACCTCCTTATTTCCCAGCCCGATAACGGGGAACAGGCGCTTGAGATAGCGGATAACCTAATCAGGTCGGGAGCTCTCGATATAATAGTCATCGACTCCGTTGCCGCCCTCACCCCAAAGGCAGAAATAGAAGGCGAAATGGGCGATTCAAAGATGGGACTGCAGGCAAGACTTATGTCGCAGGCCATGAGAAAACTAACGGCAAATATCAGCAAGACAAACACATCGTGCGTTTTCATCAACCAGTTAAGGGACAAGATCGGGGTTATGTTCGGAAATCCTGAAACGACAACCGGAGGTAATGCCCTTAAATTCTATGCATCTGTAAGAGTCGACATAAGAAAAACAAACCAG
Source organism: uncultured Rikenellaceae bacterium (assembly GCA_964633505.1). Lineage (GTDB taxonomy): Bacteria > Bacteroidota > Bacteroidia > Bacteroidales > VadinHA17 > LD21. Next base: position 594,822 of record CAZWHC010000001.1, on the reverse strand, counting down.
ATCAAGGAGGGTGAGGAAATAATCGGAAACCGTACCCGCGCTAAAATTGTAAAGAACAAACTGGCTCCGCCTTTCAAAAAAGCCGACTTCGACATACTTTATGGTGAAGGTATCTCCCAGCTCGGCGAGATAGTTGACCTTGGAGTCGATTTTGATATTGTCAAGAAGAGCGGATCGTGGTTCAGCTACGGCGATACCAAGCTCGGACAGGGACGTGATGCCGTAAAGCAGATAATTAAAGACAATCCCGAATTGTACGATGAGTTGAAAGAGAAAATCGCAGAAGCTCTTAAAAACCAGAAATAAACTTCCATAAATATTTTGTATGAAAAGGTCCTTTTACCTGTGGATATTTGCATTGGCCATAGTTGCTGTTTCGTGCAAACAAGTAACAACTGAAAAGACTGCCCTGGCAGATGAAACAACTCCGGCTATTGATAACCGGCTTACCAACGAGGAAAAAACAGGCGGACTGATGACGCCTGAAATCATGCTGAAGTTCGGACGGCTGGGATCGATAGTCCTTTCGCCTGACGGATCAGAAGTGCTTTACACAGTGTCGAGAAGAGACCTTCAGACTGAAGCATCGGAGACAAATATTTATAAGATAAGCAGCAAGGGAGGGGATCCTGTCCTTCTTGCCGGTGGCGGCAGCTCGCCACAATGGTTCGACAATGGCAAAAAGATCGCATTCGTTAAGGGATCCGATCTTATGACAATGAATGCAGATGGTTCGGAACAAATTAAGGTAGAAGGCCTGTCGGAATTTGAACTCTTCTCAATCTCTCCTGACGGTGGAAAACTTTATTTCACTCGACGGGTTAAGCTCGACCAGACTGCAAATGAAAAACACAATCTTCCAAATGCAAAAGTCAGGATAATAAATGATCTGATGTACAGGCACTGGAACGCTTGGAGCGATTATTCGTACAGTCATATTTTTGTGGCATCATTCAACGGATCGGCCGTCGCCGGTGAAAAGGATATAATGAAGGACCAGAAGTTTGAATCGCCGACCGCACCGAATTATGATGAACGTGAGATCGCATGGAGCCCCGATGGGAAATATATTGCCTATACTTCGAAGCGCCTCAGGGGAATTGATGATGCAGTAAGTACAAATTCGGATATCTACCTTTATGAAACAGCATCAGGAAAAGAGACAAACATAACCGAAGGCAATCCCGGTTACGACAGGTATCCTGTCTTTTCTCCCGACGGTTCGATGATAGCTTTCCAGAGCATGGAGAGAAACGGGTATGAAGCCGACCTCGACAGACTGTTCATCTACAACATCGGGGATAAGGCCAGAACCTGGCTCTCAAAGGGATGGAAGTTTGATGCCGAGAACCTTACATGGGCCGATGACAAAAATATCTGTTTCACATGCTCCCATCTTGGGACAACCCAGATATTCAGGATCAACCTTACCATGAAAAACGTTGAACCTGTCACTGAGGGGATACACAATATGGGGCCAATCGCTCTTCAGAATGGAGTTCTTGTGTCCGGCATATGCTCCATGTCGATGGCGCCGGAGGTATCGGCAGTTGATATGAATTCAGGAGAGATCAGCCAGATCACCTTTATCAATAAGAACATTTATGATGTGATAAAGATGGGCAATGTCACTGAGAAATACATAAAGACCAAAGACAATAAGGATCTTCAGATGTGGCTTGTCTTCCCTCCTGATTTTGATCCGGGTAAAAAATACCCTGCCCTCCTGTTCTGCAATGGCGGCCCGCAGTCGACTCTCGATCAGTTCTGGTCGTACAGATGGAACCTCCAGATGATGGCAGCTAAAGGATATATTGTGATAGCTCCCAACAGGAGAGGAGTTGCCGGATTCGGCCAGGAATGGAAGGAACAGATTTCAGGCGATTACGGCGGCGCCAACATGCAGGATTATCTCGATGCCACGGATGCAATGGCGAAGGAACCATATGTTGATGCCGGCAGGCTGGGTGCAGTAGGCGCCAGCTATGGAGGTTATTCGATATATTATCTTGCAGGAATACACGGGGGTCGCTTTAAAGCCTTTATCTCACATTGCGGAATGTTCAATTTCACAAGCTGGTACGGATCGACCGAAGAACTCTGGTTCCCTAACAAGGATATTGAAGGGCCATACTGGAACAATCCCAAAAGTTATCAGTATTCACCTCATCTGAGAGTGGATAGCTGGGATACACCAATAATGATCATTGTCGGAGCAAACGATTTCAGGATACCTTATACACAGAGTCTTGAAGCATTCCAGGCTGCTCAGCTTCATAACATACCGAGCAGGCTCCTCTTTTTTGAAAATGAGACGCATTTTGTACTGAAGCCCCAGAATTCAATTATCTGGCAAAGGGAATTCTTTGAGTGGCTCGACACTTACCTGAAATAGCAGTTTCAGAACATAATCAACTTTCTGTTCGAAAGGCAGACCGCCGTCGATCCAGTGTATTTTAACACCTCTTCGTTCCATGCCGCGGAACCAGGTCATCTGGCGTTTGGCAAACTGATGTATTGCTATCTCGAGCCCGCTGAACATCTCGTCGTAGCTAAGCCTGCCTGTAAGGTAAAGAGTCAGGTATTTATATTCAAGGCCATAATAGATAAGTGTCTCAGGGCTTATCCCATCCTCAAGCATCTGCTTTACCTCGTCGATCATACCTTCAGAAATCCGCTGCCTCAGGCGGGTGCTTATCCTGGTCCTCCTATCTTCGCGGCTGTAAAGAACTCCGGTGATAAGCGGCTTTACATCAGGCGATGCTGACTGTTTCTCTCTGTTCATCTGATTGAATCTCTCAATTTCGATAGCACGTATTGCCCTCTTTTTTGTATCGAGATCTGTTACGTTATGAAGTTTTTTATATGAAGAAAGTATCTCCGCAAGTTCGTCAAGCGATTTATTTTCAAGCGATGCCCTGAATTCGGGGTCGGGAGGCACCTCATTCATCCTGTATCCCGAGACAATGGCATCGATGTACAGCCCCGAGCCGCCGCATACAACGGGGAAAACGCTCCGCGATCTCATATTGACAAGGATTTTAGTGAAATCGCGCTGGTATTCAAACACATTGTATTTATATCCGGGATCAGCAATATCAATGAGATGATATGGAACCGGCCTGCCATCAACAATATAATCATTGTAATCCTTCCCGGTGCCCAGGTTCATTTTCCTGTATATCTGTCTCGAGTCGGCGCTTATGACCTCACCGCCAAGCTTATGGGCAAGGGTCGCGGCAAGGGCCGTCTTTCCTGAAGCGGTAGGGCCGGTAACAACCAGAATATCATAGCTCATGGAGCCGGATCTAACGGGAATATCATACATTTCATCCATTGAGCCAAATTACCATAAAAATATGTAATTTTGCGGCACTAATCATGGTCGAAGATGAATTTCAGGTTTCTTGCAGGTACGATATATGGCCTAATTCTCAATACTGAGGAAGAATGGGAAAAAATCCGTTCAGAAAATCATACGGCCGGCTTTTTCAGCAGGAATCTGGTTTTTCCCCTTGTCCTTATGGCATCGGTATCATCGTTCCTCGGATCAATTCTCTTTATCGACACAGGTCTGTCAGCATCTTATGCCGTACTTACAGGCATAAGGTATTTTATCCTCTTATATATTACAATTTACGGCACAGCCTTAATCTTCAGCAAAGCTGCAAAGTCGTTCAACACTGATTGCGATCGTGATCTTTCGTTCAAATTAGCCGCCGGATCAATAATGCCCCTGCTTCTTTGCCAGATAGTCAGTCTTTTGTTCGAGTCATTCATATTTGTCAATGTGCTTGCCTTTTACGGACTTTATATCTTCTGGGCAGGGCTCGTAACTTTATCCAAACCTCCTTCAGATAAAAAAATTCACCTCCTGGCAGCCGAAACAGCAATATTCCTCTTACTTTTTGTTGCAGGTAATAAGATAATCACCTTGCTGTTCGACAAGATCTATTATACATTTCTTTCCTGAAAAACAAGATGAGAGCCCGTTCCTCAGATATCGTTATAAAAAATAAAAAGGCCTCCCACGACTACGAATTCCTTGAAAAGTTTGTTGCCGGGATCAAACTGATGGGTACCGAGATAAAATCTATAAGGGAAGGAAAGGCAAACCTTACGGATTCATACTGCCTGTTCAGGGACGGGGAACTGTACCTGAAAGGCATGCATATTGCAGAATACTGGTGGGGCAACCTGAACAATCATGATCCGATGAGGGAAAGAAAGCTTCTGCTTAAATCGCGGGAACTTTCAAAAATAGGAAGGAAGGTGAGGGAAACTGGCCTTACAATTATTGTCATAAAGGTATTTATCAATGAGAGAGGGCTCGCCAAGGCAGAAATTGCGATAGCCAAAGGCAAAAAGGAATATGACAAGCGCGAAACCCTTAAAAGAAAGGACTCTGAAAGGGAGCTTGACCGTATAAGAAAAAGATAGATATCAGAAGTTCGGGCTGAGAAGATATCTTGAATAGAAATCAACAATACTAGTCACTGCCTCATCGGATGTATCAACGAGAGTAAAGATCTTCAGATCATCTGCCGAAATATTGTGTTCCTCTGAAAGCATTACCTCATTTATCCAATTCAACAATCCGCTCCAGTATTTCACACCTACCAGAATAATAGGAAATTTGCCGATTTTTCTTGTCTGGATAAGTGTAATAGCCTCAAAAAGTTCATCAAATGTTCCGAATCCGCCCGGCAGTACAATAAAACCCTGTGCATATTTCATGAACATTACCTTCCTTACAAAGAAGTGATCGAAAGAAATGAGTTTGTCGGAATCAATGTAAGGATTTGGTCTTTGTTCAAAAGGAAGATCTATATTTATCCCTACAGATTTTCCGTTTCCCCTTTTTGCTCCTTTATTTGCTGCTTCCATTATGCCCGGGCCGCCTCCCGTGATAACTCCGTAACCGTTCTGCGTGAGTTTATAGGCAATGTCCTCAGCCATCCTGTAATATTTGTCATTATAATGGGTCCGGGCCGATCCGAAAATTGAAACACAGGGGCCTATCCTTGATAACTTTTCGAATCCTTCAACAAGTTCGGAAAGTATTTTGAATACCCTCCACGAATCAGTCGTATGTATCTCATTCCATGTCTTCTGTTCAAAAGCTTCCCTGGTAAGATCGTCCTGTTTTTCTCTCTTCATAAAATTATGTTTAGCCCAAACAAATATAAATAAAATCTATGCCTTAAGCTCTTCGGCCAGGAATAATCCGGTATAGCTGCAATCACATCCTGCGAGCTTTTCGGGCGTGCCGGAAAAGACAATATTTCCGCCGTCCCTTCCTCCTTCCTTCCCCAGATCGATTATATAATCGGCCATTTTAATTACGTCCATGTTGTGTTCGATTACTATCACCGTATTACCCCTGTCGACAAGCTTGTTAAGAACCTCCAGCAGAACCCTTACATCCTCAAAATGAAGACCCGTGGTGGGTTCATCAAGTACATAAAGGGTTTTACCTGTATCGCGCCTGGCAAGTTCGGTTGCCAGTTTCACCCGCTGGGCCTCGCCACCCGACAATGTTGTGGACTGCTGGCCGAGCTTAATATAGCCAAGGCCGACATCCTGAAGTGTTTTTATCTTGTGATAGATTGAGGGGACATTGGCAAAGAAGCTTACTGCAACATTAATTGTCATATCCAGGACATCGCTTATCGACTGTCCCTTGTATTTGACTTCAAGGGTCTCCTTGTTGTATCTCTTTCCATTGCATTCAGTACAATGCACATATACGTCGGGAAGAAAATTCATTTCAATGGTTTTCATGCCGGCTCCTTCGCATCCCTCACATCTTCCTCCCTTGACATTGAATGAGAACCTGCCTGCGGAAAATCCCCGTATTTTGGCTTCAGTCGTCTGTTCGAACAGCTTCCGTATGTCGGTGAACACTCCTGTGTAAGTTGCAGGATTTGAACGTGGTGTCTTGCCTATTGGAGACTGGCTGACCTCGATAACCTTATCGAGATGTTCAATCCCCGAAATGTCCTTATATGGCAGGGAAGCCTTGCCTGAATTATGAAATTTCCTTGCGAGCGCCGGATGGAGGGTCTGGTTTATAAGCGACGATTTACCACTTCCCGAAACTCCTGTGACGCATATCAGGGTTCCGAGCGGGAATATCGCATCAACATTTTTCAGATTATGTCCGCTTGCACCTGTAATAACAAGATATTTCCCGTTGCCGGTTCTCCTGGTCTCCGGTATATTGAACTTCCTCTGATGTGTCAGGTAACCTGATGTCAGTGTGTTGAACTGCAATATCTGAGCGGGTGAACCTGATGCAACAATATTTCCTCCGTGTCGTCCTGCCCCCGGACCCATATCTATTATATGATCCGACGACATTATCATTTCCCTGTCGTGCTCCACCACAATTACAGAGTTGCCGGTATCCCTGAGTTCCTTCAATGCCGTTATAAGCCGGCGGTTGTCTCTCTGATGCAATCCGATGCTTGGTTCATCCAGAATATAAAGTACATTTACAAGCTGCGATCCTATCTGAGTGGCAAGCCTTATACGCTGACTCTCGCCTCCCGAAAGGGTGCGGGCGCCCCTGTTGAGGGAAAGGTATTCAAGTCCCACATCCAGGAGAAATCCCACCCTTGCCCTTATTTCTTTAAGTATCTCGGCAGCAATAAGTTGTTGTTTTGTTGTCATCTTATCGCTGATGTTCTGAAGGAATAAAGAAAGCTCCCTGAAATCCAAAGCGGCCAGCTCGCCTATGTTCCTGTCTGCAATCCTGAAGTAAAGGGCTTCCTTCTTCAGCCTGGCGCCGTTGCATTCAGGACATACTTCATACTGAACATACTGATCCTTAATCCTTGTTCCGTTCTTCTGGCCGTTTATGACCTCGACATTCCCAACGAAGTTCACAACTCCTTCAAAGGTCAGGAAATAATTGGAACTCATACCCAGAGGGGTGTTCGACAGCTTAAGAACTTCATCCGAACCGTACAGTATCTTATTAAGCGCTTCTTCAGGGATATCGCGGACAGGCGTGTCGAGGGTGAATCCGTTCTTTTCAGCTATCGCCTCAATCTGCCAGAAAATCCATACATTTCTGTATTTTCCGAGGGGTTCAATGCCTCCCTTCCTGATGCTCAGGTCAGGATCGGGGATCATCTTTTTTATGTCGATGCTCGATATCTCGCCCAGGCCGTTGCAACATGGGCAGGCGCCCTGGGGTGAGTTGAATGAAAATGTGTGAGGTGCCGGTTCGTTGTATGATATTCCGGTTACCGGACACATGAGATGGCGGCTGAAATATCGCGGTTCCTTCTCATCAGTATCGAGTATCATCATCACTCCGTCGCCCTGATCGAGCGAAACAAGTACTGAATCATGAAGCCTTTTATCGGTTACATCCCCTACCCCGAATTTATCAATGACAAGCTCTATGTTATGGGTTTTATAGCGATCGAGTTTAAGCCCGTGGGTTATTTCCTTTATCTCCCCGTTTATCCTTACATGAAGGAATCCCTTGCGTCGAAGCTGTTCAAAGAGTTCCTTGTAATGTCCTTTCCTTCCCTTTATAAGAGGCGCCAGGAAATAAACCTTTTTCCCTGAAAATTTTGACTTTACGAGATCAAGTATCTGGTCGTCTGTATATTTCACCATTTTTTCTCCCGAAGCCCACGAATATGCCTCCCCTGCCCTGGCATAAAGGAGCCTGAGGAAATCATATATTTCGGTTATGGTTCCGACAGTCGAACGGGGATTTTTGTTTACAGACTTTTGTTCAATCGAAATGACCGGGCTCAGACCTGTTATCTTATCCACATCGGGCCTCTCCATGCCGCCCAGGAACTGACGTGCATAAGCAGAAAGGGTTTCCATATAACGGCGCTGGCCTTCAGCATATATCGTGTCGAAAGCCAGCGACGATTTACCGCTGCCGCTCAGCCCGGTAATTACGACCAGCTTATTGCGGGGGATTTCAACATCAATATTCCGGAGATTATGAACTCTTGCTCCGAGAACCTTTATTTCGTCCTTCATCACACTCAGATCCTTAAGGCATCAGTAAATACGGGGAATTGTATCAGATGAACGCATTCCCTCGGCCGGTACCTTTATTTTATAAACCTTGCCCGGTCTCAGGGTAAGATAGGGTTTCCTGAGCCATGGGTTAAGAAATTTCAGCAGTTTGTAGTTTGTCCCATATCTTTTTGCAAAAGCAGAAAAATCATTTACGGCAGTATCGACATTGACTTCAAAATAATCGAGCCGCGGATACATTTCCTCCTTTTTAATTGTAAAACCAAATCTTTCAGGGTCGTTGATAACAAGTTTATATGCAACCGCCCTGAAGATATATCTTGCAGTTTCTTCATTCAGAAGGAGATTATAGTAGTTATTCTCCTTCTGTATCCTGATCTGTTCGTCGAGTGAAGCCCTTCCCCCGTTGTATGAAGCAGCAGTAAGTGTCCAATTACCATATTTCCCATACGATTTGATAAAGAAATCACATGCGAACCTTGTCGATTTTTCAAGATCATATCTCTCATCAACCACACTGTTTATCTCCATCCCGGCTTCACGTCCCGTTTCAGCCATTATCTGCCAGAATCCTGTGGCTCCTGCAGGCGACACAACATTCAGGAATTCGCTTTCGGCAGCTACCAGGTATTTAAAATCATCAGGAATCCTGTATTCAGCCAGTATCTTTTCAATCACAGGGAAATATCTGTTTGCCCTTTTAATTATCATTATTGTGGATGAATGCCTGTATGCGCTTGTAAGTATCTCACGGTCGAGACTCTCGCGTGTGTCGAAATTCTCAAGAGGCATCCTTTCGCCGGCAAAGGTTACATTCTCAGGTAATTTATATGGTTTGTTAAAAAAGACAGTATCGGCAACCTCTGCTTTGCCATAATTTTTACCAACATTTTTAAATCCCTGACTGACAATAAAAACGAATACAGCAATGACCATCACTGCAGATATGGCAACCAAAGATCTTTTGCCCCTTACTGACATCATTATCCCTTGTTTTAAAAATAAAACGCAAAGGTAATGATTTTACACCTCATTGGTAAGAAAGCATAATCTTAAAAATATGTAAACCATTAGAAAGAGTGCCCGGGAAAAAAAGGAGGAGAACCGCCAGTTGTCAGAATTTGAACGAAAGGCCGGAAAAGACACCGAATGAATATGGATGGATCTTAACACCGGGCATGTCGCCGAACGGGTTGAGATAATACCTGAATGTAGGTTCGAGGTTAAGTGAAAATTTTTCAGAAATGCTGTATTCGATACCCATACCCATTGAGCTGCTTACCAGGATAGGATTCAGGCCTTCAGTCTTCCCGACGTTGTATCTGCTGCCGTCGATCACAGTATGAACATTATTGCTGACAAGGAAGTTATATGCAACACCTCCGATAAGGTTGAAATCGATGCTTTTATCAATAAGCTTATAGCGGAGTATGAAAGGCATTTCGAGATAGCTGAAATTCTGGTAAAGCGAGTTGCTCAGGTATGAAAGGTCCGATTTAACAGGGTCAAAAACATCGTTTGTATAACGTGTAAGCACCCTGTCGCCTGAAATATCACGGAGGAAGACGTCGGAGTTATCAGTATAAATCCGTCCGCTTGCAGTAACGACTACGAAATTATGATCGCCCTTTGTCTGGTCGAAAGGTCTGAAGCCGGCAAAGGAATTAATTCCGGCAACTTCATTTCCTACTGAGGCATAATAAATACCCGACTGAATACTCAGTTTCCTGTTTATCTTATATGCAAATCCGATACCTCCAGAGTAGGATATCCTCGACTGTTCGCTCTGATAAATCTGGTCGGGCACTTCTGTATTATTCAGTCCGGGTCTCATATAATAGTCGGGTGATGCTCCGGCATAAACCGACCATCTTTTCTGTTTCTCCGCAGGTATGTCATAAATTGTTTCCGCCGGCATCCGGAATCCGGCATCGATAACCGTTGACTTATAGCGGAGGCCTGTTGCGGAAGATGCAAGAACCGGGATCCCGATATTGTTTGAACTTATTGTATTTTCAGGGACATCGGCATATGTAACTGAAGGCTGGGGGATGTTTTCTTCGCTGGCGGCAACAGCAACAGTCCTGTTTTCAGCAAGGGTGTAACCTGTTCTTTGTTCTGTTAAATTATTAACAGCAAAAGGAAGCTGTCGCGCGGCTCTCCCCTGTAAAGGATTATCTACAGGCTGAACAGCGTTTTCATATGCAGAGAAAGGATTTAATGGTGTAATTGAAAACTCCCTGCTCCATTTATATGCAAGGAAAGAAATCGAAAGCAATACGGCGGCAACTGCAGCGCTGCGTAAAAGTATCACAGGCCGCTGCCTTCTTCTGATAACCGGAAGAATATTATTCCAGGCTTCAGCCGGAGGAAGGACTTCCAGGTCTCTTAGTCCGTTCCTGAAAAGAAGGTCAATATTTGCTTCTTTATTAACCACTTATCACTTTTTTGTTCACTCCTGTATATAAACTCACTTTCTTTTGAAGAATTATCCTCGCCCTCGACAGATTTGACTTTGAGGTTCCTTCCGATATGTTTACCATCTGGCTTATCTCCTTATGCGAATAGCCTTCGATAGCATACAGATTGAAAACCATCCTGTACTTGGGAGGGAGGTCCCTGATTATCATGAGAAGGTCTCCTGCCTCAAGTCCTGAATAATCATCCGTTTCGGGTGAGGCATCAGGTTCAGGAATGGCATCAATGTCATCCACCCTGTATAGGTTATGTTTGCTCCTGTATTTTTCGAGTGCAGTATTGACCACGATCCTCCGCATCCATCCTTCAAAAGAACCTTCATTCTTGTAATGGATAAGGTTTTCGAATATCTTTATAAAGCCTTCCTGAAGAATATCCCTTGCCTCATCGTCATTACCGGAATACTGAAGACAAACGGCATACAACTTCGCAGCATGGCGTCTGTACAGCAGTTCCTGATCTCTTCTGCTGCCTGCAAGGCAACCTTTTATAATATTTATTATGTCAGGCAAGGTCTTTTACCTTTTTCTGGACATAAAAATATATAAAATTTACCTTACGTGGCACCAGTTTTCACAAGAATGATGCAAAAATTCATCAAAAGGTTGCGTCTAAAAAATAATAAACAGACTAAAGGTGTATTACCTCGTCGTAGGCAGCTGCTGCAGCTTCCATTATTGCCTCCGACATTGTAGGATGCGGATGTATCGATTTTATTATCTCATGGGCTGTTGTTTCAAGCTTACGGGCAACAACAATCTCCGAGATCATTTCAGTAACGCCTGCTCCAATCATATGTGCTCCAAGGAGTTCCCCGTAGGCTGCATCGAAGATGAGTTTTACAAAACCATCCCTGGCTCCTGATGCGCTTGCTTTTCCGGAAGCAGTGAAAGGAAATTTCCCTACTTTTATTTCATGTCCTTTCTCACGGGCTGCACTTTCAGTAAGGCCCACTGATGCTATTTCCGGACTTGTATAAGTACATGCAGGGATATTTGAATAATCAACAGGATCGGGATCAAGTCCCGCGATCTTTTCAACACATGTGATGCCTTCGGCCGATGCAACATGCGCCAGGGCAGGACCATGGACTATATCGCCAATGGCAAAGACGCCGTTAACGCTTGTACGGTAATAGTCGTCAACCACAACCTTGCCTTTTTCTGTCTTTACTCCTGCATCTTCAAGTCCCAGTCCTTCTATATTCGGAGTAACACCAACAGCTGAAAATACAATGTCGGCTTCAACCTCTTCATATCCTTTCGGAGTCTTTATCCTGACCCTGCATACATCGCCAGTGGTATCGGCCGATTCAACAGATGAGTCTGTCAGAACTTTCATCTTCATCTTTTTAAATGAACGTTCAAGCTGTTTTGATACCTCTTCATCTTCATTCGGAACTATCCTCGGAAGGAACTCCACCAGGGTAACCTGGGTTCCTATCGACTGGTAGAAGCATGCAAACTCGCTGCCAATGGCTCCTGAGCCCACAACGACCATTGTCCGGGGTTGTTTTTCGAGGGTCATTGCTTCCCTGTATCCTATAATAAGCTTCCCGTCCTGGGCAAGGTTTGGCAGCACTTTCGATCTTGCCCCGGTGGCAAGGATTATATTCTTAGCCGAATATGCCTTCTTCTGCCCTTCATTATCAGTAAGCTCAACCGAATTACCTGCAAGAAGAGTGCCTTTTCCCTGAAGTACATCGATTTTATTCTTCCTGAAAAGGAACTGCACACCCTTGCTCATACCATCTGCCACACTTCTGCTCCTGGCGATCATTGCATTGAAATCAGCCCTGACTTCTCCGTCGATCCTGATTCCATAATCGCCTGCATGGCTCAGATAATCGAACACCTGGGAGCTTTTAAGGAGCGATTTTGTCGGTATGCATCCCCAGTTAAGGCAGATACCGCCTATTTCTGCTTTTTCGACAACGGCCACTTTCATTTTTAACTGTGAAGCCCTTATGGCGGCCACATATCCTCCGGGGCCGCTACCGATAACTATAATGTCGTAATCCATATCATTTAAGAATTATGTTATAATTTACCGGCTGTCTTCATTGAAACAGCCAGCCGGTTAATTGATTTTGCAATTATCCATATCACCACAAGGGTAAAAATAATTGATGCACCTGCCGGTATCCCGGCTTTATATGATATCGCATAACCCAGCGATGTTCCGGCAAATCCCGTAAGCACCGAAGCCACTACTATCCGCTTGTAAACCCTTGTAAAAATCATTGCAATATTAGGAGGTATTGTCAGAAGGGATATTACAAGTACCACTCCTGCCATCCTTATATTAAGAACAATCGTCAGGGCAATAAGTGCGGTAGTTATGTATTTAAAAATGTTTACATAAGGGGAATATGTCCTTGCATACTGTTCATCATAGGATATATATAATATCGTCCTGTAAAAAATTCCAAAATACAGTATAAGCAGTACCGACATTACTGCCAGGGCGCTTATATCCCAGTAAGATACTGTAAGTATGCTGCCGAAAAGGTAGCTCATCAGATCAGGGGTATATCCGGGGGTCAGGTAAATGAAAATGATACCGATTGCCATTCCGAATGCCCATAAAATACCAATGGCGGAATCTTCCCTTATTTTCTGCCTGACCGAAAGGAATTCTATCCCCAGGGCCGACAGGATGCTGAATACAGCGGCCCCGAGAACGGGGCTGATACCTGAAAAATATCCTATCCCTATACCGCCGAATGAAGCATGTGCAATGCCCCCGCTAAGGAATACCATTCTTTTTGAGACAATATAAGTACCTATTATTCCGGCCGTTATGCTTGCAAAAACGGCTCCAAGGAGCCCTTTCAGAATAAATTCATATTGAAAAATGCTTACTTCCACGAGTCAGTGTTTTTTAAGGACAGTATGAGGAACCTCGCCATGTGTAATGAGCTGTATCGGACATCCGTAGGCCAGAAGATCCTCATTTGTGATCTCTGACGACGGATGATAATGCAGCATGCGGTTAACACATGCAAAAGATTTGATATGTGACGAGATGGTTCCGACATCATGCGATACCATCATGATTGCCATCCTTTTATTAAGTAGTCTCAGTTTCTCGTAAAAGTCACTTTCGAAGCTCGAATCGACGAAATTGCCCGGCTCGTCAAGAAGAAGGAGGCGGGGATCGCCAATAACAGCCCTTCCCAGGAAAACCCTCTGAAGCTGTCCTCCGGAAAGCTCATTGAGCGATGATCCGGAAAGCTCATTGAGTCCAAGTTCATCAATAACCTGAGAGGCTTTGTTCCTGTCGGCCGCCGTCATCATCGAAATAAGTCCCTTGCGCATCATAAGACCCGACAATACTACATCCTTCACTGTAACAGGGAAATTATTATCACCCGTTGTTATCTGGGGAAGATATCCTATGCCGCTACCCTCCTGAAGGGCCTTACCGGGGATTATTTTTCCCTTCATGGGCTTTACAAGACCGAGTATCAGCTTCAGCAATGTGGTCTTTCCTCCCCCGTTAGGTCCTATAACACCAATAAAATCATTGTTAAAAACTTTCAGGTCAATATCCTGAAGTACAATGGATGAGCCATAGGCAAAGGAAACAGAATTCAATTCAAGAAGGCATTCCGCCATAGTGTCACCAGATAAGATTTTACTCAAAGCTTTCCTTTATAATTTTTATTATTCCGGCAGTTGAAGAATACCAGTCTTCCGACAAAGGATCTATAACAACTATCCTTGCTCCTGCCTCATCGGCTACGGCCTTTGCATTCTTTGTATCATATTCCCGCTGAACCATTATTACCTTTATACTGTCTTCCTTTGCCCTGTCGATAAGCTCTTTAAGCCCCGACGGTGAAGGTTCTTTTCCGTCAGCCTCGACAGTGATCTCTTCAAGCCCGTAATCACGTGCAAGATATGCAAGGTTGGGATGGTAGATCATGAAAGCCTTTTTTCCCGGGTATGACGACAGTTCAGAAGCCATTGAATCGAGTGCACTGATCTTTACCAGAAGCTTCTTATAATTTTCATTGAACAGATCGCTCTTTTCATGATCGAGGCTGGTAAGGAAATCCTTTACCGACAGGGCCATACTGGCGGCACAACGCGGTGAAACCCAGTAATGAGGATCAGCCCCCTCGGAATGACCATCGTCGTGATGATGTTCTTCGCTTATTATAGGATCGACGGATTCTGAAAGCGACAGCCTTTTCATAGTCCTGTTTATCTCATAGAACCTGTCGAGCCATGCCATTTCGAACCCGAGATATCCGTCGCTTATATATGCTACAGATTTCCCCAGATTTGCGATCTGCTCAGGGACCGGTTCATAGATATGAGGATTGGAGCCTGGAGGGACCATTACATTAACTGTGAAACTGCCACCTGAAATCTCATCAACAAAATACCTGAAAGGCGCTATGCTGACTGATATAATCCTGCCGCCGGGTTCACTTCTTCTGCCACATGATGCAAGAACTAAAATCATTGACAGGAGGAGGAGAAATCTTTTCATCAGGTCCGTTTTTTTGTAAGGATACAAAATTAACATATAAGCAGTGAAAAGGTTTGTATTGCCGAATAAATTAATATACTATTTTTGAATAGGACATAACAATAAGCTGTCTGATCATTGAAAACCAAACAAGAATGAAGAAACATTTAAGATTTTTTATCATGGCGATGGCTGTCGCCATGCTGAGCCTTTTAAACTGTGCAATGGCGCAGTTTCCGGTCCAGGACCGGTTTTCCGGACTTATCAGGGCTCTTGAAACACAGCATCCCGGTCTTTGTTCTGTAAAATCGCTGGCTAAAACAGCCGGAGGAAACGACATCTGGCTCATAACCATCGGAACCGGTGATAAGGACACAAAGCCGGGAATAGTGATTGCCGGCGGTGTGGATGGAAGATACCTCTTCAGCAGGGAACTGGCGTACGGTTTCGCTGAAAGGATACTCAGGGCTTCTGCTGAAAATGAAATAAAGGATCTTCTCGGCAAGGTAACTTTTTATATCCTTCCCGACTTAAGCCCGGAAGCATCGGCACAGTATTACGGGAAGATAAAGTATGAACGGAATATCAATACACGGCCGACCGACGATGACAGGGATTTTGCCGTTGATGAAGATCCTTCCGAGGACCTCAACAACGACGGATTCATTACTCTTATCAGGGTAAAAGATCCTGCCGGAAATTATATGGAAAACAGCGACGACAGGAGGCTAATGGTAAAGGCCGACATTGCGAAGGGTCAGACTGGCGATTATCTAGTTTACTGTGAAGGCATCGACAACGATAAAGACGGCAGTTTCAATGAAGACGGGGAAGGAGGCGTTGCCTTTAACAGGAATTTTACATTCAATTATGAGGAGTTCGGCAGAAATTCCGGCCAATATCCCATATCAGAGCCCGAGGTGAAGGCTGTCGCCGATTTCCTGTACGACAGGTTCAATATATATGCGGTTTTCACCTTCGGCCCGCAGGATAATCTCGGTCAACCCATGAAGGCGCCTGACCGTCCTGAAAATGCGAGGGGATCTGCTTCTGACCCGGCACCTTACCAGCAGCCGGATCCCGGTATGATGCGAAGGGAAAGGGTAAAGATCACATCGATAATGAAAACCGATGAAACAATAAACAAGCTGGTTTCAGACAGGTACCATGAGCTTACCGGACTTAAGGGCGCTCCTGCATCTGTCGCAGAGCCTGGCAGCTTTATGGATTGGGCTTATTTCCACTATGGAAGATACAGTTTCGGAACTCCCGGATGGTGGCTGACGACCGAAAAAGGCAAAAATGCAGAAGCTGAGTTCCTTAAGTTTGCAGAAAAAAATAATATTACAGATATCTTTGTCCCATGGACAAAGATCGATCATCCTGATTTTCAAGGAAAAACCGTTGAAGCCGGAGGCATCAGGCCATTTGCCATGCTAAATCCTCCACAGGATACAGCGGCATCGCTCATCGACTCTCACTTTAGATTTATCACAGCAGTAGCCGCGATGCATCCCGAACTTGAATTCCTTGATATTAAAACAGAGGATGCGGGGGAGAATATTTACAGGATCACCCTTAAGGTCCATAATAAAGGTATTTTCGCCACTTGTACCGAGGCAGGCGATCAGAATATCTGGACCAGGATTATGAGGATATCTGTTGAAACAGATAAAGCCCAGACACTTATCAGCGGACAGAAGGTGCAGCGGATACAAAGGCTTCAGGGTGATGAATCGGCTGAGTTCAGCTGGCTTGTATCCGGGAAAGGAAAGGTAAATATAACAGCCGGAGCGGCAAATACAGGAACAACTAATACTTCAATAGTTCTGAAATGATGCCTGCAATTATCCTTAAGAATTTAAAACACAAAAAAACATTACAATGAAAAGATCAGTACACATAATACTTACATTGGTTCTTTCAATGATATTCGTGCAGGCCTATCCGCAGAACGCCGAGCTTTTCTTCAAGGCAGCAGGTTCGCCTGTAAATCCGAAAGTCCAGGTATCATGGAATAAATATTATACATACGACGGGATAAATGACCTTTGCAAAAAGCTTGCAAAGGAGTATCCGGATCTTGTATCAATGGAATCTGCAGGAAAATCCTATCAGGGCAGGGATATAATTGCTTTGACGATTACCGATAAAAAAACCGGAAACCCAGGCAAAAAACCGGGATTCTATATCGACGGCAACATCCATTCGAACGAGATTCAGGGAACCGAAATGGCAATGTATACGGCATGGTATCTCTGCGAAATGTTTGATGAGAATAAATTCATAAACGAATTGCTGAAGGACAAGACATTTTATATTCTTCCGACAATCAATCCGGATGCCCGCCAGTATTTCATGGATGAACCCAATACGGCAAGTTCTCCAAGGTCGGGGCTGGTTCCGATGGACAATGACCGCGACGGCCTTTACGATGAGGATAAACCCGACGACCTCAACAACGACGGGATAATCAGCATGATGCGTCGCAAAAGCCCATACGGAACATACAAGACTGATCCAAAGGATCCAAGACAGTTGGTAAGATGTGCTCCCGGAGAAAAAGGAGAATACGAGGTTCTTGGTCAGGAAGGCATTGACAACGACGGCGACGGACTTGTAAATGAAGACGGCATCGGCGGTTATGACCCGAACCGTGATTATGGGTTTAACTGGGAACCTGCATATATTCAGCAGGGCGCAGGCAAATATCCCTTTACATTTCCCGAAAACCAGGCAGTCCGCGATTTCGGCCTGAATCACCGGAACATAACAGGCTCCCAGTCGTTCCATAATTCCGGCGGTCTGATTCTGCGCGGGCCTTCAATCCAGGGCGCCGGAGCTGAGATATTTACCCGTTCCGACGAAAATGTACTCAATACGATAGGTAAAAAAGGCGAAAAGATAATTGCCGGTTACAAGTTCATTACAATCTGGAAGGATATGTACACTGTTTACGGTGGTGAGCTCGACTGGTGGTACGGGGCAATCGGAAGTTATGTTTTCTCGAACGAGCTGTGGAACGATTTCCTTATGTACAGCGACACAGCTGCCGCCGATCCTTACGAATTCGACAGACTGCTTTTGTTTGAAGATGCTTTTGTACCATGGCAGGAGGTCGATCATCCTGTTTATGGGAAAGTTGAGATCGGAGGGTTCAATAAGAATTTCGGCCGCACACATCCGGGTTTCCTGCTTGAAAGCGATGCCCACAGGAATGCCGCTTTCTGTATTTATAACGCATGGGTCACACCAAAGCTGGAGGTCACTGATGTAAAGGTCAGAAACATTGGCGGCGGACTGAAGGAAGTTACAGCAACAGTTGTCAACAAACAGTTGATGCCGACACATTCAGGAAACAATCTGAAATATAAGATCGATCCTCCTGATTATGTTACACTCGAAGGAGGGAAAGTGATTGCAGGGATGATTGTTCTCGATAAAGACAGGAGCCTTAACCAGGAGCAGAAGAAAAATCCTCAGAAGCTTGAGGTTGCAAATATTGAGGGTTATCAGCATGTTGACCTTAAATGGATAGTCAGCGGGGGGAATAAATTCACTGTTAAAGTGGAGAGTGTAAAAGGCGGGACAGCCGGGGCAGTATCCGAATAGTGAAATTTCCTCTTTACAGGATAAATTGACTTTGTCAATTTTAAAGTCAGGCAATTACTTTGACTTCTTTGCAAAATTTATTATTTTAGTAAAGTCTGTCTAAAGTCTTTTATTATGTCTGAAATTTCGAAACGGGAGCAGGAAGTTCTCATTCTCATTTCAAAGGGTCTGTCGGTCAAAGAAATTGCATATGAATTAAATATTTCTGAAGAGACAATCAAAACCCACCGGAAAAATCTCATTAGGAAGTTTCATGTAAAAAACTCACCTCATCTGATCAAACTGGCATTCCAGCAGGGATACCTTTAGCATATTACTTTCCCTTGCATTTCCTGAAAAATCCCACTTTTGGGGGATTGACTGGTGTTTGGTTTTATATGAAATTAGCAACAGTGATAATCCGGGAAAACGGAACTGTACCTGAACAAAACAATAAGTTCTTTACCGGACAGTATGATGTGAAAGAGGAATTTTCTGAAGATATGTTCTTAATACAAAAAATATTATCAGAAAGAGAATATAATAATTTGATCAAATAAAGCAATACAAATTCAGTCAGAAGCCTCTTAAGAACTTTTTTGCCTTTTAATTTAAATTGTATTAACCATGAAACAGCTGTTAGTTTTATTTTTTTGTGTATTTACCAGTATAACTGCATCGGGTCAGGTCCGCAAATTCTGGTATGATCAGTCCGGAAATAGAACATCCAGGAAAGTATTCACCTTTTCGAAATCGGAATCAGGCGTTTCAGAAGACAAATCGAAACCGGTTGAGCCAATTGCTGATGAAATTAACGGGACTTCAATACTGATTTTTCCTAATCCGGCGAAGGACCAGATAACTGTTGAGATTCAGAACTGGGAAGAGAATAAGAGTGACATGATAACTCTTTATGATCAAACCGGAAGACTCATTCTAACCCTCCGGAATGTCACATATTCAAACAATCTTGATATGTCGGGGCTTCAGACAGGAATATATTTTATGGTAATAAAGCTCAAGGGAAATACAACAAAATGGAACATCATTAAAGAATAATTAATTAAATAAAATTCTGCAATACAAATACTAACCTTCAAACACTGACAGTATGAAAAGAATTACACTTATTCTGATTTTGTGCTTAATCGCCTTTACATTCAAAATTTCAGCCCAAATAAAAGTCAATTCAAGTGGTTATGTGGGAATTAATAATACAAATCCCACCTATCGACTTGATGTAAACGGAGATTTGAAACTTGTCACTTCCGGTGGTAAAAACTTTTTTATGTCTGGTTCTTCCTTCTATGCCAATCCAAGTTACAATGCTGATTTAGGCTCCACCTCATATATGTGGTACAGAGTTTATGCTACGTATGCTTACTTTACTTATAATCCAGTTATTGGATCTGATTCAAAAATTAAATCAAACATAAAAGATCTAACAACAGTGAAGGATAAAATAAAACTTCTAAGACCTGTTACCTATAATCTAAAATCAGATATTCCTGAACTTCAAGTTGATAAAACAAATAATGTTCTGCAATATGGTTTTATAGCAGAGGAGTTACAGTCTGTTTTCCCTGAAATGGTTACAAACTGGGGAAATGATCTGCTCGGCATACGGTATACAGACCTCATCCCTGTCCTTGTTCAGGCAATAAAAGATCAACAGACAGAGATAGATGCTTTAACCAAACGTGTATCTGATCTTGAAAGCAAGATTAAATGACCTATCACATAAAAGCATCTTATTATGAAAAGGATAGTTCTGCTTTTAATAAATGGTTTGTTATGTAATAGCATAATTCTCGGGCAGGAAATGGATCCTGTTTTTACAGGGACTTATAGTGGTCCATTGACTCAGGCTGGCCGTAATAGCGTTACCTTAGGTAACGGTTATACTTATACTCCGTCTGGAGGTTCATTAACTATAGAAATCCAGAATCCCATTGTTAACGGATCAATTGTTTATACCACAACGCCTATAGACCCTGAAACAAGAAATATTAATACTTCTTATCAGGTAGGGACGACTAATGGGACATTCAATGTAGATCCAGCAGGAGGTGCTAATTACTCCATCCCTTTAGGATTACTACCAGGAATCAATGGGTTAAGTCCTTCACTTTCACTGATATATTCTAGTAACGCTGGTTCGGGAATTGCTGGCTACGGATGGCAGATAGGAGGTTTATCAGCGATAACCAGAGGACCTCAGACCTATTACCACGATGGGGCTTCAAGGGGAGTTGAACTTGATATAAATGACAGATTTTACATTGATGGACAGAGGCTCGTTACAACAAGTGGAAATTATGGAGATGCACTCGCGGTTTATGAGACAGATAACGACATATTTACAAGAGTCACACCTCAGGCAAGCGATACGTATGGCCCAGGCTGGTTCAAGGCTGAAACTAAATCCGGACTTATTTACGAATATGGTAACAGTACTGGATCAAAACAAAAAATAACAGGTTATAATCAGACTATTAATTGGTATGTATCATCAATCAGGGATCTTTTTAACAATGTCATTTATTTTTCATACATCCAGGATAACAACTCTGTTTATCTGGCAGAAATAACATATGGATTAAACGCAACTAATACAATAACCTTTAATTATAAACAAAGACAGGATGTTTTATCAGGTTATTTAAAGGGCGTAAAAATTCAAACCCGATATCTTTTGGATAAAGTAACTGTTAAATACAACTCAAGCATTGTCAGAAGCTATGAACTTAAATATACATACGAAGGGCCCTCGTATAATTTTTATTCAAATCTGAATGAAGTAATAGAAAATGGTATTGGAACAAGCAGGTTTAATTCATCCGCCTTTTCCTATCAATTGCCAACAACAGTGTCAATAAGTGCACCTGCTCCAACCATTAACCATCAATATATCTCATATATATCGAAGTTAATTACCGGAGATTATAATGGTGATGGAAGAGCGGATTTTCTTTGTCTTCCTATAAATGGTTCATACACCGGCATACGGCTTTGTATAAATTATGGTAATAATAATTATACTCCTTATACAATTGAAACATCTGCATTTAATGATGCGGTAGATATCAGGGCCATTGACCTAAATGGAGATGGTAAAGATGATTTGCTTTTTGAAATTACGACTTTGGTAAACTCAATTTTTAAATATGTTCTTAATGATGGTACTTCGCTCGCATTTACCTCAACCCCAATTACAATACTAACATTACCAAAAAGTAGTTTAACCGGACTTTGTTCCAGAACAAGAAGGTTAATTGATTATCAGTATGATGACAACGAGGAATATATTAAACCTGCTTTAAAAAGAAAAAAGACAAATTCCTCCCCTGATTTTGCAGATTACAATGGGGATGGGGTGAACGATATTTTTATCAATACAGCTAATGGTGGTTGGTATATATACTCGTTTGTAAACTCCTCCGGTCAATTGACAACAGGACTTAATCTATTAGCGTCCGGAACGATATCAACTTTAAATGAAGAAGTTATGGGCGGAGATTTCAATGGTGATGGACGGACTGAAATATGGAGTTTTAAAAGCACCGGGGTAAAGATATACTCATTTTCCGGGACCGCTCTAAATGAAATATATAGCAACTCCTGGCCTTCTAATAATAACTATTTCAACCTGGGTGATTTTAACGGAGACGGGAAAGTTGATGTATTTTTATATGGTGGTGGCAAAAAGAGCACCCCTGTAGATTGGGCTTCCTGGCAAATTCAACTCTCCACAGGAACAGGTTTTGAAGGATACTCTTTTCCTCAAAAGAAACAGAATTTATATAATAACTATATCAGGTTGGCAGATTTTAATGGTGATGGTGCAACTGATATTATGGCCGTACCAATAATATCTGACCCCACTCATGTCCGGGCTTATATTTCAATGAATAATGGAACTGACTTTTATACTTACGACTTTAATAGCGATGACAGCTATATGAATGATAATATTTATATTGCTGATTTTAATGGAGATGGTCGTTCTGATATTGCAGTTACAAGCTCTCCTCAATGGTGGTCAACATATTGCTCTGATTGTCAAACAACACCCTGGTCAGGATTTGCTTCTGCACCTCAAAATGGCAATACGAATCCATTAATAGCCAAGGTTGGAAATGGTCTTGGTGAATTAACAAAAATCTCTTATGTTAAACTTTCGCAACCGGTTTCAGGATTATATTATAGGGGAACCGGAGCGGTATATCCAATCACAAATGTTCAGGGACCATTAGCAGTTGTTAATTCAATTCAAATTGACAATGGAAAGGGAAGCTTAAACACCCGAAACTACCAGTATGAAGGGGCAATTATTCACCTTCAGGGGAAAGGGCTGCTTGGGTATTCAAAAATTATTGCAACTGATCAAGCTTCTGGCATTACTAATGAATCAACTGTTACAGGATATCATTCCACTTATTTCTATCCACTGGTAACAAAAACCTTCTCAAGATATAGTGTTGATACAATAAATGTTGTTAAAGAAACATGGTCTCATGTTCTCCTGGATGCTTCAAAGAAAAGGATTTTCCCCTATGCCAGAATAACGCAACAAACGAATAAACTAACTGGTCATTATGTTACAGTAAATAACAGTTCCGTTGATACCTATGGAACTCCGACTACGGTGATTAAAACTTTTAGTAACGGACCTACAGAAACTACAACAAATACAATCAACAATACTGTGTCATCTTCACAGTGGTTACTAGGACGACCTACAATAACAACAATTCAATATTCAGCAGGAAGTAATAACATAACCAGAACAGGGAATCGAGTATTCAGTTCTACAAGTAATAATATTACCAGTGAAACCTGGCACGCCGGGAATGATCAACAAATTGTTAAAACATTTGCATATAATACCAATGGAACACTCAGCAGTGAAACAGCCACAGCAAACAGCCAATCAAGGACAACAACCTATACTTATAAATCCGATAATATAAGGATTGAAACTATAACAGATCCATTGGAGCATACCACAACAAATACTTTTGACAATTATGGAAGATTATCTTCAGCAAAAGATTATCTTAACAATACTAAAACCTTCCAATATGACAATATGGGAAGAACCAGTCTTATCACATCTCCATTTGGTAGTCGGGATACAATTTCATTTGCCTGGGAAGAAGAAATTGTTCCCCAAGATCCTAAAAGGAGATATTATTCGGTTAAAAAATCCACAAATGATGGTTCTCTTACAAAAGAAAAATATGATAATTTAGGAAGGGATGTAAGGACTGATAAAAAAGGGTTCAATGGTACTATGATTTACACCGCTACTGTATTTAATCTTAAAGGCCAGGTTGAAAGCATTTCAGATCCATATTTTTCCAATGGTTCTCCTCTGTTGAATACATATCAATATGATAATTATGGTAGAAAAACCAGCCTTACAAGACCATCCGGAAGGAACAGCACCTGGTCATATATTTATAATACAGGGAAAATAGTTGAAACAACGGCTGGTAAAACTTACACAAAAACCTACTCTTCTGATGGGACACTTGAATATGCTTCTGATGCTGGGGATACAATCAGATATTCCTATTTTCCGGATGGAAAGCTTAAAAGAATTATGGCCCCGGGAGGTATTCTGACGCAGATGCAATATGATATTGCCGGAAACCGGACACAGCTTGCTGATCCGAGTGCAGGAACCATAAATTATACTTATAGCGGCTTTGGTGAAATCCTCACTCAGCAGAATGCACGAAATCAAACCACTTCTTACACATATAACACAAATGGTACTATTTCGCAAAAAGTATCACCCGAAGGAACCACTTCATATACCTATAACTCATATAAGCAATTGACTGGAATAAGCTCCCCCGGTAGTGTTAGCCTTTCATTTAACTATGATACAAAGGGAAGACTTTCAAGTGTTACCGAGACCATACCCGGATCATCCGTCCTTACAACAACGTATACATATGATGGACTTGGCCGTGAAAGCACAGTAACCCATCCCTCAAATATTGTTGAAACTAAAATATATAACTCTAACGGCTACTTATGGCATATTGATGTTAACGGTTCAGCAAAATGGACAATCTCTTCTATGAATGCTTTTAGTCAGATTACAGGTACCTCATATGGTTCAAATCCAGGTTTGAATGCAACTTTCAGTTTTAATACTTACGGTCTCCCTACCTCAATCGTAACGGGTGCACTTCAGAATTTTACTATGGATTTTAACAATACTACCGGTAATCTGAGTTGGAGGAAAAATGTTTTAAAGGCTAAACAGGAGAATTTTGCCTATGATAACCTGGATCGTCTCGACAGGGTATATTATGGATTATCAACCCTTCTGGATTTGGAATATGATCCTTTAAAGGGTGGAATTACTAAAAAATCTGATGTTGGAAGGATGAATTACAATACTTCAGGGAAACCATATGCCGTGAGCGATGTTTATGAATCAACAGGGCTTATACCAGCTGTCCTTGATTCACTGACATATACATCATTTGAAAGTGTAAATTCAGTTTGGGAAGAACCATACTCTGCTTCCTTTGTCTATAACTCAGATAATGAAAGGGCGAAAATGGAGGTTAAGGAAAACAGTAATGTTATTCTTACACGATGGTATGCTTCAACGGGATATATTAAAGAGACAGCAGGTGGTGTTACCAAAGAATACACCTTTATTGGTGGAGACGCCTATACTGCACCATTAGTGGCAATAAAACAAAACGGAGGTAATCCGGCATGGTATTACCTTCTACGGGATCATCTTGGCAGTATAACTCATGTTGTGGATGCATCGACTAATACTACGCTATATGAATACAGTTTTGATGCCTGGGGAAGAATGAGGGATCCAGCAACATGGAATCCTTATGCTCCTTCTCAGATTGCACAGTCTAATCCTTTTGTTGCAGGTCGTGGCTTTACCGGGCATGAACACCTACCCTGGTTCAGCATGATCAACATGAACGGAAGGCTTTATGATCCTCTGGTCGGGCAATTTCTGAGCCCTGATAATAATGTTCAGTTCCCTGACTTTACTCAAAACCTAAACAGGTATGGGTATTGCCTGAACAACCCACTGAAATACACAGATCCAAATGGAGAGGGAGTTATCACTGTTTTAACAATGCTTGCCAATATGTGGGTCAGCACATCAGCGGCAAATAACTGGCAGTTCAATCCGGTAAAATGGGATTGGGGAAATGTAAAAACATGGTCTTCCTTAGTTCAAAGTGGAATAGCCGGGTATCAAATCGGAACTGAGATTGAGAATTGGGCAAAAAGAGTAGCAAATAGGAAGCACTTTGATCAACTTTCAGATATAATAGTTGATGATTTCAATTCAAGATTTTCAATTTCAAGTAATTATTCTTACTCTGATGGTTACTTATCATCTCTGGAAGGCATTATTACAGAAGATTTTATTTCCCTCGGCATTGGAGAACCCTTTCTTACAAAGAAAGTATATAATTCCCCAGGAAATTGGTATGGGTCAAGCGAATTGGTTCTAAATGTTCATGGAACAATGTATGATACATATAATTGGATTCAGACTGCGAAGTTTGAAAATGATCCCGTAAAATTAGATACCCAATGGGGAGGTAATAATGGCTTTTATTATAGTAAAGCAGGAATAGATACCTGGAGTTCCCAATTATTACAACCTGGAGCAGATATGTTTTTTCAGGACCGACCAACTGCTAATTTTTTTTCTGCTGAATTAACTTTATGTGGGAGAAGGGGAGAATCATGGTATCCAATTAGAACTTTTTCATGGGGTTATAAAATCTTTCAAGGAAAAGTAAAAGATTATTTTAAACAATCATTAAATCCAAGTAGTTTTCATTTAAATTTGGTTACAATGATTTTAAATAACTTCAATATTAATTTCGGTTTAAATTGGTAAAGAATTAATGATGAGATTTATATATCTTATATTATCAATCATCACTTTTATATCTTGTAGTAACACAGTAACAAAGCAAAAAGTGCCAGGGTTAATTGTGAAAACCGAACTTAAAGGATGTTATAGACTTCCGCAATTTGAGGGTTCTTTTTTAATCAATGGTGATAGCATTATTTATTTCTTAGTTGACTTTAAAATCATTAATAAATCAGAACAATCAATTGAATTTATTACTTACTCTTGTACTAGTGTAGAGAATATTGTGGTGAATAACAAGTCTGTTAGATTATTAGCCAATCGATGCTCTGGTAATGGTCCTATGCTTGTAGAACTTAAGCCGATGCAAAGTTTCTCTTTACCAATAATAATACAAACCAATATAAAAAATGCATTTACAAATATTAATGTTGGTTGGATATATATCGATAAAGTATCCGAGTCCATATATTCATTCCATGATATTTATAAATTACTAACTAAGAAAAAGGCAAATCTAGAAGATGTCATTTGGAGCGATTCTTTATATCTTGATGCGTCAGGTGGAAAACCTTTCGAGGTTTTGTGATGACTGTTAATATCACTTTTCATTTTAGGGTGTGCGGTGAGTAAAATAGATAAAATAATAGTATGCAACTGGTTGTAAAATACGGCCTTCCATTTCTGTAAGTACATCTCAGAATTACCGGTATAATTTCAGCGATACAAACGGCAATTTAAATCGGAGAAAGAGTGTTTTGCTGGGTAACATTCAGGAGAATTTTGTGTATGATAACCTGGATCGTCTCGACATGGTATATTATGGATTATCAACCCTTCTGGATTTGGAATATGATCCTTTAAAGGGTGGAATTACTAAAAAATCTGATGTTGGAAGGATGAATTACAATACTTCAGGGAAACCATATGCCGTGAGCGATGTTTATGAATCAACAGGGCTTATACCAGCTGTCCTTGATTCACTGACATATACATCATTTGAAAGTGTAAATTCAGTTTGGGAAGAACCATACTCTGCTTCCTTTGTCTATAACTCAGATAATGAAAGGGCGAAAATGGAGGTTAAGGAAAACAGTAATGTTATTCTTACACGATGGTATGCTTCAACGGGATATATTAAAGAGACAGCAGGTGGTGTTACCAAAGAATACACCTTTATTGGTGGAGACGCCTATACTGCACCATTAGTGGCAATAAAACAAAACGGAGGTAATCCGGCATGGTATTACCTTCTACGGGATCATCTTGGCAGTATAACTCATGTTGTGGATGCATCGACTAATACTACGCTATATGAATACAGTTTTGATGCCTGGGGAAGAATGAGGGATCCTGCAACATGGAATCCTTATGCTCCTTCTCAGATTGCACTTTCCAATCCGTTTGTTGCAGGCAGTGGATATACAGGACATGAACATCTGCCATGGTTCAGCATGATCAACATGAACGGGAGGCTTTATGATCCTCTGGTCGGGCAATTTCTGAGTCCTGATAATAATGTTCAGTTTCCTGACTTTACTCAAAACCTAAACAGGTATGGGTATTGCCTCAATAACCCACTCAAGTACAATGATCCTGATGGAGAATGGTTCATTACTGCTTTAGCCATGCTTGCAAATATGTATGTAAGCACTTCAGCAGCAAATGGCTGGCAATTCAATCCGGCCAAATGGAATTGGGGAAGCGTGAAAACGTGGGTTAGTTTAGTGCAGAGCGGAATTTCAGGATATGGGCTAGGATCTGCTTTGGAAAATAAACTTAAATCATTTAAAAGGGATTTGCAAAGTGAGGAATTTGATTTAAATACTTCTAACCTAGGTGAAGAAGGTGGTGAGCATGATATGGGAAATGTACTTTTCTTAAATGAGGAAATTCCAGCAGGAGTAAAACCGACTCAATCAGGTATCATAGCTTCCTATTCAGGGAATTTAAAGTATGGTCAGTATGGCTGGACAAGAACTTGGCCTAATGGAGACATTAAGGGACATTTTGGTATTGACTATCAGGGATTAGTTGGAGATGACGTGAAAGCTATGTATGATGGAATAGTTGTCAAACCAACTGGGTCTAGTTTTTATCGTGTTTTTGGAAAGCACGGAATTGAAATCAAGTCAGTAATTAGTGGTAAAACATATTATATTGATTATGGTCATTTAATACAAAGCCCTTTACAAATTGGAGATAGAGTAAATGTTGGAGATTTTTTGGGAAATATGGGTAGATTAGGGAATGTTCCAAGTTATGCTCCAACTCATGTTCATATAGCGATCTGGCGATTTTTTA
Organism: uncultured Rikenellaceae bacterium; assembly: GCA_964633505.1. Taxonomy (GTDB): domain Bacteria; phylum Bacteroidota; class Bacteroidia; order Bacteroidales; family VadinHA17; genus LD21. The sequence goes on along the minus strand of CAZWHC010000001.1, from coordinate 566,060 downwards.
TGAAATGCCGTGGATATGTAATGCCACATTTTTAAACATCAAATGAAGGAACCTTATGAGAAAAATTGTATTGTTCTTTGTGTTAATTCAACTAGGTACATTAACCTGCAAAAACCAAGAAATACTTCTCATTGAAGAAAAGAAATTCAATTTTGGCAAATATAAAATTATTACAGGCGGATGTGATAGCGGATCTGCTGTTTTTATATTAAAACACAAGAAAATAGTCTTTCAAAATTTTGGTGGAGACGGTATTTTTATGTCATTTGATACAATAAGTATAACTAACGATCACATTCCGGATTTTATTTTTACTTATGCATTTGATGATTATACGACACTAGGTATGCTTCTCTCTTGTAAAGATAGAAAGCGATTCAGAATCTTAAACTTAACAGATAATATATTTAAATCTATTGATTGCTCACTAGAACCATATAGTATTGATGATAATAGAATAAAAGATTTTATTATTTCAGATATTAATAATGACGGTCTAAAAGAAGTCATAACACTAGCTGTCCAAAATCCTAATCATTCGATCACTTGTACTCAATGTAGTATGGTATTTACTCATGACCAACTTTTAGAAATATCAAACTATAAATAATTAGTTATTCCGAAGAAATAGATTTATAAATTTTGTATTCTGACAGTCCAAAATTAAAAAAGAGGATGATATAGCATATTGACTAATCAATTAATCACAAGAGAACTTATAATGTAATCAAAAATTCTCTCAATCTCAATATAAATGGAGAATATGGGAAACTATTCCTGATTTGAATCTACCGCTTACCATACCAGACTTTTGAATATGTAATTAGTTTAAAAAAGCAATACTTATGAAATATTTTCTTTTTTATTTAATTTGCCTTCTTTTATGTCATGTAATCAAATGAAACCTAATGTTTTTTTAAATGTATATCATGAGGTAGTAAAAGTTGATACCATATACTATTTACAAATAACTATTAAGAATGAGTCTCATATACCACATATGGAAAATTGTAGATACCTATCTCAATACTTGAAAATTACTGATTATAATGGCGAAAATATTAAAAAAGAATTTGATGGTTGGGGGTATTTCGACGGTCGACAATCTCTTGAAACCAATTATCATATTTTGGATAACAGAAAGGAAACTACTGACTCATTCATAAATAATGCTGTAGATGAAGATCTTAAAAGAATAATAAAATTGAATTTCTTTTTTAAAGAAGACTTAGTTAAGGACCGGCCGTTGAAACCAACGTTATTTGAGAAATATGGGGATGTATTATTACTCAATCCTGGTGAAACGTTAGTTCAATTTTAATTAATGAATTCTTTTTATAGAAAGTTTAAAAAGAGTAAAATAGAATTTAAATATCAGAGTAAACCCTTTATTAATATTATTCCTGGATTTATGCACTGTTATATGCATCTTGATGGGCGAGATGATAGATTTTTCCTGTTCCAAATTGTGCATGGACTAAATGAAGTGAATGGTTATAAACGTTTTAAAGGGAAAATTATTAGTGCCCCTCTCGTGATAAATTGAAACTTAAAAACTAAGGTGTAAAAATGGGGTTTACTGGTATAGTTATTGCCTTAACAACCCACTCAAGTACAATGATCCTGATGGAGAATGGTTCATTACTGCTTTAGCGATGCTTTCAAATATGTATGTAAGCACTTCAGCAGCAAATGGCTGGCAATTCAATCCGGCGAAATGGGATTGGGGAAGTCCGAAAACGTGGGTAAGTTTATTGCAGAGCGGGATTTCAGGTTATGCCATAGGATCTGGCATTGAAAATTATATTAAAGACACATATAAGAATTTAAGCCATGACTTCATGGAATCTGAATCCGGTGGTGAGAGCTTTGGTAAAAACGCTGAATTTCTAAATGATAAAATTCCTCCTGGAAATTCACCTACGGTTACAGGAGAAATAGCACCTACAAGTGTAAATAAAAATTATGGTAAATTTGGAATGACAAGAGATGGTGGTTTAAACCCTCATTTCGGGAAAGATTTTAAGGGAAACCTTGCAGATGATGTATTTGGTTCATACTCAGGAGAAGTATCTAAGATTGGCCTTGGTCCGGATTTAGGACCATATGCGGTAAGGATAAAATCTGAAATAAATGGACTAAATTATTTCGTTGATTATGGTTATTTAGCAGCCAATCATGTAAATGTAGGTGACTATATAAATGCAGGTGATATAATAGGCTATATGGGTAGAGAAGGAATTAGGAATGGCTATCCCACACATGTTCATGTCGCAATATGGCGATACCTTCTTAATGGCATAAGAGGATTTGTGAGACATGCTTGACGGATACTATTCTTATTGCGAAAAAAGTAGATTGTAAATGATTTTTTGAGCTGAGGTTCTTAAACTCGTTATTATAATGCCTGAACAACCCTCTGAAATAAACAGATCCAAATGGAGAGGGAGTTATCACCGTTTTAACAATGCTTGCCAATATGTAGGTCAGCACATCAGCGGCAAATAACTGGCAGTTCAATCCGGTAAAATGGGATTGGGGAAGCACTAAGACTTGGGTCTCGATGGTGCAGGGTGGAATCTCAGGTTATTATATTGGATCTACATTGGAAAGCAAATATCGAACTTATAAGTTATCACGAATCTCTGATAGAGCAGAAGATGTAGAATACCGGCAATAAACATTTTAAATGGAAGAAACTAACTATGAAAGATATGTATGGGCATTGAGAGGTTTGGGTCATGACTTAACAAATATGCCCAAATCCTGCCTTAAATTTTGCATCGGTTTGATAATAAATCATTGCGAGCCGAACGAAGGCCTTGCATCTATGTAGGAAACTACGTAGCTTCCTACATAGAAAACACCAAAGCTCCTGCACTTCATAATCGAGTAGGAGGAAAATGAAATAGGTTTCCTCCTATTTCATTTTCCGACCTCTCACACCACCGTACGTACGGGTCTCGTATACGGCGGTTCCCTAAGATACAACTCTAACCTTACTGTAGTAGTCCTTGAAGAAAACGTAACCGGCAAGTCGAAGACGATCAGTAGTGACGGTGGTGGAGAGGATATAGCTACCAGCTGTATGCCAATAGCCCTTCCTTGTATTCGCCCACTCGTAAGCCTTTTGTTTCTTAACACCAAGCATAACGAGATTACGCTTTCGCGTCTTCGCCTGTTTCCATTGTTTCCAGATGACCATACGTAACCTCCGACGATACCATTCATCAACATCCTCCAGCATTCTCCTCATATCTGCCAGCCTGAAGTATTGTACCCAGCCTTTTATGTACCGGCTGAGTGCTTCCTTCCTTCGGTCATTGCCCCATCCGTTGCTCCTTGATGTAAGCTCTTTGATTCTGGCCTTCATCTTCGCAGCGCTCCGGGCGTGTATCCGCAGTCTGCCCTCTCCTTTGATAATGTAAAAGGAGTAGCCAAGGAATTTAACCTCCCTGACATGGGCTGCCTTACTCTTGTCCCGATTGACTTTCAGCAACAGTTTCCCCTCTATAAAGGGAATGATGTTCTGCATAGTACGCTCAGCACTCCGTAGGCTCCTGCATAATATGACCATGTCATCTGCATAGCGTACAAACTTATGTCCACGTCTCTCAATCTCCCTGTCCAACTCATTGAGCAAAATGTTGCTCAGTACAGGACTTAATGGACCTCCCTGTGGAACACCCTCCGGCGTATCTTCGTACTTGCCTTCTTTCATCACCCCTGCACTGAGGTACTTGTGGATGAGCGAGACTACCCGCCCGTCTTTAACCTTGCGTGACAGTACCTCGATCAGCTTGCTATGGTTTACTGTGTCAAAGAACCTCTCAAGGTCAATGTCCACTGCATAAATATAGCCTTCCGTGATATAATCCCGGCATTTACAAAGTGCCTGGTGTGCGTCCCGCTTTGGCCTGAAGCCAAAACTCTGTGGGGAGAACTCCGGCTCGTAGAGCCGGCTCAGCTCTTGCGCTATGCTCTGCTGAATAACCCTATCTAATACCGTAGGGATACCCAGCTCACGACGCTTTCCGTTTTCCTTGGGTATCGCTACCCTGCGGACCGGATTGGGGCGGTATTTGCCCCTCTCAATGGATGTTATCAACTCCTCCTTTTCCCTGACAAGATAGTCTTTCAATGACCCGACATCCATCCTGTCAACACCCCCTGACCCTTTATTCCGCCTTACTTGTTTGAAGGCAGCGTTAAGGTTCGTGGGCGATAGGATTTGTTCCAACAATCCATTCCCTGTTTGGTGATTGTTGCTGGTGAGGTTGTTTTCAGTTATCCTCATGTAAGTCTGCCCTCCCTCATGTCCTTCGGATGCCGTCCTATCTCCATCAGGCCAGGTCCCCGGTCTCCCGGTGATTTTCTGCTCTCTTCCCCTCATGCGGTAACATTCATTTACTACTCACTCCTTATGGTTCGGCCCTTCCTGAGGTATGTCGTCCCTCAGTACTATGGCCTCGGCTGACTTCTCACGGCGAACCTTCTTTCGACCATGCTTCTTACTCCGATTCCGCATGTCCGTGAGATATCCCCGGGTAAGAGCGATAACTTGCATCCCATCTGTCTGCTCCATTTACCTTGGTTGCTCCGAACAGTCTCGGACTTCATTTTGTTTTGCAAACTCGTCCACAACCTTAGGCCTTCTATGAAGTTCCTGTTCGTCAGACCGGAACTTTGCCTCCGGCTTCCTTCAGATCCCACCTCACGGTGGGCACCCTTGCCTTCAGCTAACGCTTCCCACTGTCAAGGCGCGTTCGGGACTTTCACCCTAAAGTCATCGCCCATGCCGGGCGCACAAAAAGAGGCCGGTATCCCAAACCGGCCTCCCCTGTCAACGGAATGAAAAAAACTAAAATGTCTGAAGAGAGATCTTAAAATAACCTGTTGCTTTAGAGGCACTTATCTGGAATTTCCACTCACCTGCCTTATCCTTGTTCTCTTCTTCAGATATTGCGAATGATTTCCTCCAGTTGAGGTTACCGTATTCGTCGATCATTATATCGGAATATACCTTGCCGTTTGGCATTGTAATCTTTATTTTTATTTCTCCCGCCTTGCAGTCACCGTTGACTGCCATAACAACACTTTTTGCTGTTGATTCAACATCGAAAGAATAGGTCTTCGAAAAAGTTGTCTCCTTTACCGATCTTGAAAAATCCCAGGTCGTCCTTTCATTGTCGCCGGCATGCGTCCATGAAGGGAACTTATCAGAGCCAGGGGTAAACATGAAGGGTTCACCATTGAAGAATACCCTGTCGCCCGGTGTTCTGTAAATCCGCATTATGTCCTTGTCTATTTTTGCAGCATCAATCTCATCCTGAGCCTCCTTCATTGCCTTATCAATATCAATCTGCTGCTCCTGCATCTGTTTCTGAAACTCTTCCTGAGCCTTTTTCTGCTCGGCTATAGCTTTTTTCTGAGCCTCAAATTCTTCCTGCACCCTGAGTTCGCGTTCTTTTTCCTCTTTGGTTTTTTCCTGGGCTGTCGCCTCCCATGTAAAAACTCCGGCCGGAATAAGTAAAACTGCCATCATTAAAATCCGTATCTTTTTCATGACTACCCTGTTTTTGTTTGTTATGTCAAAGATAATGCCCCTTTTACAGATGGTGTGTTAATGCCCGGTTAACGTTGGGTTAATGTTGGGGGGAGGAACAGGCCATATTGATAAATTAGGTACTTTTGAAACAGCAAGCGGAAAAATATGAAAAAAAGGAATGCAATTCTCTTTCTCGGAATTGTTTCGATAATAATTCTGATAACAGTACAGATCATAATATTGAAAGGCGTTTACCAGGGCAAAAGCGAGATGTTCAACCTCAGGTACCGTTTATTTTCTCAGGATGCGCTTACGTTCCTGAACCGGCGTTTTTCGACCGACGGATTCGATACTGCCAGGATAATGATAAACAATTATTCTGAGAAAGCCTCAAAAGAAATCGCAGCCATAAACGATTCGGTGCAGCTTGCTGCCAAAAAGAAAGATGTGATCTTTTTTGTCGAAAAAGTATTGGACCAGGAGCAGGATCTTTCCCAGTTCCTTTCCGATTACTTTGAAAGAAGGAGGATCGACAGGAATTTCAACCACAAAATAGTTGTCAATTATTTTGAACTCATTGACAACGACCGGCGTATACCTGTTTATGTAAGCGAAGAATATTCATCGCGGCGGCCCATGAGAACAGACACGGTTCAAAGGCAGGGACCACCACCCGGATCAGTGTTTCCACGTGATGCATCAGAGATACTTGTCAAGGCAGACAGGAGTGAGACAAATTACTACAGGCTCGATTTTGATTATTTTATCGATTTCAGCAATAAGCAGAAAATCGTAATGAGAGATACTGCCGCATCTCTGGCGCTGAGCATCATAAGCATTATTGTAGTTGTGGCTTTGTTCCTTTATACATTTAAAAACCTTATGGAGGAAAAAAGGCTGTCGAACCTTAAAACCGACTTCATAAACAATATGACCCACGAGCTGAAAACTCCCCTGTCGACTATCACTGTGGCCGGAAAAACTCTGCTGCTTCCCCAGATAAGGGAAAATGATGAGAAAATAGTTGAGACGGCCAGGATGATAAGCAAACAGAGCGTTCACCTCAACCAGCTTATCAATATGATACTTGAAATAAGCATGTGGGAAAGGACACAGTTCCAGATCGACAAGAAGAAGGTCAGGATAGAGGATTTCCTCAAAGATATTGTCGACAGTTTCAGGTCAGGAGGCGGAAACGGGGCAACAATAACACAGAAATACAATTTCACGAATCCCGAAGTAGATCTGGATACTGTTTATATAACCACTCTTTTGAATAACCTCCTTTCAAATGCTGTCAAATACTGCGATAAGGATCCGGTGATTGATATTGAAGGATTCTCACAGGAGAATAATATCTTCATTAAGGTGTCGGATAACGGAATCGGCATTGGCAAAAATGATCAGAAGCATGTGTTTGATAAATTCTACAGGGCCTCTACCGGGAATATCCATAAATACAAGGGACTGGGCCTCGGGCTTTATTATGTGAAAAAGATTGCCGAGGCTCATGGAGGTGATGTGACAGTAAGCAGTAAACCGGGAAAAGGTAGTATATTTACAGTAACAATACCTTATTAACATAAGCAGGTTATGAAAATTCTTTTGGCAGAAGACGACAGGGATTTTGGGAATATCCTGTCGCAGTATATTTCAATAAGTGGTTTTGATGTCACACTTGCGCGCGACGGCAAAGAGGCCTGGGATCTTTTCGGGCAGGTAAATCCTGATCTTTGTGTGCTCGATGTAATGATGCCCGAAATGGACGGCTTTACCCTTGGAGAAAAGATAAAGGAGGCAAAGGCCGAAATACCTGTTATCTTTCTTACTGCAAAAAGCCTCAAGGAAGATATTGTGAGAGGACTTAAAATAGGAGCCGATGATTATATCACAAAACCATTCGACCCTGAGGTTCTGATCCTCAGGATCAATAACATACTTAAACGGGCATATTCTTCCTCGAATGACGAATTCAGGATTTCAAAGACTGTCTTAAAATTCAATAACCTGGAACTCATAAGCGGGGAGAACAGGGAAAAACTCACTCTCAAGGAAGCCCAGCTGCTTAAGTATTTCATAGTGAACAAAAACAAGGTGCTTGCCAGGGAGGATATCCTTACAGAGATATGGGGGGAGGACGATTATTTCCTTGGAAGGAGCATGGATGTCTTCATTTCGAGGCTCAGAAAATATCTTTCAGACGATAAGAATATTGATATCCGCACCGTAAGGGGTACGGGATTTATTCTTGAAGAGATAAAACCCGGCGAGGAATTCAGAGGAGAAGAATCAGGGGAAAAGGAAATACAATAACCGCAAAGGGGAAAAGAAAATACAATAACCGCAAAGGGCGCTGAGATTAAGCAAAGGGCGCAAAGCTATTATATCTATAGAATAACTTTGCGCCCTTTGTGATAACCTTTGTGTCCTTTGCGGTTAATGGATTTTAAATAAAGCCTTAAATTATTTGCCGAGGACTTCCTTTACTTTTGCAGCCAGGTCTTCACCGCGCAGGTTTTTACCTATTATGACCCCCTGTTCATCAAGAAGGAAATTTGCCGGTATTGCGCTTACAGCATACATTTTGGCAGCTGAGTTGTTCCAGTACTGAAGGTCTGATACATGAGTCCAGGTAAGTTTATCATCTGATATTGCCTTAACCCAGTCGTCCTTTTTCTGGTCGAGTGAGACTCCGAAAACATCAAAGCCTTTTTTATTGAACTCCTTATATACGCTGACCACATTGGGATTTTCCCTGCGGCATGGTCCGCACCATGCAGCCCAGAAATCGACAAGCAGTAGTTTTGCACCAACCTTTGAGTAAAGGGAAACAGGATTGCCTTCAGGATCGTTCATTGTGAAGTCAGGGGCTTTCTGTCCGATGGCAACTGTCTTCATTACGGCAACCCTTTCTTTCAGATTGCGGATAATATCTGTATTTGCAACAGCAGTATCCATTGCGTTGATATAAGATTCAATCTCATTACCGTCCATTTCATAGCTCAGTGATGCCAGTATTGCAGGAGCTACAAACGACGAAGGATTGTTCTTCACAAAGTCCTTCTGGAGGTTTGTCATTTCAGCCTCTATTGAGGTGGCTTCCTTTTCGAGCTGTGCTGTTTTTGCAGTATCGCCGCTCTGTTCTGCAACCTGGTACTGTGCATACAGATTTGAGTACTTATCGTTCAGTGCTTTATTAGCTTCGATAAGGCCGTTATATTCATCCTGGGTCTTTGATCCGGTTACCTTTGCAGCAAAAAGTGAATCGAGCTTGCCTGTGATTGTCATTTCGGCATTTTCGAGGTAAAACTGGGTCCTGAGCCTTGAATTTACAGCTGTCAGCAGAACCATTTCAGGATGTTTTACAGATCCGCCCTTCATCCTGAAGGATCCTTTATATGCAACTGCTGAATCGAGGGTAACCATATTTCCATCGACTCTCTTCTGAAGAAGGAATTTGACACTGTCGGCTCCCTCTATTTTCCCGTTTATCACATAATGGGGTTCTGAAGAGCAGGCTGCAAAGACTACTGCGATAATAGCCAGGTAAAACAGATTTTTCATCATTTTGAATTGATTTATTTTATTATTATTTACAGATTGGCGCAAAGATATGAATTATTGTTAATTCCGGTCATTTTTCAAAATACTTATTCAACAGTAGCAACGCTGCCTTATATGAGGTGATTGTGCCATCGCGGAGCTCTTTCCCTATCGCCGGAAGCAGCGCCTTAACATTTTCATCATTATAGAATGATCCGGTGAGGTATTCATTAATCGTGTCGTGCATTCTTATTTCGGCCTGCTGCTTTCTTGCCTGGTCAAAGTAGCCTGTCGTCCGGGTAAAGTCTGTATAATCGTTGATCAATTTCCAGATCTCGGCTATCCCTGTTCCCTGAAGGGCTGAACATGTAAGGACAAGCGGTTTCCATCCCGACTGTGGATCAGGAAACAGATGAAGTGCATTCCGGAACATCACTTTAGCATTTTCGGCAGGTATTACATTTTGCCCGTCGGCTTTTGTTATCGCGATCAGGTCGGCCATTTCTATTATTCCGCGCTTAATTCCCTGTATCTCATCTCCGGCACCCGCAAGCATCAGAAGAAGGAAAAAATCCACCATCGACCGAACGGCTGTCTCTGACTGTCCCACTCCTACAGTCTCTACAAATATTGTATCAAACCCTGCCGCCTCGCACAATATTATCGATTCCCTTGTTTTTCTTGCCACTCCCCCAAGAGTGCCCGCAGATGGTGAGGGTCTGATAAAAGCATCAGGATGTACGCTTAATTTCTCCATCCTTGTCTTGTCTCCGAGGATGCTTCCCTTTGTATTTGAACTGCTTGGATCGACGGCAAGAACCGCAAGTTTCCTTCCGGCTCCAACGGCAAATAATCCGAATGTCTCAATAAATGTACTTTTCCCGGCGCCCGGGACTCCTGTAATTCCTATCCTTATTGACTGCGATGCCGCAGGAAGGCATTTCTCGATAATCTCCTGCGACATGTCATAATGTTCGGGAAGTGAGCTTTCAATAAGCGTTATTGCCTGGCTGAGGATCGTGGTATTGCCTGATATAATTCCCGAAACATATTCATCAACACTGTATTTCTTTCTCTTCCTTCGCATTTTCTTTCCCAGGACCAGGGGATTAATGCTTGGAGGTTGTTCAACTCCTTCATTCACTTTAAGCGAGCTGCTATTTTCCCTTTTTTCTTCCATAATTTATTATGCTTGTACAAAAATAGCAAAAGGGTGCCAGAATTCAGTCCGGCACCCTTCCTTATGTAATTATTATGAGATTATCGTGATGTCAGTTTTTTGATGCTTCCTGGTCAACATCTGCGTTGAGCATAAGAACTACTTCCGAATTTTTCGGATCATTTGTATAAACATAAATTGCTTTGGTAACCTTTCCCTTGTAGCTTCCGGAGTTGAATACGGCCTTAATTGAACTCGACTCTCCCGGTTTGATACCCTGTCCCTGGACTCCCTGCTGCACGGCAGTGCATCCGCACGACGACTTTATATATCTTACAACAAGGTCGCTTTTCCCTGTGTTTTTAAATGTGAATTCAACATCATTTGCCTTCTGACCGGGGATTTTACCGAGATCAAATGTCTTTGAAGCTATATCAAATACAGGGGCATTTGCAAGTTCATCCTTCGAAAGACCTGAGAAATCTTCAACAAGGTTGGCTGATACTGCATAATAAACATTCTGGTCAACCTGTCCGTTGATTTTCACTTTTATCATATCGGTGGTATAACCCCATGCCTGGTTCTTTGTGGCGTCGTAAGTACCCTCGATCAGCCCTTTCTGACCCGGCTTCAGTGTAAGCGGATTGGCTTTTACCATGAGATGCGGCGGAACATTTTCAAATTCGATTTTTGCAGGTTCATTCGAAGTATTTATAACCTGCATGGTCTGCATCTTTTTTGCATTCTTCTTAACATTCGTAAAAGCAAGATGATTTGATTCAAAGCGTACGGGACCTACAGGAAAAATAAAAAGCTCCTCAACCGTTTTCTCCCTGGGTACCACCTCACCCTTTATAACAAGAACAGTCACCTGGGGTTGAGAGTTTGTATAAACCGAAAGAGTCTTATTGAACTGACCGGGCCTGTTTGCCGGATCATAAATGGCAGTCACCGTTCCTGTACCTTTCGGCGGAATCGGGCTTTTTGTCCATTCAGGAGTCGTGCAGCCACATGATGCAACAATATTCTGGATCACAAGAGGCTGATTGCCGGTATTCATCACAACAAAATCGAATTTCTGCTTCCCTGCCTCCTCCTTGAATTTGCCAAAATCATGCTCACTGGCTGATACCTTCATCACCGGCTGAGCTAAAACAGAAATACCGCACAAAGCAAATGCAAAGAATAAAATGGACCTTTTCATACCTGTCGAATATTTAAAAATTTTGATAAAGAACTTACTTAACTGAGATTTTTTTGTTATTAACCTCTATAACGTACAAATTAAATGTTTATTTGAGTTAATGCATGAACTCCGGAACAAATTTCGTTCCACAAACGTTGTTACTGACAATTTTGTAAAATTAATAAAGTTTGATCTTAGTTGCCGTTTTATAAAAGAATATCTTTAGTTTTGCTCTCTGGCAATGCTTTTTTGGAACAAAATTTGAGGATATTTTAAACCGTTCTGTAAAGTGAAACAACCGGAATGAGGAAAGGTTACAGACTCCTTTTGGCCCTGCTGGCATGCCTTGGTTTCCTGAATGCTGAAGGTCAGTTCTATAACGGACATCAGATGACTTTCGGGAAAAACAGGGTGCAGTATTATGACTATTACTGGTCGTATTACAGGTTCGACGATTTTGACTGTTATTTCAATGAATACGGAAGGGACCTGGCCCAGTTTACAGCCGATTATGCAAAGAAGAAACTTGAAGAAATTGAGGATTACTTCGACTATACCCTTGAAAAAAGGCTGATTTTCGTTATATACAATAAGAATAATGAATACAGGCAGTCGAACATAGGCCTTGTCACTTTCGACGAGGATACATACAATACCGGAGGTTTCAGCAGGATAATAAAAAACAAGGTGATGCTCTATTTTGAGGGCGATCACATTGCTTACCAGAAACAGATAGAAGCATCAATAGCCGAAGTTATAATAAACGAAATGCTGTACAACGCAGATTTCAGGGACAGGATCTCAAGTTCTTCGGTTATTTATATGCCCGACTGGTATATAAAAGGACTAATAAACTATGTATCCTCAGGATGGGATTATGAGGTTGAGAACAGAGTAAAGGACGGGATTAAATCGGGGAAATATAAAAACATTAACCAGCTTGAGTTTGATGACGCTATCTATGCAGGTCAGTCATTCTGGAGATTCATAGGACGAAAATACGGAGATGCCCTTGTTCCCAATATTATATACCTCACGAAGGTTTACAAGAATGTAGATGACGGATTCCTGTATGTCCTGGGGATCAAGCTTAAGGATCTTCTTAAAGAATGGAAGCAATACTATGAATCGGAGTATTCATCCGACAGGGATATGCCGGAAGACGGCAGCAACCTTTTGAAAAAATCGCGTCCTGAACAGATCTACCAGCAGGTAAAAGTAAGTCCCGACAAAAAGTACATTGCCTACGTAACCAACGACTGGGGAAGGAAAAGGATCTGGCTTTACGATCAGGCAACGGGAAAATCTAAAATTATCTTCAGGGCAGAACCGAAATATGAACATAAGACCGATAACACATATCCAGTTCTGGCATGGCATCCCGGAGGAAGGATCCTTACGTACCTGAATGAGGAGAAGGCAGGAATGGTAATTTATTTTTACAGAACCGATGAGAAAAAGACCACTGAAAGGAACTTCCTTTATTTTGACAAGGTTCTCGATTTCTCATATTCCCCTGAAGGATCGAGGATAGTTTTGTCGGCTGTAAAAGACGGTATCACTGATATTTATGTCCATACTATTGCTTCAGGAACAAATGAACAGATTACAAGGGATGTGGCAGATGATATCAACCCGTCATTTTTCGGGCCTTCGGGAAATGAAATCATGTTCTCTTCAAACCGTTTGTCGGATACTCTTACAAATACGGGTGATCCCTTTGAAAGAATCTCCCGGGTTTACGATCTTTTCTCATATGATATTGCCGGAAAGAGCAATATCCTTACACGCCTGGCTGAAGGTAAATATACAAGCAGGTATCAGGCCGTTGGGGCCGGAGGTAACAAACTGTCATATATAGGCGACGGCAATGGAATACTCAACAGGTATATCGCCGTATTCGACAGTTCGATAAGCTATATTGATACTGCCACCCATTACAGGTATTTTATAAAATCGACACCTGTAACGAATTATGACAGGAATATTCTTCACCAGTCGGTCCTTAACGGATCTGACGAATATGGTGAAGTGATATTCAAGGACAGGAAATACAAGCTGAGGAGGGGTAATTCTACCGGTTCCTCTTCCATCCCTGAAAGTGAGCTGCTCACGACGAATTTCAGAAAGGAGCGGGATAAGGCATTCCATAAGGCCGACAGTATAGAAACCATTAGGAAATGGCTGATTGCCGAAGATAAAAGGAGAAGGGATACCCTTACGAAACCTCTTTATGAATACTATACCAGGAAGAATGAACTGATAAATATAAACCATTATATTTTTGAAAAGGAGAAACAGAATTATTACGAACAGCAATGGCGCAAGAACTACATGGATATCGACCTTGACACGGGGAGAATAGAATTGCCTCTTATAAGGATCTATGAAACATCATTTTACAGCAATTATATCGCCAACCAGATCGATTTTACATTCCTTAATAATTCATATCAGGTATTCAACGGCGGGTCGTCTTATTACAATCCCGGAATAAATATGCTGACAAGGTTCGGAATAATCGACCTTTTTGAAGATTACCGACTTACAGCGGGTTTCAGATTTGCAGGCGATTTCGACAGCAACGAATATCTTCTCAGCTTTGAAAGTCTTAAAGGCAAATTTGACAAACAGTTTATTTTCCACAGGCAGGCATATTTCAGCTCCGACGGGTATGATCTTTTCAAGACTCACACTCACAACATTTACATTTCATATGCTAAACCAATAACTCCGGTTCTTGCATTGAAGGGCACCCTCTCGTACAGGTACGACAGGCATGTTACGTTGTCGCAGGACCGCACATCGCTCGAATCAAAGACACTGTCGAAGCACTGGGGAGGACTGAAGGGCGAGGTAATATATGACAATACAAGAAAAAGGAGCGTAAACATCTATTTCGGTACCCGTTTCAAGATCTTCGGAGAATATTACAGGCAGATAACCGAAAAGAATACCGACATGTTTGTCGTCGGAGGGGATTTCAGGAAATATGTCCGCATTCACAGAGAACTTATCTGGGCCAACCGGTTTGCCGCCAGCACATCGTTCGGACCAACAAAACTTGTTTATTATCTCGGAGGAGTCGATAACTGGATGGGATATCTCTTTAACAAATATCCCATGTTCGACCAGTCAATCCCTGTGAGCCCCGACCAGAATTACGGATTTCAGGCTATAGCCACCAATCTGAGGGGATTTTCCCAAAATGTCCGTAACGGTAACAGCTTTGCCCTTATCAACAGTGAGATTAGATGGCCCTTTGTGAGGTATTTTGCCGGCCATCCCCTTAAGTCGAATTTCCTGAACAGCCTTCAGGTTGTTGGTTTCTATGATATCGGATCGGCATGGACAGGACCTAGTCCCTGGGCAAGTGAAAATGCTTATGACAAAGAGACTTATCAGAATGGACCTGTGACAGTTGTCGTCGACTCAAATAAAAAACCTATTGTATCGGGGTTCGGAGCAGGGCTGAGGGCACAGCTTATGGGTTATTTCATCAGGGCCGACTGGGCCTGGGGAATAGAGGATTCCTATATTCTTCCAAAAATATTCTACCTTTCATTCAGCCTCGATTTTTAAAAGCTGCCGGTTTCGGTACAATATTTGATCAGCAGCGCTTAACACTATTGAGAAGTAAAATTGCAAATATTCTTTTTCGTTTGGAAAATTTAGAATAAGTTTGCGGGATATATGAAACTTTAACTAAAAGAGTATAGAAATGGCTTACAAAATCAGTGAAGATTGTACTGCTTGCGGAACATGCATTGATGAATGTCCTGTTGAAGCAATATCAGAAGGTGATATTTATAAAATTGATCCGGACATTTGCACCGATTGTGGTGCCTGTGCTGATGTCTGCCCTGTAGAGGCAATTCATCCCGAATAACATTACAGTCAAAAAGATCAAGGGTGTCACGCAAAGACACCCTTTTTTATTGCGGATTATATTTTGCCTTTTCTAGTATCTCCTGAACATTTGTATTAAGCATCAGCGATTCAAGATTTTCCTGCCGGTTAGCCGACATATACGATTCGACAATCCTGAAGCCTGTCCAAACAGCTGCTTTCCCCGGTGATTCATTCGTAAAATATGATGTAAAAGGTGCATCTCCCACCAACTTCCTTATTGTAAACTGATCGGTTTTGAAAATAAGTTCATTTTCAACAAGATACTGCCACATCTGACCCTCGTTGTTCCTGCAGAAATTCATCTGACCAGGAGTAAAACCAAAAATAATCTCATCACTGACATCCGGGAGCATGCATTTTTCAAAATACTTAAGCTTCCCTTCATGGATGATCTCCGTAAGGACATTATCTGTTGAATATTCCATCGATTTCATATCCCATTCCGATGCTGCCCAACCATACAGGCAATCGGGAACAATATAATCTGATGTCATCTTAGCGGCCATATAGTTGTATATTTCAAGCCGGGGATAATATTCACAGTCAGCGCCCAGATACCTGTCGAGACCGATACCGAGAACCGAATCGCCCGTTATTATACTGTTGTTGAAGCCGGTGATGCACGAATAAACGGAAGGCACTTCCCTGTCAGGAAAATAATGAAGGTAATGACTGAAAGCATCTTCAAGCCCCTTTTCGACATCAGAGAGATCAGGATATTTTTCCAATGTCAGACGAAAAACGTCATTGTTCTGCTTGTCGGTGCAAAACGCTGTAAGGGACTCGCCGAAAAGCGGATCATTAACTTCTCCGGCATTTATAACATAGCCAAAAAGGCTTAAGAACTTTCCGTACTTGTATTTAATTTCCGGAATTTTCCCGGCGATTTCATCAGGATTAAGGCTGAACAGGTCCTTTTCAAGACGTAAGATCTCAATATTTACACCGTGGCCGGAAAGCCTGATCCTGTAAGTATCCCTTTTGCATGACACAACAATCAGCATAGCAAATATGACAATCAGTGTAATTCTTTTTTTTTTCATGATTTTCAGATTACCCGCCTAAATTAGGTACTTTTGATTTAATCCGGTAAAAGAAACGAGTCTCTTTACTGTATTATTATTTGCTAATTTTGGATATTGTAAATATATGTTGACTGATGATGGAGGGTAAACCTAAAAAACTTGAATTATGTCACAAAAATCAAAAAAGGCCGCAGCAGAAAAAGTTGTTATTTTTCTGATTATAATTATGTTTCCATCTAAAAACATTCTTGCTCAGGAATGGCAGTTTGGCATTCAGGCAGCTCCTGTAATATCGTGGTTTAAGACCGATATTGATGAAGTGAAGAATTCAGGAGCCCGGACAGGATTTATCTTTAGCGCTTTTCTTGAAAAAAATCTGAAGGACAACTGGTATTTTAACGGGGGACTGGCCTTTATGAATACCGGGGCAAGATTAAAATATACTGAACCGACATATTTCAGGTTTCCCGGCTATACCTCGGTGATAGGCGCAGGTAAGACAATCGTATATAACATGCAGTATCTTTCCGCTCCTGCTGAGATAAAGATCAAGACACCGCCTTCGGGCAATTTCATTTATTATGCTGCATTCGGACTTGATCCGAAGGTACTGATCCGGGGAACTGCCGATATCCCTTCGATAGAAATAAAAGGAGAAAATGCCAAAGATGAAATTGAGAGATTCAACGTTGGATATCACCTGACCGGGGGTCTTGAATACGAAACACGAGGCAGCACCTCATTCATTCTGGGACTGGGGTATGAAAGCAATATCTTTGACACTACAAAAGATAATGATGGTCAGGTTATCGACAGGGCGGTACAGAAACTCATGAAATTTATTTTTGGCGTTAAATTCTAAGATTATTATATGCTGATCACTATTGCACAGCTGAATTACAAGGTCGGGGATTTTGAAGGGAACCGGAACCTGATCTGCAATGCCATCGACAAGGCAAAATCTGAAGGTTCCGATCTTGTGGTTTTTTCAGAACTATGCATAACAGGCTATCCTCCGCTTGATCTTCTCGATCGTGTCGATTTCGTTGAAAAATGTAACCAGACTGTCGGGGAAATAGCCGCGCACTGCAAAGGAATAAGCGCTATTGTTGGATCGCCCGTTTTTAATACTGGCAGGGAAGGGAAAAAACTGTATAACTCAGCCCTTTTGATTTCCGAAGGCAAGATCATGTTCAGGGCTAACAAGGCCTTGCTTCCTACTTACGACATTTTCGATGAATACAGGTATTTTGAACCTGAACAGCATTTTTCAGTTACTGAATTCATGGGGATCAGGATTGCACTTACAATTTGTGAGGACCTGTGGGACGAACAGCCGTTTGACAACAAATTCGAAAAATCGAGGTTGTACACTGTTTCACCAATGGATGAACTTGCAAAGCAGAATCCCGATCTGATCATAAATATCTCGGCTTCACCTTTTTCCTTCAGGAAAGTGGAGGCGAAGAAAATGATTTTCATCTCGAAGGCTGTAAAGCATAAGATCCCTGTTATCACCTGCAACCAATGCGGTGCAAACACTGAACTCATTTTCGACGGTGCCTCGCTCATGATAAATCAGCATGGGAAAATTTACAACCAGCTTGGCTATTTCACTGAAAGTATTTTTACTTTCAGCCTGGGCGACCTGAAATCCGGAACAATATTCAGGGAGGAAAAGAAACATGATCCTGTTTCACTGATCCATAAAGCGCTTGTCACAGGGATAAGGGACTATTTCAGTAAAACAGGATTCAAAAAATGTATTATCGGCCTCTCAGGCGGTATCGATTCGGCAGTCGTAACATGCCTTGCCGTTGAAGCCCTCGGAGCCGAAAACGTTCTTGCACTTCTCCTTCCCTCCAGATATTCTTCTGACCATTCAGTAACCGATTCCCTCGAACTGGCCCGGAATGCAGGCATAAAATATGAGATCATAAGTATTGAAAAGCCTTTTTCTGCCTTTGAAGAGGCCCTTGCACCCTCCTTTGAAGGAAGAAATAGTGATATTACCGAGGAAAATATCCAGGCAAGGATCAGGGCAGTATTGCTTATGGCCTTTTCAAACAAATTCGGATATATTCTTCTTAATACATCAAACAAAAGCGAAGCTGCGGTTGGCTACGGAACCCTTTACGGCGACATGGCAGGAGGATTATCAGTAATTGGCGATGTATATAAAACCGATGTTTACAGGCTGGCTGAATATATAAACAGGGATGTGGAAATCATTCCGGTGAACATTATTAAAAAAGCGCCATCAGCAGAACTCAGACCCGGCCAGTACGATACAGACTCACTCCCTGAATACCATGTTCTTGATTCCATCCTTTATCAGTATATTGAACTGCAGAAACCGGCACGTGAAATAACTGTTGACGGACATGACCAGGCCTTGATAATGAGAGTCCTGAGCATGATCAATCATAACGAATACAAAAGATATCAGGCGCCACCGGTATTAAGGGTTTCCTCAAAATCGTTCGGAGATGGCAGAAAACTGCCGGTTGTAGCAAAGTATTAGCCATTTAGACCTCATACAAGTATCTGTCAGTGAATGTGTTAAAAAATGTTAATTTAACATTTCAAAAATACTTTTACTATCTTTGGGGTATCTTTCTTCATAATAAATCATGCATTATAAAGATCCATACATAGAGATTTGTCTTGAAGGAGCATCATCGGTTTTCAGGGGTTTGACCCAGCAGGAAAAGGAATTGCTCGACCAGCACCATACTGTAAACACATATAGAAAGGGAGAGACAATAATTGGTGAAAACAGTAAGCCGCGTGGGATCACCTGTCTTGTATCAGGGAAAGCGAAGCTTTTTAAGATCGGCGCCGGGAACAGGGAACAGATAATAAAACTTATCAGGCCCCAGCATTTCATAAGCTACAGATCACTTTTCTCCGACAATTCATTTCCATACAATGTTGTTGCACTTGAAGAATCGGCTGTTGTCATATTCGAGAAACATACGATGTCGAAGATGCTCAGGCAGAACGGAGAGCTTGCCATAAGGTTCATAAAAGCAATATCCGAAGATCTTGTAAATACTAACGACAGGCTTGTTTCGCTCACCCAGAAGCATGTAAGGGGAAGGGTGGCCGAATCAATTCTGCTGATAATGGAAACATACGGTCTTGCAGCCGACGGAAAAACCCTAAAGGCATCCCTTTCAAGAGAGGATATGGCCCACCTTTCAAACATGACGACATCGAATGCCATAAGAACCCTCTCAGGCTTTGCCGGTGAACAGATCATACAACTCGATGGAAGGAAAATCCTGGTTATCGACAGGAAAAAACTCGAATCCATAAGCGATTCGGGGCAATAAAGAAATTTACTCCCTGTAGAAGATACGTTTTACCCTTGCCGGAATTGAGGTCAGGATTTCATAAGGTATTGTTTCACATTGAGCGGCTATTTCTCCTATCGGGATGTTCAGACCGAATATCTCGGCCTCATCACCTTCGGAGGCATCAATACCTGTTACATCGGCCATACACAGATCCATGCATATTTTTCCGGTTATCGGCGCCTTTGACCCATTGATGAAAAGGCTCCCTCTCCTGTTCCCGAGTTTTCTGTTGAGTCCGTCGGCATAACCTACAGGCAGGATGGCTATATTCCTGTCGCTGTCCGACACATCTGAGCATCCGTACCCGACAGGTTCACCTGCAGGAATCATCTTTATCTGGATTATCCTTGTCTTGAACCGGCTCACAGGCCTAAGCGAAATACCTTCATATCTTTCAGCGCCATAAATGCCTATACCCGGCCTGACCATGTCGAACTGATATTGCGGGAATCGGGCTATACCTGCAGTATTGAGAAGGTGAATAAGAAAAGAATACCCCACCCCCGACCTTATCCTTTCGGCAGCCGAAATAAAGACCGCCGCCTGTTTATGCGTAAAATCATCGAATGAGGGATCGTCGGCGGCTGCAAGATGGGAGAATACCGACATTATCTTTAAGCACGAAAGATCCTTTATCCTTTCGGTAAGCCGGGCTGTATCGCCCGGCATAAAACCGAGCCTGTGCATCCCGGAATCTATTTTTATATGTACAGGATAATTGTAAAGGCCATATTTTGAGGCAGCGTCGGCAAAACGTTCGAGGCTTGAAAAACTGTACAGCTCAGGTTCAAGGTTATTCTGGATCATAACGGCGCCCGATGATATATCCGGATTCATCACTATGACAGGAATGGTAACACCAGCCTTCCGCAGCTCCACTCCTTCGTCGGTGTTTGCAACACCAAGGTAACTAACACGGTGATATTCGAGCAATCCTGATATCTCCGAAGGTCCCGAACCATAGGCAAAAGCTTTTACCATAACCATAATGCGCGTACCCGGGTTCAGGTTCTTTCTTACCGCGTTTAGGTTTTCCGAAATGGCGTCGAGGTTTATTTCAAGTACCGTAATATGGACCTGCTGCTCAAGAAGCCGGGCAATCCTTTCAAGCTCAAAGATCCTGGCTCCCTTTAACAGGACTATCTCGTTATTGAAATCCTGGCTATTGAAATTATGGATAAAATCATCTGTTGAATAAAAGAATTTTGCCTCCTCATCAAAAAGAGAGCTGTTTTTCATAAGTGCATGGCCGATGCCGATGAATTTATCTATCCCTGTCATTCTGACAAGTGAAGCGACTTCTGAATAAAGTTCCTTTTCCTCCCTTCCGCTCTGTACAAAATCGGAAAGGATAAGGGTGGTACGGCGGTTGTTCTGGCTTTTCAGGTATTCGAGCGCCAGTTTCAGCGATCCGGGATCGGAATTATAATAGTCTTCGATAAGCTGGCAGCTATTAATCCCTTCCTTCAGCTCCATCCTCATTGCAACCGAAACAAGCCCTGCCAGTCCGTTTACTATATCTTCATGCGGCAGACCCACGGCAAGGCATGCCGAGGCAACCGTAACGGCATTCTCGACAGAGGCCCTGTCCCTGAAGGGGATTACGGCGCTTATATGGCTTCCCTTAAATGTAAACTCAAGCATTGTACCGCCATTCCCCGGATTGCTCATTTCAACGAAGACCTTTGCATTCCTGTTTGAGAATGACCAGTCAGTAAGATCCTTCTCACGAAGTGCAGGATCAGCTTCTATCGTCTCCCTTATTAAAGGAGAATCGCTGCAGTAGATTATCGATGAAGCATTTATGAACAACCTGAGTTTTTCCTTTGCCTTTGTAATTATATCAGGAAAATTCTCACTGTGTGCATCGCCAATGTTGGTGATGATCCCGATATCCGGATCGATGACTCTTCTGAGTTTTTCCATCTCCCCGGGGAATGATATTCCGGCCTCAAATATTCCGAACCTGAAAAGCGGATCGAGCTTCCAGACCGACAGGGGAACCCCGATCTGCGAATTATAGCTTTTAGGACTCCTTACAACAGGATAATTGCGGCCCAGGATATCTGCAAGCCACTCTTTAACGATAGTCTTGCCTGCACTGCCTGTAACTGCAAAGACAACGGACCTGAACAGCGACCTTTTGGCAGCAGCAAGAAGCTGGAGGGCATCAACACTGTTGCCGCATACAATAAAGGAGGCATCGGGATAAATATCGGGATTTCCGGGCAGATGTTCAGTTATGAAAACCTTCACCCCTCTCCTGTAAAGGCTGTCAATATATTTATGTCCGTCGTGATTTATACCTTTTATTGCAACAAACGCGGCATTTTCAACATAACTTACCTGTCTGCTGTCGGTAAGCAGCTCCCTTACAACTGCATCGGCAGGGCCGGTCAGTTCACCACCTGTCAGGCGGGCAATATCGGAAGCTGTAAAATCCAATTTATTTTTTGTTTAATGCCTTGTTAAAACATGTTCTGCAAAGCGGTTCATATTTATCTTTTTCGCCAAGAAGAACAACCTGTTCCTCAACTGATTTCCTGAAAGAATACTGGGCAAGATTGCCGCACCTCATACATATTGCATGGACCTTGGTTATATATTCCGCCACGGAGAGAAGTTTCGGTATCGGACCAAAAGGTTTTCCCATGAAATCCATATCAAGTCCGGCCACAATCACCCTTACTCCATTATCAGCAAGACTATTGCAGACATCAATCACCGAATCGTCGAAGAACTGGGCTTCATCGATACCCACGACATCTACATCACCTGCAAGGAGCTGAATTGATGCGGCATTGTCGACAGGTGTTGAAACAATCGACTTCTCATCGTGCGAAACAACTCTAAGCTCAGAATACCTGTTATCGAGCGATGGTTTGAATATCTCAACTTTCAATCCGGCAAACTGTGCCCGGCGCAGCCTCCTTATCAATTCTTCAGTCTTCCCCGAGAACATCGATCCCGTGATGATCTCTATCGACCCTCTCCTGCCCTCTGCCCTGCCCGAATTCTCAAGAAAATCCATAACCTTAAAATGCTTCCGCGAATGCTAAATACGATGTATTTGCGTTTAGACTTATATAATAATATTTACTTTTGCAAAGTAAGAAAATGCTTTGTTATTAATGCATCAAAAAAGATGGAATTAAACACCACTATCGATATTATAATTAAGGATCTCAATGAAGCTCGCGATATCATTGATGACCTGAAAAAATATCCCGGAGTACCTGAACTGCAGGTCGAACTGGCAAAAGCGAAATGCAAAAGCGCCGCCGAGGTAATAGCCCTTTTCAAGGCTCTTCCCCCGGCCCCACCGCATGAAAAGGATTCTAAACCGGAGAAGGCTGAAGAGAGTCATAAGGAAAGAGCACCTGAGCCAGTGAAAACCGTCAGGGAATATCATCCTCCCGTAGTTGAGAAGAAGGTTGAAGAGGTGGTTGCAAGGCCTGAACCGGAAGAAGTAATGGTTCCTTCAAAACCTGTTGTAAAAACAGCCCCTGTCTCAAAAAAGCCTGCCGAAACTGCAATAATCGCCGATAAGTTTTCGCAACCGGCAAGCTTCAACGAGGAACTCGGCAGCCATAAGCACGGGGATGATGTTCTCGAAATAATACGGACAATGCCGGTGACGAGCCTTGTCGAAGCTATCGGTGTCAACGATAAATTTCTGTTTGTGAGGGAGATATTTAACGGGAACCAGGATGTTTACAATCAGGCATTGCAAAAACTCGAATCGGCAGGAAGCCTTTCCGATGCAAGGGCAATAATTGCAGGTTATACAGGAGAGGATAATGAAAATGAAGCTGTAAGACAATTTATGGATCTTATCAAACGGAAGTTCCCCCAGCATGAGTAAACTATACCTGGTCCCGACCCCTATCGGCAACCTCAGGGATATCACCTATCGTGCCGTTGAGATCCTTGGAAGTGCAGATCTTATACTCGCTGAGGATACACGTCAGGCAGGGAAACTGTTAAGTCATTACAAAATTTCAACTCCTGTCCGATCGCACCATAAATTCAATGAACACCAGAGTGTTGATGCCATCTGCTCAAAGATAATCGGAGGGTCGGATATTGCTCTTATTTCAGATGCCGGAACTCCCGGAATCTCCGATCCCGGGTTCCTTCTTGTAAGAGCCTGCGTCAATAACAATATTGAAGTTGAAACATTGCCCGGACCATCAGCTTTTCTCCCTGCCCTTGTAAATTCAGGCCTTCCGTGCGACAGGTTCTGTTTCGAAGGCTTTCTTCCTCCCAAAAAGGGAAGGACCAAACGCCTTACATTTCTTGCTACCGAGGAAAGGACAATGATATTCTATGAATCGCCTTACAGGCTGGTGAAAACTCTTGATGACCTTTCGTCGGCATTTGGATCCGAAAGAAGAGCATGCGTATCGCGCGAACTGACAAAAATCTATGAGGAAAATATAAGAGGAACACTCGATGAAGTCTCAAGGCATTATAAAAACCATGCCCCCAAAGGGGAAATAGTTATAATCGTAGCCGGGAAAGACAACTGATAAATGATCTTTGTAAAAGTATGATCAACGGTTCTGCCAGAATAAATCAGGGAAGGTCAGGTTTAACAATTTTGTTCCTGGTTATAATGTCATATAATGCTGCCGGACAGGTACTCAACGGAAGGATCAGTGATGCTTCGGGCCAGCCGGTGCCATATGCCACAGTTTATATACAGGAACTGAAATATGGAACTACCTCAAACACTAAGGGAGATTATGAATTAAAACTACCTGCCGGACAATATACGGTAAGCTATCAGAGCCTTGGTTTTGAACCTGTATTTGAAAGTATAAATATAACAGCCGACGTAGTTACTAGGAATATTGTCCTGCCCGAGCAGATTTACGATATTCCTGAGGTCAGAATCTCTCCGTCGGGAGAGGATCCTGCAATGTTCATAATGCGAAAAGCCATAGGTCTTGCCCCTTATTACCTCAATTTTATAAGCTATTTCAAAGCAGATGTATATCTGAAAGGAAATCTTTATATAAAGAATATACCGAAGATTTTTGAACGTTCGATGAGGATGAGCGCTTCAGAAGACAATGTCGCCCTTTCATCGGGAAGAAGATCGCGCGATCAGCAGGGTAACATAAAGGAGGGCGACACATATCTCATGGAATCATTCAATGAGATCGAGTTTACTGCTCCCGACAGGTATGTTCAGAAAGTAATATCCTACAACTCTTCATTTCCGGAGCAGGGCAATGAGGTATCGCCTATGGAGTTCATTCAGGCAAGCTTTTATCAGCCTGTCCTTGCTGACATGGCAATCTCCCCTCTCTCTCCCCAGGCTTTCTCCCATTACAACTTCAAATATCAGGGCGCTTCACTTCAGGGAGATCATACTATTAATAAAATAGAGGTTATCCCGAAACGCAAAAGCCAGCAACTTTTCAGGGGTACAATATATATTATTGAAGACCTGTGGTGCCTTCACAGCATTGATCTTACAAACGAAAATTTTGCAGGTGAGATCAGGGTCAGGGAACTATATATACCTGTGAAAGAGGATATCTGGATGCCTGTCAGCCATCAGTTCGACATCGGCCTTAGTGTTTTTGGATTTAAAGCCGATGTCGGTTATACAAGTTCAGTGAAATACCTTGATGTAAAGCCTGATGAGAACCTGCAGAAACCGAAGGATATAATTACAGGCTTTGCCGGCAGTTACTACCAGGATACCGTAAAATCAGGAAACTCAAAGGAGATTGAACGTTTACTGAGTAAAGATGAACTTACAAACAGGGATATGGTAAAGCTGTCAAAATTAATGAAGAAGGAAACAGCCGAAAGCCGCCCCGACAGCGCGAAAACCCTTGAGATAAGAGACAATACAGTAAAGACAATTGAAAAGGATGCCGCTGCCAGGGATAGCGCCTACTGGGCTTCCGTCAGACCAATACCTCTTTCTGATATCGAGCTGAAAAGCCTTCAAAAAAGCGACAGCATCAGATCGCAACGGGAAAATACCCTGAGACCACGCACAGACTCCCTCCCCGGGAGTAAAGGCCGGCAGTCAAATGCTTTACGCAGACCGGTACACGACATATTTTCGGGCCGGACATGGTCCGACACTACAGGCTTCAGCTTTACCTTCGGGGGCCTGGCCGATCTTAACAATCTCAGCTTTAATTCTGTCGACGGATTTATTTACGGTGTCGATTTCAGGATAAATAAGAGGTTCAATAAAAGGAACAGCCTTTCGTTTTATCCCGATATCAGGTATGCCTTCAGCAGGGAAAGCCTGCTTTGGCGGCTGAATGCCAACTATTCAACCGGCGGTGAAAACCCTCAGCAATATTACATCCGTTCGGGAATGGCAAGCAGGGACATTGGTACCGGAGGCGGAATTAATCCTTTTATAAACAGCCTTTCTTCCCTTCTTTTCAAGAAGAACTATCTGAGGCTTTATGAAAGCAGGTATCTGACTCTTGGATATGAGACAGAGATGAAAAACGGCATACGGCTCGAGTTTTCAGCAGGATATGAAGAAAGGAAAGTACTTGAGAACAACACTTCATTTTCAATATTCAGGACTGACAGGGAATATATGGAAAACATTCCTGAAAATGCTTACCTGATGCCGGGAGACAATGAGGAAAATTTGCTCCGCGACATGAAGCATTTTGAAATTGTAACAAATGTTACATTTACACCATATCAGAAATTCAGGATGATAAACGGCACAAGGATACCGCGGGGATCAGACTGGCCTGTTTTCAAAGTTTTATGGAAGCACGGGCTGAATCAGAACCTGCAGGAAACCGGGTCGTACAGGCATAGCGACATGTTCAGGTTCGAGGTTTCTCAGAGACGTGAGACGGGAGCTTTCAGCGAAATAAGGTGGAATATAAGGACAGGAGGCTTTCTGGATAACCGGCATATTTCATATTACGATTTCTTTCATTTCAATGCCCAGCCTCTTCCGGTAGCAATAAATGATTATGATGATGCTTTCATGATCCCATCCTTCTATACAATGAGCACCCCGGAATTTTATGGTGAAGCGCATCTTAAGTATACCACTCCTTACCTCATGTTAAAGCTTCTGCCCGGGCTCAGCAATACCCTGATGAGGGAGAATATTTACCTTGGTTACCTGGGATCGAGGTTCCATACAAATTATATTGAAGCTGGCTACAGCCTCAGCGAGATATTCCTGCTTGGTGAGGCCGGGGTATTTGCAGGGTTTGATGACTTCAGGTTCCGGGCTGCAGGATTAAGGTTCATACTGAAATTTAATTAAAAGGGGAGCTCCACCGAAGTTTTTCTTAACCGCAAAGAACGCAAAGATTTAGCAAAGTTCTCAAAGTTAAGAATGCTGTATGTGTTTTTTTTAAGAACTTACACGGAGAGACACAGAGGATTCACAGAGGGGCACAGAGAATTAATAAAAGAACACTGTGTTAGGAACATTTTCTCTGTGATCTCAGTGGTTCTCAGTGTAACTCTGTGTAAGTTCTTAGAATCTGCTATACGAAAGGAGGTTCGTTGAGCAGGTCTGCTTCCTGATCGAAGCCATTGCCTGACCGTCTGAAGTTATCATGATTCATTTTCGAACCCAGTGTTATACTCTGGGAACCTTCTCTCAGCTCCTGCATCCCTTCGACATCAAAATCATCAATATCAACAAACTGTGCTCTCTCCTCCCGGAATCTGAGACGTACATCATCGACGGGTCCGTTACGGTTCTTTGCAAGGATGATCTCGGCGATACCGCGAGTTGAGGTGCCGTCCTCGAATGTGGGGATCCCGAATTTCTCCTGGCGGTGTATGAAAACAACCATATCGGCATCCTGTTCGATGGCTCCCGATTCCCTGAGGTCGGAAAGAAGCGGTCTTTTTGTTCCTCCTCTCATCTCCACGGAACGGTTGAGCTGGGAAAGGGCCAGGATAGGCACATTCAGTTCCTTGGCAATACTTTTCAGCGATCGTGAGATAGTACTTACCTCCTGCTCGCGGCTTCCTGCATTTTCAGGTCCCGACATAAGCTGAAGATAGTCGACAATGACTATATCGAGCTTCCGCTGGGCCATAAGCCGTCTGCATTTTGCCCTGAGTTCAAAGATTGAAATAGCCGGCGTATCGTCGATATAGATCGGGGCCTGAACAAGTTTCTTTATTCGTGTATCGAGCTGTTTCCATTCATCTTCGTTGAGCCTTCCGTTCTTTATCTTATCTCCGGGGATATCTGTTTCGGCGATTATCAGACGGTTGACAAGCTGTATTGACGACATCTCACATGAAAATACCGCCACGCCTTTATTATGTTCTACTGCTATATTACGTGCCATCGACAGCGCAAATGCAGTTTTCCCCATTGAAGGGCGTGCGGCAATTATAACAAGATCAGCCTTTTGCCATCCTGATGTCAGCCTGTCGAGTTTTGTGAATCCCGAAGGGATCCCGACAAGGGCGTCTTCCCTTTTTCCGGCCTCTTCGATCTCCCTTATCGCTTCTTTTATCACCATGTTTATCGGGGCGACTTCTCTC
Organism: uncultured Rikenellaceae bacterium; assembly: GCA_964633505.1. Classification (GTDB taxonomy): domain Bacteria; phylum Bacteroidota; class Bacteroidia; order Bacteroidales; family VadinHA17; genus LD21. The sequence continues at coordinate 537,796 of CAZWHC010000001.1, read as the reverse complement.
TTGATATTTCCCTCGGCAATCTGGAAAAGTTCGTTTTCGGAGAAGTCGAGCAGCTCGGTAACATCTATTGAATCGTCGAACGATCTGTTCTGTATCTCCGTTGAGACCCTTATCAGTTCACGCTGGATATATTTCTGAGCCACGATCCTTGCATGATAGTCAACGTTTGCTGCCGATACAACTTTCGATGTAAGCTGTGTAAGATATACAGGCCCTCCTACGCTGTCAAGCTCATTATGGGCCCGCAATTCCTCTGTTACTGTATAAAGATCGACAGGATATTCTTTCGTATTGAGATCAAGGACAGCCTTGAATATCTTCTGGTGCGCCTCCTTATAAAAACTCGCAGGCTTCAGAATATCCATAATCGTTATAACAGCTTCCTTTTCAAGCATGATCGCTCCAAGGACTGCTTCTTCCATATCCAATGCCTGAGGAGGCACCTTACCGAAATCGGGTAAAGCAGTCACCACCGGCCTTGAACTTTGCTTTTGTCGTACCATCAATTATATCTCTTTGATTTACTGATATATAAAAGAATATATTTTTCTTCTGTCTAAGCTGTCCAAAGGTAAATATATCGGCACGACTGGAGTGAAAAGAACCTATTTCTTACAAACATTTTTATGTTTAAAAGTTGTTTAAAAAACCAAATTACAGGTTAACAGAACAATTATTCAATCCTAATGATAAATTTGTAATAAATACAATCAGATGCTTGTTTTTCCGAAAGCGAAGATCAACCTGGGGCTGAACATAACAGGAAAGCGTGAAGACGGATATCATAATATAGAGACCATCTTTTATCCTGTCGGTCTTTGTGATGCCCTTGAAGTGGTTGCCGGAGCCGGACTACCGGAAAGGGATATCCTTAAGGTAACTGGCTACGGGCTTGAGGTAAAACCTGAAGATAATATTGTGCTGAAAGCCGTTCAGAGGCTGAGGCAGATAAAACATATTCCTGCACTTAGGATTCACCTTCACAAAGCAATTCCTGCCGGAGCAGGGCTGGGCGGAGGGTCGTCGGATGCGGCATGCATTCTCCGGACTGTCGACAGGATGTTCCGGCTGAACCTGCCGGATGAGATTCTCAGAAAAATAGCCCTGGAGCTTGGAAGCGACTGCCCGTATTTCATCGACAGCCGGCCTGCATTTGCTACAGGCAGGGGTGAGTTACTCGAACCTGTCGGCAGCATCCTGAATGGATTCCATATCGTGCTCCTGAATCCGGGGATCGTGGTAAGTACCAGGGAAGCATATGAAAATTGTGAACCGGAAATTCCTGAAAAACCATTGAAAGACCTGATAAACAGTCCTGTTCCCGGATGGAAGGATTTTATAAGAAACGATTTTGAAAAGACTGTCTTCAGGAAATACCCTCTGATAGCCGGTTTAAAAGCCGCACTTTATGATTCGGGCAGCCTTTACAGCTCGATGTCGGGAAGCGGATCAACAGTTTATGGTATATTTACAGGCAAACCAGACCTTGATGGCAAGCTCCGTGAATGCTTAATTTTCTCCGGATCGCTCTGATCCTTATTTCATCCCGATCAGCTTTGTCCCTTTTGAAACCTTGTTTCCCCTGCTGACGAAAATTTTCCCTATCGTCCCGTCAACAGCGCTTTTGAGCTTGTTCTGCATCTTCATGGCATCGAGGATCATCAGGTCGTCGCCTGCTTTTACCTTTTGACCTTCACTGACCATTATGTCAAGGACTGTCCCGGGGATAAAGCTCAGGATAATCCGCTCGTCAGGCTTTTTGTAAGGCTTTCTGTTTATGAATTTCCGGCTCAGCCTTGTTTTGTAAAGGATTGAGTTTATATTGAGCGTTCCGAGATTTTCAAATACCTTCATATTTGTTGCTGTTAATTTCAAAGGAAAGTCTAAAAAGGCGGTAAGCCATGTTTCTTCTCAGGCATAGGTACCTCCTTATGCTCCGATACTTCTATTGCATGCAGAAGGAAACGCCTTGTCTCCCTCGGTTCAATGACAGCATCAACATATCCCTTGGCAGCGGCTACATATGGGTTTGCAAACTTGGCCTTGTATTCCTCAACCTTCTGTCTCCTCATACCGTCGGGATCATCCGACGACATTATCTCTTTTCTGAATATGATGTTGGCAGCTCCCTCGGGACCCATTACGGCAATTTCGGCTGTCGGCCAGGCAAAGACGAAATCGGCCCTCAGATGTCTTGAGCTCATTGCTATATAGCCTCCTCCGTATGCCTTTCGAAGGATTACAGTCAGCTTGGGAACAGTGGCTTCGCTGTAGGCATAAAGCACCTTGGCCCCATGACGTATGACGCCTGCATGTTCCTGGTCGACACCCGGAAGATAACCAGGAAGATCGACAAGGGTAACAATGGGAATGTTAAAGGCATCACAGTACCTTATGAAACGGGCAGCCTTGTCGGATGAATCCACATCGAGTACTCCTGCCATCTCAAGCGGCTGATTTGCAACAAAACCTGTGGTCCTCCCTCCCAGCCTGCCAAACCCGATAACAATGTTCTTTGCATACATTTCCATTATCTCGAAAAAATCGGATTTGTCAACAATCGATCTGATTACATCCTTCACATCATAAGGAAGCGTGGGATCATCAGGCACTATCTTCTCGGGATCGAAACTTTTGTCAGGTTCCCCGGGTTCGAACGCCTTTGCCTTTTTGCTGTTATTCCAGGGGATGAAAGTTATAAGCCTTTTTATCTGTTCAAAACACTCATCCTCGCTAAGTGCAAAAAAATGAGCATTACCCGTGACCTCGCTGTGTACTCTGGCGCCACCAAGCTCTTCCATCGATATTTCCTCCCCAAGTACAGTCTTTATGACTTCCGGTCCGGTGATGAACATTTTTGATATATTATCCACAACAAAGACAAAGTCCATCAAAGCAGGCGAATATACAGCGCCTCCCGCGCAGGGGCCAAGTATCACTGATATCTGCGGGATAACACCGCTTGAAATTGTGTTTCTGAAAAATATCTCACCATAGCCGGCGAGCGAATTCACTCCTTCCTGTATCCTTGCACCTCCCGAATCGTTTATCCCAATCAGCGGTATTCTCATTTTGAGGGCATGATCCATGATCTTGGCAATCTTCCTCGAATGCATGAGTCCAAGTGAGCCTCCGGCCACTGTGAAATCCTGGGCAAAAATTGCAACCGGAGCTCCGTAAATAGTTCCGGATCCGATTATCACTCCATCGCTGGGGAGCGATTTTTTGTCCATGTCAAAATCGCGGGCATCATGTTCCACGAACATATCATACTCCATGAAAGAGTCCTTGTCGAGAAGCGCCATGATACGTTCACGGGCCGTTCTTTTGCCCATCGCCTTCTGCTTCTCGATAGCCTGTTCGCCTCCTCCCAGAAGGATCTTTTCCCTTTTTTCCTGGAGCTCACGGATTTTCTTATTTACTGCCATAAAGGATATTTTAATTCTGTTGATTTTTAATGAAAAGCCAAATTTATACTTTTTTGTGCGGTTGAATGCACCTATTTCGGCGCAAGTTTATACAATACTATTGCTATAACCGCATAAAGAATATTCGGGATCCACATTGCAAGCATTGGTTCGAGGTTTCCCTTAAGTGAAAACTGTGATGCAAACTGCATGAAAAGGATATATGAAAAGCTAAGTGCAAGCCCGATCCCTATATTCATGCCTATCCCGCCCCTCACCTTGCGCGAGGAAAGGGATACGCCTATGAGAGTCAGTATAAAGACAGCAAAAGGGTTTGCAATCCGTCTGTGCTTTTCGATAAGGAACATTTTAAGTTCATCTGAACCCTGCAGTTTAAGCTGGTTTATATAATCGTTTAGCTCCTCATATGTCATCGTCCCCACAACACCCTTACCATATGAAAAGTCGGAAGGCTTTATTGTAAGGGCTGTATCAATACGGTCGCCTTCCGAAATGATATCTTCCTTATCGGTGAGCTTCCTCAGGTTATAGTTTACAATCACCCATTTATGTGATGCAGTGTCAAACCTTATCAGGTTAGCAGTAAGTTTTGACTCAAGTTTCCCGTCATCACTGAATTTTTCAAGGGTGACGTTCCTTCCGGCCTGACTGACAGGGTTATACGACTCCATATAGATAAGGACATTCGGAAACACCTGACGGTGGATATTCATTACCGGGACTCTTCTGCTCGACGGTCTGTAATACTTGTCCTCAAAATTTATCCTGTTGCGGTTTGCCGTCGGGATTACAAAGTTTGTAAGAACAAAAGTGAATAATGCAATAACGAAAGCGGAAATGAAATAAGGCCACATCATCCTCCGGAAACTCATTCCGCTGTTGAGTATTGCGATAATCTCGGTGTTTGCCGCCATTTTTGATGTGAAAAAAATAACAGCAATAAAGACAAAAAGAGGAGCAAAAAGTGTGGCAAAGTACGGGATAAAATTCAGGTAATAATCAAATATTATTGCTTTTACGGGAGCATCTTTTTCCATGAAGTTATCGATCTTCTCAGCGAAATCGAAAACCACGGCAATTGTCATTATCATCAGGAGGCTGAAGAAGAAGGTCCCTAGGAATTTCCTGATAATATACCAGTCGATAATCCTGACTTTCAGTGAGCCTACAGCCGTCCCGACACTTTGATTGTCATTTTTTCCTTCCATTTCCTGAAATTTCCTTCTTCAATTTTCTTCCTTGCTTCGGAGACCAGCCAGAGATAGAATGCAAGGTTATGGATGCTTGCAATCTGTGAACCGAGTATCTCCCCTGAAATTATCAGATGACGAAGATAAGCCAAAGAATAATACCTGCTTACTGCCGACGGTCCCGCCGGATCGATAGGACTGAAATCTCCGGCCCATTTTTTATTCTTAATATTTATTATCCCCTCTGAGGTAAATAGCATTCCGTTGCGTCCGTTCCGGGTAGGCATCACGCAGTCGAACATATCAATACCTCTTTCGATAGCCTCAAGCAAATTGGCCGGCGTTCCGACACCCATGAGATAACGGGGCTTTTCCTCAGGCAGTATCGAATTGACGACTTCAATGATCCTGTACATATCCTCGGCAGGCTCACCGACTGATAATCCCCCGATAGCATTGCCTGCCATATTGGTTGAAGCTGCTTTTTCAGCCGAGATCTTCCTGAGATCATCAAAAGTGCTTCCCTGGACAATCGGGAAAAGAAGCTGATCATAACCCCAGAGAGGTTCCGTTTCGTTATATCTTTTTATCGCCCTTTCGAGCCATTTATGAGTAAGTACAACCGACTTTTCAGCATATTTCCTGTCGCAGGGAAAGGGAGCGCATTCATCCAGAACCATCATTATATCAGCTCCGATGATCCGCTGAATATCAACAGTGTTTTCAGGTGTGAATTTATGTGTTGAACCATCGATGTGCGACTTGAAAACTGCACCCTCCTCAGTCAGTTTTCTGTTTTCAGATAGTGAAAACACCTGATAACCTCCGCTGTCGGTAAGTATTGGCCCGCTCCAGTTCATAAACCTGTGAAGGCCTCCGGCTTCATTCAGTATGCCGGTTCCCGGCCGGAGATAAAGATGGTAGGTGTTTCCGAGAATTATCTTTGCATTGATTTCATCAATAAGATCCTGCTGAAGGATGCCTTTGACAGTACCTGCAGTGCCTACAGGCATGAATATCGGAGTGGGGATCTCACCATGGTCGGTAAGCAGGACGCCTGTCCTAGCCTTAGTTTCTGTATCCCTGCTCTTTATTTTAAACATGAATGCGACTGTTTTCCGGAGGCCAAAGGTAAACTATTCATCCACCTGTTGAAAATAATGCCCGGACTTTTTGAAGAACGCTGTTTTTTTTTATTTTAAAGATGTTGATAATTATGTTTCTGGCATTAAAATTATCTTATTAATATTGCTGCCAATTTTCAGGTCAGATGACACTACAGGGACATCCTTTTCTTTTTGGTCTGCTAATAACATTAGGAATAACATTTTTAGTCCAGTCTTTCTATTACCTGTATTATTTCATGGCGCCGCTTATGTTCAGCCATCCGGCGTCCTCAGGCAAAAAACACCCGGTATCGGTCATAATCTGCGCAAGAAATGAGGAGGCTAACCTGAGGGAATTCCTTCCTGCCGTTCTGGAACAGGATTATCCCGGTTATGAAGTAGTAGTTGTAAATGACTGTTCAGATGATGAGTCGTTTGAGATACTCGGCGAATACCTTAAAAAATATCCTCACCTGAGGGTTACAAATATCCTTAAGGATCCGAAATTCACGCATAATAAGAAGTTTGCCCAGTTCATCGGGATAAAAGCCGCATCGAACGAGATCCTTGTATTCACCGATGCCGATTGCAGGCCTGAGAGCGATAAATGGCTTGAGAATATGGTTTCGGGATTCGGCGACACTGTTGATTTTGTTCTTGGATATGGTGGATTTTTCCCGAAAAAAGGATTACTGAACCTTTACATAAGATATGAATGCATGATGATTGCCATACAATATATTGGGATGGCAATCAAGGGATTGCCATATATGGGTGTTGGCAGGAACCTTGCTTACCGCCGTTCGTTGTTTTTTGAGAAAAAAGGCTTCGGGATCCATACAAACCTGGCTTCAGGCGATGACGACCTGTTTGTCAACTCAAATGCAAAACGCGGAAAAGTTGCCGTCGAATTCAGGAAAGAATCCCATACACGATCGGTCCCTGCCGCTTCGGCAAAGGAATTTTACAGACAGAAAAGAAGGCACCTTACAACAGCCAATTATTATAAATTTATTGATAAGCTTGTATTGATATTCGAACCGTTAAGCCGGGTTCTTTTTTATGCAACCTTTATCATACTGATTGCAAACCTTTATGCATGGCCTGTTGTTCTTGGCATCTTTCTGTTAAGGATTATTATCCAGTACATTGTTATCGGCCTGAACAGTAAAAAGTTCAGTGAACCCCGATTATTTCCATTTATTCTTATATTTGATATTCTGTCACCTTTTATCAATGCCGTGATTTATGCAGGCAGTCAAAGACAGGGCACATCAAAGAACAAATGGAATTAGGAAGCAGCTTATCCGATAAAGCAAAAAGCGATCTTGTACTGGTGGAGCAGGCCAGAAACGGAAGTGAAAAAGCTTTCTCCATTCTCCTGAACCGGTACCGCGATTCCATATATTTCCTGCTTCTGAAAATGGTCAATAATTCATCCGATGCCGAGGACCTTACCATAGAAGCATTCGGTAAAGCCTTCAGAAATCTCGACCTTTTCACTCCCGACTTCGCTTTCAGCACCTGGCTTTTTAAAATTGCCACAAATAACTGCATCGATTTCATAAGGAGAAAAAAGCTTATCCCCGGACCGATAGATCAGATGCAGGATGACCAGGATGATATGACTGTAAATATCCAGTCGGATCTTCCCGATCCTGAAGAATCGCTTATAAACGACCAGAAAATAGCTGTGCTCAGATCAATTGTCAACCAGCTCGAACCACGATACAGGACCCTCATCGAACTGAGATACTTCAAGGAATACTCGTATGAGGAGATCGCTGCAGAAATGAAACTTCCCATCGGTACCGTGAAGGCTCAGCTTTACCGGGCTAAAACGCTTCTTTATAACATATTCATAAAAACCGGGAACAAATAGTGATCGATATAATAACAGGATATTACCCGGAACTGACAACGATTCAGACCACCAGGCTGTCAGGGCTGCTTGAAATATACAGGGATTGGAACAGCAGGATCAATGTAATCTCCAGGAAAGACATGGATGATTTTTACATACATCATGTTCTTCATTCCCTGTCGATAGCAAAGATCATCCGGTTCAGGGAAGGAACAAAGGTTCTCGATGTTGGCACAGGAGGAGGATTCCCGGGGATTCCACTGGCAATAATGTTCCCCGGAACACTTTTTTATTTGCTCGATTCTATAGGGAAGAAAATAAAAGTTGTTTCCGCAGTTGCCTCGGAGCTTGAACTGGAGAATGTGACGCCGCTGCTTAAAAGAGCAGAGGAGGAAAAAGGCAGATATGACTTTGTGGTGAGCAGAGCCGTCACCAATTTCAGCGAGCTTGTAAGGATGACTTCAAAAAATGTCTCAAAGACTTCCATAAATCAGCTGGAAAACGGAATAATATGTCTGAAGGGCGGGGATATTACCGAAGAGCTCGGACAATATGCAAACAGGGCAAAGATATGGAATATCAGCAGGTTCTTCAGTGAACAGTATTTCGAAACAAAAAAGATTATCTATCTTGGCCTCTGATTTTTTTCAAAAATCACAAGTCTCGTTGTATTTGTTTAAATTATTACTATCTTTGCGATCTCAAAATAAAAGTGCACGGATAACAAATATTTACTGACATGAAAAGGACATTTCAGCCATCAAGAAGGAAAAGAGCTAACAAACATGGTTTCAGGGAAAGGATGTCAACTGCAAATGGCAGAAGGGTTCTTGCTTCACGCAGGGCAAAGGGAAGAAAAAAACTTACAGTTTCGAGCGAGCTCAAACTAAAATAAACAAGGTATTTTATCCTGATAAAAGGTGCCTCACACAAAGGCACCTTTTTTTTATTAGCTTTACCAGGCTTTATTCAGAAATGAAAGGTCTACACAACTTAATCACGGATCCTGATCTGCAGAAGATTGCAGACAAAGTGGCAAATGAAGAAAGAATAACTCCTGCCGAAGGACTTCTTCTTTATCAAAAAGCAGAACTGCCTATTCTTGGCCTGCTGGCGGGTATTGCAAGAAGAAGAAAAAACGGAAACTATGCTTTTTTCAACAGGAATTTCCATATTGAACCTACAAACAAATGTGTTCATAACTGCCGTTTTTGTTCATACCACCGTCCCGAGGGCGATCCTCTGAGCTGGGAATACAGCCATGAGGAAATGCTCGATATTGTAAAATTATTCGATGCAAGGGATGTCACTGAGGTTCATATCGTCGGCGGTGTCCATCCATCCCATGATATCCATTACTGGGGTTCCCTGCTTCAGAAGATAAAGCAGCACAGACCCGGGATACATATCAAGGCATATTCGGCGGTTGAACTCGACTATATGATCTCAAAGGCAGGGATGACGATCAGGGAAGGCCTTGATCTTCTTAAGGAATACGGCCTCGATTCAATACCCGGCGGCGGGGCTGAAATATTCGATGAAACAGTAAGAAAAACTATCTGCCCTGAAAAGACCTCCTCCCGGCAATGGCTATTGATACATGAGACTGCCCATGAACTTGGAATTTCATCGAATGCCACCATGCTTTACGGGCATATCGAGGATTATTCCCACAGGATTGACCATCTTACAAGGCTGCGCAATGTTCAGGACAGAACGGGGGGATTCAACGCCTTCATCCCGCTTAAATATAAAATGGCTGATAATCCCATGTCATATTCAGGTGAAGTCAGCACCATAGAGGATCTAAAGAATTATGCAGTATCAAGGATCTACCTTGATAACTTTTCGCATATCAAAGCCTACTGGCCCATGATAAGCAGGGATGTAGCCAGGATAAGCCTTATTTTCGGCGCCGATGACCTCGACGGGACCATTGATGATACGACGAGGATTTATTCAATGGCAGGATCGGAAGAAAAGAATCCCGCAATGTCGACCGATCAGATCTGCGCGATTATACGTGATGCCGGATTTGTGCCGGTCGAGCGCGATTCGCTTTATAATTTTATACATACCTTTGCGTTATAACTTAAGTCGGGAAATCAGCCATGAGCCTCAAAGAATTCATCTTTAGCAGACATTTTTTAAAGAACCTCGGATCGGCAGCTGTCATAGTGGTCATATTCCTTATGGCATTGCTTATCTGGCTCAACTTTTATACAAGGCACGGACAAAGCAGACCTGTTCCCGATTTCAAAGGACAAACACTTGAGGAAACACGCCGGCTGGCAAGAAAAGCAAGGGTCAGATACCAGGTCATCGATTCTGTCTATACAGCCGAAGTGCCAAAAGGCTGTGTCGCCGACCAGAATCCCAAACCCGGTTTCAGGGTAAAAAAATGGAGAAACGTGATGATTACAATCAATGCCTTCAATCCTGAAATGGTGGGAATGCCCAACCTTGTCAACCTGCCAAGGCGCCAGGCCGTTGCAATACTTGAAGCCGCAGGCCTTGAAGTTGGAATTCCGAGATATGTTCCTGACATTTCAGTTGATGTTGTGCTCAAACAATTATATAACGGCCGCGATATCCCGGAGGGAGATTCGATACAGAAAGGCTCTGTGATAGACCTTGTTCTCGGGAAAGGTCTCAGCAACCAGAGAACACCGGTACCCGACCTTGCCGGACTAGATCTCGAATCGGCAAGGGACAGGATATTCGGAGCATCTCTGACCCTGGTCACATCAATTTACGACAATACTGTCCTTACTGCAGCCGATTCGTCAAAGGCATTTGTCTATAAACAGAATCCAGAATTCAACGTAGATGCCACCATTCAGCTTGGCTCGTCGATATATCTTTGGCTGACTGTCGATTCCGCAAAGCTGGCACCCGATTCAACAAGGGTAATAACTGATACTCTTCCTCAATCCCTGTCGGGACAACCCGACCGAAACTGATGCAAAAGAGACTGACATTAAATATTGCCGTCATTTTAATATTCTCATCGACATTGATGGGACAGGAAGTCGTTACAGGCCTTCAGATGAACCGGGAATTATCAGGAAAGATAAAAATCAGGGAAAGATCAAAAGCAGTATCATCAGTACCGGTTAACCTCCCGTTCTTTGATGATTTTTCAGGTAAATCAGTCATCCCTTCATCCAGATTGTGGAGCGACGATTATGCCTTTATCAATAATACCTACTCTGATAAGCAGCCAACGCTTGGCATAGCCACCCTCGATGCGCTCGATAATTCAGGAAGGCTGTATGAGTCGGCCGGCAACGAACAATTTGAAGCCGATCACCTTACTTCACAACCGGTTAATCTAAGCTTCCCTGCTACCGATAATATATGGCTAAGCTTTTATTACCAGGCAGGAGGACTTGGCGACAGCCCTGAACCCGGCGACAGCCTGATACTTCAGTTTCTCGCTCCCGAGGAGAACAAATGGTATTCGATCTGGAAGACCCCCGGGGCGGCTGACGAGGGTTTCAAACCTGTCATCATCAGGATACAGGACCCCAGATACCTTAAACAGGGATTCATGTTCAGGTTTGTTAACTGGGCAAGCCTTGCCGATTTCGATGATCTATCGATGGTCGGAAACAGCGACCAGTGGAACATCGATTATGTATATCTCGACAGGAACCGTAATGCGACCGACACTGCAATTGCCGATGTCGCATTCAGAACTCCTCTCCGGTCAGTCCTTAAAACACACGAGGCAATGCCATGGAAACAATTCAAACAGGTATTCCTCCAGGAGATGGGAGCATTTATTCCTATCCATTACCGCAACAATGATAAAATAACAAGGAACGTTACAAGAGACTTTGAGATCAGGGACATGTTCACGAATATTCTGTCGCATTCCTTTTCGGCCGGTGCCACGAATATAGATCCTTACACCAACATCGATTACAATGCAAACCTGATATATACATTCAATAATTCAAATAACGATTCTGCCCTTTTTAAAATCACATGTTCCCTAAAAACAGATGATTTTGATCCTAAACCAAATGATACAATAACATATTTCCAGGTTTTCAGGAACTATTTTGCATATGACGACGGCACTTCCGAAGGGGGCTATGGGATAAACGGACAGGGCTCAAGAAATGCAATGGTGGCATACAGGTTCAAATCGTTCATGCAGGATACCGTAAGGGCCTTGAATATATGCTTCAACGACAGCTACCTGAACAGCAACCAGAGGGCTTTCGATCTGATGATCTGGGGCGACGACGACGGGCTTCCCGGCAATATTTTGTATGCTGCTGAAAATATGCTGGTTGAGCAGGGTGATGATCTGAACGGCTTCCATACCTATGTACTACCCGACGGAGTGATGGTGGATGGAATATTTTATGTCGGTTGGCGGCAGAGGACTGAAACTTTCCTTAATGCAGGTTTCGATGTCAACACCCCGAATCGTGGAAGGCAGTTTTACTGGATCAACGGCCTGTGGGCACAGTCTCAGAAAGAAGGAAGTGTAATGATAAGGCCTGTCATGGGTCCTCCTCTTAAAACAACATCGTCCGACGATGATCCGGTGCCGGAGAATAAAGGAGATTTCAGCATATGGCCCAATCCGGCAAGGGATTATATAAATATCAGGTCAAACGAAATGCTTCTTTCCGGTAACGCCTTCATTTCAATTATCGATTTGTTCGGAAGGGAAGTTATGAAAGTCCCCTTCTCGGAACGGATCGACATATCCCGTCTCCGTCCCGGGATCTATACTGTTATCCCGATGACCGGCACAACCCACACCGGTTATTTCAGGCTTGTCAAAATAAAATAACCCTGTATGGCAGAAGAAGATATAGCCGACCAGCAGGATCTGTATGAACACTACAGGTATATCGTTGATCCGGGCCAGTCGCTTTTAAGGATCGACAAATACCTCAACTCCCGTATAGAAAATGTTTCGAGGACAAGGATCCAGGATGCTGCCAATGCGGGCAACATTCTCGTTAACAATAAGACAGTAAAGCCAAACTACAGGGTTAAACCCGGCGATGTTGTACAGATAGTTCTGCCCGATCCTCCGCGCGAGATTGAGCTCATCCCCGAGGATATAAAAATAAACATAGTATATGAGGATGACGATGTCATTGTCGTTAACAAGGAACCGGGCATGGTTGTGCATCCTGCATACGGAAATTATACAGGGACTCTTGTCAACGCCCTGATGTGGCATTTCAGGGATCTCCCGCTGTTTCAGACCGGGGAGTCACGTCCCGGGCTGGTTCACAGGATCGATAAGAACACATCCGGCATACTTGTGGTAGCTAAGAATGAACTTGCCCTCAACAGACTATCGAAGCAGTTCTACGACCGTACCACCGACAGGAAATATATAGCACTTGTCTGGGGCGTGCCCGACCCTGCCGAAGGCACAATCACAGGTCATGTTGGCAGAAACCTGAAAGACAGAAAGATAATGCAGGTCTTCCCCGACGGCAGTCAGGGAAAGAATGCTGTGACTCATTACAGGGTTATTGAAGATTTCGGATATGTATCGATAGTAGAATGCAAGCTCGAGACAGGAAGAACCCACCAGATAAGGGTCCATTTCAGCTTCATAAAGCATCCCTTGTTCAATGACGACGAATATGGCGGTGACCAGATCCTGAAAGGGACAACTTTTGCCAAATACCAACAATTCGTAAGGAACTGTTTTAAGATACTGCCGCGGCAGGCGCTGCATGCAAAATCGCTTGCATTCGACCATCCTGTAACAGGAAAGAGATTGTCGTTCGACTCTGAAATTCCCGGCGACATGAAGCAGGCAATAGAAAAATGGAGGTTATATACTTCCTCAAGGGAATTATAGCTACCAGCTTCCGCCGGCGCCGCCGCCGCCGAAGCTTCCGCCGCCGAAGCCACCGAAACCTCCTCCGCCGCCACTTCCGCCGCCTGAGAATCCTCCCCAGCTTCCCCTGTGACTTCCTGAATTCATCATCGAAAGGATCATCCATAAAGGAAGCCCTTTGCTTCCAATGTTCTTATGATTCGATCCGCCGCTGCTGCGCAGGAACAGGATGATTATGGCTATAATAAGAATGAAAAGAAAAGGGCCGAACCCGCTTATGTCGCCAGGTTTCTGCTTTCCGTACTGGTCGGCTGGAAATTCACCGCTTGCAAGTTTCATCAGGGTGCCTGTTGCATTGTCGAGGCCCTGGTAATAATTACCATTCCTGAATTCCGGCAGGATCTCATTGTCGACAATCTGCGCACAGACAATATCCGGCACAACTCCTTCAAGTCCATATCCGGGAGCAATAAAAACCTCACCCCTTGACGATTCGGATGTCTTTGGTTTGATAAGGATTAATATGCCGTTATTAAGACCTTTCTGCCCTATGCCCCAGTTTTCGGCCAGTCTCTGAGAATAATCAGAAATGGCGTAACCATGAAGGTCAGAAACCGTGACCACAGCAATCTGGGTTGATGTCGAATCGTTATATGCGACAAGCTTTTGTTCCAGTGCATCCGCCTCGTGAGGCGCCAGCATTCCTGCAAAGTCATTTACAAGGCGAGGAGGATAAGGCTTTTCAGGAAACTCCTGCCCTGCTGCTTTAAAGGAAAATATCAGAAAAAGGAAACTAATCCTGAATAATGAAAGATATTGTTTTCTCTTCATACTTACTTTTTATTCAGGAGTATCGAATGAAATCTCATCTGGAAGCTCATTTATGTCGTCTGATTTCCTCGGGAAATGTATTTTAAGCTGATGTCCGGCAACCAGAATGCCTGCAATTAATCCTTCCGTATATTTCTTATCCCTGAAATCGGTTTCGATAGCATCCCTTATATTTTTCCAGAATTCCTCAGGCACTTTTTCATTAATACCGGCATCACCAATTACAGCAAACTTCTTGTTTCTGACAGCAAGGTAAAACAATATCCCGTTCCTGTCATTTGTTGTATGCATACCGATCTTTTTGAATACCCATGCCGCCCTGTCAAGAACATTTCCCTGAAGCCAGGTGTCGATATGAACCCTTACCTCCCCCGAAGTCTCCCCCTCAGCTTTTTTAATAGCGTCGCGGATTTGGGCCAGCTGATCTTTAGTAAAGAAATTGGAGGCTTTAATAAACATGCCCGGTATGTAATTAAAATTTTACTTCCGGAGCCTTCTCAGCTCCTTCCATCGACTCGAAGTATGGCCTTGCAGTAAAGCCGAACATCCCGGCAATTATGTTCTGTGGGAATCTCTTTATATAAACGTTCATCGACTGTGCGGTTTCATTGAATTTACGTCTTTCAACGGATATCCTGTTTTCAGTTCCTTCAAGCTCGACCTGCAGATCCCTGTAGTTCTGGGTGGCTTTCAGCTCGGGATATTGTTCAACAACAACCATCAGTCTTGAAAGTGCAGAAGAGAGGTCCGACTGTGCCTGCTGGAACTGCTGGAGATTATCTGCAGTCATTTTTGTCGGATCAATCGTAACCTGAGTGGCTTTTGCCCTTGCCTCAATAACCTTTGTAAGGGTTTCCTGTTCAAAACTGGCAGCGCCTTTGACAGTATTTACAAAGTTCGGAATAAGATCAGCTCTCCGCTGATACTGGGTTTCAACATTGCCCCACTGGCTTGTAACACCTTCCTGAAGGGTAACCATCTGGTTATAGGTCCTTGTTCCCCATGAAACAAATCCCAGTATAACTAAAATTATTATTGCCGCAACGATAATCCATATAATGCAACCTTTTTTCATCTTTCACGGTTTTTAGAATTTTACCAAAGGTAAATAATATCTGAAAATATCTAATTTTGGCAAACTAATTTTCTATGAGAACAATTGCCATAGCAGCAGGCGGAGACTCTTCCGAATTTGAGATCTCGGTTAAAAGCGCCAGGGAAGTCGAAAAACTCCTTTCATCCCATTATAAAGTATATATAATAATGATAAGGGGAACAGACTGGTATTGGGAGGATCAGAAAGGGAGAGATCACAAAATAGACAAGAACGATTTCTCACTCACGGTCGATGACTCCAGGATTAGATTCGATGCAGTTTTCGTTGCGATCCACGGAACTCCCGGTGAAAACGGACTGCTCCAGGGTTATCTCGATATCATGAAGATACCCTATACAAGCTGCAACGCTTTTTGCTCGGCGCTTACATTCAACAAGCAGGCCTGCAAACTGTATCTCAAGGAATACGGGATCCCGATGGCGAAGAATATCCTTGTAAAAAGAGGTAATCTTCCGGCATATTCAGAAATAGCAGAATTAACAGGACTTCCGTGTTTCGTAAAGCCTAACGACAGTGGTTCAAGTTTTGGCGTTTCAAAGGTGAAGACAGCCGGCGAACTGCCTGCAGCAATAGAAGCTGCCTTCAAAGAGAGCGATGAGGTGATGATAGAATCGTTCATGAAGGGCCGCGAAGTGGCTTGCGGCGTTGTAAAGGTAAAGGGAAAATCGGTAGTTTTGCCTGTAACCGAGATTATCAGCAGGAATGAATTCTTTGATTATGAAGCCAAATATACTCCGGGGAAATCGGATGAAGTAACACCTGCAGATATGCCTGCGGAAATCACTGAAAAGATACAGGAACTCAGTTCTGAAATTTATGATATCCTCGGATGCAAGGGCATTGTGAGGGTCGATTTCATTGTAGTCGACGACAGGCCGTTCTTCCTTGAGATAAATACTGTCCCCGGCATGACTGAAGAGAGTCTGATCCCAAAGCAGGCCAAAGCCGCCGACATCGACCTTACTTCACTGTATTCAATGGTCGTGGAGGACCTTTTCAGCTGACAACTATTTCTTAGCCTTTGCCTTTGTAAGGGCTGATGTTGTTGTATAGTATTTGGTTATCATTCCCGGAACTTCCCATTCAGGCATGTTGCCGTTCTTCAGGTATTCAAGGAATTTCGAAGTGACCTGTCCGAAATGCTCTTCGTGCGAAACCCTGTATTTTTTGGGAATACTTATCCTGAGGCCCCCGTTTCCAAATGGTTCAGCCTGAAGGCTGTCGTAAGGCAGCTGCCCGAGAAACTCGTTAAGGTGAGCAGTAAAATCGGGGATTGAACTGCCTTTTATGTTTTCGACATAAAGAGTGGGAAGGTATTTCTCTTCGGCTCCCTGTCTGATCACAAGGTTGCAGGCCGATCCCTTCATCACCGAATAATGAGTATCGCCTCCGCCGGCAGGAGGCATGTAATTCCATGTCACTGATACCTTGGCCCATATGCCCTTCAGCTTGTAAACGAAGTCCCCGTTGGAGTAGACATTGAGTTTTCCGTTTTTTACATCCTTCTGAAGGTATGGCGGAAATTCCTCCTGTCCCGTGACACCCCTGAACTGTTCCAGTGTTATGGCGGTAGGCCATCTTTTTGCTGCAGCTATTTCAACATCCGACTGATTCAGTATCTGATCGGGGAAACATTCCCACTGGACGAGGTCGACAAGATGTGTTGTAACATCAACAATGCCTTCGCCCTGCTGTTCAACGTCAAAGAACCATGCGGGACGCTGCAGGGGAGCACCCGATACCAGTTTCGAGAAATGGTGAACGCTTACTTTTGTCACCGATGGATCCTTCTCAGAGCCTGTTTCCAGCTTTCCGAAAACCGACTCCTCCTGTGAAAGAAGTTTCTGCAGGATGGTGGTTATTTCATAGCGCTCAGTCATGATGTCATAAAGCAACACTCCTTTTTCGCCAGCTTTATTAAACGCAGCTTCGAGTTTTGGAAAATCTTCGGGTGAGATTATCATCGGCTTATCTGAAAGGACATTGATACCGGCTTCAACAGACCGTGTAATGTATTCGGCCTTTTTCCTGTTATTGCCCGAAAGTACCACAACATTCCCGGGTTTTTCGGATAACATTTTTTCGAAAAAATCATCGCCCTTGTAAACAATTTCGTTCCACGATGTAGGATCGGTTGTTCTGGTGTTGTACGAATTTATCCTGCCAAGATGTTGCTGAAGATCGGGACCATCGGGTGCATAAACATTTACATCGGGCGATACCTGTGGATACATTGTTTTCTGTACAAGTGCAGCATGAAAATGGCCGGGATCAACAGTCATCAGCCTGACATTATATTTGTTTTCCATTGTTTCGGGGGTATTTCCTGATTTTGCTTTCCTGTCTCCGCCGGCTCCGCATGATGCCATTATCAATGCGGGGATTAATAAAATGACAAGTCTTTTCATTTGGTTATAATTGATTTAGTTCCTTTACTGTTCTTAAAAAAGCAGAAATATTCTCATCTTTCACATCAGGTGGCATTCCGCCGCCAACCGACCAGACAATACGGCCGGGATCATCTGTTTCCCCGAAGGCCTTCCTGACAGCCGAGTCAACATCTGACGGTGTCCCGAGAGCCATCACATCACGCGGGGGAATATTACCCACAAGAATTACATCCTTACCCGCCAGTTCCCTTATAACTCCCAACGGATGATTATATGAGAAATTGAACATATTAACGTTCATGTCATTCAGATGTCGTGCAGTAATAAGCCCGTCTGCATCATTGTGAAGGAACCTGATGTCAGCGTCGATGACAGAAAAAATTTCCTTCATGTAAGGTACAACAAATTCACCGAATTCATTCTCCCCTACAAAGCCGATCAGATCGTCGAGTACCAGAATACCTTCAATGGATGGGAAACACTCTTTCTGCCACGAGATCCAGTCGCGGATGAAGTCGGTTATCTTTCTTATCAAACGGTGCGAGCCCTCAGGATCAAGCGCCAGGGCAAGCATGAATTCAGTCGTTCCCATAAGAAAACTGGCGATGTTCAGAGGTCCTCTCGAAACTGCAAACCTTATTTCATGATCAGCATTTCTTATTGCATCGTGTGCGTGCCTGAGCCTGTTTATCATAAATGGGAGCATACCGTCGGTCCTTACATCCGGTTGCGGAAGACTGGCAGCCTCTGATATATCCCTTATAATTGCCGAGGCATGGGGAAGACTGGTTGTACTGAACACCATCTTTGAACCGAATGCTGAAGGTTCGGTACACATCCCGTATTCGGACCAGAATCCGGGCATGAACCAGACATCGGGGAAAGATTTAACGGCTTTGAGGTTTGCCCTGAGCCAAAGGTCATCTGATGTATAATAATCGAGAGTTGAAATCCCGTACCATCCCGGCAGCCAGGGACTGTCGATGATAAATCCCACAGGAAGACAGCTGCACTGCCTCCCTTCTGACATCCCTTTCAGATCGTTCCAGTGAGAATTATGCATTTTGCGATTTAACCGCGATGATTTATCTGCAATAAAATTCCAAATAAATTATTACAGTGGCAAATTTTTTATCTTTTGAATGTTTCCATCCTGTAGGAGTCGATAGGATCGCATGTACAGACAAGGTTCCTGTCGCCATATCCGTCATCTATCCTTCCCACCGAAGGCCAGAATTTGTTTTCTTCAACCCAACGAAGCGGAAATCCGGCTTTGCGGCGGTCATAGGGGTGCTTCCAATCTTCGGCTGTTAATACTTTCACAGTATGCGGTGCATTGTGAAGAACATTGTCGTCCCTGTCGGCTTTGCCTTCCTTTATTTCTTCAATCTCGTGCCATATCGATTTCAGGGCGTCGATGAACTTATCGAGTTCCCGGAGCGATTCCGACTCGGTAGGCTCAACCATTAATGTTCCATGAACGGGGAATGAAAGTGTCGGGGCATGGAAGCCATAATCCATGAGTCGCTTTGCAATGTCCGATTCCGTTATTCCCGATTCTGTCTTGAAATTCCTGCAATCGAGGATGAGTTCATGGCCGACAAACCCTGTGGTTCCCGTATAAAGAGTCTTATACATGTCTTTAAGGGAAGCAGAGATATAATTTGCATTCAGTATTGCATATTTAGTTGCGTCGGTAAGGCCTCCGGCACCCATCATCAGCACATAGGCATGTGAAATGGTCAGCACATGGGCGCTTCCGAAAGGAGCCGATGCAACTGCGGTTGTACCATGACTTCCACCTGTTTTTACCATTGGATGTGAAGGAAGGAACTCAGCCAGCTTGTCGTTCACAAGGATGGGGCCCATGCCCGGACCACCGCCTCCATGAGGTATTGCAAATGTCTTGTGAAGGTTGAGGTGGCAGACGTCAGCGCCAATCCTGCCAGGGCTTGTCAGGCCCACCTGTGCATTCATATTGGCGCCGTCCATATATACAAGGCCTCCGTTCGAATGAATTATATCTGCCATCGTTGTTACGGCAGCTTCAAATACTCCATGAGTCGATGGATAAGTGATCATGAAACAGGCAAGCCTGTCCCTGTTTTCCTGTGCTTTCTTCTGAAGATCTTCTACATTTATATTGCCCTTTTCATCACACTCAACAACAACGACCTGCATACCGGCCATTACGGCGCTTGCCGGATTTGTTCCATGGGCCGACGAAGGTATCAGTGCAATATTCCTGTGTCCCTCTCCCCTGCTCAGGTGATATTCGCGAATCATCAGAAGCCCGGTGTATTCGCCTGCAGCTCCTGAATTCGGCTGAAACGATACAGCTGGAAAACCTGTAATCTCCTTAAGTGCTTCTCCCAGTTCATCCATTACCTGGTAATATCCTTCAGCCTGGTCTTTCGGGACAAAGGGATGTATGTTACCGAATTCCGGCCAGCTCATGGCGAACATCGAAGCGGCAGGATTCAGTTTCATTGTACAGGAACCCAGTGAGATCATGCTGTGAGTAAGTGAAAAGTCTTTTCTCTCAAGCATCTTAATATATCTCATCATTTCAGTCTCGCTATGGTAGCTATTGAAAACCTGTGCTTTAAGAAACGATGATTCCCTTTTGAATTTATCTTCCAGACAATGACATTCAGCAAACGAAGAAGCTACAGGCGCTTTCTTCCCTGCAGCCTGTGCAAATACTTCAATTATTGAATTTATCTCCTCAAAGGATGTAATTTCATCAGTGCTTAAAATGACACTTTCCCCGTCGGGATAAAAGAAGTTTAACTCCGATGCCAGCGCCAGCTTTTTAATATCCTCCTGCCGGATGCCTTCGTGCGGGATAACTTTCAAAGTATCGAAATAAGTTGCATTTGGAAGAATATATCCAAGTTCCCTTAACTTACCGGCTATTGTGCAGGCCGACTTATGGATATGTGTAGCAATTCTTTTAATTCCTTCCGGGCCATGATACTGGGCATACATACCCGACATTGTGGCAAGCAGCGCCTGTGCGGTACATATATTTGAAGTAGCCCTTTCACGCTTTATATGCTGTTCCCTTGTCTGGAGCGCCATCCTCAGGGCATGGTTACCGTGAACGTCGACAGATACTCCGATTATGCGTCCGGGCATGCTTCTTTTCAGATCATCGCGTGTTGCGAAGAAACCGGCATGAGGACCTCCGAAACTCATCGGAAGGCCAAACCTCTGGTTTGAACCCACAACTATATCGGCGCCCCACTCTCCGGGAGGTGTCAGTATTGCAAGGCTCATGAGATCGGCAGCCACTCCGACGAGAAGTCCTGATGAATGCGCCCGGCCAGTGAACCCGCTGTAATCCCTTATCTGACCCGAAGCTGCAGGATACTGGACAAATGCCCCGAAAAATGATTCATCGAATAAAACCTCATCAAATTTCCCCTTTACAAGTTCAATCCCGAGAGGCTCCGACCTTGTTTCAATGACATCGAGTGTCTGAAGAAATACATCGTCATCAACGAAGAACTTTCTGGCTCCTGCCTTTACAGCTGCACGCGACCTTGCATTGAACATCATTATCATCGCTTCGGCTGCAGCTGTCGATTCATCCAGAAGGGATGCATTGGCAATCTGCATGCCTGTCAGGTCAATTATCATGGTCTGGAAGTTCAGCAGGGCTTCGAGCCTTCCCTGGGAGATCTCAGCCTGATATGGAGTATAGGAAGTATACCATGCAGGATTTTCAAGCACATTGCGCACCACGACCGGGAGTGTTGCAACACCGTAATAACCCTGACCTATGAATGACCTGAACATTTTGTTCCTTGAACCCAGCTTTTTAATATGGTTCAGGTATTCATATTCACTCATGGCGCCGGGCAGGTTAAGCGGTTTACCGAGGCGGATCGACGACGGCACTGTTTTATCTATAAGCTCATCAAGGGAGTTTACCCCGATAGTTTCAAGCATGGCGGGGACTTCATTTTCCCGTGGACCTATATGCCGGCTGGCAAAGACATCTGATGACATATATTTGATTTTTAATTATATACAGAAACGGAATCTTATAAAATGATGCTATGAAAATAGCAAAATGAAACTATTTAAAAAAGCCGATAAGTCAGGTGTGAATAAAATATGGATTGGAGGCTATTTCCGTACCTATATCTGTTGAATCACCGTGCCCCGGAAATACTATGGTTTCGGCAGGAAGGGAAAATAACCTGCTTTTTATGCTGTTGATAAGTGTCTCATAATTTCCCTCGTGAAGGTCGGTGCGGCCAATACTCCCGGCAAAGAGTGCATCACCTGTAAAGACAACGTTTTCCTTCTCTATATAGAAAGCCAGAGATCCGGGGGCATGCCCCGGTACATGCAGCGCTTTAATTTCAATAGCTCCAAAAGATAAAAGCATGTTATCATCAACAAAAGCCGCGGGATCAGGAGGGGTAAGCATCCTCAGCCCGAACAAAAGCGCATGATTGACAGATTGCTTCCTGTTGTACATATCATCCTTATGGCACATGGCTCCCAGGCCGTACTTTTCCTTCATAAAGATATCTCCGAAGATATGATCAAGATGGCAATGAGTATTCAGCAACAGGACCGGGTTCAGCTTCTTTTCTTCAAGGAAGTTAGTAAATTCCCTGAATTCTTCTGCATCGTAGCAGCCGCAGTCAACAATGGCACAATCTCCCGAACTATCGGCAATTATATATGTGTTTACATCTATTGGGTTAAATACCAGTTTGTATATTTCCATAATTTAAGATCAGTTTACTGTGCCTTTAAGCATCGGTACAAAGGCAAAGCTGCCATGTGATGAATATTCGTAGCTGTCCTCGCCGGTTCTTACAACAACGGTCATAATCTGTGAGTTGCTGTTTCCCAGTGGTACTACAAGCCGGCCTCCGGTTTTCAGCTGGGGAGGCAGTTTAGCCGGGACTTCAGCAGTGGCTGCAGTAATAATTATACCGTCGAATGGTCCGTACTGCGGCTTTCCTTCATAGCCGTCGCCAAAAAAGAAATCTGCATTATATCCCAGCATGGTGAGTATACGCTGAGCCTTCAGATAGAGTTCCCTGTACCTTTCTATAGTGTAGACCTTTGCTCCCATCTCGGCAAGAACGGCCGCCTGGTATCCCGAACCTGTTCCAATCTCAAGGATCTTATCCCTTTTCTTAACCTGAAGAAGAGAAGTCTGAACAGCAACAGTATAAGGCTGTGAGATAGTCTGACCCGACGATATCGGGAATGCCTTGTCGGTATAGGCATGGTCGAGGAAAGCCGGATCCATAAAATCGTGCCGGGGCACTGCATTTATGGCTCTCAGCACCTCTTCATCGGTAATTCCTTTACGGCGCAGTTCCTCAACAAGCTTTTTCCTTTTGCCTTTCGCAAGAAATGTATCAGACATAACTACTACAATCGGGTTTCAAAGCAACAAAAGTAAAAAAAATGTGATTCGGGAGACAGATAAAACGGTGTACAGAAGAAGACTTCAGAGAGGGAATTTTCCAAGTTCCTTATACAGAGGGCCTGTCTTCATCAGAATACTTTCATAAAGTATCACTTCGGCAGCTGAAATCTTCTGAAAGTTTGTTTCCCTGTAAGTTTCAAGCACTCTTTTAAGGTTCTCATTATCCTTAATGGTTCGTATGCGGCCTATTGTCAGATGCGGCCTGAAAACGCGGTCTTCAATCATAAAGCCTCCGGCTTTCAGCCCATCCGCGATTTTAACGCTTAGATTTACCAGTTGCTCTTTCGGATTGATTCCTACCCAGATCACCCTCGGATCATTGAAATTTTTAAATACCCCGGTTCCCTCAAGTGAAAATTCAAACCGGCCGGAGCCAGTGCATGTCTCATTAAGGATCCTGATGAGGGGCTTGATCTTCTTTTCCTCTGTATCTCCAAGGAATGCTAGTGTTATATGAATGTTTCCGGGATCAACCCATTTAATACTTTCATTGCCCAGCAACGATGTTACAGAAGTTATCATCCTCAGGAGGTCGCCCCCGGGCACTGTCTTTATTGCGATGAAAAGTCTTTTCATAACCGGAATATTCTGTTAAAATTTTCACAGATTGCCTGATTCAATTGCCTGAACTATTATTTCCATTATTGCATCATCGCCGTAAGGATCATATTCTTCCTTGAGGTTTGTCCCGAAAATCCTTGCAATACCCTGCCAGAATGCAGCCGAAAGGCTTCCCCTGTAGTATCTGATCAGCTCAAATGAAGTATTTTGCGTTTCCCTGTCGATAAGCTTTATAAGAAGACGTCCCTGGGTTATTGTCATATCCCTTATGTCATCCTCATACTCACCGAACAGGTTTTTTTCGGTCTGACGAATATATTTCTTCCTGTCCCTGTCTTCCGGAATATTAATAAGCTCCTCATTGATGGCTTCCAGTTTCGATCTGACGACCATGGCATAGGGATAGACCTTTTTAAGATTGGTTACCATGCGCTGATATCTGGCATAAGGGAATTTTTTGCCTGTGGAGGACTTTCCTAAAATTACAACCTCCTTGATGCCTATTTCAGGGAGACTGATGCCATCCCTTTCAACCGAATGAAGCATGTAGAAATTCTCAGGAAGCGTATCATAAAGTATCAAAGCTGAATCAGTCTGTCCGGATACAAATTGCGAGATTATCATCATGATCAGTATTGCAGGGACCTTCCTCAATTTCCTGATGTTTTGTGCAAAGGTATCAAATTACGGGCCATATTAAATTATGCCTATATCATTTGGATTGACTTTTCAAAAAGCTATTTTTGGGAAAAGCTTTCTTATATGGCATTGAAGGTTGAAGATCTCGAGGATCCGTCAAAATACAGGCAAATGCTCAGAATAGACTACAATGATCTTGTAGGGTTCGTTCTCGAATACTTGCGGAAAAGATCGTGGCTGATTCTTTCATTCTGGGCTTTATGCATTTTTTTCCTGGGGATAGCGGTAATAATAAGGGTGCATCTGGAAGGACTTTACCAGTTCAGATTTATTTTCAAACACACCATTCTGGGTCTTGTCGTATTTCCAATATTGCTTATTCCCGTTCATGAGCTGCTGCATATAATCCCTTACTATCTTACCGGTGCAAGGAACATAAGGATCGGGATGGACCTTAAACAGTATATGTTTTACGTAACCGCCCACCGCTACGTGGCGAATGAAAAACAGTTCAGGTTTGTGGCGCTGGTCCCTTTCCTCATCGTCAGCGCTGGTTTATTGTTCCTTGTCTTTTATCTTCCGGGATTATGGAAATGGAGCCTCTCGCTTGTCCTTTTTGTTCATGCCACTATGTGTGCCGGGGATTTTGCTCTTTTAAACTTTTATGCCGTCCATCCCGGGAAAAAGATCTATACATGGGACGATGCGGATGAGAAGACTGCGTATTTTTATGAGGAATTCTGAGGAAGAAGCAGGGGGCAGGGAGCAGGGAGCAAGGGGCAGAGCGCAGCGTTGAAGCGGAATCCCCTCCTTGGAGGGGCCAGGGGTGGGTTCTAAAAAACCCTGCAATCGGCCTCACCCCAACCCCACGCCGAAGCGTGGCAGGCTCTTTCCCGGGGGGAGGGGCTTAAGAATGTGATTGTTAATAACATTGAAAAAATTATTACTTAGATTAAAAATTATATCGGGCAGTTATCATCCCCATCTCCCTTGGGAGATGGGGACAGGAGGGGGTGAGGCCGAATTTAAACAGGAATTAAAAACGTTAAAAGTGAAATCTGAAATCCCATGCTTTGTAATACTATGTTTTTAAATAATACTAAACACCATAAATAACTGATAATATAAAAAATATGAAAAAACTCATTATTACCTTCTTGTTGGTTGCATCGATCGTCTTTGCCGGTTTCGGGCAAAGGAAAACAGTCAATCTTCCCGATCTGCCGGGATACGTTACTCTTAAATGTGATTTCCATCTGCATACTGTCTTCTCCGACGGGAATGTATGGCCTGTTTACAGGGTTGGTGAAGCATACCGCGACGGGCTCGATGCCATAGCAATTACAGATCATATAGAATATACCCCGAAGAAAGACCTGATACCAATAAACCATAACGCCGGCTGGGAGATCGCCCAGGGTACCGCCAGGGATTACAATCTTATACTCGTGCATGGCACAGAGCTTACACGTAAAATGCCTCCCGGACATGTAAATGCCCTTTTCATACAGGATGCTTCACTTCTTGATACAGATTCGGTAATGGATGCCTATGAAGCAGCCATAAAACAGGGAGCCTTCCTACAGTGGAACCATCCCGGCTGGAGATCACAGGAACCCGACGGAATTCCGAAACTCTATCCTATCCATAAAAAGTTGATTGAAAAAGGCTGGCTTCATGGAATAGAGTTCTTTAACGACAACGAATATTATCCTCTTGTGATGACATTCTGCAAACAATATAACCTTGCTGTAATGGCGAACAGCGATAACCATGGCGTGATTAGCGAGACCTACCGCGCCCCTGAATATACAAACAGGGCTATGACGCTTGTATTTGCAAAGGCCAGGACAAGTGAAGCGCTTAAGGAGGCTATGTTTGCAGGCAGGACTCTTGCGTATTTTGGGGATAAGCTTGCAGGAAAGGAAGAATATGCAAAGCCTTTCTTCTACCAGTGCATTACGGTGGGCAAGCCTTTTTATGAAAACGAAAAAACCATATTTTTCGAGGTAACAAACAAATCGGATGTACCTTTTTATCTTGTTAACGGTGTAACGGATGCTCCGAAGGAAATTACCCTTATTGCCAATGGCACAACAAGGATTGCCGTAAGCAAAAAGGTGACTGCTCCGCTTACCTATGATGTTAAGAATGTAATTACCGGTGAAAACGAAGTACTTAAAGTCGAGCTTAAGTACAAATAAGTATTAATAAGATAAAGAATTTACACAGAAAGACACAGAGAACTTTCACAGGGAACACTGAGTCAAATCTCCGTGAAACACCGTGGTTAAATTTTTTTTCTAACCACAGGGTAACACGGAGTTTAAACACGGAGTAACACTGTTTTGAAATTACTCCGTGAAACACCGTGGTTAATTTATTTTTTAACTCTGTGAAACACCGTGGTTAAATTTTTTTTTTAACACAGGGAGACACGGAGAATCAAATAGTTTATGGATTTGCTCTGTGGATCTCTGCGGTTCTCTGTAATCTCTGTGTAAGTTCTTATTATAATTTAAAACTTTTCCTTTGCCAGTTTTACAACATCATCTTCCTTCATTATTGGCCTCATCCTGAAGGAATATTCATACTTTTTATCAAGCAGCCTGTATTGAGGATGTATAGGAGCTCCCCAGGAGTTATCGCCTCCAACCCCCATCTGTCCGAGATCGACATTAAGATTTACAAGATCCCTGGGCTTTACATCAATAGTATGTTTGTTTGCAGATTTGGCATCAGCCCTGTATTGTGAAAGCTTACCCGGCGATTCAAAATCGTCATGTACATTCTTCAATGCAGCAAAACAAACAACCGGATTTCCCGTAACAAGCAGCCCGATCCCGTTCTCATCCGTAAGTGCAAGCCATCTCGTATCCGTCTTATAACCGTTCTCCTGCGGCCTTATATATGGAACATACTGATCATCAACAGTACTTTCATACAGCCCGACATCGGCAGCAGTCTTCCTGTCGGAATAGTTCTCAAACGGACCGCGTCCGAACCACTTCAGATTCATGAATTCCTCAGGAAGCTGCATCTGCATTCCCATCCTGGGTATCTCGGGAACGGCATCTGATATTTTCGAGAACTGATTCTTCACAATAACATCTCCTGTACTGTAAATCGTATAGGTCGAGACATAACCTGCAATCTTCTCACCATTGTTCCCCGGTATGTCATATTCGAATGTAAGTACTACCTTGCCCATCTCAGGCTGGCCCAGAGAAGCTTTCTTAATTACCGATTTCTCCCCTGCTTTCTTCCATACCCCCAGCTTCTGATCCATATCATATCCATAGTCATTGTCTGTTGGCGGTCTCCAGAAATCAGGTTCCGGACCTTTCTTAATGAGCGCTTTCCCCTTGTATGAAAATGATTCCATCCTTCCTTTTTCAAGATCGAACACAATTTCCATATCGGCGCTGCTGACTTTATATGTAGTCCCTTCGGTTGAAGTCTGAATGACAGCGAGGGCATCGGTTTTTGCTGCCACCGGTTTGCCTTCGAAAGGAAGCCTGAACTGTGCCGTCGCATAAACATGATCCTCGGGAACATAGTTCCACTCGTCGCTTCGTGAAGCCCTCATGTTAAGGAAATATTCTGTTCCGGGTGCGGTTTCAATTCCGGTAACAGGGATTGTCACAAGAGTATCGCGGCCGGGTTTCAGGCTGGTAAAAGTTAACTTACCTGACTTCACCGCAACTCCGTCTGCAACAATATCCCAGTCAAAAACGAATTCAGAAAGGTCAGTGAAAAAGTATTTGTTTTTGATCCTCACAAGTCCGTCAGCAAGCTTAACAGGTTCGAAACCTATATACTGGTAAACCTTTTTAACCTCGTTCAGAGCAGGTTTTCCGGTCCTGTCGGGCCATGTGAGTCCGTTTATACAGAAATTGCCGTCGCTTTTAATGCCCTCGGGTCCGAAATCGCCTCCGTAGGCCCAGTATTTCTCACCTTCAGGATCAGTTGTAAGAATCCCCTGATCGACCCAGTCCCAGATAAAACCACCCTGCAGCTTTGGATATTTCTCGATTACATCCCAGTAATCCTGAAGGTTTCCGGTTGAGTTACCCATCGAATGTGCATATTCGCATAAAATAAGCGGCCTGTCGTTTTTGGGATCTTTAGCATATTCTTCAATATTTTCTATCCTTGCATACATCGGGCAAACAATATCAGTATGACGTTCGGTGGTATTGGTACTTTTCTCGGCACGTTCGTACTGCACCGGCCTGGTATTATCCCTGCCTTTTGCCCACAGGTAATTATTCAGGAAGTTATGCCCGTCGCCTGCCTCATTTCCGAGTGACCAGATAATAACTGAAGGATGATTTTTATCCCGTTCGACCATTCTCTTCATCCTGTCGAGATGTGCAGCAGCCCATTCAGGCTTGTCGGCTATTGTGACATCCTTGTCGTAACCTATACCATGCGATTCAATATTGGCTTCATCAATAAGGTAAAGCCCGTACCTGTCGCAGAGTTCATACCACAGTTCCTGCTGTGGATAATGGGATGTCCTCACAGCGTTAATGTTATTGCTTTTCATAACCCTGATATCTTTCAGGATTGTGGCTTCATCGATAACATGACCTGTAAGATCATTGTGCTCATGAACGTTGGTGCCTTTGAGATAAACAGGAACGCCGTTGATCAGAAGTTGCGAATTCAATATCTCCACTTTTCTGAAACCGATCCTGGCGCTTACGCTCTCGAGGTAGTCACCCGAGGGATCCTTAAGGCTTATGACAAGTGAATACAGATTTGGAGTTTCAGAGGTCCATTTTTTAATTTCAGGAAGTGGTTTTGTGAATTTCACAATGCCTTCATTACCCGTAAGCCTGGCACTCTGCGATTCGGTGTATATCTTCTGGTCGTCATCGTACAATGATACTTCAACAGTTGGTTCTCCTGTATTTGACTCAACGCTTTTCAGTGATACATCAAGCTTAAGCAGGCCGTCGGCATAGTTGTTTTCAAGGTCACCGGCTGCAAAGAAATCGCTTATATATGTACGCGGTCTTGCATGAAGGAACACGCTTCTCTGTATACCGCTCAGCCTGAAGAAATCCTGATCTTCGAGATAGCTCCCGTCACACCATCTGTAAACTTCAACCGCAACCGAGTTCTTCCCCTTTTTGAGATATTTTGTGATATTGAATTCTGCAGGTGTTTTGCTGTCCTGGCTGTATCCTGCAAGGGTCTCATTCACCCATACATAAAATGCAGAGCTTACCGCTCCGAAATGGAGGAACACTTCTTTCTCATTCCAATCTTCGGGTATGGTAAATGTTCTTTTATATGAACCCACCGGATTCCAGTCATGCTTTATAAAAGGCGGATTCATTTCAAAAGCATAGCCAATATTCACATATATGGGGATATCATAGCCCTTCATCTGCCAGTTCGAAGGCACTTCAATTTCGTCCCAGTCTCGCACGTCAAAATCGTCCTTGAAAAACCAGTACGGACGCTTGTCGGGAGAATCGACATAATTGAATTTCCACATCCCGTCGAGGGAGATATAATTCGGGGAACTCAGCCTGTCGGCCTCAAGAGCTGACGGCTCATCGGGGAAACTTATCATTGTTGCATGAGGAGCTTCCCTGTTCTGATTGAACATTTCAGGATTTTCCCAGTCGCGCGGCTCTTTTTCTGTAAAAGCCACACCCTCATATTTGCTGTATCTTTTGCAGGCTGAAAATAACAAAACAAGGGAAAGAAGGCAGAGCAGATGTCGTTTCATAAAAATTGATTTTGGTTTGATTTATCTTCTCCGGCGTAATGAAGATTTTGTTTTACTCTGTAATTTCATTTTCTTTTCGATCCTGTAACCGGCAGTTAACTGGAGATAGCTGTTATATGAATCAAAATTGTATCCTCCGGTTTTATATGCTGAAATAAGGCTGTGACAATATCGAAGGGTAAGGTTTACATTATTCGGTAGGTTAGCCTCAACGCCGGCGACAATTCCGGCATCGATCATTTTGTAAAAATCTGATACGTCGGCCTTGATCCTCGTATCGTAATCATATTGCATGGCCCTGGCAAGGATGCTTATCTGGGGACCAATATGAGCATTGAACTGAGGGTGTGGCTGATATCTTAAAAGAAGAGGAAAGTCGATATATGTCAGAAGATCCTTCTTTTCATCCTGGGCATAGAAATTCTCCCTCCAGTGTGAGCCTTTTCCCGATCCCGATATTTCAACCTGAACGCCAAGTATCCTGTTAAAGAAATAATTGTAATAGCCCCCGGCATTAAAGCCAAAGATTCTCATCACCTCAAAGGCCCCCTCATTTTCAGGGGTATACTGGGTGGCATAGTTTACACCGGCTTTAAAGCCAAATCCATATTTTGGCAGAAAGCTCCTGTTGTACATTGTCTGGCCACCAACTATGGAAAAATGTGCCAGCACGATTGAAACAAGTGAAACCGTAAGTATCTTTTTCATTGTTTATTCATTTAATCCACAGCCGTTATAAAATTAACCAAAAATAAGGTTCAGTCAATATCATCTGATCCGGCCCCGTGAAATTATCTCAACTAACAACTCTTGCAGCAATGATATAAAGAAAAACGCTGAACCCCGATAAATCTTGCTAAAACAATCCTGATATTCTGCCGTCGGCATCAATATCGATCTTTTCGGCCGACGGGGCATTCGGCAACCCTGGCATTCTCATTATCGTGCCGGCAATCGGAACGATGAAGCCTGCCCCTGAAGACAGTTCAATTTCACGGATCTTGATTGTGAATCCCTGCGGACGACCTCTCCTGCCCTGATCATCAGAAAGAGATTTCTGTGTTTTTGCTATGCAGACAGGGAGGTTGCCGAATCCGAGTTTCTCAATTTTGTCGAGCTGGGTTTTTGCCTTGACAGTATATTCAACATGGTCGGCGCCATACATCTTTGTGCATATCGTTTCAATTTTCTTTTCAAGGGGCCATGAAAGGTCGTAAAGAGGTTTGAAGCAGTTGACGCAATCGCATATTTCGTCAATCACTTTTTCAGCAAGCTCAATGGCGCCTTCGCCTCCCTTTGCCCAGGCATCGTTGACTGCCACCTTTACGTTCTTAGACCTGCAATGCTCTATAAGAAGGTCTATTTCTTTCTGAGTATCCGAATCGAATTTGTTTATAGCTATCACCGGTCTGAATCCGAAATATCTCATATTCTCGATATGCTTGTCGAGGTTGTCAAATCCCTTTATAAGCGCTTCTGTATCCTCATTGACAAGGGAAGATAGTTTAGCCCCTCCATGATATTTCAGCGCCCTGACAGTGGCAACAATAACTACTGCATTTGTTTTCAGTCCACCGGCCTGTGATTTTATATCAAAGAATTTTTCAGCGCCGAGTTCGCTTGCAAAACCTGCTTCGGTAACAACATAATCGCTCAGCGAAAGTCCGGTTTTGGTTGCTATTATCGAGTTTGTGCCCTGTGCTATGTTTGCAAACGGACCGCCGTGGATTATCGCCGGAGTGCCCTCGAGAGTCTGCACGAGGTTCGGTTTTATAGCATCCTTGAGGAGGGCGGCCATAGCGCCGTTGGCCTTAAGGTCGCGTGCAAAGACTGGCTTGTCGGAGTAAGTATATCCTATAAAAATATTGCCAAGCCTTTCCTTCAGGTCCATAAGGTCGCGCGACATGCAAAGCGTGGCCATTACTTCGGAAGCCGCAGTGATCTCAAATCCCGACTGGCGCGGTACGCCTTCGGTGGTCCCGCCGAGGCCTATAACAATGTCTCTCAGCGATCTCTCATTCATATCCATCACCCTTTTCCATTCAATTGTACGGGGATCTATCCCAAGGTTTCCCTCGCCGTTCTTAAGCTGGATATTATTGTCTATCAGAGCCGACAGAAGATTATGGGCTTTTTCGACAGCCGAAATGTCGCCAGTGAAATGAAGGTTGATATCCTCCATCGGGATCACCTGTGAATATCCGCCTCCTGCAGCGCCGCCTTTTATGCCGAAAACAGGTCCAAGGGAAGGCTCGCGAAGTACCACTGTTGCTTTTTTCCCCATCCGGTTAAGGGCCTGGGCAAGGCCTATTGATGTTGTGGTCTTGCCTTCGCCTGCTGGGGTTGGTGTTATTGCAGTGACAAGGATAAGCTTTGCCTTTTTGACTTTTTCTTCATCGATGAAATGAAGAGGGATTTTTGCCTTATATTTTCCATAAAGCTCAAGTTCATCCTGCGGTAAACCAAGTATTTCCGCTATCTCAACAACAGGCTTTATTGCAGCTTCCTGTGCTATTTCAATATCCTTTTTCATAACTGAATGGAATAAATAATTCAGGGAAAGATAACAAAATTCGGTTTTATCAAAAAGGACTCCTTAATGTCTGTTTAAAATTGACTTTTAGTTTTGCAACGTATTATAATACTGCTTTTAATATGTTGATGAGATAACTGCACAAAATAAAGCAGGAAAGGTTAAGTGGTTATGAAACGTGGAATTTTCAGTCCCGGTTTTGAGCCGTTCTGAACGTGATAAGATGTCCTCCTCGATCGATGTCGTCAAGAAGCTGGTGCCATTCTTAATGCAGCGGTTGGTTATCTCCTGGATGAATCAGGACAGGAAAATGTCCTTAAAGATCCGGACATGCTCAAGAGATTAAATGATATTGCAAAAATGGAAAAGGAAGATAAAAACCATATCCTGCATGTGCTC
Organism: uncultured Rikenellaceae bacterium; assembly: GCA_964633505.1. Taxonomy (GTDB): domain Bacteria; phylum Bacteroidota; class Bacteroidia; order Bacteroidales; family VadinHA17; genus LD21. The sequence goes on along the minus strand of CAZWHC010000001.1, from coordinate 504,692 downwards.
GACGGCTTTATTAAATCAGTGAAGCTCAAAAATATTGCTGCACTGTAAAAGAAAAACTCGGTTTGTGGCCGAGTTTTGTATTTTAACCTCAATTAATCTGTTTTATTTTTTATTACCGATTCCCCTTTCAATTTCTTCCCATTGCTTTGTATCTGAGTAATAAGTTATTGATTCTCCCAGTGATGTACCAAACCAAATTTTGAAATTAGAACTATCGTCTCTTGAATAGCAAATTTTCTCGTATAAAACAGTATCTATATTAAGTTCACTCATATTATTTGGTAACCTTCCGTGCTCCACTTTAAACCTCTCAACCAGTTTAACTACTTCATCCCCTTTTTTAATCATTCCCTTTTCATACCTATTACAAGAGACTAACAAAACTATCAGAATAACTATAATATTAATTCTTTTCAGTAAGAGTATATGCTTCATTTGTATCACAATTTGATAATATAAACATTCACAAATTAATTATTAAAAGTCATCTTCAAGCTTATTCAAATCCACAGGATTAGTAGACTTATTTTGCCTACTTGGCTTTTTATCCCTTGACTGAACATTAGGTAAGGAGTTAAAATTAGGTGCATTTTCTGGTTTGGTAGCATGTAGAATATTATTTAAATAATTCTGCACTTGTTCCCCAAAATTCAAATCACTATTCGGGTCAAAATAATTTGCTCCAAAGTCAGCACCATATTTATCACTTGGTAGATCTTCATAACTATATTTTGAATATTTTGGATCAAACCTTTCTTGCATGTAGCCTTCTTGAACCGCCTCTCCAACAGGATCTAAGCCAGCCTGATTCAAGTAGTACATTTGTGTTTCTGGTGTCATTCTGGAAAATTCATCACTGTAAAGCTTTTCTTGGACTTGTGACTTGGTCTGTTTATACGTATAAGCCCTACCTGAATAAAATACAAAATGAGCGATATCTATCCATCCGCCTTTTTCAGTATAAATATACCTGTTGTTACCAGCCTCATTAAATGGAGCTGTATTTGCAGGTCTTGGCCCTTTCAAAGTCATTTTGCTTTGTCCCATACGTAACATAGCTGAATGAGCCGACCTTCCGGATGTTAAACCGATTTTAGTTTCAATATTATTCATGAAACGCAACAAACCTTCTACAGTTCCAGCATAAGGTTTAATAGGCTCTTGACCATCAGGGTCAATCAAAGAAATTGGATTATTTGCAACATAAGCATATGGGGAAATCCCAAAGAATTTCTCAGCTGATTGGTCAACGACCATAAAACGTCCAATCTGTGGGTCCATAAAGCGGCTGCCATAATCATACCAGTCAAGATTCACGCCGCCCAGGGATTCATCCTGCAGCTCTTTGCCGTTGTAAAGGTACCTGTTATCGCTTGTTGTAGTCGGCTGCGGCTGATGTATCATCCCAAACGGATAATAATCGCTCTGTTGAATAATCACTGCTACATTGGACGAGTCTTTAAAATTAATTCTGATATTTCCAAGATGATCCTTCATGAAATACTCATAAGTATATGTACCTGCTGAATTTGTTGCCCTCCCTTCCTGGGTAAGGATGTATTTCACCACTATCCCATTTGCAGTGCCGTCAAGAGTATAAACAAAATTGCCGTTGTAGAGAAGTGCCGTTCCTGTCGAAAGCCTTTGTTTAAGCTTTTCTCCTGCAGAAGTGTAAACATATTCGATCTTGTAAGTGGTATTGACAGTGTCGCTGATCCTTGCAGGGAGATTAAGATAATTGTACACTGTCTTCATCTTTTTGTTCCTATCGAGCCATATATTACCGTTCTTATCGTAATAATACTCTTTAGTCGAATAACCATTTGTACCATCGAAAAAGTCACCTCTCCCGGCTACATCTGTCACAATATCACCTGTTGCCCATAACTGATTTCCGGTTCCCGGATATTTATAACCAAGGCTGTCAATGTTTCCGAAAACTCCTGTGCTTATCTGACCATTTCTGAATAACTTTCTTATATTCCCGTTCTTGTCATAGGTCAGATTCTCATCATACCTGTTTACATTAGTCGTATATGACGTTCCCTCTCCGTATTTTGAAGTTGTCAGCCTGTTTATCTGATCATAAATAAAACCGTATCCTTTCTGTGTTGATCCCGAGCTGCCGTTCTTCCATTTAATACCGCTGATATTGCCGTTATACATTGCTGCTCCGTTCATTGCAGTTCCGTTTAGAGCTTCAAAACCTTCATTGTACAGAAGCTCGGCGCCGAAAAAGTCTCCCTCTCCTCCGCTGAGATCAGGCTCGTTGATCTTCTTGAGCCATCCTTTTATGTTATACGTATAATCTGTCTTTTGCAATCCTGTACCGGATGTAACATGCAGCTTTTTTGTAAGCAGCTGGCCCAGCTCGTTGTATGAAAGATTTGATATGTTCCTCTCCGTTCCTGTATTTATCTTATGATACGTATCTAACAACCTTCCCTGGTGATCATACTCATTTCTTGTCAGCACATAATTGGTAAGTGTAGTCGTTCCCTGAACCACTGTCTGGCTCTCCTTACTTTTAACGAGCCATCCCGGGAAATTGATTTCATTGGTAACCAGGTTACTTCCTCCCTGTATTCCCGTTGTTTTTGTCTGTATTACTCTGTACTGCTTATCAAAAAAGCTTGCAGTCGTGAACCAGACCTCTGAGCTGCTGGCAGGATCAAGCTCCCTTGCCTTGCTCACGGTAACCTTGTTCTTCAGCCGGCTGAAAGCTGCATTATTCGGGAAATCCGTATCTGTCGTATATGCCGGATCCCCACTCCCTGATCCATCATTGTTTATATCATAGTCATCATAATATGATACTGCCAGGTAAGTCTTTGTAAAATCGGAATTTGGGAATGAATTCTGGGTGTAATAATGGTGCGTGGAACTTGTGGTCCTTGTTTCATACAGATTTGTACCAGTATATGCATTTAATGCCGTTTGCATCTGAACTCTTGTATTGGCCGACTGAATTGTTCCTGTCAGGATTGGCCGGTTCAGCTCATCATACTTGGTAAACAACCATTCTTTGGGAGACTTTGCACGCTGTACCCCGTCCTGGGTAGCTGCAAGCCTGTCGCGATTGTCGTATACCATCAGCACGGAATCTGCACCGGGTAGCTTTTTTACAACCATTCGCTGCCTCTTATCGTACGTGTAAATATAACATAAATTTGCCAGATCGCCTGATGCCAGAACAGCATTCCCGCTACTATAGGTAGTAAATCGGCTCTCACTATACTTTTTTTTATACTCCCAATTAAGTTAAAGTAAAACCTTCTATCGATGTGGTAAAAAAGATAGCTGGGTTGCTCGGAACTAGGGTAGGTTATTTATTAAGCGAGACTGAGCAGGAAAACCTATTGAAAGATCCTGCAATGCTTAAAAGATTGAATGAGATTGAAAAAATGGACAGTGAAGACAAAAACCATATCCTTCATGTGCTCGATGTATTTATTAAATCCGTGAAACTTAAAAATATTGCTGCGCTATAAAGCAAAAAGCCCCGCTTCTCCGAGGCTTTTATTCAAAAGGAACAGTATCTATTTGTCAATTCGTTTATAAAACATAATCGTATCAGGCATAAACGGATGAGTCAGATTATAAAATATAAATTTCACAGAATCTTTTGAGCCTACTACCATAATCTCGCGCACCTGCTCATCATAACAGCTAATCATAATTCCATCATATATATTTTTAGACTCGTGTTTCAATTTCAAAGAGAATCCATTCTCTTCTAAACAACAATCTATTCTATCTCCTTCTTGTACTACAAAACAGTGTCTCCCCAGAAGAGAATCACCTTTCGGATTTATTTCAATACTCAGATTACCAGAGTTGTCTACATATTTGCCTGAAATATCATTGGTAAGTTCGCTTTTAGGATGACTCCCACAGAATGAACATAAGCCAAGGATCAAAAGTAAAATAGTTGTTATTGTTAGATTAAATTTCATTTTATCTCTATTGGTTTTGATATTGAAAACTATTGACTCTATTAATCCATCCTTGTCTAAAAGTGTCTAATTTAGGGTTATTCTTAATAATTCTCTCGAATCTATTTAACCTCTCCTGTTTATATGTGTCGAAAACATTCTCAACGCTATTCGTTTTTAGTATAGTATTGAGTGAGTTTATTGTACCACTACTTTCACCGTAATAATTTGTAGTTGCTTTCAATACACTAGAAGCTCCTCCATTTAAATATGTATCAAAATGCAACCAACCAAATTGTTTATCCGAAATATTCCCAGAACCGCTCGGATTCCAGTACCCTATTTCATAAATAGCTGCAGCTTGCTTATCTGCCAGCCTTTTTAGATTTTCTAGAGTTGGTTTGACACTAAGTAAGTCCTCGGAATAATTTTTAAAAGTATTTAAAGTGATACCCTTATTCGTGGCTCCTCCAGGGTCATTAGGATGATCCTTAAAGCCTCCTTCATGGCTTAATAAAGTTGGAAAATATTCTTCAAGTTTAGTATCCTTTATTGAATAATTCCATTCCTTAAACTTAGTATCTTTTAATATCCCTACTCCAAATGTAACATCTCCATTCTTGTCAGCATGATAGACTCTTCCGTCATCCTTACCATCACTAGCAATCCATACTCCATTTTTATAGAAGTCACCATAGTTCATTCCCGACATATCAAGAAATCTCAACGGGTTATTCCCTGCGAAATGATATGGGCTATGTCCATAATACGATTCAGCAAGCGGATCCATTGTAGTCCATCGCCCTATCTGTGGATCCAGATATCGGCTACCATAGTCATACCAATCTAAATTCACCCCGCCCAGGCTTTCATCTTGCAATTCCTTTCCGTTATATAGGTACCGATTGTCACTTATTGTTGTTGCCTGCGGCTGATGTGCCATCCCGAACGGATAATAATCACTTTGCTGAACTATTACCCCTGTACTGCTCGGAACATTAAACGATACTCTTGTATTGCCAAGGTGATCCTTAATGAAATATTCGTAGGTATATGCTCCTGCAGAATATGTCGCCCTCCCTTCCTGAGTTAGAATATATTTGACTTCAATACCATTAGCTGTTCCATTGAGAGTATAAACAAAGCTCCCAAGGTATAAGAGAGTGTTCCCCGTAGAAAGCCTCTGTTTCAACTTTTCTCCAACCGAAGTGTAAACATATTCGATCTTGCTGGCAGGGGTATTTGTTTCATAGATCCTTGAAGGTAAATTGAGATAATTATACAGCGTGCTCATCTTCTTGTTATCATCTCGTACACTGTTCCCATTTAAATCATAGAAATACTCCTGGGCTGAATAACCATTGGTGCCATCATAGAAATCACCCCAACCTGCAACATCAGGTACGGAGTCAGCTATTGATCTTACCTGGTTTCCCATTCCCATATATTTATATGTGAGGCTGTCGAGCCTGCCAAATACGCCTGTACTAATTTGCCCTGATCTCAGGAGTTTGAGAATGTTGCCATTTTTATCATATGCCATATTCTCACGATACCTGTCAACATTGGTCGTATATGATGTTCCCTCTCCGTATTTTGAAGTTGTCAGCCTGTTTATCTGATCATAAATAAATCCGTATCCTTTCTGGGTTGATCCCGAGCTGCCGTTCTTCCATTTAATACCGCTGATATTGCCGTTGTACATTGCTGCTCCGTTAAGAGCCGAAAACCCTTCATTGTATAAAAGCTCAGCGCCGAAAAAGTCTCCCTCCCCTCCGCTTAGGTCAGGCTCATTGATCTTCTTCAGCCAGCCTCTGATGTTATAAGTGTAATCTGTCTTTTGCAATCCTGTACCGGATGTAACATGCAGCTTTTTTGTAAGCAGCTGGCCCAGCTCGTTGTATGAAAGATTTGATATGTTCCTCTCCGTTCCTGTATTTATCTTATGATAAGTATTTAACAGCCTTCCCTGGTGGTCATATTCATTTCTTGTAAGCACATAATTTGTAAGTGTAGTCGTTCCCTGCACCACAGTCTGACTCTCTTTGCTTTTTACGAGCCATCCCGGGAAATTGATTTCATTGGTCACCAGGTTACTTCCTCCCTGTATTCCCGTTGTTTTTGTCTGTATTATCCTGTAGCGCTTGTCGTAAAAAGTAGCAGTAGTAAACCAAACTTCAGAGCTGCTGGCAGGGTCAAGCTCCCTTGCCTTGCTCACGGTAACCTTGTTCTTCAGCCGGCTGTAAGCTGCATTATTCGGGAAATCCGTATCTGTCGTATATGCCGGATCCCCACTCCCTGATCCATCATTGTTTATATCATAGTCATCATAATATGATACTGCCAGGTAAGTCTTTGTAAAATCGGAATTTGGGAATGAATTCTGGGTGTAATAATGGTGCGTGGAACTTGTGGTCCTTGTTTCATACAGATTTGTACCAGTATATGCATTTAATGCCGTTTGCATCTGAACTCTTGTATTGGCCGACTGAATTGTTCCTGTCAGGATTGGCCGGTTCAGCTCATCATACTTGGTAAACAACCATTCCTTGGGAGACTTTGCACGCTGTACCCCGTCCTGGGTAGCTGCAAGTCTGTCACGAAGGTCGTAAACCATCAACACCGAATCTGCACCTGGAAGCTTTTTTACAACCATTCGCTGCCTCTTATCGTACCTGTAAATATAACATAAATTTGCCAGATCGCCTGATGCCAGGATAGCATTGTTACTGCCATCAGCCGTGATCGTAGCAAGAGGCGGTATTACATATCTCAGCAATCCCAGATCATCATAGACATAATAAGTATTCAGCTGTGCGCTTCCGTCGTATGTTCTTTTAAGGATTACTTTCCCCTCTTTATCTTTAAATTCTTCAACCCAGTTTGTATTACCGGTCGTATTAGGAGCATTTTCATCATAGGTCCTGTTCCTGAAAAGTCTTCCCGGAGGATAGATTTTTAGAGTGCTTAACGCTTTAGGGATCTTATTTACCTCATCACATATCCATAAATACACCTTATTGGATCCGGTTGTATCATTTGTGCCATATTCACTGCGGATTGTATGTCCTGTACGATTGCTCACACCTCCCGTCTTCGAAACCTGCCATGTCTGACCCGGGCCACCCTGTTCATAAACTATATTAAGCGGAGAGTTATCAAAAATAGTTTCTGCCCAGGGATAGGAATCATGAGCCACATTGACCTGTGAACTATAGAAAGTTGCCTGTGCAGTCAGTGGACCGGTCTTGAAGATTCCTGATGTGCTGCTTGAATAGGGCAGATATTTAAGAGCTTCCCTTCCATAATCATCATAAGCAAATGGTTGAACAATATCATTGGAGGCAGGTGAACCTTTCGCCGATACCTGCTGTGAAATCCGACCCAGTCCATCATACACTTCATAATCAAGGATTCTCTCGTTCAAGGCAAGATTATCTGCTACAGCCTGTGTTACGACTCCATCCTTAAGCACCTGCACTTTCCTGACAAAATTGTTGTTCATAACAACACATGTATTCGAGTTGACTGAAGTGCCTGCTGCACTGACTGCCCTTACCCTGTAGTAATATGTTGTACTGCCCGACAAGCCGCTTATATTAAACGAAGTGGTTGTAACTGACTGGTTATTATACAGCATACTTGAGAAATCACTGGCAGATGAGACATCAAGCCGGTAGGATGTCGCACCTGTTACCGCTTTCCATCTTGCCGTAAATGATGATGCATTTACATTGGATGCCGCAAGTGCAAAAGGTGATGGCAGAACTGTTATTGTATTTGAGTTCGATGATGGATTTCCTGATGAGTTGATTGCTCTGACCCTGTAATAATATTCATTGTTACTGTAAGGAAGATTCACGTTGCATGTTGTAGCTGTGCCACTTAGGACAAGGCTGTTATACCCCGGCAAATAAGTTGCAAATGATGAAGAGGCCGAAACATCAAGCTGATAAGAAGAAGATCCGCTGACTGGGCTCCAGGAAGATGTAAAAGAAAGAGAACTTACATTTGCGGCCTGATAAGCAGCCGGTGCAACAGATCCTGTGCCTGCTGTAATCACATTTGAGTTTGCCGTGGTACCGAGCGTTCCCACTGCCCTTACCCTGTAATAGTATGTGGTATTACTTGCAAGACCTGTTACAGATTGGGAAGTGCCGCTGACAGAAAGGTTATTATAACCGGAAACGAAACTTGAAAAACTACCTGAGAGAGAGACATCGAGTCGGTACGAGGTTGCACTTGAAACAGCGCTCCAGCCTGCAGTAAACGATGTTGATGTAATATTAGTTGCTGCATTGGCCGTCGGGGGATTAAAAATTGACACATTAAACGCTGCCACCAGCGTTGATCCGTAATTACTGAACAATGTAACACTTCCGCTGGTGCTGGTTGTATTCCACGTTATATTTGCTGACTGATAACCATTATATGATGTAACCGTTCCGCCGGCACTTCTCCAGTAAGGATTTGTAACGGGCGCTCCCGAATATGTATACGTTCGCGTACTTCCCCCAAGAACAGGTGTCGGACCGCTAAGCTGCGAATAACAGTAAGTCTCAAAAGAAATGAATATTATGAAGAAAATCAGATTTTTCATTTGAAGCCTTAGTTTAATGTTTTGAACAATTATTTTGGTTCTCATGACAGTTTAGTTTGTTCTTTTAAACCTGTAATCAAAGTTCTGAAGGATATTTTTATCCTGGTTTCTGATAAACTTCAACCGGCCATAGTTATCAAACTCGTAATAAGTTGTCACACCATTTTCATCATTCAGGGAGCTTATCCCCAGGTGTGGTTCATAGGTATAGGATATGATCTGTGAGGCTGCCGGAAACAATCTGACTTCATCTATGTAAGTGCCGCCACTTATATAAAGAGCTGTATTTGCAGAAGTAATATTCACATTCTTCTCGTAAAAGACCCAGCCGTCCTGATCCGGTGATGAAGATGTTACATCAGTAATGGTTCCTCCTGATAAGGTCACAGGGGAACGAGCCCAGAATTGAAGACGATAATTACCTGTTGAGCTTATTGTTTTTGTAACTGAGCCATTTGGCAGGTAATAGCATCCGGTGCCTGCTTTAGGAATGGGGCTGACCACAGGCGTACCGGTAAATGACCATCCGCCCTGGTTAGTCCCCGATTCAAATCCGGTATAAGCAAAATTCTGGTTAGCGCTGTTTACTATTTTTGCTATGGGATATAAATTCCTGTAACCCCATATTACTGAAACCGGTGATGATGTGCGGGGAGTGTATTTTGTAAGATTATTTGATGAATCGTAACTGTCGAAGGTTACGAAAGTTGTATATCTGGAATCAACAACAAGAGAACCTGAAGGCGCCGTAGTGGGAGTAAAGCCTGAAAACGGCACGGATAGTTCCAGTGTCTTGACATAATCCTGGACAATTGCACCCAGGTTTCCGGTCCTATATCCGTTTATCCGGCCTGCAACTGTATAATTATTTACTTTTGTATATCTCTCAACCGGAACAGCATGCATGTTCCTGTCGGTCATTGATTTTAAAAATCCCGTTGTTGCAGCATAGTCCGCCGGGTACCGGAGATATACAACTTTGCTTTGTCCCTTGCTGTCGGTGGAGGATATATCAGTAACCTGCTGATGAATGCTGTTGCTGTAAGCGTAAGTGGTTGTCTGTGTCAAAAATTTGGTGGTATCAACCTGATCATAGGTTTTAATCGTCTTTGACGTCAGATAATTATCATCCGACCTGATTCTGTAGAAAGTATATTCAAAACTGTTGCAGTCGTTTACCTGAGCAGCCGCTTCCCTGTAAATATCCGATACATTGTCTGCATCTGTGATCAATTTCTTATCGCAGCAGAATCCGACCCATGCGTATGACGTATCAGCAAAAGCAGAAGTGTTATAAAGATATGTCTCACGCAAAACAGGTAAATACATATTGTTAACATTTTTAAAATCAGCTTTTTCCAAAAGATGTCCTCTCTGATCGGCATAACTCTCAATTACTGGGGATCTGCTTGTTACGACTCCCATTGTGGAATTAAGACCATCTGCATGATCCATGTATTTATACACTGTTTTCCCTATGTCTGACGTCCCGTTACCGACATATTCAGTAACCCTGGGATAAACAACTATCGATCCGTCAAATGGTATAAGATCGATACTGGGAAACGACCTGTAAACCCGCTCCCGCATTGTTGCAACAACAGCCGAACCATTCAGGTAGCCGCAATCAGAATAAAATCTGTGATCCTGGGATATAACGAAGTAATAATTGGATAAAAGAAAATTTGCCCTGCCCGGTCCATAGATATAGTTATAAGTAACAGGCACTGATCCTGAAGATTCATAACTTTTTATGGATTTAATCCTTAATCCTCCCGCCTGTTTAACCTGTGCCTGATCATTCAGATATTTATTTGTCTGGTATTCAAATTCAGAAAAACCCCCCGACGGATAATATATCCGCGTTAAGATATTGGCCTGCATGTAGGTGCTGTCACAATCGCGGTTATTGCCTGAGCTTATTGTAACATTTGACGATCCACCTGAGCCATTCTCATAAAGCACCACTGTTTCAGGCACAAGGGATGTATTTGAGGTGCGTCCGTTATAAAAACCCCAATAATCCTGGGCCTTACTATTAACTGCAGGAAGGTTTGTTGAAACATTATAGGCAAAACGGTATTTCTCGACCGTAACGCCATTGTTATCCATCATACTCAGTGAATCCAGTTTAAGCCTTGTACTACTAAAGTAACTTGTGTGAAATACGATTTTTCTTATGAGTTTGTATGCGTTCGATACATAATTGAAGTTGTAGATTTTTATTGTATCAAGCTTTTTAGAGGAAAAATCCTGCCTGTTTGCAACTGATTTTACAAAAACTACCTTACCACCGTTATATTTAATTTCAGAAGGTTTCTGATCGGTAATAAATGAAGAGAATGATATGTAAGAGCCATAGCCCAGTAATTCGGAATATTTATTGCAATAAAAATTCTGAACCCGGTCCCTGAAAACAACCTGGTCAATGCCATACCCTGGCAGACTATATGATTCCGAGGTATAGGTAAAGGTCACCGTATCCTTTCCTGACTGAGATATGATTTTTTCAAGCATCCAGGCTGTGACAGGGCTTGTAGTCTCCATTGTATTCGTGGCTTGTTCCCTGATATTCTGGCCAAACCTGTAAAAATTTCCCGTCTCGTCTGTTATGTCGAAGTATAATGTTCCCGGAGTATAATACTTAACTATTTTCACCGGTGAATAAGGTACTTTGATAATCCTGAAACCGTTCTGACCGTTAAAGAAGAAATTCCCGCTTTTACCCGGGAAATTATAGCTGAAGATATCCGGATCTGTGTCATAAACATTAAGCCTGACATAATTTAAATAAGACAGTTCAGACTCATTGCTTGTATTAAAAGTGTAATTGGCTGGTTTCAGATAGCCGGCAAGGTATCCCGATCCGGGTGTATTGGCTTCATCGGGCTGTCCCATCACTTTCCTGGTAACTGATCCGCCAGCCTCCAGGGACCATCCAAGACCTGCCCAGCCTGCTGATTCGGTTACCCTAAGGCCTGAAGCATGGTACCTGAGAGTAATAGGAACAGTTATATCGCCTGCTTTTATTTCATAAAGAGGAATCGAAATATCAGGGATACCTGTGAAAGTATTCACTTTATAATTTCCAAACTTCACAAATGACGCAGAGTTTGGAGAATTCTCGAAGATCTTTGGCAGGATATATGTATCCTGTGCAAATAAAAAGTCAAATAATATTAAACAAAAGAACATTGATAAAATTCCTCGTTTCATATTTGTTTGTTTTAGAGATTATTGTTGCTTATAATTTGAATGTCTTTATTCAATTTGAATAAATCACATGACCTGATAAAATCTCCTTTTTCATAATACTGCAATTTGCAGGTATGACCAGAAACAGTCTTGAACTTAATCCCCAACAGGCTTTGGCCTGTTTCAGTATATCAGCAGCACATTTTCATGTATCATGTCGGAAAGCGGGATTTTGTGACAATGAAAAATGGATTATTTTAAGTTGGAAGGCTAATTTGGAATCATTATGAATAATATACGACCGTAATAAATGCGACGTCTGTTTTTTGACTGATCCCTGCCAGCTGTAAATAAAGCATAATTGTTACAAGCTGTTTCACGCTAAACTGTTAACAAAAGAACATTACCAACATCATAGACGAGGTCAAACCACAGGTCGTCACCATCCATATCGTAATGAGATGTTAAACATCCTTTGTCTGCAAACTGGTCACCATTATACGGCTCGCTATGAAATGAGGGGGAGACAGTACATCTCTTCTGGCTTCTTTATATAATGTTTTCACCCTTTACTGATCAGGGCCGTAGGTAAAAAATAGTCCTCTTCCCAGGGATTACCTTTCAGGGATAAGGCAGTCAATAAAATAGGTCTTCCCTAATACGATTACGCAACTGATAAGGCAGAACAGACTCTGAATTATGCCAAGCTGATAAAACGATTCAAAAGGTTCGATAAGCTCCCTGAATGGGAGAAGAACACAATCTTTAAAGTTAGCAATGCACTTATCATAGATTTTGCTGCATTATAACAGAAAAGCCGGTTTGTTCCGGCTCTTCTGTTTAATATTTATCCATTAAGTTTCTTGATAAACATCGCACTAAGTACAAAGAGAGCAAAAGATAATATGACATATAACCAAATAAAAATCGTATTTGTCTTTCTTTTTTCGAGTGGTTCCTTCTTTAACTCTTTTACTATTGACCTATAATTACTTTTATGTATGAACAGGAAGTAATTTATAACAAACAAGCTTAACATTATTATTATAAGCTCTTTCTTTGGCAGTTCATATCGCAAAAAAATATTTACTCCTAAAAACTGCAGTAAAAGCCCCAATAAACTCAAATTAAGGAACATCATAAAAGACACTCCAAACAAAGCATTCCATTGTGGCAGGTCTTTTTCTCCCCATGTTTTCAGGTTCCATGAGTATAGCCTGTAGTATAAGTATCGGTATAACTTCATCATGGCCGTGGGAATATTACGGGCGGTGCAACATAGGTATTGTCCGGAACAGCGTACATTGGCGGCGTATACGGTGTTGTTATCATTGGACGGTCAAATGCCCCGATTGCATCAAGCAAAAAATATCCACCGCCAATAATCCATCCGGGAGGTCCCCCGAAGGTTGCAAAAGTACCCATTCCTATATCTAAACCAGATTTGGCAGCTCCTGCATAATTCCCGTTCAAAAGGGCATTGCCACCTTGATATAATGAAATTCCTGTTCCAACAACAAAGAAACCTTTACTCGCAAGTCTAAAATAGCCAGCTTTACTTAAGGCATATGTACTTGCTTCTGTCCATTGATTGCCACCCCATTCCAAGGAGTTCCATTTTCCGTTTACCTCTCCAACTTCCTTTTTAACGTTTGAATATTCTCCGGCACTTGAAACATATCCAGCAGCATTCAAACCCATTCCAATAGTGTAAAGCGAATTACCATACTCCTCCTTGGGGTTCAGCAATTAAGTTAATTTATTACCTTTTTACTTTGTAATGCAATTATACTTCAAAGTATCAATTCTATTTCTTGTAAGATTCCTAATTATTAGACTTTCGGACTCCTTTTTAATAAAGTCACCTTCTGCAACATTATTATAAAATCCACCTGATTCATTTATAATATATAGTTTAATTTGGTGACCTGTTATAGCATCCCTTAATAATAGGGTTTTATAATTATGGTTCAAGGAGTCAATAAATCTTTTTGTAACAATTGCATCCAGTTTTAAAATATATTTCTCTTTTTTTTCTCTGCAAATAGAACGATTAAAAAAATAATTATCGTTTACAGTAGAAAAGAATATGACTAGAAAAATGACAAAAATAATTGAAATAATAGTCTTAGTTTTCATCGACCAAAAAGTTTTTTAGTGCTAGTATTTGACCACCAAGCTCCAAAAACAGGGGCCTTTATCTTGCTTATTCCCAATCCGTTCTCTATGTAAGAGTCACCAAAGTCCACAAAATCCGTGATATTCCATTGTGGCTTATTCCCTCCATAAAAGCCGCCAACATCAAATAGACCTACAGAAAAGCCAGCTGAATAACCGAGATAATCAGAAGCCTTAAAAGTTGATCCTGGTATTGATTGAATAGATCTTATACTTGGTCCTACACTAATTCCATAACCAATATTTGCATTACCAGAAACAAACCATTGCTTACCACCATTTTTATCAGTGACTAAGCCAATTTCGAATCCAGCCCCGCCTCCAAAGGCAAAATCAAAGGAAAAGCTATACACCAATCCATCTGGTATATCCACTTGTCCTTGGGGGTTTTGGGAAAAGAATTGATTATTACTAATCGGAGTAGTCGGTGTGTTTTTATGTGGTACCTTAGCTGTAACTGTAACTTCTGGAAGACTGTTCAAATAGGGAACAGTGACAGTTACGTAACCACCTCCTATAGGAACAGAGACGTTGATACTAATATGCCCATTATCGCTTCCGCCGCCGCCCTGACTTCCATCGGAATAACCTGTTTCGCTATTCCAGCTTCCCCCGGTTTCCAGGAGATTATTAACAACGTTCCAAAATTCATTCCAGTTTTTCAGTGCGACATATCCTGATGGGTCTATGTACTTCAATGGATTATGGAGGCAATAACTATACCAGTAAAACTCATTTTTACATCAGGCCTCCGGCTTATCAATGACCAGGTGCAGGGTATTTTTTCAAAGAACGTTATTACTTTAAAGATAGATATTTTTCTTTTTACTCGCAGAGTGTCTAATTTTATGTTGTGCCCGTGAGGGCTTCGCCATTCAACTGAAAGCGGCTTTTATACTATAGTACTTTTCAACGGATAATGATAAATTAATATATCCTTGATTTGCAATATTTTGAATATCGGATGCCCTGGAGGTTTCAATCGATCAGATCGTGTATGGTGACCAGGATAATAAAGTGGAACAGTCTATCTCTGATCGTGAGCTGCTTTCCATGTTTAAAAAGTTCAGTTGCTCAGCGAACGCCAGAAAGAGACTGTGAAGGATTTCCCTTCTTCTTATATTCTTAAAAACGATCTTAAGCAAAAACTGGCATAAGCGGACAAATAAAGGAGTCCCTCGATGCTTTCGTGTTTAAGTATAATATTCAGCAACGGATAGCTTCCTGACGTAAAAAGCCTTGTATCCGAGGCTTTTTGTCGCTTTTACACTGTATGTTATCTAAGTATTTGGAACCAATACAAAGAATATCTTATCAATTTGTTTAGACTTATATTCCTCTATGTAGGCTTTTGCTTTTTCTATGCTCCTTCTCACAAATGCGCTCTTAGTCTCTTCTGGTAATGGATCACAGTACCAACTATCATAATTTGATTGAATAATACCATCAATACTCTCGTAAACATCCCCTCCCAACACGGGAATCTCAATAGCTAAGAACTGTTTAAGAGCATCCAATGCTTGACCTTTAGTAAGAGCCCAATTGCGTACTCCAACATTATCAAGTGAAAGCCCAACTTTTAATATCTCATCTACTTTATTTGACCAAATAGTTTCCATATCACTGACCTAATATTAGACGGAAAAACCTATGGTTTATAGTTCCGTCTGCTTCTTTAATAAACTCAAAAAATCCTTTCTTGCCACCATACTCCCCTGGTATCTTTAATATCTGCCGGGTTATTCCATCGCCCCCCTTAATTGTTGTAAGAACACCGCTCTTTTCAAAAGCAATAACACTTTCCGGAAAGGCGTGAAAATCTCCCATTTTCATTTGTCCCAAAACCTTATTTGAATATTTCGTTCCTGCGAAAAAGCTTTGTCCTAGACCTCCTTTTATTCCTGGCGTTGGTGCCATTCCAGTTATTGGAGCTAGTCCAATTGCCTCACCTTTTATGTTATAGGAGTACCCACCAACATATCCTCCAGTAAAGAAGTATTTCAGCCCACCCCAAAAGCCGCTAAAATTTTGCTTTGGCGCTAAATCCTGGAGTGATATAGTTTTAGGTTCCCCGCTTTCTAATGAAGCCAGATAGAATTCTGGATTATTCGCCCGGATTTCATCCGCCAATCTGCCACCATCATAGGCATTTATTGCACTATTAAAATCTCCAAACAAAGTCGTACCCCATAAGTTGTTGGCTTCTATGAAGAAAGAGCTCTTTATAAAAGCTTCATCCTGGCTTGCATAAAAGTATGTCCCTGTACCAGTTGACCAACCACCACCATGAGCAGAATTTAATAGTGAATTAATATCAGTTGTTGTAATAATACCGGAACCATAACTGCCAGTCCCCCCGCCGCCAATATTATGGAAACTTTCCCAATCAGTCCATGTCCCAGGCGCCTGGCCGCGGTACCAGTAATTGCCCTCATCATATATATAATTCATGTATGCTTTGTAAGTGTATCCCGAAGGATCTGAATAAACGAGTGGATTATTGAGGCAATACGTGTACCTGTTAAGATTCTGTGTAAGATCCGGCGACTGTACAAAATTGTCCGGGCTTAGGAACAAAGCCATAACCGGGTCATAGACCCTTCCGTTCATGTTAATAAGTCCTAACTTATCCAGATGTTCATGTCCGGTAAATCCCCGGTCAAGGAAAAATTCTTCCGGAACGTTATTATACGACCAGTCTGCCGGGTTCCTTCTCCTTCCCCACGGGTCATAATTATACATTTCTCTTACAGATCCGTCAGGATTTGTTATTACATCAAACGAACCCAGGTGATCCTTGTTTATGTAAAATATGCTGTCCTGTTCATTCATTCTCTGAAGCGCTGCAACAACACCGTCTGACCCTGAAATATAATAAAGTTCCCGTACATTCCCTGTTGAATCTGTCTCTTTTTCATACTGCCCCAGGGCAAAATACTTTGTCTTAACATCTCTTCCGTCTTCTTTATGTAATGTTTTCACCCTTTGCTGATCAGGGCCATAGGTAATAAATAATTCTCTTTCCGCTCCTGTATTCAGTGAATCGCGTATATAACCGACTTTATTGAATTTTGTATATTCAATATGCTGTTTGGGCCTGTTTTGCATCAGCACTGTGGGATTTGTAACAGATGTTACTTTATGTACTCCGCCTGTGTAATCATAAGTCCCCACATCAGTTTTGCCGGTTATGTTCCCATAACCCGACCCATCGTAACTCACCGAGAGGGTATCCTGACCTGCTGTATAGGTGAGCAGCCTGTTAAGGTCATCGTACGTAAAGCTTTCTGTCATGCTGTTTCCTGAGGAATTTAATCCTGTCCTGCTTGTCAGATTACCAGTGATAATATTGAAATCATAATTCCAGTTTTGAAGGTATGTCCCGTTTCTGACTGTCGTGATCTCATCCGTAAAACCATAGGAGTCAAAGTTAATTGAAGTAACGGCCTGGTTACCAAGTGTGAAATTATCTGTGATCCCGTACTCATTCATCGAACCGGCATCCCATACCAGCTCACTGTTGGCGCTTACCTGGTCGATGTAGCCGCAAGTGTTGCAAATGTAATTGATTGTTAAATAACGATTTAGCATAACATTGTCTGGTTCGCCTGAGTTAGCATGATTTGGCTGCAAAGTTATTTATACATATTACACTCCTTTTTATTGTGGAATACTGGCACCAGTCGCCTTCTATTTTATATCGTTCAGCAGATGATGAAGGGATTTAGTGGTAATGGAGATCAGCTCCTTAACGATGATGAAAGCAAGGTCGTAGAGATTCAGAACCAGGAACTAAATGAACAGATCGTACTATTAAAACAGTATGACGAAGACGAGGAAAGCGCCCTGGTTAAGATTGTTAATTCGATGTTTACCGAAAAGCGGATGAAGGATTTATTAGACGGTAAAATTAAGTTAGCTCAATAACAAAGAAGCCCGGCAACGCCGGGTTTCCTCTATCTAATCAAAGTTTCTCCTATTGCAAAAAAGACAACTACACTTAGTATTATATATAGTAGCAAATAAACAGTGCCTCTCCGCCTTTCTTCTTTCGTCTCATTTTCATACTGCTTACAAATCTCATCTCGTTTTCCAAAAAGAGTTTTAAATTGTACTATTAACACAATAAAAGATATTGCCAGCCCAACAATAACAACCTGTTGCTTTCCTATTTCGATTTTTGCAAAGACTTTAATTAGAGATAGTACGGTTGCAATATTAATTGTCTGTACTAAAACTAATAGCGCCAATGCATTAAATGCTGGTGTATCATTGGATTTCACTCTCTTTAACTGCTGGTAAATTCTGTAATAAAAATATCGCATGGTTTAATTTACTTTAATTTCAATGTGAGCAACTTGTCTGTTAAATAATTACTTGTTGTGTACCAATATGTTGCTATTGGTAACAAAATAATTATGATTCCTTTCCACTTCAATGTTATAAACCGTTTCAGGATGCTTTTCGAGAACAGAACTTGTAATATGTTCAATTGAACCATTTTTTGTTTTTAATACTGCACCAGCTTTCAGGTCTTTCACTTTTATCCACCCATTGCCTATCACATAGAACGGATGTTCTGCTGTTACATATATTTTTTGATTATCTGTTGTAAGTTCATAAATCACCTGCGTCTTTCTCTCAAAGGATTTTACAACCTTACTTAGTTCAATGGTGCTCTTTTCTATGTTATACGAGTAAACACTATCGCCAACAACGATTTGCTCTATTGGTTTGAGACCTTCTTTAGCAAGGATCTGTGTACCGGCTTTAAAACAAACGGAGATTGTTGTGCCATCAGGAAAGACTACACGGTTCGGAACCCACTGGTCGTTTGATGCTGGGGTCATTACTCTATCCCAACCAACTGTTTTATCAATAAGCATATATCCACCACCCAGTATAATTCCGGGAATACCACCAAGGTAAATTGCAGTACCACTGACACCTAAATTTGTTAATGTCTTTGCTCCTGATTGATATCCTTGTGAATACATATAAACATCAGCACCAGCACCAGCCAAAAAGAATACTGTACTTGCTCCTTTGGCAATACCCATAGTTTTTACATATTGATTGCCTGCCCAACCGCTTGCATATGGTTTTAGATTGGTCCCGATGGTAGTTACATATCCAGATTCTTTGGCTATATCTGAACTAGTTCCAAGGACACCAATGGTAGTACTTACCACATTCCAAGCAGCTTTAGAGCCTCCACCCTCTTGGCCTGAGGGATTATTAAAGAAACGAACTTTAGTTCCATCAGAAGTATCATAGCCGGTAAAACTTTGGTATGGGTTATCTTTGGTGCCAGCAAAATATAACCAGGTAATTTCGGTTCTTTCTGATTTCGGGATCCACGCTCCAATACCATACTCGTTTGTTGCATAGAGATACCCCTTTGATGCCATAAATGTCTCAAAGTCCGGTGAATTATCTATACAAATTCCGCCACCTGAAGCAATTCTGAAATCAGGATCTCCTCCACTGAACGGATTGTATTCGAAGGCTATCCATTCATTCCCTTCCAGTTTATAATAAGTCATCCCACCTGGATCAAAGTACTTAAGTGGATTATTCAGGCAGTAGGTGTACCTGTTAAGATTCTGAGTAAGATCCGACGACTGTACAAAATTATCAGGACTCAGGAACATCGCCATCAGCGGATCATAAACCCTGCCGTTTCCCGAAGCCTGGAGGCTCCGGGATTTCGCTTCGCTCAACATGTTAATCAACCCGAACTGATCGCCATGCTCGTGCCCTGTAAAACCCCGGTCAAGAAAGCTCGTTTCTTCAATATTGTTATACGACCAGTCTGCAGCATTTCTCCTTCTTCCCTCCGCCTTCGCAACGCTTCGGCGGACAAAGCATGGGTTATAATTATACCTTTCTTTCACTGTTCCGTCAGGATTTGTTATCACATCAAACGAACCCGGTTGATCCTTGTGTATGTAAAATATGCTGTCCTTTTCATTCATTCTCTGAAGCGCTGCAACAACACTGTCTGACCCTGAAATATAATACAGCTCCCTTACATTACCTGTCGAATCTGTCTCTTTTTCATAATGCCCCGGGGCCTTATTGCACCTGATAAAGACTTTCATCGATGCATTCCTGACTAAGAGGAAGATACAACAGCTTGCATCATAAACAAAAAACCCCGGAAAAGCCGAGACCTTTAAACAGCCTATTTTAAACCTAAATATTTAATATTTTGCTGTTACAAGATTTGCCAGGACATAAACAAATAAAGCTAAGCTCACTAAAACATACAGCAATAAAAATAATTGACCTTTCCTTCTTCTTGCGATGTTAAATTTCTCATATTTCTTTTTCACTTCATCTCGTTTAGAGAAAATACTAAAGTAATTAGTGACTGTTATTGATACAAATAGAATAATACCAGAAAAAATAACAATGTTTTTGGGGATATTGAAAACAAAAAAGTAGTTTATAATTCCAAAAATGGATAGGATATTTAGGCATTGGAAAGACGAAATCCCAAGAAAAGCATTAAACTCCGGATTATCATTTGTTTTGATATTCTTAAGTATGGAATATGTCCAATAATATAATTCAGTGAACATGGAACTTATTTTTATGGGTATGTAATTGGAAATGGGTATATAGGTGGGTGCGGATATGTAACTGGCACTATATTCTGAGTAGGTATTGATATTCTAAGAGCATCAGGGACAGCAATATTTGGCGGTGAATAAGGTGTGACATAAGCAGGTCTGTCAAATATACCCGTCCCGTCTAATATGGTATAACCCACACCAATCACCAAGCCTGGCCATCCACCGACAGCCCATGCACCCCAGTTTACTCCAAGATTGGTAATTGTTTCCCCTGGTGTTAAATACCCACTGAGGCCAAGCGTAAAATTAACAACAGTATTCCCAACCAATGTGTAAGTCCCAACGTTTTTGGCAATACTAACAACTTTAGAAGTACTTACCCAACCTCTTGTTCCGCTAAATTTGGTGTAGGTAATTCGTTGCCCCGCAACATTATCGATATATAATTTACCTGCTCCTACTGAAGTACCTGCAGCTCCCATTACATTATCAGCTGCAGTTAACCAATCATTTGGATTTTCGAAAAGAAATGGATCATTATTAATATCAATAATCACAGTAGTCGGTGTATTTTTCTCAGGCAATGAAGCCGTAACGGTAGCTCCTCCTAACATAATCGGCGTTGCTTCATTATTTGTATTAAGATTGCCATGCGCAACAGGCATCCATCCAATACCCTGACCTCCCTGGTTTTCCGGCTGGTCATTTGATGAGTCAACTTCATCATTAGTAAAAATACTTTTAAACCAATTCCATATATCTTTCAATCTTACATGACCGGATGGATCGACATAAATGAGCGGATTATTGAGGCAATACGTGTACCTGTTAAAATTTTGTGTAAAATCCGGCGATTGAACAAAATTATCCGGACTCAGGAACATCGCCATCAGCGGATCATAAACCCTGCCGTTCATATTTATCAGATTAAACTGATCCAGATGCTCGTGTCCTGCAAACCCCCTGTCGATAAAGAAAGAAGAAGAGACATTATCATACGACCAGTCTGCCGGATTCCTCCTTCTTCCCTCCACCTTCGCAACGCTTCGGTGGACAAAGCATGGATCGAAATTATATCTTTCTTTTACAGTCCCATTCTGATTTGAAATAACCTCATAAGAGCCAAGGTAATCTTTATGTATGTAAAATATAGAATCCTGGTTATTCTTCTTTTCCAGAACGGCAACAACACCATCTGCCCCTGAAACATAATACAGCTCCCTTACATTACCTGTCGAATCTGTCTCTTTCTCATACTGGCCCAGTGCAAAATACTTTGTCTTAACATCTCTTCCGTCTTCTTTATATAATGTTTTCACCCTCTGCTGATCAGGGCCGTAGGTGATTAATAATTCTCTTTCCTCTCCTGTATTCAATGAATCGCGTATATAACCGACTTTATTGAATTTTGTATATTCAATATGCTGTTTGGGTCTGTTTTGCATCAGCACTGTGGGATTTGTAACGGCTGTTACATTATGTACTCCACCTGTGTAATCATAAGTCCCCACATCAGTCTTGCCGGTTATGTTCCCATAACCTGATCCATCATAACTCACAGATAAGGTATCCTGACTTGCCGTATAGGTAAGAAGCCTGTTAAGGTCATCGTACGTGAAGCTATCTGTAACGCTGTTCCCTGAGGAATTTAATCCTGTCCTGCTTGTCAGATTACCAGTTATATTATTGAAATCATAACTCCAGTTTTGAAGATTTGTGCCGCCTTTAGTACTTGTAATACCATCGACAAAACCGTACTGATCGTATGAGATTACTGTATTAACCTGGTTTCCAAGGGTAAAATTGTTTACGATCCCGTACTCATTCACCGAATTTGCGTCCCATACAAGCTGGTTGTTGGTACGAACCTGGTCAACATAACCATAGGCATTATACTGATAGCTCATTGTCACTGCACTATTCAGGACTACATTACCAATCTCACCTGTTGAAAGGTAATTATACGATGCTGTAAATTTATTATTATTATCGATACTGTCTACTCTTGTCTGAAGCCTGTTAAGCTCATCATATTCAAACCTCTTACGGGTCCCATTTGATGATGAGATACTTTTTATCATCCTGTTAACAGGATTGTAGACATAAGTAATTTCCTCTCCTCCGTTCCATGATTTTGTAAGCGCCCGTCCCAGGACATCATAAGTTAAAGTCTGCTCATTGCCTTTTGCATCCGTCTGCGATTCAAGCTCACCGAAGGCATTGTACTCATATTCCATCGATCCTGCATCTATGTCATCAAGAGAGCTCTGGTAACCGTAATCATCATATCCGATCACTGTGTTTCCCGATGGTGATGTGATCTGTTTTATTTTATCCTCCGGATTATAAACATACGAGATCGTACCTCCTGCATCGGAAGAGCTGTGTAACAGTCCCGATGCATCAGACTGCCTTACCCAGGTCTGACCTGCCCCGGATATCGTTACCTGAAGAGGGGCGTATGAATAAGTGGTTATGGCGTTATTGGGATAGATTGTTTCAGTTACGATCCTGTTGTAATCATCGTACTGGTAGCCGGTGTACCTTGTCGCGGCGCTCCCTTCGAAGCAGGGATTATATGACCTTATTGTTCTGCCAAGGGAGTCGAATTCAGTTTCGGTAACAAGATACGTACCGTCAAAACCCTGTATTTTTGATCTGATGCTTCTGCCCGATATATCGAAATACTCCACAGTGGTCGGTTTCCCGGTGGATTCTGTCCTGCGATAGTACAGGTCGCCCTTGCCCGTGCTGTTTTGTGACCACGCGAGCGAACTTTGAACGACTCTGTCGCCCGGCAAGGTCGTGGTTTCGATATTGCCCAGACCATCATAGGTAAATGAAGTGACAAGGCCGCTAATATCTGTTGATGATATAACGCTGCCTGAATTGTTGTACGAGTAACTGACAGTATCGCCAAGCGCGTTCACTTTTCCTGTCATGAACCTTCCTTTACCCTGCTCCCATATGTTTTCCCCTGTCCTTGTCTTTGAGCCGCTTGTTACCGAAAGGCTTTCCTGGTTCCCGAAATCATCGTAAGAGTAAGTGGTAACTACAGAAGGAGATGATCCGAAAGCGGCGGTTTCGGAAAGAGGTAAACCCGTAATCTGATCGTAGGCCACAGTTTTACTTCTTGTAACAGATTCCCCGTTCCTTGTATTGGTAACTGAAATAGCGGTGGGTTTTCCGAAGCTGTTATAACCTGAAAATTCCGAAACCGTTTCTTTTACGACTGTCTGACTTCCGTCGAGATACTCAGTTTCCTGCCGTGTAAGGTTGCCTTCATCATCGAGGATTACTGTATTCCCGGTCGACACATTATTTAACAGATCAGTATTAGTTGATTGGGAGCTGTATGGAAGGAATCTCGTTCCGCCGTCAAATGTTTTATACGAAAATACGTTTGTCGCCTCTGAAACGGGATTATTATTCATGTACTTTTCTATCCCTGAAGTATAGGGTACAAAGTAAAGTGTGTCGTAAGAACAGGATGAGACCGTCTTACTTCCGTCTGTCAGATTTTCTGCTGTTATTTTTGAAAACCCCAGATTCCCCTTTCCCTGCCTGTGATGCTTCAGATTAGTGTAAGAAAATACTGATTCTTCAATGAGCGCCTGATTATTATTGTTATATGTTTTGATACCTGACAATAACTTTACCGGGTATGCCATGGAAAATACAGGAGGATCATATTCTTCAGGTTCGCGGTTATAAACCGAAGCATCCATCAGTGATTTGTAAGTAAATTCAACCCTGGTATTCTTTCCGTCAGTTATTGAAGTAAGCAGGTCTCGCTGGTAATCAGTAAGGTATTCGATAGCCGTATTCCCTTCGCCATTGATGGTAAGAATAAAATCCTGGTTGCCATCGCCGTCGCAATCGGCCTGGCCGAATACACGCGATCCCTGGCCATTATATACTGTTTCCACGACGAAACCGGTGCCATAGCTCAAATAGATTTCCTGGAAAACAGATGAACTTACATTAACAGGAATTCCCATTGTCCTGGTTGTGGATGTTAATGATTTCATTATATCGGCTTTCCCATCGAGGTTGAAGTCATTAACTATCAGGTCGAGCGACTTTGTCACAGTGGAATCCTGGTAGACTCCGGTTGTAAGGTTTGCCGTGATGGGGCAGTTTTCTTCTATTATCCCGGAACCTGTTGAAAAAAGAATTTTTGTTGTGACATAATAATTATTATCATTTCTGAGGAGGAAATCTGTCTTTCGGTCGCCATTGAAATCACCTGTGCTTATGTTATCAAGTCCGTCAGAAATAAAATCCTGCAGGTAACTTTCAAAATTCCCTGTATTGGAATTCAGACCAATCACATTTAAAGTGTCCGCCAGACCCTGAGGGTCGTATTTTATTGTTGCAATATCCGTTTTCCCGTCTCCGTTAAAATCCAGCATTAAAATCCTGTCCGGAGCGTTCAACAAGGGTGTTGATTGCACGTCGATATTCTCAAATCCTTCGATATTGTTATTTGCATATACGAACATGATATCATCAAATCCGTCTCCGTTAAAATCCGCGGGTAACATGTTAATATCCATAAACCCGTCAAGCGCCCTTGTAAAATCATAATTTGCATCTCTTAACAGGCTGTCTGCAGCAAGCTTATAGAATAAAAATGATACTGAAACCGACTGGTTCTGAATCTCCTGGTAGAAATCATCGTCACCATCCCCGTCGCCATCTGTAATTATAAATCCTTTAAAATCCGATGTCAGATCGCCCTGGGCCAAAAACTCATATTCACTTTGCCCGCCAGAATAGATCCTCCATTTATCTTCAGAAGAATATGGTCCAGTTTTCCTGGGGTATGTAAACAGGTCGGCCAATCCGTCTCCATTGAAATCACCTGTCAGTATATAGGAGCTATCGGCGTTAAAAGCCGATTCTATATCTTTTGTCTGATAAAGGCTGGAAATATCTCCCCATCCGAAAATTGTGGAATTATATCCGTCTCCACCTGTTCCTGTTTCTGTAAGTTCCACCAGATGACTATAAAGCCCGTTCGTGTAACGTAAGTCATATGTCCTTAATACGTCTCCTTCAGAAATTGATTCAATCCTTGTAAGAATAAGTCTCTGAGGCGCTGCCAGGTCCTGAAAAAAGTATTCATTTTCGTCCGCTTTCCTTTCATAGAAGAACCTTAGAATATTGTATGGCTCAAGGCTGGCATTATCATTACCAGTGTACCTGATTTCTTTAAGGAAGGTCTGGTCCGACACAAAATCTTTTTGATAAACATATTCGCAATAGTTGCCCGAGGGATCCATTATCTTCGAAATATTCCAGGTAAGTATCGTGTTATCACCTGATTTAATGGCAGAATACGGGGCATTGCCATACTCGGCGATAGTGCCATTTTTCATTCTTACCCCGAACCATGCCGGACCTTCACCTGAAGTTCCCATGGATGTTATCTCCCTGAAGGTCTCAATTTCTGTACTGTACTCGTCTCCATCGAAGCTTCCGGGATTATCATCCGTTAATATCATATGATTACCATCGATTGCATATGAATCATCTGCATCAAGGTTGATTGCACCAATTTTACCATTTATGTAAAAAGGTTTAACTGTCCTGGTTATCGACGACAGTCCTGATATATCCCATCCGGCCCCGGCAATTCCGCCTTCGGAAAGGCTATTATATGATAAGGTAATTGAAGGAGCCATGCCGTTTGTCCCTGGCGCAGAAAATATCGGGATGGTAATAGTGGCAGCGCCTGCCTGGCTCACGGAGGGAGAGATGACAGTCGATCCGACTGTTTTAGTCGTATCCGTCTGCCTGTTAAAAGGATCAGGAATTTCGGCTCCCTGCAAATATTCGACAAGGATGTTTATACCAACGATGTCAGAATATACACTACCGCAATCGGAGGAAACATGGCATCTGTACAGATTTGTTTCAGTTGTATTTACATTCTGTATCGTAATATTTGGAAGATCGTCTCCGGTATCTGTCCATGGGTCTGATCCATCCTGTGAATATTGCCATTGATAATGCAGGTTCTGGCCCGTTGCACTTAAACTGAAACCGGCGTCCTGATTTAACCGGATCATCGCGTGGGCAGGTTGAGAGGTAATTATCAGTGGCGGTATAACTACCACTTCCCTTATATCGGAATTGACGGTTCCGCATGTACCGCTTGTTACCGCGCAGTAAATCTCGCTGGTAGCAGTCAGTGCACCAGGATTATAGGTTGCTGTGGTAATACCAGTTGATATTCCATTCTTATACCAAAGATATGTATATGAAAGCGTTCCTCCTCCTGGAGTCACCGTCAGGGTACCCGGGGAGACATTATAACAGATGGGTGACAGCCCTCCTGTTACTGAAGCAGTAAGATTATCATAAACTGTTATTGCTGCAGTATTGGAATTTACTGTGCCGCAGGAACCGCTGGTAACCCTGCAATAAATCTGAGTTGCGGCTGTCAGTTGTCCGGGGTTGTAGGTCGATGTTGTTACCCCTGTAGAATTACCATCCTTGTACCAAAGAAAGTTGTACGAACCGGTTCCTCCGGCTCCCCTTGCGGTCAGGGTCCCTGGTGAAGTATTATAACAGACCGGCGAGGAGCCTCCGATGACGGATGCGATCAATTGCTCATTCACTGTAACTGATGTGCCGGCCTGAGCAGTACACCCGTAGCTGTTAGTCACAGTAACAACATACGTCCCCGACATTGAGGTAGTTGCGCCGGCAATGGATGGATTCTGTAATGTACTGGAGAAACTATCTGGCCCGGTCCAGGAATAGCTGACGCCCCCTGAGGCTGAGAGATTTATTGTTTCATTAATACATACCGGACTGTTGCCCGATGCAGTAGCCTCCGGAAGAGGATTTACTGTCACTGCGATATTGGAAGCGCTGCCATTTCCGCATGAATTTGTTCCGCATACGGAGATATTTCCGGAGACAGCGGTTGATGAAAAATTAACAGTTATCGAGTTGGTATTATTTCCTGATGCAATTGTTGCTCCTGAAGGAAGATTCCATGAATACCCTGTGGCACCCGAAATCTGGTTTACACTGTAGCTCACATTTGTCTCACCCTTACAAACAGAATTATCTCCGGTTATTGATCCTGCCGCGCCAGGATAATTACCACATGCCTGTGATATGTACAGAATTTTTCCGCCAATCGTTACTGTTCCGTTTCTTGCCGGTCCGGAATTTGTCGCGATATCAACTGTCACAGTATTACCGTTTCTGACGCAACTGACCCAGCCAAGATTCTCTGTTACCAGATAATTGGAGCATGTCGGTACAACAGTTATATACTCAATCCAGTCAGATGATCCGCATGAGATCTCAGAGGGTGTAATACTTTGAGCCTGGCAGATAACCATCGGTTGAATCTGCGCTCCGGCAATATTAAAAAATGAAATGAAAACCGCACAGGTAAATATCCTTTTTACCAGCCTGTATATATACTTCGAAAAATAACATTTTTGCATAATCCTTTTTATTATTGATTTTTAATTACTTTAAAATCAAATAATTTCTCACCAATCCTGATCCGAAGTATATAAATACCATCCCTGAAACGACTAATGTCCATTTCAGCATAGTCTGCAAAATCCTTTACAATTATTAATTCTGCTCCCGAGAGATCGTAAAGTCTCATCTCGTTATCTGGTTCCTGAATCATATTGTCAATAGTTATCTTCAATATCCCTTTTGTGGGATTTGGATAAATTAAAACCCTGACTTCTCCTTCTGACCACAGTGTTATATTTTCTTTGTTTGCTTCAGCAATCGCCTCCTTTGACGGTTCCTGTCCTTTTGATGAGGAATTAAGGAATTTTACAGGGAGAGCGGCCGGATCTGTAACGGGGAATGAAACAGAATTTGATCTCAGCTCTTCCGCTATTAGCGTTCTGTCTGTCCTGTTTCCATTTGCATCATAGCTGTATGAAATGCTTTGACCGGTGATACCGGCCATCGGGAGGAAAACGACAAGTAATGAATAAAGTGTTTTGAAGCTCATTTGACATTCAGGTTAGGTTACAATACTTTGATAGAAATGTTAATGACTATTTTAAAATCAATAAAGCAAACTATTTACACGACTGGTGACGAACCCCTATCTGACTGTATTTATTTACAGTCAAAAAATAATTCACCAGGCTTCTTAATCCCGTAACTTGATTCCCTTCAGACTCTATCCTTTATCAGATATCAGCATCACAATTTCATGTATCATGTCGGGAAATGGTGTTTTGTGACTATGAAAAATGAAGTATTTAAACGAAAATGGCTATTTTAGAATCATTCTAAATAAAAGATGACCGTTATCAGCATTATGACTGTTTTTGAACTGATCCTGGCATGATGCTCTTACCTACATCTATGCAAGGACATTCGTTTATGTCCTTACAACCCATTTCCCTGTCAGGTTTTTTCCAGCCAGCGCAGGCGAAGCTCTTTACTACCGATATATGGCTCTTTATAGAAGGATGGGGAGACAGGGGGAGGGGGAGACAGGGGGAGGGGGAGACAATTTTAAAACTCCAGTTTTTACAGTTCGTGTTTCTCAAACATATTGTTGCGACATATCTTAATTATTGATAACTTGAAACTTTAAATCATTAAAAGCCGACAGCTATGGAAAAAGAAATCAAAGACCTTTATGCTGACTATAAGGATGGAAAATATTCGAGAAGATCATTTTTCAGGAAACTTGTATTGATAACAGGAAGCAGCGCCGCTGCAATGGCGCTTTTCCCGGTTCTTGAGGAAAATGAACTAAAAGCCGCGACAGCGCCACAAAAAGCTCCCGAGCTTGTTACAGAATTCATTAAGTATCCTGCCGAAACAGGCGACATGAGGGCTTTCCTTGCAAGACCAAAAAAAGGAAAGAAATTTCCTGCAGTAATAGTCATTCACGAAAACAGGGGCCTCGTTCCCCATATCCAGGATGTCACAAGGAGAATGGCCGGAGAGGGATTCCTTGCACTTGCTCCCGATGCACTTTCTCCTCTGGGCGGAACTCCTGAAGATATAAGCAACGTGGGCGCCATGTTCAAACAGCTCGACAGCGAAAAGACAACGAAAAACTTCGTTGCTGCCGTCAAATACCTTAAGACAAATCCACTATGCACGGGAAAGGTAGGTTGTACAGGGTTCTGCTGGGGAGGAGCCATGACAAACCAGGTGGCGGTTAATGCTCCTGATCTTGATGCAGCAGTGCCTTACTACGGAAGACAGCCTGCGGCTGAAGATGTTGAAAAGATAAAAGCGCCCATAATGGCACATTATGCAGGCAACGACGCCGGAATAAATGCAGGGATACCGGCTTTCGAGGAGGCTCTGAAGAAATACGGGAAGGAATATCAGATCTTCATGTACGAGGGTGCAAGCCATGCATTCAACAATGACTCAAATCCTGAAAGGTATAACGAACAGGCTGCCAAACTTGCATGGGGAAGAACTATTGCGTTCTTCAAGGAAAAATTAAAGTAGAGATTATATTAAAAAAAGAAATCCGTAACCGCGAAGGACGCAAAGGTTGCGCGAAGGACGCAAAAAAGAATTTTCACAGGGAACACTGAGTCAAATCTCTGTGAAACACCGTGGTTAAATCTTTTTCCTGACTCTGTGAAACTCCGCGGTTAAATTTTTATCTAACCACAGGGTAACACAGAGTTTTAACACGGAGTAACACTGTTTTGAAATTACTCCGTGAAACACCGTGGTTAAATTTTTTTTTAAACTCTGTAAAATCTGTGTATGTTCTTATTAAAAACTTTGCGTCCCGAGTACTCGGGATTGCGGTTAAAAAGTAAGCATCAATCTTACATCCTGCTTTTATTCCATTCCTGAGCCGTAGCATCCACGAAAGGCTTGCAATGCCTGAAGAATGCCTTGTATCCTGAACACAGATAATTCAATCCCGGTTCACCATCGGGAGTAATAATGAACCTGTTCTTCGGGCATTCCCCGTTGCACATGGCTAAAACTTCACATTTCGTGCAATAACGCGGAAGCGTCAACGATTTCGCCAGTCCGAAGTTCTTCTGCTTTTCACTGTCGAGAAGTTCTGCAACAGTATATTCATTAATATTCCCGACATAATTGTCCTTATTCACAAAATGATCGCACGAATAAAAGTCGCCGTTGCTTTCAACAACAGGAACGCCGCCGCAGTTTTCCCTGAAAATGCACAATGTATGCTCCTGCCCGAATGCCGTCCTTACAGCCTCTTCAATGAATTGTATCTTGATCTTTCCAATGTCCTTCTCAATCCATTCATCAAAGACTGCAATAAGGAACCTTCCGAATTCATCAGGATCGACAGATGCCCTGCTGACGCCCCTCACAGAACCCGGCCTCCTTTCAACAAGAGGCAGAAAAGTAATATACTTTGCTCCCAGATCCCTGAAGAAATCATAGGTCACAAGAGGAAAAGCTGCGTTTGATGAATTCACAACACACAGAACCTCTGTTGTTATTCCCGCCCGCTGAAGTATTTCATATCCTTTCAGAACCCTTGCCAGTGAAGGATTGCCTTCGGGATCCTTTCTGAATGTGTTATGCAGGTCGCCCGGACCGTCGATGCTGATCCCAATAATGAACTTCTCCATTTTGAAGAACCAGGCCCAGTCCCAGTCGATCAGTGTGCCGTTGGTCTGAATCCCGTTCAGTACTGTTTTACCCTGAGGTGTATGTTTTTTCTGAAATGCAACCGCCTTCCTGTAAAAATCAATCCCTGCAAGCAGAGGCTCCCCGCCATGCCATGAAAAGAATATTTCCGTACCTGTCGATGCTTCAATATGTTGTATAACATACTTTTCAAGAGTCTCATCGCTCATTAGCGGATCTGATCCTCCATTTTGAAGGCAAAGCTTATCAAGATAATAGCAATACCTGCACCGGAGGTTGCATCTTGCTCCGACAGGCTTCACAAAAATCTGAAACTCACGTTCTTTTTTCTGGTTTTCAGTCATTCCATTTAATTAAACCGGCGTTCTCACCGGGTTTTTGCATCCTGATCCTCCATCCTACGGGATAATAGTTATTGATTCTTGAACCTATATTATTACAGAATCCGAGGTTAACTTCATTATAACTGATTAAAAAATAACCCTTTTGAACATCGTCAAATTTCACGGGATCTTTTCTGAGATATCTCAGAGCATCAACATAAGAAGCATTCAATGAATAAAATGCATCCTTTTTTATATCGATCGACAGGGCGAGATCATGCGACGGAATATAGCCATTCTTTTTTATCGAGCAGATCCTTGTGCCGGGCTTAACTATCCTCAGTGATCTTTCAAGCATGAAATAGTCCTCAGCCCTGCATGGAACATGAAAAACCTCTTCTCCCCTCCTTATTATCCTTTCAGCATGGAAAGAGGTCCATTCCGATACAATATCCAGATCAGGCTTCTTTACTTCATTTTTCAACTTCACAGTTTCGCCGTGATGTCTGCCAGTATTTCCATCTTCCTTTCTTACAACAGAATAAAACAAGCCCTCCCCTCTTATCCTGCCCGGATAAAATCCGTACCCCTTTATTCCCCTGTAATCCACTTCTGTGATGCCATTAAAAGAAGAGATATCTATGCTCATCGACTTTGCGTTGTGACCGGCAGCAAGCCACTCAACATTTTCCTCATTTTCAGCCGGATTGAAGGTGCATGTGCTGTAAATGAGGATCCCTCCTGGTTTGAGCGCCGGCCAGACGTTGGCGAGTATTCTCTTCTGCCTGTCCGAACAAAGCATTGCTGCAGATTCCGACCATTCTCCTACAGCAACAGGATCCCTGAACATCCCTTCGCCGGAGCAGGGGGCATCGACAAGAACGACATCAAAAAAACCCGGCAGTCTGCCAAAGGCTGATGGATCGCTCTGGGTGACAATTGTATTTGATAATCCCCATTTCGTAGCGTTTTCGGATAAAACGGAAGCCCTTGAGCCAATGACTTCATTGGTTACGAGCAGATTGTCCTTCCCTATTAGCGATGACAAATGGGTGCTTTTGCCCCCGGGAGCCCCGCATAGGTCAAGAACTTTGATATTTGCGGGTACCGGTAAAAGCTGCCTGAATATCTCCTCTAAAAACATACCCGATGCTTCCTGGGGATAATAGCATCCTGCATGAAAAAGCGGATCGGATGTGAATGAAGGCCGGCTTTCAAGATAAAAACCGCTTCTGCACCAGTCAACCTGCTTTGAGCCGGCAGGGATGCGGTCCCATTTACTCCTGTTTATCCTTATACTTGAAGGCGAAGGTTCCTGAAGGGCTTTCAGAAGTGCATCAGTATCGAGATAAAGCTGGGTCCTGAGCCTTTGAATTAATCCTTCCGGGAACATCTGATGTCCTATTCTGATTTGAGAGGTATCCTGAAAATCGTTATGCTCGCAGGTCCTGCAGTAAGTTTACCGGCAGCATCCGCGATCTCCGGTCCCTGAATTTTCACAGCCGGTTCCCTTCCGGGTTCATTCGTCGACATTTCATCTGGCGCGGTTATCCTCCAGATTTCAATCTTATCGCCGGTCCTGCTCCCTGATATTTCGAGGGGGAAACTTATTGTCTCATAAACGGGATTGACGACAGAAAGTGTAAGTGTATCGCCCCCCTGGGTAAGTGTCGCCCCTATGTCAAAAGGCCGTGTTTCGCCGGAAATCTTAACCGGGATGGTACCGAATTTATGCCTGTACAGCTTCAGCGCCTGGCCGGTGGCATCAAAAACTGAATGTGTTGTATTTGTCTTTATGCAGCCAATTACATTGACTGTCTGGGCATAATTCGCCATATAGATTATATCTGTGTTCTTTGAATATTCATTTAGTCCGGCAGCTATTCCCATGGCATCCCTGTAGAAATACCTTGTTCCCAGTTCCCCGTAGATATGAGGTCCGTACCAATAGTTCCATTCATCCATGCATATCCTGATATCCTTGCCTTTTAGCGCAGGGATAGTCTGCCTGTATTCCCTGTGTGCAACCGCCTTTTCCCTGATGGCATCCGGTATCTGCTTAATATGGGTCATCAGGCCGCCTCCATGGTAATCCTGCTTGTAAAAATGCTCGCTTATGTAGTCCATATTATCGGCGCAGTTCGACAGGATCATCTTGTCCCAGTCGCCAAGATCACCGACCGAGATCAGCTTAATCGAAGGATCGGCCGATTTCATCTTCGTGGCAAACTCATTATTCTTTCTGACAAAATCCTCAGTCGACATATGTCCAAGCTGCCAGTCACCGTACATCTCATTGCCAATCGACCACCAGTGTACTTTCCAGGGTTCAGAATGACCGTTAGCGTTTCTCAGCTTTCCCATCGGGGTATCCTGGGCTCCATTCGTATATTCAACTTGAGCTTTTGCCTCATCCGAGCTTCCGAGACCGGCATTGACTGCAATATAGGGTTCAGTGTTAATTAATTCACAGAACCGCATGAATTCATGTATCCCGACGTCGTTGCTTTCAACTCCCATCCATGCCGGATTTTTTCTCGGAGGACGCCTGTCCCTGTCGCCTATACCGTCGCGCCAGTTATATCCGCTCACGAAATTACCTCCCGGCCAGCGGTAAACCGGTGAATCAAGCTCTCTTAAAAGAGCAATTACATCATTCCTGAATCCTTCAATGTTATCTGAGGGCATAAGGGAAACTGTTCCCACAAACAGTTTTCCGGTTCCGAAAGGTTCGATACTGAGAACGGCATCATGAACAAGTCCTTCCGACCTGAAGTTGAGAGGGAAGGTTGTGTATTTATCGGACAATCCTGTAAGTTCGACAGATTCGTTCTTATTATCCCATTTAAGGCTTACAACGGCCTTCGTGATTTTTCCTGAAGCCTTAAGTACTATCCTTCCGTTATAATCGAGGTTTTCCTTCAGTCCCAGGTTTTCCTGGAACATAACAGCCTTAAGGTCATCCCGGCAGCCGAGAACCGGAGTCTGGCTTCCCGTAAAAGGATTCGATGTTTCCATCGAAAACATTGAATTTTCTCCCTGAAGTTTCCATGCCGATTCCCGTGAGCCGGGAACATACCAGAATTTCCTGTCTTCGAGCATCTCAGCCCATATTCCTCCGTAGATACACCTGCCGAGGTGCTCAATGAACTGACCATAGATATAAACCGGCATTGGCTCTGATCTCTCAGCCGTATTGACTGATATATTTGTGCTGATTTTCTCTTCCGACAGCAGCTCCAGTTTCATATTGTCGAACCATGCGCTTCCTTTCGCGTTACCATCGATCCCCAGAACACATGAGATTGTTACGCAGTCGTCGTTCCCTGTTTCAAACTCATATTTCACCTGGGTCCATTCGTTTGTCCCTGTAAATCCTGATGATTCATGTTTCAGGCCGTCCATTCTGAATCCGGCACCTTTTCCTTTTTCAGCAACAATGTTTTCAGTTTTCACCCATCCGGTGAACCTGTATCTCGACCATGGCTTTAGTAGAACTTTAGATGACCAGCGGCCGTTGGCGAACCTGTCGGCCTTTAGATAGAGACTTTTAGCGCCATCCTGTGCCACATTATCATAAAACTGAACTGCATATCTGGCCCTTTGATCGCTTGTCCATCCCTGCACAATGGAGCCGTCAGTCTGTTCTGCCGATGGGTTCCGGATGACTCCGTACTGACGAACCTGGTCTGCCGGATTATTTATACTGCATCCTGCAAGCAGGATAAGGAAAGCAAATGCGGATTTTTTCATTTCAGCGTCAGATTTGGTATTAAACTTCATTGCCATCGTTACCGGCGGGAATAACAGGATTTCTTGAAAACTTCCTCCATAAATAATAAACAGGTATGCCGATGAGTACAATTATAAGTCCAGGGAATGTATAATTAGGCTTGTAAATAAGCAGGATTATCATAATAAAAGTTGTCACCAGGATATAAAATCCAGGAATGACCGGATAACCAAAGGCTTTGTAAGGTCGATGGATTTCGGGTTTTTTAACACGTAAAACAAAGATTGCAAGTATGGTAAGGCTGAAAAAGAGAAGAACTGCAAAAATCACATAGTCAAGAAGATTGCTATAAGTTCCGGAAAGGCAGAGAAGGACTGCCCATACACCCTGAACTGCGATTGCAAAACCCGGAACCCCTTTTCTGTTTATTTCGGCAACCCTTTTAAAAAAGAGTCCGTCCTTTGCCATGGCATAATAGACCCGCGGTCCGGCAAGTATAAGCCCGTGGTTGCATCCGAATGTACTTACCATTACGAATACGGCCATAATAATTGCGGCATAATCGCCAAAAACGACGCTCATAGCGGAGGTTGCCACCCTGTCGTCGGTAGCATACTGGATACCTCTGGCCACCACATCTGCGCCCTCTGGTGAACCCGAAAGTGGAAGGACTTTTATATAAACCCAGTTTGTAAAAATGTAAATGACGGAGACTATAAGCGTGCCAAAAATAAGGCTCAGCGGAACCGTCCGCCTGGGGTTTATAACTTCTCCGGAGATATACGTCACATTATACCACGCATCGGCTGAGAATAGTGAACCGACGAGAGCTGTCGCTACAGCAGCGATAAGTGCAAAACCGGTAAGAGGTATCACCTGGTTGTTTTCTCCGATCCTTCCGGCTGCCCAGAATACCTCTTTGTTAATCTCCCACGATGACAATGCCTTTGTTGCAAAAAATCCTATAAGTATGAATCCGAACAATGCGATGACCTTTGTGGAAGTAAATATATTGACAACAGTTTTACCAGTAACAATGCCCCTTGTATTAAGCCAGGTCAGGAACGATATCATTGCTATTGCAACAACCATTGTGCTGTTTATTTTAAGAGGTCCGGCTTCAAAAAGTATATTTCTGTCGGATATCCAGGGAATCAGAACCCCTGTGAATTTGGCAAAAGCGACAGCCACTGCTGCAATGGAACCGCACTGAATAACAAGGAAAGTGGTCCATCCGAACAAAAACCCGACCAGGGGGTGGTAAGCTTCCTTCAGATATACATATTGCCCTCCAACATCAGGCATCATCGATGCAAGTTCTCCATAGCTTATTGCTCCTATCACAGTGATAATTCCGGTTATAAGCCATACCACCATCAACCATCCTGGCGATCCGACTGTTCTGGCAATATCGGCGCTTGTTATGAAGATCCCGGAACCTATCATTGCTCCTGCAACGATCATTATCCCGTCAAACAGATTTACACGCTTCTGGAGCAGGTGGTTTTCAGTTTGCATTTTATAATTTTAACGTAGAAACAAATGTAATTAAACAAATGAAATAATTCCGACCATTAAATTGTCTAATATTAATATATCTGATCTAATTAAATAACCTGTTTTTTAAAAACAATCACCGAATTATGAAGAAATTATTGACATTTTTGATTGCCATGCTTTTTACTTTCAGCATGGAAGCCCAGAAATTTGAAGAACTGGCTAAAACTCCGCCAATGGGGTGGAACAGCTGGAACAAATTTCATTGCGATGTAAGCGAAGCTCTTATAATGCAGGCAGCCGATGCCATGATAAGCAGCGGAATGAAGGATGCCGGCTATGAATATATAGTCATCGACGACTGCTGGCAGGTTTCGCGCGATGAGAACGGCGAGATAGTCTGCGATGCGGAGCGTTTCCCTCATGGAATGAAATATGTTGCTGATTATGTTCATTCAAAAGGACTGAAATTCGGTATCTACTCAAGCGCCGGCACCGTAACCTGCCAGAGGCGTCCCGGAGGTTTTGGCCATGAATACCAGGATGCAAGGTCCTATGCGAAATATGGTGTCGATTACCTTAAATATGACTGGTGCGGTTCAACTACACAGGATGCAAAATCGTCATATACAAACATGAGCAATGCACTCCGCACTGCCGGACGTCCGATAGTGTTCAGCATCTGTGAATGGGGATCGAACAAACCGTGGGAATGGGCCGGACCTGTAGGTCATCTTTGGAGGACAACAGGTGACATCAGCGACAGCTGGAACAGTATGATAGATATTTTTGACAAACAGAAGGATCTTGCCAGATATGCAGGACCGGGAAAATGGAATGACCCCGACATGCTCGAAGTCGGCAACGGAGGTATGACAACAGAAGAATACAGGACACATTTCTCGCTATGGTGTATGCTTTCATCTCCCCTTATGGCAGGAAACGATCTCAACAATATGACGTCCGAGACCAAATCGATACTTCTCAACAAGGAAATGATAGCCATAGATCAGGATTCACTGGGACGCCAGGCTACATGCTACCGCGACAACGGCGATTACCAGATCTGGGTCAAAACCCTGTCGAACAACGAAAAGGCCATTTGCCTTCTCAATAAAAGCGATGAAAGGAAATCAGTGCTTGTCGATTTCGACCTTCTTGCCAAAATAAGAACCTTCGGACGCGGTTTCGGAGGTCCGATGCCGGCTGCACCGCCTGCAGGCGGAGCTCCGGGAATGCCGGGAGCTCCCGGGATGCCGGGAATGCCGGGTGGTCAGGCTGCACCTGGTGCCCCAGGAGCACCTGCTGCACAAGCAGGTATGCCCGCTGGAATGGGACAAGCCAGGCCGCGCTTTGTCCAGCTCACACTCAATGATTACAGGATAAGAGATATTTGGGAACACAAGGACCTTACACTAAAAGAGACTTCGATGTATGTCGATATGCCTCCCCACTCAGTAAAAGT
This sequence comes from uncultured Rikenellaceae bacterium, assembly GCA_964633505.1. Taxonomy (GTDB): domain Bacteria; phylum Bacteroidota; class Bacteroidia; order Bacteroidales; family VadinHA17; genus LD21. Next base: position 466,562 of record CAZWHC010000001.1, on the reverse strand, counting down.
CTACAGGTTCATTAAAAAGTGATCTTATAACACAAACAGGGATCAGTTAGCAAACGCTATTTCTTTCCCCGTCAGTCTGATCCTCCCTGTCACAACCTGCGTGAACTGAGGATCGGAATACCCTTTGAAACCCGGTTGTTTACCTCCGGCAGTGATGGTGAAATAACCGGGTTCAATTACTCTCCTGTCTTTGTTGTTTATAATTGAAAACTGCCTTGGATCGAGACTGAATTCCACGATCCGGCTTTCTCCCGGTTTCAGGGTTATCCTTTTAAAGCCTTCGAGCTGACGTACCGGACGCGGAGTTGTTGCCTTCTCATCAGTAAGATAAAGCTGAACGACCTCATCACCTTCAAGCTTGCCTGTATTTGTAACAGTCACGCTGACATTAACTTTTTCGCCTGCTGTCGCCTTTTCAGGTAGTGAAAGGCTGCTGTAGGCAAAAGTTGTGTAGCTGAGACCGTAACCAAAGGGATAAAGAGGCTCCTTTGTGAAAAACCTGTATGTCTTGCCAGTCATATCATAATTTTCAAAGGCAGGGATCTGGTCGATCGATTTATAGTAAGTCACGGGAAGTCGTCCCGCAGGATTATAGTCGCCGAAAAGGACATCTGCAACTGCGTTGCCCCCCTGCTGACCGCCATATCCGGCGAGAAGAACCGCATCAGCCTTCTCCTGCGACTTGTTCACCGACAGGGCTCCCCCGTTTGTAAGGACGACAATCACGGGTTTGCCGGTTGCCTCAATCGCATCAAGAAGCTGCTCCTGCACTGCAGGCAGATCAAGACTGGTTCTGTCTCCACCGCTGAATCCGTCGATTTTTATCGACATCTCTTCTCCCTCAAGGCGCTGCGACAATCCCAGAACCAGAACAACGGCATCAGCCTGCGAAGCCGCTGCAACAGCTTTTTCTATCAGCCCTTTCCGCGGACGGCTCCAGAGAAGCTTCATATCGGCATCGCCTGCATAGTTTTTATAAAGCACTTCTATCTTGTATTTTTCTCCTTCCTTCATATCTATTGCTTTTTCAACATGAAAGGCATGATGCTCGCCCCTGTATGATATGAATTTCTCACCGTTAACCAGGATCTCATAAGCCGAAGAACCCCATGAACCAAGATAAAATGTGCCTGTCTCGGGAGCAACAAGATATGTTGTCCATTTAATCCCGAAATCATCATCGGGCATATCGGCCCTGGGTGAAAGATGCTCCCAGTAAAAATCAATATTATCGTCAACCCTTGTGAAAAGGGGTTCTCCCTTCATATCACGGTTATTGAAATATTCACCTGTTGCTCCCTGCTTCCCGTCGGGTGTCTGAAGATACCGTGAAGGGATCACAGTAAGGTTATGTATTCCCTCTGCAAGGTCGCTGCCTTCAGCATAAAGTATCTTAGTGTCGGGTTTAAGCTTGTTTTTTATTCCCTGTAGTACTGTCACCGGATCTTTGGGAATGCCATTGTAATTTCCAATCAGCGATTCAAAGTTGTCGGCATTCGGACCTATTACTGCAACCGATTTAATATTCTTTGATAAAGGCAATATATTTCCTGTATTTTTCAGAAGGACTATTGACTTATTTGCTGCCAGCCTGGCAAGCGAATTGTTATAGTCGGAACAGTTCACAAAATATGGTATCTGTGCATAGGGGACCATATTGTCGGGATCGAACATGCCAAGTTTGAAACGGGCTGTAAATATCCTCTTTACGGCAGTGTTGATGTCATCTTCGGTCAGCAGGCCTCTTTCAATCGCTGTCACAAGGTTTTTATAATCGACACCGCATTCAAGGTCGGTCCCTGCCTTTACAGCCTGGGCAGCTGCCTCAGCCGCATCTTTGGCTACTTTAGTGAACCTGTAAAAGTCAGATATTGCCCAGCAGTCTGACACTATATATCCTTTGAATCCCCATTCGTTTCTCAGGATGCCGTACAGTATCGGATTAGCACAGCACGGAACGTCCCGGAACATATTATAGGCGCCCATAACCGAATAAACGCCTCCATCGACAACCAGTGTTCTGAATGCCGGAAGATATGTCTCCCTGAGATCGACTTCACTTACCTTTGCATTGAACTCATGGCGCTGAGATTCAGGACCCGAATGCACAGCATAATGCTTTGCAGTGGCAACAGTCTTGAGGTACTTCGGATCATCACCCTGCATCCCTTTCACAAACTGATAGCCAAGACGGCCTGTCAGAAAAGGATCTTCCCCATATGTTTCATGTCCCCGGCCCCAGCGGGGATCACGGAAGATATTGATATTAGGCGACCAGAAGGTAAGCCCCTGGTAGATGCCCGTTTTACCTCTTCTCTGAAATTCGTGGTATTTAGCTCTTGCCTCATCTGAAATGGCGTTGGCAACATTGAACATCAGATCCTCATCCCATGAGTTGGCTATTGTAATTGACTGTGGAAAGACTGTGGCATAGCCTGATCTCGCCACACCATGAAGCGCTTCATTCCACCAGTTATAAGAAGGAATTCCGAGCCGTGGTATGGCCGGAGCCGTATAAAGAAGCTGATCCGCTTTCTCCTTGAGGGTCATTCTCGAAATAAGGTCAGCAACCCTGTCTTCCGTTGACAGTGAAGGATTTCGGAAGGGATAAACGGTTCCCTGCTGCTGTGCATTTGCACTCAGCAACAGATTTAACATGATTATTAAAGATAAGGTCAGACGCTTTTTCATCGCAGCATATTTTAAAACAATTTACAAATTAGAAAAAAATAGTATTGATATAAAAAGGGTGACTGCTTTTTCCTTTGAATTTTCCCGTTTTTTGTTTTTAGCAATCAAATTTAATCCATGTTCCAGCCGAAGGATTAATTTTGATCTTAAGATAAGGTATTATTTCAGCATCGAATTTTTTAAACTCCGGATAACTATGACTATTATAAAATATATCAGGCCGTTTATGATCCTTCCTTTGATTTTCGCAGCAGGTCTTCTGAAGGCCCAGCAGAAAGAGCCTGTCGATTTCGTTGATCCTTTCATCGGGACCGACTTTTTCGGACATACATTTCCGGGGCCATGTCTTCCCTTTGCCATGATACATCCCGGACCTGATACAGGAACAGGCGAATGGACATATGGGGCCGGGTATTCATATTCTGACAACTCAATAATGGGATTCAGCCAGACTCACTGGAGCGGAACCGGGATGGTGAACGGAGGAGAGATCCTCCTGATGCCTGTAACAGGCGATAAACTTCAGGTCGTGCCGGGATCTTCAGAGAATCCTGATGAGGGATACAGGTCACGCTATGATCATGAGGACGAATCAGCATCTGCCGGATACTATTCAGTCCTTTTAAAGGATTATAACATCAGGGTTGAACTTACTGCCACAAAAAGAGCTGCTTTTCACCGTTATACCTTTCCCGGAACGGATAATGCAAAAATCATACTCGATCTCGGACATCAGCTTGGCGACACTTATCCGGAGATCCCCTCGGAATTGAGCATAATAAACAATAACCGGATTGAAGGATTTAAGCCGGCCGGCACAGGAAAACTGTTCTTTGTCGCCGAATTCAGCAAGCCTTTTGCATATTACGGAACATTTGATTCGGAGTACGTTACACCTGAATCAAAAGGTAGCATTTTCCCTTATAAGAATGGAGAATCGGGTAAAAAGATCGGAGCTTTTGTAACATTCCGTACAAAAGAAAATGAACAGGTACTCGTAAAGGTAGGGATATCCTGGACAAGTCTTGAAGGAGCCAGGCTTAACCTTCAGAAGGAGATACCAGGATGGGATTTTGAATCTGTAAGAAATGATGCACGCGACATCTGTAACAGGGAGCTTTCAAAAATCAAAGTCGAAGGTACTGATGATCAGAAAGTGATTTTTTATACTGCAGTCTATCATTCACTGCTTGCACAATATATTTCCCAGGACGTTGACGGAAAGTATTACGGGATGGACGCAAAGGTGCATGAGGCAAAGGGATACAATTATTTCGGCTCGTTTTCGTGCTGGGATACCTACAGGACCCAGCATCCTCTGCTCACGCTAATAGCTCCGGAATATGTAAATGACATTGTAAAATCGATTGAGGCAAAGACAAGGGATTACGGGTGGCTGCCTGCCCAGCATTTTCTCAATGTCCCGGGTGAAAGAATGGTTGGCGATCACCTCATTCCCATAGTTGCAGATGCATGGGTAAAAGGTTTCAGGGATTATAACACTGATTTCCTGTATAGCGCCATGAGAAAAAAAGCCCTCGAGGCTCCAAAGCCTCCGGTGCCTTTGTATGCCGGTCGGCCCGGATTAAATTATTACATGACACTGGGATATCTTCCTGTTGACAGGATAACAGAGTCTGTTTCAATAACAATGGAAATGGCATTTGACGACTGGTGTATAGCACAACTGGCAAAGGGCCTTGGCAAAAAGGAAGATTATGGCTTATTCATAAAAAAGGCATCATTCTATAAAAATCTCTGGGACAGCAATACCGGCTTTATGCGCCCGAAAAAGAATGACGGATCATGGCTTGAAGAGATAAACGGCAGGGAACAGGAAATTGTAAAGGAAGGTGATCATTCGTATTATAAGTACTTTGATCCTCTGCTCGTAGGAAGGCGGCCAAACCGCTATTATACAGAATCAAACGCATGGCAGTATGTCTGGTCGGTCCAGCACGATCCCCAGGGATTGATAAACCTGTTTGGCGGCAGAAAGAATTTTACAGGGAAGCTTGACACCTTTTTTGAAATGAGTCCCAATATCACACCACCGAAATATGTCGGTGTTGTTGGCACAATTGGCCAGTATGTACATGGCAATCAACCCTCTCACCATGTTGCATATTTATATGATTATGCAGGACAGCCATGGAAAACGCAGCAAAGGGTCCGCCAGATAACACAGGAACTTTACAGGACCGGTCCCGGAGGGCTTTGCGGAAACGAGGACATGGGTTCTCTTTCTTCGTGGTACGTATTCAGTTCGATCGGATTCTATCCTGTAGCTCCCGGCAGTCCTGTATATGTTATTGGCTCTCCGCTTTTCAGCAAATCAACTATCAGCGCCGGTAACGGAAAAGTATTTTCTGTTGTCGCTGTCAACAACTCAAAAGAAAACCTCTACATTCAGTCGGCAAGGCTCAACGGAAAATCCTATGAAAAGACATGGATTTCACATGATGATATAATAAAGGGAGGAGAGCTCATTTTTGAAATGGGACCTGAACCCAACCTCAAATGGGGTTCAGCTCCTGAAGATGCTCCTCCTTCGATGAGTTCAGGAAGATAATACTAACTTTATTTCAGTCGTCTTACTTCTTCTTTCCTGTCAGGCTTATCATGAAACTTCCGGCCGGGAGATGCATCGATCCGTCCGGATTCCTCGTTGGTTTAATTTCCGAACCAGATACTGCTGATCTGACCGACAATGCCTCATAACCGGCAGGAACAGAAAAGTCAGCTGTTGAATTTGCCGGGATTGTTATATTTATAACAATACCTTTTCTGTTTCTTGTCCAATCCGATACAATTCTTCCATAAGGTGAATCATGAACAGCTTTGAAATGGGAAAGGGTTGCAGGAAATGAAGGGCGAAGAAGAATATTCTTAAATCCAGGATTTCCCGGATCAGGGTTGATACCTCCCAGAGCTTTGTAAAACCAGGCATCTATTTCCCCGAACATGATGTGGTTCATCGAAATATCGCTTCCGGCATCGATGGGCCAGTTCTCATAAAAGGTCGTGGCTCCGTTCACTATCCACCATCCCCACGAAGGAAATGTTTCGGCAGAAGCCAGAGTATAAGCCAGATCGGGATACCCGTTTTCACTAAGGGCATTCAGAATGGCCTTTGAGCCGAGCAGGCCTACATCGATGTGCGAACCGTCAGCCTTTACCCTTGAGGCAAGATTTCCGGCCACCTTTACCTTTATTTCTGCAGGCACTATGTCCCATTTAAGTGGCACACTCAACTCGGTCTGGACGCCGTTGCCATAAATACCGGTCTGACTGTTAAGGTATTTTGTATTTATAGCATCTTTTATCTTTTGAGCAAGTTCCTGATATCTTATATGATCATCCTCCTTCCCAAAGAGCTTTGCCGCATTTGCAAGTATGGATGCATCAACATAATAATAAACTGACGAGGTAAGCTCAACAGGTGATTTTGACTTTACGGGAACCCAGTCGCCCAATCCCCATGTCGTCAGGCCTGAAGGACTGATATCAGTAATGTGGTCAACGTATCTTTTTATGTTCTCGTAGCAATCACTGAGCAGCTTTGTATCACCATAGAACAAATAAACATTCCATGGTATGATTGCAATTGTGCTTGTCCAGTCGGGACCATTGGCCCAGTGATAGCCCCATCCGCTCGTCGGTATTATTGCAGGGAGTACGCCGTTTGGTTGTTGTTCGTCGCGGTGGTCCGCAAGCCATTTCTCATAAACAGTGATCGCATCAAAATTAAACAGTCCCGTTTCGCTTGCAATATGGGCATCGCCTGTCCATCCGTTCTTTTCCCTCTGCGGGCAGTCGGTAGGATAAGCAAAAAGGTTCGACAGATATGAGTTGTTGGCTGCCCACCACATCTTATCCAGAACAGGATTTGATGATTCAATTTTTCCCACAGGAGGAACGTCGCTGTGCATGAACCATCCCGTGAGATTTCCTTCTGAGAGATCCACAGGCCGGCTGCAGGTAACTTCCACATACCTGAAACCCTTGTAATTGAACCGGGGCATAAATGTCTCCTCACCCTTTCCTCCGGCAATGAAAATATCTGTCTGGAAAGGATCGCTGTCGTCAGTGGGCCTGTAATGGACATCAATATTCGACATATCTGTACGTCCGTCCTTCCCGGTCCTCTCTGAATGTTTAAGCCTGAATACTGTTCCGGCATCAGCTTTAACAGTGAGCTGAGATACGCCGGCGATATTCCTGCCGAGATCAAATACAAACACAGTGTCATTTATCCGGTTTATACTTTTCGCGGGGATCCTCTCAACATTCCGGATAGGATGCATCTGCTGGGAGACAATGTTACGTGAAGGGGCCGGACGGTAAGCAGCCGGCTTCCATTTGGAATCGTCAAAGCCTGGTTTGTCCCATCCCGGCTGTTCCTTTAGGGCATCATAATGCTCGCCTGTATAGATGCTGTTGAAGACAACCGGACTAAGGGAACTCTTCCATGTATTGTCGGTTGTTATTGTCTGAACGCTTCCGTCTTCATATGTGATCCGTATATCCATGCAGAATGCGGGCCGGTTGCGCCATGGCGCCCTGTCGAAATACCATACTGCCGTCGACTGATGGTTATACCAGCCGTTTCCAAGCAGGACACCTGCCACGTTTTTACCCTGCTGCAGGCTTTTTGTAATGTCATAGGTCACATAAAGGGTTCTCCTGTCGAACCTGGTATAACCGGGATCAAGGCGATGATCTCCTGTTTTGGAACCGTTGAAAGAGAGTTCGTACAAACCTGCAACTGCTATATAAGCCCTTGCCGATATTATTTTCCCGTTAACGGTAAACTCTTTTCTGAAATAAGGCGCCTCCTTTTTCTCCATTCCGTATTCATCGCTTATCCACGAACCTTTCCAGCTTTCCTGTTTCATCATCCCGGTTTCAAAAGAAGCTGTGACAGGGGCAGATTTCATTCCATCCCTGTCCCAGACCTGAACACTCCAGTAATATTTCGTGAATGGTTTTAGCTCCTTACCGGAATATGTTACGAGCATCCTGTCTGAATCAACTTTCCCGGAATCCCATAAACTGCCGGAGCCATTCGATAGAGATGCCGAATCGGTACCAGCAACAATCCTGTAGGAGGTCTGGATGGCTCCCTGACGCGTGTCGCTAATAAGCCAGCTTAACCTCGGTGCAGGTGAATCGATGCCCAGGGGATTTACAAGATATTCACACCTGAGATTTGCAGGTGAACATATTTCCTGAGGAAAGACTACAGCATAGCTGCAGATCAATACAGATAATGAAAGAAAAAGTCTTCTGATATTCATAAATCAAATTAATTTTTTAACGGCAGGAATCAATTCCAAAAAAAGTTACCATTAAATTTTCACAATTTCTCTTACTTGTTTTTAACCCCCTTTCCCGTTTCCCCCAGGGGGGAAAGGCCAGGTGCCGTGCTCCTTCCCCTTTGGGGGAATCCCGAAAGGTTCGGGAGGGAAGGGGGTAAAAACCAGACACTAATCAACCGTTTTATACCATGGGTAGATTCCATGGTGCGCGATATTGCGGCACCAGGTAGCTGTTGGCGTCAGTGTCGTTTGTAAATTTCGTACCGTCCCATACAAGTTTTTTCCCTGTACGATATGCAATATTGCCAAGGGCCGAGAATTTTGCTATATGTGCTCCTATCTCGATGCTTGCATTTGTATTCGGATTTCTTGTCTTTATGCATTCGAGATGGTTCTTCACATGGTTGCTCAAACCCTTGCCGGTTCCCTTTTTAAGAGGAACAGCTTCCATCCTGAGCTTGCCGTTAACCTTTTCAGGTATTACCTCCCATCCTCCGCGGTCAACTACAAGTGTACCGTTCTCGCCCACAAATCCCAGTCCGTGATTGCGGCCATAGGCGCCGTCGTCAATACCTATCGCATGATCCCACAATACGTTGAATCCGTCGAATTCATAAATTGTCTGAAGGCTATCGGGTGTTTCACAAGCATCATCGGGATAGCCATACTTACCACCCATTGCCATTATCGATTTAGGTGTTGTGACATTCATCCCGAAGAGGGCATAATCGAGAAGATGGACTCCCCAGTCTGTCATCAGTCCCCCGGCATAATCCCAGAACCATCTGAAAGTAAAATGGAAGCGGTTCCTGTTAAAAGGTCTGTTTGTTGCAGGCCCCAGCCACATGTTATAATCGACACCTGCAGGAACAGGTTCATCAGGAAGAACCGGGATTGTAGGGCACCATCCCTGGTACGAAAATACCCTGACAAGCCTTATCTTGCCAAGTTTCCCTGTGTTGATAAAGTCGACTGCCTCCTGCCAGTGTGGATCGCTTCTCTGCCATTGTCCGACCTGGACCACCCTATTATATTTTTTTGCAGCTTTCACCATCAGATTGCATTCCTCGATGGTTCTGCCAATCGGTTTTTCTACAAATACGTCCTTGCCGGCCTCGCATGCTGCAACCATCTGGATGCAATGCCAGTGGTCGGGAGTTCCGACAATCACAACATCAATATCCTTGTTATCAATCAGCTTCCTCCAGTCCTTGTAGATATTGGCCGGTTTCTTCCCTCTCATTTTTTCCACATTCCCTGCCCTTCTCTCAAGAACCGAATCATCGATATCGCAGAGGGCAATGCATTCAACCTCAGGATTTTCAAGGAAAGCTGCCAGGTCGCTGAAACCCTGTCCGTTGCAGCCTATCACACCTACATTGATCCTGTCGCTTGGTGCAACAATTTTAGATGATGCCCCGAGTGAAGGCGCTATAGTAAGCCCGGCAGCAGCCAGGGCTGTATTTCTTATGAAACCGCGTCGTGTTGTCATGAATATTTTCCGGTTAGATTATTTTAATACTGAAAACCTGTAAATTGTACGTGTCTGATATGTTTCACCCGGATTTAATACTGTTGAAGGAAAATCGGGATGATTGGGGCTGTCGGGGTAATGGCCCGATTCGAGGCAGAAACCTGTTCTGTTATCATAGGGAACACCTCCGTGACCTTTCTGGCTTCCGTCGAGAAAATTACCAATATAAAGCTGAAGCCCGGGCTGGTCGGTTACTACCTCAAGGATCCTTCCCGTAGATGGTTCATAAACCATAGCATCAGCCTCTTCCTTGTTGTCGAGGACATAGTTATGGTCATATCCCTTGCCTATCCTGAGCTGGTCGTTAACTTCATCGAGACGCTCTGCAATTGTATGGGGTTTCGTGAAATCAAAAGGAGTTCCGGCAACCGGCTGTATCTCACCTGTTGGTATCATTACCGAATCGACAGGAGTATAGGCAGATGCCCTGAGAGTAAGTATATGTCCTGTAATAGGATTCATGAAATCGCCTGTCAGATTAAAATAAGCATGGTTTGTAAGGTTTATAACTGTCTTTTTATCAGTAGTTGCCTTGTAATCCATTACTATCTCATTGTTGTCGTTCCAGGTATAAGTAACCTCAGCATCAACATTCCCGGGGAATCCCATCTCCATGTCGGGACTGTGATATTTGAACCTGACAGCGGGTACTTCTCCTTTGAGTATTTCTGTTTCCCAAACTACGCTGTGCCATCCTGCGGGTCCGCCATGAAGACAATTAGGTCCGTTGTTCTGAGGAAGAGTATATTCAACACTGTCGAGAGTGAATTTTCCATTGGCGATACGGTTTGCATATCTTCCGACAGTCGAGCCGAACGACATATCGCCTTTCAGCGTCTCCTCAAAGGTGTCGAATCCGAATGTCACATTTGACTTTTTGCCGTTCATATCAGGAATTTCGATCCAGTTTATTTTTGCGCCATAGTTTGTAAGCTTGATGATGTTCCCCTGATTGTTTGTCAATGTCAGAAGATAAACCTCTTTCCCCTGATGGTTCCCGAATACTTCCTTACGGACCATCTCAGTCTTTTTGCATCCTGTTAATAAAATAACAACGCTCAATAAACCCGTTGATAACAGCTTTAGATTTCTTTTCATAAAATGTCGATTTTAGTTCTTAATTTATTTTTGTTTCTGTTTTCTATTTCGTAGTGAACTGCAATGCCGGAAGACCATCTCCATTGAATAAAGAAGCAGTTGAACCGTTCCTCCAGCAATATCTTACAAACACCGGTTTCGCGATTTTCGCCGAAGATACAATGACCTCATTTCCGTCTATCCTTGCATCAGCCTTTAAAAATTTCCCGTCCTGTCCGGCCAGTTCGAATTCAGTCAGTAAGTCTCCTTTTTTTACAAGTCCTTTGTCGACGAAATCAAACTGAACCCTGATTGAATTTCCTTCAGCAATAGCTGATTTAAATACAGGTCCCTGGGTAGCAATATCTTTCCCGTAATTTTTTGATAGTGCAAGATTTGCGAGTCTTTCTCCCACTTCTTTCTTAAAAGGAGGATGAATATTCATTACTGTGGCGACATCAAGAGTAACTACCATTCCGGTATTCGGCAGCTGCAGGGCTTTTTCCTGCGCCCCTCTGAGGACAGCCGATTCAGTTGAATCGACTCCGCTGTAAACATAAGGGGCGATCTGAACAAAATAGAATGACAAAGCTTCATTATTCCATGCTTCTCTCCAGTTCGTGATAAGCATTGGGAAGATCTTTGCATACTGATCAGCCCTTCCGACGTTTGCCTCACCCTGATACCAGATCGCTCCTTTCACAGGATAATTAACAAGAGGGTTTATCATCCCGTTATAGAGTGATGTCGGAGTCGAAGGTCCGACAGCCGTTGGCCTGGCAACTGATGAGAAGTCTTTCTGAGATGGATCGAATACGAAAAATCTGTTTCCAACAAGTTCGGCCGCCGGCTGGTATTTCCATTCGCCTTCGAGATCGATATGAACCGATTTATTTTCATTTTCAATAAGTTTCATCGATCCCGGTTTTCCCCATATCCCTCCGCCTCCCTGATTGTCGAGTACACGAACGGCAATCATGTTGGCTCCCGGTTTTGGAAGATCCTTTGGTATGTCATAATTCCTTTCGGCCTGCCAGAATCCTGCCACTTCATGCGATCCTACAAGTGTGCCGTTGAAATACGTCCGGTCCATATCGTCAATCGGACCAAGCGATAGTGTCAGATCCCTTCCCGACATCTCCTCAGGAAGGTCAATACTTCTCCTGAACCACACAACACCGTCAAAATCACCGGTTACCTGTTCAAACTGACCAGGGAGTTTCATTACCGGCCATTCCGAATCGTTGAAATCATTTGCCGGAACCACATCATCGCTGAATGAAAGATCCTTCCACTGGTTTTCGCCCGAAGCATCAGCAATAATCTGTTTATGACTATCGAGCCACGACTGGTAGCCGGCAATAAGCGGAACAGATTCTTTTATCTTTTTAATTTCAGAAACAAATTCGCCCGACTCTTCGAGTATATCTGCCGACATCCAGGCTTCTGCAGGTGTTCCTCCCCATGCTGATTCAATCAATCCAATGGGGATCTTAAGTTCGTCATAAAGCTTAAGCCCGAAGAAATATGCTGTTGCACTGAACTGAGCTACAGACGATGGTGAGCAAACCTCCCAATTCCCTGAACAGCCGGTAAGCGGTTCTGCAGAGACCTTGCGCTGTACATTGAAAAGCCTGATCTCAGATACAGAAGCAGAGGCTATTGTTTCAGCCGAATACATTATTGTATCATTCGGAGGCCATCCGGCAAGAGGCATTTCCATGTTCGACTGTCCGGAACATACCCATACCTCGCCAACAAGAACATTATCAAGGGTTATTGTTGTGTCGGGGGCTTCCACGGTTATTGTAAACGGACCGCCGGCATCAGGTGTCGGCATTGTGACCGACCATACTTTATCATCGCCTGTCACCGACTTACCTGTTCCACCCCAGCTTGCTGATACATCAATCCTGGTCCCGGGCAAAGCATTACCCCAGATATGAATATCTGTTTTCTGCTGCAGTACCATATTGTCGCCGATCAGAGATGGCAGAACAAGTTCCGAAGGCTTTCTCTGACAACCAAGCAGAGTCAGGAATGTGGCTAAAATCAATATTGTCTTTTTCATAATAAGGTTCAAGGGGGTTAAAATTAACTCAATTTTATTTTATGTCCGAACATTAAGGCAACAGTTGCAATCGGTATTTAAATGTAGCAGGTGCAGTATAAACCATGTATTGTGGCAGCGGCCTTGGTCCGCAGCCTGCTGTTCCGACTCCCAGAGTCTTGTAGCTCAGGCAGAGAACGGTTGCATCGCTCTGAGGCAGATCGATCCTGTATTCGACAGGATCCATCTGTTCATCACTGTATGGCAATGCCGTGAACTGAAGCAATGTACTGTCGCTGCAGGCTTTTATTCCCGATCCTCCGGAGTTTGTAATGCTTACCCACCTAACGTCCTCATGGTTACCAGCATCCATTGGTTTTTCATAAGGAGTCATCAGGTCCCTAACAGTGCTTTTATACAAGCCTACATCAAATCCCCTTTTCCTGTCGGCATAGTTTTCCATGGGGCCCCGGCCGAAATACTCAGCATTTTCAAACTGTTTCTCAAGGAACATCCTCACACCTATCCTGCCGGCGATCTGGTTCGGATTACTTGAGTTGATGATGTTTTCAGAAGTTATATTGCCGCTCCCGGTAATTGTATAAACAGCGTTGAAATCTACGGTGTAACCGTTTTTCCCTTCGCCGGTCATTTTTACTGTGATTTTTGCTTCGGAAGGTGAAACCTGTTCTGAAATGACATCTTTTACAGTCCATTTCAGATCTTTAAGTCCGTTATTTGCCCAGCTTCTGTCGGCGTACATATCATCATTACGGTGGGCAGCCCTCCATAAATGAGGCATCGGACCTCCTCCCGGCTTCAGAATATTTGCTCCATTTCTTTCGATCGATGAAAATGTCCCTGATGTTAAGTCAAACACTGCCGTAAAACCATCGCCTTTGAGGGTTATTGACTTATCTACCCTGTTCATGACAATCTGTTTTGTATCAGGTGAGACAGCCGGAGCCTGCACCTTCACCGGAAGCTGAAATTGCTGTGATGCAATTTCATACCCCTTCTTTGCCCAAAGCTCATCCTTTGTGAGAGTGAATGAGATCCTGAGAAAATATTCTGCCCCCGGTTTTGGATCCTTTATATCCTCAGGCACCCTGACAGTGGTTTCCGAACCTGGCTTCAGATCAAAGGCCGGCAGTGTTCCTGAACCAATCACAGCGCCATTCTCTGAAAGAGTCCAGGAGGCAGCAAAGTCTTTTGTGTTTATGAACTGATATTTATTTTTTACCCTTATTGTCCCTGCAGCCAGGTCATCCTCCGAAATACCTACCCACTGGTATGCATGCTTCATTTCGGGGAAATGCGGTTTAAGCGATCTGTCGGATGCAACGACTCCCTTGTGAATGAAATATTTGTCGTTCGGGAATTCGCCGAATCCTCCGCCATAAGCCAGAATGACATGATCAGGATTACGCCTGTTCCATATCCCCTGGTCCTGCCATTCCCAGATTGCTCCTCCGAGAATTGCCGGGTATTTGTCGAACACATCGTTATACTCCCCGATTGCCCCCATTGAATTGAACATTGCATGGGCATATTCGCACATATAAAAAGGCTTGTTGTAAGAAGTATCATTCGCAATACGCCCGATCTGGTCAACGGCAGTATACATTCTGCTGTCGAGGTCAGCAGGATTGTTCTTTCCTATGCCAAAACCCTCATAATGGACAGGCCTGGTATTATCTATATTTTTCACTGCAGCCATGGCGGCACGGAAATTTGTACCTCCCCTGCCGTTTTCATTCCCAAGCGACCAGATAATCACTGAAGGGTGGTTTTTAAAGTTTTCTGTATTTGCCACGTTCCTGTCGATTATTGCTGCTTTCATCCGTGGCTCTTCATCGAACTTCCCTGAATTGCCATGGCATTCTACGTTGGCTTCGGCAACAAGCCATATACCCCATTGGTCACACAGTTCATACCACCGCGGGTCGTCTGAATAATGGCAGGTGCGGACATGATTGCAGTTACCCTGCTTTATAAGTTCCAGGTCGCGTATCATCTGTGCCTCAGTGACAGCATGGCCAACATCGGGCCAGTTCTCATGACGGTTGACTCCTTTCAGCTTCAGTGGAACTCCGTTGGCAAAAAACTGTCTGCCCCTGATCTCAACCTCCCTGAAACCTGTCCTTGCAGAAAGGATCTCTACTATCTTTTTGCCTCTCTTCAGGGTAAGTACCGTGGTATACAGCTTAGGCGTTTCGGCAGTCCATTTTCCAGGATTATTAACCTTGAAAGACATCCTGACCGGGATCTCTTCTCCAGGTTTCAGCGCCGGAACACCATCATTCAGGGAATAGGATGCGACTGAAGTGCTACCGTCATACAGGGTTACCTGTAATTCGGAAGCCTTTACAGGTTTGCTGTCGTAGTTTTTAATCTTCGCTGTAACATCGAGTGTTGCATCGACATATATATTGTCGAGGTCGGTCTTAATAAAGAAGTCCCTTATATGCTGGCGGGGAGTGCTCCAGATCGTTACATTACGGAATATTCCGCTCAGCCGCCACATATCCTGGTCCTCAACATAGCTGCCGGTTGTATATCTGTAAACCTCAACAGCCACCATATTCTTTCCGGATTTAACATATTTTGTTATATCAAATTCGGCAGCATTACGGCTGTTCTCGCTGTAACCAACTTTTTCACCATTTACCCATAAAAAGAATCCGGCATCGACACCATCGAAGGTCAGGAAAATCTCCCGTCCGTCCCAGCCGGCAGGGACATCAAAATCCCTCCTGTAGCTTCCGACCGGATTTCTTTCCTCGTATGCTGTAAAATTCTTTGGAGGAGTGCTCATCACTTTAGGGAAATCCCTTTTAAAGGTGTATCCCAGATTCCGGTAATATGGGGTTCCATAGCCCAGTATCTGCCAGTTTGACGGAACCTGAATTTCCTTCCATGATGAAACATCGAAGGCGGGTTTGTAAAAATCGACAGGCCGGGCCTGCGGCCACGAAACCCAGTTGAATTTCCACATCCCGTTAAGGCTTCTGCAAAATGTCGAAGCATGTCTGTTTGCTGCCAGCGCTTCATTAAGGTTTGCATAAGGCATTAAGGTAGCGTGCGCGGGTTCCCTGTTAATTGCAAAACATTCCGGGTCTTCAATCTCTGAGGGTACCGGAGCCCCTCCCAGGGAGTCTCTTATCGAAGCTGTCTGGGCACCGGCAGTTCCTGCAATCATAAAGAGCAAAAAAAGCGATGAAATGATAACCGAAAGTGTTTTCATTTTAGTAAATGTGTTTATTATAAATTTCTTTTTATCACTATCTGCTGTCCATTATATTTTACAGAACTATCGGGTGCGATTGCCGGGTCAAATCCCAGAGGTCTGTCGCGGGTTATCCATATTATGTTAAAAGTTCTTTCTTTGAGCATTCCGTCAAAATCACCGTTGCGGCCGCCAACAGTAAGTTCTCCCAGCGAATCGTCATAACTGAACTTTATTGTACTGCATCTTCCCTTCTCGTAATTGTAATTTGTTCCTTCATCTTCATAAAGTGTGAATGAACAGCTTCTTCCTGCATATACAAAAAGTGTAATTGTATCGGCGCTTTTTTCGCCAGTATACATGATATCCGGCCCTGCTGGTATTATTGATCCTTCCTTTACGAACAGAGGCATCCTTTCATATGGAGCATCTGCCTGAAGCTTCTGGCCTCCGATTATATGCATACCTGTATACAGATCGTACCAGTTTGCAGCTGAAGGAAACACGACTTCCCTTTTTCTTGCTTTGTACTTATAAACAGGAGCGACAAGAAGCGAGGGCCCGAACATATACTGGTCGCCAATGCTCCTCATTGCCGGATCATTCCCGAAATCCATAACCATAGCCCTCATAATCGTATAGTCATTGAAATATGAAAGTCCGGCAAGTGAATAAATATATGGCATAAGCCTGTATCTGAGCCTGTCGTAGTAAACCATGCTTTCGTATGAAGGAGCGCCCGGCTGCGAGATATTGAATATTTCGCGGAAAGGATATTGTCCGTGACTGCGGAAAAGCGGACAGAATGATCCATACTGAAACCAGCGGGTATTAAGCTCCCTCCATTCATCGAGATCGGCGCTGCCTTCTGCCGCCCGTGTATAGCGGTTTTCTACACAAAACCCACCGATATCAAAGGTCCAGTATGGTATCCCCGACATCGAGAAATTAAGGCCTGCCGGTATCTGCGCCTTCATGTCCTCCCATCGGGTACCTATGTCGCCGCTCCAGGTAGCTGTCGAATATCTCTGAAGGCCTGCAAAACCTGATCTGGTAAGAAGAAATACACGTTCATCGGGGTTGGCGCTTCTTTGTCCCTCATAAATTGCCATGGCATTTACAAGGGCATAGGTGTTGAAGTATTGTGTTGAAGGCCCGAGCGCGGTTGGTGTTGAAAGGAGTTTCCTGTATCCGATACTTGCATTTGAGAGGATGTCGGGCTCTGAGGCATCCATCCACCAGGCATCGAAGCCCTTTGAATAAAGATGCTCTTTCATCTGTTCCCAGAAAAGCTTCCTTGCTCCGTCGCTGTAAGCATCGTAAAACGATCCGATATATCCTTTCCCTATCCAGTCCCTGACGCTATCTTTTACTGCCTGCCTGTACATCCAGCCTTTACTGTCAAACTCTTTGTAATGTTCTGTTGTATAATAGAATTTTGGCCATACCGAGATCATTATATGCCCGTTCATTTTATGGACCGAGTCGACCATTCCTGATGGGTCGGGAAAGAATTTCGGATCAAATTCATGTGATCCCCATGCATCGACAGGCCAGTACGACCAGTCGAGAACAATGTTGTCGATCGGGATATTTCTGATCCTGTATTCCCTCAGTACATCAAGCAGCTCATCCTGTGATTTATACCTCTCCCTGCTCTGCCAAAATCCCATGGCCCATTCAGGCATTATCGGCGCTTTCCCTGTGAGTGTCCTGTACCCGCTTATAACTTTATCGAAGCTGTTGCCCGAGATAAAATAATAATCCATCTGATCGCCCATTTCGGATGAGAGCGACAGGACGCCCTGGTCTTCGGGAGACAACGGACTTAAGGCTTTCAGCCCGATATACGAAACACCCCCGTCGGGTTTCCATTCGAGCCTGATAGTGTACCTCCGGCCTTTTTCAAGATCTCTCCTGAACTTATATGTATTGGGGTTCCATGCCGTTCTCCACCTCTCTGGAACAACAAGCTCATTGTCGATCCACAGCTTTGTATACCCTGCATAATAAAGCCTGAAATTAAAAAGACCCGATTCCTGAGGCTCTATTGATCCGGTCCATGTTATTGTTGATCCGTAAAATGGAAATTTCTCAGGGAAACCCTTTATTGTTGTGAGGTTTTCATAATCTATTGCCGACTCTTTCCTCCTGATAAAAACCTTTGATGTGTCTGAATCAATATAATAGGTCGCAGTAAGTCCTCCTTCAGATCCGTCGTCACCGTAAAGCCTGAAAAGGTCGATCTGGGAATAATCGCGGGGATCGCCAAACCTTGTAAGCGAGTAGTTATCCCAGAGGATACCGTAGTTCCTGCTCGAGATGATGAAAGGGACTGATACTTTGGTATTATACTGGTATAGAACTTCATTAAGTCCCTTATAATTGAATTCATCCGACTGGTGCTGGCCAAGACCGTAAAAAGCCTCATCGGCAGGCGATTCAAAGACCTGGCGGAATGAATAGCCTGATGTACCTTCGACAGTGACAGGAGCAAATGACCTGCCTGCTTCCCTTTCCTGAACGATTATCCTGCCCGTTGTATCAGTGAATATCACCTGGCCCGTTGTAAGATTTACCTTTGCTTTTAATGCAGAAGTGGATAAAATAAGAGTGTCGACCGACTGGCGGACATCGAAAGGTGGAACAGGGTTTGTCTGTGCAATAACACAAAGACTATGTTCGTTCGAAAATTCCTTCTCCGGCGATGCAATCACACGGATTATTTTCTCATTAATGACCTCAAGCTTCATAACAGACTGCATTCCCGGCTTTGGTGATCCCAGCCTTATAACTACGCCGTCGTCTGTGAGGTTCCAGACCGATCTGGAACACATTGAAAAAAGGACGGCCGCTGAAAAAAATATTAGCAGCTTTTTCATCTCTCTTTTATTTCAAAATTAACATCTTTTGCCTGAGAAGCAATCGCTTTTAACAACGACCTGGTATCTTTAACTATCTCACCAGATACGAACTCGGGAACATTATATGAAAGAAGCGACCCTGAGTACGATTCAGGGTTTTTCAATGGCACCATGAATGGCTTTGAAAAGCTACCGTCACTATTGCAATATGCAATAAAAAGACGTGTATAAAGCCCGTCTGCCCTCCTGCTGCTGAACACCATCCATCTCGAATTTGAGGACCATGAATGATAGCTGTCACTCTCCATGCTGTTTATCTCCTTAATATTTCTGAAGCTGTTGGTGCTCAGGTCAAGGCTGTACAAATCGGCATCCCTGTGCCATATTGAGAAATTTCCATAACCTGAAAGTGTAAATATCAATTGTTTCCCGTCGGGTGAAACTCTCGGGAAGGAAATACTTTTCCCTGTTTCCCTTGCGCTGACCAGTGTATCGATCCGGTCACCGAATGTACCTGATAATGGATCAAATGATATTAGGCAGAGACTGTATAAAGCCTTTTCATATTCGAATGGTTGAGCCACCCTTTCAGCCGAGCAGAATACAAGTGTTTTGCCGTCGGGAGTAAAGGCAGGGAATGTCTCAAAATTATCTTCTGATGATAAAAGCCTGGTGGTAATAAGCTTATTGTTCCTGATATCATAAACTACAATATCTGACTTTGAATCAAATACCTCAATTCTTTTGCTGCTTACAGAATGAAACACCTGGGAGATGTTGTTCACTGAAAAAGCGATATAGTCACCAGAGGGATGCCAGAAAGGATAAATGCAATTTGAGATTGTTTCACTGGTTTTGGTGTTAAGTTTTATCATCTTCCCATTATCCAGCAATATGGTTCCGGAGAAATCGCCTCTGATATGGAACATCATTTTATCCGGATTTCCGGAGTTGAAAGAATGGCAGTTCATACAGGTACCCTTTACATGCCTGTTGGTTATAAAAGGTCTCTGTCTGAATGAAGTCAGATCCCTCTGGTAGATGCCCATGCTGCTGTATGCCTCATATCCCGGGGCAATAAGCCTGTAGGCTATATAAGGATCTACAGGATCGCCTTTGATACTCATTGTAAAGGGCCTGTAGCGCGTCCATTTTTTGTCTGCCAGCGCAATAACAGTCACTGTAAGGTCTTTCCCCCGGTTGTCGTCAAGTAATTTCCGCCATTTACTTAGCGGAATCCTTATGTGTTCCCCCGATTTTATTGTAATAGCCTCAGCGCTCCCTTTTATTACGACTTCCGACTTTTCACAGTTTCTGACAATGAAATTCAGCGGGGCAATATTTGCAGGTATCGTAACATTGCAATAATCGGGGAAGATTGGAGGAAGATCATCACTGTCAGCTGTTTCATTTCCATGTCTGCCGCATGAAACAGCAACAAATAATGCAACCAGTACTATTCCGATTTTACAGTCTGCCATCAGTAAAGGTTTTTCTGTATTATCTCCTCCGGATTATACTGATAATCATTAAAATGCAGATAAAACCAGTATGTACCTGAGAATCTCTGCCTTAATCTTTGCTCCGCATCAGGATAAGTATTGAAGATATCAGCATATGTCTTCAGATTCTGTCTTGTACCCTGACTTATATACTGAGGTGACTCTGTAAGCGGATCCCTGTTGGATGAGGCTAAAATAAATGTAATTGCCTCCTGATATGACGAAGGAACTTTCGCATATCGCATTTTCTCCATTGCAGGAATAAGTCCGGAGAAATGTCCGAGATCCTTTGTAATAAGGTAAAAAGCCATCAGATATTCAAAAGCAGCCCTGTTATCAGGATGCTCACTTACCATCCTGTTCAAAACAGTCTCAATATCCTGAACATGAAAGAAATAATCATCTTCGACCAGGTATTTTCTTTTTTCGCCCCAGTCAGCATCTGCATTTATTTTCTCTTCGTTATAAAGATATGGCAGTGTGTTTTTTGCCCATTTCCTGTAAAAGAGAGTATGCTCAAGGATATGAAGGTATTTTTCCGAAACCTGATATTGTCCGTTAATAAGATTTGTCTCCGCCAGCCTTCTGATTATCCTGGCCGATTTTCCCATATCGGGAATTGTCTCCATGCTTTCAAATGCATATTGCCGGGAAGCATTAATAAGACCAAGATTGTAAAAGATCTCATTCCCCATAAGAGGGGCGACATATTCCTTGTTGAACGAGAGAAACAGACCGTTTATTCCATGCTGGTCATACCTGAACAAATTGTCTCCCATCAGGCCTGTCTTTGAAAGGGAAAGGTTTAGCATCGATAGTGAAAGATAGTTTTCCGGAGGGCGCTTCCCGGAATATTTCAGAACATCGTCCCATCGGCCCTGTCTTACAAGATAATCATATGTCATTGTCTCCTCAGCATCAAAATTTGAATAGTATCTGAATCCCGCGAAACAGAAAGCAGCGAGGATGAGAATTTCTGCAGTCAAAACTTTAATAATGTGCTTTTCATGAATTCTGACAATTCCTGAAATAAACATCAGGATTGCAGGAAGAACTGACAATATCACAACTGATGCCGGGATCGCTCCGGGAATATTGTAACAAAATCTGCCCCACAGACCTGCAAATCCAGGCTCTGAGAAAATACACTTTTGAAGTATAAGGGGAATGGAAGCCGCGACAAGAAGGTATGAGATAATATTCAATATGTCGGCATACCGGCGCCTGTTTACTGTATTTCCTCTCCCTGTTTTCGAGCCTGATAAAAGCTCAAAAACAATTATTACAGAAAGACAGCTTATATATAAGCCTCCGGTTATCCAGTAAACAACCGGAATAAGAACAAGACCGGTGATAAATCTTGCTTTTTTCTGCTTTATATGAATGTATAACATGGCCGCCGTCATAGACAGCAAATGCCCGGTCACGACAGACAATGGATAAAATTCATTACAAAGGATCATCCCTGCATAAAGGGGAGGAATTATACTCAACAGTAGCATAATACTGCCGGGGCTTACCGCCGATAAGGTCTTTCTTATGACCATGAAAAGGGCGAATAACAGCAACGCTATTATCAACGGCCCTAAAAATGAAATATAATAAAACTGGGTAAAAAACTCACCGAGATATCCTGCCACACCTCCCGGTAATATCAGTTTTTCAATCAGATAATCGGAAGTGAAGAGAAAAAGACTGAATTGTTCCTCAAAATGAAGGTGACTATTATAGAAAAATGTAAAGAATACAAATATCCCGGCCGGCATTAAAACGGCAACAAATGAATCCGCGGTTTTTCCAACTTTTAATTTTTCCATAAATAATAATCAGTCACCGGCGAATATCTACTTCCCATCAAGAAGCTGATCAGCCGCCAGTACCAGGAACATAAAATTAGTTGCCCCTCCTCCCATCACATATTCCTGTTGCTGCCACAGATATGGCCAGTCGAGGAGTTCGGGAAAATCGGGACGTATCAGTGCCGTACCCGATGAAACTCCGCCGGGGATATATGACCAGTCGGCCCTGTTTACGCCGTAAGCCACTATTGTCGATTTTGCACCAACACCGGATGCGAATGATGCGGTGTTCTCTCCGGGATGAACTCCGAGAATGAAGTTAAGTGCATTAAAAATAGGCGCCGGCTTGAAGATATCGGGAAATGCCTTGTAAAGATAATACTGCCTGACACCGAACGACTGGATATCCCAGCCGGCACCCCATATATGAGGCCGGTAAGGAACTCCAAAAGGTGTTTCGGCTGATTGTTTTGCAATCTCTTCAGAAAAGCCTGAGGCAGCATTCCGGACCTCAGCTGTGAACGAAGGATCGTTGATTTTCGGAAGTGTACGGCCCAGCAGCCATCCTAGATTTCGAATACCCTTTATAACGGCTTCCTTGTTTTCGAGGATGAATTTTCTGTACTTATCTTCGCCTGTCGTCAGTAAAAGTTCCGAAGCCGCGTGGATCTTCGAGCCCAATATCCAGGCATTCATCTGGTATTCATGTGAGAATATTGCCTTTGCAATATCGAGGCACTGCCGGCTCAGAGTGTCATTAAATCCTTTAAGAACTCTTGAAGCAGCAGCCAGATGTGCAGCCACAGTAAGTTCCCTTGAGGGATTTTCCTCTGTAAAAACCCATCTGTCATCGGGAACAGACGAGGATGTACCTGTCTTTTCGCCCGGTAAAAGCTGTTTGTAGTAAATAAGTCCGTCGGTCATTGTCGATCCGTCTCCAAGAAGAACATACTGCCGCTTATCTGCTTCAATTATCCCCCTGTAAAGACGTCCGAGGTTCAGGTAGCCGCTTACCACAGATAGCGCCCCATGCTCAATCTGCTGAAGAATGTCAGGCTTTCCATCGGGCTGATGTATTTCAACAATCCGGGTAAGCTGATCTATCGCAGTTTCGTCATAGTTAATGCCAAATGCTTCATATGCATTGACGAGGATATATACTTCACCGCTCTGCGATTCGACACGAAGGTCATAATCGCCTGCATCGTGCCACCCGCCGGTATTTAGTCCGGGAACATGATCGCCAGGTTGGAATTTTGTAAGGGTGGAAGGTCCCTGGATATAACCGTCAAAATGGTTGTGATTAACAGGAGCCATTCTTGCATCGTCCATATGGCACAGGCCATGCCATACCCTGTATTTCTCGTTCACCCTCATATGGCACATCTGGACAGGAAGGAAATATTCAAGTGTGGGCTGCCAGATATTTCTTTTGAATACATCGGCCGATATCCTGAAGGGCTGCGATTTAACACCTCCATACTCAACATAATACATTCCATCCTGCTTAACCGGCGAAAAGTCGTATTTGTAATAATTATATCTAAGGAATGTGCCCCATAAAGAAGGCATGCCCTCAACAGGAACTTTTACGCTCCCGTTTTCAGTGAGTCTGTAAAGCACCGGCACTGACGAGCCTGAGACATTCTTATCAGTTTCAATAATGGCAACCTTCTCCTGTTCAGGACGATAACCTATCTGAGAAACATGTACAACAGGGTCACTGAACCAATTTTTGACAACATTCGGGGTTATTATCCATTCAACTGCATTTTTTGATGCTCCCCCGGCAACAAGCGATCTGATGACAAACCATCCGTTGTTATGAAGGTATCTGCCGTCGAGAAGCTGCAGGTTGCCGGTCCGTGATTCAACAGACATCCTGAGGAGGTCATCCTCAGGCGCCACTACAAACTTCCGTCCTTCAGCCATTGGCATAGCTGCAACAATCTGACCACCCTTATCCTTCATTGCAGGTCCGTTTGCCTGTTGCGGGAAGATCCCCGTGCCTGAATCCATAAGCCATGATTTGCCGAACAATATCCCGGGAAAGAGTTCCATGTTAAACCCGACCTTCCCTATATATTCTTCAGGAACAGGATTATTGAGGTCAACAGTTATAATTATCGATCCGCCCTGGGGTCTCACTCTAACAGTATAATTAAGATTAAGATCGGGGTATTCGATGGGGTTGAATCCTTTCCTGTTTATAGCAGGATCGGGATAGGCCAGTGTAACAGTTATTGTATTTCCTTCAGCATCGACCTTTCTTTCAAGCTGTTTGGGTATTGGCTGCCACTGCCCCGGGGTTTCATCGAGCCTCAGGTCGCCATTTGTTGCCAGACGTTTCCCGTGCATAATGACCGCCACTCCGCCCTGGTGGCCTTCGGGATATATATCCTGATAAGCCATCACATTCACACCACCTCTTTCAAAGTACTCAAGCTTGTTAAGGACAAAGGATGATTGTTGTCCAAAGCAGGCAAGCGAAACAAGCAGGACAGCAGCAGATAAAGTAAATATTTTCTTCATATGATTCATATTGATTTCGGATTTCGGATTTGGGAATTCGGATTATGTTTATTTCGGATTTCGGAATTGTGATTTCGGAATTAGTTGATTTAAGCCTGGGACCAGCCTTTCATCATCAGGAATTGGGTTGTTAAAAAAATCTTGTTCCGGTGGGGTGGTTCCGTAAATGGCTTGTATCGACCTGCCATTGTTGAGCAAGGGAGAATCAGGATTAAGAGTGTACCCTGTAAGTTGATCAAGTTGATAAGGATCTGTTATTGCTGTTGTAAAAGGTCCCCTAAGGCGCGGATCAGTCTGAATGCCGGCAAGTGATCCGTTTTCCATTTCCTGTCCTGTTGCCGCCGCCCAGCTTTTAAGCGATATATACTTTCCAAATTTTGTGATTCCACCGGGGCCCCACCATACATTCCCAAGGAACCTGCTCCCTATGGTATTCTTCCCTTCAAACTGTTCCTTACCAATAAAAATATTGTTTGTAAACAGGAAATTCCTGTGCTCCGAAGCGTTTTCGAAGCTGATAACGGGGGCCAGCTCATTATAGACGACATTGTTATAAATATAACAATCGCTTAACTGACTGCTATCTCCCGATCCGTTCCAGATAAAAAAGCTGCCGGCTCCTTCAGTAGTGTGAGCATCATTTATGCTCACGCAATAACGTATAATATTGCCCTGCCAGCCTGAGGCTCCGGGATACTGAAACAGTCCATACCCTGCTCCTTCATTTTCGTACGACAAACAATACTGTATCACTGAATTTGTAACGCCGCCGTCAAGGTCGAAACCACCTCCGTCTTTTCCTCCCTTTGAGGTTCTGTTCCTGTAGCTTATGCAATACTGGATTGTCACACGATCGCTCATCCATGTCCAGATCCCTACCGGGCCGTTCCCCTGGCGGGGCATGTCCCACCCATTGTTTGTCGCAGTGCAGTGATCAATTGTAACATTTCGCGAAACGCCAACGAGTATGCCGTTCCCGCTGTGATTGTCAAGTCTTGTGGGATCTCCGGCATTGTTTTCCGCTTTGCAGTCTTTTATAAGGATGCCTGAGGATGAATCCTGTGATGAACCCATTATGTTTATTCCGCAGAACCCGTTCCCAATCGCAGCCACATTTGTTATTTCCGCATCGTTGCAGTTATAAAGATCAATACCTGATTTCTGAAACCCTTCACAGTTCATGCTGTCAATTCTAACGTCATTGCAATAAGCCAGTTGGAGGCCGTTGGTAGTATTCCCGTC
Source organism: uncultured Rikenellaceae bacterium (assembly GCA_964633505.1). Taxonomy (GTDB): domain Bacteria; phylum Bacteroidota; class Bacteroidia; order Bacteroidales; family VadinHA17; genus LD21. The sequence goes on along the minus strand of CAZWHC010000001.1, from coordinate 440,721 downwards.
CTTGCGGCCGTTTCCCCTTATATTAAGACCGGCAATGCGAATGTTTTTACAGTTTTTTATACGAATTGCCTCATTGTTTCCGCCATTGATTTCCGCCCTGCCATTTCCATAAGAACTGATCGCAACAGCAACCGAATCGTTTCCATTAATTCCGCTTACGACAAGGGTGCCTTCAAAGACCTGTCCGCCGGCAAAGAATATGTTACCAGGTTTTGCTTTTATTTGGGTATTGAGTGAAGATATTGTTTTAAGGGGCTTTTTCAGAGTGCCGGGGTTGTCGTCATTTCCAGTCTCATTGTTAAGATAATAGGAGGCTGGGTCATGAATATTGTTGTTTATACATGATGTAAAGCCAATCAATATTAGAGTCAGTAAAATGGATTGCAGCTTTTTCATTCAAATAATTTTGAATGACTAAAGTTCTTACTCAATTACCCATTCGTAAACGCCTGAGGAGAATTCCCTGTTAAGCTTAACCATCAGCCTTACTGCTGAAGTTCTTACAGGCTCGAACATAACCGAATCATAACCGTCTTTCGTAACATTATAGGCCGACATTGCCTTTACAGATTTCCATTGATTACCTGAAAGGTATTGTATTTCCCATTCATCGGGTATCCTGCAGCCGCCATCGGGACCGTCATCAAACCAATAAACCTTTGACTTTGTAACTGTTTCGGGCTTATCCAGATCGTACTGAAGGTTAACCCACTGATCCTTATCGGGCCACCAGTGGTAATATGCCACTGAATGATCATTCGAATTTGATGGTTCAATCTGGTCATTTACAGCAATAATATCCCTTGTCATCTTGCTTCCGGTTATCCTGCTGCGATGTGCAAATGTTGGAGCGGGCTCAGGCTTAGAGCTTTCAGGTTTTACAGGAAGCCAGACCATCATCTGACCCGGTCCCCTGTTATTCCATAAAGCGTAGGGTATCAGAGTGACATCTTTTTCATCCGAAACCTCGATTTTTCCTTCAAGAGTACACCGAGTCAGCCTTCCTTTTGTTTTAATCACCTGTGTGCCGTTAAGCAATGCCGGATTATATTCAGTCGTAAATGCTGACTCCTTCCCTACTACCAGATTCAGTACCTTGCCTTCGGAATTATCGGGCCATTCGGCGCAAAAGAGAACCGGTCCCCTCTGAACGGCCATTTTGCCGATATCTTCCTTTATCCGCTCATCTGCAACAACTTCCCTGACCGGCATCGGAATAAAGAGTGAAATTCTGTCTCCTTTTTTCCACTTCCTGTTAATGACTGCAAAACCGTCTGTAATCTCAGGATTTACGTTTTCCCCGTTGACGACAACTACAAAGGATTCATTGTTCTGATCGCTGAATTTATAAAGGCCGCCTGGCAAAGCTTCATTCCTTGCCCATCCGGGGATCCTGAGACGCAGGGTGTATCTACCTTCTTCTGAAGGATCGATCGATATTTCCACATTGCCGCTCCATGGGAAATCCGCCTTTTGGGAGACTTTCACATTCCTGCCGCCGGCATCAATCTGTGCATCGTTGGAGATATAAAGGTTGACATATATGTCCTTCCCTTTAACAGCATAAACGTATCCCGGAATTGCGGGCACAAACCTTGCAACATTCGATGGACAGCAGGCGCATCCGAACCATGCCTGACGCTGATGCCGCCCGTCCGATTCAAGCGGATTGGGATAGAAAAACCTGTCGGCCGAAAGCGATACCCCCGAAAGCATTGAGTTGTACAAAGTCTTCTCAAGCACGTCGATATATTTAGCGTCGCCGTGAAGCAGAAAAAGCCTGTGGTTGAAAAATATATCCCCTATTGAAGCACATGTTTCGCAGTAAGCAGTGGCATTCGGAAGTATAAAAGGATCTGCAAATCCTTCATTGCCGCCTGTTGCTCCAATGCCGCCCGTGACATATATCTTGCCATAAACGATATCTTCCCAGATCCGGGTTATTGCATTCAGGTAGGCTTCATTGTTCTCAATGGCAGCAATATCGGCCATACCCGAATACATATAAGTTGCCCTAACGGAATGACCTACAGCTTCGGTCTGATCAGTTACTTTCTGATGAGCCTGGTTGTATTGTTCTCCATGCGGTCCCCTGATATCGAGGAAATACTTAGCAAGATCGAGATATTTTTTGTCGCCTGTGGCCCTGTAAAGTTTCACAAGTCCCATCTCAATTACCTGGTGACCGGGATAGACTGTGACTTTGCCGGTACCGAAATCCTTGCTGACCAGGTCAGCCGATTTAACGGCTATATCGAGAAGCGACTTCTTTCCAGTAGCCTGATAATGGGCGACGGCAGCCTCATAGAGATGACCTAGGTTATAAAGCTCATGGCTTAAAACAGTATCGAGCAGCCATCTTTCGGGGCTTGCCCATTCGTGAAGGCCCTTTCCTCCATGCTTTTCAGCAATGGTTCTGTTTGTATACAGATATCCGTCATCTTCCTGTGCAAGGCCGATTTTCCATATGAGGGTATCGAGATATCCTTCAAGTCTGGGATCAGGATATGTCTGAAGCGAATAGCTCGCACCTTCAATGATCTTGAAAACATCAGAATCATCAAAAGGATAGATTGTTTTGAATGTCCCGGTATCAAGGCCTCCGGCGATCTCAAAGTTCTTTACCCTTCCTGAAGATTCACAATAGGAAAATGCAATAGGAATTGTGACTTCTGCATTTTTCCTGATCCGCGGCGCCCAGAAGTTATCTGTAAGCTTAACGGAGGTAAATGGCACAGGCCGGATGTGATAGTCGGCCTGTTGCTGCTTCGAACATTCTGCCAGCATAAGGCAGACCACCAGTAAAGGAGAAAGGGGAATTAATCGTTTCATCAGGAGTTATTTTGAAAGCTCAAGTACAATCACTGATTTTGACGGCATGTTTACTGTAATGATCCCGTCTTTGTAGGTAAATCCATTGAAAGGCGCAGGTTTTATGTTATCGGCAGCTTCAAAAGTGTTCATTGCATTCATTGCAGAGGCTGTAAGAACTTCGCCTGTTACTTTCTTGTAAGTATCTCCGATAACCGGACAGGTGAGGGTTATTGCCTTTGACGGATTGAGGTTTGCAAGGGAAATATGGACTTTCCCGCTTTCATCTACTGATGCCGATGCTGATACTGATTGTACTTTTCTGTCACCATATACATAATCTTCGCATTTAAGGTCGGTTTTCAGCAGCCTGGCATCCTGATGAACCCTGAACATCCTGAATACGTGGTATGTGGGGGTGAGAACCATCTTATCTTCCTTTGTCAGTATTACCGACTAAAGGACATTGACGGTCTGGGCGAGATTGGCAACTTTCACCCTTTCAGCATGCTGATTAAATATATTAAGGTGTATCGCTGCAGTTACTGCATCCCTGAGGGTATTCTGCTGATAGAGGAATCCGGGGTTTGTACCCGGTTCCACATCGAACCAGTTGCCCCATTCATCAACAACGAGTCCTTTTGTCTTCTGAGGATCGTAACGGTTCATAATGGCTTCATGTCCGCTTATAACCTGTTCCATCTGCACGTTTGCCCTCATTGTCTGGAACCACTGCCTCTCTTCAAAATCAGTTGCTGATCCTTTATTATTCCATCCATCTGTAATTGAATAATAATGAATCGATAATCCCTGGAACCGTCCCTTTGTACCGGGGTCCTTCATAAGGGTTTCGGTCCATGCAACGTTGAAGTCGGAAGGGCCGCATGCCACCCTGTAAAGTCTGTTATCGCCATAGTTGTTGAGATATGTGGAGAACTGCCTCATCACATCCGAATAATAATCGGCAGTCATATTGCCTCCGCAACCCCAGTTTTCATTTCCAATTGCAAAATACTTCACCTTCCATGGTTTCTCCTGACCATTTTCCTTGCGGAGCCTTGTCATGGGGCTGTCGGCGTCGGAAGTAAGGTATTCGACCCATTCAGCCATCTCCCTCACCGTTCCGGAACCTACGTTTCCATTGATATAGGCATCGCATCCAAGCAGTTCGGTAAGCTTCATGAACTCATGTGTTCCGAACGAATTATCCTCTGTAACACCACCCCAGTGGGTGTTTACTATTGAAGCCCTCTTTGACTGAGGGCCAATACCGTCTTTCCAGTGGTATGTATCGGCAAAGCAGCCTCCGGGCCAGCGCAGGTTAGGAACCTTAATTTCACGGAGTGCAAAAAGAACGTCATTCCTGATGCCGTAGGTGTTGGGGATCTTTGAATCCATTCCTACCCATATGCCTTCGTAAATGCACCTTCCAAGGTGTTCCGAGAAATGCCCATAGATGTCCTTGCTTATAACAGGTCCCGGGTTATTGGCTATCACAACAAGCTGATTTACAGCTGCTGCATTATCCTTCTGTCCGTTTATATAAAACGTAAACATGAAGGTAAAAGCGGAGATAAGGAGCAGAGATTTTCTCATGTTATCTGTTATTTGGTTTTATTCTCAATAAATGATCCTAGCTTTTTATACCTGCTGAAAAGCAAATTGTATTTTTCAGCCCTTAACGGATCGGGCTCATAAATCTTTTCAAAGCCTCCGCCCATGGCTTTCTGTGCCGATTCAAAATCGCCATGTATCCCTGCCATTACGGAAGCGGCCATGGCAGATCCCAGTGCGCAGGTCTGATCGTGACTTGCCACTTTTATAGGCATATTAAGAACATCAGCCACAATCTGCATTACGTAAGGGTTCTTTTTTGCAACACCGCCGATAGCTATCACTCCGTCGATACGTATTCCCTCCTCAACAAACCTTTCATTTATCATTCTCGATCCGAAAGCTGTTGCCTCAACAAGGGCTTTGAAAATCCTGGGAGCATCCGATCCCAGCGACAAGCCTGTTATTGCACCTTTCAGCTCCTGGTTTGCAAAAGGAGTCCGTCTTCCGTTCAGCCAGTCGAGGGCAATGATCGCTGTTTCATCATCAGGAAGAGATTCAGCCTGACGGCTGAGCTCCGATATTATATTACCGGTAGTCTCCTTAATTATCCTGTCTTTTGTGATTTCGTCGAGCCATGTCATTCTGCCTGCTATTTCATTCAAAGGCCATAGCAGAAACTTCCCGAACCATGCATAAACATCTCCGAATGCCGACTGACCGGCTTCCAGGCCAAGCATTCCGGGTATTATGGAACCGTCGACCTGTCCGCAGATACCTGCAACAAGCTTATCGCCAACCTCTTCCATCGGCGACACAAGCATGTCGCATGTCGATGTTCCCATTACCTTTACAAGCTGATAAGGTCTTATCTCGCCTCCAATTGCACCCAGATGGGCATCAAAAGCACCTGCTCCCACTTTTACCCCCTTTCTGAGCCCTAGTTTTCCGGCCCATTCTTCAGAAAGAGTTCCAACGCATGTATCACATGTATATGTATCGCGGTAGAGGCGATCTCTCAGTGTGGCAAGGACCGGATCGAGGCTAACAAGGAAAAGTTCATCAGGAAGTCCTTTGAAGTCTTCATGCCACATTGCCTTATGACCTGCGGCGCATCTGCTTCTCTTTATTGTGAGCGGATCTGTTTCGCCTGTAAGAATGGCCGGTATCCAGTCGCAATGTTCAACCCATGAAAAAGCGTTATCCCTCACCCTGGTATTTGAACGCATTACATGAAGGATCTTGGCCCAGAACCATTCCGAGGAATACACACCGCCTTCATATTTTGTATAATCTGTTCGCCAGCTTTTTGACAGCTCGTTTATCTCAGCAGCTTCCTTTACGGCAGTATGGTCTTTCCAGAGTACGAACATGGCATCAGGATCATCAGCAAATTCAGGCTTCATCGACAGTGGAACCCCTTCCCTGTCGACTGCGACTGGAGTTGATCCTGTTGTATCAACAGTTATACCTACAATGTTGTCAGTTATTTCTCTGCCAAGATCCTTTATGGCGCCCTTTATCGAATGCTCAAGGCCTTCGATATAATCAAGAGGATGCTGCCGGAACCTGTTTTCGGCAGGATCGCAATACATTCCTTTTTTCCATCTTGGATATTCAAAGACTGAGGTTCCTACTGTTTCGCCGTTTCCAGTGTCTACAACAAGTGCTCTTACCGAATCGGTGCCATAATCAAGCCCGATAACATATTTTCCTGACATAGTTTATGTTTGTTTATTTTTCTTTTCTCCCTGTCCGTAATACGCATCTTTCCCGTGTTTGCGCTTAAAATGCTTTTTCAGAAGATAGTTTTCAACAGGTTCACTTTTTTTAAGAAGAACAGTATAAAAAGCTATCCTTGCTATTTCCTCTAGTGCAACAGCATTGTACACGGCTTCTGCTGCATCGAGGCCCCAGCAGAAAGGTCCGTGGGAGCTGACAAGCGATGAAGGTACAGCCAGGGGATCAATCCCCTTCAGTCGCTCCACAATCACTTTACCTGTATTAAGTTCATATTCTGTTTCGACCTCAGCAGCCGTAAGCTCCCTTGTGCATGGCACCACACCATAAAAATGGTCGGCATGTGTTGTCCCGAGTGGAGGAATATCCTTTCCTGCCTGAGCCCAGGCAGTGGCATACGATGAATGGGTATGGACGATACCACCGAGTGAAGGCCATGTGTTATATAAAAAAAGGTGGGTCGGGGAGTCTGTCGAAGGCTTGTATTTCCCTTCCACAATAATCCCGTTGCTGTCGATCACCACCATATCCTCCTCTTTCATCGATGAATAACTGACCCCTGATGGTTTGATAACAACCAGACCTGTTTCATGGTCCTTTCCGCTTACATTACCCCAGGTGTGTATTACCAGACCCTCCTTTACCAGGTCGATGTTTGCCTTGAAAACTTCTCTTTTCAACTTCTCCAGCATAGCATAATGAATTTAAACTTTAATAAATTCAGGATGTTCTAATTTACATCAAGGTTGAAATAGAAGCCCTGGTTCCTGTGGAGTTCGTAGCTCTCGCTGTTGAACCTGTAATACCAGGCGCCTTTCTTAGATGTCTCTTTCTCTTTTTCATCGAGTTTCTCCAGGATGTTCATTGAAAGGATCTTTTTGCGGAAGTTCCTTTTGTCTATCCTGCGCTGATAAATAGCTTCATATAATTCCTGAAGCTGTACAAGAGTGAATTTCTCAGGAAGAAGTGCAAAGCCGACAGGCTCTACCTTAATTGTCATCTGCAGGTCGCCAAGAGCCTTTGTTACCATCTCCATGTGATCAAAGATTAGATGGGGAAGCCTTGAAATGGACTGCCAGTGTGCACCGTGCAGATCTTTCAGCTCCCTGTCGAGATCTTTAATCTTTATGAGTGCACTGTAGGATGTTGATATCACCCTGGCGCCAGGGTCGCGGTTGATGCGGCCATAGGTGTATGACTGTTCAAGATAAACATCATTAAGACCTGTAAGACTGAAAAGGATACGGTTTGCGGCATCATCAAGGCTTTCATTTTCCCTGACAAATCCACCGGCAAGCGACCATTTTCCCTTTGCAGGCTCAAAGTCCCTTTTTATGAGAAGGAGCTTTATCTCCTTTTCAAGAATGTCATAGCCAAATATGATGCAATCGACGGCTATAAGATGTTTTGGATGTTCTGAATAAAGTTTCATCAGATCCATTGTTGTTCAAGTGTCTTTCTTAACCGGGAAGATCATCCCGGTCAGATGATCCCCCCAGAAATATGATAATAGATCTCATTCAGCCTCAGTTCCTTCTTAAAGGCAGTCAGGTCACATAAGTCATCAATGAGAAGGAATTCAATTCCCATCATTGTTGTAAAATCTTCAATGTATTCTGAGTTTATTGCTGTGCTGAAGCCTGTGTGATGCGCCCCGCCTGCAAGTATCCATGCCGCTGCCCCGGTTTGCAGGTCAGGCATTGGTTTCCAAAGGACACTGGCAACAGGAAGATTCGGCATATCGGGGCAATCTACAACTTCTACTTCATTCACTATCATCCTGAATCTGTTCCCCATATCAATAAGTGAAGCACAGACAGCCTTTCCTGTTGCGGATTTAAAGACGAGACGGGCAGGATCAGCTTTGCCTCCTATCGACAAAGGATGTACTTCAAGATATGGTTTATCGGATGCTATCGACGGGCAAACCTCGAGCATATGTGCGCCAAGTACGCGCATGCCGGCAGGGTCGAAATGATATGTATAGTCTTCCATAAAGGATGTTCCACCCGGAAGCCTGTAAGCCATCACCTTCATCGATCTTACAAGCGCTGCTGTTTTCCAGTCACCCTCAGCTCCAAATCCGTATCCCTTTTGCATAAGCCTCTGAACTGCAAGACCGGGCAATTGCCTTAGTCCGTGCAGATCTTCAAAAGTAGTTGTAAAGGCCTTAAAATCACCTGCTTTCAGGAAATGTTCCAGACCGGCTTCAATCCTTGCCGCTTCCTTAAGGGTTTCTGACTCCTCAACATCGCGGGTAATATTATAAAGCGATTTATATTCATCAATAAGCAGCCTCACCTCATGATCGGATACTTCATCAACAGCTGAGACAAGGTCACCGACGCCATAGCCGCTCACTGAATAACCCATCTTCATCTGTGCACTGACCTTATTTCCCTCTGTAACTGCAACATCCCTCATATTATCGCCAAATCGTGCGACCTTCATGTTGAAGGAATCATTGAAAGCAGCCGCGGCTCTTGCCCAGACAGCAATGCTGCCGACAGTACCGCCATCTTCCCAGTGGCCTACAACAACCTTCCTGTTAAGCCTCATCCTTGTACAGATAAAGCCAAATTCCCTGTCGCCATGGGCCGATTGGTTCAGGTTCATGAAATCCATGTCGATGGTATCCCACGGTATGTCACGGTTTAGCTGGGTATGCAGATGAAGGAATGGCTTGTTAAGGACTGAAAGGCCCCTTATCCACATTTTTGCAGGCGAAAAAGTATGCATCCATGTTATCAGTCCGATACAGTTAGGGTTATTGTTGGCTTCGGAGCACAACTCAAATATGGAATCGGCTGTTGTAAGTACGGGTTTAAACAAGATCCTTACAGGGATCCTGGGCGAATTGTCGAGGGCCTCAGCAATAGCCCTCGAATCGGCAGCTACCTGAAGCAGCGTATCCGGTCCGTACAGATGCTGACTGCCTGTGACAAACCAGATCTCTTTATTATTGAAGTTATACATGATATTTTACTTTTTGAACATTTTTCAGTACCGGTCTACCAGAAATAGGCATAAAATGCAATTACAACTGCTATTATGATCCCTGAGAATAACAGATCCCAGTTGTTATAGCTTGCCCTTGTCACAGCCTTCTGCTCGGCTGTGGCTGAACCTACATATAAGCCTTTTATTGCAACAGGATCAGCTTTTGGTGTGAAGTAACTTATTATCATCATAAGTATGATCACAAGGAAGAACAGGATAACCTCATAATTATATCCGTTCATCTTTACGAAAATCGAATAAAATATTCCGTCCTGGCTCATACCGGTTCCAAATATCTTGAATCCAAGACGTGTCATACCCAGGACAAACCCGATCAAAAGGCCGATAAAGCCTGCTTTGGGTGTGGTCTTTTTCGACAGGATCCCAAGAAGGAAAACTGCTGCGATGCCTGGAGCCAGCATCGACTGTACATCCTGGAGGTAGGCATAAAGGAATTTCCCGAGTCCCTTCATGACGGGTATCCAGAGGACTCCGAGCACCACAACCACTACCGTTGCTATCCTTCCGACTCTGACAAGTTCCTTTTCGGTGGCTTTAGGTTTGTATTTCTGATAAAAGTCGACTGTAAACAGAGTTGCCGAGGAATTGAAGAGAGAAGCCAGTGAACTCATAAGCGCAGCAAGTATGCCGCCCACAACAAGACCTTTAAATCCGATTGGCAGAAGCTCCTTTACAAGAACCGAAAATGCAGCGTCGGAGTTTGGAAGGGAAATGACACCTTTAGTATTCAATGCATAGGCTATCATCCCGGGGATGAGAAAAATGAATACCGGCAGGAGCTTGAAGCCTGCACCAAGTATTGCGCCTCTTCTCGACTCGGTCTGATTTCTTCCCGAAAGAACCCTTTGAACAATGAACTGATCTGTACACCAATACCAGAAGCCGATTATCGCAGATCCCAGGATGACCCCTGTCCATGGGAACTCCGGATCGCTTGCCGACCTCATGAGATGAGTCATCGTATCTCCTTCCGGATTAACCGGAACAGCACGGCATATCTCCATCATTTCCGTCCATCCTCCAAGCTTTATAAGTCCTATTATCAGGATTGCTATGGAACCGAGAAGAAGAATCGGAGTCTGCAGTACCGAGGTCCAGAGCACTGCCCTCATACCTCCCAGTGTTGTGTAAATACCTGTAAGAACTACAAGACCCACGGCGCTTATCCAGAAGAAATCGATCCCGAACATTGATTCGATCCCGAATACCTGTTTAAATACAATTCCTCCTGCATAAACCGTCACCGCCACTTTCGTAAAGACATAACTGACAAGGGATATTATTGATAATACGCTTCTGGCACCCTTGTTATACCTTTTTTCAAGAAACTCAGGCATTGTAAATACTCCGCTCCTTGCATAAAAAGGAACGAAAAACCAGCCAAGGATAAGTATTATCCATCCATGCATTTCCCAGTGAGCCATTGCCATTCCGCTTGATGCGCCGGCGCCGGCCAGACCGACAAGGTGCTCCGAGCCAATGTTGGATGCAAAAATCGAGGATCCGATGGCAAGCCATGTGGCATCCCTGCCGGCAAGGAAATAGTCGGTCGACGTCTCTGATTTCTTTTTTGCGACCCAGATTATAATACCAATTAGTCCAAGGCAGAACAGACCAAGGACAATCCAGTCTAATGTTCCCATAATCAGCTTTTTAAGTTAGTTATTTTCGGTTATTAGATATTATTGAGGTTCAGATTCAGGCAAAAGATAAAGACCTTTTCATCAAATTTAGGTAAAAAATATTTAATTAAATGTATGATGTACACTTAAAATAATATATAAAAAATGTAAGGACAGGGAGCAGCGAGATTCCTTATAATAAATCCAAAAACCGCAAAGTTCACAGAGTCTATAAGATCAGAGCTCAAAGTGATAAATATCAATTATTTAACTCTTTTATGCTTTGCGTATACTTTGCGAACTTTGCGGTTAAAAGGATTTCTATCAATATCTGATTTTACTGCCTTTTATTTTCCCATTCCGCGAGCGATGACTGGATGAAATCGATGATCTTCTGGTTTTCGGTTTTCCCATTGCCTGTTACAGGAAAAGACTCACCGAACCTGAAACGAATTGTTTTCCTGCTGTCGAGCGGCCCGAGTTCCTTTATAAGCTTTCCCTGTCCCCAGAAATCAGTTTTAAGCGCCACGGGTATAACTCTGACTCCGGCTTTTTTTGCCAGTTTTACTCCAAGTGAATTGAACTCCTCAGGATTGAATACAAGGCTGCGGGTGCTCTGCGGGAATATAATTATTGAAGAACCTTTTGCAAGAAGCACAGGACCTTTTGTCATTACTTCCTCAAAATCCTTACGCGGATCGGTCCTGCCAACTACTATCGGATCCCTCGATCGCATTACATGTCCGAAAAGGGGATGACGGACAAGGGTGTCTTTTACCACAAATGTGACTTCCCTGTGCGGGGCAATAAGACATGGAAGGATCATTGTCTCAAGTGTGCTCATATGATTACAAATAAAGACAACGGGTCCCGGGTCCTTTTCCAGGTTCTCCATCCCTGAAATATTGAATTTACCGCCGGCTTTTTCAATGAACCGGAAAATGAAAAATGAAGAATCGGACCAGGCTTTTGTATCATATACACCTTTTATTGCCTGTCTTCTTGTCCTGAATACAATGACGGCGTATTTTAAAGTGAAATACAGCCTGTTGCAATGAATAATCCTGTCTAACAGAGTCCGTTTACTTTTAACCGGACTTTCATAGGATCCGGATTCAAAATAACCTTTCATCAACCTTGTTTTACAAGTTCTACAATTCCGGCGGTGAAGCCTGCCGGGGATAATACAAATCTAATATTTAATTGTAAATTTATCGGCTCAACCAATGTCAAATTGATTTCAAAAATATCCTGATGAAGCTCTCCCTGACCGATGCTATTGTATTCTTTGTGCTTATCACAGGAAATGTTATTCTTGGTGCCAGTTTTTTCAGAAAGAATAAAACAACATCCCAGTTCACCACAGGAGGGGGAAAAATCCCTGCCTGGGTAATCGGGATGTCGATCTTTGCGACTTTTGTAAGCAGCATTAGTTTCCTGGGACTTCCCGGTAAAGCCTATGCCACCAACTGGAACGCCTATGTTTTCAGCCTTTCCATACCTTTTGCGGCATATGCCGCAGTAAGGTTTTTCGTACCTCTTTACAGGGAGGTAGGGAATGTATCTGCATATTATTACCTGGAACTGCGTTTTGGCTCCTGGGCCAGAATTTATGCGTCGGTTTGTTATATACTGACCCAGTTGATGCGTACAGGGGCAATACTTCTTCTCCTTGCCCTTCCTGTAAATGCCCTTTTCGGATGGGATGTCAAAACGGTAATTGTGATAACCGGTATTGCTGTCATACTTTATTCAATGCTCGGAGGAATACAGGCAGTCATCTGGACCGATACCATCCAGGGTATAATACTTATTGCAGGTGCTCTTGCCTGTGCCATCTTCCTTACATTTTCAATGCCTGAAGGTCCGGGGCAACTTTTCAGGATCGCTTCGATCGACAATAAATTCAGTTTTGGAAGTTTTGGCCCCAGCCTTAAGGATTCGACTTTCTGGGTCGTACTCGTATATGGTCTGTTCATAAACCTTCAGAACTATGGTATCGACCAGAATTATATCCAACGTTACATGGCGTCAGGATCTGAAAGAGAAGCCAAATTTTCAGCCCTTTTCGGATCATTGTTATACATACCTGTCTCGGCGCTCTTTTTTTATATCGGGACTGCCCTCTTTGCCTATTATTCAGCTCAGCCTGATCTTTTACCCGAAGCGCTTAAGCAGCCGGGATCGGGCGATAAAGTATTTCCGTTTTTCATTGCAACGGGATTGCCTGCCGGGATGACAGGCCTTCTTATTGCAGCCATCTTCTCGGCCGGCATGAGCACTGTTTCAACGAGCCTTAACAGCGTCGCAACGATCTTTCTCACCGACTATTACAAGAAATACATTAAGAAAGATGCCGGTGAGCGGTCGTCTATGAAAGTGCTTCACTTTTCCTCGATGATAACAGGGATACTTGGGATCATAATCGCCCTTGCACTTGTTGGCGTTGAGAGTGTTCTGGATGCATGGTGGGCGCTTGCCTCGATATTCAGCGGAGGAATGCTCGGACTGTTCCTCCTTGGCTATATCTCGAAAAAAGTAACACGTGGAAATGCAGTCATAGCAGTGGTTGCAGGCGTTCTGATGATAACCTGGATGAGCCTGTCGCCAATTTATTTCACGGGAGAAAAACTCATAACTTTTAAAAGTCAGTTCCATACAAACCTTACAATAGTTTTCGGAACTGTGATTATTTTCCTTACAGGTTTTATCTTAAGTAATTTCATCAACAGAAAAAAATGAAAAAGAGCCATACCTTTTTGTTCGCTCTTCTTGCCGGCATCAGCCTCTCTGCGCAGGATCCCTACAAAGGTGAAGAGTGCATTCTGAAATCGGAATTTGTATATCAGGCCGAAGATGTAAAATTTCCAAGCTGTCATGCCTCCACAATAGCAGAGATCGACGGAGGCTTCATTGCAGCATGGTTCGGCGGGACTGAAGAAAGAAATCCTGATGTCGGTATCTGGATAAGCAGATACCTCAATGGTAAATGGAGTAAACCTGAAGAAGCAGCTAACGGGGTCAGACAGGGAAAAAGGTATCCGTGCTGGAATCCTGTTCTGTATAATACAGGGAATGAGATACTTTTATTCTATAAAGTCGGGCCAAGCCCTTCCGAATGGTGGGGTGAGCTTATAACATCTGATGACAACGGCCTGTCGTGGTCATCCTCAAAACGACTTCCGGAAGGGATAGCCGGACCTGTCAAGAACAAGCCTGTCAGGCTCCGTAACGGGATCCTTCTGTGCCCTTCAAGCACTGAAGATCAGGGATGGAGGATACATATGGAGATGACGCCCGACGACGGCATCACCTGGCAAAGAACCGAAGCCCTGAACGACAGGAATATTTCAGCAATACAGCCTTCTGTTCTGTTCCACCCCGGGGGAAAGCTGCAGTCGGTGTGCCGGACCAGGCAGGGAAAGATATTTACATCATGGTCGGAAGATGACGGCGCACACTGGACAGAGCTCAAACCCATCGATCTTCCCAATCCGAATTCTGGAATCGATGCCGTAACAATGAAGGACGGCAGGCACCTTATTGTTTATAACCATATTGCTTCAGGGCGTAACGTACTGAATGTTGCTGTATCGGTTGACGGATTAAACTGGGAAGCAGCTGTGCTTATCGAAAATGATGAAAAGAATGCTGAGTATTCATATCCTGCAGTTATTCAATCGTCCGACGGCCTGATACATATTACCTATACATGGAACAGGATGCTTATTAAGCATGTCGTTATTGATCCGGCTCTGATCAAAACATTAAAATTCGAAAAGGGAGCCTGGCCATCTGTCAAACCATAAAGATCATTTGCCGGCAAGCGGAAGTATAAGGAGAACAAGTGAGAGAATTACCAGGATCGCGACAGCGCCCCAGCCAATGATATTCTGGTAAAGCTTGTTCGTATAGTTTCCCATTATCTTCTTATTGTTGATAAGAAGTATCATGCTTACAAGAACAACAGGAAGCAATATACCGTTCAATACCTGCGACCATATTGAAATGTCGATAAGCGGAGCATTCGGAATCAGTATGATGATTGCAGATATTACGACTATTCCGGTGTAAAGCACATAAAACTCCCTTGCTTCATCCCAGCTTTTATCTATTCCGGCTTCAAATCCAAAAGCTTCACAGATATAAAATGCAGTGGCAAGAGGAAGGATTGTTGCAGAAAAGACAGAAGCGACAAAAAGGCCGAAAGCAAAAACATGGGAAGCCAGTCTGCCCGCAAGTGGTTCGAGTGAAAGCGCCGCATCCTTTGCTTCAGTAATTTCGATCCCGTTGGGATGAAGTGTCGAGCCGCAGGCTACCATTATAAAAAAGGCAACCACGACGGTAACAATACATCCGATTATTATATCGATAACTGTGAACCTGTAGTTCTTCATCTCCAAACCCTTTTCAATAACCGACGATTGCATGTAGAACTGCATCCATGGCGCTATTGTCGTTCCAACGAGGGCTATGATAACAGTAAGGCTTTGGGTGTTAAGTTTGATCCCGGGACGTATGACGGCCGCACCTATCTCACTCCAGTCGGGTTTTGCCATGAGGGCAGATATGACATAGGTAAGGAGTGAAGCGCTGAAAATAAGGAATATCCTTTCGGCTATCTGATAGGTTCCCTTGACAACAAGCAGCCAGACAATGAAAGCGGCAAGAGGAATCGAAATATATTTGCTGACGCCGAAGATCTCCATGCTTCCTGCAACTCCGGCAAATTCGGTAGTAGTATTTCCAATGTTTGAAAGAAGAAGTCCGATAAATATAAAAAAGGTGACTTTCACACCGGCGTTTTCCCTTATCAGATCTGAAAGTCCTTTACCTGTTACTATTCCCATCCTGGCATTCATCTCCTGGATTACCAGAAGGACAAGCAACGATGGGATAAGGGTCCAGATCATCCCATAGCCGTACATCGCCCCGGCAACTGAATAAGTCGTTATTCCTCCAGCATCATTATCAACACTTCCCGTAATAATACCAGGGCCGAGGAGTGCAAAAAATATTGCAAGGTTCTTATAGAATCCGGATTTTGTAACCCTTGTCATCGGCAATTATCTCGTAATTATCTCTTGTTTGTTCTTCTTTTGTTTATCAGGTCTTCGATAACATCATCCACAACTACCATTCCCTGGAGCAGGTTCTCCTGGTCGACAACTGGTACTGCAAGAAGGTTATATTTTGAAATAGTTTCAGCGATATCATCAATCCTCTGATCATCGAGAAGGAAGACCGGATCAGATCTCATAATTGTGCTTACAGTTGTCTCGGGATCTGCTACAACAAGATCCCTCAGATCAAAAGTACCGACAAGCTTATCATTCTCCTCCGTGACAAAAAGTGTATAAAGTTCTGAAGGTTCCGGCTTTCTGCTTCTCAACTCCTTAATAATATAATCGACTGTTACTTCAGGTCTGAAGGATAACACGTCGGTAGTCATCAGTCCTCCGGCTGAATTATCGGGGTATTCGAGCAGTTCCCTGACCTCCTGTGATGATTCGCTGTCCATTTCCTTGAGCAGCATTTCAGCTTTTTCATCTTCAATTTCATCGAGAATATCGGCGACTTCGTCGGCCGGCATTTTCTCAAGCACATCAGCAGCCTTGTTAACGGGCAGGCTTTCGATAATATGTACCTGGGTCTGGGTTTCCATTTCCTCGAGCACATCTGCAGCCTTTTCCTCATCGAGAGCAGAGAATACCGAGGTGCTCGTCTTTTTCCCCAGGTCCTCAAGGATATCTGCAATATCGGAAGGGTGAAGGGTATGAAGCTTAGCGTAGCTTTTTGAGAGTTTTATGTTCTGGTTTGAAAAATCAATTGCCTCCATGTCGTCCCATAAAATGAATTTTGCAGGAATCTTGATGCCTGAAAAATTCAGGAATCTTTTTATCGGAGACAGGGTACCAATTCTCCTGAGGAGGCCTTCGATGCCAATATCCACAGCAACTGCAAAAGTACCAGTGGGAAGGGTTGCCAGCCTTACGTCATTTACCCTTACAAGTTTTCGCCCGTTAAGGTCGACAATCTGCTTGTCGAGTATATTTTCAACAAGCAATAATCCTGCTGATACCTCGTCAGGATTAAGATCAATAAGTTCAGTGCAATTGACATTAAGCACTTCACGAGCCTTGACTACCCTGAAAGACGAAAATGAATAGAATCCTGTACTCTTTCCAATCTTCAGTTTTACCCCTATTACAAGCTGCTGGCTCGGATCGTTAAGTCCCGAGGGGGCATTATTGATAAGCAGGTCCTTTATGATTCCGATTTCATCGCCATCGGCGCCGAATACCTCTTTGCCAATTATTCCGCTTAAATAAAATGTTGTGAGTGATGTCATAGTCACCTCCTTCCAGTTCTTGATAATTAAGGAAGCGACCGGATGAACAGGCTGCTTCCCCTATATCAGGTTATTAATTAATATACTCGCAGGGCCGTCGTCCATATTGATTGTAAAATTGATTTCGCGGCGTAAAAGTAAATTTCACAGCAATAAATTCCAAATAAAAAACGAACAAAGTTTTGTCAAAGATTTACCGGGAAAAAATGCCGGAAAAGCCTCATCACTTTAAGTATTTGAAGTACTCGAAGTACTCTAAGTACTTTAAGTACTTCAAGTACTTCGAGTACTTCGAGTACTTCGAGTTATTGGGAATATTTAGAAAAGGAGGAAGTTTGATGTTTACCATTTCATTTCAGGGGAGTAAACTGTCGGGTTGACCGGAGACTGAGATTTATAACCAAATATTTAATAATTTTACCGCCGGCTTTTTACGCTAAAAAATAATCCTGATGCAGGATCCTGAGAGATATTTTGAAAAATTCCGGAGGAACATTGTCGGCATTGATGCTGTGATTGAGACTCCCTATGGAAAGAAGAAGCTTGTTTATGCCGACTGGATAGCGAGTGGAAGGTTATACAGGCTTATAGAAAAAAGGATCTCGGATGATATAGGTCCACTTGTTGGCAACACACATTCCGAATCGACTGCAACGGGAAGGGCGATGACAGCAGCCTATCATCTGGCGCAGAAGATTGTAAAGAAGCATGTCAATGCGAATCAGGATGATGTGCTGATCTTTACAGGGACAGGGATGACCTCTGCAGTTGCCAAGCTTCAGAGGATCCTGGGATTGAAGGTACCTGAGCAGGCTGTCAATTACTGTGTTTTCAGTCATGGCGAATACAATGCCTGCAGGGAGATACCCAATGAAAAGCGTCCGGTTGTTTTTCTTACACATGCAGAGCACCATTCGAATCATACCAGCTGGTTTGAGACCCTTGCTGAGGTTGTTGTTCTTGAGCCTGCTGCAGATCTCAAGGTAAATCCGGAGGCTTTGAGAAGGCAGATCGGGAAATATACCGATCGTCCGCTTCTCATCGGATCTTTTACAGCATGTTCGAATGTTACCGGATATATGCCCCCGTATTATGAGCTTGCCAGGATCATGCATGAAAACAATGGTTATTGTTTCATCGATTTTGCAGCCTCGGCCCCGTATGTTGACATTGATATGCATCCGTCTGATCCGATGGAGCAGCTTGATGCCGTCTTTTTCTCTCCTCATAAGTTTCTTGGCGGGCCGGGAAGTGCAGGGGTGCTTGTTTTCAACAGGCAGCTTTATAAGAATGAAACTCCGGATACTCCCGGGGGAGGCACTGTAAAATGGACAAACAGGTGGGGAGGGTACAGTTATATTTCCGATATCGAAGTGAAGGAAGATGGCGGGACGCCCGGGTTTCTTCAGGGTATAAGGGCGGCTCTTGCCATAAGGCTTAAGGAGGAGATGGGGACTGAGAACATTCACATAAGGGAAAAGGAGCTTATAGATATTGCTTTCAGGGAGCTTTCAGGAGTAAAGGGACTTCATATTCTTGCTGACAACATCAATGAGAGGCTTGGTGTTTTTTCGTTTTATGTAGATGGAATGCATCATAATCTTGTCACAAAGATACTGAATGACAGGTTCGGTATTCAGGTCAGGGGTGGTTGTTCGTGTGCAGGGACATACGGGCATTTTCTGCTGAAAGTAGATTTCAGGTTATCTAAGGAGATTACAGACAGGATAGAAGCCGGGGATCTCTCGATGAAGCCGGGGTGGATAAGGTTATCGTTGCATCCCACAATGACCGGGGAGGAGTTGGATTTTATTATTGAGTCGATAAAGAGTATTGTTAAAAACGGTGAAGTCTGGAGCAGGGAATACAGGTACAATATACATACGAATGAGTTTCATCACTGCAGTGAAAGGGAAGATGATGGGTTGAATATTAGCAGTTGGTTTAGTCTTGATGAGGTATGACGTGGAAATAAATACCTTTTAAAGTATAAGTATTATACGACATTATTTTTATTTTTGCCCTGAAATTTACGGCCCGTAGCTCAGCTGGCAGAGCACGTGACTCTTAATCATGGGGTCGAGGGTTCGATTCCCTCCGGGCCGACGGAAGAAAGAGTGAGAGGGAGAGTGAGAGTGGAAGTGTTTATTCCGCTCTTTTTTTTGAAAAGAGGTATTTATTTCAGTTTTACAGCAGGAGCAAGGTATTTGATTATGAAACAGGCTTTATATATTTCATTTTCAGGTATTTGATCGGAAGGATTTTTGATTCATGTTTTGTTTTATGAGATTCAAGGTTATGTCGGTGGTGTTTTGCGAGGGGGGGTTAAGACTTTCCCTGAATACAGGATTCTAATTTAGATTCATTTCTAATAGATATTTATTCTCTTTTAGCCATACTTATCATTTAATTCTTTTTCTCTTCTGCATTTATTTCTTTTTTGCTTTTATTAATTATCTGATTCTATTTATCTTTTGATTATATTTCTCATATAATACTTTATTTCTTTTGATTTTCTAACTTATATAGATTATATTTTCTTTTGACGTTTTATCTTTTATAATATATATTTTCTTTTGACGTTTTATCTTTTGTAATTTTTATTATTTTTACATTTATATTATCTTCTGATATGATATATTATATAATTAATTCATTCTTTTAATTTTTAGTATATTATGATATTTTAACTCTTCTGATATTTAGTTATATATAATAATTATATGCATACACTATTAAGATCATCTAACCATAATAATCATCAAACTAATAAGCTTCCTTGATATTCACTGATCCATAAAACTTCATCACTCGTAAAACAAATTCTCCTTCCGAAACCAGTATTAAAAACTAATTCATGCCCGGAAATCATAAATATCAATTAATAACTTCTTTCCTTTTTCCGGAACTTTTATTATCTTTTATCACATGCTTTTTCACCGGCTCCCAGTATTGCAAACACCACTTAATCACTAAGATATGGTAAACAAAACCGCTATCAGACTACTCTCCGAAAAAGGCCTTAGAATTACACCACAACGCATTGCCGTACTCGATATAATACTTAACCTTGACAACCACCCTACTGCCGAGGAAATATCTGAATATATGAGAATAAACTACCCCCACGTCCCTATTGGAACTGTCTATAAAATACTTGACGCTTTTATAGATAAGGGTATAATAACAAAAGTTAAAACCGATAACGACGTCATCCGCTATGACCCGGTACCGGAAAAACACCATCACCTGTATTGCACCAATTCTGAAATGATAGAAGATTATTTCGACAACGACCTCAATAAACTCCTCGAAGATTATTTCAACAAAAAACAAATACCTGACTTCCAAATCCAGGATGTCAGACTCCAGATTCTGGGAAAATTCATCGGAAAACCTTCAACGGAAAAACCTGAAGAAAAACCAATGACGGAAACAGATTAAACACAAAACAATTACATTAACATTAAAACATTATTACCATGGGACAAAAAGGAAGAGAAATCGTTAAAATGAACGTCGACGAACTTATTGACATGCTCAATAAAGCACTGGCCGATGAGTGGCTCGCTTATTATCAGTACTGGATCGGTGCAAAAGTCGTAAAAGGCCCGATGAAAGATGCTGTTATTGCTGAACTTACCCTCCATGCAACCGAAGAACTGAGCCACGCCGAACTTATTGCAACAAGAATAGTCCAGCTCGGGGGAACTCCAGTCCTTTCACCAGAAGAATGGCTTAAGATAACCGGATGCGGATATGATCCCCCGACAGACCATTATGTCGGTGAAGTACTGAACCAGAACATAAAGGGCGAACAATGCGCAATCCGTGTCTATAACTCCCTCCTCGACATAACACGCGAGGGCGATCCTGTATCATATAACATGATCCTTACAATCCTTTCTCAGGAAGTAGAACATGAAGAGGACCTGCAAGCACTCAAGGAAGACCTCGACCTGATGATGATGAGAAGATAATAAACAAACCAAACCACTAATAATTAAAACTATGGAAGAAAAAACTTTTACAATGCCGCGTATTGGCGAAAAAGCACCCGAATTCAAGGCAGTAACCACCCAGGGAAATATAAACTTCCCTTCAGATTATACTGGCTCCTGGGTAATCCTTTTCAGCCATCCCGCAGATTTTACTCCTGTATGCACATCCGAATTCATGACTTTCGCTTCAATGGAAAAACAGTTCAACGAAGCTAACTGTAAACTTGTCGGACTCTCAGTTGACGGCCTCTACAGCCATATCGCCTGGCTCAGGACAATCAAGGAAAAAATTGAATATAAAGGAATGAAAAATGTCGAGGTTAACTTCCCGCTTATCGAAGACATTACAATGGAAGTAGCTAAAACCTACGGAATGCTCCAGCCCGGAGAGAGTTCAACAAAAGCAGTCAGAGCTGTTTTCTTCATTGATCCTAAAGGCATTATACGCACAATCATTTATTATCCTCTCAGCCTCGGCAGAAATTTCGACGAGCTCTACAGGGTCCTTATCGGACTTCAGACTGCCGATGCATTTTCAGTTGCCCTTCCCGCCGACTGGAGACCGGGCGATGACGTTATTGTTCCAACAGCCGGCTCATGCGGTGTGGCTAAGGAAAGGATGGAAAACAAAACAGAAATGAAATGCTACGACTGGTTCTTCTGCACAAGAAAACTCGACAAGGAAGAAGTTTATAAAACTATATTGAAGAAATAAAGCATAACATAATTAACCTTTCTGTGAATCTGTTGTTTACCTGACTCGTCTGGTTCAGGACATAAATTTAAAATCAGATCCCGACCCGTCAGGTAAACACGGAAACACAGATTTTATACCATGAATGAATTTGACATCAAAGCAGCAGGCTGGGATCTTAATCCCATGCATTTAGAGCGGGCAGCCGCCGTCGCCAGGCTGTTAAAAAAGAGAATCCTCCTTGAGAAGTCGATGAAAGTTCTCGAATTTGGCGCAGGAACAGGACTGACAAGCTTCCTCCTTCAGAATGATGTGGGGGAAATAACAATGATGGACAGCTCTCCGGAAATGGTAAAAATAATGATCGAAAAAACCGAAAAAGCTGATTCAAGGAATCTGAAACCCTTGTTATTCAATCTTGAGAAAAATGACTGGGAGGGGGAAAGATTCGATCTTATAGTAACGCAGATGGTTCTTCATCATGTTGTTGATGTGGAGCAACTTGTATTCAAATTTCAGAAGATGCTCTCACCTCAGGGCAGGCTTGCAATTGCAGATCTGTATCCTGAAGACGGATCATTTCACGGAAACAATTTTAACGGTCATAAGGGCTTTGATCCTGTCGAACTTTCAGTTCTTCTTAATAATCATGGCTTTGAAACCTTAACCCATGAAAATTGTTATGTGATCAGCAAAGAAATACCGGATGCCTCAATCAGACAATTTGATATATTTTTGCTGATTGCTCAAAAGAGATAGTATTATTTTTTTGGTTTAACAAAATCTATATTGAATTATGATGGAAATTACCTTCGATGGCGGCAAAGTTATTACTGCTCATTCTCACGGACATATAATAAAAACTGACCAGCCTCTCGATAACGGAGGAAGTGATACGGCCCCTTCTCCCTTCGAACTTTACCTCGCCTCCATCGGTACATGCGCAGGCATATATGTAAAATCGTTCTGCGATAACAGGCAACTGCCCACCGACAACATTAAGATCATTCAGAAAACTGAGTTCAGCGAAGAAACCGGTCTTCCCACCTCCATTATTATTGATATAAAACTTCCTCCTGATTTCCCGGAAAAATACAAGGCATCCGTCCTGCATGTCGCAGGTTTATGTAAAGTGAAGAAATCGATCGCAAATCCTCCTGAATTTGAGATAACGATTTCCTAAAATGTGATTCCGGGAAAATCCCGTAATCAGATATACATATTAATAAGCTGTTCGAGGAGTTCCTGTTTTCCGCTCCTCACAGCAGGTTCTCCTGTTTTCAGGGCTATATCCCTCAGATCTTCAATTGTCAGCTTCCCTGTTTCATAGTCTTTTCCGGCGCCTGTATCGAATGACTCATATCTTTTTTCCTTCATCTTCAGATAACCACTCTCATTTAAAACCTTGTCGGCTATAAGGAGCGCCCGTGCAAAGGTGTCCATACCGCTTATGTGTGCTACGAAAAGGTCTTCCTGATCGGTTGAATTACGCCTGATATGGGCATCGAAATTAATACCACCCGTACTGAATCCTCCTGCCTGCAGGATAACCATCATCGCTTCGGTAACCTCATAAATGTTTGTCGGAAACTCGTCGGTATCCCAGCCGTTCTGATAGTCGCCCTTGTTTGCATCAATGCTCCCAAGAAGCCCGGCATCGGCTGCAGCCTGAAGGTCATGAGCAAATGTATGACCGGCAAGAATTGCATGGTTGACCTCAATGTTAAGCTTGAAATCCTTTTCAAGGCCGTATTTGTTCAGAAATCCTATCACTGTTGAAGTATCATAGTCGTACTGATGTTTCATAGGTTCCATCGGCTTGGGCTCAATCAGGAAGGTACCCTTAAACCCTTTTTTCCTTCCGTAATCACGGGCAATGGTAAGCATCATACCCATATGATCAAGTTCTCTTTTCATATTTGTATTA
Source organism: uncultured Rikenellaceae bacterium (assembly GCA_964633505.1). Classification (GTDB taxonomy): domain Bacteria; phylum Bacteroidota; class Bacteroidia; order Bacteroidales; family VadinHA17; genus LD21. The sequence continues at coordinate 416,999 of CAZWHC010000001.1, read as the reverse complement.
TGAAGGCTCATATATCCTTCGCGACCACCCCAGAAAACATAATTTTCTCCGCCTAGAGCGATTGTTGCATCGATGGCATTCTTTAGCTGGACTGCAGCATTTGTCACAACTCCAAAATCAGGATTCGTGGCAGCGCCGTTCATATAGCGCGGATTTGAAAAAAGGTTAGCTGTACCCCAGAGAAGTTTTACGCCGGTTTGCTCCTGCAATTGTTTCATCACCGGAACGAATCTTCCGAGACGTCTCTCGATATCAAAAACAGATCCGTCGCCACCTACAACATCCACGTCATGAAAGCAATAAAACGGAGCGCCGATCTTTGTTATAAATTCAAATGCAGCTTCAAGCCTTCTCTGAATCCTGTCATTCTCAGGAAGATCCTTCCATGGGTAAATATGTGTGGCATTGCCGAACTGATCGGTGCCGTCGCCACAGAATGAATGCCAGTATGCCACAGCAAAACGGAGATGGTCTTTCATTTTCTTGCCCAAAACTAGCTGCTCAGGATTATACCACCTGAATGCCAGTGGATTCTTTGATTCTTTTCCTTCGTAACCGATCTTCCCGATGCCGGGATATGCTTCTTTTGCACCTTTGTAAATCATATCAGTAGTTTTTTAAGTTATTTATTGTATTTCTGTAAGGAAATAAATTTCATGTAATATTATGCATATCAGGGGTATACTGACTTTAAAAGTTCTTTCCATTTAAGATATGCCTCCTGGTAAGCATCAGTCAGCGATTTGTCGGGGTCAGTTTCACCTACGGCAGCAAGGCCGGAAAATGCTTCCTTTTCCGATTTATAATAACTGCATCCGATACCTGCGCCTCTTGCAGCCCCGGCTGATCCGTCGGTATTGTAAAGACGGATCGAAACTCCCGTAATACAGGATAATGCCTCCCTGAAGACAGGGCTTAAAAACATGTTGGCCATACCTGCCCTTATCACTTTCGGGTCGATACCTGTTCCCCTCATAATATCCAAACCATATCTGAATGAAAATGCTATACCCTCCTGTGCTGCCCTGTAAAGATGTGCATCAGAGGTCATATTGAAACTAATACCTTTGATAATGCTTCCAATGTCCTTGTTCAACAGCATCCTTTCAGCTCCGTTTCCGAATGGAAGAACCGATATTCCGCCTGATCCGGGTCTTACTTCCGAGGCCATTCCGTTCATTTCATCATACGATTTCGTGCCGCCTGTATTCTTTTTCAGCCATGAATTCAGGATCCCTGTGCCGTTAATGCAAAGAAGTACACCCAGCCTTTGTCTCCCCTCCGAATGATTTACATGAAGGAATGTATTAACCCGCGACTCCCTGTCGTATTTCCGCTGATCGGTAACACCATATATCACTCCCGAGGTTCCGGCCGTTGCCGCGACCTCACCGGGATCGAGGACATTAAGGGAAAGGGCATTATTGGGCTGATCGCCTGCCCTGTATGAAACCGGTATCCCGGCGGGAAGACCAAGCTCCGATGAAACTTCCCGCAAAAGGGTTCCCTGTATGGAGAACGATGGTACCGGATCGGGTATAAGGGCCCTGTCGAATGAAAAGAAATCGAGTAACCTGTCCGACAGCCTGTTATCGATGAAATCCCAGAAAATACCTTCCGAAAGTCCTGTGAAAGATGTAACAACATTGCCTGTCATCCTCATTGCAATATAATCACCAGGCAACATTATCTTATATATCCGCCTGTAAATGTCAGGCTCATTTTCTTTGACCCACGCAAGTTTGGCAGCAGTAAAGTTACCTGGTGAATTAAGAAGATGTGACAGGCAGAAATCAGATCCAAGGCCGTGGAATGCATCGTCGCCATACCTTACAGCCCTGCTGTCGCACCAGATTATCGAGGGCCTGAGTACCTTTTGCTCTTTATTAACAGCAACCAGTCCGTGCATCTGATATGATATGCCAATAGCCCCTATATCTGACTTTTTTGCTCCCAGCTGAGAGGTACATTCTGAAATTGCAGCCTTAAGGTTCAGCCACCAGGCATCAGGATCCTGTTCAGCCCAGCCTGGCCTCACTGCAGTTATCTGCATCTCAGCCCTGGGATGGAAAGCTGTTGCCTTCAGGATTCCGGTCTCACCGTCAATAACTGATACTTTTACCGAAGAACTGCCCAGATCGATTCCGAGAAGATACATAAATCATGTTTTTATCCGGTTACTATAAAAATCTTCATCATGAACGCCAGAAAACCGGCGAAATCTATATTACCTGATCCTCCATCAGGTACAAATAAAGACACATGGTTAATTAAACAAATATAAAATAAAATACCACAATCCGGAACAGCCTGTAACTATTGAAAGAATGTGTTAAGGAATGAAAGAAAAACAGGATGGCAATGCAAATTTTTATTAATTTAACCTCGCTTACAAAAGTAAGGTAAGATAAAATGAAAAGAAGGTTATTCATTAAAAATTCAGTGACTGCCGCTGCTGGCAGTTTTATAGTCCCGACAATTATCCCCGCATCCGTAATTGGAAAAAACCCGCCGAGCGACAAAATAAATATAGGTCAGATCGGTTTCGGAAGAATTGCCATGACCCATGATCTTCAGGACACCCTGCCTTTTGATATGGCAAGGGTTGTAGCTGTTGCTGATTTTGATTCAAAAAGGCTTGCTTCAGGCAAGAAGTTCATTGAGGAATTTTATGCAAAGCTTACCGGAAAATCCGATTATGTCAATGTCAGAACTTTTGGAGATTATCGAGGAATAATCGCCGACAAAGGTATTGATGCGGTTATAATATCAACCCCCGACCACTGGCATGCCCAGCCTGCCATCGAAGCGGCGCTCGCCGGCAAGGCAATATACCTTCAGAAACCCACATCGCTTACAATAGCAGAAGGCAGATTGCTGAGTGATGTTGTCAGGAAGAAAGGAGTGATACTCCAGGTTGGCACACAACAGAGATCGTCGCCCCAGTTCAGGATAGCTGCCGGACTTGTGCGCAACGGCAGGATCGGAAAACTTGAAACTGTCAAAATAGGTCTTCCCGGCGATCCTTCGGGACCGGAGGCTCCACGACAGCCGGTTCCCTCCAATCTGAATTACGATGCCTGGCTGGGATCCACACCCGATGTATATTACACTGAAATGCGGGTTCATCCCCAGAACAGCCTCACCGACCGTCCCGGATGGCTCCGGTGCGAACAGTTCGGCGCTGGAATGATTACAGGATGGGGCCAGCATCATTTCGATTCTGCAGCCTGGGGAATGGATACAGAGCTCACAGGTCCTGTATCGATCGAAGCTGTAGCACAGTTCCCTGAATCAGGATTATGGGACGTTCATGGAGATTTTATGTCAAAAGCAGTATATAAAAATGGAGTTACAATGTTGACCAGCGGCGGTTATCCCAACGGTATACGGTATGAAGGTACCGAAGGCTGGATCTTTGTAACAAGGGGCGAATACAGGGCATCACCAAGCGATCCGATACCGGCAGGGCAGACAACCTTAGCCCTCGATGCAAGCGATCCCGCTATACTGACTTCCGTTATCGGGCCCAACGAGATACATCTCTATGAAAGCAGCAACCAGCATGGAAACTGGCTCGAATGCATAAAGTCGGGCAAAGAACCCATATCACCTGTGGAAATTGGTCACAGGGCCTGCACAGTCTGCCTAATCACTCATATTGCAATGAAACTCGGAAGGAGACTCGAATGGGACCCCGATACCGAAAAATTCATAAACGATCCTGAGGCGAACAGCATGCTGTCGAGACCTCAGAGAGCGCCTTATGGAACGAATTTTATAAAAATCTGAAGCCCTGAAAATGAAAATAAACAGGAGAGCCGCTATATTGATCCTGGCCGGCATTCTGATATCTCTTTCTTCCTACAGCGAAAAGATAGTCGCAGAAAAAAGCGGATCGAAAATCAATATAACCATCGACGGTAAATTCTTCACAAGCTATATTTTCTCGGAGCAGGAGAAATATCCTTTCTTCTTCCCTGTCAATGGCCCTCTTTCGGGAGGATCTGTTACCTCGATGCGGAATGCCGAATATCCTCATCACAGTTCACTGTTCTTCGGATGCGACATGGTGAACGGAGGAAATTACTGGCAGGAAGGCCTTGAAAGAGGAAGGATAATCTCTGTAAACGCCTGTATTGAAAGACAGGGAGGCGATTCGGCAGTGATAACCGATGAATGCATCTGGAGCCGTCCGGGGGCTTCTTCACCAGTCAGGGACACCAGGAGATTTACAATCACAGTACCTTCAAATTCTGTTTATCAGATAGATGTGGATATAACTCTTGAAATGCTTGATGACGTGCATATCAAAAAAACGAACCATTCACTCTTCAGCGCCAGACTGGCGCCCGATCTGGCGGTAAACAACGGGGGTACAATGGTCAATGCAGAAAACATGAAGGGTGAAAAGGAGACATTCGGGAAGAAATCGGCATGGATAGACTATTACGGAAAAAGAGGATCGATTACTGAAGGCCTTGTCATAATGGAACATCCTTCGAATATATGGTATCCGTCTCCCTGGTTCACAAGGGATTACGGTTTTATATCACCTACTCCGATGTACTGGCCGGAAAACGGTGAAGAAATTTTCCTCTTGGAAGGCACCTTTCTGAGATTGAGATACAGAGTGCTTGTCCATTCAGGCGACCATATCGAGGCCGGCATAGCTGAAGCCTTCCAAAGGTATAAATCAGAATAGAAACCCCTATTAATCCTGCTGACGGATCTTCCTGTAAATGCAGTCTTTCATGTCGCAGAGTCCGCAGGTATATTTATTGAATCTGACATCACTGCCGATGCCAATGAAGCCGCTGACCGATTTTTCGGGGCTCATAAGCGCCGATGAATTTATTGTGATTCCACAGAAATTGTCATGCATCAGGCTGAACAATTTATGCTGTTCATCAACATTCCATTCACAATAGCCCGGGCTGTAACGGTTTGTGATCCTTAGCCCTTCCTGTTCAGCGTCGACTTTCAGTTTTTCCTGCATAAGGGCCGATGCGCCGTCAGCAGCTTCACTGCCGATCACATCATAGATATATCCCTGCAGCAGATCGCCCTCCTTCATTGCCTTCCGGCTCATCTCACCAAGCTTTTCTCCGGCAGTTGAAAGGAATACTGCCATAGATCCGGATTTCCGAAGCTGTCCGAACACTATTTTTTTCAGACTAAACTCAACTCCGGCGACTTTTACTGATTTTGCTGATGCATCAAATTCAACGTCTTTGAAGATCCTGTATTCAGCCCTCAGGTCACAAACCGATTCAGCAATATGCAAGGCATCGGTGATCAGGTCTGAAATTGCCTCATGCGATTCTCCTTCCCTGTATCCCATTACCATCTCAATCTGCTTTACATCGAGCTTCAGATCAGAAAAGGCAAACCTGAATATTGAATCCTTCATAAAAATCTTTTTATTTTCACTTCTCACCTGTCGCCCGAAGGAGTCAGTCCCGATTCCCTTACTATTCTCCCGACGACAGCTTCCCAGCCCAGTGTCATAAGATGAATGCCATTTACGCCCCTCTTATGTTTAACAGAATCTATTGTCTCAAGTGTTATCTGAATTCCTTCCTCCTCAGCCCTGTCGCCTGCTTTTTCCATTCTTTCGAGAATTTTCGCCGGAAGATAAACGCCAGGCACTTTGTTATGAAGATGCAAAGCTGCTTTAAAGCTTCTGAGGGGAACCATTCCGATAAGGATATATACCTTATCGAGAACGCCTCTTCTGTCGAGCTGTTCAAGCCACAAATCGAGCCGGCTGGGTTCAAATACTATGTTAGTTTGGAAGAACTGTGCTCCTGCATTCACTTTCTTCTGGTCCTTTATTGCCTGAAGATCTGGCCTCATGGCGAAAGGCGTTGTTGCCGCCCCAAGGAAAAATTTTGGCGGATTTTTGATTTTTCGTCCGTCGAGATAAATCCCTTCGTCCCTCATCCTTCTGAGTATCCACAGCATCTGTACCGAGTCGAGATCAAGGATGTTCATATCGCTTACCGGAGGCGGCCCGACCCTTGAACTGTCGCCGCTTACACAAAGGATGTTCTTTATTCCAAACTGTCCGGCCCCGATTACATCCGACTGCAGTCCGGTCCGGGTAGTATCCCTGGCGGCAATCTGGTATACTGCTTCGGCATTCATGTCAGCGGCGACCTTGCAGCAGGCGGAAGCTGACATCCTTGGTATCCCCGATGCGGCATCTGTGAAGTTAATTGCTGAAGCATACGGCTTTACAAGCTCAATGTCCCTTCTGAGCTTTTGAGAATCAGCGCCCATAGGAGGAGTGACTTCCGTTGCCACCACGAACTCACCATCCCTTAACCTGCGCTCAAGGTCCGAAGCCGGTTCCGTATAAACCGGAGGATGATATTCATCATCTCCCTGCCACCATTCCGGTTGCCTGATGGTTTTAAACACCGAATCCCATATCTCCTGTTTCTTCAGGGTATCTTTCAGAAAAAATGAGCCGAGAAATTTTCCTGTCCCTGTTTCCCTGACCTTCGAGATAACGCCGGCCCAGGTTTCGGTCCCGGCTTTACTCCAGTCGACCGGTGGCAGCACTTCCAAAAGGGTTTGTTCTCTTCCTGTTCTCAATGCTCTTTCATAAATGGAATTCCAGATGCATTTCCTTGACTCATCGACATAACAGCGCTTATCGGGAGTCACACTGCCGCACGGGCCGTTACGCATCCCTTTCGGACATTCCATGGGACAGATGAAAGCTGTTTCCTGCAACAGGCAGTTACCGCACATCCGGCAGCCGAACAACGGTCCCTTGACAACGATTTCAACTTTTTCGAGAAGACGTCTCCCGAAGGTTTCCTTTTTGAAAGGATAAAAGGCCGGCTGCCAGCGACGGGCAGGTTTCAGACCAAAGGCCATCCGGCTATGTCCGGTTTTGGAAATATTCAACAAACCTCACGGCATAATCATCCCTCCCGAGTATCAGATCTGTAGCCCGGGTGGCCGAAGTGATTTTCTCAGGGTTGGCGATGGGGCATGTAAGCCCGCAATATACTGCCAGGGTAAGGAAGGCAGCATTAAGCGACTCCCTGCCGGGAAGGCCGAAGGAAATGTTGCTCGAACCCATTGTTATATTATGCCCCATATCTGACCTGATCAACCTGATCGTATCAAGGGTCACAAGACAGGCGCGTGGTTCGGCAGATACTGCCATCGCAACGGGATCGACAATTATATCTTCGGGTTTTATTCCTGCCCTTACTGCCCTTTCGATAATTGCCGAGGCAATGGATTTCCTTTGAACAGGATCATCAGAAATGCCGGTCTCGTCGATGCATAATGCAATTATTGCTGCTCCGTATTCCGAGGCAACAGGAAGCAGGGATTTCAGGGATGATTCGTTCCCGTTTACTGAGTTTATAAGACATTTGCCTTTTGCAGCTTTAAGTGCGGATTCAATTGCTGCAGGATTCGGAGAATCGAGGCATAGGGGAACATCGAAATTATCCTGAATAGCTTTTACAACCTCCGGCAGCAGCTTCACATCATCCACTCCGGGGAATCCGACGTTCACATCAAGTATATCAGCCCCCGACCTGATCTGGGTGAGGGCTAGCTCAAGCACCGGACTGAAGTCATTCTCCCGGAGCGCCGACGCAAGTTTTATTCTTCTTGTCGGATTAATTGATTCACCAATAATCACCACCGGCCCTTCAGTATCAATAACAACTTCCTTTGCCGTTCCTGACAGAATGGTTCTCATATATTAAGCAAACTGTTTCAGATAATTAACTGCACCCTGGGGATCAGGTGAATAGAAGTCGGCTCCAATCTTCTCGCAATATTCCTTTGTAACAGGTGCGCCCCCAACAAGGATCTTCAACCCGGAATGTTTTTCCCTTATTGCGGCAACAGTCTTTTTCATGTTTTCCATTGTTGTGGTGAGAAGGGCCGACAAACCCACAAATGCACCGGGATTTTCATCTATTGTTTTGAGGAACTTTTCAGAACTTACATCAACACCGAGGTCGATCACTTCCCAGCCTCCTCCTTCGATCATCATGGCAACCAGATTTTTACCAATATCGTGAAGATCACCTGCAACTGTACCTATAATTACTTTCCCCTTTCTTTTTGTTTCGCCGGTGCTGAAGTATGGCTTAAGATGTTTCATTGCCCCATTCATTGCCTTTGCCGACATCAGCATCTGAGGAACATAAATCTCTTTCCTTGAGAACCTTTCACCCACAACTGCCATTGCAGGAACGAGAGCCCCGTCAAGAATTTGTTCAGGTTTTATTCCGCTGTCAAGGGCCATGCGTGTAAGTTCATCCGCTCCGTCCTGTCCCTTCATCTGCGGCGGATAGGGAGTGTTCCTGTCTATTTTCCCATTTTCAACGCATACTGCGATAAGTTCAAGAATATCATTCATCTGTTCCGATATTTGACAAGGTTTTGAGTTTACCGGTCTTAAAAATAACAAAGATTTATATCCTCTCCTATTAAAATTCTGAAATTTATTGATTGTGAGGGCCAAAGTTAAAAACCTTTAAAAGCCGACAGGATAAATATCACAAAACAACGTACTCAATTCAAAATAATTAACTTTATTGGACTAAAAATTAAAGGCATATGAAATACCTGTACCTTCTTCTCAGCTTTATTCTTATAAACCCGGTAATTGCCCAGACCGGTTCAACCGGCATTTTTGAAAAAAACGGCGATATCGGTAATCCCAAAAATGCGGGATCGGCTGTATACAACAGTGCAGATCAGTCTTATACCTTAAAAGGATCGGGCTATAATATCTGGTTTGCCAGGGATGAGTTTCAGTTCCTTTACAAAAAACTGAAGGGAAATTTCATCCTTACCGCTAATTTCAGATTTGAAGGCAAAGGCACTGAAGCCCATCGTAAAACCGGATGGATGATCAGGGCATCTGCTGATGAGAATTCACAGCATGTCTCGGCCACATTGCACGGCGACGGCCTTACAGTAATGCAATGGAGGGATTTCAAAGGGGCTGAAATGAAAGACCCTGAAGATGAAATCTTTGCAAAAGACTCAGCTTATGATGTGATCCAGCTTGAACGTTCGGGAAAGCTTATATTCATGAGGGGAGCACATATGGGCAAACCGCTCGAAATGATCGGTTCATATGAAATGGAAAACCTTCCTGATGAAATTCTGGCCGGACTGTTTGTATGTTCCCATAATCCTGAAGTAACTGAAGAGGTAACTGTTTGGAATGTAAGGATCGACAAACCGGTTGGAGATAATTACAATCAAACCAGGGACGGTGTTGTCGGATGCAGACTTGAAACCATGGATGTATTTGACGGAAAAAGGAAGGTTATCTGGGAAAAGCAGGGAAGGTTTGAGGCTCCAAACTGGATGCCCGACGGCAAACAACTTCTTTTCAATATGGACGGACTGCTATATAAAATCCCAGTAACCGGAGGGGAACTTACACAACTCAATACAGGTTCTGTAAAAAGGAATAATAATGACCATGGAATATCATTCAACGGAAAACTTCTTGCAATCAGCAGTTCGAAGGAAGGTGTGGGAAACGGAAACGGTTCAGCTGTCTGGGTTCTCCCATTAAAGGGAGGCGAACCCAGGCTCATTACACCTGAGACACCATCGTATTTCCATGGATGGGCGCCAAACAATAAGGAGGTGGTATATGTCGCACAGAGAGGGGGCAAAAACATTTATAATATTTACAGGAATTCGATAAAAGGGGGAAAGGAAGTTGCAGTAACCGATATAGCACAGGGTGAGCATGTCGACGGATGTGAATATTCGCCTGACGGAAAATATATTTACTATAACGGAAGCCATACCGGCAACATGCAGTTGTGGAGGATAAAGCCCGACGGAACAGGAAGGGAACAGCTGACATTCGATGAATATAAAAACTGGTTTCCTCATATTTCACCCGACGGCAAATGGATTGCCTTTATATCATTCCCGCCCGATATAGAGAAAAACAGCCATCCATCGTATAAAAGAGTAATGTTAAGACTTATGCCTGCAACGGGAGGAGAAGCCAGAGTAATAGCATACCTTTATGGAGGACAGGGGACAATAAATGTCCCCTCATGGTCGCCCGACAGCAGGCAAATAGCTTTTGTAAGTAACTCAGGAAACTGAAACTTTCTTCTTTAATTATCATTGTTTTAAGTTTCATATTTAAAAATAATATACATTGCCGGGCTTAACCAGCTATTCAGTACGATGAGATCCGGTTTAAATAAATTCCTGTCGGTTCCTGTATTTGCATTTCTGTACTGTTACACCGGAGCTGGTGTAATGGTTGTTGTGTTATTATCGTGGTTAAATGCGAAAGGGAGCGTCAGGCTCCTGTGCAGGATTTGGGCGAAATCGGTGTTCGTGGTATTAGGCAAAAAACTGCCGGTCATAGGGAAAAACAATATTGACAAAAAGGAAAAATATATAATTGTGGCGAATCACGCCAGCCTTTTTGATATCGTTGCTATTACCTCCTTTTATCCGGAAGTATCATGGTTCGGACATGAGCGACTACTGAAAGTTCCGGTTTTCGGCAGGTTTCTGCGGCTTACCAATTACGTCCCCTTTAAAGAACCAACTGTGAGCAATACAAGACATATGCTTGAACAGCTAATGGAAAAGGCTAAAAACCAATCTGTTGCTTTATTTCCTGAGGGAACGAGGACCCTTAACGGTGAAATCAATCCCTTTTACAGAGGGTTTATTTATCTTTTCAGAACCAGGGAAATAGATATTCTGCCGGTTACATTAAATGGTTTTTACGATCTGAAACCTAAAAACCGCTTTTATATTGATTTTGGATCACGGCTCGAAGTCATTGTTCATAAACCTATATCAAGAGAAGAGCTTCTGGGTTTAAGCGATAAAGAAATAATTCATAAGGTCAGAAATGTCATAGAATCAGCACACAAACCGATAAAAAGTAAGTGAAATGCCAGGCAGCATCAATGATAAGTGGATATTTATTGTCAATCCTGTGGCAGGTAATGGTTATGCAAAGACTCTAATACCGGTTATCAGGGGAAAAATTAAAATATTCAATATTGACGGGGAAATAGTCGAGACGGAAAGACCGGGACATGCCGCAGAAATTTCGGAACAATACCGTTCAAAAGGATTCCGGTATTTTGTGGGTGTCGGGGGAGACGGAACCATTAATGAAATTGCAAGACCATTAATTAACAGGGATGATGTTGTTGTTGGGGTGATACCCGGCGGGACCGGTAATGATTTCGTTCAGCTTACCGGATTTCCTGACCGGTTCACTGATGATGACTGGAGGATTTTCTTTTCAGGTAACCTTATTGATACCGATGCCGGTGAAGTCAACGGCATGATTTTCCTCAACGGGATGGGGCTCGGTTTTGATGCCCAGGTGGCTTCAGAAAACTATGCCGGAACAGGAGAAGTAAAAAAGGGCGGAAAACACAAATATCTGTGGCACATAATAAAAACCTTGTTCTTCTTCAGGGAAAAAAGGATGCTTGTCAGGGATGGTAAAAGTTTTTCGCAGACAGACTGTTTTATTAACACTATTGCGATTGGCAGAAGGTTCGCGGGAGGATTCCTGCTTACTCCTGAAGCTGTTGCCAATGACGGACTTCTTGATATCTGCTCAATAAAAAGACTTAACCTGTTCCAGAGGTTCAGACTATTCCTGAAAGTTCCGGAAGGAAAACATATAAATGATAAAAAAGTAAATTATTATCATACCACAGGACTGGATATTGAATTCCCTGAAAAGGTCCCGTTTCATGTTGACGGAGAACTTCATTTCTCAGGGGAATTCAAAATAAGAATAATACCTTCAGCGATTAATGTCATTTACAACCCGGATGGGAACCACTTTTTCAGAAAATAAAAATCAGAATAAAAGTTACATCGCTTTTTTTGATCTTGACAAAACACTTATCAGGGCTAACAGCGGTGTCATATTGCTCCGTGTTGCCTACAGAAAAAATTTGATATCCGTAACTGATATTCTGAAAGCATTGTGGCTTTCATTTCTTTTCAGGTTTAACCTCAGGGATACCGAAAAAATAATCAGCAGCATGGTCAGATGGCTGTCGGGAATTCCCGAACGGGAACTCAATGAGCTTGTATCAGAAGCATTTGAAAAACATCTTACAGAACTTGTTCCTGCCCGGGCAAAATCGGAAATAATGTTGCATAAGAGTAAAAATGCACTTGTCGTAATATTGTCCTCAGCATTGCAGCCGGTATGCAAATGTATTGCAGATCATCTTGGAATGGATGATATTATTTGCACTGAGCTGGAATCTGTAGAAGGGAAATTCACAGGCTTACCTTCAGGGAAACTGTGCTTTGGAAATGAAAAGAAAACAAGGTTGCTGGAGTATTGTGAAAAAATTAACAGGCTTAAGGAAGATGTATGGTTTTACAGTGATTCAATGGATGATCTTCCTGCACTGAATGTCGCAGGCCATCCGGTCTGCGTAAACCCCGGCAGAAGGCTTAAAAACCATGCGGTAAAAAAAGAATGGCAGATTGTTACCTGGTAGTATAAATTAATTGACATTAAACAATTAATTTTAAAACCAGAGGTAAATGAATGGCTATCCATATTTTTAAATATTTAACCGATGAATAATAAACTATTAATTCTGGTTCCTATGCTGATTCTAGCTGTATCATGCGGAGAAAATGGAAATAAAGCAATTAAATATCCATTGACCAGACAGGTAGCATATGCCGATACCATTTTCGGTACCGCAGTTCCTGATCCTTACCGGTGGCTCGAGGATGACATGTCGGAAGAGACCGCAGAATGGGTAAAGGAACAAAACAACCTTACCTTCGGATATCTTGCAGCAATACCATACAGGTCCGTCATCAATGACAAGCTTCAAAAGATGTGGAACTATGAAAAATATTCAATTCCCCACAGGGAAGGTGATTATATATACTTTTCAAAAAATGACGGGCTCCAGAATCAGTATGTAATTTACCGCCAGAAAGAAGGGGGTGAACCTGAAGTTTTTCTCGATCCCAATAAATTTTCAGCTGACGGTACCACATCGCTTGGAGAGATGGGTTTTTCAAAGGATGGAAGCATGGTGGCCTTTTCAATATCGGAGGGTGGTTCCGACTGGAGGAAAGTGATCACAATGAATGCACTCTCAAAAGAGATCGTTGGGGACACACTTATCAATATAAAATTCAGCGGGATATCATGGAAAGGGAATGAGGGGTTTTACTACTCAAGCTACGACAGGCCTTCAGGCAGCGAGCTTACCGCAATGACTGATCACCATAAGCTTTACTATCATAAGACCGGAACCAGCCAGAGTGAAGACAGGGTGATCTTCGGCAATGATGTAAAAAGAAGATATGTTGGCGGACAGGTTACGGAAGACGGAAGGTATCTTGTAATTACAGCCTCAGTTTCCACTACGGGAAATGAACTCTATATCATTGATCTTGAAAAATCTCCGGAGAAACTTCAGACTGTAGTAAATAATGTGGAAAATGACCATTATGTTGTCGACAACGATGGATCGAGGCTGTTCATTTACACTAACCTCAATGCACCTAACCATAAGGTCGTCACTGTCGAGGCAGGCAATCCTGAACCCGGAAACTGGAAGGATTTCATCCCCGAGACTGCTTATGCATTATCAGTATCGACGGGAGCAGGCTATTTTTTTGCCAGTTATCTCAGGGATGCAATATCTTTTGTAAGTCAATATGACAAGACCGGGAAGCTTGTAAGGGAAGTCACATTGCCGGGAATGGGATCTGCCTCGGGGTTCAGCGGCAGGAAAGAAGACAGGGAGGTTTATTATTCATTCACAAATTACATCACACCTTCAACCATTTACAGTCTCGATCCTGCCAACGGCACGGCCGGTATTTATAAAAAGCCTGCAGTAGCCTTTAACAGTGATGAATTTGAATCGGAGCAGGTTTTTTACAACTCAAAGGATGGTACTCGTGTTCCAATGATAATAACCCACAGGAAGAACCTTGAACTTAACGGAAAGAGTCCTGCAATTCTTTATGGTTACGGAGGATTCAGCGTCAGCGAAACCCCTGAATTCAGTGTAACTGCTGCAGTATGGCTTGAACTTGGAGGAATTTATGCCGTCCCGAACATCAGGGGTGGAGGTGAATATGGCGAAAAATGGCATCTGGCAGGAACAAAAATGAATAAGCAGAATGTATTCGATGATTTTATCGCAGCTGCCGAATACCTTATTGATAAAAAATATACATCGCCTGATTTTCTTGCCATCAGGGGTGGATCGAACGGAGGATTGCTTGTGGGGGCCGTGATGACACAGCGTCCGGAACTTTTTAAAGTCGCTCTCCCTGCTGTAGGAGTCCTCGACATGCTGAGGTACCATAAATTCACAGCCGGAGCTGGCTGGGCTTATGACTACGGTACTGCTGACGACAGCCCTGATATGTTCGAATACCTTCTTAGTTACTCCCCTGTCCAGAATGTCAGGGAAGGTGTCAGGTACCCTGCAACACTTGTTACCACTGGTGATCACGACGACAGGGTAGTTCCTGCCCATTCATTCAAGTTTGCTGCACAGCTTCAGGCGAAACAGGGAGGTGATGCTCCCGTTTTGATAAGGATTGAAACCAGGGCAGGACACGGCGCCGGAACACCTGTAAGCAAATCAATAGAGCAGTATTCTGACATATACAGTTTTACGCTCTGGAACATGGGCATAAAAGAGCTGAAATAATGCGGAAGGCAGGTTAAGGGAGGAGGTTATTCTCCTTTAAACTCCTTTACGACTATTTCGCCATATGCCACATCGAGGAATGGCTTTCCATCCTTTACCCCGGCGCTTCCAAAACCTGTTTCGGTGGAAATGAAGCTTTTGTAATCGCCGGCATCTGATTTATAGAAAAGTGTACCTGTCAGGGCGTCATATCTTACACCGGCAAGGGCCTGTAAAAGAGCATAGCTCGAAAGAGCCCTTGCGTACCAGTGACCACATTCATACTCATCGAAGGGATTCCTTATTCTGCCGTCATACCGTTTCCTTGCAGTTCTCACTATATCAAGCCCTTTCTCCTTCTCACCAGACATTATGAGGTGCGATGCTACCTGATATTCTATGCCTGTCCAGACTTCATTGCTGTAAACAAAAGGCAATGAAAGCATCCCGCCTTTAGGCCATGTACAGATCAGAAGTCCGCCCTCATTTCCAAGTGCATATGAGGGCCTCTGGGGATTTGAATGATTTGAGAGGTCTTTTCTGAAATTAAATTTATAAACCGAATTTAGATGACTCTTTACTTTTGTCTGGTCAACAATATCGCTGAGACCGCATACTTCGCCAATCCATACACCAAGGATCCCATCTGAAAGGCACCCTGATCCGTACTGGTATTTCGGTCCTTCCTTTTGAAGAAGCACCTTTGCCTCATCCGAATAATCGGAGCTCCATGATCCTTCTGAAGCTTTGACAGGATCGGGTGAATCAAGACCCTGCCATTTTATCTTTTGTATAAAATATTCACCGTTATACAAATCATTTTCAATGGCTTTCCTTCCCTTCTTATAAAGGGCCTCATATGATGAAACATCCTTTCCCAGTTGCTTACCCATTTCTGTAATCGCCTTAAGGGCTCCAAGGTAAAAGCTTGTACACATACCGTCGGGACCCCAGAATTCAATATCGTAAGTATTGTGATGGGGTTCCTCGAGTGTTCCCGTCTGGCGGGGATCCCAGGTTTTTATACAATAATTTATACTTTTTTCTACCTGGGGATATAAACTTGTCATCCAGTCAGTATTCCCGCTGATATGCCAGTCGCGGTAGACCTTCATTATACCACCAAGCTGACCATCGGCAGCAGCATAGAATGTAGTTGCAACAGGTCGTATGGGAAGGGCTGACCTGAAAGTCTGATGACCCTCATCATCCTGACTTTTGGTGAATTCCGTTTCACGCAGGGTTCTTTCGAGATTTGGGAAAAGATGTGGAATTGCCTGGGCATAATTCCAGACATGAGTACAGGAACCTGCACAACAGCCCCCCGCATCACTGCATCCTTCCCAGTTCCATAGTTTACCATCGCGTTGCCTGAGTATTGTCGGCGACTTAAGGATTGTCATATTTGCCGCGACAGCTTCTGTAACCTCCGGAGGAAGCGTGTTTGAATAAAAAGCTTCGCTGAAAAGTGAAGACTTCCTGTTCAGATCGTCATAATTGGTTTTCCAGTAGCTGACAACATCTTCTATGCTGCTGAACTTTCCTGAATACCAGGGTCTGTAATAAGGATCCTTGCATGAACATAAGGGATCAGTGCAGGTATCTGCGTCGGCATTTTCAGGGTCCTGTCCGTATTTAAGATTCGTCTCAGGAACGTACCATGCCATCATAAGCCTTATCACCTTCGTTTCTCCCGGACCAACCGGAAAAGGGATATAAAGTGAAGCACCCGGTGAGGGGCCTTCTGAGGGCGGATTATTACGGGTTTCAGATTTAAGTATTGTTTCCCATGTTATGGTAAGCGGATCCCACCAACCGCCCCTGAACCAGCAATGATCAACTATTGTCCCCGGCTCATTTGTAAAAATTGCAAAATCGCCCCTGGTCTCAGGTTTGCCGTTTACTCCTGACTCTGACAATATAAATCCGTTTGATAAAGGTCTTATCAATGCCTTTCCTCCACCGACAGCCATGAAGTTGACCGAATTGTATGAGAATACTGCATCTATGGCTGATTTGCCTGTATTAGTGAATGAATATTCGATTCCCGCTACAGGCAGGCTGGAATTATCTGCATCAGTAGGTATAAACGGACTCCAGGCTTTTATTGAAACACTGAGGGGAACATCAGGATCGTCCAGAGCAATTTCTGCATAAGGGAATCTTGCAAGAAAATCTGCCTTTTCAAACCGGGGAAGTCCGTATGATGCCCCCCCGGAGCCATTACCGGTATTGGGGGATCCGAACTTCTTCCAGTCAGGCACCTCTCCTTCCGCAACGAGAGTCCCGTTTTCAATTCCCCTTACTGAAACAGCGGCAAACATGCAGGGCTCATTGAAAACATCAGGATGATTGCGTACCGACATGTGAGATAATGCACCTGTTCCTTCGATGCAGAACATGCCTGCCCCGATGCCCCCAAGGGGATAGGCTATCCTGTTGAGATATTCTCCCGTATAGGAGCCATTGAATTCATGGCCGCTAACGGTGACCGGTTCTTTTTTCCCTTTGCATGAAATAACAAAAACAAAAAGGATGAAAAGGGATCCTGACAAAATGAGCCTTCTCATAACTGTAAGTATTAGGAAGATTTAAATTCTGCGAAACTCAGCTCTCAATAACAAGTTTCATCCTGTCGCACAGGTCCTTCAGGCCTTCCGGGGTATCTCCGCCCGACATCTCGATGCTTACCCATCCATTATAGCCGCAATTATCGATAGCAGCCATTACTGCAGGCCAGTTGACATCACCCTCCCGGAGTTTTACGTTGAATCCGGCAGACTTTCCCTGTGAATCAGCAATTTTACGGCTATACTCCTTGATATGGATCTTTGCTATTCTTTTGCCCAGGATCTTAATCCATTGTTCAGGCCATCCGTATGCAAGAATATTACCACAATCGAAATAAGCGCCGACAGCCGTGGAATTGAACTGGTCGATATAACGGGCAGCTTCAAGCGGACTAAGCAGGAAGTTGTTCCACACATTTTCAATTGCAATTTTAACATTCAGCTTTTCAGCGACAGGGACAGCTTTTCTTATCTCTTCTGTTGAACGGTCCCAGCATTCATCATAGCTTACCGATTCAGTAACTCTTCCCGGAACAAGGAGAACAGCGTCGGCGCCATAAGCTTTTGCATCCTCGAGGGCAACCAGAAGAGCCGCCACGCCTTCATTTCTCACTGACTGGTCAGGGCTTGACAGAAGTGAGCGCCAGTGTTTCGAATCACAAACGCTGTGGACTTTAAGACCTGTCGATTTTGCAGCTTCTATTACCTCGTTCCTGTTTAGATGGCTGTCGGCTTCAACCCCATCAAAACCAGCTGCTTTTGCAGCCTGGAATTTTTCGAGGATAGTCTTTCCAACGCCGATGTTTCCCCACATTATTCCTGTATGCAGATTTCTTTTGGGAGGTACCGGCGACAACTTAAAGCCTGAGAACGGGACAGCAGAAAGAACCGCTGATGCCATTATGGTCTTCCTTGTAAATTGTCTTCTGTTCATTTCTGATAATTTAATTAAATTCGGAAACCGCCTGGCATAAACTCATGATACATTTGATTCGACGCCGATTATCGGTGGAATTTCGGGTATATCCGGAACAGGACCAAACTCATAGACTTTTGGCCCGAGTGAGAGATCAGAATTCATTACTTCGTCCCATGTAACATCCTTACCGGTATAGGCCGACATACGTCCCATTATTGTAATAAGGGTCGAGTTCACCTGGGCTTCACCGTCGTTGACGGTATTGCCTGTCCGGATGCCTGTGACGAGGTTAATATGTTCCTGGACATAAGGATCTGTAACTTTCCATGTTTCGTCGGTCGATCCTTCCTCAGGATGCGGATATTTCCATATTTCTTCACCTTTAAGGTTATAGAGCATTCCCTTTGCATTTGCAAAGCCTTTGGTCCCGACTATGAACTGCTCGGTAATATTGCTGCAGCCATTAATCTGCCTTGCTGCACAATGGGTATGCATACCGTTGTCGTATAAATATTCAATACTGAAGAAGTCGTACTGGTCGCCGGTAACCCTTCTCTGCCTTCCGCCCCACCCTATTGCCTTAACAGGTATTTTGCCTGTATACCAGTTCATGACATCTATTTCATGGATGAACTGTTCGACAATATGGTCGCCTGATGTCCAGCAGAAGTTTGCCCAGTTGCGAAGCATATATTCCATGTCGGTCCAGCCCGGCTGGCGTTTTATTACCCAGAGGGCTCCTCCATTCCTTGTGATGTGTGCGCTTACGATATCACCTATCTCGCCGTTTGCCACCCTTCTCCAGGTCTCCATAAAATCTTTCTGGACCCTTCTGATAGTGCCGCTTATCATGCAAAGGCCTTTTTCCTGGGCTCTCTTGACGGCCACCATTACCTTGCGGGCGCCGACGGGATCGACAGCAACAGGTTTTTCCATGAAAACATGCTTTCCTGCATTTACGGCCGCCTCAACATGAATAGGCCTGAATACCGGTGGAGTGCATAGAAGGACAACATCCACCCTCGAATCTATTACTTTCTCATAGCTGTCGAACCCGATGAAGCAGTTCTCATCAGGTATATCCACATTCCTTTCGGTCTTGAGCTGTTTACGGCACTGATCGAGCTTATCCTGGAAGACATCACCGAGGGCAGTTATCTGAAGATTCGGACCTGCATCAAGAAAGTTAACTGCAGCTCCTGTTCCCCTGCCACCGCATCCTATCAACCCTGCTTTAAGAGGTTTCCCGTCGGGCGCTTTCGTAAGAAGCACGGGCAGCTCGATTTTTTTTCTTGCCGGCTCGCGTGAACATGACGAGATCAGTCCGGCAGCTCCCACTGTACCAATGGCAGCAAGCGAAGTTCTGGTAATAAAACTGCGACGGTCAAGACCTTCTCTGTTGTTTCCCTGATTTTTATTTTCTTTTTCCATATATTTAATATTATTAATAAACTTCAAGTTCTTTCCATCCCGGTATTGCCGGATATTTTGCATGAGGTTCTGTCTGGTACCAGTAGCAAACAGAAGCGATATCCGATTTCTGGGCCAGATATCTGCCACCCTGTCTCCAGCCAAGATCCTGAATTGTAATCTTAAGATCCTTTTCGAACCTTACAGGATCCATAATATGCCAGCGGTACATCCCGAAGCGTTGCATAATGTTGTAATGTCCGTCGCCCCTGATTACCTGGTGAAGGCCCGAATATGGCGTACAGAACTCCGTATAGTTGACTTCTTCAACGCCATAGGCATTTTTTTTACGTGTGTCGAAATCATATGATCCACAGATATAATCTTCTGTTCCGGTCCCGCAAATTGTGGGGTACTTTGTATCTCCGTCGATGAAGAATTTTATCTCACCTTCTCCCCACCATCCGTTATTGTTTACTCCCCAGGCAAGATAGACACCTACATAATGTCCTTTCCCCTTTATACCATCAACGATTGTATAATCGGATGTCGAATTCGGATTTTGTCTACGGAACTGGGCATGGAAATATGCGGCATCGTCGGGTACATCTGTAAGGGTATAATCTATCTGGTAGTAAAGCGTCATTACATCCTGATCGCCTGTATTTTCCATTGTGATCCTGCATTTTTTCCTGAAAGGCATAACCCAGTAGCTGTTGAAAGCGCTGCCGGGATTAACGCATATAGCTGATGAAACCAGAGGAGCATATTGCCCCCATCCCATGCCGAAGAAATCCCCTACAGGACACTCGACTGAAGGCACCTGTTCGTCGTCCCAGTAAATACGGAGTATTGAATATCTCCATTTCCCGGCCGGTGTCATCCAGATATGCTGAATCGCCCCCGGGCCTGTGATATCCGCAAGAGTAAATGTCTCTCCCGGCTGGATCCGCACATAGGGATTTACCTTCCATCCCTGCCCCAGATCGCGTGCAGCATTGGAAGCATTTGCGACATTCGGTTTATCCTTGTCGGCAGGATTGGCCATGCCGCCTTTACCTTTTTCACCGTTGAAATTCTCAGGACTGATTGACCTTGATTTTGCATCGGATAATCTGTAGAGATTTCCCATATTCATATCAAGTCCGTTGAACCGCGACTGGGAATTAAGCATTAACGGGAATGCCAGAAAAACAATGAGAAGAGCTGAGTATTTTTTCATACGGCCACGATTAAATGTTAAATTATGAATTGAGGTTAATCTTTAAATGAAAAGTTACACGTTTTAGCTTAAAATTATTAAAATATCTCAATCCGGTGAATAAAAAAACCTGATATATTTAATTTTCTTTACAGCATTTCAGCAGTATATGAATAAAATCAGGAAATCATGAAGCTCAGACTCTCAGTTCCGCATAATCTGGTCATAGTATTCAGTATTATTATTATATCGGCAGTTCTTACATGGATAATTCCCGGTGGAAGGTATGACCGCCAGACGGTTGAAGTAAACGGGGTGGAAAGAAGTGTGATCGTCAACGGATCATTCCATTATGTTGACAGTCAGCCCCAGACGTGGCAGATCTTTTCGGCATTTTACAAAGGCTTCATCAACATGTCGCATATTATTGTCTTTGTACTTATGATCGGCGGAGCCTTCTGGATAATGAATGATACAAGGGCCATTGATGTAGGGATTTTCTCCTTCCTCGGCTTCACAAAGCGGATGGAAAGATTTCGTCCTGTTAAGCTTCTTGGGGTCAACAATATAATCATCACCCTCATAATGATAATTTTCAGCCTGTTCGGGGCAATATTCGGCATGAGCGAGGAGACAATAGCCTTCTCTGTAATATTTGTGCCTCTTGCAATTTCAATGGGTTATGATTCAATTGTCGGAATCGGGCTTTGCTATTTTGCAGCGCATATAGGTTTTGCCGGTGCAATATTAAACCCGTTCACTGTAGGAATAGCCCAGGGTCTTGCGAGCGTTCCGCTTTTCACGGGAATTGAATACCGGACATTCTGCTGGATCATCATCACTATAGCCGGGATAATCTGCATACTCTGGTATGCAGCCCGGATAAGGAAGGATCCGCGTAAAAGCCCCATGTATGATGCAGATGAATACTGGAGGCATAAAGGGAATTCACATATTGAAGAGATAAAATATCATACACCGGTGTCAGCGTGGATCACGGCCCTGCTTACAGGTATCGTTCTTGTAATATTTGCATTCAGGTTTCCGGTCACACATTTGAATGTCGGATTATCAGAAGTGTCTGCTCCCCTCCTTCCGGTTATGGCAGCACTTTTTATGCTAAGCAGCTATATAACATTGAGAAAGTCGATCCATTTCTTCGTACTTAATATTCTTGCCTTTACAATGGCCTATCTTGTTATCGGCGTACTTGGATATGAATGGTACATCATGGAGATTGCCGCTTTATTCCTCGCTATGGGACTTGTAACAGGAATTGCGGCAGGAAGGAAGCCGGGGGAAACTGCAAAACTTTTTGTTGAAGGAGTAAAGGACATTGTATCGGCATCGCTTGTGGTAGGTTTTGCTGGCGGCATTATTGCGATTCTGACAGACGGGCAGATAATTGATACGGTACTCTACTCACTTTCAGGGGCGCTTAATGGAACGGGGCAGATGACTGCCATATCAATAATGTATGTTTTTCAGTCGCTCCTTAACCTCATTATAACATCAGGTTCAGCAAAGGCGGCCCTTACTATTCCCATTATGGCCGAGTTTTCGGATATCGTCGGCCTCACACGACAGGCCACTATAATGGCATTTCAGTTCGGAGCAGGATTTACGGATATGATAGCTCCGACATCGGGGGTACTTATGGGTGTTCTCGGAATGGCAAGGATACCGTATACAAAATGGCTGAAGTGGATAATGCCAATTCTTCTTATATTAATAATAATCGGATTTCTGCTACTGATACCTACTGTTACGATTAAGCTGAACGGATTTTAAACAGGAAGGGGTAAAAAAAATTAACCGCAAAGAGCGCCAAGGATTTAGCAAAGTGCGCAAAGTAATGATTAATAGTAATTTACCTTTGCGTTCTTTGCTTAACCTTCGTTACCTTTGCGGTTAATGTTTTTAAAAATTTACGCCTTTTCAGAATATATATCTGATTGACAATGCACCGCCATCACCCCAGAAGCCTGAATAACCTGAAAGGTTGAAGGCAGGTTTCCAGTCGAGGCTTATATTTATAGGGAATTCGCTGAAATTGTATTCTATGCCAAGGATTCCGTCAATTCCGATAATTGTATAGTTCCGGCCCTCATCGCCCCACCGGCCGTAAGTATAATCGCCATTCCAGAAACCGACATGCGCGCCGCCGCCGAAATACCAGTTTAGCCTGTCAACATCAAAAGCATTGTCGTGCACTTCATAAAGGCCGGTAAGTTCAAATCCGTGCCATCTTGTGGAGAGCAGACCTTCAACAGCTGATCTCTGGCTCAGAAAATGCTTTACTGTGAGTCCGTTTGAAAATCCCAGTCTCAGACCAACACCTGTATTATAATCCTGTGCAGATGCAAACGCAGTAAAAAATATGACTAAGGTAAATGTCAGAATAACTTTTCTCATGTCTATAGTTTTAAATTTCACAGGCAAATTTAATAATATCTTATTTCTTAAAAAAATAACATTCCACAGCAGAATGTCAATACGGTTTCAGATTCTCCGTTGCAAAAGATCAACCTCTGTGTTGATTTTTGTCTAAATTTGTCATCTTGATAAAAAGTAAGCGGAGGTGAGGGCAAAAATCCAGGGAAATATACTATTTTCTGTTATTCTTTCAGTTTTATTGTTTCATGCAAGTTCCGAATGCTATTCTCTTACACAGGAAAAGACAATTATCAGGGGTATTGTAACCGATGCCTCAACAGGGGAACCTGTACCTTACGTCTCGGTCCTTCTGAAAGGAACATCGGTCGGAACTCTTACCGATGCCGCAGGCAAATATCTTATCGAAACGGCAGTTAAGGCAACGGAAATAAGGTACTCCTTTATAGGATATGATCCTGTAACCAGGAGCATTAATCCGGGGACAACCCAGACAATCGACATCATGCTCAACCTTACCTCCATCACCCTGGATGAGGTAACCGTGAAGCCCGGGAAAAGGGAGTACAGGAACAGGAACAACCCTGCTGTTGAACTCATTGAGAATGTCATCAGCCATAAAAGCACGAACAGACCCGAATCGTTCGATTTTCTGCAATATGAAAAATATGAGAAGATACAACTTGCCTTAAGCAACATTTCAGAAGAGTTCAAGAAGGCTCCGATGTTCAGGAAGTACAGTTTCATCTTCGACAATACGGATACTACAAAAAGAATTGGGAATGAGATTCTCCCTATATATTTAAAGGAAAGTATCTCGGACAATTTTTACAGGAAAGCCCCTGAAGCCAAAAAGGAAATAATAAGGGCGAGGAAAGCAATTAATCTGGAAGAATACCTTGACAGTAAGGGGGTTACTGCAAATCTGAATTACATTTTCCAGAACATAAACATATATGATAATGAAATCCTTTTCCTTACGAATAAATTCCTGAGTCCGATAGCCGGAACCGCTCCCTCCTTCTACAGGTACTATATTACCGATACAATTACGCTGAAGGATACAAGATGTATACGACTGTTCTTTGAGCCGCGCAATCCATCAGATTTTCTGTTCCATGGCGATCTTTACGTCACCCTCGACAGCAGCTATGCAGTGAGAAGCATCGACATCGGCATAAACAAAAATATAAATATTGACTGGGTCCAGGGGATAAGCGTAAAACAGGATTTTGAGAATTCCGGCCGTAATTTCTGGCTTCTGTCAAGGGAAGATATCTCAATTGATGTTGGTCTTGTTAAGAATGCCCCTGGTTTGTATGTACAAAGGACCGTTTCATATAAAGACTATGTTGTAAATGAAGCTCCTGCCGACAGTATTTTTGCCGGTCCGGTTGTTAGCGAAATAACAGACCCCTCCGAAGGCAATCCAGAATTCTGGGAAGCCCGGAGACATGTTCCACTGACAAGAACAGAAAGAAACCTTTATTTAGCTGCCGACAATCTTAAAAAAGTACAATCATTCAGAAACCAGATGGGACTGGTAATGCTTGCCACAACCGATTTTCTTGAACTTGGAAAAGTTGAGATAGGTCCTGCCGGAAGCTTCTACAGCTTCAACAGCATTGAAGGTTCGAGGATCAGGTTCGGAGGAAGGACAACGCCGGCATTCAGTAAAAAGATAACTTTCGACGGATACGGAGCCTATGGTTTTAAGGACAGGACTTTCAAATACAATGCTGGAGTAACCTTGTCGCTCACACCACGGACCATATACCAGTTTCCGGTTAAATCGGTCAGACTGAGCTATACAAAAGACACCAGGATACCGGGGCAGGAGCTTCAGTTCAACCAGAGTGACAATTTTTTCCTTTCGTTCAAGAGAGGTGAGAATGACAAGCTGCTGATAAATAACACTCTCAGGTTTGAATATCTGAATGAATTCGAAAACCATTTTTCCTACCTTCTTGGTTATAACTTTACAAGGCAATATCCATTGGGAAACCTTTATTATTATAAAGCAGGTGAAACTCCTGATGCCGACGGACGGAGAAATATCGACATTTCAGAGATCTATCTTAACCTGAGGTTTGCCCCCAATGAATCGTTTTACCAGGGAAAGCTTTACCGCGATCATTTCCCCAACAAATATCCTGTTATCCAGCTTAACAGCGCCGTCGGTTCAGACTTTATGAAAAGCAGCTATGATTATCTGAGATTACAGATGAATATCAGCCGGAGGTATTATGTTTCAATTCTTGGGTATACAGATGTCGACCTGGAAGCCGGGAAGATCTTCGGCAGGGTTTCGTTCCCGATGCTTTTCATTCATGCAGCTAATCAGACCTATGCATATCAGCGAAGCTCTTATAATCTTATGAATTTTCTGGAATTTGTAAGTGACAAATATGTGTCGCTCAATATCGATCATTCTTTTAACGGATTCATTCTGAATAAAATACCACTCATTAAAAAACTAAAGTTCAGGGAGATTGTTACCTGCAAGGTTATTTACGGAGGAATCGGCCGTAACAATGATCCTGCGTATAATGATGATCTCTTCAGGTTTCCGGCAGGCACTGATGATACGCCCCTTACCTTTACCCTTGAAAAGAAGCCCTACGTGGAAGCAGGTGTCGGGCTATCGAATATCTTAAGGATCTTCAGGGTCGATCTTATTAAGCGCTTTACCTATCTTGACCATCCGGGCATTTCTGACCTTGGTGTAAGGGTGCAGTTCAGGCTTGATATCTGACACAAAAAGAGAAGGATCTGCCCCGGATCCTTCTCAACCAACAAACCCGGAATCTGATCCGGGAACTGATTAACAAACCTGAAACTGGCCTTTCCTGACCTAATCCACGTAGAACATATATTTGTAGACCATACCATTTTCACGGAGCCACCAGCGGAGCGCCTTGGCTATCTTCCTTCTTCTTATAAGAACGGTTCCCAACTCATCGGATGAAATGCGGTAAAATGTTTTCATATGTATTTATTTTAAATATTTCCAATCTGCTTTGATGTAAAATTAAGATCCGGAACCGCCTTTGTCAATACGCTGGCGTCCAATCAGTGGGGAAATGCGATTATCATTACCGGCATTTGTCAATGAAATCCTGACGATAGAATAATGGCCGGATAATCCTGTAAACCGAATGCATGTATTCGTCAAAATCGACATTGAATTTATTAATATATACATGGCTATAAGCCAAAAAGGAGCAATCAATAAATTTTAACTGCTGAATATCAATAACATAAGCCTTGAAATAAAAATGAAATCAGATTAAAGCCGATTTTGACAAACAACATATACAAAATGATGGAATTTGGCGATTTTCACTTATTTCCGATACCGGGATGAGGCTATTTAAATGCCGGAAGGTCAATTTCAAAGGTCCGGGCAAAGAAATTGCTCAGCTATATTGTATCTTCGGCCTTAATAAAGGTCGGTTGTCGGACACAAAAAAAACATTTTTATTATGCCATTAAATATCTCAGATAATCTGCCGGCAGTGAAAATTCTCGAGAATGAGAATATTTTCGTGATGAAGGAGACAAGGGCCGTTCATCAGGATATAAGGCCCCTGCAGATACTTATACTGAATCTCATGCCTGTCAAGATAACGACGGAGACACAGATCCTGAGGCTGCTGTCGAACACTCCCCTTCAGGTCGAGATAACTCTTATATATACAAGGATGCACCTGTCAAAAAATACTCCGAAGGAACATCTCGATTCATTTTACAAGACTTTTGATGATATTTCGGTTCACAGGTACGATGGTATGATAATCACCGGAGCTCCCATCGAGCATCTTGAATTTGAGGAGGTTGACTATTGGGAAGAGATGGTCAGGATAATGGACTGGGCCGACACTCATGTCACATCTTCGATGTATATCTGCTGGGCATCGCAGGCCGGCCTTTATCACCATTACGGCATTCCGAAATATATGATGAAGGAAAAGATGTCGGGGGTTTTCAGGCATACGACCTACAGCAGGACCAACCTTCTTACGCGTGGATTTGACGATGTATTTTTTGCTCCACATTCAAGATATACTGAAGTCAGGAAGGAAGACATAGAGAAGGTAAGTGATCTGGAGGTCCTTGCCGATTCGGAGGAAGCCGGTATTTATCTTGTTGCCTCAAAGGACCTGCACAGGATATTTGTAACAGGGCATTCGGAGTATGATCCGCTTACGCTTAAATCAGAATATGACAGGGATATCGCCAAAGGCCTGGATATTAAAATTCCAAAGAACTATTTTCTGAACGACGATCCGGGTCAGATGCCTGTTGTAAAATGGAGAAGCCATGCCAGCCTGTTGTTCTCAAACTGGCTTAATTACTGTGTTTACCAGATGACTCCGTTTGTTCTTGAGAACGGGGATAAAAAGATTTGATGTTACTCATCAAAATTTACCTTTTTATAGCTGGTAAGGTCGAGGGCCCGTTTCCGTAAGGCTTTCCTTCCCGATTTGTCTCCTTCCAGTTCGGCTAACCTGCTTAGACCGAAGTATGCATAGGCTGAATATTCATTCCCGAAATAGCCGAATACGGAGATATCATTAAGCCCCTTTTTGTAAAGCTCCTTTGCCAGGGCCGGATTCCTGTATTTCTTCTCCTGTATTATTGCATTGAAAATATCGGCCTGAGCCGAAAAAAAAGGATTGCTCTTCTTCGCCTCTGATGCCCTGATTAGATCTTCTGCTTCTTCATATTTCTTCAGAAGCAGCAGGTTTTTAATGTTTGAGGCAAGATACTGGGGATTCTCCGGATACATTTCATGGAGATACCTTGAGTAAGCATAAGCCAACTGAAAATTAGCTTCAAAATGTATATAGATATGTGACATGAAAGCTGCTGCTTCGGCTTTCAGCATTATTGCTGTCCTGGCAGCTTTTCGCATTTCGACAAGACCTTTCACCCTGTCTCCCCTGGGGAAAAGAAATGCAACTACCTTGTAAACAGGACGGGCCTCGGGATACGCTTCCCTGTAATAATTATATAATCCTGTGAAGAAATAGAAATCATCATAAAATGAAGTATAGTCAAAGGATTGTCTTATAAGGCGATATGTAGTTTTTACAATTGGCAGGACCTTATCGCTGAGGTTATTGTCGGCATAGAACTGAAGCAGCATTCCGCGGGCGCCAAGATTTGACAGAAGGATTTCAGGGTAATCATTTGAGGCTTTCATTTCCTCACAGATCCTTATACAGTCGTTCATATTATTCTCATAGACTTTCTGTGCCTGTGATCCGGGTCCCAGGGGGTAGTTTTCCCAATACACTATCATCCCTTTCAGAAGGTGATTTACTGGATGATCGGGATAGGTAATGCTTAATTCCCGCGCTGCATCGCGCGCTTTGTCGAATTCAAAATTGTAAATATTGCCAACACAACCTTTAAGTTGTTTCATAGCTGCCGGATCATCAAGAATCTGGCTGTTGACCGGCATCGCAACAAAAATTAAAAAAAATGAAAGAGACGTTAAAAATGAATTAATTCTTATCGACATTATAACACTGTAAATTTTAATGCAAGTTATTTCATTCTGTGGTAGAAGACGAAAAAGAAGGGCATTCTGTTTAAAAAAAACTGATTTTTTTGCATTTATTCTGAGACCTGAGCATTACAGAATTCTATCCGAATCTCCTTTACTTCTGTTTCTCCCGAATAAATTATTGTATTTTTATTTCACTAAACCATCAAAAATAAATGAAAAGGATTGTTGTGATTATATTCGCTTTCGTCGCCGGAATAACATTATCTGGTCAGACGGCATCGCGGAAAGCCATCGAACTGAAGCATTTCGAAGCCGGAGAAGCAAAGCAGGGAGTGGCTGTAGACAGACACTTCTTCTACGTGATAAACAACAGTACTATTACAAAGCATGAAAAGGAATCGGGGGAGCTGATTAAGAAATGGGACGGCAGCGCCATCGGAGTTAAACATCTGAACAGCGGTGTTGTGATAAAAGGGAAACTGTACTGTGCCACGTCAAATTATCCCGAAGCACCGATGGCAGGCTCAATTGAGATTTTCGACACCCGAACACTGGAACATACAGGCAGTCACAGTTTCGGAATTTTTCGGGGCTCCGCTACATGGATCGATAAGCGGAAAGGTTCCTGGTATGTGGGTTTTGCACATTATACCGGTAACGGATCGAGTGAGGGAAAGGACACAAGATGGACAACAGTTGCGAGGTTCGACAGAAAATGGCGCGAAACAGGATCATGGATTTTCCCTGAAAACATCATAAAACTATTCACCCCAATGAGCAATTCGGGAGCCACATGGGGCAATGACGGAAAATTATATTGTACCGGGCATGACGAACCTGAAATATATGTTTTGGAAATCCCGCGGACCGGCTATACTTTAAATCATGTTGAAACAATTACCACCCCGGTTCACGGACAGGGAATTGCATTCGACAGATCTGTAAGGAGAAAATTGGTAATGTACGGCATTCGCCGGGATAAGAACCTGGTTATTGCATTTGAAATAAAACAGGGTGCCGAATGAAACATAATTATCATTCACTCGGACAGTGTCCTTGAAAACAGATGATTATAATATCTGAAAATGTAATGTTTATTTTATCCCGCCTGTTTTAGGCTGGCATGTCTGAGCGCATGGTGCTGAACTTCCGCACGCTTTGCTTTCCTGAGGAGCTGTTTCCTTATGTCCCTGGCAGGTAGCGGGATCGCAGTTAGTTTCTTTAGCTTTTGCTGCAGTTTCATTGCAGCCAGAGGGCTGGCACTTTGATGCTGTTCCTTCCGGAGTACCGCATGTGGCAGAACATGGAGCAGGTTTAGCATTGGCTTTCACTTCAGTGGCCGGTTTCTTTTTGTCCTTTCCCGAATCTGCGGCATTGACGAACAAAACAACTACAAATGCCATCATCACTATACTTCCTATGCTTATCAATAATTTTTTCATAACGCTATAATTGTTTGATTTTGTCCAAAAATATAAAAATGTTTTAAACTTCAAATGCCGGTTACAATTGATAAAAACGCATATTTATCATATTTATTCCCATCACGTCCATGAACAGATAATGAATATCCGGCTGAATGAACACCTGGATAAGTACATTGTTAAAAGACTAACTTTATAATATCAGAAAATCCAGACTTATGAAGACAATTCCAATTTGTCCCGATTGCGGTCTGCCGGCTCTTAAGGTTAATGAAAAGGCAGTTGCTTACAATTTAAAAAAGCCCAAAAAGATAAAAGAGGGGAACGAAAAAAAGTGGTATGCATGTATTAATCCCGGGTGTGAATGTTCATACTTCTCGGCTGCAGTATCTTTCAAAATTTCTGATATAACCAACCCTTTATTCTATAAAGACAATTCGGATGATGCAGTGATCTGCTATTGTGCCGGTCTCAGAAGAGGGGAAATAAGAAAAGCTGTAAAAGCCGGATGCAGTACCGGAGGCGAGGTCCGGAAATTTGCAAAGAAAACAGGTTCAGGGAATTGTGAAAAGAAGAATCCGCTGGGAAAATGCTGCAAAAGTGCCCTTGTATGGACACTTAAGGAAGAACTTGAATCATTGAAAAAGAGTTAGCAGGAGAGACTTTGCCTCTAATGACCGACACAAATTGAACAGGGTACCCTTAAATGTAGAGGATTATCTTCTTCTCTTTCCGTTTTAAGTCCTCCTAAATGAAAACCTTGTATTTTATTAAAGAGATCGTTACATATTTTAAGGACAATAGTCATTCTGCAAAATGACTCAATGCAAAATTGAATTTGACATGGCCTTAAACATAGTGTAACTTTGTAATTAGACATCAATTTTGATTAAAATAACCTTTTGCAATAATTTGATTATAGCTTGCTGCATCTGATCATATATTACTAACTCTTTAATCATGTGTAAGTTATGAACCGATTCAAATTTCTGCTGCTGGCATGTTTAGTTGCGGGAAGCTGCAGCCAGACATTCAAAGTAACCACTGACAGTATGAGTAATACATTCAATGTCGGGCAGGTTTTAAATCTTAAAGAGAACACCTCCATAAACCGGGGAGATATTGTATTCTTCAGGAGGGAGAATAATTCAGGGTTGGGAGAAGTGACCTGGATATTCCGGGTTGTTGCAATTTCAGGTGATACCCTGCGGATAGATAACGGAAATGTAATCGTTAACAACATTATGATTGAATTGCCTGCGAATGCAAGACTGCTTTATGATATAACGACTTCAACCTCTCTGGATATGAAACAGTTCAGGGACAATATGGTAAAACAGGTAGCCGAAAACAAATACATTGCTTATCTGACCATGGATGAATATTCTAAAGTCTCGAAATGGCAGGATGTTGATACAATAAGCAGGATAATCAGCAGTCGGGGTAAAAATGCCAAAGGAATAGTAAGAAATGATAACGCTGATAACTGGAACGAGGATCACTTTGGTCCGTTATATATCCCTTCACCTGGAACAAGGATCAAAATTAATCCGGCAAACAAGGATTTATATGCTGAAATCCTGCCTAGCCTGCAACCTGATTCGACTGTTGTTGTTAAAGAGAAACTATATTTTCTGATGGGTGATAATCGGAATAATGCGTTTGACTCACGTTATATCGGACTGGTTACAGAATCAAATATTATAGGCTCTGCCGAAGAAAAATTTTAAGTTTAAGTTATAAAAAGGCAATAGTATTGATAATATCAACCCTTATTCGGTCTGAAACAGGTCAAAAAATAGGCATCCACACCGGGATTGGCGATATTAGATAAAGAATGAGTGTAATAGTGGCCGAAAGGCTAATACAACGCAGAAAAGTATGCATATTGAAATTTTCTCAACAAAGTTTTGTATTAATGATAATGAAATTTATATTTGCAGTCCAAAAAGTTGGTGCCATAGCTCAGTAGGTAGAGCAACGGACTGAAAATCCGTGTGTCCCTGGTTCGATTCCCGGTGGCACCACATAAAAAAGAGTGAGAGCGGGAGCGAGAGCGAGCGCTCTTTTTTTTTCAATCCAGATTATCGAAAAATGGAATTATTCTTTCACACACTGAGCAATGGAATCAGGCTCGTACACCATACCATCCCGGGAATTGTTGCACATTGCGGACTGGTAATAAATGCAGGATCGCGCGATGAAAATGAAAATGAACACGGGATCGCTCATTTTATCGAACATATGCTTTTTAAAGGAACAACGAAAAGAAAAGCATATTACATCCTGAGCAGACTTGAAGATGTCGGAGGCGAGCTTAATGCATATACAACAAAAGAGGAGACTGCAATACATGCATCCTTTCTGAAAGATGACTATGAAAGGACTATTGAACTTATAAGCGATATAGCCTTCAACTCCGTATTCCCTGAAAAGGAAATCGAAAAAGAAAAGGATGTGGTAATTGAAGAGATAAATTCATATCTCGACAATCCCGGCGAATTGATTTTTGATGATTTCGAGGAACTGATTTTCGCAGGGCAGACAATAGGCCATAATATCCTTGGAACCACTGAGATTGTTAAATCATTCACACAGAAGACAATTTCTGATTTTATTTCCCGGCATTATAATACAGATCAGATGGTATTCTGCTCCGTTGGTAACATAAGCAATGAAAAGATTGAAAAATTGTTCGTCAGGTATTTCAGCTCTGTTCCGCGAAACCAGAAAACAACATGGAATACTCCTTCCTGGTCATATAAACCTTCCACCGTTACTAAAAAGAAGGATACATACCAGAATCATTGCATCATAGGAAATATTGCATATAATCTTAAAGACGACAGGCGACCGGGAATGTTCCTGCTCAACAATATTCTTGGAGGACAGGGACTTAACTCACGACTGAACCTCTCGCTCAGGGAAAAGAAAGGACTCGCATATAATATTGAATCATCATATAATCCCTATTGTGATACAGGGGCGTTTACCATCTATTTCGGAACCGACAACAACCTGCTTGAGAAAAGCATAAAAGTAGTAATGTCGGAACTCGGCATGCTGAGAACAAAGAAACTTGGGACCGTTCAGCTAAGCAAGGCGAAAAATCAGATAAAAGGGTATCTGGCACGGGGTTATGAAAACCATGAGAGTCTTATGCTTGGCATGGGAAAGAGCCTTCTTGTCTTCGACAGGGTAGAGTCGCTTGAAGATACCTGCAGCAGGATTGAGAAGATAACGGCATCGGAATTACTTGAAACTGCAAATGAAGTATTTGATCCTTCAAAACTTTCGACATTGATCTATAAGTAATAATGGACCGGGAACTTGAGAAATATATTTTTGAGCATTCATCGCCCGAAGATCCAGTGCTTGAGGATCTGTACAGGCAGACGCACCTTAGATTCGTAAATCCAAACAGGGCAAGCGGTCATCTTCAGGGCAGATTCCTTGAAATGATCTCGAAGATGATAAGTCCCTCGCTGATCCTTGAAATCGGAACATTTACAGGTTATTCAACGATCTGCCTCGCCAAAGGACTCAGGCCTGGCGGAAAGCTGATAACCGTCGAGATTGATGATGAACTAGACGACTTTGCAAGATCCTATTTCCGGAAAGCCGGCATGGAAGGCATGATAGAAAAGATCACAGGCAGGCTGCAGGATGTCATTGTAAATATCAGGGAAGAATTTGACCTGGTATTTATTGACGGGGATAAACGGGAATACAGTGAATATTATGAAATGGTTATAGATAAGGTCAGGCCGGGAGGATTCATAATTGCCGACAATGTCCTCTGGGGAGGAAAAGTTACAGGCAACGATACACGTGATCAGCAGACAAGAGGTATTATGGAATTCAATGAAATGATAAGGAGGCAGGATAACATTGAAAGCATGATACTTCCTTTACGCGACGGATTGATGTTAATCAGAAAGAAATGATCGCTCCGTGGGTGGTATCATGGTATAGTTTTTGATCTCATCCGTAAAAATCATCATATGAACAGATTAATAATATTCTTCATTGGCCTGCTGGCTGTTTCACCGGGATATTCACAGGCAACAAGGACTGATGTGCCGCAAGATCCGGAGAGAGTTCAGAATGTTGCTTCCCGGGGAACAACGGCAACAATAAAAAAGGCTACAAGGCTTTTCAAGGATAAAGATGATCTTACATCGGTCATTATGGTACTGCCTTCAGGTTCAGTTGTTGATGTAGTATCGGCCGACACTGCATTCATTAAAGTCGGTTATGAAGGTAATACAGGGTTCATTTATACCCGGCATGCCGAAATTAACAAGGCTCCGGTTTCAGAAGCAAGGCCAGAACCTGCTGCCACCACCCGTGCTGTTGAAAAAACAAGGGTGGGGAGATATGAATATCTTGAAAATAAATACGGGCGTCAGGTTGCTGAAAAGATCTATTCGGGAAAAATCTGGAAAGGCATGCGTGCGGAAATGGTTAAGGACAGCTGGGGATCGCCAGGGAAGATAAACAAGATCATCAGCAACAGTGTGGTCAGGGAGGAATGGTATTATAAAAATACGGTACTATTCTTTCAGAACAATACACTTGTGAACTGGGGCTCTGATAGAGATTAATTTCATGATGGGTGTTGCAGTTCAGAATTTTTTTTTATTTTTGCCCGTGAATTCGCGGGAGTAGCTCAGTTGGTAGAGCATAACCTTGCCAAGGTTAGGGTCGCGGGTTCGAGTCCCGTCTCCCGCTCAAACAAAAATGCCCCGACTTTAAGGAGGGGCAATTTTATTTTTTATGAATTCCGCCAATACAATAGTATTGAGAAGGAATGAATAAAAAATAAAATAAGCCACACCAAGTGGCTGTTTTTGTTTGAAAACATCTCTTACAGGGTCCGTTGAGCCGCAGGCGAGACAATCCCGCCTCCCGCTCAAACAAAAATGCCCTGGTTTTAATACCGGGGTATTTTATTTTTTTATACCTTCGATACCCAAAATCCATTAATTAACAAAACAGCCATGAAAAAGACTTTTTACTTTTTTCTGCTTTTAGTTGCAGCAGCAATGGTCTCCTGTACTCCAAAAAAAGCTGAATCGGTTTTCTCGGTACCCTTTGAGAAATATTCGCTTCCGAACGGGCTTACGGTGATTCTTCATGAAGACAAATCGGATCCGATAGCTGCGGTTGCCGTGGTTTTTCACGTCGGGTCAAGCCGGGAAGTACCCGGTAAGACAGGGTTTGCCCACCTTTTTGAACACATGATGTTCCAGAAATCAGAAAACGTTGGAGAAGACCAGCTTTTCAGACTCATTCAGGGAGCCGGCGGTGAACTTAACGGAGGGACAAGCTTTGACAATACGGTTTATTATGAGGTTATCCCGAAAAATGCACTTGAAATGGCGCTATGGCTAGAGTCTGACAGAATGGGATATCTTGAAAATACAGTGACACAGGCTGCTTTTGCCAATCAGCAGAATGTTGTCCAGAATGAAAAACGCCAGAGTGTCGACAATGCACCCTATGGCCATAATGACGCCCTCATCCTAAAAAATGTCTATCCCAAGGGACATCCTTACAGCTGGGATGTTATCGGTGAGATGGAAGACCTTCAGAATGCAACTGTCGAAGATGTAAAGGCATTTCATAAAAAATTCTATTCTCCGAATAATGCAACCCTTGTAATAGCCGGAGATATTGACAAGGAAGAAGTAAAGACTTTGGTTGAAAAATACTTTGGTGAGATTCCTGCAGGCGAACCGATTGAAAAAAGAAGTGCAATGCTTCCAACTTTGTCCTCCACTGTCAAACTTTACCATGAGGATAATTTTGCCAGGGCACCCCGCCTGACAATGGTGTTCCCGACTGCTGAGCAGTTCTCAAAGGATTCATATGCTCTCGATTATCTTTCCCAGTTGCTTTCAAACGGCAAAAAGACTCCGTTATATAAGGTTCTTGTAAAGGATAAGAAACTCACATCATCAGTAAATGCATATAACCAGTCGCTGGAGTTGGCGGGGACATTTGAGATCTCAGTTACGGCAAATCCGGGTATTAATCTTACCGATGTTGAAAAAGCAATATTTGAAGCTTTCGACATGTTCGAAAAAGACGGATTCTCAGAGGAAGATCTTACTGCCCTTAAGGCAAGAAATGAGACAGGCTTCTACGGAAGATTCAGTAGCATCTTAGGCAAATCTTTCACTCTGGGACAATACCAGATGTACAAAGATGATCCGTCATATTATGCACAGGATTTTGATGCTGAACAGGCTGTCACTTCACAGGATATAAAAAATGCTTTTGAGAAATATATCAAGGGAAAGAATTTTATAATGACAAGCTTCGTCCCGAAGGGTGGGGTAAATCTTATTGCAGAAGGTTCAGTGAATGCAGGTATCGTTGAGGAAGATGTCACAAAAGCCGCCGAGGTAAAAACAACAGCTTCAGCTGAGGAGCCGATTGTTAAAACCCCAACAAAATTCGACCGTTCTGTTCAGCCTCCCGTTGGCCCTGATCCGGTCGTGACTCTGCCTACGGTATGGACAGGCTCTCTTGCCAATGGTATGAAACTCTATGGAATAAAACAAAGCGAGTTGCCTCTCGTACAATATTCGATTATCATTGACGGCGGGCATCTTCTTGATCCCATGGAAAAGGCAGGTGTTGCAAGCATGACTGCTTCGCTTATGAATGAAGGAACAAAGAATAAAACACCGGAGGAACTCGAAGATGCGATCAGGCTTCTTGGAGCTAGTATCTCATTCTACGGGGGCACTGAAAACATATCGGTCAGGGTAAGCACACTAGCCCGCAATTTCGAGAAGACGCTTGATCTTGTTGAAGAGATGCTTTTTGAGCCGCGATGGGATACTGTTCAGTTTGAGCTTGCCAAAAGCAGGGTAATAAACAATCTTAAAAGGAACAAGGCCAATCCCAGTTATCTTGCTTCGAACACGCTTAACAGCCTGATATTCGGAAAAGACAATATCCTTGCAATTGAAACATCTGGTAACGAACAATCTGTTAATTCATTAACAATCAACGATCTTAAAGACTTTTACAGCAGTAATTTCACTCCGTCGCTTGCAAAATTCATTGTTTCAGGTGATATTGATCAGGAAAGGGTTACTAAAGCCCTTGAGAAAATAAATGCAAAATGGCAGTCAAAGGAAGTTGGAATGCCTGAAGTAAAGGTTCAGGATGCACCGGAGAAGTCACAGATATTTTTTGTGGATGTTCCGGGAGCAAAACAATCGGTCATTTATATAGGATGCCCATCCATATCAAGGAAAAATCCGGATTATTATCCTGCCTATGTCACCAACTACAAGCTTGGAGGTTCATTTAATGGTATTTTCAATCTTATTCTCCGTGAAGAGAAAGGCTTTACTTACGGCGCAAGGTCATCTTTCAACAGCGCTAAAAACTATGGCACTTTTGTAGCTTCATCGATGGTACGGACAAATTCAACACTGGAATCGGTGAATATATTTAAAACTGAAATGGAGAAGTATCGCAAGGAAATTCCTCAGGAATATGTTGATTTTACAAAGTCAGCTTTACTTAAGGGTAATGCACGTAATTTTGAAACCCTGGGCAGCCTTCTGAACATGCTCAACAATATTGCTGTTTATGATCTGCCTACTGATTATATAAAGCAGGAAGAAGCATTCGTTCAGGGCTTGACAACTGACAAAATTCTTGAGCTGGCAAATAAATATATCGATCCTGCAAGAATGTATTATGTTGTTGCCGGTGATGCTGCCACACAGGCAAAAGAGCTTGAGAAAGTAGGGCTTGGCAAGCCTGTAATAGTAAAGGAATAAGAGGCACTCGACCTCACCCTGAATCCCACGCCTAAGCGTGGCAGGCTCTCTCCCCCGGGTACAGATTTGGCCTCACCCTAAATCGCATTCCCGCGGGAGAGGGACTTTTTTACATTTAAAGATTTTTATATAGATTTGCACGTCCATTCACAGTTGCGGTTAAGATTTTCAGACCAGAAGACCTATTATTATTTTGCCCGGATGGTAGGGGCGAGCGTAAAAAAAACACCTGGTGGGTGTTTTTAGCGAAGCAGCCAGACTGCAGGGGAGGAAACCATTCCACCATCCCCTAAAAACTGGACGAGTTCTTTTAACCAATGAAATGGTTATTTTTGCAACCAATGATTTATTCCGCCCGGATGGTGGAATGGTAGACACGCAGGACTTAAAATCCTGTGGCCATAACGGCTGTGCGGGTTCAAGTCCCGCTCCGGGTACAGAAAGCCTCGATTTATCGGGGCTTTCCTCATTTAGTAGGTGCAAATCAGGTGCAAATTTTTATTTTGTAAAAATTCTAAATTGACTTATTTTTAATAATGAAAGTCAATATGAGTAAAACGCAATTTAAAGAGCTACTTGAAGAGTATATCTCAAACCTCGAAAAAGATTATGATTCTAATCAAACTGGGAACAGCAATCATCCTACGTACTCTCTGATTAAGAATACGTACAAAAAAATTGAAGACAAATATTTTTATAGGAAGTTAGGTTTCACTCTAACATATTTCTTATTCTGTTTGGTATATATAGCAATAACTATTGCCATACCTTCCCTCCCATTGGCTTTCTTCATAGTATTTCCATTTATGATCTTATTTTTCTTTTATATAGTTGTAACCAAACTTATTAAAACACCGGACTTAGTCGATATTACAAGCCTAGGCGACAGAATCTTACTAGTACGAGAAAAAATAAAATACTATGATTTTGATTACCTTGAGGTTAAGGAAATGATCATTGACATTGATAAGATTTATCATTTGGAACCGATTGCCTACTTGAAAAAGTACGTTGAATTAATGAAACCAACTTTTGACGGTAACAAAAATAAAAACACAAATTATGAATCAAATCCGGTTGAAAGATTGATTGCAATTGATCAGATAATTGAAACCACCAAGATTCCAATTCAGAACGAGGAACGAGCGTTGCTACTTTCAAGTATTCTCAGGATTAGTGATTCAGATTTCCCGAATGTGAAAACCTCATTGAATGTTTTAAATAAAATTAAAAACAAAGAAGAACTGAAAGATAGTGAGTTAAAAAAAATTGAAGCGATAAAAGAGTCTTTACGAAATACAATTACAATTCTTCAGGTCGCAACAAAAAATGCTGAAAATTTGTTTAATACATTAGATAAAACCACCTAAATACAAAGTCTTTTCAGACCTGAATTTGACTTAAATAGATAAAATATTGTCATTTTTTTGTACTGCACATAAAAACAGTACAAAATGGAAAACATTATTATAGTTAATCCAAACGATTTTTGGGATAAGCATCGTGAAATAACCAAACAAGTTATAAGGGAAGAATTAGATAAGGAGAATCCACAGAAAGAAAATGGGGAGGATATCCTGGTTATTGAAGATGTTTGTAAGCTTCTCAAAAAGTCCAAACAAACAATCTACAATTGGATGGAGGCCGGTATAATAAAAGGCCATCATATAAATGAAAGTCTCTTCTTTTTTCGAAGCGAAATAATTGATATTCTAAAGGGCGGTATTAAAGAATATAAGAAGAGATGATGGAACTTTCTCATAATCAGTATAGCAAAAGTATCTATGAGATACTTTTAAAGTATGCACTAGATACCTATTAGGTATTCATTTTAACCTTATCGGATACTTATCAGGTATATAGAAGTTGTGTAAAGAGTATCATTTTAATGTAAAAAAGTTACTTGTATGAAATATATCCCTTTAAATAAATTCCCGGAGTATGACGAAAATCCCTTCATGGAGAATGCTCTTGAGGAGATAAACAAACATTCAATTCAGAAGAAAGTATTTGTCAGAGGGAATAAATCAGTATTTAACCATGTAATAAACGACAATGGAGAAATTGTTGCACATAGTGCATTTTTGCGCACAATTGAGGTAGATGAAAGTCAATTCGTTAAAGTCTACCTAAGCCGGTTTGCAGCTTTCTATGATCTTAATAAGGCTGCAATGAAGGTGTTCGGCTACATTCTTACAAAATGCGTAATACCCAATAAGGATATTTTATATATAGATTTTGGCGAAGCAAAGGATTTTACAGGCTATTCTGCCAATAATATAATTCGTGCCGGATTATCATGTCTTGTAGAACAGGGAATTATTGCCAGATCAACAAATCCTTATAAGTACTATATGAATCCATTAGTTGTATTTAATGGAGACCGGATAACGTTTGCAGATTCTTATATTAAGAAGAAAAAAAAGATTTCTGATTCAAATAAGAACCAATTATCAATTTGGTCAGCGGAATTATGAATTATTAATAGTTTGGGTATGAACTGTGACGAAGCCAAAAAAATTGACATAATTAGTTTCCTTGCAAAAAATGGAATTAATCCTGACTATAATCAAGGTGTCAACTATTGGTACAAATCTCCTCTCAGGGATGAAAATAATCCTTCCTTTAAAGTAAATTCTTATAAAAATCTCTGGTTTGACTTTGGAATCGGAGATGGCGGAGATATCATCAAACTTACAAGCCTGCTTTTTAAGGTTGATAGTTCGAATGCGTTAAAGATTTTATCTGTGAATCATTATTCTAGTCATCAAAAAGGCTTATATGAGGCAGACTCAAAGGTCTTAATCACTAATGTAAAAGAAATATCAAATATTCAGCTCATTAACTACTTAGAATCACGCAAACTAAATCTTAAACTGGCAAAAGAGTATTGTAAAGAAGTTTCATTTATTCTTAACGATAAAAACTTTTATGCCATTGGATTCCAGAACGATTCCAAAGGGTATGAACTCAGGTGCAAATATTTCAAAGGTTCCAGTTCTCCTAAAGATGTAACTCTAATCAAGAATAATTCTGATAAGCTCTTAATATTTGAAGGCTTTATAGATTTCCTATCATGGTTCAGTTGTAAATTATTTTTTGCTGGAGATCACGATTACTTAATTCTCAATACTCTTTCATTCCTGAACAAAAGTAAAGCTTTGATAAAGGAATATAATGAAGTGTTACTCTTCCTGGATAATGATGAAGCCGGCAAGAAGGCTACCGCTGAACTTATTGGATCTAGTCTTTCTAAATGCATTGATATGTCAAATGGATATTCGGAATTTAAAGATCTGAATGAATCATTAGTCGGGAGATAAATAGTCACACTTTCTTCCAGGCATGCTCAATGATTATGGTATTCTAAGTAAATTAAATATTATTTTAAAATATTTATAATATTATATTATGTTATAATATTTAAAATATGTTATATTTATGTAATAATTATAATATTTACAATATTTGCACTTTTAAAAATAGAATAAATGAAGAAAATAGTTATTGCCAATCACAAAGGGGGAGTTGGAAAAACCACTTCATCAATAAACATTTCTGCAGGGCTTGCGAAAAAGGGGAAGAATGTACTTATTATAGATGCAGATCCTCAATCCAACCTTACTGAGAGCTTTGGGATCTTTGATCCGGTTAAAGATCTATACATCTCTTTTAGTAAAGGAGAACCCCTTCCAATAATAAATGTAAAAAAGAATTTATCCATAGTCCCAAATTCTTTAAATTTCTCTGGAATAGAGTTGGAAATCGCGGGAAGAATGCCAAGAGAGATTATTCTAAAAGAACTTATGACAGGGCTTGACAAAACTTATGACTACTGTATAATAGATTGTCCTCCCTCGCTTGGTTTAATTACCCTGAATGCGCTAGTTGCTGCAGATGAGGTCTACATACCAATGGAAGCTGAATTTTTGGCTTATAGGGGAATTGATTCGATTGTTGGAATTATAAATCTGGTTAAGAAGCACTTTAACCCTGGACTTATGATAAAAGGGGTTTTTTTTACAAAATATAATGAGCAAAGGGTTCTTACAAAAGAAATCAAAAATCAGATTAAAGGATATTTCGGCGACAATCTTATGAAAACAGCGATAAGAGTTAACGTAGCACTGGCCGAGGCTCAATCAAGCGGAAAAGATATATTTGAATATGATCCTAAAAGTAACGGGGCAAAAGATTACATGAGTCTGGTAAATGAAATTATAAAAAGATAACCAATGGCAAAGA
The DNA here is from genome assembly GCA_964633505.1 of uncultured Rikenellaceae bacterium. Classification (GTDB taxonomy): domain Bacteria; phylum Bacteroidota; class Bacteroidia; order Bacteroidales; family VadinHA17; genus LD21. The sequence goes on along the minus strand of CAZWHC010000001.1, from coordinate 374,799 downwards.
AGAATTTTGATAATCTAAAAAACAGTCACTTGGGAGGGGGTCTGAGCAACCTGATTCCTGAAATGAACAATGAGCAAGTACAGAAAAACCCTAAGGCTGCTTACAAGGATGTTCCAAAGACTTTTCTAATGGTACTCGAAGATTATGAATACTTACAAACTTATTCAAGATACATGGCTTTTCATAGCAACTCCAAATACCCCTTAAAGAGGTCCCTGAGCGATGCTATTAAACTTCTAAGGGAATCGCACCCGGAAATACAATAGAATAAAAAAAGCCCCAGAGATTCATTTTCAGGGGCTTTCTTCCTGGAGTAATAAGAAAGAGGTGGCTGATGTGAAAGTTTGAAATTGTGAAAGTCAATGTCTGCAATACAACCATGATCGAGTGACCGGGTTTATGGCACCTCTTATGTGCTAAGGTAAATCAATTTTAGGGTTTAAACAAAAAAAAGGGGGGTACTACCCCCCGTAATTTACTTTGCTTCAGTCTTTACTTTGCTTTGAAATTCCACTGTATCAACAGTACAAGTAAGAACCGCAATTGCTTTCTTAGCATCTTCTTTGTCGATGTAAGCCCTTGCTGAAACGTCCCCCTGTATTGTAACTTGCGTTCCAACTTTAAGGAAAGGGAAAACTTTTTCATGGTTCCATAGTGAACACTCGAACCAAGTAGTTTCGGTGACTTTTTCACCGTTTTTGGCTGTGAAGTGTTTATCACAAGCAACGTTAAAGTTAAGAACTTTAGAATCACCAACCTGTGCAACTGGCTTCACTGAGCCGATGTTGCCTGTAAAAATTGTTACGATCATAGTAATAAATTTTTAAGTAAATAATAATATAATGCTGTAAACCAGCAATTTTACGTGAAGTGCAGCCTATAAGAGTAAATAAGGAAAAAAGGAAACGCAATAAATAACAAAGTGGCTTTATGGCGTAGTCTTTTGAGCGGGGCGGAATGTATTGCATTGGCCTCCATTTTAATCGTTAGGCTAAATTTATGGAAAAATCTGGTTAAATGACCATGAGGCTTAGCCGAATACCGCTATTTCTTAATTTGATTTTAAGCAAAAGCTGGCTGAAGCGTTCCCCCTGCCGAGCGAGGATTACACAGCGAAGAACTTTTAAATTCGCAAAGGGAGCAAAAGGAAAGTGTTAGCCTTTTTGAAGCGTAGTGGAGCGAAGGACGGTCTTTGTTTCTGCGAAGCAAAACAAGGGCGGACGAGAGCGAAAACGTAGCGGAAAAACAGGCGAACGCTTTCCAGGCAAAAGGGAAGGGGTTTTCAATTTGTAGCCTTCTTCCTACAAATTGAAATCTCCTTTTTAGACAAACATTCTTTATCTTCTGTCTTTGGCTAAAAACCGTGTGGGGGCATAGCCAGCCTTTATTCATCTTTAAACACAAAAAAATACCCCGAAGGGTATTAATTTTATATCTGACCTTCATCAGCAAAGCTTCTGTATAGATCTCTTTCAGGAGTCAGGATGATATGATCGAGGAGTTGAATGTCAAGGAGATTTCCTGCCTCTTTAATTTTGTTTGTTATTTTCAAATCGCTTTCGCTGGGGTTGCAATTTCCTGAAGGGTGATTATGAGCGACGATTATTCCTGAAGCATTAGCCTTGATGGCATACTGGAAAATCAGGCGGACATCCGTTACTGTACCGGAAAGTCCCCCTTCAGAGATAGTGGTAATTCCAAGGACTTTATTTGCCCTATTAAGCAGGAGCATCTTAAAAGACTCCTTGTGTTCAATTGAGTTTTGATTCCAGGAGTCGAAGAAGATCTTGTGTGCATCCCTGGAACAGCTAACTACGAGGCGCTCCGAAGGTTTAACTTTAGTCACATAGGTGAGGGTAACTTCTGCTACATGAAGAAAATCGATTGTTTGCTGGGTGGACTGTGTGTTTTTCATAATACGATAGAATTAAGTTAAACAAAGTTTTTACCAGCGGACGAAAGCCAGATGGACTAAATAAGTGCAAAAGGAAACGGAATAAATAGCGTAGCGGCTTTATGCCGTAGTCTTTTGCTAGGGAAAGGCAATTGAAGGTATGCCATCGTTTTAGGACTTATGGCTAACTTTGTAAAAAACTTGTTTATAGACGTGAGCCCGGGGCGAACACCACTTCTGTATTATGATTTTAGCCGTGTACCAATGTACCGCTCAAATCATCGCATTAGCGCTGTGAAGGGTTTAGAATATGAAGAAGCATTTTTCAGCTTCGAGGCTTCCGAAGCGGAGCGTAGCCCGGAACATAGCGACACGGGAGTAAATTAATAAGGTGAGCGAAGAGAACATCATTACACGTGGAATGCTCCATTATTTTTAATGAAATAAATATAATATAATCAATAAGTTGTGAAGTGCTTGAAAAAAAAGTTACAGAAGAGATATAAGAGTATTTTGTCCTTTTGAACTTTCCTGATATTTATTTGTTTCAACATATATTGTTCATACATATTTTGTCGTGAACATTATTTGAAGATTTTTCATATTAAACATAAAAATAAAGTAAAATGATTAAAATTGGTGTAATTATTGGAAGTACAAAACCCGGAAGGAATGGGGAAGCCGTCTCCCGTTGGGTTAATGAAATTGCCCGCAAGCGGAGCGATGCAGGATTCGAGCTGGTTGATATCAAAGACTATAACCTGCCTCTGCTCGACGAACCGGTACCGGCATCGATGCAACAATACATGCAGCCGCATACCAATGCATGGTCGGAAAAGATTAAATCTTTTGATGCCTATATTTTTGTTACACCTGAATATAATCATGCAACATCAGGAGCACTCAAAAATGCAATTGATTACCTGTATGCTGAATGGAACAACAAAGCTGCAGGTTTTGTCAGCTACGGATCTGCGGGAGGTGTTCGCGCAGTGGAGAATTTGCGTCTTATCATGGGAGAACTTCAGGTAGCTGACGTTCGCGCTCAGGTTGCTTTTTCACTTTTTACCGACTTTGAAAATTACAGTGTCTTTAAACCTGCCCCACAGAAAGAAGCCGAAATTAATACGATGCTGGATCAGTTGATTGCCTGGGGCAGCGCATTAAAAACACTGAGAAAATAACTATTTAGAAGCATGGAAAAACTTCCGGTTATATTCATTCCTCATGGCGGAGGCCCCTGGCATGTTATTGAAGATGGCTTCGGTGACCCGGAAGGTTATGCGCACCTCCGGGAGTACCTTATCACTCTTGGCAAAGAATACAGGGAAAAAATAAGCGCTATTCTTGTTATATCGGCTCATTGGGAAGAAGTAATCCCCACCGTTCATTTTGGTTCCAGTCCGCCGATGTATTACGACTACTATGGTTTTCCTGACTTTACCTACCATCTTAAATGGCCTGCTCCGGGTAATCCGGAACTGGCATCGAAAGTTGAAAAACTTTTAGCAGCCAAAGGTTTCCAAACCGGAAGAGAAACAGAACGAGGCTTTGATCATGGCACTTTTGTGCCTCTGATGATAGCTTTTCCGGAGGCGCAAGTACCTGTTGTCCAACTTTCACTGGTAAAAGGACTAGACCCTTCAGTTCATCTAATAATGGGTAAAGCTCTAGAACCACTTCGCGACGAAGGTGTGCTTATTATCGGTTCGGGAATGAGCTACCATAATATGCGTGGATTCATGTCGGGCGACTCGAAAGCAAGCTCTGTTTCAAAACAATTTGATGACTGGCTCGCGGAAGCAGTAGCCATTGCTGACCCGGATAAACGGATGGAAGTTCTGACTGGCTGGAAGAATGCACCCGGTGCTATTGAATGCCATCCCAGAAGTGAGCATCTTATTCCGCTTTTCCTGGTAGCTGGTGCAGCAGGAAACAACGTTGGCCGTCGCGATTATTCTGAAACGCTCATGGGCGTTACCATATCGGGGCATATATTCGGATAACCAATACTGTCAATAATACTACAACATGAGAGAAATACGTATGACCAAAAATAATCCCTCTGCTATAGAATTTTTTCACGATGTGTTGTGCGCATGGTGTTACGCCATGTCCCCTAGGGTCCAACGGTTAGCAATGAATTATCCTGAAAAAATTGAAATAGTGCATCGGGCATTCCCTTTAGCCCTCGAACCTGATGGCATTGAACAGATTTTCGGCTCAAAAGAGAGGGGAAAAGAAGAAATTTTGGAACACTGGAGACGTGCCAACGAAAACGACGATCAACATCGAATAAAACCGGAGCTTATGGCTACAAAAAAGTTCGATTATCCCTACTCAACACCTGGACTACTAGCCTGTAAAGCAGCAGAACTACAAGGAGGACATAGCATGCACGGAAAAATGTTTGATCGCGTTCAAAAAACGCATCTTACAGAATGTCATAATATTGCTGATTTTGAAATCCTAAAAATGTGTGCAAAAGATATAGGACTTGATGTGGAACAATGGAGAAAAGATTACCATAGCGATAAAGTTAAGAATATGCTGGATGATGATCTCTATCAGGCAAAATCATTCGGAATTAATTCTGTGCCTTCAATTATGGTTAACGGTAAACATAAATTTAGTGGAGCACAATCGTACGAGGCTTTGGAGAATTGGTTCAAAAATTTACCAAAATAAATTATAGCATGAAAGAACAATGGAACTGAAGGCTTTCAGGCCATGAACATATTTACGGTAAGGAACCTATGCGCTGATTTATGCGAATTAGTCTCAAAGGATTTTGTAATCAGTTTAATTGAAAAAAACTCAATTAAACCTGAAAAAATAGAAATTATTCGAAAGTAAAAAATTTAATATTTGTAAACTTAAATTTAATAAAAATGAAAATCTTAATCACGGGATCAACGGGGCACTTAGGAAGTGCAACCATAGAATTTTTACTCAACAAAATATCGGCAAATGACATTGCTGCATTAGCCAGAAGCGAAGAAAAATCAAAATTCTTAACTGAAAAGGGTGTAGATGTACGGATTGGAAATTATGATGATTGCGATTCGTTGATAAAAGCCTTTCAGGGAATTGATAAACTGTTACTCATTTCAGCAAGTGACCTAACCAACCGATCTGCACAGCATATAAACGCTATAAATGCAGCAAAAAAAGTTGGCGTAAAACATATTATTTATACCAGTTTTATTCGTCAGAAAGACGACTCGAAATCTGCTTTATGGTTTATCGCCAAAGACCATGTAGAGACAGAAGGGCACTTAATTAATTCGGGAATTCCTTACACCTTGTTTAAAAATGGCTTTTATACGGATATGATTGTTGATTTTATCGGACCGAATATTTTGGAAACCCAGACTATTTTTTTACCGGCAGGAGATGGAAAAGTTAATTTTGCTTTGCGCAATGAAATTGCCGAAGCCCTTGCCAATGTGCTTACTAGAGAAGGACACCAAAATAAATCTTATAATATTGGTAACGAAACAACTGTATCGTTTGGAGAAATAGCAAGTTATCTTACAAAAATTTTGGGAAAGAAAATAAATTATATATCTCCCGATGTGGAAACTTATAAGAAGGAATTAGCAAAACATAATATACCTGAAGCTGCTATTAATATGGTTGCGGGTTTTGCTGTTGCTTTTAGTGAAAATGCCATGGATGTACCAAGTAAAGATTTCAATATATTATTAGGAAGAAATGCAACAAGCGTAGAGGATCATCTTAAGAGAGTATTTAAAAAATAAACTAAATCAAATTGTCAGATAACTATTTAAAAATCAAATTATGAGTACAGATATTTCAAAAACAAGAAAAATTTCAGGTTGGGTAATAGCCGGACTGTTAGCAGCGCTCTATTTATTTGGCGCAACCGGGAAGCTGTTTTTACACCCTGAACAAATGGAACAAATGAAATTAGCCGATTGGCGAATTATTATCGCGTTGGGTGAAATTACTTCTGCAATATTATTCCTGTTCCCAAAAACAAACAAATTCGGAACACTATTACTGAGTTCCTACTTGGGCGGAGCAATTATTATTCACATGACAGGCGGTTTGAGTATTGTTATGCCGGTGGTTGTATTAATTTTGGTCTGGGTTGTTGGATTTATAAGAAATCCGGAACTTTTAAAAAGATAATTCAGTGAAGATTGAGGAGGAAATAAAAGGCCGTTTCAGGAACGATTATCACAAAGGCATGATAAATTTAACTTATACTGTTAAACAGTTGAGTTATGAATTTCTGCAGTTTTTAAAGATACATGGATTGACTGAACCTCAATATAATATTTTGAGGGTATTGCGTGGTAATCGTTCAGGGAGCCCTGCTTCAATCGGATACATCAAAGAACGCATGCTCGATAAAAGTTCTGATGTAAGCCGGATAATAGACCGGTTATATGAAAAAGGGTATATCGACAGGACTGAAAATCCTGATGACCGCCGGCAGAAAGATATAGACATAACAAAAAGAGGATTGGATCTTCTGGATAAAATGTATGATTGCGAAAAAAAGGTTGATGAGCTTCTTGAAAATTTAACCTCTGATGAGGTAAAAGAATTAAACAGGTTACTCGATAAAATAAGGGATTAATAGATTCTTTAAAAAAATAATTATTGATAAAGTGAATGGCAGGTATTACACTTACAAAATGTAAATATCAAACTATGGAATCAAAATTTTATAAGCTACAAGTAAAAAAGCCAAACGGCGAAATCATTGAAATGAAAAATTTCAAAGGTAAAAATGTATTGATAGTCAATACGGCAACAAAGTGCGGACTGGCGCCCCAATTTGAAGGGTTGGAAAAACTGCATCAGGAATACAAAGACAAAGGACTGGTTGTTTTAGGATTTCCTTGCAATCAGTTTATGAACCAGGAACCGGAAACAAATGACACCGTTGAAGAGGCTTGCAGGATTAATCACGGTGTAACCTTTCAGCTTACTGAAAAAATTGATGTAAACGGGGAAAACACGCATCATGTTTTTGTTTATCTGAAAAATAAAAAAGGAGGTTTTTTCGGAAATAAAATCAAGTGGAATTTCACCAAATTTTTAATCGATGCAAATGGTAATCCAATAAAAAGATATGCCCCAACGGATACCCCGGGAAAAATAGAAAAAGATATTTTGAAATTAATTAACAGCTAATTTAAAAACAACAAACAATAATGAAATACAGACAATCAGGAAAACGCCGGCACACGGGTGATAGATGCGCCATAAAATGAAAAACATAATCCTTTTTTTATTCTTAATTACTTTTTTGGGCATTGTTGTTGGCGCAAATATCTATTTATCACGACGATTTGCATGGTATTTTAGCATTTCAAATATTAAAAGCGTTTACATAATATTTGCTTTCTTAACGGTTTTCATGTTTGGCGGAATTATTGCCTTTACGAACTCAGCAAGCATATCAGGTAATATTTTTTATTTGATAGCAGCCACATTAATGGGCATTCTGCTGTATTTAATAATTTCAGCACTATTTGTCGATCTGCTTCATTTTATCATAAAAGTTAAACCGGTATTTTATGGTATAGCAGCAATATCACTGACATTAATAATTTCAGCTTATGGCATCTGGAATTCATATAATTTAAAAACAACTCAAATTACAATCCCTTTAAAAGGAATAACCAGGCAAGTACGGGCAATGCATGTGTCTGATGTACATTTAGGACATTTCAGAGGTAAGACATTTATGCAAAAAATAGTTGACGCGACTAAAAAGCAGGATGTTGACCTCGTTTTTATAACAGGCGATTTGTTTGATGGTAAGTATAACCTTAATATGGACGTTCTTTCCCCTCTTAAAGAACTTGTTATTCCGATTTATTTTGTTGAAGGGAATCATGATGGTTACTCAGGTTTAAAATCAATAAAGACTAATCTGCGGCAAACAGGCGTTCATGTTTTAGAGAATGAAGTTTCTCCCTGGGGCGAATTACAGATAATAGGGTTAAATCACATGCCTGCCGGCAGTGATGCTGTTGATATGCACTCAAATAACCAGGGGGTTACAATAAAAAATGTGTTGTCGTCTTTAAAGATCGACACAGATATTCCTTCAATTTTATTGCATCATAGCCCCAATGGAGTTAAATTTGCAAATGAAGCCGGTGTGGATCTGTTTTTAGCAGGTCATACACATGCCGGGCAACTATTCCCAATTGACTATATTTCCAGATTAATGTTTCAATACTACAGAGGTGCGTATGATTATAATGGGACACGAATATTTGTATCGGAAGGAGCCGGGACAGTTGGTCCTCCTATGCGTGTAGGTACAAAAAGCGAAATCGCTGTTATAACATTAAAGCCGGAATGAATTCATCAAACAACCTTTGGAAAGAAAACAAATAACAAATAATAAAAATGAAAAAATGAAGAATGAAAATTGGACAACAGCAAATATGCCTGATTTATCTGGAAAAGTAATAATTGTTACAGGAGGGAACAGTGGGTTGGGTTATGAATCCGTAAAAGTCTTCGCTCAAAAAGGCGCTGAAGTCATTTTGGCATGCCGCTCGGTCGAAAAAGGCGAAGCTGCAAAAACAGAAATAATGAAAAATAATCCTGCAGGCAAAATAGAGGTAATGAATTTGGATCTGATGGATCTGTCATCTGTTAAAAATTTTGCCGTCAGATTTAAAGAGAACCACAGTCGCCTCAATGTTCTTCTAAATAACGCGGGTATAATGATTCCCCCTTATGGACTGACCAAAGACGGTTTTGAAAGTCAGATAGGCACCAATCATCTTGGCCATTTTGCTTTAACCGGCCAGCTTATTGATTTAATAGTAAAAACCCCAAAATCAAGGGTCGTTTCGACAAGCAGTCTGGCTCATAAAAACGGGAAAATGGATTTCGATAATTTCATGTTCGATAATGGCAACGGGTACACTCCAATGAAAGCTTATGGCCGTTCCAAACTGGCAAACCTGTTATTTATCTACGAGCTCCAGAGGCTTTTCGCAGCAAAAGGCATTGACAGCGTTGCTGTGGTAGCCCACCCGGGAGTATCCCAAACCAATCTGATGAGGTTTGTTGAAGGTAAATTTTATTATCACCTTCTTAAGCCATTATCCTCTCTAATATTACAAAGTGCGGCAATGGGCGCTTTGCCTCAGTTGAGAGCGGCAGTTGACCCGAATGTACAAGGCGGCGATTATTATGGCCCCGATGGTTTTAATGAAATGAAAGGTTCACCCGTAAAGGTTAAATCAATCCCTGCATCGTACAACACCGAAGATGCGAAACAACTCTGGAAATTATCTGAAAAATTAACTGGTATCACATATAATTTTTAAAAAAATGAACACACTTACACAAGAAATGAAAGACATGATTGCCACACAGCAGTGTTTCGTTGGAACTGTAGATGCTGATGGTTATCCGAATGTTGCGCCAAAACGTTCAACCCGGGTGTTATCGGACAATTCTCTTATATTTTCAGAAGGTACCGGTGGCGCTACCTATGAAAATATTAAAAGAGGTTCAAAAGTTTCTGTAGCTGTTGTAAACAGGGATATTCTTGATGGATATAGGTTTGTTGGAGAGGCTATTTTACACGAAAGTGGAGATTTATATGAACAGTCTGCTACCATGTCGGTAAAAATGGGAATGCCCAAACCCAGAGCAGTTGTAGTCATTAACATAGCAGAAATACATACGCTTAAGCCTGGCCCCAAAGCTGGTAAAAAAATTGAATAACCAATGGGAAATAAAAAACCAGTACAAATTGAAATGTTCTACACAATGACTTGTCCGAATTGCAAAACACTAAAACGAATGCTCGATGAGATTCTTCCTCAGTTTGGGAATAGGTTTGTTTTTAAGAAAAGCCTTGCCAATTCGCCAATGGGCATGATAAGAACAATGAGATTGGGCATTCATGCCGTTCCTGCACTTCTGATTGACAATAAAATCGTTTACCGGAGTGTCCCCACAAAAGCAGAATTAACAGAAAAGCTAAATACTTATTAATCAAAAAACAGAAAAAATGGAAGAAAAGAAAAAACTCAGATGTCCACTTGGTATTCCCGGTGGTATTATCGCAGCCTTGATCGGCTTGATTGGCATAGTTGTAAACATTGTAAACTTCAACTGGTTTGAATTGATTACTTCGTTTGCTTTACTATTGCTGGCATTACCGTTTGTACGTGTTACCATGATGGTGCATTCAGCAAACGACCGTATTGATGAGATTGAAGAGAAATTAAAATCAGCCAAATAAATAGACAATATGAGTAACCGGTAGAATAATTGACAACTAATGAGTAAAAAAATGTACATACTAATTGGCATAATAATTTTAATAATACTTTCAGCTGTAGTTTTTATGAAACAACCAAAATTCGGAAAACTGCCAAAAGGAGTACGATTTGAAAGAATAAAAAAATCACCCAATTACAGGAATGGTTCATTTCAAACCCAAAGTCCTACTCCAATTATGTCAGAAGATGTCAATTATTTTACCCTTTTCAAAGAATCACTTTTTGAAAGAAATAAAAGGATTTCTCCTGTTGATGAAATACCATCAGTGAAAACCGACCTGTTAAATTTAGATAAAGACAGAAATGTTCTGGTATGGTTTGGGCATTCATCATATTTTATGCAGATTGACGGTAAGAAAATTCTTGTAGATCCTGTTCTGAGTGGTTATGCTTCACCTTTTTCATTTTCGGTCAAAGCATTCAAAGGCACAAATAATTATACAACTAATGACATTCCTGAAATTGATTACCTTTTTATTTCTCATGATCACTGGGATCATCTTGATTATGAGACAATCTTAAAATTGAAATCCAAAATAAAAAAGGTTATTTCAGGTCTCGGCACAGGTGCGCATTTTGAACATTGGGGCTATCAAAAAAATACTATAATTGAAATGGATTGGAATGAACAAATTGTTTTGGATACTGGATTTGTTGTAAATGCCGTTCCTGCAAGGCACTTTTCGGGACGAGGATTAAAACGAAATCAGTCTCTCTGGACAGCTTTTATCCTGCAAACTCCAACTATTAAAATATTTATTGGAGGCGATGGTGGCTATGATAAGCACTTTTCGGAAATCGGAAAAACATTCGGACCTATAGATTTAGCAATAATAGAAAACGGGCAATACAACAAAAACTGGAAACACGTTCATCTGATGCCAGATGAAATTGTAAAAACAGTTAATGATTTAAATGCTAAGCGACTGTTTATTGTACATTCATCCAAGTTTGCCCTGGGAAACCATTCCTGGGACGAACCGCTCATAAGAGCTTCGGCTAACAGCAAGCAAGCTAATATTCATCTTCTTACGCCAATGATTGGCGAAGTGGTTTATTTAAAAGACAGTACACAGCAGTTTACTGAATGGTGGAAAAACGTAAGATAATGAAAGACAACCTGAAATGTTTTTGCTGTTTTGGGTTATTGTCAGACTATGTGCAACCTGGAAAAGGAACTGGAATTACCTTACGGGATAAATGATATAAATAGCTAAATTTGTTTCATGAAATTAAACGAAACACGACTTAAGGAAACAGTTAACTTTTAGACCACTTTCTTTGACGATTTACACTTAAAAAAATTATCCAGATTGATTTTACCGGTTTGTAATAATATACCTGATAAATGAAAAATATACGGTTATTGCTTAAATATTTTGCCCCATATCGATGGTCAGCATTCAGAAATATTATCTACAATATATTGAGTGCTGTATTTGCTCTGATCTCATATACACTGGTGATACCTTTTCTGAATATTCTTTTTGGAAGAGTTGCAAAGGTAATTCATCCGGGTGTTTTTCAGTTCGATGCAGATTATATTGGAACTTTCTTTAAATATTATCTGTCAACATTTATTGATAAGTATGGACAGGCAGGGGCCTTGTTACTTGTTGTATTGATTGTAATAGGAGCCAGCTTTTTTAAGAACGGGTTCATTTTTCTGGCAAATAATAGTATGGCCTTTATGAGAGCAAGTACTGTAAGGGATCTTCGAAGAAAGTTATATAACAAAATCCTGAGACTCCCTTTATCATTCTTTACAGATGCAAGAAAAGGCGATGTAATGGCCCGGATCTCAAATGATGTTCAGGAGGTTGAAATGTCTGTGATGGCATCACTTACAATGATGTTCAGAGATCCTGTATACATCATGATTTTTGCAATATATCTATTTGTAAGTAGTTTTGAGTTGACTCTTTTTGCACTTGCTCTTCTTCCTGTAAGTGGATGGGTGATTGGCAAGATAAGCCGAAATTTACGATCATCTTCTTTTCTTGGTCAGCAATATCTTGGAAGACTTCTTTCCATCGTAGAGGAAACATTAACGGGTTTAAGGATAATAAAAGGTTTTAATGCTGAAAAAAAGATGCAGATGCAGTTTGCTGAGTCAAACGAGAGATATGCTAAAGTATTCAAGAGGGTGACAAGAAAAACCTATCTGGCTTTACCGATAAGTGAATTTCTTTCTACAATTGTTGTAATGGTATTAATGTTTGTTGGTGGCAAACTGGCATTACAAGGAGCAGGTAATATGTCGCCCGATAAACTTATTGCCTTCGTGATAGTTTTTTCACAGATAATTCCACCTGCCAAAAGCATTACTACAGCATACTTCAACATCCAGAAAGGTATGGCTTCAATTGACAGGATCGACCAGATACTTGATGCTGATGAAAAGATAACAGAAAAAGAGATGGCATTGCCTGTGACAGGGTTCAATGATTCAATAGAATTTAAAGGAGTATGGTACGCCTATAGCAATGAACCAGTTCTCAAAAACATAAACCTAAAGATAAAAAAAGGGCAGACTGTTGCTATTGTAGGCAAATCAGGCGCAGGTAAATCAACTCTTGCCGATCTTCTGCCAAGGTTCATGGATGTGGATCAGGGAACTATTCTGATCGATGGAGTAGATATTCGTGACCTTAAAATCAGAGACCTAAGAAATATACTGGGGATCGTCAGCCAGAACCCAATCCTGTTTAATACCTCTTTTAAAGAGAATATAGCTTTTGGAGTCGATGCTTTTGATATCGAAGATGTAAAAAAGGCCGCAATTATTGCTAATGCAAATGATTTTATTATGGATACAGAACTTGGTTACGAAAATAATGTAGGAGAATCAGGGAACAAACTCAGTGGCGGCCAAAGACAAAGAATAAGCATTGCACGAGCTATAATGACAAATCCGCCAGTACTCATTCTCGACGAAGCTACTTCAGCTCTTGATACAGAATCGGAACGACTTGTTCAGGATGCCATACTTAAATTAATGAAAAACCGGACTTCCATTGTGATTGCTCACAGGCTATCCACCATACAGCATGCCGATGTTATTGTTGTAATGGATGAAGGAAGGATTGTTGAGACCGGTACACATGAGGCACTAATGAGGAAATCAAATGGATTCTACAAAAAGTTACACGGTTTTCAGGCTATTTAATCAAAGTTAATCTTTTTGAAATCAGCCATTTCAATTGCCTTTTTTCGATATATCTTACTGCCATGCTTATCCCCGCTGGCCTCACTTATACGACTCAGTCCATAATATGCATAGGCTGCATATTCATTCCCGTATACGCCAAAACTTGATATTTCGTGGATCCCTTTTTTATAATATTCCAGGGCCAGTTTATTATCGAGATACTTTTTCTCCTGTAAAATGCCATTGAAAATAGTGAGCTGCGACTGAAAATATCTATTCCCTGCTTCATCAGATGAATCTATTATCAGCTTTTCAGCTTTGTCATACTGTTTCATTAACAGCAGATTTTTTATGTATAGGCCAAGGTAAAGTACGTTATCAGGGTATAGCTCATGAAGGGACTCAGAGTAAGATATAGCCGCAGGATAGTTATTTTCAAAGTTCAGATATATATATGTAAGTAAAAAAAATGATTCTGCTCTTAACAGAACAGAGTAATTGGCAGCTGTTTGCAATTGTTTTAATCCAATTTCCATGTTTCCTCCAGGGAATAGAAATGCCAGGGGTTTATACACAGGATATGTTTTTGGATAGGCCTCGCGATAATAATTATAGAGTCCGGTAAAATAATTTAAATCTGTATATACGGAAGCAAAATCAAAAGAACGCCTCAGGTACTTGTAAGAACTTGTTGCAAGAGGGATGACCTCCATAATAAGATCATTGTCGGCATAAAACATCAAAAGCATACCCCTTGCACACAAATTTGCAAGTAAGTATTCTGCTTCATAGGTAGTATTTTTATTATCTTCACATAACCTGATGCATCGATGCATGTCTGATTCAAAGGAATCACGGGCAACCGAGGTAGAAATCATTGGATAATTCTCCCAGTAGGTGTTAATGCCATTTAGAAGGTATACAACCGGATGTCCGGGATATAACCAGCTGATTTCTGAGTAAATCTCACGGGCATTATTATACTCCAGATTATAAGTGTAGTCAATATTTCTCTTAATCAGGTTTAAAGAATGGGTATCCTGAAGTATTTGTGCATATACAGAGGTTACACCTATAAACGATGTAAGAATGAGACAAATCGTAAATATTTTGAACCTCCCAGACATTGTCAATAATATCAAAAATTATACTGTAGGAAACAAGAAACCAATCATAAACAAAACAGATAAGGATTTCATTATACAAGAGCTGTTTTACTGAGCATAAAACAGTACTCCATCAGGTTAAGCATAAAGCAAAGATGGTTTGCTACAAAAAAAATCTTTTTACGCTGGTATTTACTTCTTGTATTTTAAGAATTTGATTAAGAAATAAATTATGAGAAATGCAATCTCAATAATCAGAAATGTTTTCAGAACAATTATTTCATTATAAAGAAGTATTAATAAGATACCTATAAAATAAATGAAAAGGGAGTTATACTCTTTGTAGATGACATTTTTCCATTTGAAAGTTTGTCCTTCAAAGGCAAGTGAAATGTTTTTAAACTTTGGTAAAATTGCATTTGTTTGGGATTTGTAATCAATGAATTGCTGACCAAACTTTTTAAGCAAAAAATTTTCTTCGGCGGCAATTATGGCCATATAGAAGAGTACAAATAAAGGGGAAAAAAGCAGGATGAATAATAAGGAGTTGGCGAACAGACCGAATCCGAAAATAAGCAGGATGTTGCCTAGATACATAGGATTACGACAGACTTTATAAATCCCTTCTGTAACCAGTGTATCGGCATGGATCTGACGTTTAGCCCCACCCCTGATTATATATACCAATCCAATAGTAATGCTACGAATAAGCATTCCGGTAATAATAAATATCAACCCTGTGATTAATGCCAAACCTTTGCCTTGAAAAATAGCAGTAGAGGGGATAAAAAGCGCTGCATAAAAAAGAGGGAACAAGAAATTTCGATAATGAAATATCCAGTTTCCGAATATGGTAAACGTTTTCATAGACATATGGTTAAAGATCAGGAATTTATTAGAAGAGATTCATAAATTATTTAAGAGCAACAAAGCCTGCGAAATTATGCCATTTAAAGAATATTTCGCATGAATGAAAACCTGCATCCTGCAGTTGCTGAATATTCTCGCTTGGTTTATATGGAATGAGAACATTCTCCAGGGCTTCCCGCTTTTGGGATATTTCCATATCATCGTAATTGTTCCGGCGTTTCATTTCGTAGTAATACTTTATAAACTGACGGTTAAATTCTGTGCTCTCTCCCAAAACTTTTTCCACAAGAATTATACTACCTCCGGGATTTAACAGTTTATGGATCTGTTGTAATAGCCTTCCCCGGTTAATGGGGCGGACAAATTGAAGAGTGAGGCAAAGGACTACAACTGATGCATTGATGATTTCAACATGTTTATTTAAGTCAGCTTCCAGTAGTTCGAATGGTCTTTTTACACCCATTCCGATAAAGTTTTTATGGCAACTCTCTAACATCTGAGGAGAGTTATCAATCCCAACGAACTTCACGGAATCATCCAAGACTGTATTTATTGAGAGCATGGTGGTTCCTGTAGAACATCCCAAATCGTATAGAGAAGTGCCTGGTTTGGCATAATCCCTTGCAATTTCTGTTATCATCCGCTGAAATTCGAGATAAAAAGGGACTGAACGTACAACCATATCGTCAAATACATTGACAACAGTTGCATCAAACTTAAAATCTGAAGATTTTTCGATCTTGATTTTAAAAATCTGATCGGGATTCATTCCAATTTCTTTTTTCATCATATTTTTATCGATTTAAATGTTGTTCTTTTTAATTTCCATCGCCTGTGTGACCATAACCAGTCTTCAGGTTTCTTAATAATAATGCCTTCCAATTTTCTCATATATCTTTCGGTAATCTCGCCCGGTAATGTTTCATCCGGCTTACTGCATATTTCCTGCATTTCCACAGTATAATAGCCTCGTTTTGTTCTTTGTATATCAGCATATATTACAGGCAGGTTGAATAGCCGGGCATAATGTTCAGGGCCATTAAGGCACGCAGTGTCCTGTTTAAGGAACTTTATCCAAATGGCCTTTTTTATGTTTCCCGGATTTTGGTCACTAACAAAAAAATATGCTAAAGGTTTGTTCCCTTTTGAGCGGAAAATATACTTTGAATCATAAATTGATAAAAGCTCCATATTCCTTCTCATTCTTAGTTTACGGATATATTTATCAGTATAATTATTTGACAAAGGTTTATATAGTGAAACCAACTTATGCTTAAAGACGCTGCCTGATATTTGAGTACCCCATTCCCAGTTGCAATAATGAGCCATTGCTATGATTATGCTATGTCCTTTATCATAGTACTGGTTTACCACATTAGGATTCAGTATTTGATACCTCTTCAATAACCTATCAGGGTTTACTGAATATCCCTTAATACTTTCGAGACTTACATCGCACAAGTATTTATAGAACCGGCGGGTAATTATATTTATTCCCTCAAGGCTCTTCTCAGGAAATGATTTCTTCAGATTGTCAGTTACCGTGTTAATTCTGTACCGTATTATGTACTGTAAAATGAAGGCACAAAAATCCGACAGTAGATAAAGAAGACTGAAGGGAATAATTGATACGAAAATATAAATAAACCTAAAAAAAAAGAACCCGAGAAATTTCATTTGCGGGAAGAAATTTGTTTTTATCTTCTAAACCTTCACACTGTTTTAAATAGTATCTTCAACATTTAATACGAACGCTCTTAATCCCTGATCTTCAACCTTTTTATTTAGTTCAGAAAGTTTTAATAACAATCCTTTTACTTTTTCATTGGGTATAACTGTCAGTAAGACATTATTTAACGACGGCCATATATGTGTTCCCATGTGGGGTTCGCCTGTATCTGAACCCTGGCCATTTACCTCGACCCACTGTGTATAACCCAGTATATCAAGACTGCCAAGAATATCTTCAACTTCTTCCGATAATGCCTGATTATGTGAAATAAGTACTGCCTTCATAAAATTTTCTTTAAATAATTCTGATTCCAAAAAAACTGATTACTTAATTTTTGCTTTTAGAGATTTGTTTCGTTCCCTTCTCATCCGGCCTACTCCAAACATGGTATAGATAGAAGGAACTAAAACGAGTGTCACTAATGTGGAAAAGGTTAACCCTCCAAGAATAGCTATGGCCATGGGCCGCCACATTTCAGAACCTTCACCGGTCGAAATAATCATCGGAATCATTGCAAGTACCATTGTTGCAGTGGTCATTAATACTGGCCTCAGACGTGACCTTCCTGCTTTTACAACGGCTTCTTTTAATGGAAGGCCTCTGTCGCGCATTAAGTTAGTGAAGTCCACCAGTATAATACCGTTTTTAACTACAATACCAATTAACATAACGGCGCCAATTAAAGAAATTACGTTTAGTGTAGAGTGGAAAATAAGCAAGGCAATAATTACTCCGGTAAATGCAAAAGGCAAAGCAAACATAATTATAAAAGGTTCCGTCAAAGATTCAAACTGGGCTGCCATAACGATATAAACAAGCAAAACTGATAATAACATCAACAGGATTAAATCCTTGAAGGATTTTTGCATATCCTGTGCACTTCCTCCAAATTCAATAGAAACATCCTCAGGAACATTCATTTTAGCAATTTTTTGCTCTATTGCTGCTTTTACGGTACCTAAGTCGGAACCGGAAAGCGCTGCGGTAACTTTTACAACTCTCACTTTATTTTTCCGGTCGATATTAGATGGGGAATAGAATTGTTTTAAAGTGGCAATTTCACTCAGTTTAATTAATTTGCCCTGCGGTGTCTGAATACTTATGTTTTCGATATCATCAGTTGATTTCCTGAAGTTTTCATCGTAACGCACAATAACATCGTATTCATCACCTCCTTCCCTGTATTTTGTTGCAGTTATTCCATTAATTCTGTTCCTGATAACGGCTGCAACCGTAGCAGTATTTAAACCGAAATAAGTCATTTTTTCATTGTCTAAAACTAATTGCATTTCTGCTTTTTCCTTATCGCGGCTAATCAGGATATCTTTAGTCCCCTTAACTTCTGCAGTTGCTTTGGATATTTGTTCAGCCAGAATATTTGTATTGTCAAAATCATTCCCGAATATTTGTATTTCAAGATTGCTTCCGCCACCCATTCCCATCATGCTTGACATTCTGGAACTGCCCGGGTCGACATAGTATTTTTCAATTTCTGCGAAATTTTCAATATCCTTTCTCAATTCATCTGAGATCTGAAAAATATCCCTGGTCCGGTCTTTTCTGTCTTTCATTCTGAAAGTAAAGTTTATTATGTAATTTCCGGTTTGGGTAAAAATAGCCATCAGACTGTTTTCATCTCCAGCACCGGCACTTGTTGAAAAAATTCTGACCTCAGGATATTTTTCCATAATAATCTTATCCAGTTTATTGGCAATTATCTTTGTCTCTTCAAGACTTACTCCCTGAGCGAGTTTGACGGTGGCGGAGATTTGACCGTTGTCAGATGCAGGCATAAATTCACTACCAACAAAACGCATCAGGAAAAGAGATGATATAAAGATAACCGTTGAAATTGCAACAATCAGGAAACGATGAGATACTGCATATTTAAGTGTTTTTTCATAAAAAACATCCATCTTCTCAAGCATGTTTTGAGAAAACCAGAATATTCTTCCTCCTAAACTATTTTTATCAGGATTATTAGTTTTTAAAATCATTGCAGATAGCATAGGTGTAAGCGTCAAAGCAACGATAACAGAAGTTACTATAGAGATAGTTACAATAAAACCAAGTGGCCTGAAAAGTATCCCTGTTAAGCCACCTAGCATTGTTAATGGAAGGAAAACAGCCACAATTGTAAGAGTAGATGCAATAACGGCAAGGCTCACTTCATTTGTTCCATAAATAGATGCCTCCCTGGGGAATCCTCCATGCTCTATCTTTTTCGTAATATTTTCAAGTACTACAATAGAATCATCAACCACCAGACCAATTGCTATTGATATAGAAGAAAGGGTAATAATGTTGATTGATCCCCCACTCAGGTACATGTAAATAAAACCGGTTATTAAAGAAATTGGTATTGAAAGAGCCACTATCAGCGTTGCCCGTCCGCGGCCAAGAAAAAGCAAAACAATAAAAACAACAAATATCAGAGCATAGAGTACTGTTTCACTCAGGTTTTTTATTGATTTAATTGTGTTTTCAGATGTATCGAGCAGAATGTCAACTTTAACATCAGGAGGAAGTGTTTTTCTGATTTCTTCAACTTTCTTTTTCACGTTATTAGCAACAGTAACCGTATTGGCATCAGATTGTTTTTGTACCATAACCCTGGCACTTTTCAGGCCATTTGACAGTTCATGTGAAAAGCTCTTCTCAAGGGTGTCTCTAACAGTAGCAATATCCCTTATATAAACAGTTCGTCCATTGTTATTGCTTACAACAAGATTCTTGATTATATTACTGTTTTCAAATTCACCCTGTAGCCTGAGAGAAAGTTCTGATTTACCCATTTCAATGTTACCGGAAGGCAAATTCAGATTGTTAGCAGCTAATAAACCTGCTATTTGTTCTACAGTTAAATTGTATGCATCAAGTTTTCTTGGGTCAACGTCAACCATTACAGCCCTTGTCGGAGAACCCATCTGCATTATATTTCCAACACCTGATATACGGTTTAGAGGTTGAATAATCTTATTATCAATAATATCCTTAATTGCCGGATAACTTTCATCGGCTGTAACCGAAAACATAAGGACCGGAACCATACTGGTACTTATCTTTAGTATTGAAGGGGTTTCCACACCTTCCGGAAGAGTCCTTTCAATCATTCCGATTGCATCCCTTATTTCGTTGGTTGACTCATCAAGATTGGTACCCCAGGTATAGGTAAGTGTAATTACAGACAGATTATCTTTTGAACTTGATTCAAGTTTATCAAGATTCGTAAGTGCACCAAAACCATCTTCAAGTTTACGGGTTATATTTTGCTCTACATCAGCAGCATTTGCCCCAGCATAGAATGTAAACACTGTGATTATTGGCGGATCCATCTTAGGGAAATAATCAACAGGAAGTTGGAAAAAGGAATATATCCCGAGGACAACCACCCCGACAAATATCATTATAGTGGTTATCGGTTTTTTTACAGCACTGCTATATATACTCATATTCTTAAATTAATTCAGTTTTTATTTAGAGATTTTAATTGGAGTTTTGTTTTCAAGTTTATTTTGCCCTACAACAATCAACTCATCTCCCACGCTAAGTCCTCCCAGAATTTCAGTCTTATCATCGATTATAGTCCCTGTTTTTACAAGTTTTTTTATTGCAATGTTATTTTCATTAATATATACATACATATCATTTGTCCCTGTTTGCTTAACTACTGCTATTGATGGAACCAATAATGCTGAGCCTTCACCTAAATTCATACGGATTTTCGCAAACATGCCGGGTCTGAGTTTCAAATTTTCATTCTGAATTTTAATCTCCGCCACAAAAGTTTTAGTTGAATTATCAATGGTTGGGTAAATACGAAATATTTCTCCTTTAAAAGGTTTATCGGGGTATAAATCAGAAATTATATCCGCTTTTAACCCTAAAGAGACTGAGGGGAAATACATTGACGATATATTCACCTGTGATTTCAAATTGTTTATCTGAATGATAGATAAAATGGCAGGTTTCCCAATCGATTGAACAGGAGAACCAGAATAGATTTCTCCATCTTCAAAATATTTACCTGAAATTATTCCGCTGAAAGGCGCTTTCAGTTGTGTATTTTCAAGGAGGAAATCGTAACTGCTTTTTGCAATTTCATAACGAGCCTTTACCTGATCGTATTGCTGATCGGCGATACTCTCTGTCTTTTTAAGTTCTTCCAACCGTTTGAAATCTGTTTCAATCGACAGCATATTTATTTTAGCCTGTTGAAGCTGAGTACGGTCCATTTGAACTAAAATCTGCCCCTGATTAACTCTTTCGCTTACTTCAACGTTTATTGATTCAATTCTTCCGGGAGATGCCGGGGCCAGGTGGATTTCTTTAAAAGCTGCCAGAGTTGAAGTATAATCAATTGTACGGGAAATATTTGTTTTTTCGAGTATTATTGTTCGTACGATTTCAGTTTTAACTGTATCAGCCTGCTGAACCTGCTCATTGGTTTTATTCGAAGTGCATGCTGTATTTAAAACAATCAGGTTTATAACCAATAATGACAGTATTAGATAATTTTTTTTCATATTTTAAAGAATTAAGAAATTACAATTTTATATTTAAAGGTTTCCGTTAAGTTTTCTCAGGGAGAGTTCTGCGTCAAGCAGTTGAAACAAGGTCGTTATATAACCAGATTCGGCAGATAAATAACTGCTATTTGCAGAAGTCAGTTCAAGACTTGAAACAATCCCTTGTTGAAATTTTAAATTCATTTTATCTAAAACTTCTTTTGCTGTTTCAATATTTATTTTTTGATTCTGATATTGCTCAATCAGGTTATTAAGATTAAACCTTAATTGTTTTTCTTGTATAGTCAACTGTTGATTAACCAACTCCCTGGAGTTTTCGGCTATATTAAAGTTAATTTTAGCCTGCGATACTTTCGAATGTCTTAACCCACTCGATAAAATAGGAATAGATAAACTCAAGCCGACTACATTTTTAGGTGTCATGTCAAATTTCGGTTTAAGTAATTTTTGCGTATAAGAATAATAAGCACCTAATGTTGGTAAATAGCTGGCCTTTTCCAGAGATATCTGAGATTTTCTCATTTTTTCCTGCATTAAAACAAGATTAAAGTCAGTATTGTTATCGATATTAAATTGACTTACCATTGCAGTCTCAAATTTACTTTGTTGAGAAATCTCGGTTAATGAAGTTCCTAATTTGATAATAACACCGGAATTGACTCCTAACTGAAATCGAAGCATGTTATAAGCCATCTCTAATTGCCGTTCCGCGGCTTTTTGAGCGTTTTCAACAGAAGTTACCATAACCAATAGTTTGCTGACTTCAGTTTTTTCTATTATTCCGGCATTGGCAAGGTTTTTAGTTTTTTCAAGAATTACTATGCTATTATCTCTATTTGACTCAATTATTTTTAATGTTTGTTCGGAAATTAATATCAGATAGTATGCACGTGTTACCTGCTCTTTCACATCAAGTTCAGTTTTTTTTGCACTTATTTCGCTCAATTGACTTGCAAGCTTTGACAATTGCAGACCTATATAATAACTCCCGCTAAAAACCAATTGACTTACATTGAATTTAAAATTACTTGTCGGGTTAAATTCGATTATTGCAGGAGGAGCCGATTCGCTAAGCCTTAATTCAGCTTGTGCTCCCAGAAAGTTATTATAATCGACGCTGGCACTGATCTGCGGTAATCCGGCCGCGGTTGTTTCCCATATTTTTTCTTTAGCGACCTGAGATGAAAACCTTGCGTTTTGAATTACTTTATTGTTTTGTAGTGCATATTCAATAGCTTTATCGAGTGATAGAACCATTGTACTATCCTGGGAATAAAGAGGTTTTAATCCTAACCCCAATATCATAAAAAATAAAATAAATTTAAATTTTCTCATTTTAATCTTCATATATTTATAGTTAACTGTTAATTATTTTCAGAAATTTTTTAACCTTGTCATCTAATATCTTATGTCCCTCAATAGTTGTTATACCCCGAATGTCGTTTACCAGTAACATAAAAAATGTTTCTTTCGTGCATTGAATATGGTGAATCTCAGACGGTATATTAATCATACCGGTTAATTTATGCATCTGAATAAAAAAAAGTGAATTAAATGTTAAATCATTCCTGAAATATCCTTTTTGAATACCAGTCTTAATTAGTTTTTCTATTCTGAAGTATAATTCTTTGTCAGTGAAATCCTTAAGATTACGATATAATGGGTGCTGATATTTTCTAAGGCTATATACAAATGAAGAACTTAATTTCTCCATGGTCTTAACTAAAAAAACAGATGCCCTTAATAAACTATCAAAAATGTCTTCACTAGAATCCATTTCTTTCGCTATACCATAATGAATAATAGAGGCAAGTTCATCTATAACAGCTTCTATTAATTCCTCCTTATTATCGATATACTGGTAAATAGTCTTCTTTGAAATTCCTAATGCGTTAGCCAGATCATCAACCGTGATTGATTTTATACCGAACTTAAGGTATAACTCTAAAGCTTTATTAATTATTTCTTGTCTTTCAGTCATTAAAAAACTATTATGTCGCTATAAGTTTTCTATAGCTTAAAAAAATTAACTTTCAAAAGAATCAATCAACTCGATTCCTCTGTTTGTTGCAATTCCTCTTATAAAATTGATAACCATATTCTTAAAAACCTCAGAACGTGTGTATTTATCCGAAGAAAAAACCTCATTATCGACCAGCAATTTCATTTGTTCTAAAATTAACTTAATAACAATATCAATATTGATATCCTTTCTGAAGATTCCTTCATTAATTCCCTTTCTTAACAACCTGTATGCCAGGTTATAATTTTTCTCATTCTGCTGTTTTGTAGCCATTACCCAGATATCATTGTGATACTTTCTCATATCTGTGAAGAATGCCGGATTCAATAAATCTATTGCCATAGCTCCACTCTGGATAAATGAACAAATTGCAGCTAAAACGTTATGTGAGTTTTTAATAATCTCTTCATTAGCTTTGTATCTTTCTTTAGAATATTCCTCAAAACAATTGATTAATAGTTCACTTTTATTTTTAAACGTTTCATAGATAGTTCGCTTAGAGATGCCAAGTTTCTCTGCAATATTATCCATTGTTATATCCCTTATACCGTTCTGAAAGAAAAGGTTTGTTGCTTCTGTCAATATCCTTTTTCTTACATCCATAATTTATTATTTAAATAGGTTTGGCAAAAGTAATATAAAAACTATTGTAATCGTAAAAGTTTTGTAAATTTCTTTAAAATTCTTCTATGGTGAACTCAACTATCTGTTTAAGAGGATATTTGATGGGGTTGGGAATATAAATGACAGAAATTCTTCGAATTCTTTATTTGTAAGTATCCCATCCTGATTGGTATTATAACAAAAGCCAGGGCTTAATAGCATGTCCTGCAAGGCGGGATTGACACTCGCCACACAAAGCCCTAGTTATAAGGCGAAGTCGGTTTGAATATCACCACAAACCTATAATGGTCATAACTGCTCCAAATATTACAAATATTATTGCAACAACCTTATTCAAAATATTTTCATTAACCCGATTAGCAAATCTGGCACTAACCATACCACTGCCTGCAGCACTTAAGCCCATGATCAATCCGGGAAGTAGTCTTATGTTACCTTGCAGAGCATATCCTAATGCACCAGAACAAGATGTTATTGCCATTAGAAGAGATGAGGTTCCAATTACTAAGCGAAGCGGAATATTTAAAACAAAAATCAGGATTAGCAATATCATAGCTCCGCCACCTGCACCAAAGATCCCTGACATAATACCAACAGCAAAACCTAAAATCAGAGTGGTTAATATTTTCTGAGTCTGCGTCTTAAATTTCACTGTTTCCTTCTTATTTTCCAGAGTTTCCCGATTAAATCCTCTTTTCCATAATACTATGCCCACAACTGTCATAAAAATTCCAAAAACCCGCCAAGTCCTACTACAGATATTTTATCAGCAAAATGTGCTCCCAATCGTGCCCCTAAAATTGATCCTATGGCTATCCATATCCCTAAGTTTATATCTATATTGCCATGCTTATAATAGGTGTAGGATATTGCCAAAGAGGCTATAATATTTCACTATCAAACTTACTCCTATAGATTCATGAATAGAAAAGGTCAATAGCATATTAACTAAAGGAACAACTATCATATTCCCAGAGGCACCCGTTAAGCCGGTTACAATACCGGTGAACAGACCAATCAAAATTATTACACTTATCATAGCAACTCCCATATTCATGCCTTATTTAGATTAAGCCTGAGAACACAAAACGCGAGTCTGTTTTAAAGCTCATTTTCCGGGAATAAAACTAGTAATTTAATGGCATAAGTTGTATTCCGAGGAGGAAAGTAAATATTTTATTAATTTTTTATAAATTCTTCTATGATGAATTCAACTATTTGTTTAAGAGGATATTTGATGGGGTTTTGGATATAACTGACAGAAATGCCTAATATAACTGAAATAAAATAAGTTGTTTTAATCTGAGCATTGATTTTATTTTTTCTCTGGAAGAAGTCCGAAATCATGTTTCTAAATTTTATTACAGATGCATTCTTGTCTAATATCAGGATCCCCTTTTCAGATAGCTCAGGCTGGGTAAATAATTGAAAAACAAGCTTCCAGTTCAGATAATTTTGCTCTAATGATTTGAAAACAGTTAAAATAAATTCTTCGAATTCTCTCTGTGTAAGAATACCATCCCTATTGGTATCAAGGTATTCGAAAATTATGTTGAAACTACTTGTCAGAATTTCCTCAAAAAGTTGCTCTTTACTTGAAAAATAATGGTACAAAAGCCCTTTTGATATGTTTGATTCTCTTGCAATATCAGCAACAGCAGTTTGTGCAAATCCCCTCTGGCTGAATAATTCAAGGGATTTATCCAGAATCCTTTGTCTTTGCAGATTATATTGAATTTTTCGTATATTCATACAAAACTTTAAAATTCCTCAGATAGTTTTTTTTGGTCTGTTCTTACTTCTTTTCCCATTTGCTTTTGCATTGACAAGCATCATGTGTTATTGTATTTTTTATTGCATTAAAACTAAACATTTCTATGAACAATTGATGTCTTCATTGTGACATCAATCACTTTCATCTTTAGTGTTCTTTAACTTTTGGAAGGCATCCCGGTACTTTATCATTTCTCCGAACCTTTCTGGCGGGATATTAATGTACAAACCCTTGGATTCAGTAAATACAGTACCTGTTTCATTATAAATTTTCCCTTTTGTTATTACTTTTTTCCCGTTAATCGATTTAACTTTTGCTTCAATTGTTGTGACTGTACCAAGAGGAAGTATCTTCCGGTATGCAATAGATATTCTTGCTGCAACAACAGTATATCCACGAATCCATGCGGATATTCCCATAGCCTCATCAAGAACAGCTGCCATACTGCCGCCATGTACAAATCCAGCCGGTCCTTCAGTCGCGGGTCCGAACCAAACGCGTGCAACGAATGAATTATCACTATCTTTTATAAAGTATCTTACTCTTATACGGTCACTGCTTTTATCTCCCGTAATAAAAGCGCGTCCATTACCGTATGAATCAGGAATTATAAGTTCAGTCCATCCTTTTTCGCCAGATAACTCGGGAAGAGTAATGTCGTTTTTATCTTGATCACTCATAATATGATTGTTAATTTAAAGGTGGATCTGTTTTTTCGTATGCTTTCTTCTCCGCAAAGAAAGAATAAAAGTAGAGAACCATGAGCACCAACGCCACTCCAAGAGCAAAAAGGTCAAAAAACTTCAATGTTATTCCCAGTATAACTATTGGAGGGTGCTCAGATGGAAGAAAGAAAAACAGACTGTTTATAAGAATAATGACCAGACGAAATTCAGTAGGCCCCATGCCACTGTATGATATTTTAAAAGCTCCGTTAAGGTATGTATTAATATAAGTAAAAATGCATAATAAAAAATAGCCAATCAATACAAGCATAGCAACAGAAAAGGAGACGAATGGAGAAACTCCGGCACCAATACAAATAATCAATGCTGTAATGGCATCCACATTATGATCCAAGTAAAAGCCATAAACTGGACGTTGTTTATTTCTAACCCGGGCAAGCGTACCGTCAAGGCTGTCGCCAAACCAGTTTACAATAAAACCAAAAGAAGAAAGCCAGAGAAACTCCTTCCCAAAATTAGATAATACATAACCTCCGCCCGCAATAAAAGCGCCAATAAGTCCTATGCCGGTCAAATGATCTGAATTCATCAATTTTGGAAGTCTTTTTGCTATCCACACCAACACTTTCCTCTCCATTCCACTCAAAATGGATGTCTGTATTCTTACTGCATCTTTGTTATCCATAATGTTATATAAAAATTTTCGGTGTATTACTAAAAGCTATATTTCAACTTAACCATTAACATATTGTAAGCCTATAGTTCTCAACCCTACCTCATTGTAAAATTTTGAATTGATGATGGTTTTTTTATCCAATCTCATACTGAAAATAAATTGCTCCTTTCATACATTTTACTTATTAAGTTTATTTTTAAAGATATTTGATATCAGATTAAAATTATTGAATGCTGTTAGTGCTATTCGATGGCCTTTCAAAGTAAATTCTCCTATAGGCTGTGATTGTTTAGTTTATCAGATTTAGTAGTATGTTTTAGGTTTGCCAACATTACATACTTTACTCTTTTTTCAAGGGCCTGATAATATAGGTTGATTAAAGTTTCTACACTGAGTTTTGAAGACTTAATATCTTCCAGAATCGGTAATATATCATTTTTTAACAGAGCCCTTTGGCCAGTGAATGATTTGAATGGATTCATTTTACAGTCAATTAAGGCATCAGTTGCCTGACCAAGAACCAAATCAGCTTCTTTGTTGAAAACAGGTGTTATTAATTGAGCAAAATGTTCTTCCCGCAGATTTGATAAATTCGCATCAATAAATACAATTATTTCGCCGCTCGCATTTTCGATACCTGTTGCCATTGCATAACCTTTTCCTTTGTTTTCAGGTAAAACGATATATGTAAATTTGTAAAAGTCATTTAATTCTTTTAAAATGGAATCCGTGATATCAGTTGAACCATCGTTTACAATAATTATTTCATCAAAAAAGTAATCATAGACTGTTGTTACAACATCTATAACAGTACCTTCATCGTTGTAGGCACAAATTATAGCTGATATTTTTTTCATGGTTATATTTTCTTAAAATTTCTCAAACTCTCCATTGTAGCTTTCTTGCCCAACTCAATGAGTTCGGCAGCTTTATAAAAGTCAAATACACCGCAGGAATGTCTTGAGACCTCAATAAGTAAATCAGGTGGATTCATCTCCAGGGTTAACATAGAAATCTGTGATAACATGAGGCCTGTCGTATTACTAATAAGGTTAAAATACCCTGTGTTACCCTTATTATTTACCGGAACAAGCTTGGCTAATTTCTTTTGGAAACTAATTAGTTTTCCACTGGTAAGCTGGTCAAAATATCCCCATTCCGGATCATCAACCATTAGTTTTTTATATGGAATCTGCGCATTTACGTTTACAGCAATAAGGATGTCATCCTGCTGACGAAACACACGGTTAACGGGCAAAGGATTAAGAACACCTCCGTCTACAAAGAGGGTGTCGTTTTTTTGAACCGGAGTAATAACCAATGGAATAGATATTGAAGCCCGTATTGCTTCAAATAAACTTCCTTCGGTTATAACTACTTCTTTCCCTTTTTTCAAGTCTGTAGCTACAGCTGCAAACTTAATGGGCAAGTCTTCAATTTTTTGGTCAGGAATAAATTTCTGCATTACTTTTAAAACTCTGTCCGCTTTAATAATTCCTTGCGTACTCAAGGTGAAGTCAACCAAATTGAAGACATCCATTTTACCAAGGGAGCATAGCCAAGATTCATATTCATCCAGTTTGCCAGATGCATATACTCCACCAACCAAAGCGCCCATTGAAGTACCGGATATGGAACTTATTTCATAACCTTGTTTAATAAGTTCACGAATTACTCCAATGTGCGCAGTTCCGCGAGCGCCACCGCTACTCAGAACTAATGCTACCTTCTGTCTCATAATCTATATTTTTATTTCAATTGAAAAATTTTCAGGATATTTTGCTGTAACATCAGAATAAAGCATTGCAATCTCTTTTCTTACTGCCCCAATATTTGTTGAATTGTTAATCACTCCTTTGATCCCGATTTCTTTTTTCTTATAATCAAGATAGCTAACTATTATTGGAACATTTGCTTTTTCTGCCATATAGTAATATCCTTTTTTCCAACGTGTGTTTTTTGCCAATTGTCCTTCCGGTGATAACACTATATGCAACTCTTTGCTATTGTTAAATAATCCGGCAACGTAATCAATATATTCTCTGTTTTTATATACAGGTATAGAGCCAAAAACAATGAAAAAATATTTTAATGGAAATTTGAAAAATTCTTTTTTTGATAAAAATTTATATTTTATACCTGACTGCATCAGATAAAGCTTTCCATAAAGACCATCCCAGTAACTTGTGTGGGGTGCAAATACCACAACAGATTTTTTTATATCAGGAAACTCGCCTTTTATTTCCCATCCTAAAACACCTGTAAGGATAAATTTGGAAATAGCTTTCATGTTTTATTACTATAATTGTTTTCAGTTAGTTAGATGGTAATAACTATTTCTTTAAAACATAAAAAACATACTCAAATTTTTTAGTTAAAAAGGAGTTATATGTTTCGGATCCTGCCGTTGCAGCAAAATTTCTGCCCAAATTTTGAAGGAACTTTGGTAATAGCTTTCTTATTAATTCTTCTCTCGCTGGCGTAGCTAATTTTAATGCTTCAACAACATTATTGGTAATATTTTCAAATTTTACTAATTGAAAATTTGACTTCCCAAATTGAGTGTTTAGTCTTTCAATCTCAATATTATCTCCAAAATCAGCAAAGAGGAAAATACCACCTGGTTTCAAAACGCGATATACCTCATCTATGAATAGATCAATTTGAGAATAACGGTGTGAAGACTCAACATTTATTACTACGTCAAATAAATCTTCCTGAAAAATCAGTTTTTGTGCATTTGCTTGTAAAAATTTAATTCTTTCAGACAAATATTTTTTATTACAAAACTTAATTGCTTTTTTATTCAAATCAACTCCGGTTACTAAGAATGGTGACAAATAACGATTTATATACGATAAACCACCACCACGTCCACAACCTACTTCCAAAATACTTTTCCCTGTAATATCTACACCTGTTGCAACCAAATGATAAAGTTGTATTGAATACCTGTTTTTTTCATCAGTTTCTTTAAGTTCAATTTTATGATTATCTTTTGAATAGCCATAGTTCATAAAAATAATTTCTTCATTCTTATCAATTGAACTTAAATACCAGTACCAAATTTTGAAAAAAAAGTTCTTTATTTTCCCTTTCATAGAAATATTATAATTTTTTAAGTAGAACAGCCCCACTTGAATAACCCCCGCCAAAAACTGAAATAACAATTATATCATTTTGCTTATATTTTTCCATGTTTTGAGATAATACAATTGGTGTACTTGCCGAACCGGTATTGCCAAGTTGTTCAATGTTTGTGAGTACCTGTGATGGTTCTAATTTTAATTTTTTTGCCACGTAATCTGTAATTCTGGCATTTGCCTGGTGAGGAATAAAATAGTTTAATTGACTAATAGAGATGTAGTTCTCATGCAATATCTGCTCAGTTTCAAGTAATATATACTTACAGGCATATTGAAAAACATCTTTCCCCAAAGGCATTCTTAGACCTCCATTATTAGGTCTGACATATACAGCCTCAAGACTTTTGCCAATGTGCCCCAAACCGGTAGTATTCACATCCATTATTTTAATATCATTGGCATAGTATCTTTGATTGGTAATAAATACAGCTGCAGCACCGTCACCAAATAAAAAACCTGAATTCTTTTCAGAATCATCACTATAAGCGCTGTTGTTTTCTGAAATAACAATTAATGCTTTACTCGCTTTTTCAGTGGCAAAATAGCAGTCAACTATTTCTATTGCATTTACAAAGGAAGAACATGCAGAATCAATAGTAAAACATTTTGCATTGCATATATTAAATTCCTTTTGTACAGCATGGCCCAATGTGCCGGCTGTATCATAAGGCGTGTATGTCGCACCTATTATTAAATCAATTTCATTTATTTGAAACGGCAAATCAGGCAAAGCTTTTTTTACTGCTTCAATCGCCATTGAATTAGTATTCTCATCAGACCGGGTACGTCTTCTTTGCTTAATACCGCTTTTGGAGACTATTTCCTCATTGGTAATACCATAATTTACTGAAAAATATTCATTTGGTATTACGATATCCGGAATATAATCAGTTACAAGATTTATTATCATAAGTATCCTTTATTTTTGTTAGTTGTCAATAGTTTTTCTTTATCATTTTTCTCTGTTTTGATAATCATCTATAGCTTTATAAAATTCTTATTTATCAAAATCAGGCCATAGCGTTTTTGTAAAATACAACTCTGTATATGCGATTTCCCAAAGTAAAAAGTTGCTAACACGATATTCCCCACCTGTTCTTATAAGTAATTCAGGGTCAGGTATGTCAGCAGTTGAAAGATATTTGCTGAAAATTTCTTCTGACATATCCGTAATAGATAATTCCCCCTTTTCGATATTCTTACACATTCGCCGTGTTGCATTAACTATATCATGTTTAGCACCATAGCTTAACGCCAGAATGAGAGAAAGCCCGGTGTTTTTTGATGTGGCTTTAATAGCATAATTAATTTTCCCCTGAACACTAGGCGGCAAAGAAGTTATGTCGCCAATAGTCAATAAACGTATATTGTTTTTCTTTAAGGTTTCTATTTCTGAATTTATTGAAGAAACCAGGAGAAATATTAATGCTTCAATTTCTGCTTTTGGCCGTTTCCAGTTTTCTGTTGAAAATGTATAAAGCGTAAGATATTTAATTCCTATTTCTGCTGCTGCTTCTACAACCTTTTTCACAGAAATAACTCCCTTCTTATGACCCTCTAACCTGATTTTACCTCTTTTTTTTGCCCACCTGCCATTCCCATCCATGATTATGGCAACATGAGAGGGTCCTTTTTCTTTGTTAATCAAATTTTTCAGTGCCATAATTTATGTCTCAATCAATATTTGGTTAACCGTGTTTTTTCATAATGTTATTGTGTTGAATGCAACTAAATTTTCTTTTCAATATATTTGCAAAGACCTCCGATGTTTTGAACTTCTGGTGTAATATCATCAGGAATAACAATGCCAAACTCTTTTTCAAGTTCAATAATTATTTCAATTTGCTCAAGACTGTCAGCTCCTAACTCTTTCAGTGTAGATTCAAAACTGATTTCAGTTTCAGAAATTCCTAAATTATTCATTAGTATTTCAATTACTTTTGTTTCAATTTCCTGTTGATTCATTTTTTCTATTGTCTTAATTCAATTATTTATGATTCCCTTCCTTTTGTGTTATACATTTCGTCCCAGAAAGGAGATGACGTTTCTTCTAATTGTTCATCAAATCTCAACATAGCGTCATAGTATTCTCCGGAATTTAAAGCATCACCGGCTGCCTTGTTCTCAGGTTTTGCTCCGGTACTTTTTGCTATTTCAGCAAAATCTTTGTGATGGTCGCGATAGAAGCATGGCATTAACAGATTACCAGGTTTATTATTACCTTTTAAGTAATTTGACTGCCATTTTCTGCCTTCAGTAAAAAGTGATGAAAAAAGTGCATCGCTGAGCTTTTTCCCGGATTTATAAAGCGACTGAACATTATCAATATAATGAGGAACAAACACACAGGGCATTATATTACCATCCCAGTTTATATAGAAGTACCCTCTTGGCTTTCCGCATGAAATACAGCCATCGGAAAGCATTGCACTATTCCAGAAATCAGCTACAAAAAATTTGTCTTCCATTAACACTTTTTTCTGTATTTTGAATAATTCGATCCTCTGCCCGGGAGAGATCATCAGGTCGGTTGTAAATTCTCGTCCAATGGGCATATATTGGAAAACCCACATGTAAGTTGCACCGAACTCATTAAAATAGAATTTATAAAAACTTTCATCAAGTAATAAATTAATATTTTCTTTCGTTGCAGTGACAGATAATCCAAATGGAACTCCTTTTTCTGTAAGATTGTCTGTCGCATTTAGAATTTTCTCGTAAACACCTTTCCCTCTGCGATTATCAGTATATGATCTAGAACCTTCAATTGATATAGCCGGTGTGATATTACCTGCTGAAGCCATTTGTGCGGCTATTTCTTCACTAATTAGTGTGCCATTGGTGTACATTAAGAAAAAACAATCATCCCATTGTTTTGCTAAATCCAGTATCGTCTTATTTTCACTTTTATAAAGCAAAGGTTCTCCACCCGATATGACAAAAAACCTCATCCCCATATTTGAATAAGCATCATAGATTATCTTATTCAAAAGAACCCAATCAATTGATTTATTATCAGTTGAATTTGAAGATGCGTAGCAACCAGTGCAGTTAAGATTACATTTTATTGTGGGTGCGATGGTCAGGAATTTTGGAGGTAATTGATTGTATTTACTTTGAAATTTATTAATTGAATTCTGCACTTCTTCATTGCCTATCATTACAGAATCTAACAATGTTTCCAATACCTTTTTTGTGACCTTTTCGGAAATAATACCCTTAGAATAATTTCTGAGATACGACATATACATGCTCCGAACGGCATAATATTTATTCAATCTGATAAACTTAGGTAGCCCAGACGTAGTGTTCATCAACATTTTTTTCCGAATATGCCTGTTTAGTTTTGGTATTAATATTTTTCTGTATACCTTTTTTTTCAAGATTGCTTGTAATAACCTAGAAATTAATTTGATTGAATTTTTTTCATTCATTTTTCCTTGATTTAACAGTTGAAAAACATTCGTTTACTTTGAACGTAAAAATTAATTCAATATTTGACTTATATGGTTTTATGGTCATTTATTGAGAAATTTTTTTAGTGCGCCTAACGTTATAACTATCATTGTTGGAATCTCGCCCACAGAATAACTGCAACTAATGAAAGCAGTTTAACTATCACTCCTCCTATTATAATAATAATCTTATATTTGTAAATGAATAATAACAGTTTCATATTTATGTATTTCAGTATCAGATCAATATTGTTCCAAAGTAAGCACAAAGATAAATATCCTTTTGACTATATGTGTTTTTTAGTCAATTTAATTTAAAAAATTATTTTTTTTGCGTTTTTAAACTACCCACTAACATAGATGTCAGTTCCTCAATCGTGCTTTCATATTCGGGATATTTGTTCTGCAGGAAGAAGGGAATCTCAATACCATTTAATACAATCATTATTATATTAACGGTGGAATTTATGTTTTTAACATCAAGAAAACCATCCTTTTTCCCTTTTTTCAAAATAAGGGTTAATTGTTCCCGTTCAAATCCATCAAAATCATCTCTTACATCTTTAACAAAATTATATTTTTCAAAGAAATCAGCTTTAAGGGTTTCATGGTAGTTAACCGCACTGTGTAATAATTTTAAGCGGGTAAGCATGTATTCCTTGAGTGCTACAAGTGAATCTATATCGCTAATTGCAATATTGCTTAATTTCGCTTTTACCATACCCAACTCTTGCTTCAGTACTTCATTAAAAAGTTCTTCCTTGCTTTTAAAATAATAATAAAGAATCCCTTTTGCTTTGTGAATATGCCTGGCAATCTCATCCATGGTGGTTTTATAGAAACCGAATTTTGAAAAATACTTTGTTGCTGATTCAACAATTAAACTTTTTACATCTATTTCTGACATAATATTTGACTTATATTGTTTATGGGTCAATATTAGTAAATGCTATTTAGAAAACAAAACTTTCATTAATATTTTTGATTAAACTTTTCAAAACTATTATAATAAACACTGAAGAGTTGACAATTGCTACTCTATTCAACCCTTTGGATTACTTAAATTTATATTTATATTTTAAGGCAATTGAAAATATTTCTCCTTTATTGGCTTGCTAATGTGCTTTAACCAGGCTAACCCAAACACCTTAACTATGCAAAGGTTTAATATCCTGATTAACAAATGCTTTATTCCGGATTCGTTGTTATTGAGTTTGTTATAATAAAATGACCAATAAACTTGTATAGTCAATTATTATGTTTTAATTTTGTGTTGACAGGAAAACATATTTGTTCAAATAATAATCTTAAAAATGGAACCAACAGATGTTAAAAATATTCTAATCTATAATCATAAATAATGATGGTAAGTCTGATTCCCTTGTGGAATTCAGATGCAATAAATTGGTAAAGATGAATAAGTTACCGGATATAAAATGAATCCATGCCCGATACAAACAGGTCGACTTATAAGTTTTTTTTGGACTGATTTATTATTGAGATTTGATAAATCTGGGATTTAAATATTAAGGTATTAACTAATTATGTTCCCAAAAACACAATTGAGTCAAATGAAATATTATATAGAATACGTATTCATCAGATGTTTAATTTTTCTATCGTCAATCATCCCTTTCAGATTACTCTATTTAATATCTGATTGTTGTTCATTTGCAATGCAATATGTTATAAGATACAGGAGTATACCGGTATTGAACAATTTAATAAATGCCTTCCCTGAAAAATCCATTGAAGAGATAAACATTCTAACTCGTAAATTTTATAAATACTTATGTGATACAATCCTCGAAAGTTTGAAAGGATGCTCATTAGATGCCAAACAATTATTGAAAAGATACCAGTTTTTGAATCCTGATGAAGCAAACAAATATTATGAAGAAGGACGAGATATTATCATAGCCTTGAGTCATTATTGTAACTGGGAATGGGGTACTCAAATCGCAGAGAGTGTCTACAAACATGAACTTGTTTTTTTTTATAAACCTATATCCAATAAGTATTTTGATAAATATATTCTTAAACTAAGAACGAAACGGAATATGACGCTTCTGTCCATTTACGATCCAGAATATATTTTATGCCCGAAAGAAAACAAACCTAAGGCATATTTTTTTGTTAGCGATCAAAATCCAGGTAATGCAAAAAAAGTCTTATGGGTTAAGTTTCTTAATCAGGACACAGCCTGCCTGCGAGGTATCGAAGAATACGCAAAGCTATTCAACCTTCCGGTAATATACCCGGAGATACAAAGAGTAAAACGAGGATATTAAACAGTGAAAATGTCTGAAATATGCAGTAATCCATCCGATATATTACCTGGTGAGATAACAGAAAGGTATATGAGAAAACTGGAAACCACAATTATTAAAAAACCTGAAGATTGGTTGTGATCACACCAAAGATTGGAACTTAAAAGAAACAATTTTTAAACCAATAAAAAAGATGATAAAAAATGAAAAAGAATTGAATGTCTATATCATTTGCCAATATTTAGACAAAAATGGCAGATGTTCAACCAAAGAGCTAAAAGAACAACTTAGAATGAATGATGAAGAGTTTCTTATGGCTTTAGACCGGCTGTTACGCAGGAATAGGATTTTGTTTTATGTAAATAGAAAACAGGGATTTGTCGAACTGTATTATTAGTGATCAATACTCCGGTTACATAAAAAAGTTATTTGGATGAAGTTCCTTAATCAGCACACGGTCTGTCTATGCGGTATTAAGGATTATGCAAAACTGTTCAATATGCCGGTAATATACCCGGGGATATACAAAGCGTAAAACGAGGAAATTATATGGTGGAAATGCAAAAAATATGCAGTAATCCAGCTCAAACATTACCAGGAGACATAACAGAAAGGTATATGAGAAAATTGGGAACCATAATTATTAAAAAGCCTGAAGACTGTTTGTGGTCACACCGAAGATGGAAATTAAGAATGCAACAACTTTAAAAATAATTAAAAAGATGATAAAAAATGAAAAAGAAATGAATGCCGATATCATTTGGCAACATTTAAAAAAGAATGGCGGAAGTTCAACCAAAGAGCTAAGAAAACAACTTAAAATGAATGATAAAGAGTTTCTTATTGCTTTGAATTTGCTGTCCCGCGAGAATAAGATTGTGTTTTATGCAAAGGAAAAAATTGAGCATGTCTAACTTAATTATTATTTGGCTTATAAGATTTAAGGATCTTATTTTTTTGACAGATTTGTACGATTTGCGATGTTCCACCGGTACTCATAAAACTTAATTCACCGGAAGGAATGGATAAAAATACAATAACAGGCATTATTCTGATTTTTATAATTTTCATAGGATTTAGTATATATAATAACAGCAGGATGAATAAAGGTTATGAGAAAGCTGTTATCGTTGCAGAATCTTATTATGCCAAAGGAGAACTGGAAGCAGCAAGGTCAGAATATATTAATGCCCTGAGATTTAAACCGAATCAACAAGATGCTATTGCAAAAATAGATGAAATCAACCTTAAACTTGGAATCGTACCAGAAACTCAGAAGGTCTATACTGCAGTTTCCCAACCATCAAAAACAGAAACCCCGGCAACTAATGTCCCCGGAATCCCAACAGATATTAATCAATATGGAATTTTTGCGCAGACGGCAATAGGAGAAAATGGATTTATTACTCTTGAAAATAATAAGATAGAACTTAAAATTTCTCTGAAGGGCGGAAGAGTTTATTCTGCCAGGTTAAAAGACTATAGGACTTATGATTCTCTTCCTTTGATATTATTTTCAGGTGATTCAACTGTTTTCGGATTTAATTTTTTCACTCCTGATAATAAAGCCATTCAGACCAACAACCTCTACTTTAAACCGGTATCTGACCAAAAATCATTTGTTGTGAGTTCTCTGCCGCAAAGTGTCAGCCTGCGGTTAATGGCAGGTGACGATAAGTATATAGAATACAAATACACTCTTGCACCTGATAAATATATGGTTGACTTTAATGTAACCTTCAAATCAATGGAAGGCATCATAGCTTCAAATCAGAACAGTCTTACTTTAGACTGGAAGATGTACATACCACAACAGGAAAGAGGAAGGGATAATGAGGAAAACTATTCAACGATTAAGTATAAGTATTTTCAGGATGATGTCGATGGTTTGAGTCTGAGATCAAAAAAGGAGACAGAAAAAAAAGATATCACTACAAAACTCAGATGGATCGCTTTTCAGGATCAATTTTTTTCATCAGTTCTTTTAACCAACGATTTCTTTCTTAATGGCTTCGTATCATCAACACGGACATTAGGCTCCCCAAAATACATTAGATATTATACTTCAGAGGTTGGTGTCCCTTTTAATTCAGAGGCATCAAATGCAATCAGCATGAAGCTCTATTATGGTCCTAACCATATAACAACTCTCAGAAAAGAAGGTTTTGAGCTTGAAAGTCTCGTATTCCTTGGTAAAAATATTATCGGTTGGATCAACAGGTTTGTTATTATTCCAATCTTTAACTGGCTCGACAATTTTATTGGTAGTTATGGGATTATTATATTAGTACTGACATTAATTATCAAACTCGCTCTATTCCCTCTGACATTTAAGTCAACCCAATCGCAGGCAAAAATGCAGGTGCTTAAGCCAATGGTCGAGGAATTAGGAAAGAAATTTCCAAAGAAAGAAGATGCAATGAAAAAACAGCAGGCTACCATGGCTTTGTACAAGAGGGCCGGGGTGAACCCGATTGGAGGTTGTCTTCCAATGCTGCTCCAGATGCCGATACTCTTTGCAATGTTCAGGTTTTTTCCGGTTTCAATCGAATTACGTCAGGAACACTTCCTCTGGGCTACAGATTTGTCTACTTACGATTCCATATTAACCCTTCCCTTCATGATTCCTATGTATGGAAACCATGTAAGCCTTTTTACACTTTTAATGACTGCTTCAACCTTGCTTACGATGAAGATGACTGGTTCTACACCCGGGGCAGATCAACCTGGGATGAAATATATGATGTATATGATGCCGGTAATGTTTATGGTCATTCTGAATAATTTTTCTTCAGGTCTTACTTATTACTATTTCCTTGCAAATATAATCACATACGGGCAGAATATAATTTCAAAAAGATTTATAAATGCCGATGCAGTCTTGGCAACCCTCGAGGAGAATAAAAAGAAACCGCTGAAAAAATCCAAATGGCAGCAACGTCTTGAATCTGCGGCTAAACAAAGGGGAATTAACCCTCCTAAAAAATAGATAACTAAGCAATCTTATTAGTTGATCCTTCATTATAAAGTTTCATCTCAAATTCTATAATGAAGTATTAACACTTAAGAGGCATTATCATTTTTCATGAAATCGTCATGGTCTTTTATTTTCTTTCTCATGACAATCTTTGATACCACAATACTGACTTCATAAAGACCCAATAACGGAATAACTACAAGTGCCTGCGAAAATACATCAGGAGGTGTGATTATTGCAGCAATAATAAAGCAAACAACAATAGCATGTTTTCTGTATTGTTTTAAAAAAGACGGATCTATCAAATCTATTTCAGTAAGGAAAAATGCTATGATAGGAAGTTCGAATATCAGACCACTGGCGAGAGCAGTTTTTGTTAGTGTTCCAATATAAGATCTTATGTTAATCTGGTTTGTGACATCATTACTTATCACATACGACCCAAGAAAATGTATAGATAATGGTATTATTAAGTAATATCCGAATATAACACCTGTAAAAAAGAGAAATGAAGCTACAAGTACTGCTCCTCTTGCATGTTGTTTTTCGTTTGCTTGTAGCGCGGGTTTAAAAAACCTCCAGAATTCCCATAAAACAAAAGGAAATGACAGGATCACACCGGAAACCAGTGCTACTAAAATATGGGTTGTAATCTGACCTGACATTTGTATGTTTATAAGGTCAAATGGTTTCGTGTTAATACATAACGCTTTAGTATTCAGAAATTCGCCAATCTGGCAAAGAATACGGTTTGTAAAGAAACCAGGATTTCTTGGTGCAAGAATTATTTTATCGAATATGATGTTTTTAAATAGAAATGCAACTATTGTCATAATTACGATGGCTAATAAAGCCCGGATGATATGCCATCTGAGTTCCTCGAGATGCTCAAGAAATGACATCTCATTCTCTCTTTTCTTCCCTTTTTCCCATTTCAGTGCCATCGGTACAAAAGATAAATTGATTATCAAAATTTCAGCCTGTAAAGAGTGCAAGACCCAGCAACCCCGCCCACCTTTGTCAGGAGTAAATTGATCACTCCTGAACGGAGTTAAGAGCTTGTTGTTAAGGTCTGTATTTTAATTAAAATCTGCCTGGACAAATGTGATCAATACGTCCGGCTTTTACACTCTAAGGTCCTGGTTAATCTTAAATATTAGGTTCATTTCTGATCAAAAAATAAATCCAATATTGAATGAGAATGTTTTATTCCGCAAGTCATTGTCGTATTCTGCAATTTTCGATAATCCCATTTCATAATTAATGCCAGCAGTAATTGAATGACTTTTTACAGGAAATTCAAATCCTAAATCCAAACTCAAACCATAGTCGTAATTTTCAGTTGTTTCTTTCAGACTAATGTTTGTGCTGTTGTCTTTCCTTTCAGCATTCAAAAGAAAACCATAATATGGGCCCGCTGCAAAAAATAGTTTTTGCCCTTTATCCAGGCCTACTCTCTCTCCGGTTGAAATTTCAGCCTTTAAAGGGATTATAACATAGTTGAATCGATCCGTAACAACATTTGTACTATTTTCAAATGGGCTATGGTACTTTTTACCTTTTTGACTGTATCCAAAATCACTCTTTAAAGCTAACCAGTCATTTACATGGTACCGGACAATTCCTCCGATATTTAGACCTGCGATTAAATTATCGTTGTTATAGATATTCCCAAGTTCGGATTGTGTTGAGACATTTATCCCGCTTTTCACACCAAGATCAATCTGCCCGAAAGATTTAATAACCAGGAGAGTAAGAAGGGCAACTACCAAAATGATTTTTCTAAATTGATTTTTCATTTTACATTGTTTTAGGTTAATTTTATAATAAAGTTTCTTTCTGAACGCACGGGAATCTATCTGGAAACCTGATAAATTCCTTAATTTCCTTTTTTTTCGATATTTCTTTGATGTTTAAATTCTTTCCCATTTGCCGATTAGTCTAAAATCGTTTTATAGTCAATTATACTTCAAAAAAATATTTAGTCATTCCACTTGTTTAACTTCCAGACAGATCATCAAAGCTTGCAACATTTATGCATGTCAGGTTTTTGATGTTGATGCCGTAAATTAAAAGGTTAATACTAAAAGCTGTATTTCATCTTAAACATAAACATATCATAGTAATTCAGTTTCCCAAACAAATTATCTCCTTTACCGTTAAAAATTCCAGCAGATAAAGCTATTTCGACATTATCAGTAGCTTTATATGCAATTTCTGGCATGTAAACAATAGCATAATTATCTTTTATTTTGTTCCAGTCAGCTACAATGAAACCTCCACCGATAGGAGCGATTTTTAGCTTTTCATTGAAAAATTTCTTTTCATATCTTAAAAAGAAATAGTCATTCAGGTTTTCATTTCCTCTTTCATTAATAAATCCATGCAAGAATTGAAAATTAATATATGAACCATCTGCGAAATTGTAATCACCACCAATTACAAATTTTATATATGGTTTTGAAGAGTCTAAGAGCAATGAATCCATAGTTACCGGGACAGGTGACATTGGATAAAAAGCTGATAAATCATTGGTCATAATTACATCCTTTTCAGGAAGAAATGCAGCAGCTTCTGCCCAAAATCCAATTCCAGCTATGCTTGTTGCCATATCAACTCCAAAAATATGGGTTCGTGAAAATGAAAGTTGTGAGTTTATGTTTGTTCCTCCCATTGCATCGATGGGGATGAAAGTATTTTGAGTGGCGAAAGGTAATCCGTCATATCCCCAAACATAGCTCAAGGAAAAATCAACTCCTTTTGCAAAACCTTTAAATTTTAACCCTGCGGTTGAACTTGCACCTAAGTTATATCTTGGCATAAGCAGAGTATCTGAAAATTCATTTAAAAACATGCCTTGAGGTAACTCCAAATCAGGGGTCAGTGCATTTGCAAAAACACCAACTGGCATATTTGCTGGCTGGAAAACAGGAATATATACACCCTGTAAAGAGAAGTCACTGCTAAAATAATAATTAAGGCTTATAGCATCTGAACCACGATGACGACCGAAATCCAATACATCTTCAAGGTCATATGGATTAAGGTTATCAGTCGGATTTAGCTTATCAGCAGTACCCCATGTAATTCGCTGGCGACCAATTTTTACATCCAAATTCTTGGTTAGGAATCCATACAATTGAACATATGCTTCCCGGATTTCCAGATTATATGGGTCAACAATTCCTTTGTTGTATAAATCACCCGATGAAGTAATATTTGGTAAACCTATATTCCGTAACCAGACCTCACTATAGAATTTTGAACTGTTGGTGATTTTTTTATCTAACCTCAGAGTAAGACGATTCTCATTCCATGCCCAATCTTTTTTATCATTGAGCAGGAATCGTTCATCAGTTAGTAATTCACCGGAGATTTTCAGTCTGCTTTCATCTTGTTCTTGTGATGTAACACTACTTTCTTGTGCTCTGACAATATAAGAGTTCGCCAAGAGAATAATCATCACTGAAGTAAAAGATAATAGTTTCATATGTTATAAGTTATTGATTCTGTTAGTAATAATTCTTGTAATTAAATTTATATTATTGAAAACTATAAGGGCAATTTGAATTCCCTCGAATATATATTCTCTTACTGCCCTTGATTGATTTGTTTTATTAAATTTTGTGGGGTGTTTTAATCCTTTAAGCTTGACGTGTTTCACTTTTTTGTTTTGCGACTCATAGTAAAGATTGATAAGAGTCTCAACACCAAATTTTGATTTCTTCATATCGTCAACGATAGGGAGTATATCCAGTCTTAATACTGCTCTTTGACCTGTGAATGGCTTAAAAGGATTGATGTTGTAATTAATTAAGGTGTCTGTTGGTTGACCAAGAACCATTTCTGCCTCATTCGTAATAATTGGTTTTGTAAGTTGAAGTAAATGCTCTTTTCTTAAATTCGATAAATCAGCATCGCAAAAAACAATTAATTCATTACTTGCCTGTTCTATACCTATTGCCATTGCAAAGCCTTTCCCTTCATTTTCAGGCAGGTGGAAATCAATAATATCCAATTCTTCCTTACAATCAGAAATGATTACTTTTGTTTTATCGGTAGAACCATCATTGATAACAATAATTTCATCAAAAATCTTGAAATCAGATACAGAAAATAGCACATCTCTGATTGTCTTTTCTTCGTTAAAAGCACATATAACTGCCGTGGATTTCATAATTCATGATTTTTTAAAATAATTTGAAATTGCCTCATTTGCAGCAGTCTCACCTATCTTTATCAATTCATCAGCTTTATGAAAGTCAAAGATGTCTGAAGAATCATATGGGATATTAATCAGAATATCAGGTTTGCTTAATTCAATATTTTGTT
This sequence comes from uncultured Rikenellaceae bacterium, assembly GCA_964633505.1. Lineage (GTDB taxonomy): Bacteria > Bacteroidota > Bacteroidia > Bacteroidales > VadinHA17 > LD21. The sequence goes on along the minus strand of CAZWHC010000001.1, from coordinate 331,251 downwards.
TGGCAATTTTATGAACCATTGCAGAAGTAGTGGCTTTTAATAGTGAATAGTACCCAAGACTTCTCTTGTCTCCAACAGCTATCAACTTAGAAATATTTTTCAATATGCCTTGAACTATTGTAGGATTCTGGTCATGAGTTACCATACCCGGCTTATCTTTCTCGTCTGACTTTTCGCCATATAAATTCACAACAACAAGAATATCATTGGTACTTCGAGCCACATACATAATTGGAATTGGATTTAATACCGCCCCATCAACCAAGATTGTATCTCTGTATTTAACAGGAGTTATAACTGTTGGAATAGCTATTGATGCACGGATTGCTTCATAAAAGCTACCTGAGTTAAAAACAATTTCCCTCTCATTTATTAAATCGGTTGCAATTGCCGCAAAAGGGATATCCATTTCTTCGATATTCATGTCAGGAATAATTGTTTTCATCTTATCCAATGCTTTCACAGCTTTTAATAATCCATAGGTTGAAATGGTAAAGTCCATAAGTCCCCAGATTGCTCTTCTGTCTAATGTTTTCATCCAAGCTGTAAATTCCGGCAATTTGCCCATTGCATGAAGTCCGCCAATGATGGACCCTATAGAAGAACCTGCAATAGAGGATATTTTGAAATCATTTTTTCCCAAAGCGTTAATTACTCCTATTTGTGCAAGACCCTTTGAACCACCACTTGATAATACTAATGCAACTGATTTTTTCATGTTCTAATTTTCAGATGACAGGGAAAAATTCTGAGAGTTTTTACCTGTAACATCCTTATACATAAGATTTATTTGCCTTATTACAGTGGCATAATCATCAAGTTCGTAGATTACACCCTTTATTTCCATCTCTTTTTTCTTATAATCTATGGAAGTTACGATTATAGGAACTTCTGCTTTTACTGCCATATAGTAAAAACCTTTATTCCATTTAGTTACTTTTTTAATCCAACCTTCTGGTGAAATTATTACATGTAATTCATCAGTATTATTTAAAATCTCCGCAACCTGAAAAATCGCATTTTTATCTTTGACACCTCTAACTGCCATAGAACCAAATTTTTTCATAACAACACTCATCGGAAAAAAGAAAAGCTCCTTTTTTGAAAGGAATAAATATTTAATACCTATTTCGGTAATACCTAATTTCCCATATAGAGCATCAATATGTGCGGTATGAGGTGCAAATATTGTGATTGACTTTTTTACATCAGGAAATTCCCCTTTGATTTTCCAACCTAATACATTCGTAAGAATATATCCTGATATTGTTCTCATGATTGGTATTATTATCTTAAAAGTATATTTATTGAATTAATTTTCTGACTGTAAAATCATCATCTGTTAAGCCTGTATCATATTTAACATCAGACATCTGCATTTTTGATTTATGGTTTTTCTTTATATCTGTCATCTCGATTTCCTGAGCATTCCAGTAATTACCAACCTTATTAAAAATATATTTTGCTTCCTTTATCTTAGTGTTACCCTTGTCGTAGTACTCCATTAATTCTGGGTAATAATTGATATTATTGATATTTACAATTATTTTAGAATAGTCGGATTGTCCCTTGGGTGTTAATTCAAGCACAAAAACCCCACTTTCGTTTTTTTGCAATTTAGGAGTGTATTTGTCGGAATATGGTTTTGCTTCCATATCATCGTATGAGAAATCGGTACCGGCAAAATTCTGGCTTTTGACACTGGTAGAAATTCGTCTTTCTTTACCAAAAGCAGGAAGGTACAGGTACATAACGTCATTAGGAAGGGATAAAACGGCTATTCCTGCTTGTGAGGCTGGAGCAGTGAACCGGAATATCCGTTTATCATTTCCCTTTTGCAGGATGCTTGCTTCACGAGTTTCCTGTTTGCCATTTTTATCAATTAATACAATTTTGTTCTTACCAGTCATGTCTTTAGGAGAATACATTACATCATCCATTTTTTTCAATATGGTGTTAGCATCTTGTGCGCTGGCAGAAATTATACTTCCTGCTACAATTAATCCATATAGAACTACCGATTGAACTTTTGTTTTTTTCATTTTAAAATAAATAAAGGTTATTAATTATGATTTTATAATCTTCTTTTTTCTATTAGCAAGAATTAATATTACAGGTAACAATGTCAATGCCCCAAGCCCGGAACCAAACATACTTAGTGCCACGAGTGCGCCAAAATTTTGTAAAGGCACTATTTGCGAAAACAGCAACACCAGAAATCCCGCTGCTACCGATATGACATTTATAACAACTGCTTTCCCACCTTTCATAATTGTATCTTCAAGAGCTATATTTATATCTCCTGTTTCTTTAAAGACATGATTGTAATGGGTAATTATATGAATAGAGTAGTCAATACCGATACCTAGAGCAATACTTCCCACTAATACTGTTGCTATATCCAGAGGAATTCCTGAGAATCCCATGAAACCAAATAATATTGCAATAGTTGATAATATAGGTATTGTTGCATATACACCCTGTGCAAATGAATGCATCATGATACCAACAATAAGAAGAACCATTAGTATCGCAAGAATTAAACTACTGAATTGGCTTTGAAGAAGGCTGTGGTTTAGTTTTTCATAAACTGAAGGCATTCCAGTAACTTCTATATTACAATCAGCGGTTGAGTTTTCTTTTATGAATTTATCCATGTATTTAACAAAGTCAGACATTGATTTACTCTCTACAGAGGCAAACTTAGATTGTATAATACCTTCATCAAGATTGCCGGAAACTAATTGCGGCATGATATCCTGTCCATCAAGTAAAAACCATAATTGTTCTATTTTGGCTTTCTCATCAGGAATTTTTTTACCTTCACCCATCACATCGTTCATCTCTTCAATAAGGTCGGCAACAGATTGTGCTGTTGTGATATCAGGAAACTGTTTCATGTAGTTCTCCGCCTTCTTCATAGTTTTTAAAACATCAGGGCTCTGCATATCCCCTTTAAAAACAACAAAAACAGGCATTGAACCTCCGAATTTCTTTTGCATTATATCTTCCGACACTCTTGTTGGATTATCTTTTTTAAAATAATCAGCCATATTTACACTTGTCTTAACCAGGGACATACCAACAATGCTTATTGCTATTAGAACGCCCCATGCTATCAACGTATATTTCGGATGTTTGAATAATAGAGATACAAGAGGTTTTAAAGCTTTGTCGGATAGAAGGGATTTTTTCTCTAATCCAGATTTTTCATTATCCTTCTTTTTATTCGCTGGTATAATTGATATGATTGCAGGGACAACGGTTATTGATAATATAAACGAAAATGCTATTCCGAGAGCAGTAAATATCCCAAAATCACGAATCATTGTAAGGTAAGAACCAAAAATGAATGAAATGAATCCAACTGCAGTAGTTACTGCTGCTAAAAAAACAGGTAGAATAATGTACGACAATGCATTTATAACAACTTTATTATTAACACCATCCCTGGTTTGATTGATACGATTCAGAACATGTATTGTATACGCGCTTCCAACTGCGAGTAAAATGATTGGTATTTCATTGGAAATCATTGTTAATTCATAACCAGCCAATACCATAATACCAAGTGTCCAGACAACTGCTAAACCAGCGGTAAGCAGAGGTAAAATAACACCACTTGCCGAGCGAAAACTTAATAATAACACAAAGGCAATTAATAAAAACACCAGAGGCAAAAGCCAGATTATGTCAGCAACTATTAAATTGGAGACATCGTTCATCATCATTGGTAATCCACCGAAATACAATTTTTCTGGAAAATTTAGAGCTTCTATTTTCCCTTTTACATTTTTTGCTACAGCTTGTTTGTCGACATCGTTAAGAATTGTAAACATGATTAGAGTTGCTGTTCCATCATCAGAAACTATTGCGCCTTTGTACATATCTTTTGAAAGCACATATGCTTTCAAACTGTCTAACTGTTGTTTGGACTTCGGTAAGTTATACTCATCTAAGAGTTTGCCGATTTCTATCCCCCCATCATTATTTTTTATATCAATGACATTTGTAATACTCGTAATAGTTGATATTCCATGAGTGATTTTTATACTATCTGTTATTTGTTTTACATGCTGCAAAACCTCTGTTTTAAAAATATTATCTGTTTCTAAAACAATCATTCCCATATCATTCCCGCCAAACTGAGTACCAACCTTTTTATATAAAGAAGCTGCTGGGTCATCATCAGGTAATGAGCTTAATACATCAGAATTTATTTTAAGGTTCTTAACCTGATAGCCAAGGACTATAGTTAGTACCAATGCTGTTATTATTATTATCCACCTGAATTTTACAACTGATTCTGCAAATTTTCCCATATTCTTATTCATTAATAGTTGAACAACATTGTTTAAAAGTCAGTGCAAAGATAAAATTATATTTGACCATACAAGTTCTATGGTCACATATATCATAAAAAAATATTTATCTCTTTTGAGTTTTTAAACTATGAACTATCATAGTTGCAAGTTCATCGATAGTATTTTCAAATTCAGAGTATTTGTTTTGCAGGAATAAAGGTATTTCTATACCATTAACTACCATCATAATAATATTTACAGTGGAATTTATGTTTTTGACATCAAGATAGCCTTCTTTTTTCCCTTTTTTTAAAATAATGGTTAGTTGAACTCGTTCAAACTCCTTAAAATCATCACGGACGTCTTTAACAAAATGATATTTTTCAAAGAAATCAGCTTTTAGCGTTTCATGGTAGTTAACTGCTTTGTGTAATAATTTCAAACGAGTAAGCATGTAATCTTTGAGTGTGATCAGAGAATCTTTATCGCTATTTACAATTTTGCTTAATTCCGCTTTAACCATACCCAATTCTTGTTTTAGAACTTCGTTAAAAAGTTCTTCCTTGCTTTTAAAATAATAATAAAGAATCCCTTTTGCTTTGTGAATATGCCTGGCAATCTCATCCATTGTGGTTTTATAAAAACCAAATTTTGAAAAATACTTTGTTGCTGATTCAACAATTAAACTTTTTACATCTGTGTCTGACATAGTAATTGACTTTTATTGTTCACGGGTCAAAATTAATAAATTTTTAGTTAGTTGACTATGATAAATAATAGTACTGACTGTTACTTTTATCAAAAAATCAAAATTTTGCGCCTGATTCTTTTGCCATCTCATGTAAAATTATACGGTCTGTAATACCCGGGAAATTTTTATACATCCAAACTGCTATCTTGCCTTCAAGAGTAAGAGTTATATCTTTTCCCCGTTTAAGAGCAGCGCGGGCAATAATTTGCGCTACTTTTTCTGCAGACATCATTCTTGCTTCGTCTCTGGGTGATTCTTTTTGTGGGTTACCATTTTTGTTAAGAGCAAGTTTTCTAATATTTGAAGTTGTAAAGCCAGGATGAACAATTAAAACATGTAGCCCTTTTTTAAGGGTTTCGAGACGAAGGGTGTTTAAAAAACCATCCATTGCATATTTAGATGCGGCATACCCGGTTCTTCCGGGCAAAGGGGTAAGTCCGGTAACAGATGATATACCAATTACAGTACCTTTTTGTTTTATCAGATAAGGTAAAGCAAACTTTGTGCAATATACCGTACCATAAAAATTTGTATCCATGATTTCTTTTATTACCGACAAATCGAGTTCTTCAAAGTTTGCTCTCATTGTAATGCCGGCATTATTGATCAATACATCAATTTTATTGTATGCTTCAATTGTTTTGTCAATCAGTTTTTTACAATCTTCAACATTTCGTACATCTGTTTTTACTGACAGACAGTCTCCTCCCTTTTGTTTTATTTCATTTTCTACTATTTTAAGTTCATTTTCTCTACGAGCTCCCATTACCACCTTTGCTCCTCTTTCGGCAAATTCATAAGCACATGCTTTTCCTATGCCCGAAGAAGCTCCCGTAATAACTACAACCTTGTTTTTAAAATTAAGTTTACCTCTCATTACATTCTCGCTATCTTTCTTAATGTAATATTTGACTATATTTGTTTATCGGTCAAATTAAACACATTTTAGTCATAATTCAAAGTATAATTATATTTTTTGACTGATTTTACCGCAATTATTTCAAGAAGTAGTCAGGCCAGGCAGAAAAGCAAGTTTTTAGCGGTGATGGGTGGAAATACCAGTAGCCTTTACTTCAGTTAAAATGATAATATTAACCATACTTAACTGGCGTTATATGCTTGTTGTTTAGCTATGTACGTAAATTGATACCTTCCTAGCGAAATGTGGTCAAAAAGCATGGCTGTTACAGTTAGGTTTTAGCACACGACGTTTTCAGTTTCAAGGCTCCAGCAGCGTAGCCCGGAACATAGCTACACGGAAATAAATAAACAATATTACCAAAGAGAACACCGCTTCCCGTGAAATGACCTAATAATTAAAATAATAACATTATATATAATAATATAAATAATTTGCAAACGTCCTGAAATTTAGCTACATTTGATTTACCCTTGAGGAAGGAAACGAGCTCTGCAGGAATGCAACTCGCCAGTGCCAAAACAGGGTGCTCGGTGAAAACCGGAACGCAGCGAGACAAAAGAAGCAGCTCAAAAGGCTGCTTCTTCCTTTGCAATATTATTAAAACTCAAACCAAGAACTCAATTTAAAACTATGTACTGAGATACCTGGCTGGACCAGTCACCGCTATTGTCTTTTACCCGTACCCGGATCTGCTTCTGTCCTGCACTACCAAAAACATATCTGATCTTGCTCAAAGTTGTACTAAACTTATAATTTGCAAGTGTATACTCATACTCTGTAATTTTCCCGCTGAACCTTGCATCTTTATCATAAGAGGCCGAAGCATCCACTTCATATTCGTATGGACTTGAAACTCCTATTTTCTTAACCGTAAAAGAGGCAACAGGGGCAATATTTCGAAAAACTATAAATGTTATAGAAAACTTAGCTTCCTGACCAAAAGAATCTTTAGCGCTCAGGCTAAAGAGATTTTGTCCTTCTGTCGCTCCTGTGAAGCTAATTAATTCAGGACCAACATCAAAAGTGCTTTTTGATTCCTCCTGAGAGACTTGTAATATTATCTTCTCTTCATCCTGGATAATATATTTTAAGGATAAGGGAACCCCTATCTTGAGAGAATCAGAAAGAGCGTTTCCCTCAAGTGTAACCCCGTTCTTAATGAGCGTGAGAGATGGGGCCTTATTAACAGAAATAAAGTAATCATCCCGGTTATCGCACGATGAGAAAAAAAGTTGACCAGCCAAAACAAAAAGTACTATGCAAAATTTTAACTGTTTCATTTTTTTATGATTTTAATACTTTTCTTTGAATCTCTGAAACCGTTGATTTCCAAAATATAGATATCTGATTTCAGCTCACTGAAATCAATTGTGACAGCCTCGCTGTCAAAAATAAGAGACTCGATCATCTTACCTGAAATATTGAAAATCTTAACGGTTTTTATTCTTTCGTTGCTTGTAAGTGAAAGTTTTTCGCTTACCGGATTAGGATAGTATGAGAATGTAACTTCCTTATTTTTCTCGATGCCGGTAACATCATTAACCACAGTGATTATCTCATCTTTCAAAACAGAATCACTGCAGCCCCCCGGACTTTTTACAGTCAACTGAACGCTGAATTTTTTGGAATTAATACCAAGCGTGTTGTAATAGTGTACCGGGCTTTGCTCAGTTATAATATCGCCCTCAAAGAAGTTCCAGGAATAACTGCTGGCGTTGACGCTTGTATTGTTAAACTTGATTGCATCTCCAATTGTAACTGTAGTTATGTCAGGGGTAAAGCTTGCTTCCACATTATCAACGATAATTTTCTGCTCAAGGTAATCGCTTAAACAACCGTTCAGATCGAGACTTTTAACGTAAACAGTATTACCAGTGGTAATGCTGCTTAAGGTGTATTTTGTACCATCCATTAAATAAGCGTGCCCTGAATCATACCATTTGTAACTCAGGTAAGCAGGGTTAACAACATTAATGTTAACTGCGGAACCTTTGCAGTAGCTTGTTTTAAGATCCGTTGTTGGAAGGTTTATTTGATCAAACACCTTAATCATTACGAAGTTTGAATAAACTGTACTGTTACCACTTGTGACAGCTCTCCTGTAATAAGTGTTAACTTTTAATGCATCAGGTCTGTAAGATATCCCGACTTCTGAAGGGATATCGACCCATGTAACTCCCTGTAGGGAATACTGCCATTGATAAGAGTACTGGCCGGTTCCTCCCCCCGGACTTGTACCAGAAAGAAGGGCGGGTACAGTATTATAGCATATGCTTTGAGCCTCACTAACAACTCCCGGCAAAATACTATCAAATACAGTAACGGTAACAGTGTTACTGTATTTCTCGCCGCAAGACCCGCCGGTTACTTTTCGTTTAAAGTATGTTTTTTGTGAAAGCACCCCGGGTTGGTAATCTTTCCCATCACCCCCTGAGATTACTACCTGCCAATCAATATTATTTACAGAGTAGTACCACTGGTAAGTGAAAGTACCACTTCCACCAGTTGGAAGCGTTCCCGTTAAAGCAGAAGGCGATGTATTATAAGCTATTGACTGATCGTTTCCGATTGTCCCTCCCTGAAGCTCATCATTTACAGTGATTTTAACACTGTTCGTGTAACCAGTGCCACAGGAACTGGTTACCTTTTTCCGGAAGAATTTTGAAACTGTAAGAACTCCGGCATCGTAATAGTCATTTGTTGCTCCTGTTATGTCGGTCCAGCTTGCATTATTATCTGATATTTGCCAAAGGTTTTGTATAGGTTGGCCAGTAGGCAAAACTGTAGTTGTAATCGGAGCTGCAGCAAAAGTTTTACAAACTGACTGATCGCTTCCAATTGTTCCAGGAGCGAAAGCGGGGTTAACTGTAATGGTAACAATATTAGTGTAAATTGTCCCATTACCTGCAGTCACCATCTTCTTGCGGAAGTACATAGTTTTATTTAATACACCGCTTTGGTAGGTATCTGAAGTAGCTGTGCTTATATCATTCCACTCTACTGCATCTTCTGATTTCATCCAATTCTGACTATTTACAACTACACCTGCAGAGGGACCCGTAATAGTGGTAAGAAGTGCCGGAGCTGCTTCGTAACAAACAGTTTGATCTATGCCTATTGTGCCAACCAAAACCTCTGTAGTAACAGTTATAGTTATAGTATTAGTTTCTTTTGTGCCACAAGGTCCGCTAGTTGTCAACCTCTTGAAATAGGTTGTCTGTGAAGTGGCTGCCGGTTGATAAGAAGGATCATTTGCGCTGGCTATATTGGTCCACGCTACGTTATCAATGGATTTTTGCCATTGATAAGTAAACGACCCGGTTCCTCCTGTGGCAACAGTTGAAACATCAAGTTTCTGAGGTATCGTGTTAAATAGAATAGTTTGATCATTTCCAATAGTGCCAGGAATAAAAACGAGGTTAACATTAATCGTTACTACGTTCGTTTCTTTTACACCGCAAAGATCTGTTACAACCTTTTTGAAGTAGGTTTTAACAGTTAATGCGGTTGGTTCATAATAGCTATCTGTTGCCCCTGTAAGTACCGTCCAGCTGGATGAGTTAAGCGACGATTTCCATTGATTTGTATATGCCCCATTCCCCCCTGATGGAAGACTAACTGAATTTAAAGATGCCGGGATATCGTTATTACAAACCGTCTGATCAGCCCCGATCACTCCGGGGATGAAATTATCATGAACTGTAACGGTAACTATATTTGTGTAATCATCAATTGACGCAGACGTTACTCTTTTGCGGAAATAAGTTGTTTTTATAAGTACCCCTGGCTGATAACTATCGCTGTTAGCTGCTGTTATATTGGTCCAGTTTGTTCCATCCTCCGTTTTTTGCCATTGATACAGGTAAGTACCGTTTCCACCCGATGGAATAACACTTGTAGTTAATTGGGCTGGTGTGGTATTGTAGCAAATTGTTTGATTTGCTACTATTCCACCGGGAACAAGTAATGAATTAACATTTATTGTTAATACATTGGTTTCGATCGTCCCGCAAGATCCATCAGTGGTTAGGCGCTTAAAATATTTTTTAACTGTCAAAGCTGGCGGTTGTAAGCTTTCAGACGTTGCGCCGGTTACGTTTGACCATGTTGAATTATCAATGGAATTTTGCCATTGATAAGTAAAAGATCCTACTCCTCCCGTAGCGGACTGAACGGAAACCAGTTCTGCTGGCACGGCTCCATAATTCACGGTTTGTGAAGAACCTATAACTCCTGGTAAAAACTGGCTATGAACTGTTATAGTAATTTGATTACTGTTTACAGTTCCGCAGCTGCCGCTCGTTTCTTTTCTTCTAAAATAAGAAGTCGAAGTTAGGGCTCCCGATGTATACGTTTCAGAATTTGCAGTAGGGATATCGGTCCATGACGAAGCAACAAGTTTTTGCCATTGATAAGTATATGCACCTGTTCCACCTGCAGGGTAAGTGTTCGTTAGAAATATTCCCGGAGAGGTCCCGTAACAAATAGTTTGATCTGATTTTACCGTTCCCGCAACAAGAGGACTATTTACAATAATTTGCACGGAATTAGTTTGAACTGTTCCACAGCTCCCGCTTGTTTCAGATCTTCTGTAGTAAAGTGAAGATGTCATTACTCCCGGAGAATATGTTTCAGCTGTTGCGCCAGAGATATTGTTCCAAGAGGAATTATTAACTGAATTCTGCCATTGATATGTAAAAGATCCTGTTCCTCCTGTTGGTAATGAGCCTGTTACAAGTAGTGCCGGAGCAGTATTATAACATATGGTCTGGCTGTTGCTGATTGCACCAGCAATAAGTTCCGGCCTGACGGTTACAACAATTGCATTTGTGTAACCGGAGCTGCAGGGATTAATAACTTTTCTTCGGTAATAAGTTGTCGAAGTAAGGCTAACCGGTTGGTAAGATTCGTTAGTAGCTCCACTTATTGGCGACCAGACAGAGTTATTCGGTGAAGACTCCCAAAGCCAGGTAAAAGTTCCTGTTCCCCCCGTTGGTGCAACATCTGTAGTAAGTAGTGCGGGAATTGTATTATAACATATTGTTTGTCCAGCCCCTATTGTTCCTACATTAACATCAGGTCTTAGGGTGATTGTAACTGTGTTTGTGTAACCACTTCCGCAAAGATCTGTTACAGATTTACGATAATAGGTTTTTGCGGTCAGAGTTGGTGGCTGGTAAGACGTGCCACTGGCCCCGCTTATATTGTTCCAGTTAGAATTATCAATCGAACTCTCCCAGGTATAAGTAAAAGAATTACTTCCTCCTGAAGCAGGCAGGGTAGTAGTTAAAAGACTTGGAGAAGAACTATAGCAAATTGTTTGATCAGCTCCAATAGTCCCAATAGTAACAACGGATCTGACAGAAATTTGAATAGTGTTTGTATAACCCGCACCACAGGAAGCATCGTTTACATGCCTTCGGTAATAAGTTGATAGATTTAAACTACCTGGCTGATATGTTTCGCTTGTAGCTCCGGAAATAACATTAAAATCAGTACCATTCAAAGAATTCTCCCAGGTGTAAGTATATGTTCCCTGACCCCCTGATGGGCTTGTACTTGTTAGCAGAGCCGGTGTTGTATTTATACAAATAGTTTGAGCCGTTCCAATGGACCCAACGGAGAAAACAGGTTTAACAGTAATTGTTACAGTGTTATTATAACCATTACCACAACTAGCATCAGTTACTTTCCTGCGGTAATATTTGGTTGATGTTAATGCTCCGGGCTGATACGTGGCTTCTGTAGCTCCAGTAATAATACTCCAATCGGTATTATTAAGAGAGCTTTCCCATACATAAGTATAAGTTCCTTGTCCTCCCGATGGCGCTGTAGCGTTTGTAAGTAGTGCAGGAGTGACACCATTACAGATAGTTTGACTACTGCCAACAGTACCTATAGAGAAAGCGGGTCTCACTGTAACAGTTACCGTGTTTGTATACTTAAAACTACAATTGGCATCTATTACCTTTTTGCGAAAATAAGTTGTTTGAGTTAAGGCTGGTGACTGATAAGAAACAAGGGTTGCTCCGGGGATGGCAGTAAATGTAGAATTGTCCAGAGAACTTTCCCAGGCATAAGTATAAGAATTTGATGCTCCTGAAGGATTGGACAGCGTTGCGATAATTGCCGGTATTTCATTATAACAAATCGTCTGGTTACTGCCAATACTGCCTGTTGACAGATCCGTCCGGACATCAATTGTAATAGTATTAGTATAAACCGTATTACACGAGTTTATAATTGCTTTACGATAATACGTTTTTGAAGTAAGGGCCGGCGGCTGGTAATTCTGACCCGTGGAAGATCCAGAGGCAGCTGACCATGTTGAGTTATCAGGCGAGCTGTACCACTGGTACGTGTTTGAACCAATGCCCCCGGTTTCAATAGCAGTAACCGTAAGAAGGCTTGGGGTAGCATTATAGCACAAAAGCTGGTCTGATCCAATTGTTCCCGCTGCCAAATCATTATAGCCATGTATCTGAATCGAATTTGTATATAACTCGCCACAACTGGCATCAATAGTTTTTCTTCTAAAATAAGTGTACCCCAGCGTAAAAGAAGGCTGATAGGTCTTTGAGGTCGCCCCCGAAATGGGGTTCCAGTTTATATTATCTGTAGAGCTGTACCATTGATAACCATAATTTGGGTAAGAGCTACCTCCTGTAGGGGCTGTTGTTTCGCTTATTACTCCGGGGGCGATATCGTAGCAAACATCCTGATTATTACCGATAGCTCCTGAAGTAAGTGAAGGGTAAACACTTTTAGCAACTTCGTTACTAGGAGTGCTGACACAGCCAAGCTCGGTAGTAGTAATAATCCTCCTGTATAATGTCGGTTGATTAATATAGGTTGGCTGATAAGATGATAAATTGGCGCCAGATACATCATTCCAACTGCCTGCACCGGTTTTGCTTTGCCACTTAATTGAATATGCAGAGTTAGCTGTTAATGAAAGATTAATTATGTTTTGTGGGGTTCCACCTACATTACAGATAACTTCGTCTGAACCAATAGAATTACTGGATGTGCCTACAACTTTTACTATAAAACTGGCAATGTAGTTGTTCCCATTACAATAATCTTCCACACGGTATGAAAACTCCCAGTCACCAACTACATTAAAAAACCCGGCCGGAAATGAATAAGAAAGATACGAATTAGAAAACTCCGACAACATTGTTTCGTCAATTTCTATAGCAGTAGATCCATCCGGTCTTTTTACTTTAATATTATTAAACCACCAATAGTCATCACACCACCCGTACTCATCGCAAGCTTGATTATAGTTTTGATATCCATCTATCAGAAAAGCACTCCCGGAGTTAACACAGATACTACTACTTGAAGGATAAATACTCTGAGCGTTTGAATAACATGTCTGACCAAAGGAGTAATTGTTTGAGATAAAAACAATTATAATGCTTAAGAAAAAATGATTCAACAATTTTTTCATAATCTAGAAATTATAATTCATTCCTATTTTTATAATGAAACTGGCATTGCCAACTTTACTTAGTTGTAAGAAACGCTGGTCAAAATCCAGGTTAAGCATTATCTTACCAGAGATGAAATATTCAGCGCAAAGCCCTATGTTCTCACCTACAAAAAACTGGCTTTTCTTTTGATCGAGCACTGAATTACTTATGAATTCCGCTCCTGTAAGGAGCCCTCCTTTTACATTGAAAAATAACTTATCCCCAGGGTTATAGAATGTATACATCACCTCAGGGTTTGCATAGACAATTGAAGCTTTGCTTAAATCAAAGCTTACTCTTTCAAAGTCAAGGCTTCCCCGATAAGCAAAATTGCCACTTTTATAAAAGGTAATTCTTGAAGAGACGTTAAAGCCGTTTTTAACATAAGCATAATTAATCCCCAGCGCCTTACTTCCTTCAACGTGTATCAACTGAGCACCTGCTGAAACAGAAATAATTAAAAATGCAAGTATTAGTCTAATTTTCATTTGCAGAGAGTTTTTGTTCAAATACTTTCACTTTTAACATCTTTTCTCCTGAGATCTCTATAATCGGGTTACGGGTCCCCTTGAGTTCCCTGAGCTGGATAACTAGTGAGCCATCTTTGCCTCCGGTAAAACGCTCTGTTATATAACCCAGCTCTTGTTTTTGATATGCCGTAACAACCTTAATGGGAGACTCAAACTCGATTTTAATTCTCTGCTCGATTTTGGCCTCACTTTTTTTCATCCCTTTTCGCTTTCCTTCCACAAACTTGAAGTAAATACCGTCAATGTTATAGTCGCTTCCGGTAGTGTTAATTATGATGAGTTTGAAGTATGTAAAACTGTCATCATTCTTGATGTTTGCAACCTGGAATGTCATACCATTCTCGACCTTCCCTATGGAGCTATATTCAATTTTGTCGGTAAGCACACTGTTAAGTCGCTCTCTCATTTTTGCACTATTGTTTTCCACCGTAGCAATTTCTTGCATTTTTTCCCGGTCAATCTTTCTAACTTCTTCACCAGTGAAATCATAGAAAATCTTAGTACTGTCGCCATATTTCAGACGTCCAAACCAGATCTTTTCATTTTCAAGCTTAACTGTTATTGATGTTTCAGGAGATTGAGGATCGTTACCCCGGATTACGCAATTCTTGCCATTTTGGAATATATCATAATATTTATTTCGATTCTCCCCCACCGATGGGTTGTTGCCAACAACAATGAAAACAATACTATCTGTGAAATTAAGGGTTGCAGTAAAGTCTTTATTTACCTCGATTACGCCCATGTTTTGGGCAGTAACTGGACCTGCCAAAAAGGCAAGAAAAACTGTTAAGAGAATATTTCTCATGTTACTCTTTTTTAATAAAAACTCTGTAGCCCTTGTATAAGCTTGTAATTGGTTCCTTCTTTCGTGTCATGGCCCTTATTGTATTATCAACAGCGTTGGCAGCAATGCCAACGCCAGTACCGGCTGCAATACCAGAGGAAATAGCTGAAGACGTTTCATTAGTGGTTTGACTGGCACCTTCCCTTACCGATTCGTTTAGGTTTCCTTCATAGGCCAGACCCCGGGAATATTTTTCGTCGAAGACAATTAAACTATTTACTGATGACACCACACCATCAGTATTCATTATCTGGTAAATATTTATATCGAAAACCTTCCCATATTCTGAAGCTTTCCCATAAAGGATGGCGTTTTTCTTAAAAACCTTTCCGTCTATCGAGAGATCCTCCAAGAGGAAAAAAACAACCGAAGATTGGTTTTTTATTTTGGTGTCCTCTTCCAGCATGGCAGCAGTAAAACCACCATTTTTAGCCTGTGAACCAGATGTGGATTTTTTCCCTGAGGATCTTTCAGAAACAATTATCCCAAAACCTCCAGGATCTTCTTCCTTCTTCTGTGAAGCTTCGCTTTTTGTTTCTGTATCTTCTTTGGCTTTTGGGGGCTCTTGTTTCTGAGTTCCCGGCTTTTTAACCTGGTCTTCAGTGCTAGACTCCTTTTCAACAACCTTCCGGGGTTCTGACTGGTAGGTTTTAAAATTAGCGGTCTTGGATAAATCCGGTTTAGCTTCCGGTTCCTGGTAAGAGTTGGCCTTTTTTAGCCGGTTATTATATTCCTCCTTTACCAGGTCTTTCTCCACCAGATCAGGAACGGTAAAATCCGCAGCTGCAGATCCAGACGAAGGGTCTTTTATAGAATAAACACTAACCCCATAAATTACCATGATAAGAACAACAACACCAATGGCACCAAAGAATATTAACTTCTCCTTATTCATAGCTATTTAATTTCAATGCGGTTATTCTCTGCAAACCTTGTCATCAGTAGCCCGTGAGGGTTAAGAGGATAGTTCCGGCTAACAAATATTATTAGCCCGGTTGTTTCAAAGGAATATCTTATTGTTTGGTCATCCTGTGTAATGGACAGGATCGCCTTAACCCTGAAAGAATAAGGTTCGTTATTACCCTGTATCTCGATATTCTCCGGCAGTATTTCAATTGTTTGCTTTATTCCATAACTGGAAACCTTAGTATACCATCCGTCATTCTTACGTTTTATATATAGCTGCTCTATTGAGTTATCGCCAAACCACAAAGCTTTTTCAAGGCTTTTCTCAACATTAAAAGCATCATATTGATAAAAATATGTGTGAAATTTTTCAAGATGGTCCTTGATCTCAACCTTAACATTATCATCTCTTTGCATCCACTTCATAGGTATCACTTCGCCGTTAGAGTCAAGAACTAACACAGTATTTAACTGCTTAGCATAAAGGTTATTAATGGAAAATGCAAAAATTACCGATGAACAAACAAACGCAATCAATAGACCCCATACAACCAGCCGATTGATAATAAGGGTTTTATAAATATCTATTTTTGGTCTTTCCATTCTGCTACTTGATTAATTCTTTCAAAAAGGGCATTGACATTTTAAAAAGTTTGATTTTAATTACGATAACCAGAATAAGAGCCAAAATAACCATCAGCCCTCCTGAGATAGCCATACTGGATGGATCTATACTAGGAACTGGCATAATAACAGTCATTATATCAAATAGGGTATTTGCGAAGACAACCACGAAAGCATATGGAATTATGACCAGATAGTAACGAGCATACATCTTGAAAACATTGTATATGTAATCTTTTGTTCTATCGAAAATAGATAGGGCAATCATCAGGGGTACAAAAATCTTGATCAGCCCCATGAAAAAATACCTCTCAGCAAGGAAAACCGGGTAAATTAAAAAGTCAAGTATTTTTAAAAGGAATTGCGTTATATGGGTGTAAGCTCCACCAGTCCAGCTGGAAGGATTCATCATGTTTACAACCTCTCCTATTTTTCTTAAAACGCCATCAATTGCTGATTCATTCGCAGGTGGCGGAGTAACTGGGAAAGAAGAGACAGTAAACAAATCTGGTTTGCTATTAAAGCCCTTTAATGCCTCCGATTCAATCATTGCACAAGCTGAATCAAATACATCCAAGATCTGTGTACTGAAACCAACAAGCAAGAGAAGCCCAAGCATTCTAAAAAGGGTATACGGCGAAAAACCTTCATCTCCCTCGCTAAATACTTTCCCGTTTTTAGAAAAGCTTTTGAAAAAACTTTTCCAAAGCGAGAGAACCAGTATAAAGGCTCCTATAGATTTTGAAACTATGACCAGGTAACCAAGATCACCTGCAAACATTGTCTTATAAACCTTATCCAAATACTCTAGTCCCATGATCAATTATTTAAAAACACTATTTATATAATTCAGCGTTCTCAGCTGCATTCGCTGATTATCAAGTATTTCAACTTCGATTATTGCTGAATTTATGACTCCTAGATTTTCTCTGAGCTCTTTAATAGCCTGGTTCATGTTAAGTAACCTTTCACCATCGGACATTTCAGAAAAATTATCAGTAAGCACCACTGTAAGCGTAGTAATAGCATAGCTTGTTTGGCTCAATAGCCCCATCATAGATTCGCTTATCATGTGATATTCAGAGGGTTTAAAACAATTATGATCACTAATTGTTTTCAAGGAATTAAGGACCCTTGTGTAAGAATCACTTACCTGAACTATTGCCAATTCAAGATTATGATAATTTGCAACCTTGCGATTAATCTTTCTAAGTTTCTCTGTGGCATCTCTTATTGCCTGTAAGCTTTCTTTTTGTGTATTCACTTGTTCGGTAAGAGTGGTTATTTGCCTTAAGCGATCAGCCTTTTCCAGACTCTCTTTTACTGCATCTTCAGCCTGCCATGAAGGATTTTTTACAACCACAGTTATTCCAGCCGGAACCTGACCATAAATTTCACAAGTCATGAGAAAGAGCAAAAGCGTGAATAAAATTCTCATTTTAAATGTTTTTAGTTTTACTGTACTCCTCTATTGCCTGCTCCATATCACCGGTTTCTTTGTATAGTTCCATGACCTCTGTGTACTCCTTCCCTTCTGTTTGAAATGCCAGAAGAACTTTCCTGGCCAACTCCAGTCTCATTATATTACTCTCAGATCCTATCTTGAGTAAAAATTCTGAATATTTGATTTTACCAGTGAAGTTGTATTTTATTGATCCCAGCTGGTTCTCATCATGTTCCTTAAGAGAAAGGCGCTCAATTATTTCCTTGTAGCCCTTTTCGTTTTGCATGATATACATTACCTGAGTGTTATCGATCATTGCATTTGAAGCATCGTTTTTAGGTAGCTGGCTTGGAGATTGAAGAACTATACCGATAGCAGCCTCCTGTTTTCTGGCCGCCTGGTAGAAGTACTCTGCAGACGAAAGCACAGATGGGAATTTTAACATCTTTGCGAATTCATCAAAGAAGATTACTCCTTTCGTGCTGCGATCTTTCCAGACAACTTTCTGAACTGCTTCGCTTATCATGTGAAGCATGATAGTAAGCAGTACTTGATTGTCTTTAATCTCATCAAGTTCAAAAACGATGAATTTCTTTCCCTCGATCTTATAACTGTCGTCCGTTTTAGCTTCAAAAAGGAATGAGTAGATCCCTTTACCGATAAACTCTGAGGTAATATGTAGAAAGTCCTCAATATCAAAGAATTTTGGATTAAGATCCAGGACTTTCATAATATCCTCTTTGTTGCCGTCTATGAACTCGTAGAACTGTGGAAAACTATGATCCCTTTCTATAGATTTATAGTACAGCGTTATGACCTTTCTTAGGCTCACAGCTTCATCTTCCTCAGGTAGCCGGTCTCTTTTCCAGAGCTTGAAAACGAAAGTTGAAAGCTCATTGATTTTAGTAGCCGAAATGTTTTCAGAGGTTTCAACAAAAAAAGGGTTTAAGCCAATACCTACACCATCCTGGTATTTGATGTAAACAGTATCATCAGGGTACAACAGAGATAGCTTCCGGTAACTATCCCCCAGATCAATAATTACAATCCGGATATCATTTTCATAGAACTGCCGGAAGATATGATTCGCCAGCACTGACTTGCCCTCCCCTGTTGGTGCTATGATAAAGAAATTACGGGCTTTTATTCTTTTCCTGTCTTCATCCCAGACATCTTTTTTCACAGGGATATTATATACCCGGTCATTAAAGTAGATCCCCTTCTCATCGTTCTTGTAATTAGTAACGTTCGTGAAGAAGCAGAGGCTCTGCTGCAGGTCTATGGGAAGAATAATATTCGATTTGTCAATATTGGCTACGTTGGCAAAGAATGAATTAAAAAAAAGATTCCTTTTATTAGCTCCAATCGGTGCGTAAGGCGTTATATCAAGGTTTTTGAACTCGTTGGCCACCATCTGCTCGTAAGAGCGGAAATCAGTCTCGGTTTCTGCGTAAAACACTACGTTAAAGTGGCAGCCTGAGAGAATAATCTTTTCATCCTTGGTAATTGTCTCAAGGTAATCACCCAGTATTTCAGCATCGGTTTCATATTCCTTTTTGAATTTTCTTGCTCCATATAGCAGGGTTCTTTGATCTTCAAGTTTCCCCTTCTCCTGCTTATGGTTTCGTATGTATATAATTTGATTATAAATGTGATCAAAGGGAAGGTTTAAACCAAGGTTATCTGCAAAGCCGGTGTGATAAACAAAATCTCCGGCGCTCATTTTTTGATCATAACTGCAGGTTTTAACCGTTTCGCCCAACTGTTTAAACTGGTTGACCGCAAAAAGTCCTATGAACTTATTGCCAACCTTCATTTTATCTACATCTATCTCAGTATACCTGTCCTCGTAAAATGAGTTGAAATAGCCAAATTCAAGATATTTATAAACCTCCTCGGAAACAGGATTAAGCTTCAGAAAACGTGAGTTATTTATATAATCAAAGCACCGTTCGACGCTGACTTCAAATTTCTTCTGTCTTTCGAACTCCTTAAGATATTCTGTGGTTTTAATGGACTTTTTAAATGGGTTCTTAAATCCCTCGTTTATTGTTTTCCCGCTCTCACTAAAAATAAAAAATATAAAAGAGTGATGATCGTTATATTCTCTCCCCTGAAAATGCTTTTTCGTTGCCTGTTGAAGGAAAGTTCTTGAAGGCATTGAGACAGAATCAAACTTCTTCCTGAGATATAATTCGCATTTATGAATGATGGTCCCTTCCTCAAAATCTCTAAGTGCATTATACCAGATATCGTGAATAGTATCAAAATCTTTCTCAGAGTTTGAATAGATCTCCCGAAGTTGAACGTGAAAACCATAAATTACACTGCCGTTATTTGAATAGCATCGGTGTCCATCACGAAACAGTATCGAAGGTGTATCACTCAGGTTAATCTCCATGCCCTATATATAATTATCGTTTATGATCGTATTAGGGAATCGTTCATTTGAGATTGAGCCGATAATGACACCAGAATTTAAATTCTTCAGGACTAAGTAGCCTACAATTAAAAAGACCGTATAAAAAACAAGTTTGAAAATGGTTGTCCCCGTTGAAAGGAGGAAAATAACAATGATTAAAAAAAGGATATAGAGATAAAACAAAGACAACCGCAATCCCAGGATATACGGTTGCTTGTTGACATTTTTGTATACACTATATGATTTCATTAACCTGCCATTATAAAGGCTACGATACCTACCAGACAAAAATATACTGCCAGATAAAGTACTATGCTTGTAATAAAACCTCTATAATCCCGTGAATCGCCAAGGACCTTACCAATATTAGCTAGTGCACCAACAATTAATACTAGGCCCCCAATAATTGGGATTGCCGGTTTAACCCAGACAGTATAAAAATTATTAAGAACATTAGTAACCTGTGCCTGGATCTCAATAGAGAATAGCAAAAGCAACGCAAATAAAGAAATTGTCTTTTTCATAGGAATTTTTGTATGGTTTGAAAATTGGTTATCGCAGACCTATAACAGAGAGAATTACCACTTATGAAAAAGTCAATAGGATTAGTGCTTAAAAAAATTTCCATAGTGTACTGTTTTTAAAAACAGTACAAAAAAATGACAATATCTTATCTATTTAAGTCAAATTCAGGTCTGAAAAGACTTTGTTTTTAGGTAGTTTTATCTAATGTATGAAAACCAGTATCTCTGACGGCGTTTTAAATAAATTACTACTTCCTGCAAAAACACAGGTTAAAGAAGGAGATTAACCAGATTGATTTTGATGCTCGGAGGTAATACCTAGAAACAGGTAATATTCAAGTAAAGAAGAAAACTAAAAATTAAGGGAGGTTTAATTTTAGATTATATCTTTTACATCTTCCATTATGCGGTTAAAATTGTCGTTCAGATCCTTCTCAGTGATATGATGTTTCACTTTTAAGTCTAATCGTTTAAAAGGAAACAGATCAAAATTATAGAGCTTGTCTTTCCCGTCAGCAAAAACAAAGAATTGTCCCTGCTTTAGCCCCGTAAAATCCTGGTTCTTATACTTGGATGTTTCCCTTGTTCCCTCCGATGTTCTGGTATCAGCTCCAATAACGGAATTAGTAAAGGATCTGGAAACGGTCCTCTTTTCAATTTCCTCGCTAATGTTCTTGTAGTATCTGACACTATCCGGGTCATTCGCTTTACCGATCATTTGATATGAAAGATTTGCGAGAAGGGAGCTTGTAATAACATCGCCATAATTTTCTTTTGCCAAAGCCCGGTCCTGAGTTGAAAATACGGTGGCTATATTATAGCTTCTCATTGTTGCAGGAATCTTGGAAATTCCATCAATGTAAAAAGTTGTCCCTTCATCGAACAAAAGAAAACTGGCAGGCCTGTTCCGGATCTGCATACTGTTTATCGCCGTGCTTATTATAACAGAAATAAATGGGGCATTTATCCTTTCAAGCCTTGGGTCATTTACGATGCTCAAAAATGTTGGGTTTTCCGGGTTGTTTATATCAAGATCCACATCATTTGCGCTCATCACCCAAAATATTGTTGGGAGGGCAAGATCTGTTAATGGTAGCGAAAGCGACGCTTTAACGCCTGCCACCTGGTTTTCTGATATAAGTGAATCAACCAGTGGAGATCCGAT
Source organism: uncultured Rikenellaceae bacterium (assembly GCA_964633505.1). Classification (GTDB taxonomy): domain Bacteria; phylum Bacteroidota; class Bacteroidia; order Bacteroidales; family VadinHA17; genus LD21. The sequence continues at coordinate 309,334 of CAZWHC010000001.1, read as the reverse complement.
AGCTCTTGAATATGGATTTTTGGATATAAAGTCAACTATCTCTGTCGGCGTTTTCACCAGACACAAAGCAACGGCATGAGGGAGAGTACACATTTCAGGATAATCTACTTTTAGCCTCCAGATAACAGCTGCAAGTGTCGGCTCAGGGATCTTGTCAAAGAAACTGCTTCCGGATTCCTTCACGTTGTCTACTTTCTTCAGGTTTGCAAAGATCAGTTTCGTTTGTTGTCTAAGGTGCTGCTCAGTTGGTATGTACTTTGGAAGAAACGGGTTAACCCGGTCCGAATACATTGGGGAGTGTGGTATTATTGTTGCTTGTGTTATTGTAGAATTCTGAAAGAAATAATGTGCTATTTCTGTTATCTCTCCATTTTTATAATCATAGCATAGACAGGGAATGTTTCTTTCCCCGGCATGTTTAAGAATTGGGACAAAGCCGCTTTCGGTTTTCCCGCTTCCTGCGCTTCCAAAAATCGCTATGCCCCTCTTTATATTTTGCATTATAAGTGGAGATGAATTTCTTATTGGAAATTTAACGCTCCAAATAGGATCAATTTTCCCCTTTTCCCCAAAAAATGAGGTACTGGTTATTATTAAGAAAATTATTGAAAGGAGACCTGCAAAAATAAAAATGGCCACATGAAGGGGTAGACTGTAACTAAATAACAGAGTAAAAAACAAGTAAACAAGGCTCTGTACAAGAAGAATTAGTAGAATTCTCCAGGAATATTTAATCTTATAGGAAAGTACCAGGAATTGAAGCAATGAAACAACCAAAACAACCACAACTAAAATAAGCTTTGCAATAAGGGTTAATTGGTCAAAATAATTAATTATACGTTCCATGCTTTGTATTTAAAGACCCGTATTCAAGGTAGTTGTTAAAACCTTTTTACCAATATCCAGAACAATTTTTGATGGGTTATAAGCATAACTAATTGCTTTTATACACTCTTTGGCTCCAGGGACTTGTTTAAAAACTGCCGAAAGAGCATCCAGAGGATCTTTCGCATTAGCCAAATTTGAAACAGTATTTACAACCCGGGAAGCTTTATTATATTCTTTTACCCCAGGCACGTCTCTTGCGATGCTCATTGCAATACTTTTTGCGGTATTTCTCATTTGGTTCTTCATGGTATGATAATGAGAAAATTTATGTTGTTGCAATCGCCTGTAATCAAAATTTGTATCAAAGCTTTTTTCACAGCTTTGTACAAATTTCATCCTGTCGAAGCCGATCTGGACCTCTTTGCCATTTAAGATATTCTTGGAGTTTTTTGCGTTTGCCATCGGGCTTAAACGTATCTTCTTTGACTGATCCATTCTTGAAACAACAACATGAATGTGTGTTTGTAGTCCTTCTTTCTTGTCGCCCGCTTTATATAAACCCTCCTTCACTTCCGCAGAGTCTCTTCCATAATATCGTGAATGTTCGACCTTTCCAAAATAAACAAGGTTCTCTCCGGAGAGTCCACGATTGAAATTTTTAGCGTACTGATCCATGACAATTCTAGTGTAATCTTTTAATGCTTCCTTGTAACGCTTCAACTCGATGCTGGTTAGTTGTGAGATATTTGTTATCTCTCTTCCGGAAACTGATTTACAAATATGCTTCAATTCATCCTTGCTTGGATTTACCGTGATCATGTAAAACTTGATTTCGTCTTTCCCCAGTTTTCCTTTGTTATTATCGATTGAGCTTTGTGCAGTACAAAATGAAATGTCGCTTGTTTTTTGATCAAAAAATTTCTCCTGGCTGAAGATATCCTTCTCATGGTTCTCCTTCTCCAAATAATTAATCAGGTCGTTGCAACTACCCCTGTTATTATCCTTTTTAGATGAATGAATCTTAACGTACATTAAAGTGTTTTTAGATATTTTCTGTATTCATTAATGTCACCAATTGGAAGTTCAATAACCGGTTTTCTATTTAGCCCTGTGGATTTTTCTTCGGTATGTGAAAGTATATTTTCGAGATATCCTTTGGTCGTTTTTAATTTCAATTCTGCTTTATTAAGTTTCTCCTGAAGTAATTTAATTTCCCCGGACTGTTCATCATTTTTTGATGTTTCAGTCACCATGGATCCACTCTTTTCTTCCTTACTTATTTCTGTGGAAAGAGCTAAAGATTTAACCTTATTTTGTCCCGTCACCTCTCCTCTTTTTGGTGCTTCTTCATCAATGTAAGTTACAAATCGTGCGATTAATGTATCCATTTTTCCGAAGGTGGGTTTAATAAAATCATTCTCCTGCTTTCGCATGAAAGAGATTATTGTATCCCGAAATTTTTTAAGTTCCTCTGCTGGTGATAGCACTTGCAGATCTTTCGGATTTACCCCGGTGGTGTCAAAGTATTTGGCCATTGCTTCAGCAAAATCTTTCTGACTCATTTCAAATTTATCTGCCAGGCGGTCAATAATTATTTTGCTCTTAGGAGTTATGCTTATTGTGACGTATTTTTGCATAAAATAATTATTAATTAATTAGATTTACATACAAATATATACATTTTATTAATGTTTCAAAATATATATCATTATATAATAATTATAATTATTTTTCAATTACTTGATTATCAGGCGTAGCGTGATAGCAGAATCAGGCTCGCCTGATTCCATCTTGCTTTCCTTCAGAAACATTTCTGTACAACGTGAATATTGAGTTCTACTAACCTTATTTTTACTACTCGCATTAGTGCTGTGGGGAATTTTCTTAGCACAATACATTCTGGGGAAATGAAAAAAAGAGATCCTCATCTGAAGATCTCTCTATTACAATTTTGAACACCTTTGTTCAAATTCAATAATACTAGTTTATAAGCTTTACTCCAAAAAGATTAACAGAATTACTATTCTTAAAGCAAATTCCATATTGACCAAGAGTAAACCGTGGAACAGTAATTAAGTATGAACTGGTCCCGTACTTTTTTGCTTTAAACTCTACCTTTTCAGATTTTGAAGTGTTCCAGACTCTTTTGGTGTTTTCAATTTTCATTTTGATAATACTAACCAGGTCGTATGGATTAATTGAATTATCTGAAACCCGGACAATAAACTGTGAATTTAAAGAATCGACAGATACAGTGGAACAACACATTTTAAATTCTAATATCAACTGCGTTGTCATATATTTAATTTTTGTATTTACCGCTGTCTGGTGTTCCAGTAAAACACCGTTACCAATGGAATCATTTACAAAAACTGCAGTCTCGGAAAAATCTGGCTCGATTATTCTGATATTTTTGAACTTTTGACAATAAACCTGAGCTATTGAAAAAAATAAAAACGATAAGATTAATATATTCCTTTTCATGACCTGTAGCTAAGATACATTTTTATTGGTTTGATATTTTATCTCTTCCGAATCTTCATCAATTGGCATGAAACTATCCTCCTCAGGGATAGGGTATAGTTTTGGTTTAATTAATTCGTCTTTTTTTCTCTGCCCTTTTTCTAGCCTATTTTTTTTGAGTTCTCCGTCTTCAGCTGGCAGACCAGAGATTTTACTTAAACCCTTTGATTTTATCATGGCTATTATACTAGTAGATTTATTACCCCAATATTTTAATATCTTATTTAAGATCAGATATTACTATTTTTCTTTTTTTTGAAGCCATTAACTGTCACCCCTTCTTTTCGAAGATATTGGTAAATTGTTGATCGGCTGACATTTTGCGTTTCCTCGATAAAGTTAATTGATTCTTTTTGTTTGTAAAGCGTAACAATTACAGAAGCTTTCTTTTTATTGTAAGATCCTGCAGGTCTTCCTCCTTTTACACCCCTTGCCCTGGCTGCTTCAATTCCTTTTATTGTTCTTTCCCTTAGAACGTTTACCTCCATCGTTTTAAGTATGGCAATAATTTGAAATATTGCCTCCCCCATCGGGCTTGACGTGTCAAAAATTCCCTCTGATAAACTTTTAAATGTAATACCCTTTTCTTTAAAGTCATTTAAAAAGATTATCAGCTCTCTTGTGGTTCTACCCAACCTGTCTACGCTAAAAACTATTAATGTGTCACCTGGCCTGATCTGTTCAATAAGTTTTAAAAGTTCCGGACGGTTTGGAGATCTCCCAGAGACTTTCTCCTGGAAGATCCTTTCACACCCGGCTTTTTTAAGAGCATCGGCCTGTAAGTTTAAATTTTGTTCTTTTGTAGAAACCCTTGCGTATCCAAAAATCATTATAGTTCTAATATATGTATCTGGAAAGATAAAAAGAACTTTGATTAATGAAAAGCGATTAATCGAACTTTTTATTAGTAATACATATGGTTTTAAATAGTTTGATTATACGGTCATTTAATTTATGCAGTAGAAATACACTTGCGCTTTAAATTACCGAACATTTATAACAACAGGAGTTTTTATAAGGTTTATAATTGGGGTATATAAATCTACTTCTTGTGCTTCGGTATGTAGGGAAATAATTAATGAGTATCTGCTCCTCTTTTCCATAAACTTTAAGTTTGTCCTTTCTTTCCACCAGCCAACAACAGGATATATGCCAATTAAACTTGAAGAAGCAATCTCGGCTGCTGTTCTTTCAATATAATCAGAATGAATTGATCCATGATGCCTTGAATCACTTCCAATTGTCCATCTTTCTGTATCATTCTTTACTGATTGATAATCATCATCTCTTTCAATTGCTGCGTTGATTCTTTTAGTAAATGATTCGATTGATTCCGATGGATTATTTAAGTCAAACCGCAAAGCATGGGAAGCATATCTATACCTATCTTTCCACCCAATCTCTCCTGGTCCTGGTTCAATAAAATAAGACAGAGTTATTCTGAGTTTTACCATTTTTTCTCCTAATCCTAAAAGCGTTTCTTTAGGCCAAGGTAATTTAAAAAGATGCATATCTTTCGCTTTGTAACCACCACTGTCTCTCTTAATAAAAGGTTGAATTTCTTCTTGCGCGATTAGAGTTAAACTATTATTTAAACTATTTAATGCTTTTCTGAAGTTAGGTATTCCGTAACCACAAATTTTCATTAGTCTAGCTATACTCCCTTTTTTATCCAAATCTATTTTAAATTGTGAAATTAGTTCTGGAGTCCACTCTGCAGAGTGCACTATTAAACCTCTTATAGTTTCTGGCCATGCGTCAGGGTATTGTACTTGTAATTGGGCTGCAAACCAGGCAGCATGTGCAGTTGATTCACTTGTTGCATTAATTGTGCTAAACTGCTCTTTTGTATTATTTGCAGATACGGTTAAGGATGACAAATCTTCATGATTTCCAATAAAACCATCAGGCGCAATTGCGACATTGCCACCCTCCATTAATACATCTGGTTTAATAGGCCATTTATTTTCTTCCCAAGAATATGAGGTGGCACTAAAGGGTGATAAACAATCTGCTTTTGCTAGGGCTTTATAGCCTTTAAATTTCTCTTCATTGATTTGAATTTTCTTAGTATAAGCCCCAACTGTTAAAGCGTTCCAAGATTGTGCTGGACTCTGAACTGGTCTTTTTTTGTTTGACTCAGGATATGATTGCCATTCTTCCTTTGAGTAAGTGTTCCCTGCGGATAGGATAAATAATCTTTTCAAACCATCCTCTGCACCCGAAGATAAACTATCAATTGAGGCAGACCATGAGGAAGGTCTTCCCAAATCAGTTCCTTTATCACTGGTAATTGCTAAACACAGAATTCTTTTGTATTTTGGATTTGCAATCTCTGCCTTACTAATCGATTGACTCACAATTTCGCCCCATAATTCATACGGGTTTTTATCAAGATGTTTTGGAGGCAGTATTTTAATTGATTCCAATTTGTGGGTTATATCAATTGGCAATGAATTTTCAAGTATCTTTTGAAGGTTATCATAGGCAGCAATCCCAGACATTAATGTACCATGATGATCATCCTGTGTGTCAGTTACTCCCCAAGCTGAATGATATGAATGACAGTCAGAGTCAGCCAGAATAGGCTGCAATAATAAATGTCCATTATTTATGCCTCCGTCTAGAATGGAAATGACAATGTCTGTCTCAAAAATGTTTAACCTCTTTAATAAATTTTTCACCCAATCAAGCTGTTCAATATTTGTCTGGCTTGTCCAATATCCTGCTGTTTCTTGCGCCCTTCTGAATTCAGCTATATTGTCACATCTTTCAATTAGTTCTTTAAGTTGAGTTTTATTAGCTTTAATTAAGAGTACCATCCGCTCAGGAAAATGAAGCATTTCATTTTTTAACTCGATATTTACTTCTTTACATGTTTTTAAAAATGTATTTTTCAATTCTTTCTTGTTGGAACCTTCTGAATAAAACAACCATACTTCACACCAGACAGGTAATTCATTAGGAATTAAGTCAGTAGAATCTTGCCAAAATGATGCCAATTGGGATGCTATGACTACACCCTCGATGCTATTTAGTAGAACCTTATTTTTAGGGGTTTTTTTATCTTTGGATTCTTTAGTAGGGTCAAGATACTCTCTGATTTTCTTTAGAAAGAAATCTGTTTGGTTATTAGGAATATAAATTGTAGCAAATGTCTCTTGACCTTCATCAGTTTTATTTTGTCGGATATTTAGTAATCGAATGTTAGATTTAAAATTTTCCAGGCTTTTTGTTGCTAAATCACAGCCAGCTTTACCTCTAAATTCAATATAAAAACCATTTTTAGATGGAAGTGATACGGCTATTCGCTCCTCTTTTACAGTCTTTGATTCTTCCCATATCTTATCAAAACTTTGACGTAAAAACTGGGCATGGTCGTTTCTGTCTCTAATTGGAATAAACTTTGTAATTGGTTTTGGGTCTAATCCAAATTTTAGTTCGGTTTTTGAATTATTTAAAAAAATATGAGGATGTTCATTTACTTCCATAAGCTAAAAATCTATCTTCTAACATTTGGATTAAGAGTGTTTTTGTGACTGACTTTTTGTCATATAAGATAGTTTCTTTAATGGCATCATCGCAAGCTTGAGTTATCTCTCCATGGCTCAATCCTTTTGCGTAAGGCACAATACTATTTGTTGAAAATTTACCATGAAATAGTCCTAGTCTATTTTTTATTAGAAGTTCAATTAGTTTTTCATCTGGTTTATGATAATGTATAACATCATCAAATCTTCTAAAAAGCGCTTGGTCTAAAAGGTTTAAATTGTTTGTGGCTGCGATGATAAAGCTTTCAGACTCATCATGTTCGATAAACTGAAGAAAAGCGTTTAAGACTCGTCTCATTTCCCCAACGTCATTATCTTTAGCTCTTTCTGTACCTATTGCATCAAACTCATCGAATAAATAGACGCCCCTATGTTTACTTATAAATGTAAATATTTGACGTAATTTGGCACTCGTCTCCCCCATGAATTTTGTAATTAATTTATCCATGAGCACTGTATATAATGGAAGAGAAAGCTCACCTGCAATTACTGATGCTGTCATAGTTTTTCCTGTCCCTGGAGGACCAGACAGCAATATCTTTCTTCTATTGTTTAATCCAAATTTTCTTATTTTCTCTTTTTGTTTATATTCTCTTAAGATACGATTTATTCTATCATAGAAGCTCTTTGGGACAATTAGTTCTTGAAGATGTGTTTTTGGTGAGGATGATATTACAAGGTCAAGTAAATCTGGTGAAAATTCAATTATTCGTGCAGGTGTATGCTTGTTTTTATCTATTAATTCTCGGATCTCAACAGCCAGTGAAGTATGTCCAATTCTCGCTTCATTCGCTGCTATCTGAAGAGCAATAGTATTAAAGCGCTCTGAATTATTGTCAAAGTGTGATCTTAGAAGGGTCTTTAATTGTTCAGCGCTTGCCATTAATTTTTCTTACAAAATAATACTTTTTTAATGAAACTAAAAACAAATTCTATAATAGATTAACCACCATTACACTGAAGTTATCAAATGTCTCAAGACTTGGAGATAAAGTACTGATCAGGGGGGAAGTCTTCTTGTCACGACTAATGTGACTAAAACGGCGAAGTCCAGGTAGTCCAGTGTACCCCCTTTTGCAGATGCTGACCATTTTGGATCGGTCTGAAAAGTGTTCGTTAAATAAAACTTATTTTACGGTCAAAGTGATCCAGGATAACTATCAAAGTGTCCATTCTGTAATCCAATGTTCCTTTCTCGATCTGGCTAATCCGCGCCGGAGAAACACCAACTTTAAAAGCCAGTGCCTTCTGACTTATCCCTGAATTGTTGCGCAGTACTTTAACGAGCTCCCCGATCCTCTCCCTCTCCTGCTTGGTAAGGTTTGTATTAAAATTCCTTTTTGGCATATTGCTATTTTTTGACGTAAGATGTGTAAAAAGCTCCCATCTTTTTCATAAGTTTCTCTATTTGAGATATATCTTCCGGGGGCTGATCGATCCATTCCATCTTATCATAGGTGCCATCAACAAACAGAGCCCGGAATTTTGGAGATTTTAGATGATGAATGATTTCTTTGAAATCACTGACCTTTTCAATTTTAAAGATTGGATCTTTCTTAGAGTACTCTTTCACAAGTTCATCAATTGGCTTCTGCAGGTAGTAATCTTCAGTTGTATAACTAAATAGTTTCCCTTCAGGCTGGAAGACATGGAAGACTTCATCAGTCTGTCGGATACGGTAAACAGTGGAGCTGCTGCGATCCTCCAGGATCTCAAGGGTGCAAACCTCCAAGATTTTTAATCGTTTTACTATATCAATACCAGGTTGAACTGCAACATCAGCAAAATGCTCACTAAAAAGACTATCGATCTGCGTTGTTTTAAGCAAGTGCCAGTCGTTTCTAAAAATTACCCCTTTCATATAAAGTTCCATTGTTTCTACAAATTTAAGATTTTTATCGTCCCATGGTCAAAAACATTAATGGCCAGCCGTTTCTCGATGTTAACGGCTGGCCATCCGCCCGCCTAGTTTTCTGACGGAAGAAACAGAACATTATCAGCCAGGTAGATTTTAAAAACGTCAAAATTTTCCTCGTAATCATTAGTTAACGAAATTGAACTAAAAAGCTGCTTTATAACAGGCGTTTTATCTAAATACATGACAACCTTCCATTGCCCGGCGTTTTCTCCCTCTGTAATCCTCTCAAGGGTCCAAATTTGAAACTTTATAGCCTTAACCACTCTTTCACCTTGATAAGACAAAACCGTGTCTAAAAACCAGCACAGCCCTATTTTAACAGCTATATGCTTTACCCCATCAGTTAAAAAGAATTTTGAAAAAAGGTTTGAATGTCTGTAATAATTTTCAGATCCCCGGAATCCTAAAAACTCATCGTTTAAGGATCTTCTTTCTTGTTTCACATTTTCCATATTTTTCATGCTTTACACAGTTTTTCCGGTGTGTCTCACCTTTCAGGTTAAATTAAATATTATTTGTTTGGCAAAAATTATCAAAATAGGAGTTTTCCTGTGCCTCAATAAAAGAGCTGGTGTTTTCTGTTTCAAGTTCTGCCTGAAATTTTTTTGAAGATCTGCAGTAAACTTTTTTATTTACTCTGTCATATAAACAGTTTTCCCCTTTTGCAATGATTGCGCCTGTCTCAGCGCATTTGCTTTTGAATTTTGCATTAATAAAGTTCATAAGATTAAACAGTTTTTTCGGTGTGTCTCACCTTTTTATAATTAAAAGTAAAAAAAAGTAAGCGGGGATGGGGTTCCCACCCCCGCTTTTTTTTAACTGACCATTTCAACTTCTTCCACTTCTGCAACCTCGTTATGGCTTTCAGAATTAATATTGAAATACGGTACTGCTTCCGGGAATCTTTCAGCTATATAACTGATAGCCTTGTAAGCTTCACCGCAAACTTTGAAAGCCAGATTTTCATCTTCTTTCAGGCTCTCTTTCCAGCCCTGCAGATAAACAGCTGAGTTAATTTTTTGCTGTTCAGGAGCAAAATTATTGCTGGCCATAATGAAAGCGGAGCTTATTTCTGCCACCAGTTCTTCAATTGCATAGGCCTGTTTATGGTCTTTATAGCTCTCTTTAAACTTCTTAATTCTTCCTGTCCTGATATCATGGCCGGTGCTGTGTGTTACTTCGTGTAACATCGTAGCATAAAAAAACTCATTGTTTTTAAATTGTGGTCTGTCAGTAAGTTGAATAATATCATTTATCGGACTATAAAAACAACGATCTGAACCGGGGACCAAGTTAATTTTGCATTCCCATGAAGAAAGAACTTTTTCGCAACCTTCCAGAATTCTTTCAGGATTTGAATTAATAATTCCCTTGCTTTCTGTTTCATTTAACAAAGTGTTATTGATCACTGTTTGTAAGCTTTCCCCGGTCTGGACATTTGAAAACTGAGCAACATTAAAAACATGGTGAATTTTAATAAATGAAAGCTTTGTAATTTTAGCCTCATTTAATTGCGCTGTTGTCCAGGTGTTATATGGGCTTTCAGGTAAATTTTTCCTTTGTCCGTTTATCATCTTGAAAAAAGAAAAACTATAAAAATATACCGGTAAACCTTCACTCCCTTTGTTGACCAGATAACCAAGGCTTAAGCCCTGTTTAAAAGTCATAAATTGAAGAGTGCTGAAACCTTTAAACATTGAAGCAAAAAGAAGAAAAATAAAATTCCCGTTTTTGTACTGGTGGCCGGTCTTGTAATTAGTTACGGCTGAATTTTTGTTTACTGGAACAAACCAAGGTTTTTCCCAAGATTCATTTAATTTGCGGTTTAACATCTCGTTAAACATCTCCTGAAGTTGTTCTTTTTTCATTTTGTTAGTCAGTTTTTACGGTGTGCCTCACCTTCTAAAATTAAATTATCAAATATGGTTCCACGTGGAACTGAAAACTCTGTCTATCAATCAAATAACATACTTAAAGATACAACCATATATGATATATTCCAAATATTTTAACAACTATTTTCAAACATTTTTTTATTTTTTTCACTCATAATCAATATGTTAAGTAGATTAGAAGCCCCAATATTCATATTTTCTTGCTTTCTAATTTCACAGAAAACTATTCCGGATCATATTGGAATCATATCGGGACCAGACAAAAAGTTCCGTCATTCGTCTTTTTCATTTTTGCATGGGAGCAAAAATGTATAAACAATCATTTCGGAATGGGCTTTTGCGCCGAAATGGTAGTGACTAACACCTTTTTTGTATTTGAAAAAATTCTTAATCAATGTTTTTTCCCCTAAAAACTTCTTTATTTCTTTCTTTGGAAAAGAAGAGCTTTATGGTGCTCATTTCTGTAGTAGCTGCGACGGAGTTCGTTTTCTTTCAGGGCTTCATTTCTATTTAAGCTATGCTCACACATTTTGTCCTGGTTAGATCTAGGTTTTATATAGCTTTTCTACCACAGCAATTTTTATATTTAAGACCACTTCCGCAGTGACATTTTTGATTCCTACCGATATTTTGTTTGAAAAAAATTTCAGTTCCCTTATTTTTCCCTTCTAGTAATGAAGAAGATTTCTTCTCTGAGTCTTCATTATAAGTCCATTTTTGATTGGAATAAGCAATAATGTCAATTCTCCTTTTACTGTTGCAAAGGCTGCCAAATCCAATCCATGAATCACACATGCTCTTATATTTTCTTGCCTCACACAGGGTTAATAGGTATCCTACCAATTCGTCTATATTATCATCCATCCACGAAACATAGGTAATCCCTGAATTAGATTCTTCTTTTTTCGACATTAAGGAGCAATTATGCATATTTTTGTCCCGAAATGTTTTTGATTTAGTGTCTTTAATTAACTGTAATATTCTCTCTCTTCCAGAACTTGACCAATCCAATAATGTAAAAATTATGTCAGTCGTCATAGGCTCCTTTAATTCCTTTAATTGATCACAAAGCTCATCAAAGTCTTTATTTTTCCACCTATTTTGGATTGCATCTGTATCACTAGGTAAACTTATACCTAATTTATAGGGATAATAATTTCTATCAATTAGACCTCCATAATCAGGATCAATCATTACAAAGTCAGAATTCAAAAGTTTCCATAATTTTTGGTTTAAGTGATAACCTAAAAAGATAATTTCTGACTCAGCTTTGAAATAGTCCATCAGTGATATCCTTTGTCTTATATAATAAAGAAGATCATAGGGATCGCTTAAATAATGTGCAATTAGCTCAAGATCAAAGATTGTTAAGAAAACAGGGTATGGGTCTCGCGCAGATTTTGTTAAAAGCACATGAGCTTGATGTGTAAGTGATGGATAATTTTCAAAAGTTACTCCCATTAGATAAACCTCGTTAATGCTTTCAGATAAAGTTATTAACCTTCCCGAATCATCATAGAATTTTGAATTTCTATCCAAAATTTTCTCACGAGATTTTAAGCCCTGATCATATGCATCTTGTACAGCTAATTTAAAATCAGATTGCAATTGATTATAGTCACCTTTACGAGAGAGTTCGGTTAGTTTTTTTGACTTTACTTGCACACATAGTGCCTTATTACCAAGTAAACATAAAACGTCAATATCTGTGTCTTCTGCCCCCTTCTTAGTAATTATTTTAACAGATTTATATGTTCTTTTTTTGCCAAATACACTTAACAAGAATTCATATGATAATTCTTCTGCAGACTTACCCCTATTTACTGCAAGTTGATCTTTATAAGCAGAATCTAGCTGCATCCAATAATATGGGCTTTCATAACAAGACTCAAATACAGAATATGTACTTGGTACGAAGTATTTATCATTATCTATTTGGATAATAGGTTTTGCTGAGAATAGATTAAAACTCCCTATACTATTAAATTGTGAATTAAGTCCAGGCCTATCAATATGAAGAGAAAAGTTATTAATAAAGGATTCTATTCTCATATCTGAATCAAAATCTTCTTTTTTGATTATAAAAAGATCAAGTAGCCCATTATAGAATCGATTCCAAGATTCCTCTGATATTGCTTCAAAGTCTACCGAATTTCTTTTTAGTTGATCATCATCGAATAATAGGTTGACATACTGGTAAAACTCCATTGCAGGGATGATTTCTTTAACTTCTTCTTCCCAGTCTTCTGAATGATTCTGCTTTTTAAATTTTTCTAAAAACTCAGGTAAAGTTTCTTTAAGGCTTAGGTAATTAACAACAGAAGATTTCTTTTGAAGAATGATTCTGATCCGATTTAGAATCCTAATGATACTATTTACTTCAAAACCTTTGTTCTTTAATAGCCAATCTTTATCATAAGAATACTTTTTTTCCAGAAATTCTGAATACTGAAAATCATAAACGCCATCATTAGCATAAAAAATTGGTTCAGTAAACATATTATCTCCACCAAAAAAATAGTTCATGGATTTATATAGGTCAGTATCGCCATTCTGATTATTTAATAATTCTTGCATTCTCTCATAAGCTGGTAACATTAATGTGGAGTGCAATTCTTCCAATAGTTTGTAGGTCTTCTTTTTGAGTTTGATAACATCTAATGGATCAACAGGGTATGAATAATCGATTTGATTTTGAATTAAAAAGCCAATTAACAATGAAACTTCATTTTTGCTTAATCTTTCTCTGAAATTTACTTTATGTAAGTCTTCCAAAACAATATGAAAATCCTCAAATATTATCATGCAAAGAGCATAGATATAACCATTTGATTGAACTAACTTCTTGATGTCAGCAATTACTTCTGGTGGTTTTCTAATATCCATTTTGTATTAGCTCGAATTCTTATGCGTGACAATAAATGCAGCTAACGAACATATAAAGTTATGTATTTTTGAAGAACGCTATGCTGGTGAAAAAAAAAATAACGAAAGACTAATTTTGAGAAATAAGCTCTTTGGGTATATGATTTAAACTCAAAACATTCCAGGTATTGTCCATGACCTGGCTCTTGAATGCATCAGTAATCTTCAGATACTTTTTCAAGTCTTTCTCTTTTTTTGGTGCTCCCATATCCTGCAAAGCTTTTATGTTTACGCCTAGCATTATGCTATTGGTAATAAAAGTTTTTCTGGCGGTATGGAAGGTAATTGACTCATGGAGGGGAAGTGATTCTTCTGTAGTTTCACTGCCTATCACACTTTTTTTTATCACCAGCCGGTTAAATCCTGTTTTTGGAAGCTGTTTAGAAGCAATAATTCCACAGCCCTCTTTCAAGTATTCGTTAATATTCTGAATGGACATCTTAGGTAGGGGATCTTCATCATCCTCATACTTTTTAAGTATTTTAAGAGCAAAATCATTAAGTGGTAGAGTTTTAACATACCCTGTTTTTACTTGTGTTTTAGTTAAGAGCTTGTTGTTTATATGTTCTCGCTTAAGAGATATAACATCACTATATCGGAGTCCTGTAAATGATGCAAAACAGTACAAATCTTTCACTTTATTTAATCGATGGCTTTCAAAGTTATAATCCATGAGCACCATAAGCTCATCCATACTTAAGAATACAACCTCTCTTTCGGGTTCATCAACTTTAAGTTTATCGTAAATCTTGCCCTGATAATAGTTACGTTCTTCTGCCCAATGCAGGAAAGTTGAAAGTACCCTGGTAATCTTGGCATAGTACCCAACCTGCTTCCTTTCGGTTATAAACGTATACTTTTTTAGCTTATCAATAAACTTAACATCAATATTGTCCCAGGTTAAAGTATACTTTGTAGATTCCTGAAATCGGGTTATATAGTTTTTAACAGTGGTATATCCCTTTATTGTGCGCTCAGCTTTATCTGGTTTGTTAGATTCAATAAAATCGCTGAAAACTTCCATAACTGAAGTTGATTTAAGCACAGAGGATACTTCGGGAGTATTGAGAAGATTTGTCAACTCAAACTCCGAAGGTTTCCTTCTTTCCTTAGTAACTTTATTAAACAGCAACCTGGCCTGGGTTTCAACATCATCGATAAATGCGTTCATTTTTGAATTTTCTTCATAAGCTTTTGTATTCTGAGAAGACAACCTTAGGCGTTGTGATTTTTTATTCCAATCACGAATTCTTACTTTTCCCAGCTTCATTCTATAGGCTTTATAGTTGCTGTAGATCGAAGCTAAAAGAGTAACCTTTCCATGTTTATCAAGCTTTTCAGATTTAAGATAAAATTGAATTTCTGTCATTTTTGAGCGTTTTATATCAAATTATATAAACCAAAAGTAGGTGCAAATTAGGTGCAAACTTATACTCAAATGTAATAAAATGAAATCCAATAAACAAAATACAAATTGTTAATATGCTGTTTTTCAAGTATATTAAAATAATGAAGTCAAATGCAGTAAAATAGATTCAAGTCCCGCTCCGGGTACCGAACGGAACAAGAGGTCAAAAACGACCTCTTGTTTCTTTTTATGACAATCTGAAACTCCTTCTAATTCCTGGGATGAGATGTATTGTAATTTTAGGGGAAAGGGTTGCAACTTCTTTATAGAATATGAGTTTTTTGGAAGGGTCCATGCCTTAGAAAAGCTGTAATGCTGGTAACCGCATCATAGTCATTTTATTACTGAATAATTGGTTATTTTACCCATCCATTTGACCATACATTCCGGATCATTATCAGCACAATGTCCTCCATCCCAGTACAAAGAAGCATCTACAGTTTTATTCTGGTTCTCCAGACCTGTTGCCAGGTTCACCATAACTGTTTGTGATGTATGGTTGTCGCTCGAGCCATTTCGAAGCCACCAGTAATTTGCACAACCTTTATTGCCCTCTCTTATGAAATAATTCGCATTCATCATGTTTACAAGCTTTTTTAATTCGATGTCTATCCTGGCATTCTTGTCGCCGGTTGAATGCTGCAAACTAAAATCGGTGAAATGCCTGGAATCGGTAATCTCATTACCAAATAAAACGGGTTCAGGCTGCTTCCTGTCAAAATCATCAAAGGCCGGAATGTTCTTCATTCTGCCCACATGTGAAACGTAATCAGGGAAAGAAAAAGAAGCTCCTTTGTCAGTCCAGGTAATCCATTTGTTACTTGCCAGGTAGTTATTGCGTTTCTCCTCCGTTAATCCCTTTAAATACTCATTGGCAGAAGGAATCAGATAATATTGAAGGAGATAATTTTCATAATTGTCGGCTGTAAGGAATCCGAACTCATTTTTCCCCTGAAGTTTCAATGACAATTGATAGTCTGCATAAATTGCTTTTAGTTGTTTGGATAAATCCTGATCAACAAGTCCAGATCTGGTCGGGTATATACCGTACATCCATTCATAGGCTCCATCGGCATTTTCCAGATCTGTAATAGGGCTGAAACAAGCACTGCCAAATATATTGTCGTTTGCATCTGCAGCGCCTATCTCTTCCAGGTAAGAGTCGTATAAGGGGCTGTTGCCCGAAGTGCCTAGAAGGGCTGAAACTGCACCGCCTGCGCTACATCCGACAGAGACAATCTGGTCGGTGTTTCCCGGCAGGATGCCTTTGTTGTGCCTCAAATAACGGATAGCAGCCTTAAGATCGACTATTGCCGCAGGGGCTTTGCCGTAAAAAGTTCCGTCACCTGCTTTATTGTCACGTCCTCTGCATCCGGGTGTTACTACGACAAAACCTGCAGCCAGAGCCAGGTCATCTCTGCTACTCAAAGATCCTGATCCTCCTGGTCGTCCGGCTCCCGCGCGAGGTATGGTGGTGCCGGTATTCCTGACCGACATATATCCGCCAATGCCTATTGAAAACAAAATTGGGGCATTTGCGGCATCTACCGTTACATCATTTATCCTGACCGGGACACTGACATTCAGACTCTGATAATCTGAATCAACAGGTTTTGCCACATAAAGTATGTGGAGATAAGAGTGATACGTGACCGTTTTTTCGCCGGCAGATGTTTTTACAATTTTGGTCTCAACTGTAAAGTTATCCTTCGGAAAAATCAGGGGATCTTTTGATTGTCCTGATGCTGTTAAGCAGGAAAAGCAATATCCTAATGTGGTTGCTGTCAGAATAATTGTTCTTTTCAACATAGATATGATTTTGGGAAAGTTACTGTAAAATCCGGAAGTTTAAAAAAGATAAATGACAAGTATATTTTATTCAACATTTAGGAGAGGACCCGAATTCTGTCTTCTCAATACTGTTTTTAAATTATACTTACTTTTATGAAAACATAAGTTGTTATTAGTTAAACAATAATGATTAAAGCAATGACAGTAAAAAGGAATTTTGCATCGGAATCCGGGCAGTCTATTTCATTTAGGAAATTCTGGATTAGATTTTGGTTAAAATGCGTAACAATCCTGGCTGGTATTTTTATTTTAGGCTCATCATGCAGCCGGCAGGCAATTACTACTGGTTTTGACCCTTCAAATTTGAAACAATCAGGGGACAGCGTTCACTATGGTTCTTACATAATTTACAAAATCGGGGATGCCATCTATAAAATAAACGACCCCGGCGACCCTGAGGCTATACTGGGCGGTTTAATAGGCACGGATATTTATCTGATCTGCGGTAAAAGCAAGGCATTAATGATTGATCTGGGCAATAATTATATTGATGGTTTTGAAAAAGATCTTATCAAACCCCGTGCAAATGCAAAAGAGGAGTTCCTCGATGTTGTTGAAAAGTTAATTGGCAAACTGCCCCTGGAAATTGTTGTCTCCCATATGCACCCGGACCATAGCGGTATGACTAAAGCGTTTCTGGGCACCCGGGTACCATTATGGATCGGGGAAGGGGAGGATATGGAAAGGTTGAAAACCATGTATGGCATAGATCCTTCAGTTTACACTGTTTTCAAACATGGGGAAAAATCATATGACCTTGGTGGCGGTCGCATTGCTGAGACCTTTTTGCTCAGGGGTCATTCCAATGGTGGTACGGTAATTCTCTTAAAACCTGACATGATGCTCTTTACAGGAGATGCAATCAGCCCGGGGCCACGAAGGAAAAGAGAGTTGCGTTCCGCGCAGGCATTAAATGATTTCACGATAGATATTAACAACCTCGTAGATAATCTCAAAGAGAACCTTGCCCCATATGACAGATACAGGTTGCAGGTTTACACCGGACATTCAGGTGAGATGATATTTCATGCAACAAAAACTGATAATAAAGATCCATTGCCGGAAGATGCAGGTTATGGTGAATGGCGATTTGTGCAGGATATGGCTAACGTTGCAAACGCGATAAAGGATGGCACCTGGCTTGATGCATCCATGGGATTTCATCACTTTGAAGTTCCTGCAGGAATTAACAATCAAAAGCAAATTCAGATTGTCTTTTACAATGGAGCACTGATTTTGCCTGAAGATGTTGCATATGGGGTGTCGGGCATGAAAGTTCCGGAGGAACCAGAAATTAAGTAATGCAGCTATTCCGGCATCTTCAAACCGGCTGCCTCATAGGCTTGTGCGTGAGGTATTATAATCGTACCGGTACCATAGACCATAATTGCCCTGCCTTCTGCAGAAGGCCAGGCATCAGTGTAGGCCATATTGCCGATATAGCGTAACCCGCTTCCGTCAACAAGCCATTTGCCCTTTAGTATTCCATTTGCACAGGAAGCGACATCCTGGATAAAACGCCAATCAAGGTATCCGATGTCAATCATGGATTTATTAGGATGCAGGAACCCACCATATGCATTCTGCCCCGAGTGGCCTGTGTAAACCCTCAGCCCATAACGCTCATATGGAGTGTAATTTGCCTTTAAATATTCGACCAGCTTCTGGGAGTCCGCTGCCACCTGTTTGAGCTTTTCGATAGTGGGAAATGCCTGGCCAAATCCTGATCCAAGGGCATCACCGGAAAAGACGAGCATGTCTTTCTTTATTAAATAGACGGTACCGCCATTGCTGTGCCCCCTTACCAGAAAGGTTTCAATAATTCGACCATTACCGAGATCGAAGGATTTTTTACCATGTGTAAATACCTTATAGATTGCAGTATCGAGGTTATGTTGAGTCTTCAATGCGTTCAAATCTTCACCTACACCTGCCCAAAATGTCACCTTACGGTCAAGGAAAGCACCGGTCATGCCATCATGATCAGGATGCATGTGAGTTACAGCGATTTCCAGAGGCAGTTTGGCAGCCAATCCGTCAATAACTGAGAGAAGCTCCTTTGCGGCATTCTTGCGAGGTTTTAATAAGTCCTTTTCAAAGCCCGTAATGTAATTGTTACCCAGATCAATCAGCAACGCCTTTATCGTACCGCAAACCAGATACATATCAACCCCCCATCCGCCACCTTTGGTGCTTTTATCACCAGGATCGTTGATCTGAAAGATCCCGTCCCCTATTTTACGAATGAGGTAGGAACCATATCTGACCTCATCACCAGTTTTAATCAACGCTGCCGGCTTAAATGGAGTAACTGGCTGTGCAATTGCCGGAGTTGGAAACATTGGTTTAAATGCATCCACCCAAAATTGGACAGGATATTCTCTAGTCCCATTTGCGAATTCAGTGGGTACCATATGTCCGACATTTTTTAAAACTGTATATTCATGTTTAATGCCTAACGAATCGAGATAATTACTAAAAATTGTTGTTATAAGTTTGCCATTATTGTTGTACAACCAATCCTGATCGCCAACAATAAGTCTTGTTTTTACATTGTTCTTTATCAGTCTCGCATTCTTCCTGGCATAATATTTTGGGTGAACAGAATTAAAATAGTCTACAGATCTTTCTGAGTCGGCCCCAGTAACAGGTCCGAAAGTGTTGACAAGATATTGCGGATTGTGCTCGTCCTGAAATTCGATCAGTGCACCTGCGACAGATGTAGTGTAACCAAACAATTCAGGATACTTAAAAGCAAGTCTTATTGCTCCAAAGCCCCCCATCGACCAACCTTCCAATCCACGTCCGGAGGAGTTAGGAATTGTACGATAATGAGCGTCTATGTATGGAATAAGGTTTTTTATTATAACATCTTCGACAGGTCCGCTAATCACACCTTTTGCACCAACATTGGCATTGCAATACCAGCCTATGGGTAATGCCTGCGCACTAACAATAATAACCGGTGGCATTTTTAGAGCTGTTATAGCCTTGTCTATTTCGTTCATCAGCCATTGGCCCTCTCTCTGGTTTCCATTTCCCCCATGCAGATAATAGATTACCGGGTAGCGTTTCGTTGTAGAATTATACTCTTTCGGGAGATAAATGATAAAACTCCCGAAAGTATCTATCCCTCTTGCCGGAGTGGGATAGATTTGATATGTGGCAAATGATGGTGCAGACTTATTGGGAGAAACCCAGGCCGTATCGGGATCAGAATCCTGAAGCCCTTCAGTTTTGTCTACCGTATTTCCTTTAGTGATGTATCTTTGATATATGAAGAAGCAGCAGTTCTGGCAGTATATTGCTATTGACTTTTTTGTAGTCCTTAATGAAGAGAGAAGTACCTACAGAAATTTAGAAGATCCCAGATTACCAGCATTCAATAACAGGTCTGTCCTGCTGAAATATACATATACTTTTACATTATAGGATTATTGAGATGATCGGTATTCAAACAAAGGTCTGGTAGACCTGCTGCAACTTTTGTCCGCTCTTTTTCCTCAAAACACACACTCACACTCACACTTTTTGACAGGGGGTTGCAACTTTCTTTGAAGAACATGAGTTTGTTGACAGAGTTGCAACCGGGGGGTCCTCTTTCATACAATCTTTTGTTGAATTTGCATAAAACCTACCTAAAACTTGATCCTAAATACTTACCTTCATTAGTGGAATCCGGCCATATAATAATTAGCTTAATAATATGTTGACACAAGCATCCATATATTTAAATTTCATAATATATCTACATTATAGACATTAAATGTCCTCTTATTGGACAAACACAGATAATACCGTTTTAATTTTAATACTTAAAGTATTAACTATCAGCATGTAATAAATAATGGAATGATAATTGGAAATTGTTTTAATCTCATCGTAACCCTTATGATCAGGACAAATGATTAAAAACTATTTCAAAATAGCACTTCGTAATATCAAGAGGAATTCAACATATTCAATTCTGAATATTAGTGGCATGGCCATAGGCATGGCCTGTACAATTTTAATTCTTTTGTGGGTACAGGACGAATGGAGCTATGACAAACATTTCAGAAATTCAGACAATTTGTACCGTGTAATTGAAAAGCAGTATTTTTCAGGAGGAGAAGTCTCTTTATTTGCGGTATCTCCTGGTATTTTAGCTGCTGCCCTTAAAGAAGAATATCCTGAAATAATCAGATCCGCGAGATACTCAAATCCCCAATTCCCAATGCAAAAAGGGAGAGAATTTATAGAAGCAAGGATTGCAATAGCAGATAAGGAGTTTTTAAATATGTTTAATATCAAATTTGTCAGCGGAGATATCAAAAGCGCTTTAAATGGACCTTACAATATCGTCATTACTGAAAATCTCGCAAACAAATATTTCAATAACGAAGATCCGCTTGGAAAAACACTTACCTCCTCAAGTTGGGTATTCACAATCACTGGAATTGTAAAGAGTCTGCCGCACAACAGTCATTTAGAGTTTGATATTATTTTTCCTTCTGAGTTTCTGAAACAAATAGGTGTCCCTGTAATTGATTGGGGTTTTAGATGTTATAATTATATTGAATTGCAAAAAGGAAGCGACAGTAAAATATTTGATGCAAAAATTCTGGATTTCATCAAGAGGCATAACAAAGGATCGAACTCGGAGATCTTCCTCCAAAACATCAAAAAGATACATCTGTTTTCTTCCAATAAATATGCTTATGATATCAGCGGCCATGGCGATATAACTAATGTCATGATTTTAAGCCTCATCGCTGTTTTCATTCTTATTATTGCCTGTATAAATTTCATGAACCTATCTACCGCACAATCAGCAAGGAGAGCTAAAGAAATTGGTATACGTAAAGTAGCCGGTGCAAACAAACAGAAAATAGTAGTCCAGTTCCTCGGAGAATCTTTGGTGATAGTATTGGTGGCCCATATAATTGCCCTGATTTTTGTTGAATTGTTCCTGACTGACTTTAATAACCTCACAGGGAAACAGTTGGATCTATACCACCATGGAGCCGGTTTATATATTGGTTTAATTTCCGTTGTGTTGTTTTGCAGTATATTGGCCGGAGCTTACCCGGCGTTCTACCTGTCTTCTTTAAAGCCACTGGATACTTTGAGGGGAATTATTATTAAAAATCCTGGTAAAGCAGAATTCCGGAGACTCCTGGTTGTTTTCCAGTTTTCACTTTCTATCATTCTTATCATATGTACTTTTATTATTGGAAATCAACTAAGATTTATGCAAAAAAAGGATCTTGGATATAATAAAGAAAACATTGGCTATTTTTTATTCGATACAAATCCCAGAGATCCCAAACTGGAATCTTTCAAAAAAGAGCTCCTAAATATTCCTGATATTGTGAGTGCAACAAGAGCACACTATAATCCTTTCAAGGTAGAGGGTACATGGTCGGGACTAAATTGGACAGGGAAAAAGGAAGGTGATGATATTTTGTTTTATGGGCTTAGTGCTGACGAGGATTATACAAAAGCTTTTCAACTTCAGCTTAAAGAGGGACGCTTCTTTTCCTCTGAATTTTCAACAGATAAAACAGCAGTTGTAATCAATGAGCAGGCAGCAAAAATAATGGGCTTTAAAAATCCTATCGGTGAAATAATATCAAACCGGGGTGGATCGAAATTTACAATTATTGGAGTAGTAAAAGATTTTCATTTCAGATCATTACATACCAGGATTGAACCACTCATTATGAATTTAGAATCATGTAATACATTCTATATCAAAATAAAACCAGGTAAGATAATTTCAGTAGTTGAATCTGTTAATAAGATCTATAAATCATTTAATAATCCTAATCCACTCAATTTTCATTTTCTCGATGAAGATTTTGACAGACTTTACATGACAGAGAAAAGAATGGGCAAAATATTTGGCTATTTTTCTCTCCTTGCAATCTTCATTTCATGTCTCGGGCTTGTAGGATTATCCTCATTTATGGCAGAGCGCAGAACAAAAGAGATCGGAATAAGAAAAATAAACGGGGCAAAGTCCAATGAAATATTCTTCTTAATGTCAAGAGAATATATTTTATGGGTGATGATCTCAATTATCATTGCTTGCCCGATTGCCTGGTATGCCATGACGAAATGGTTGCAAAACTTTGCCTACCGGATAGATGCAGGCTGGTGGGTTTTTGCATTAGCAGGTTTTATTGCCTTAGTCATAGCTATTCTGACAATAGGTATTCAATGCTTCAGAGCAGCAATTAAAAATCCTATCGAAGCTTTACGATACGAGTAGTGAGAAGAGCAGATTTACTTCATCCAAAAAAGCCGGAAAGTATAACTTGACGAATCATTTATCCGGACAAAACAAGCTCGAAGGATAGTTGCAACTTTTATGTCCGGTCGGGGTATAGAAAAAGAGTGAGAGTGAGAGTGAGTGATCTCGAATGAACACTCTCGATCATTTCATGGGATCCTTTTCAGGCCTTCAAATTTCACCTTCCATTTCCCATTATTCGGAAAACCAGGGGCATAAATATTCCCTGCTCCGTACCATCCGGTGCACATCATTGCCACCGATGTCAGCAGAGCACCATTTCCAGGCAAATATAAACTCAGCCGTTGATTTTGATAGTTGTGTCCATTAATCAGGTAGGTATTAGCCTGGGCATCCAGAAATAATGCATCAATTGCCTTATCCGGTAAACCTAACCGGGTAGCTGCCATAGCTGTCATTGGGAAATCCCAGCCCCATACCTTTTCCCAATGCCAATGGCTCCAAACATAATCAAAAGTCTTTTTCATTGTATTAAAATCAATCATCGGACTGTTTGGGAGCATTCCATAAGTACCGGTTACCATCGGATGATCGCTCATGAATCTGGCATTTGTATAAGAATCGGGAGCGCTTTCAGCAGAAAGATATATTCCTTCTTTCTGCGGCAGAGGGGAGATCAGTCTGATTACAGAGTCCCATGCAGCTACACGTTCCATTTTTAACCTTTCCCTCCATTCCTGCGCAATTGTGAGGCACCACTGCCAGTAAGCAAGCTCAAAAGGCGGATTAAATGTGGTTTCAGGAGGAAAACTTTCCTGAGCCGGAATCAAAGGCGGGCCCAGAATATACCTGTTGTCCGACGTGTCAAATCTGGCAAAGGAAGCCATAAAATCTGCTGTTCTGAATACAATATCAGCATATTTATGCAGTATTTGAGCATTGGCAGTATTCCTGTAGCAGAGCTCGGTCATATAAATGATATGAGGTTGTTGCCAGATCAGGAAAGATCCAACTCCCGACGGACTGTCATTACCATCGGGATTGGTCATTTTTGGCCACCTTACTCCATTAAATCCCTGTCTTTGTGCGGTTTCTTCTGCTCTGTCTATAATGGACTTATAATATTCAAGACTATTTTCAAGTATATCTGTCCTGCCCCATAAAGCAAAATGAATTCCATGCCAGTAATGCATCTCAAGATGGAATTTGCCATACCAGCTGTTATAAGTAAGCCCTGTTTCCTGTGGCGGAAAGTTGCCTGCACATTGGATCCGGGTAAGATACTGTGAAAGTACAATCCGGCGTTCCAGTTCGGGTGCTCTCGGATCAGTGCATCCCGAAAGATCGACAGCACCGCCTGACATCCAGAAATTCTCCCAGGCCTTCCTGTTATTGGATGCGGTCGAATTAAAGTCAGGTAGTTTTATAACATCCCCACCGGGGGTGAATAAACAGCTGAACGTAATTTCCGATTCACCTGATCCGGATTCAAGATAAAATACATGCTTCCCTTTTTCAAGAATTTTTCCTTTACCTGACCATTCAAGCTGAACTGAATATGAAGTATTGTCAAGTATTCTGCTGATCATGGCAGAATTTGATTTGCTGTTTAAATCAGAGCTGTGCTTATCCGGAATTTTCCAGTCGCAACCAGCATCATTACTTTGTCCTGTCGGGTAGGGAAAGGCGAACCGGACACGCAACAATCCCATTGAAAGCAATGGTGATTCTATTCTGGAGGAAACAAGATCAAGACTCTGATGAGAATATGTTGTCACTTCAACGGGCACATCCCCTATTTTAAAAGAACTATGAATTTCGCCGGTCCATGGATCAAGGATTTGTGCTATTGAAGATATTTCTTCCGGGAGAACAGGCGATCCATCAGGATGAAGAATTTCAAGTCCTATAATTCCCAGGTGAAGCCGGTGAGGATTCGCTCTTAAGTAATTTACAGCATCCTTTTTACGGTCAGGTGTACTGATCTGGACAGAAAAAGGAACATCACGCCCGTAATAATTATAATTCTGAAGGCTCTCTTCAAATTTGAATCCTTCGTTATTTGGAAACCTGTGCCATCCCCATTCAGACTGTGTCCCGAGTGGTATGCCTTTTTCATAATACTCCGGGAACGATTGAAGGCCTGTAAAATCAACTGTAAACGCAAATCTTCCATTACCGACAGAAAGAGGCGCCTTGTTATCAAGAGAGTCT
Organism: uncultured Rikenellaceae bacterium; assembly: GCA_964633505.1. GTDB lineage: Bacteria > Bacteroidota > Bacteroidia > Bacteroidales > VadinHA17 > LD21. Next base: position 283,983 of record CAZWHC010000001.1, on the reverse strand, counting down.
ACAATTACCCTATGTCTGCCGACTAACGCTTTTCGGTTTATTTTACTTGTTGCCGATGCATCTCCTGTAAAAATGAAAAACAGGATAAAAAGAACAGAATATCGCTGTAACAGTTTATTTATCATATTGATTTAACTTGAGTTCGATATAAAGTTAAAGAAACAAAACCATTGATTTATCAATTATCTCCCGATTAAGTGTTGGATGAATTCTTTGAAACGGCAGGTTGTAAGTTTAGCCTGAATTCCAATTCAGGTAAGCTTATTCCTGTTGAACTTTGTCAGAGAAATTATATGAGAAACAAAGTATTAATACCCTGGAGTACTCTTTAAATTACCTGCTCATGTGAAAAAGAGAAAGGGTGGGCTCGAACGAAGACTCTTTTACTCTATCTCTATTACCTTATTTGAATCATTTCCAGAGATTTTCCCCGTATTCCCATCCTTTGCGGGCAGGTTCCTTAATATAGGCATCCAGTTCAGGATGATTCTTAACCTTCATATTTGAAGCATCATATTCGATGCGGGTGTCGAATCGTTGTGCCAGAACGCCGATGAGAGCCATCTCCACCAGTCCTGCAGAATAATCGAAATTTGAACCGGGCATTTTATTGTTCTTGATAGCGTCAACCCATTCGCGCTGGGGATTTTCCTCGAATGTTCTCGGGATGGTCTGTGCAGGCAGGCTCTTCTGAAAGTCGGCCCAGTCTTTTTCAGGCACTAAAATTTTGGGGTTATTCGGGCGGCCTCCTGTCATAAGGCAATGTTTGTCGCCAACCATGATCATGCCGCTTCCCGGCAACTTTTCGAGGTTCCATTCAGGGCGGTTATCTGGTTTTAATCCTCCTTCGTACCAGCGCATTGTAACAGGAACCTTGTTTCCCCTTGACGGGAAATCCCAGCGTATAATGGCCTTGTCTGATACAAAACCAGTATCGGGAACAGGTGTTTTGAACTCAGTTTCAGCTACAAGAGGCATTCCCAGGTCCAACGACCAGTAAGGAGCATCGAGGGTGTGGCAGCACCAGTCGCCCATTTCACCATTACCGAAATCGAACCAGCCGCGCCATGTTTTTGGTACATAAATGCTGTTATAAGGCCTGAATGCGGCAGGACCTAACCACAAATCCCAATCGAGATATTCAGGAACTGGTTGTTCTGCAGGCGGAAAACTTTCGGGCTTGTCAAAATACTGCCCTTTGCCAAAAGCCGGGCCATCAAACCAGGCTATTACTTCGGTAACATTACCCAGTATTCCGGAGTCATACCATTCCTTCACCTGGCGTATGCCATTTGTGGCATGTCCCTGGTTAGCCAGCTGGGTAATTACTTTATAGTGTCTGGCTGCTTTCCGGAGTGTCCTTAATTGCCAGACATTGTGTGCAAGCGGTTTTTCAACAATAACATGTTTGCCAAGCTCCATTGCAGCCATTGCTGCAGGAAAATGTGTATGGTCGGGGGTGCAGACCATCACAGCATCAATTTCTTTGTGCATCTTGTCGAACATAACCCTGAAATCCTTAAAGCGCTTTGCATCCGGCATTGCTTTAAAACCATCCGCAGCCCTGTTATCATCAACATCGCATAAGGCTACAATATTTTCGTTCCAGAGCGGATCTTTCTGATTGATCAGTCGGCCCCAGTTCCCTCCGCCCTGTCCTCCGACACCGATAACTGCAACATTCAACTTGTTTGCAGGTGAAGAACTAATCAGGTTGGGAATAAAAAATGCACCTGCCGTAAATGCACCTGCTGATTTAAGAAAATCTCTCCTTGTTGTCTTCATGATTGTTGATGGTCTTAATAATTTAATTTTTAAGTATATGGCAATTATACCTGATCTGATTTTATCATCCGGAATTATTCAGGCATATAAATATAAGAAATTTCAGGGCAATTATAATAACCAACCATATCTATATACTTCGTTAAAGCTTCGTATATCAAAAAATGCCAAGGTTGCTCAGGTGAATGCCAGCAGACTCACTTATATTTATTCATTACGTTCCCTGAATTCACCCATTGATCTGGTAAATATCCAGATGGCTGCAATACCCAGAACAGTATGCAGGGCGAGAGTGAACATTATGTAATGAGGCTTTCCAGCCTTTTCAAAAATACCCAGCAATCCGGTATATAAACCGCTGAACAATGCACCGATGGCAGTTGCCAGAAAGCTGGTCCCCATATATAAGCCTGCTTTTTCCTTTGGCGCAATCCACATGATATATTCCTGTATGCGCGGTGACGATGTCATTTCCCCGACAGCAAAAAGAAATACGCCAAGGAATACAAGACTGGCCGACATAGTTACTGAAAGACCAAGAACAATAAATCCGGCTGAGGCAACCAACAGGCCAAAGAGGAATGATGGAATTGCAGGTCGCTTCTCAGAAATTCGCGAGACGATTACCTGGAAAAGAATTATAATATAGCCGGTGTGAGAAATTGCTTCTGCATTTATCATCCATAACCCATCCTTCTGATGTGAAATGACTCTGGTCACTGTTTCTCCAAGAACTCCTTTAACAGTCTGGTAGAGAGTGGCGGTGTTGAGATGATCATTAATATATACAGCAAGAATATTGAAAAACGACCAGAAAGGAAGCCAGAAGAAAAGCCCAAGAAGTATAATGAAGAAAAGGAATTTTAAATCAGAAAGCGCTTCTTTCATATCCATAAATTTCTTCCTGAGGGATACCCCTTCAATATCGCGGGCAGGCTCTTTGTAAAACAAAAGTGTAATTAATAACATTAATCCAATAGTACCTGCAGCTATATAAAACACATAATCCCATGATATTGCACGAAGCTTTCCCATAACTACCGGGCCGATCGAGGCGCCGATATTAACCATGGCATAATAGACACCAAAACCCAGGGTCTTATTTGTTGAATCAGTTGTTGCACGAACAGTGGCTGCGATTAATGGCTTGAAAATACCTGCGGCCAGCCCTATCGAAAGCATCGTCAGAGCAATTCCCGAGAAGGTTCTGGTAACTATCAGTAATAATATGGATGGCAGATATGCAAGGTATGAAACGATCAACACTTTTTTGAAACCATACTTATCAGCAATAGTACCTGAGAATATTGGAGTCAGGTAAGAGAGCAAAAGGAAGATACTTTGTATTATTCCAAGGTCTCCTTTCGAAAAGCCCAGTTGCTGCAGGTAAATGCCAAAACTCATATATATGCCATAATAGGCAAATCGTTCCAGTATCTCAATAAGGTTTGCAGTCCAGAAAACTCCGGGAAATTTTGATCTTTTACTCATTCTTTAATTTTTAATATTATAGAAATCAATATCTCATTCATTAATGTCGGCATAAAGGGTGACAATCCTTATAATAACATTAGTTGCGGCAACCATACTCTCAAGAGGTATATATTCAAATTTTCCATGATAATTATGACCGCCTGTAAAGATATTCGGGCAGGGAATACCCATAAAAGATAACCGGGAACCATCGGTTCCCCCTCTTACAGGTATGTTCTTTACCTCGATTCCAACATCTTCAATGGCTTCGCGTGCAATTTCCACGATATGAAACACGGGTTCTATTTTCTCCCGCATATTGAAATACTGATCCTTAATTTCTGGCTTTACTGTTCCATCCGCGTACTTACGGTTTAAAAGGCTGGCAATATCAACTATCAGAGCTTTTTTATTCTCGAACTTTTTCCGGTCATGGTCGCGGATAATATACTCTATAACTGCATTTTCAACCGTTCCTTCAATTTTTGTGAGATGAAAGAACCCTTCATAATCAGTAGTAAATTCAGGTCTTTGCCCCACAGGAAGCATGTCGATGAATTCCTTTGCAACAAGAAGGGAATTTATCATTTTGCCTTTCGCAGATCCTGGATGTATATTTCTGCCCTGGATATTTATGGTTGCTTTGGCGGCATTGAAATTCTCGTATTCAAGCTCCCCTATCTCACCTCCGTCGACTGTGTAAGCATATTCTGCACCGAACTTAACGACATCAAAAAAATCCACTCCCCTGCCGACTTCCTCGTCTGGTGTAAATCCAACCCTGACTGTACCATGCTTTATTTCAGGATGGGAAACAAGGTATTCCATAGCTGTAATTATTTCGGCAATGCCTGCTTTGTCGTCGGCGCCGAGCAAAGTGGTTCCGTCTGTTGTAATGATTGTCTGTCCTTTATATTGTTTTATTTCCGGGAAATCAGATGTTTTAAGAGTTATTCCGGTGGTGCTGTCCAGCAAAATATCCTCGCCGTTATAATTATGAACCACCCCGGGATTAACGTTTGCCCCTGATGACATATCGGGACTCGTGTCCATATGTGAAAGGAACCCGATTACAGGTACTTTCTTTTCAATATTGGAATGCAAGGTTGCCATTATGTATCCATAATTATCAATTGAAATGTCTGTCAATCCAATAAGTTTAAGTTCTTCAACCAGCATTTCAGCCAGTATCAGCTGTTTTTTTGAACTTGGGTATTCTCTTGAATCGTAATCCGACTGGGTGTCAATCCTTACATATCTTAAGAAACGCTCCAGAATTTTTTCCTTCATCACAAATTAATTTTTATACGTTAAAAATACTGATTATTCAGACCGGAAAACTTATTGTAATTTAAATCATACTGACAATCAGCCGGAGACTATGGTTGAAGGAAATCCCTTTTTGAAAGTGGAAGCTCATTATAAAACAATGAAAATATTCCGGGGTGATACTGGAAAAATCAGAATATTTAAGCTTATGAGCAACTCAATGGTTGAATTCTTTTTCCTATTTTCGGTGCTTTTAATATAAAAATGCCAGGCGCTTCACGACTCCTTCTCATTTGTGCAATTTTTCTTCATGCAGAGATAATGCTTTATTCACAGGTGAAAGCTGTGAACCGGAATAAATACCGTATTAACATTACCTATGCAAGTGAGCCCATAAAGATCGACGGGGTATTGAATGAACGATCATGGCAGGACTCAGAAAAAGCTGAAAATTTCACACGAGTGACCCCGGTTGACACTGGTTATGCTGCGGCACAGACAGATGTTGTGATCACTTATGATAACTCTTATCTATATGTAGGGGTTGTCTGTTATGATCCTTCACCAGGGAAAAGGCCTGTGGAATCACTCCGCAGGGATTTTGAGTTCAACAAGAATGACAATTTCAGGGTACACATTGATACCTATAATAACTTTACCAACGGTTATGCTTTTGGTGTATCTGCAGCCGGTGCACAGAGTGACGGGGTAATAAATAACGGAAGTGTGTCAAGTTTTACCTGGGATACCAAATGGAAATCTGCAGTGAAAAGCCACACCGACCATTGGGTAGCTGAAATGGCTATTCCTTTCCGCAGTCTGCGATATTTCGGAGCAGAGAAAGAATGGGGGATCAACTTTGGCAGGCTTGATCTTAAAACTAACGAAAAATCCGCATGGGCTCCTGTCCCCCGCCAGTTTCCGCATAACTCCCTGCCTTATGCCGGAACGCTGGTATGGGATAAGCCCCTTGACAAAGCAGGATTAAGGTTATCCGTCATCCCTTATTTAACCTCAAAAGTCACAAAAAATACAGAAGCTGCTGAACCTGCAAAATGGAAATGGAATGCCGGCTTTGATACCAAATTGATACTGTCAACATCAATGAACCTCGACCTGACAGTCAATCCCGATTATTCCCAGGTAGAGGAAGACAGGCAGCAGACCAACCTTGACCGGTTTGAATTGTTCTATCCTGAAAGACGGCAGTTTTTTCTTGAGAACAACGACCTGTTTGCCAATCTCGGCAACAGCCAGGCGCAGCCTTTTTTCTCAAGGCGTGTCGGACTTAATGTTCCTATAAATTTCGGCGGAAGACTTACCGGAAGGATTGGCAATAAATGGAGGATCGGCATGATGGATATGCAAACCGGATCAAAGGATGATAACCTGGCCAGCAATTATGCGGTGGCTGTCCTGCAACGTGAGATCTTCAGCCGTTCCAGCATTGTCGGATTTCTCGTTAATAAAGAGATCACGCAGTCGTACAGTGATACCGTATTCAAAGCAGACCGTTACAACAGGGTTGCAGGACTCGAATATAATTTTGCTACTGCAGACAACAAATGGCAGGGCAAAGCATTCTATCACCAGTCGTTTTACCCCGGGGCTGGCAAAAACGCTGCTGCTATTTCAGGAAATATCGGCTATTTCTCACAATATCTGAAAGCCTCCCTCAGCCAGTCGTGGATAGGATCGGACTATATTGCAGAAGCGGGCTATATAAGAAGGACAGGACTCTTTGAGATTGCCCCATCCGTCAGTTACCTTTTCTATCCATCACATTCAGAAAAGATTATCAGTCATGGACCAGGTGCAAGTTTCAATGCAGTCTTCGATCCAAAATTCAAACTTACAGACCAGGAAACCGAACTTTCATACACAATAGGATGGAAGAATAAAAGCCAGCTTTCATTAAGCGTGCAGGAAGAATTCATTCTGCTCAGCCGTGATTTCGACCCTACAAATACGGGAGGAGAGAAACTTGATGCGGGGGAGCAGTTTCACTGGAATAGCGCACTGGCCGGGTTTACCTCTGATGACCGCAGATTATTTAACTACAAATTGTCTGCAGGCATTGGAGGTTATTATAACGGGAATCGCTGGTATGTTAACGGACAGATGAATTACCGTGTTCAACCATATGGGAGCATCGGCATGGTTATTAACTATAACAATATCTCATTGCCCGGGCCATACAACAGCGCGAAGCTGATCCTTCTTGGCCCGGCACTGGATATAACCTTTACGGATAAGGTATTCCTGACCACATTTATACAATACAACAATCAGATTGACAACGTGAATATGAATATCCGTTTCCAGTGGCGTTTTGCACCCGTGTCGGATCTGTTCATAGTGTATACAGGCAATTCATATTCTGATAATTTCACTAACAAGAACCGGGGGCTGGTTGTAAAGCTATCTTATTGGTTTAACTGAAATAATATTCAGACTTCTGCATCTATTGCGGAAGGGCCCTGTATTCAGATGGAGAACAGCCGGAAAGCCTTTTAAAATACTGGGAAAAGAACGACTGGTTTGAAAAACTGAGATAATCTGATATTTCCTGTATGCTCATTCCGGAATATCTCAACAGATTTTTTGCTTCCAGTATCACGCTGTCATTTATCCATTCAAGAGCCGATTTGCCGCTTGTCTTTTTAATCAGTGAGGTCATATACTTGGGTGTGATACAAAGTTTTGCAGCATAAAAATCGAGGCTTCTTTCATTTTTAAAATTCTGTCTGAGCAGCGACATAAACTTATTGTAATATTCCTGGCTCCTCTTATTAAGAGTATCATTCTCCATGTCGAGAGCTTCAAGATAACTGCTTAAATATGAACAAGCCTTGTATGTTATCAGATTTATGTAACTCATCACTATTTCATTGCAATATTCTTTATTCTTGAATACCTCCATCTCATTTTTCAGGGAAAAGAAAGTATCCTGAAGTGAAATTGCTTCCTGAACCGTAAGCTTGACGCAGGGATGCTTCTGTATGCCTAAAAATACTGAAAGAATATCATTGTAATTCAGATTGAACTTACGTATGAAATTATCATCAAAGACCATAATATACAGCTTACATCCACTCCAGTCGCAGAGTTGGATTATATCACTTGGCACACTTACATATAAACAGTTTTTTTCAATTGTATAATGCTTAAGATTTGATATGATCTCCACACTGCCTTCAACACAAAGCAAGGCGATATATGCATTAATCCGGCATGGATACCTGAATATCTCAAACCTCCTGTCGGATTTGGTATCTATTTCCGCCATGAAATAACCCATGAAGGCCTGGTATTCGTCTTCAGACAACAAATTCATTTTTCCCAGCGATTCGAGGGAGAAACTTATTAAACCTTTATCTTCCATGTTAAAACAAATATTCGACAAATATTATAATTCTTTATTTAATAAATTATATGAATGGCTCTTTTTTCGACTAATCAAACAATTATTAAGAGATGTAGAACTATGCTCTTCAATGAATGAACACGACATTTGTAGTGCAAAAAAAAACGTAAAAAGAAAAATGAAAAACATCTTTTTAAAATCAACGGCAGTTGTATCATTTGCTTCAATTGCAATATTATACGGTTGTTCCGGGAAATCCCAGACAAAGGGAACCGATCCGGCAATTGTTGTTAAAATCGAAACCGTTCATGAATCAGAGGTTATAAATATTCTGGAATACGTAGGAATAATAGAGGAGAAGACTTCTATTGCCCTGGGCTTTCCGGTAATGGGCACCATAGAAAGAATAAATGTGTCGGAAGGAGAATTAATCCACAGGGGTCAGCTCCTGGCGGAGCTCAATCAGCTTTCGGCCAGGAGTTTGCTGGATGCTGCCAAAGCCACGCTCCAGCAGGCAAAGGACGCTTACGACAGGTTAAAGCCTGTTCATGATAAAGGAAGCCTCCCGGAAATCCAGATGGTCGACATCGAAACCAAGCTTCATCAGGCACAATCGTCTTATGACCTTGCCGAACAGAACCTGCTTAACTGTTTGCTTTACGCTCCTGCCGACGGTGTTGTAGGTAAAAAGATGGCTGAAGCAGGAGAATATACAATACCCGGTACTGCAGTACTGACAATCCTCGACATCAGTTCAGTGAAAGCAGGATTTTCTGTTCCTGAAAATGAGATTTCAGGGATTACATCTGACTGTAAATCTGAAATATCAGTTACTGCCCTTGGAAACCTTAAGTTCGAAGGCAGAAGGATTGAAAAGAGTGTTATGGCAAATCCCATTTCACATACATATCCCGTACATATTAATCTTAACAATACGGGAAGAGAGCTTCTCCCCGGAATGGTATGCAGTGTGAGGCTCACACCCGCAAACAGATCGAAGGGTATTGTGGTGCCGATCGGTATAATTCAGACAACTGCTGATAACCAGAAATTCGTATGGTGCGACAGGGATGGAGTCGCAAAACGGACTATTGTAACTACCGGAGCTGCAAGGGGAAACGGAGTGGAAATCCTGACGGGTCTGAAAGAAGGCGACAGAATAGTAACAGGGGGTTATCAGAAAATAAGTGAAGACGATAAAATAACCGGGAGATGAAAAACAGGAATAGTCTTATTGAATGGTCGATGAAGCATAGCTCGATAGTCTTTCTGATTGTCGGCCTTCTGGTTTCATTCGGGATCATTGCCCTGATTGTAATGCCAAAACAGGAATTTCCGGGCTATACTATCAGACAAGGAATTATTGTCGGGGTCTACCCCGGGGCAACAAGCAGCGAGGTGGAAAAACAGCTTGCCGAGCCGCTCGAACAGTTTCTCTTTACATATCCCGAAGTAAAACGCAGTTATACAACTACCACGTCCCAGAACGGGATATGTTATATGATGGTGGAACTTAACGACAATGTGAATAACAAAGATGAAGTCTGGTCAAAGATCAGGCATGGCCTTACAACTTTAAAGTCGCAGTTACCATCAGGAGTTCTGGCTCTGATTGCCCAGGATGATTTCGGAGATGTATCAGCGCTGCTGATAGCGATAGAATCGCGGTCGCGTTCATATAGTGAACTCAAAGATTATGCAGATGAAGTGATCCACAGGCTCCGTCGAGTCGAATCGGTGTCAAACCTGAGACTGTACGGAGTCAGGGAAGAACAGGTGACAGTATATGCCGACAGAAAAAAACTGTCTTCATATGGTATAAGCGATAAGCTTATTATGACACAAGTTTTCGGCCAGTCGCTGGCCCCCGGGGGCAGCATAAAAAATGATGATGCGATTGTTCCGGTACATTTCAATCCGACTTATACAAGTGTAGGTGAAATTGAGGATCAGATCATTTTCAATGATCCTCAGGGCAACATGATACGGGTAAAGGATGTTGCAAAGGTAGTAAGGGAATATCCCGATGAGGGAAGTTATATTACCTATAATGGAAATCCATGCCTTGTTCTTTCTGTTGAAATGAGAGAGGGATTTAATATTGTAAAGTTCGGGAAGGACGTAAATAACATTATTACAGAATATAAGGAGAAGGGGCTGCCTGAAGACGTAACAGTAAACCAGATCACAGACCAGTCTGTTGTAGTAAACGGCTCCGTGATTTCATTTCTTCGCGACCTTCTGCTTGCTATTGTCGTGATCATTATTGTAATAATGATCCTCTTCCCTTTCAGTTCAGCGCTTGTGGCTGCGATCGTTATTCCTATGAATGCTTTTATCGCGATTGGGATAATGTACCTGTTCGGGATCCCTCTAAATACTGTAACCCTGGCCGCACTTGTCGTTGTTCTGGGGATGACTGTCGACAATTCGATAGTAATTATCGACGGATATATTTACTGTATCAAAAACGGTTTTTCGCCATGGGATGCTGCAATTGAAAGCGCACATAAATATTTCATGCCGATGTTCCTGGCTACGACATGCATCTGCCTTATTTTTTACCCTTTGCTTATCATCTTCAAAGGCCAGATGGCTGAATTCATATATTTCTTCCCCTTTACCTTCACTATTAACATGATGATGTCGCTCATTCTGGCAGTGATGGTAATACCTATCCTCGAGGTAGCGCTTATCAAACCGCGTAAGAAAAACACAAATGAACCTGACACCAAGAAGATAACTGAAAAAGTCCATGATGTCTATGTGAAGCTTCTTGACTGGAACTTCCGTCACCCATGGCTGACTGTTTCGGTTGGAGTCATATCGCTTGTGGCAGCGGTTATTTTAATGCCTCATCTGAAATTCAGGATGAATCCTCTTGCCGAACGGAATCAGTTTGCAGTTGAAATATATTTACCTGACGGCACTCCGCTTTCAAGAACAGTTGAGATCGCGGATTCGCTCAGAGGAATCCTGGCAGCCGACAGCAGGGTTAAATCGATCACTCAGTTCAATGGCATGTCATCGCCCAGGTTTCATATTGCCTATGCTCCTAAAATGCCATCTGACAGTTATGCCCAGTTCATTGTGAACACAGGTTCATCAGCAGAAACTGAAGCTGTTCTGGACGAATATACCGATCCTTACTCCCACTATTTCACAGATGCTTATGTAAAATTCAAACAGATAGATTTCCAGCATGTTCCATCATTCGAATTCCGTTTTTACGGCGATAACACCGAGGATCTTAAGAATGCCGCTGAATTACTTTCGGCAAGGATGAGGGAAATGCCTGAACTGACAAATGTACATACCGACTGGGGGGAGATGCTTCCTGTAATGAATATTGAATTGGATCCCGTTGCATCTTCCCGTCTGGGGGTAACAAGAGCTGTCACCGCTGCCAACATTCTTCTGGCGACTGACAAATTCAATATCGGAACGATAACAGAGGGAAACAAAAATATCCCTGTTGTCCTCAAAACTGATGAGACACAAGGGAAACCCACCCTTGAAGAGTTTTCAAACACCTATGTGGCAACGCTGGTCCCGACTGTCAGCGTTCCCTTGCGCCAGGTAGCTTCAGTCGTGCCGGTATGGGGCGAGAACAAAATCGTACACAGAAACGGCACACGTACGATTACAGTTACAGCCGATACAAGGCGGGGTGTGATACCTGCCTTATACCTTTCCAACATACAGGAAGTTCTGAAAAATGAAATTGTTCCTTCCCTCCCCGACGGAATAAAGTACCAGGTAGGTGGTGAACCTGAATATAACAAGGATAACCTCATGTCGATAATCTGGTCAATAGTTGCCGCGTTTGGCGTAATATTCTTCTTCTTCCTTTTTACCTACGGAAATTTCAGGCTCACCTTCATATCGCTGTTTACATTGACCCTGTTTATGTTCGGCGCTGTATTTGGCCTATGGATCTCGGACCTGACGGTAGGAATAACTGCTGCCCTGGGTATTATCGGATTGTTCGGCCTTACAGTAAGGAACGTGATACTGATGTTTCAGCATGCCGAGGAGCGTCATTTAAAGGACGGCTGGACCTCAAAAGATTCAGCATATGATGCAGGAAAGCGGAGGATGATACCTATATTCCTTACATCTGCAGCTGCATCGGTAGGTGTAATACCCATGATCCTGGCCGGCAGCTCATTCTGGGCTCCTGTCGGGGTTGTGATATTTGCAGGAGGAGTTTTCCTGCTGCTGATGACTATTACTATACTCCCGGTACTTTACTGGAAACTTAACGATACCAAAAAATGAAAAAGTTATTATATATTCTTCTGTTTCTTCCGGCTTTAAGTTACAGCCAGCCCGATAATACATTTCAAAATACAGAGGCAGAAGCTGTAAACGGTCAGGCTGTTACAAAATTAAGCCTTGATACATGTAAAACCCTGGCAACAGTCAATAATTACAGGATAAAAGAGGCATCCAATGAAGTTTTACAATCGGAACAGGTGAGGAAAAGCGCTTTCACATCGTGGTTCCCTAAAGTAAATGCAGGGTTCAGCGCATTGAAGATGAGTGATTATATGTTAAAGGGTTCCATTCCGGAAATGAATCTCCCTGTATATGACGGAAATCCGGCCAATCTTCCTGTTGCTACCCAGTTTGCTTATTTCCCGGGTATGTCACTTAACCTGGTTGATTATATGAATTTCGGTTATGCCATGGCTGCACAGCCTTTATTCACCGGAGGAAGAATTTACAATGGGAACAGGCTGGCCAAAACGGGATATGAGATCAGCGTTGAAAAGAAGGTACTGACTGAGACAGAGGTCCTTGTAAAAACCGAAGAGCTATACTGGAGTATCATTGCTCTTAATGAAAAGCTGCTAACCATCGACAGCTACATGAAGCTGCTTGATAATCTGAACAGGGACGTATCCAATGCATATGAGGCAGGCCTGGTCCAAAAGACAGATCTTCTCAAGGTTCAGCTGAAACAAAATGAACTGGAAGGCAACAGGTTAAAACTCATCAATGGCATCACGCTGAGTAAAAAAGCCCTCTGCCAGCATATTGGGATCCAATACGACAGCATGCTGGTACTGTCGGATACAATTGCAGGTATAGAAAATCCTTCAGCTTTATATGTTAATCCTGATGAAGCAGTCAAAAACAGGAATGAATACAAAATTCTTGAAAAGGCAGTGCTGGCAGAAGAACTGCAAAAGAAGATTGTCACAGGAGAAAATCTTCCCCAGCTGGCTGTTGGTGTTGCAGGAATCTATACAGATTTAATGGATAAAACCAACCAGATCGGAGTTGCTTTTGCCACTCTGAGCGTACCAATAAGTGACTGGTGGAGCGGATCTCATAAAATAAGGCAGAGCAGAGCGAAAGTTGAAAATGCGAATTACAGGCTTACTGAAACTTCAGAATTACTCGCCCTTCAGATTACACAGGTGCAGAATGAGCTGAGCCAAAATTTCTTTAACATTGGAAATGCTGAAAAATCGCTGGCTCAGGCACGGGAAAACCTCAAGGTTACCTTAGACAGTTATGATGCAGGTGTGACAGGCATGTCGGACCTCCTTGAAGCACAGTCGGTTTATCAGGGCGCTCTTGACAGTCTTACCGAAGCAAAATGCAATTACCAGATATCGAGGGCACGTTATATGCAGGCTATAAATAATTACAACTAATATCGCTGCCGGCAGTTAAGTATATGCTTTACAGGAGATAAAAGCTGAATGAAACCTCCTGTGAATAATGCAATCGATTTGGTGCAAAGAAATTTGCTTTATTAACTATTTTTCGATTAAGTTAAGCCGGTTTTTAATCTTGTCGATCTATAGTTACAATATCATGAAGAGAACACTTATTTTCCTGATTCTTTTTACAGGCTTTATTTCAGGATGCACCCATAAGTTGCATTATTCAGGAAATCCGGTCTTCCCCGGATGGTATGCTGATCCGGAAGGAATAATTTATAATAAAAGATTCTGGATATTTCCCACATATTCAGCTCCTTATAAAGATCAGGTTTTTATGGATGCCTTTTCGTCAAAGGACCTTACAAACTGGAAGAAACACGAAAGGATAATAGATACGGGCGTTGTACATTGGGCTGAAAAAGCAATGTGGGCTCCGGCGGTAATCAGGAGAAACAGCAAATATTTTCTGCTATTCGGAGCGAATGATATTCAGTCTGATGACCAGGCCGGAGGAATAGGAGTTGCTGTCGCTGACAGGCCTGAAGGTCCATACAGCGATTACCTGGGCAAACCAATTATAGATAAGTTTTACAACGGCGCCCAGCCAATCGATCAGTTTGTCTTTGAAGATTCTGACGGGAAGCTTTACCTTATTTATGGAGGATGGAGACATTGCAATATAGTAAAACTGAAGGACGACCTAACGGGAATTGAACCATCTGAGGATGGTACACTTTTCCGTGAAATTACTCCCAAAGGTTATGTCGAAGGTCCTTTCATGTTCATCCGGAACGGCAAATATTATTTCATGTGGTCGGAAGGAGGATGGACTGGTCCGGATTACAGTGTTGCCTATGCAATAGGAGATTCGCCTTTCGGGCCTTTCGAAAGGATAGGCAAGATCCTTCAGCAGGATCCTTCAATTGCGACAGGCGCAGGTCATCACTCAGTTATACAGATACCAGGAACAGAAAAATATTATATTGTTTATCATCGCAGGCCGCTGGGACAAAAGGACCGTAATTCAAGGGAAGTTTGTATTGAAAAAATGGAATTTGATGATAACGGATTCATAAAACCGGTTGTAATAACAAAGGAAGGAGTACCTGCTCAAAAAGCCAGATAAACAGGAATATGTTATTACCAAAAATGAATCTAAGGTTTGCTTTAAGGTGCCAAATGTTACTTTCGTCTTAAAACGATATTTTTCTTTTTAAAGGATTAAAAGAAAAGCTGAAACAGACTATATTTTATTTTTAATCAAAACAATCAATATGAAAAGAATTAAAGTCCTCTTCACCTCATTCATCCTCTTTACTTTCATTTCGAATGGCTCCGCCCAGGACTGGCCCCGGTTTCTGGGTCCAAACGGCAACAGCACTTCACCACAGAAAGGCATTCTTCGTAGCTGGCCTGCAGGCGGACCCGAAGTTCTGTGGACAGCCAAGGTTGGTCCGGGTTTCGGCGGTCCTGTCATCAAGGAAGGAAAGGTCTATCTGCTCGACAGGGATGACAATACAGGTGATATAATGAGGTGTTTCGATTTCAATACCGGAAAGGAATTGTGGAATTACAGTTATAGCGCACCCGGAACGGTTTCATATCCGGGTTCAAGAAGTGTTCCGACGATCGATGGAAACAGGGTATATTCCTGCGGCCCTTACGGAGATCTTTACTGCATCGATATCAACACACATAAACCTGTATGGAAAAAGAACATAATGAAAGACTTCGGCGGGACCAAAATTCCAGTATGGGCGATATCGCAATGCCCGCTCGTATACGGTGACCTGCTTATCGTGTCGTACTCGAAGGATCCTAACTCCGGACTTGTTGCCTATAATAAACTTACTGGTGACATCAAATGGAAAACAGAAGCTATTGGAAATGAAACCTATGCCAGCCCTTCTGTGGCAAAGATCGCGGGAGAAGATCATATAGTAATGGTGTTCTCATCCACAAATACTTATATGCACAAGGACATTAACGTATCCGGGGGGAAGATAATAGGACTGAAACCACAAACAGGAAAGATCCTCTGGGAATACGACAACTGGGAGAATGTAATTCAGATAGCTCCTGCTCTTGATGCCGGCGAAGGCAGATTACTTGCCGTCGGAGGCTATGATCTGGGAACGGCTATGATAAAGGTTGAAAAGAAAGCAGACGGCAGTTATACTGTAAAGGAGCTTTTCAAACATAACGATTTCGGCGATCACACCAAACCCCCTATTTTGCATAATGGATATTTCTATGGCCAGTTCTCAACGAACAACAAACGCGATGGTCTGTGCTGCATGAGCATGGACGGCAAAGTTATGTGGAAAACGATGCGCAAACCGCTTTTCGATAAAGGCAGCATGATACTTGCCGACGGGCTTATACTGGCTACCGATGGCAGACAGACATTGTATCTGATACAGCCGGATCCTTCAGGATTCAAGCCCCTGGCATCTGCAGAGATCCTTGAAATGGGCCAGAACTGGGGGCCTCTTGCCCTTACCAATGGCAGGCTGCTTATCCGCGACCAAAGCAAGTTAATGTGCCTCAGAATAGCTAAATAGACATATTGAAATAGTTAATTCAGTCCCTTTCGGGCAGGGTGAACCTGATTTCGTCAGGGCTGCCATTTTGCGATGTAAACCAGATTCTTCCTCCATGTTTCTCTACAAAATCCTTGCAGAGTAACAGGCTTAATGTTATTCCTTCCTCTTCGGAGGCGCTTCTGCCAGAAGTGAAATAGGATGAAGAAAAAATTTCATTAAGGTTTTCATGGTTCAGGTCGGAGGTTTCACTCTGTATTGAAATTTCTATCTCTGCATTTCCAACATCGGCTAATATATCTATGTGGCATTTTGTTTTTGAGCGCTTTATAAAATAGGAGACTATGTTTGTGAAGATTGTTTTAAGCATGAACTTATCTGCAAATGCCTGAATCTCCTCACCGATATAGTAATTCATAATAAACTCACTTAGCTCATTGCCGGAATCTAAGACAGATACTGATTCCTGGCATGTTGCCTTAAGGTTAAGCAGCTGTGGCTCGAAGGCGATCTTCCCCTGGTTCATTCTTGTCCATTGAAGCAGATTATCAAGCAGTCCGTACAGGTTGCTGGCGGAATTGCTCATCATCCTGGCCATTTTCTGAATTTCCTTTATGGGAAGATTATCCAGTTCCTCTGCCATAAGCTTTGAAAAGTTGTTAAATACGTTGAAAGGAGTATACAGATACTGCGCAATCATCGAATAAAACCTGTCCTTTTCCTGGTTGACACGGAAGAGCTCTTTTTCATACCTCTTCAACTCAGTAACATCCCTCACTACTGAACAGAACAGGTAATTTTCATTCAGTCTTACCGGGAAAACCATACTTTGTATATACCTTTTAGAATCTGAATTCAACGGAATGATCTCACTGTCAATTATCTGATTAAACCTTTCAGGTGCCTCCATAGACAGAATCCCATTTATTGTCTTCGCAATAATATTCCTTTTATTATTCGGAGGCGGTGTAAGTTGCAGCTGTACATCAATGATATCCCTGCTCAGGACATCCTCACGCCTTACTCCACAGATTCTTTCAGCTCCATTGTTCCAGATTATTATTTGCCCTTTCTGGTCAAAAACTGTAATAGCATCATTTATCTGGTCGATGATTTCCCTGAATTTTGTTTCACTTTCAATCTGTGCCTGCTCGGTCTCAATCCGGCTTGTAATATTTCGTGCCAGAATTGTGCTGCCAACGATTTCATTATGCTCATTTATTATTGGATTTACAAAACATTCATAATATGCTCTGTTAGTATCTCCAAAAGTCTGGATAAATGTTGTCGGCTTTCCTGTAAGTGCAAGGTCCAGATTCTTTTTCAACCTTATTCTGTCATCGGCCGACGACACATAATCTATAAAATTCCGGCCAGGCTCCACATCCGCATCATATGCAAATTTCATTGCTTCAGCATGCGCCTTATTGAAATATATGTAATTATAATTCCTGTCGGTTGAGAAAATAATTATCCCCAGTTGGGACTCAAGGCTGGACATCAGGAAAAGACGCGATTTGGTAAGTTCTTCCTCTGCTTTTTTCCGTTCAGTAATGTCAATTACGTTAGCAAGATAGAATGTGCGATCTGATTGTTGTTTAAATGAAGAGACAAAAACACTGACATAAATCTTTTCATTTTTCTTATTCCGGAAAACAAGATCAAATCCTTCCTTTGGCGCCTTGTTGTCGAGAGTAAGCCGGAAAGCCTTGCTGATATCGTTTATATCGTCATCGGACCAATATACAAAGGGAGGTTTTTTCCCGAGTAATTCCGATTTATCCCATCCAAACATTCTGCAAAAGGATTCATTTACATATACCTGTTCACCTCTTTCGTCAATAACGCAAATTCCACTCGGAATAGATTCCTCCAATGCCTGGATGAAATTTATATCGAATTGAAGATTATTGTCAATCTGCAAACCATGCAGACTGAATTCAGATTTACCGGTACTCATCAATACTAACTTTTTTAATATGACAGAAATGTCATTAAGCCTCTGTTTAACAGCCGGGTATCATTAAAGATTTCAATTCTCCGATATCACCCGGATTTTAAAAGAAAACCAAATTACAAGCTCAGGTTAATCATAAACTTCATTGGTTTGAAGTGATTTATAATTAACCCTTAGTGGATTCATATAAATGTACTAACAACCGGTCCTGAAAATTGTTGGAATTTAGCGGGAGTAAATAATAAACGTTGAATGTGGAATTTTAACTAAATTTACCTTAAACATATAAACCATGAAAACTTCATTCTTTATTAATGTTATTCTGGTAGCTGCAGTTCTTATCCTTATACAGGGTAAACCTGTGGGCGAAACCATGCAAAAAAAAGGACCATTCTTCCCTGCGGAAGTCAAAAAAGTCATTGACAGTAAATGTTACGGATGCCACAGCGCTCAGGGGCAATCGAAAGATGCCAAAGATGCTCTGATGTGGGATAGTCTGCCCAATCTCAGCAAAAGCAGGATGGTGGCCACACTTGATGATATCGTTAAAGAGCTCCGGAATAACGGCATGCCACCCGGAAGTGTAGTAAAAAAATATCCCGAAATGAAATTGCTCGATGCCGAAAGCAAAATCCTGCAGTCATGGGCAGTATTAAAGGCTGACAGCCTGCTTAGATAAAATTTCACTGAATCCTTCAATTTTTCTTATGAAAATACTTAAAGGTATTTTAATTGCAGTATTTGTACTGCTGGTAATAATTCAGTTCTTTCCTTCAGGAATTCCGGAGAATAAACCTGAGGATGAAAAGAGCATTTCAAAAAGCAATCTGGTTACAAGACCTGTTTTGGACCAGCTAATAAAA
Organism: uncultured Rikenellaceae bacterium; assembly: GCA_964633505.1. Taxonomy (GTDB): domain Bacteria; phylum Bacteroidota; class Bacteroidia; order Bacteroidales; family VadinHA17; genus LD21. Next base: position 265,045 of record CAZWHC010000001.1, on the reverse strand, counting down.
TCCTGTTTTGATTGTCATTCGGATCAGGTCCGGTTACCGTGGTATTCAAAGGTAGCCCCTTCATCATGGGTACTTTCAAATCACATCAATGAAGGAAAGACTTATTTGAATTTTTCTGTATGGGAAGATTACAGCAGACGTGAAAAAATAGGATTGCTTGCAAATATTAAGAATGAAGTGGAATCGGGAAAAATGCCGTTGAAATCATATTTGATTATTCACAGGGATGCAAAACTGCGCGCTGAAAGTATTTTATCCCTGTCGAAATGGACGGAGGAAGCGACAGCCATTATTATGGCTTCTTCTAATAATTAACGAACCACTGCTACCCAATCTTTTTCAGTTTCATATGGTGGAAGGCCCAAGGAGTGAAAACCTTTACCATGGATTACTGAAACTGTTCCTTCAACATATTCGCCTCCATTGCGGGGATTAAACCATTTTACCGAAAATTCCCTGTTTCCCGGCAGATCAATACCTTCATTTTTGGATCCGGCCGGCAGATAAACCAGATAGATCTCTCCTGGTTTTTCAATACAGAATGCTCCTATAATATTAACCAGTGAATTATTGGCTTTCATTTCTTCCAGAGGAAACTGCTGCATGAAACTTGTGGCAATAGCTGACTGCCTCCACCAGTTTTCACGACTGTGAAAATCTTCACAATTCAAATCGTTATCAGGGTAACGGTAACCAAAGTACCACTCCACACCGGTTCCTCCGGCCAATAATGTTCCCCAGAGACAATTATACCGTACAGTATCATGCGATGAGTCATACGAGTCGGGCATGATGCCTTTCCAGCTGGGACCTATTTCATCGAGACTGACCAGCCATCTTTTACCGGCTTTTCTAGATTCTGTAACCCATTTACTGATACGGATGTTAACACTTTCCGGGTTACCTGTCTGTAAACTCGGGCCATCAAGATTTTCGAATCCAAGCAGGGGATTAAGATAAAGATCCTGATGCCTGTCATCGGAATGTGTATGTAGTACCACTATGCAGGGATAGGGATTTATTTGTTTAATATAACTCATCATTTGCTTTCTCTGTTGATCGGTCTGGCCAACCGGTGTCCATTCGGCAGGACCGTTTTCTTCGCCGATATTCCACGTTACTGCAAGGTGATGACCAAAACGGGCAATAAGTTCCCTCAGGTACAATTTCCTCTGAACATCGGTGTTGCCTGCATCAAGCAAACATTCGTTTTCAGTTTCCTGCAATACAAAATGGATCATCATGCCCAGATTGTCCATATGGTCGAATACTATCTCCCACTGGTCAAGTTTGCTGCAGTCGAACCGGTAACGCTCGTTGTGGTCGCTGTATGGCCATACATCTTTCCCATCGCCCATGATATTCATTGTAAGCATATAAACCGAATTCACGCCTGCCGAATCAAGGTAATTCAACGCCCCTATAATTCCTTTTCCCTTACCGTTCTGCCAGGTTGGATCACCTGTTTTCCAGTCAGCTATGTGTGACTCGTATTTGTGCAGGTCTTTTTTCGGATCAGCTTCGCCTTCACGCACCTCAGTTTTTAAGCTGTAACGCAGGGTCTGGTCAAAATCAGAATAAGCAAGAAAATTCTCCGGACTGTCAGCGCCGTTTTTCAACCATATTTCATCAGAATCCTGAAATCTGAAGTATCCTTTCCCTCCGTTCACAATTCGTCCTTTGTCAGAGGGATCATCTCCTTCCTTGCCGGAAGGAACGATTTCAAAACTACCTTCCAGACCATCACCGGCCAATGGCTCACCATGGCTTGCGTCATCTTTTACAACTATATCCTTTGCCTTCCTGAACGAGATTTTATATGTCCATGTCCCTGCCATATCGGGTCTGAAACGGATTTTCCAGACATTACCTGCATCTGACGACGTCTCAGCTGCATTTCCGTCAGCGGCATAAAATCCGGGAACAGCATAACTTCTGGTTCCGTTTGTAAATACTGCCTCAAGCTTGTAATCGAGAAACGGATTTCCCCTATCCCATTCAGAAGTTTCCGGCCCATTTATTACAAGGGTTACTTTTTGCCACTGGCGGAGCTTACCTTCAATTTCTACAGATTGTTTCTCCCTGGTCTGGCATGAGAGAAGCAGAAAGAGACTTACAAGAATAAAAAGGTTCTTCATTTTAGGGTCAGATTTAAATTATTCTCAGACTTTTACATCGTAATCTTTGCAGTTTCTATAAAAATTTTTTGCGTAACAATTTTAAACTGACTCCCGGTAATCAGTCTATTCAGATTTTGTCAATGGCAGACAATTCATCAGGAGAGAAACAGCAGTGGAGCATCCGAATGCAGAACCGGGATCCGCATCGCTTGTCTGGGTGGCCCATTTTGTACTTATAAGATCATGCGAATTCCTGTTACCATAAGCAACACTGGCATTCAGCTGAAGCCATTCAACAAGATCATATTGTTTAAGTTCAACTGTATACATACGTGCATAACGGGCAAAAATCCCCTTAAACCCGGGGAGATCATTACCATTATACTCATTGTTCATCACCCCGGACGAGTACATATTTACCCTGGTATATTCCGCAATAAGCTTCGCTTCAGCCAGGTAGGTAGTTTCTCCTGTATATTGGTACAGCATTGTTGCAGCGCCCAGATAAGACCCCTGGTTATATGTTGAACTCCAGGAATTTATTTTTAGCTGACCTGAATTTTTATCAAGATCGACATTATCATTCACCTTACCTGTTTCAGGATCAAACAGATATAGCTTTGACCAGGTGTACAGGGCTATCGCCTTGTCGTAATAAGAGCTGTCGCCAGTAGCCTTTGCAAGATAACAGCAGGCAACCATTGCCGGTCCGTTTATACATGCGTTTTTTGTTGTCTTTGTATGATGCCACAGAAGTCCGCCGCCATATGAAAAGGTAAAGGCTCTTGCATACATTTTATCAAATTGATCTTTGGCTTTTTCCAGGTAAGCTCTGTTCCCGGTCAATAAATATCCCCTTACGCAGACCAGAACAGCCCAGGTTATATCGTCGTTGTAAAGGTTTCCCTGCCAGTCAGTCCCGTTTTTTTCAACGAAATTCTTAAACATTGCCTCGAACATTGTTTTGTATTTCTGGTCTTTTGTGACTTCGAGGGCATCCAGAACCACCTCCATCATTTCGGCATTATCCCAGAAAAATCCTTTAACAGACTCTATATCAAAATTCTTATACCATGCCAGAAATACTCTGCCGGCTATTTCAGTTGACGGGAAAGAATCCTGTGCTTTACCTGTTCCTGCAATAAGAATAAAAGTTGCAAGCAAAGGAACTCGAATTATATGTGATCTCATTTATATATTATTTTTTGTGTCAGGTTAGTCGTCAGACCGCAACCATTGATGCTTTTTTTTGTTATATTGTTGATTAAAAACTGACACAATATTATGAAAAATAAATTCCTTCTTACTGCTATTTGCTTTGTATTTATCTTATCAATCAAGGTATTATCACTTAATGGACAGGTTTCATTAGACCTGGAGGCAGGTGCTGTCGGTACAGGTTATAATAATGTCAGAATTCCCGGTGACCAGGGAACCCTCTTTTCACTTAAAGACGACCTGAAATCAAAAACAGAATTTTTTTACAGAATAAGAGCCAGTTATACGATCAAGAACCGTCATACTTTATCCTTGCTCTATGCACCTCTCGAGACTGTTTCAAAAGGGAATTTTCCGGATGACATATTTTTTGAAGGAATTACGTTTCCGGCAAATACGGAAATTACGGGGACATATAAATTTAATTCTTACAGATTAACATACCGCTATGAAATAGTGCTTAAGCCCAAATTTGAACTGGGGCTCGGTTTTACTGCAAAAATCAGGGATGCCAGGATAGCGCTTGCAACTGCCGGCTTAGAAAGTGAGAAAATAAATGTTGGCTTTGTGCCAATAATCAATTTCAGGATGTTCTGGAAACCATCCGAAAAAGCCGGCATTCTACTGGAAGGTGATGCCCTTGCTGCTCCACAAGGCAGGGCAGAAGATGTATTGGTCGCAGCAACTTACAGATTATCTGATCATTTTAAAATAAAGGCAGGATATCGTATACTTGAAGGAGGCGCTGACAATGATGAGGTATACAGTTTCGCACTGTTTAATTATGCTTTGGCTGGTTTTATAATAAACCTCTGAACAGGTTATTTATTTGTCTGTAATTATGCAAAATTATTTATATTTAGAATAAATGATGGTGAAGCTAATTCAACCAGACCAGTCAGGATATTTTAATACACTATTGATCAGGAATAAACATGAATAATATTCAGGTTGGAGATATGGTTCCTTCCTTTAAGCTTAAAGATCAGAATGGTTATGATTTTGACATTTCCGCATTTATCGGTTTGAAAAAGCTGGTCATCTTTTTCTATCCTCAGGATGGTAGTCTGAGCTGTACCAGAGAAGCCTGTTATTTCCGGGATCTGTCTGATGTGTTTGATGAGGCTGATGCAGTATTGATAGGTATAAGCGGACAGTCGGTTGAAAGTCATAAAGAGTTTGCTGAAAAGAACAGACTTAATTACACCCTGTTAAGTGATACCGGGAATAAAATAAGAAAGCTATTCGGTGTACCCGGAAGCTTCTTCGGGCTAATCCCTGGTAGGGTGACCTATGTTGCAGACCGGTCAGGGAAGATTGTTTATATTTTTGACTCCCAAAGTGAGGTTCAACGCCATGTGGATGAGTCTTTGAAGATATGCCTCCTGCTGAAAAAGAATTGAATGGCGGCCTGCGAACCATGTATTTTGATTTTACCTCTTACTTGAAGCATTACAGGTTCGTTATAATATGCCAATTTTTCCTTATGCCGACAAAACGATTGCTTCATTGAATAAAAGAAGCAACTTTTGAGCCTTACCCTGAGAATTGATTTTTTTGTCAGGTGGTAAATAAAATCAGATTATTGGACGGCATTTCACGAAGACTACCCTGTCTGCATTGAAAATGAAATGCCGTCTTAATTTTAGTTACGGTGACCTTAGTAAAGAAAAAGATTATACCTTGGAACGCTAAAACTCAATCGGCTTTTTTAAAATAAAAAAGAAAAAAGTATTGCTGAAACAGGAATGAATAATCGAAATAAACATATTCTCTTCTGCAATTGCCATGGGACCAGAATCTCACCGGAAACACTGAGCGGAACCTTGAAATTTCTTGAGAAACTTTCTGTCAGAGTAACTGTTTTCTCGGATCTTTGCGGAGTGGCTGCAATGAACAGGGACGCCTTATCGGAAGTACTTGAAGAAAATACTGAGTACCTTGTAATCGGATGTTTTCCCAGGACAATGAGGCTTCTACTTGTACAGACAGGATCGGTCGACAGGCAAAATATAAGTTTCAATTACATAAACCTGATAGAGACCTCTTTGACAAATGCACAGGATCATATTTCCGATTTCTGTTCGGGCGGCCTCAGCATAGCTTCTCTGCAGGAAATAAATGGCGATCAGGCATGGCCTGCATGGTACCCTGTAATTGATTATTCACGTTGCACCACCTGCGGTCAGTGTGCTGATTTCTGCCTTTTCGGTGTTTACGATAAAACTCCGGAAAAAGTATTGGTAGTAAATCCAAAAGGATGCAAGGATCAGTGTCCCGCCTGTGCACGTATTTGTCCTGCCGCAGCAATAATTTTCCCCAAATATAAACACGGAGGCGCTGTTGGCGGCTCTGATGATATTGATGAAAAGGCAGAGTTACAGCGCCAGTCAAGGGATATTGAATCGATTCTGGGAGACGATATTTACCTTGCCCTTCAGAAAAGAAAAGCCAAAAGGCAGTCAATAATAAAAGAGCAGGAAATGCTTAAAGCGATCAGGGAAAGGGATATTGCAGTAAATAAAATGAATAAAGCCGAATAAAATGTCAGTATTGAAGAACTTCTTGAAAGCCGACAGGCGTTGCCGAAGGATCTTTCTGACCAACATGGTCATGAAAGGAGTTGCCGGTTTTGTCAAGTTCAGGAAGAGGAGAAAGAACGGCCTTATGTTTCCGGCTTTTCAGTTCATTTCGATCACTAACGACTGTAACCTCCGATGCCAGGGCTGCTGGGTTGAAACAGGCAATCCTAAGGTTTATATGGAGACTGAAAAGATCGACTCAGTGATTGAAGCCGGGAAAAAACAGGGTTCTTATTTCTTCGGTATTCTTGGAGGAGAACCTCTTATTCACAAGGATTTAAACCAAATATTTGAGAAGCACAAAGATTCCTATTTCCAGCTTTTTACAAACGGCACCCTTCTCACCCGGCAGGTTGCAGAAAACCTGAGAAAAGCAGGTAATGTAACACCCCTGATAAGTCTCGAGGGCGATGAGTTTGTTGCCGACGTCAGGCGCGGTGGGCACAATATTTATAACCGCACACTTGAAGCCGTCAGAACAGCCACATCTGCAGGTCTCATCACAGGTGTTGCCATCAGCGTCTGCAAATCGAACATCGAAATGGCTCTCAGTGACGATTTTGTAAAAATGCTTCATAACTCAGGGGTACTTTATATTTGGTATTATATTTACCGTCCTGCCGGACACAATCCCAACTATGAGCTTGCCCTTTCATCTGAAGAGATACTACGGCTGCGTAAATTCCTTGTCGACGGAAGGACAAGGCTGCCAATGGTTCTTATTGACTCATACTGGCGTGCTGACGGAGAACCTTTCTGTCCCGCAGCCGACGGGCTGAGTCATCATATTAATCCTTCAGGCAATCTTGAACCATGTCCGGTTGTTCAGATTGCCGGCGAGAATATTTTTGACAGCGAACCATCGGATGTTTATGAGAATTCGGTTTTTTTAAGAGATTTCAGGAGACAGATAGAAAACAAAACAAAGGGTTGTGTACTGATGGAGGACCCGGCATGGTTGAGGGGTTTTGCTGAAAAACATAATGCCCGGAACACTTCCGGAAGGCCTGAATACCTTAATGAGCTTGCATCATCACCGGCGGTGAACAGTCACGGCTCCTGCCCTGTTATACCTGAGCTTAGCCTTATTTACAGAATGGCAAAGAGGACAGCCTTTTTCGGAATGGGCGCTTATGGATGATTAAAAATGGAAATGATCTCTGATAACATATTAACCCTTGTGGTGCCGGCAGAAAGCAAATTGCGCGATGAGATCCGGCAGAAAGCCGACAGCTATTTTGTAACAAATGTTACAATTCCGCCTGTATCATACGACAGACTTTCTGAATTTGCCGATCGTCTGATTGCTGCTTATGGCTGGAATTCAGATTACAAGGCTTTTGCAATGATCTGTTGTGGCAATGCCATCTGGCGGTCTGTTGTCGGGGCAATTCCTTATGACAGAAGGATGCTTTTACTGCCGCAATGCCTTAAGAACAGCCAGAAGTGCAAAGCACAGGAGGATGAGCTCGGACTTCTGTGCAACGAATGCGGCAATTGCAGCATCTCAACATTTATCAGGGAGGCAGAAGACCTGGGTTATATTACAGTTGTTGCCGAAGGAGCCGCAATAGCATCACGTCTTGTGGAAAGCGGGAAAGTCGATGCTATTATCGGGGTTAGTTGCATGGAAACCCTGCAAAAGATATTCAGAACAGTCAATAAATATTCTGTACCTGCAATAGGCATCCCACTCCTCACTTGTGGTTGTGTCGATACCAAAGCAGATGCCGGATGGATAAGGAAGGAGATTAATTTCCGTAATAACCGCAACGGCTTCAGCCTTTTAAATCTGAATGACCTGAGAGATAAAACTGCATCACTGTTTACACAGGAGAAAATAAACACACTTCTTGGTCTTAAAGACAATCCTACAGATGAGGTATTGAGAGACATACTTCTTGCAGGAGGAAAAAGGATCAGGCCTCTCCTCACCGCCCTTGCTTACCAGGCCTTCAGTAAGGATCCTGATACGGAAGTCCTTCAGTATCTTGCAATGTCGGTGGAATGTTTCCATAAAGCTTCCCTGGTGCACGATGACATTGAAGATGGCGATGATCGCAGATATGGCAGGGAAACTGTCCATAAAAAGCATGGCATTCCTGTCGCAATTAACCTTGGCGATCTCCTGATCGGAGAAGGCTACAGGCTTGTTTCAGAGTGCGACCTTGATCCGGTGGTTATGAAAGATTGCATAAGAATTATTTCCGCCGGACACAGACTCATGTCAGAAGGTCAGGGGGCTGAGCTTATGGCAAGAAGGAATAATGATATACTAAGTGTGAACGAAGTGCTTAATATATTCCGCAGCAAAACAGCAGAAGCCTTTAAGGTATCCCTTCTGACCGGAGCATTGGCCGGCGGAGCTGACCTGGATTCAGTAAGGATCCTTGAAGAGTTCAGTTACCTTATCGGGACAGCCTATCAGCTAAAGGATGATCTTGAAGATATTACCGAAGCAGGAGATGAACATGTATTAAGAAATCCATCGGCTGTTATCTCAGCTCTCACAGAAAAGGCCGGAAATCAGGATATGGAATCCATAATAAGATCTGTCGGAAGAAATGATATAAATACTCTCAGAGAGCTGATATTGAAATACAATATAACAGAATTTATCGACAGCCTTATAGAGGAATATCTTGTCAGGATTGACAGCTCCCTTTCAGGAATGCAGAACATTCCCTTAAAACTTGCCCTGCATGAGATCGTTGGAAAAACTTTCAGCAAATATCTTTAGGTGGTTTACCGGTAACCTGGCAGCGATATCCCAACAGCTTAGTCCTGAAGCCTTACTTAAGCGGTCGCTTGGAATGCTCGATATAAATGCTATAGGTGATCTTAAAAATTATGTCAGGGGCAGGATGCATCCTTCAGGAGGATTTAAAGACAGGGCGGGAAAACCTGATCTTTATTACACCCTCTTCGGCGCTTTCCTCGCTGAAGCCCTGGAACTGAAGGACGTACTTAATACAACACGGCAATATGTTGAGGATGAGATAAGACGCAACGAACCGGATGGCATACACCTTCATTGCGCTTCAATCCTGGTATCAAAACTGTCGGCAGATGACCGACTTAAATCAGGTCTGCAGAAAAAGATAAGGAAAAGTCTTGAAAACAGTCTTGTAAAACAGGCTGAATATAATATGTTTGTAACCCTGCTCGCCTGTTATTATTCAGGTGATTACAGAGGATTCTTCAAAATCAGAAGGCATCTTAAAAGCCGGCCTGTTAATGAAACACTACCATCGACAGTATTGGCAGCCCTGGCAGTATTACAGCAGACTTTTGGCAGACCTGCAGGCGATCTGATAAACAGGCTTCAGGAATTTTATGACAATCAGGGCGGTTTCAGAGCCGTCAGAACAGCTCCGGTTCCCGATCTTCTTTCTACTGCTGTGACACTATATGCTTATAATTATACACATCAGGATATGAGAGCCATAAAACCTGATTGTCTGGAATTCATCGATTCGCTCTATCAGGAAGGCGGGTTCGGTGGAAATATTCTCGACCCCGAGCCTGACATTGAATACACATTTTACGGGATGCTGGCACTGGGTTCACTTGCGTGAAGAAATGAAAAAAGACACTATACATCAGAAATACAACGAGCTGGCCCGGCTTCTGATTTCGGAGATGAACCCTGAAGGATACTGGACGGGACGTTTATCAGGCAGCGCCCTCAGTACAGCAGTGGCCATTGTTGCTCTTAAAATTTCAGACATCGAAGAAGGAAAACAACGGATAAGATCGGGTTATAACTGGCTGCTTGAAAATATAAATGATGACGGAGGTTTTGGCGACACTCCCGAATCGGTTAGCAATGAAAGTACTACCCTGCTCTGTTACTCAGCTATTAGTTACTGCCAGGTAAACGGGAATGGGACAAGCACGCTCAGAAGGATGGAAGGCTGGCTTGCCACCAGGGGAATCGCCCTTGAGCCGCTTAACATAACCCGGTCAATATTGAAGTTCTACGGGAAGGATCTCACATTTTCTGTCCCAATTCTGTCGATGCTTCATCTTGCAGGAGTCATACCTTCGTCATCACTGAAAGAGATCCCGCTACTTCCGTTTGAGCTTACACTTCTGCCACGGTCACTTTACAGTTTGTTCAACCTGCGGGTTGTGAGCTATGCCCTGCCTGCCCTGATCGGTGTCGGGATCTATCTGCATACCCAAAGGAAAAGGGGAAAGTTCAGTTTAATGTCGTTCAGAAACATTTTCATCAAGCCTGCCATAAGGAGGCTCAATTCACTTGTCCCTGAAAGCGGGGGATTCCTTGAGGCAATCCCGCTCACAGGCTTTGTTTCGATGTGTCTTGTTGCAAGTGGTTTAGCTGATAATTATACTGTTCGGAATGGGACTGATTTTCTTTGCAGGCAGCAACGTGACGACGGAAGCTGGCCCATCGATACCGATCTGTCGACCTGGGTGACAACCCTGTCAGTTAAAGCATTTGGAAATGATCCTTACAAGCACCTGTCGGAAACGCAAAGGAATAAGATAAGGGAACACCTGCTGGACCTTCAGTACAAGGAGGTTCATCCCTTCAACGGCGCTAAACCGGGAGGATGGGGCTGGACAAGCTATTCGGGATCGGTGCCTGATGCAGATGATACTCCAGGTGCAATACTTGCACTTCATGAACTTTATGCCGGTACGGAAAAAGAGAAAGATTCAATTCTCAACGGATGCAGGTGGCTTATTGGTCTGCAGAATTCCGACGGAGGATTTCCAACGTTCTGCAAAGGCTGGAGCCGTCTTCCTTTCGACAAGAGCTGTGCCGATCTCACAGGCCATGCAATTCTTGCAATGATCAGGACTATCAGTCGTTTTGGAAATAATCCAGACCTTAAGTCAAAGTCGGATATTGAACTTAGTATTTCATACGCAGTAGGTTATCTTGAAAAGCATCAGGGAGCCGACGGTTCCTGGGTCCCTCTATGGTTTGGCAACCAGCAAACCAATGACCAGACAAATCCTGTTTACGGGACAGCAAAAGTTTGCATATATCTCAACGACTGTCTGAAACTTGAGAACGTCGATATGTCTTTGCTATCGCGGCTTGCCGGAATGGCTGAAAAGGCACAGGGGTATCTGATCAGTCAGCAAAACAGTGATGGAAGCTGGGGAGGAAAGAAAGGAGCTGAAGGAACAATAGAAGAGACTTCACTTGCTGTATGTGCACTGGCAGAACTTAATCGGGAGTCATGTTCAATGGGCACAGAATGGCTTGAAAAACAGAAAAATATTCTTTCCTCCCCTATCGGACTATATTTTGCACTTCTGTGGTATGATGAAAAACTGTACCCGTATATCTATATGACTGAAGCCTACAGAAGACTTTTAATATAAGAAGATGATCTTCAGGTTGTAGTCTGACCTTAACAGCGAGAGTGATCCCGGCCTTAATTCAACGACCTGTATTGATTTGGGGATTGTCCCGTTTCATTCTTGAACATGCGGCTGAAATGCTGGGGACTTTTAAATCCTAATTCATATGCTATTTCGCTAAGTGTCTTACTCCTGTCAAAGATCTTCTCCCTGGCAAGTGACAGTATCTTTAGCTGGATATTTTCCTGGGCTGATTTTCCGGTTTCCTTCTTAACAAGATCACCAAAATAATTCGCTGACAGATGCAGCTGGTCGGCACAGTACTTAACTGATGGTAAACCAATTGTGTGGACAAGTTCTGACTGAAAATAATTATCGAGCAGTTTCTCAAATCTGCTCAGTATATCTTTGTTTACGGCACTCCGGGTTATGAACTGCCTGTCGTAGTACCTCATGCAATAATTAAGAAGCAACTCGATATTATTTGCGATCAGTACTTTACTGTGTTTGTCAATTGTCTGCCTTAACTCATGATCGATGTTATGCAGGCAATCCATTATAACCTGCCTTTCCCTTTCCGATAAATGAAGCGCTTCATTGGCTTCATATGAAAAGAAAGTGTACTTCTTAATATTCTGCCCAAGCGAAGTTCCCCGGATCAGATCGGGATGAAAAAGGAGTCCCCAGCCTTTAGGTTTGGCAGAGCCGGGTTTATTTCCTATCCCAACTATCTGACCAGGAGCAATAAACACCAGGGTGCCTTCCTGATAATCATAATAGTTACATCCGTACTTTAAATCACCGCATACCGCTTCTTTCAGGAAAACACAATAAAATCCGTAATGTGCCCTGGCTTCCGGAATGAGTTTCATTTTTGAAAAATCAATTACGCTTGCAAGAGGATGAAATGTTTCAATCCCCCTCAGGGTATTAAACTGAGGAATATTATCCAGTCTGATTATTTCGTCCATTACCTTATTATTTGTTTCGGATCAAAGGTAAACCAGAATTATCTTAATGATACTCATCAAAATGCATTATCAGTAATTCAGATACAAGAAACAGTAATTTGTATAAGTTGACGCCATAAAATTAGTCTCAACTTTGTACCATGCTTCATAAGCAATAAAATCAAAGAACTTTATTTATATGGCATGAAAACATATGTTCTTAGGCTTTCTCATCTAACACTGGCATTAGCTGTAGTTATAACGATTTCTGCCCAGAATTCCGGAAGAACCAGTCCTATTCTTATCAGGGAACAGGGAAGTTTTGCTGTTGGAGGCAGAGTGATTGCCAACCCAGGAACTTTCGACCAGTACAATCAAACTCCGGCAGGACAAACTTTTCATGGTGATCATGCCTATGTTTTTTACCAGATCCCCGTTAAGGCACGCAAATATCCACTGGTTATGTGGCATGGAATCGGACAGTTTTCCAAGACGTTTGAGACCACTCCAGATGGCAGGGAAGGCTATCAGAACATTTTCCTTCGCCGCGGTTTCGGGGTTTATCTCATCGACCAGCCCAGAAGAGGTAATGCAGGCCGAAGCATGGCAGAAGGAAATATTACACCTACACCCGATGAGCAGGGGTGGTTTGGTACTTTTCGTGTTGGTATCTGGCCTGACTATTTTGAAGGTGTTCAGTTCGCCCGCGATCCGGAGACCCTGAACCAGTATTTCAGGCAGATGGCTCCAAACGTAGGACCGATCGATATTAATGCAAATGTCGAGGCAGTGTCAGCTCTGTTCGATAAGATTGGCCCGGCAATCCTGGTTTCTCACTCCCACTCAGGAGGCATGGGCTGGCTCACAGCCATTAAAAATCAGAACATAAAGGCCATTGTTTCCTACGAGCCCGGCAGTGGTTTTGTTTTTCCTGAAGGAGAAGTTCCGGCGCCTATCCCTATGGCCGGAGGTTTGCTTAGCGCATCAGCAGCGCCGTTATCTGACTTCATGAAACTAACCGGAATACCTATAATTATTTACTATGGTGATTTTATTCCCGCCTTACCAATGGATAACCCGGGGCAGGATGGATGGCGGGCCCGGCTTGAAATGGCAAGGCTTTGGAGAGATGCAGTTAACAGGCATGGAGGTGATGTTACAGTTGTACATCTGCCGGAGATCGGCATAAAAGGCAACACGCACTTCCCGTTTTCGGATCTGAACAATATTGAAATAGCCGATTTAATGTCGGAATGGTTAAAGGAAAAAGGACTTGATTAAGCACGGAATTATATCTGTAATCAAATTATACTCATTTTTCTAATAGATTCTTATGCAACGAAATATCAATAAATAATTACTAAAATGAAACTGTCATTATTAAGTTTAGCAGTCTTTATGTTCTGCTCATGCAACGCCCAGAAACCGGCAGCCAATTCTGCCCCGGACGAACCTGTTATCAAAACTGCATCAGGAATGGTGCGCGGAGTGAAAGAAGGGGATGTGGACATCTTCAGAGGTATTCCTTATGCCGCCCCTCCTGTGGGCGAATTCCGCTGGAGACCTCCCCAGCCCGTTGCTTCCTGGGAAGGAGTGCGTGACGCAAAAGAGTTTGGTCCAAGCTGTGCCCAGGCAGGATTTGGAGGTGGCCCCGGGGCAATTTCCCAGGGATCATCTGAAGATTGCCTTTATCTGAATGTCTGGAGGCCTGCGGGCTCCAGGCAGGGAGCAAAGCTGCCTGTCATGGTGTGGATCCACGGTGGGGCATTTGTCGGAGGATCGGGCAATACCTCCGGAAATGGCTTCGCCACCAAAGGGGTCATCCTTGTAAGTATCAATTACCGTCTTGGCCGCCTGGGTCATTTTGCTTTTCCCGCATTGTCCGCCGAACATCCTGAGGAACCAAAAGGCAGCTATGCATTCATGGATCAGATAGCTGCTTTAAAGTGGGTACAGCAGAACATACAGGCGTTCGGAGGTGATCCTAAAAATGTTACAATTTTCGGTTTCTCTGCAGGAGGCGTCTCAATACATTCCCTCATGACCATACCATCGGCACACGGATTGTTCCAAAAGGCAATCGGCCATTCCAGCGGTGGAAGGGACGGCGTTCTGACAGGCAGACCGATAAGCAAAGAAAATGCATCTCTATACTACCCTGTTTCAGCGGAAACAATCGGGATAAACTTTGCCCGTAAACACGGGATCGAGGGTACAGGTGCTGCCGCACTGGCCAAATTACGTGCACTGAAAGTTGAAGAGATTGTGGACAGCGGGCAGGAAAATGATGGCCAGGGAGGACCCCGTATCTATTCAGGGCCAATCCTGGATGGTAAATTTGTCGTTGAAAGTTGTTCGGAAGTATATAATGCTGGCAGGCAGGCAAGAGTCCCGCTCATGATCGGGAATAACAGCGCAGAAATTGGCGGACCCTTTGTCAATGCAAGTACTTCAAAGGAAGAATTGTTTTCAATGTTCGGAGAACTGAAAGAAGAGGCAAAGGCTGCCTATGATCCTGATGGTACAAAGGATTTTGCAGAGGTTCAGACCAGATTTAATACAGACAAGGTCTGGGGTGAGCCTGCCCGCTTTGCAGCTCAATCGGTAGTTAAGAAAGGCGATCCGGCTTACATTTTCCTTTTCTCCTATGTGCCTGCTGCCATGAAAGAAAGAATGCGTTTTGGTCCGGGTCACGGAACTGATATTTCTTTTGTGTTCGATAATCTCAGAGTACCGGAGGGAGGAACTGCAGACCCCTCGGACAAAGAGGTAGCCAGGATTATGAATGCTTACTGGGTAAATTTTGCCAAAACCGGTAATCCAAATGGTGACGGCCTCCCGCTCTGGACGCTTTACAATCAGGGAACTAACCAGATACTAGATGTTCAATCCGATGGTAAACCTGTTGGCAAACCTGATCCGAGGAAAGCGAGACTGGACGTGATTGAAAAGGCAGTGAACATGGGTGATAAACTGCAACCAAATGGTATTTAGGTTATTAATCGAGCTGATTTAAATATTGAGATACAATTATGAATGTTTACATAAGATCCCATGTCAGTTATATTATAATAATACTATTGTTATCGGTTTGCTGTAATCAAATTGTAACGGCTCAGAAAAATGACAGTACAAGTGCCAGGATAAATAGTTTTGGCGGTGCGGTTACAATTCAAAGCAAAGGCATTTCAACAATTCCAAACCTGACACTGGGAAAACCTGCGGCTGTCTTTGATATGAGGGTTGGGAGAAAACTGACATTCGAGCCTCAATTCCGGTTTGCTCTGGATGGTAAACCCTGGGCTATGGTTTTCTGGTGGAAATATACCTCGCAGATCAGTAACAAATTGAGGTTAATTTACACAACTAACTATTCCCTGTCGTACAAGGCAATGACTTATTACACTTCAACAGGCACTTCACAGGAAATTATCAGGACAACCAGATACTTTGCAGCGGGGTTGGAGCCAAATTTTCAAGTCAACAAATATTTAGGTTTTGGAGTTTATCTGTTTTACACCTATGGGATAGAAGAATTCATAACCAAAAACACATATATGGTTTCGTTACGGCCCGGAATTTCAAATATTCCTGTTGCCAAAAATACCACGGCAAGGATCACTCCTGAGGTATACTATCTGAAAATGGATGATAAGGAAGGAGTTTATTTAAACGCCAGATTATCTGTCAGTAACAGGAATTTCCCGGTTTCATTTTCAGCACTGGTTAATAAACCGCTGGAATCAAATATACCGTCGGAATATAATTTTCTCTGGCATGTTGCTCTGAGTTATACGTTTGGCGGGAATTATATAAAGGCACCTTAAATTTTGGGATAAAAGGATTAATAAACTATGAAGCTTTCAAAATACACTGAACTGTTTTTTTGTTGTAACCTGTTAGTGCCGGTTGTATCTTTGATTATTATAAGCTGCACTACCGATGATAAGTCAGTAAAAGACGGCAACAGCAATTTAATTCAGCATTCGGTAGCCTTGGGAATGAATGACCATTTAACAACCGTAAGTTATGTCCGCGAAATTGTTAATCACCCTGCATTCAAAGGCTTTGGTGAGTTGTTGCTTCCGCGTGATGACAATTCAGACAATTATAATACAAGGCTGACTGAAGTTGGTACTCTCATGCCTTATCACGGGCATGTTAAACCAGATGACGTTGTCAGTGCCCTTAACAAAATGATTGATGAAGTAAATGCAGGCAAAACAATTTTCTACGATTTCTATTCTGAAGAACAGAAGAAGCAGGAACCGGGTAAGAGTAACACGGGTCTGTTTTTCTTCCGCGGTAAGCCGGGGGCCCCTTTTGCCGTTGTTTGTCCAGGAGGAGGCTTCTCATATGCAGGTTCCCTTCATGAAGGATTTCCTCTCGCAAAACGAATAAGTGAACTGGGGTTCAATGCGTTTGTGATACGGTATCGGATTGGAAGTGAGCGCAATGCAACAGAAGATCTTGCGGCAGCAATTACTTATGTTTTCCGTAATGCTGAAACCCTCATGGTGGGAAAAAATTCTTATTCAGCATGGGGAGGATCGGCCGGAGCAAGGATGGCAGGAAATATAGCGTTAAACGGAGTTGCAGAATACGGAGGTGAAAATATTCCCAAACCCGCTACCGCTGTCATTGCCTATACCGGGCAATCAACGTGGTCGAAAGACTTCTCTCCGGCATTCATAACTGTAGCCGCAAACGACGGTATAGCTAATGTCAATACAGTTGAAGCCCGGGTGGAAAATTTAAGAAATGCAGGAGTAGACGTAGAATACCGCCGCTATGAAAGTGCAGGACATGGATTCGGTCTTGGGACAGGAACTGATGCTGAAGGATGGCTGGATCTGGCCGTTAACTTCTGGCAAAGACATTTAAGTGACTAATTTTTACATTCTATCAGAATATCATGTTAAAGAATTTTTTAATTCTGCTTTTTACGGTAGCAATAATAAATGTAATTTCAGGTTGGTCCTGCAGATCTGAAAATAAAGAAAATTCTCCTTTTGTTGATAGCACTGGTTATCAGCAAGATGAAGGACCAGAGCAAATTTATCTCTGGAAAGATGGAAATGTACCGACCACTACCAGTTACACTGAAAACAATTCCAACTATTTTGATCCTCCTGAATTTCGCCCTAATATCGTGTACTTCCCCGTCAAACAGGGTGTGGATGTAAAGGGGGCTGTGCTTATCTGCCCGGGTGGCGCTTTCCGGTTCCGAAGCGATAATGAGGGTGCTCCGGTAGCAGAACAGTTAAGCGGACTTGGGTACCAGAGTTTTGTGGTAAACTACCGGCTGATGCCTTATACGATGCAGGAAGGTGCTCTTGATCTGGCCCGTGCAGTAAGGTATGTCAGAAATCATGCAAAGGATTTAGCCATTGATGAAAAGGATTTTGCCGTCATGGGCTTTTCGGCCGGCGGAATCCTGTGTGGTGAGTTATTATTGAATTTTGACGGGTTTATAGATGGAACCTCGATTGATCCCAAATATGTGCCTGATGAATTGGATAAGATTTCTGCCGATGCCCGTGCTGTTGGAATGATCTATTCCTTTTACGGGAGACTAAGTGTGGCGTCAACTGATGTTGAAAAATTTAAGGTATCGGAATTACCATCTGCATATTTTCTTTATGGCACAAGAGATCCATTTGTAAAACAGTTCGAACTTTGTGTAGATGCCCTTAGGCAAGCTGGTATCCCGACTGAATCACATGTTCTGCAAGACTGGCCTCATGGTTTCGGCGCCGGTGATGGGAATTGGATTTTAGATTTTGACAAATGGCTTATCGAAATATTTAAGTAAGAATTACGAAACCAGCATGATTGACAACTATTTCAAATAATAAAAATTCAAGAAAAAATGAAAACAGAAAAAAAATATTTTCTACTACTAGTAGTGTTACTGCTATTCGGTAGCATCAATAATGTTAATGCGCAAGGGACGAAAGCCAATGTACCAACCTTAAAACTGAACAACGGAATGGAAATACCCCAGTTGGGAATTGGCACTTTTGCAATCTCATACGAAGCTGCTAAGGAGGCATGCCTTGAAGCATTCAGAAATGGTTTTCGCCATGTGGACTGCGCAACCGCTTACCGTGTTGAGGGAGCTGTTGGTGAAGCAATGAAAGAAAGCGGTATTCCGCGTAAAGAATTTTTTATTGCAAGCAAATTATGGGTTTCCGATTATGCAGATGGCAAAACCCTTGAATCGATTGACAAAATACTGGAACGCTTTCAGACGGATTATATCGACCTGCTTTATATCCATCAACCTATTGGCGATTATGTAAATGCCTGGAAAGAGATGGAAAAGGCCGTTGCATCAGGGAAGGTGCGTGCTTTAGGAATCAGTAATTTCGACGCCAGCGACGAACGCTTCCATACAATTGTCGATAACATGAAAATTAAACCTGTTGCGTTGCAAATCGAATGTCATCCATACGCGCAGCGCAAAGACATACGAGAAAAGGTAAAACCTTACGGTATCATTATAGAGTGCTGGTACCCGCTGGGACATGGAGACAAGGGATTATTATCCGATCCGGTGATAAAAACAATCGCCGATGCACATGGAAAGAGCATAGCACAGATTATACTCCGCTGGCATATCCAGGAAGGTTTCTCCGTAATACCAGGAGCGACAAATCCCGCTCACATCAAGGAGAACATCAATATTTTCGATTTTGCGTTGAGTGATGAAGAAATGACGACAATGCGTTCACTGAACAAGGACAAACGCTTCTTCAATATGACTTTAGAACAGCTTGATAGAATGGCTTCCCCCAGGTAATGAATGATTTATTGAAGAAGATATTAAAAGCAATCTGAATAACTAAAAATATCAGGGAGGAAATAAAATGAAATTAAAATTAAAAATCTGTTTTTTGATTGTTATGTTTAGCCCGATATGCTTCATTTCTTCAGGTCAGATCCGACCTGAAAATCCTTTTGGCCTGGTTTACAGGGATGCCATTACTGAAAATGTGTCCGGCAGTGTGAATATTCATCCGGTAACATATAAACTGAATGGCATTGATATCGTTGCAAATATTTACACACCTGCTAACTACGACCCGTCGAAGAAATACCCGGTGGTTGTGGTTGCCCATCCTAACGGCGGTGTTAAAGAGCAGGTGGCCGGATTATACGCACAGCGCCTGGCAGAATCGGGATACATCACAATTGCTGCAGATGCGTCTTACCAGGGTGCCAGCGGAGGGGAGCCGCGCAATGTCGACAAGCCGACCAACCGCATTGAGGATATCCGCGGAATGGCAGATTTTATAACCCAATATGCAGGAGTAGATGCCAGCCGTCTTGGATTACTGGGTATCTGCGGTGGCGGAGGTTATTCGTTGGCGGCTGCTCAAACAGATAAACGCTTTAAAGCCGTGGCCACATTAAGTATGTTTAATACGGGCGTGGTAAGGCGTAACGGATTCATGAATTCCGGACTGGCCACCATTCAGGAACGTTTAAAACAGGCTTCGGAAGCCCGTGCTCAGGAAGCCGCTGGGGGTAAAGTGCTTTATGCTGCTGATAGTCCGATGCCAACGAAAGAAGAAGAATTGGCAAAAATTCCGTATGACCTTTATCGGGAAGGATATATTTACTACGGGAATACCCACGCACACCCAAATTCAACATTTCGCTACACATTGAGCAGCTTGCTCGATCTGATGGCATTTGACGCTTCAACCAACATGGAGTTGATCAACAAGCCCCTTTTAATGATTGCAGGGAGCAAAGCAGATACATACTACATGACGGATGCTGCATTCAATCGTGCCACAGGAACAAAAGAGAAGGAATTGTTCCTGATCCCGGGTGCTACTCACATTCAAACCTATTATGTTTCTGAATATGTGGAACAGGCAATGAAAAAACTCTATGAGTTCTTTGGTAAATATCTTTAACGTAACTTTTGCCAAAACAAAAACAATCTTTTGAAAACAAATGTCCCCGGATTTAAAATTATCATAAAGTGTGGCAATGTTAATTCTCACAAAACACTGCTTCAGATAACTTATCAAAATGAAAGAAATAACAATCAGAATATTCATAGTAGTGATGATGGCAACCAGCTGGACCTCTGGGAATCTTTCTGCTCAAGGCAAAGTTAATTCTGGCCAGGTCTTAACTGAGGAGCAAAAAAGCATTATTTCAATTGCTGCATTGACCGCCAGAGGTGAACTGCAATTGCTAAAACCTGTACTGAACAGGGGACTGGATGCCGGACTGACCGTCAACGAAATCAAGGAAGTAATCGTTCACCTGTATGCCTATTGCGGATTTCCACTCAGTATACGGGGCTTACAAACCTTCATGGAAGTACTGGAGGAACGGAAAGTTAAGGGGATCAACGACATCATGGGTGCCGAAGCATCTCCGGTTAAAGAAAATACAAGTAAATACGAACGGGGGAAAAAGGTACTGGGCGAACTCACAAAAGCACGTCAGGACAGACCATTATCAGGTTATAATGCTTTTGCTCCCGTAATAGATACATTTCTGAAAGAGCACTTATTTGCCGATATATTTGAACGGGATGTACTGACCTATGCTGACCGTGAATTGGTAACGATTTCAGTCCTCAGCTCAATTGGAGCTGCAGAACCAATGCTTCGCAGTCATTTATCTATTTGTCTGAATGTTGGTTTTACTCCTGCTCAGCTGAACGAATTTGTGGATGTAATCAAATCATGTCTGGGTGAAAACGAGGCCGAAGCAGCTCAGACAGTATTAAACGAGGTGCTCAAAAACGATCAACCTTTAACAGTTTTTGCCAAAGGTGACAAAATAAACAGTACCAACTTTACCGGAACGGTGTGGCTGAAAATGATGGGGGCAACAGACTCCGCAATGCATGTCAACTATGGAAAAGTAACCTTCGAACCCGGAGCAAGAACTAACTGGCACTCACATCCGGGAGGTCAGATACTGCTTATAACCGGGGGAACAGGGTATTACCAGGCCTTAGGTGAGCCTGCACGTTTATTAAGAAAAGGCGATTATGTGGAGATTCCTCCAAATATGGTGCACTGGCATGGCGCCGGTCCCGACAGTGAATTTGCACATATTGCAATTAGTCTCAGTACCGATAAGGGAGGAGCAGTCTGGGGGCAGCCTGTTACTGATGAAGAATACGGCAGCATTAATTAGGAGAACAAAGGGTATGCAAAATGTAATACTTAACAACGGGACAGAGATGCCCATCTTAGGTTTTGGTGTTTTTCAGATACCAGACCAGAGGGAATGTGAAAACAGTGTTCTTGAAGCAATTGATACGGGTTATAGGTTAATTGATACGGCGGCTTCCTATTTGAACGAAGCTGCCGTTGGAAATGCCATCAGAAAAAGTGGAGTGTCAAGGGAAGATATTTTTTTAACCACCAAACTCTGGGTTCAGGATAGTGGTTATGAAAAAACAAAAAAGGCATTTGAAAAATCGTTAAATAAACTTCAGTCAGACTATCTTGATTTATTCCTGATTCATCAGCCTTACAGCGATGTTCACGGTTCGTGGAGAGCAATGGAAGAACTATACAAAGATGGAAAGGTTAAAGCAATTGGCCTTAGCAATTTTCATCCCGACCGTGTTATGGATATTATCGCTTTTCACGAGGTCGTCCCTGCTGTGAACCAGATTGAAATTAATCCTTTTCATCAGCAAACTGAAGCTCAGAAATTCCTGATAAAAAATAAGGTTCAGACTGAATCATGGGGGCCTTTTGCTGAAGGCAAAAATGGTATTTTCAATAATAAACTGTTGGTTTCTTTAGCCGCGAAGTACAGAAAATCTGTTGCCCAGATAATATTGAGATGGCTGATACAGCGGGGTATTGTGGCTATTCCTAAATCAGTTACAAAAGAAAGAATAAAAGAGAATTTCAACATTTTTGATTTTGAAATAGATCCTGAAGATATGACTTCAATAATATCACTGGATAATAAGACCAGTGCCTTTTTTAATCACAGGGATCCTGAGATCGTAAAATGGATGGGCAGCAGAAAACTGGATATTTAAAAGTACATATTCACCATAATAATTTACAAAATCCTACATGTTACACTGAACAAACCCATATAAATACGATTTCATCAACAGATGTTTACCGCCTTACCATTAATTTTAAAGTAATGTCATGATAAAAAAGACCATTATTCAGTTCTTCTTTCTCCTGTTAACTTTTAGCAACAGCTTCTCACAAACCAATCCGGTTATACAAATTTTTTCCCAGGGTACCATTTTATACGGTAATATACCTTACAATAACGATAGCCTGCAAAAACATTTGCTTGATATTTACCTGCCGGCAAATATTAAAGGAAAGATTCCCTTAGTAATATTCATACATGGGGGTGGCTGGCTGAGTAACGACAAATATGCTGATATAGGTTATATGAAGAAAACTGTAGCAGAATTAGTCAGCAGCGGTTTTGCTATGGCTTCCATTGATTACAGGTTCAGCACGCAGGCTGTTTTTCCGGCTCAGATGCTTGATTGCAACCGGGCCATTTCATTTCTTTATGATAATGCCGATAAGTATGGTTTTGATATAAACCGCTTTGCTGTCATGGGATTTTCTGCAGGTGGGCATCTGGCTTCATTGGTGGGTTTATCTAAAAATAACAATATAAGTGCATTTTTTATGCCCGAGACAAGTAAATCATTTTCATTCAGGGCCGTTGTTGATTTTTACGGTCCCGCTGAATTGATAATGTTTCCCGGAGCCGGTGATGAGAAATCACCGGAGAGCATTTTAATAGGCGCTGCCGCGCTTGACCGTCCTGATTTGGCTGAAGCTGCCAGTCCTGTTTCTTACGTTGATAAGGATGATCCTCCATTCCTGATATTACACGGAGAGAAGGACAATCTCGTTTCCCCTGATCAGTCAAGGTTGCTGAGTTCATGGCTTACACTGGCTGGGGTTCAGAACGAACTCATTGTTGTAAAAGATGCACCCCATTTCGGAGTGATGTTTGATTCTGATGAAGTAAGAAATAAAGTTATTAATTTCCTTAGGATGCAATTGAAATAAAATATTTTTAATTGATGGCCATAAAAAAATGAGAGCTTGGTTCAATCAAATTCGTTATAAATCAATGTTTTTTCTTTTTCAGGTATTTAAAGACTACACAACAGATATTCCTTATATCTTTAATAATAAGCAATTCTTATGAAAAGAATAAATCTCCTATTAACTGCAGTTGCTTTATTCGGCTGCATCTCGATTATTAACGGACAGGATTGGCCCCGGTTCCTTGGACCAAACGGGAACAGCACTTCACCGCAGAAGGGTCTCCTTCGTTCATGGCCTGAAAATGGGCCGGAAGTTCTATGGACAGCAAAAGTTGGCCCCGGATATGGAGGGCCGGTGATCAAAGACGGAAAGGTCTATTTACTCGACAGGGATGATAAGACAGGGGATATAATGAGGTGTTTTGATTTTAACACCGGAAAGGAATTATGGAACTACAGTTATAATGCGCCTGGAACGGTTTCATATCCCGGTTCAAGAAGTGTTCCGACGATCGATGGTAACAGGGTTTATTCCTGTGGTCCTTACGGAGACCTGTACTGCATCGATATCAACACGCATAAACCTGTATGGAAAAAGAACATTATGAAAGACTTCGGAGGGACCAAAATTCCAGTATGGGCGATATCGCAATGCCCTCTCGTATACGGCGACCTGCTTATCGTGTCGTACTCGAAGGATCCTAATTCCGGACTTGTTGCCTATAATAAACTGACCGGTGACATCAAATGGAAGACAGATGCTATAGGAAATGAAACTTATGCCAGCCCTTCTGTTGCAAAGATTGCAGGAGAAGACCATATTGTTATGGTGTTCTCATCCACTAATACCTTTATGCATAAGGATGTTAGCGTATCAAAGGGCAGGATAATAGGGCTAAAACCACAAACAGGGCAGATACTTTGGGAATATAACAACTGGGAGAATATGATTCAGACAGCTCCTGCTTTTGATGCCGGCGAAGGCAGAATCCTTGCAGTGGGAGGTTATGAGCTGGGATCGGCAATGATAAAGGTCGAAAAAAAGGCAGATGGCAGCTATACGGTAAAAGAGCTTTTCAGACATAATGATTTCGGCGATCACACCAAACCACCAATATTGTACAACGGTTATTTCTATGCCCAGTTCTCGACAAACAGCAAACGTGACGGCCTGTGCTGTATGAGCATGGATGGCAAGGTTTTGTGGAAAACGATGCGTAATCCACTTTTCGATAAAGGCAGTATGATACTGGCTGACGGGCTGATACTGGCCACCGATGGAAGGCAGACATTATACCTGATAGAGCCGGATCCTGCAGGATTCAAGGCTCTGGCTTCTGCTGAGATCCTTGAAATGGGTCAGAACTGGGCTCCGATAGCGCTTGTCGACGGGAAATTACTGATCCGGGATCAAAGTCAGCTGAAATGTGTTAAAGTTACCAAATAGAAAAAAATCATATCAAATAATGAAAAACAATAAACTATACTCAACTCTGACTTTTCTGATAATCAGCACATTTGTTATTCAGGCACAGGACTGGCCACAGTTCCTTGGGCCAAACAGGAACAGCACCTCGCCCCAGAAAGGGATTCTGCGGTCGTGGCCGGCAAATGGCCCGGAAGTAATCTGGACTGTCAATGTCGGTCCCGGGTATGGAGGACCTGTTATCAGAAATGGAAAGGTTTATCTGCTTGACAGGGACGACAAGACAGGTGATATCATGAGGTGTTTTGACTTCAATAATGGTAAGGAATTGTGGAAATTCGGTTATAATGCACCAGGTTCTGTCATGTTTCCGGGCTCACGAAGTGTACCTGCTGTTGACGATAAATATGTATGGTCCGTAGGTCACAACGGCGATATGTATTGTATTGACATTATTACACATAAAACTGTCTGGAATAAAAATATCTGGACTGACTTCGGAGGCACCAAGCTTCCGATATGGGCTATTGCCCAGTGTCCGCTCATTTATGGCGATATGGTTATTGTTGCCCCCCAGGCACCTGAGGCAGGAGTTATTGCATTCAATAAAGCCACAGGTAAAATGATCTGGAAGACCGCATATCTTGGAAACGAATCATATGCAAGTCCCGCTGTTGTAAAAATTGATGGAAAAGATCATATCGTAGCTGTTGTTTCGTCAACAAATCCCATCGGAAATCGCGACTTACCTCAGACAAAGGGCAGAATAGTCGGAATGGATCCTTCCACAGGAAAAATTCTTTGGGATTACAACGAATGGGTTTGCCATATTTCAGTACCTTCTGCTGTAGATGCCGGTGAAAACAGAGTGCTTGTAGCAGGTGGATATGAGCACGGCGTTGTTATGATAAAAGTTGAAAAAAAGAGTGATGGAAGTTTTGGTGTCACAGAGCTTTTCAAACATAACGAATTCGGAGATCATACCAAACCTCCGTTATTGTACAACGGCTACTTTTATGCTCAGTTCACTACAAACTCAAGACGTGAAGGACTGGCATGCATGGATATGAACGGCAAAGTACTCTGGAAAACCATGCGGGCTCCTCTTTTCGACAAAGGCAGTATGATTCTGGCCGACGGGTTGATCCTGGCAACTGACGGCAAAAAATCATTGTTTGTAATTGAACCTTCTCCGGAAGGATTCAAGCCTCTTGCAAGCGCAGAAGTTCTGGCTGAAGGAGGATTAGCAGGCAATGATCCGATGGCTTCAAGGATGGGCGGAGCGGCACAGAACTGGGCACCGATTGCTCTTGCAAACGGCAGGTTGCTTTTAAGGGATCAGTCCAGGATGATGTGTGTCAGAGTTGCAAAATGAGAATAAGCCAGAGGTCCATTGGGCTGACTTGATTTCAAATTATCAGGATCTTTCCTGATCGGCTCACTGCCTGGCCCGTGCGTTTCTGCGCCTCAACCTCATAACTCTAAACACTTTCGGAACTTTTTCGATCTCAGGGAATAATCCGTCCCTGTCTGTTGTCAATTTCCTTATAAACCTGATTTTTAACCTATGAAAACACTTCGATCGTTTCTGCCGTTGCTTACAGCAACATTTCTTTCATGCATTTTTACGGCCTGTTCTGATCAGGGGACAAGTAAGTCTCAACCGGTTCTGGGCTCAAAATCTGCAAAAATAATAGAGAAAAAAGGCCTTCAGTTCAAGGATCTCAATAAAAACGGAGAGCTCGACCTTTATGAAGACTGGCGTCTTCCCGACTCAATCAGGATAGCAGACCTGCTGAGCCAGATGACTCTTGAGGAAAAAGTCGGCCTGATGTTCCATCCTAACATTGCAGTGCCAGCCGATGGTGTTGTAAAATACGATTTTACCGAGGAAGAAAAAGCCGCCATGGCCAATGCCACCAATGAAAACTATACCGGGCCAATTGGTCCCGGCGGTCAGGGACCTGCAGGGGGAGGAATGGGAATGGGCCAGATGAGAAGAACAGCAACTGCAAAATCGTACATAGAGGAAAAAAACTTCAGGAATATCCTCAATAACGGTGTTGCTCCGGTCAGGGAATTCGCAACCTGGTCAAACAAGATGCAGGAGATTGCCGAAGCAACAAGGCTTGGCATCCCGATAATGTTCTCAACCGACCCGCGGCATGGGGCAACCCTCGGGGCCCATGTCAGCGGAAAGCAGTATTTCTCACAGTGGCCAAGCAAGGAAGGTCAGGTTGGAATAACTTCTGCACGCGACACGGCTATTATGAAAAAATTCGGTGAAACAATTGCAGAGGAATATCGTGCCGTCGGGCTTCATATGATCCTGGGTCCTCAGATTGATGTAATGACCGAGCCCAGGTGGAGCCGAAACATGGGATGCTTCTCCGAGGATGCAGATCTTACCACAGAAATGCTGGCTGCCTTCATGGACGGAGCACAGGGTAAGGATGTTGGTCCGGATAAAATCCTTGTCCATCTTAAACACTGGCCCGGAGCAGGCCCGCATGAGAACGGCTCAGGCCAGTGGCTTACATATCCCGGCAACAATTTTGAATATCATCTGAGACCGTGGAAGAAGGGAATAGAAAAAGGAGCTCTTGCTGCAATGGGGTATTACAGCGGCACATATTATGATTCTCTCAACGTTAATTATTCCTATCATGTTTCCACAGAGATCTTATATGGTCAGCTTGGTTTTAAAGGCGCCATTTGCACCGACTGGGGAGTTGTCAGCAGGGGACCGCTGAAACCAAGCCTGCAGGGCAAGACATCACTTAAAGATAACATGGAAATGATTATCAATGCCGGTGTTGACCAGATGGGCAACGAGACAAACAATCAGCTGGTTCTGGAACTGGTTAAAGAAGGCAAGGTAAAGGAAGAAAGGATAAACCAGGCAGCAGGCAGGATCCTTCAATGGCATTTTAAACTCGGTTTGTTTGAAAATCCATACGTGGATCCCGAAGCCGCCACAACTTTAGTTCAGAGTGAAAAGAACCAGAAACTGGGATACGAGGCACAACTCAAATCAATAGTCCTCCTTGTTAATGACGGAGTGCTGCCCGCAGCAGAAACCATAAAGATCTATGTGGAAGGGATTGAAAAGGAA
This sequence comes from uncultured Rikenellaceae bacterium, assembly GCA_964633505.1. Classification (GTDB taxonomy): domain Bacteria; phylum Bacteroidota; class Bacteroidia; order Bacteroidales; family VadinHA17; genus LD21. The sequence continues at coordinate 237,253 of CAZWHC010000001.1, read as the reverse complement.
ATTGCAGCCAGATATGCAACTGTAACAGATAATCCCAAAGAAGCTGATCTTATTATTGTAAGGACTACAACTGAAGAGGAACGGAGTTTCCCGGGATTCGGAGGAGCTATGCCGGGACAGGGACCCGGTCAGGGTAATCAACGTAATGCGCGCAGACCTCAGATGAATGGCGGACAGGCGGCTGCAGCTATAAATCCTTTTGCACCGAGGGAGGTCAATATTGATTTCCCTGCAAAAAAATGGGACAACATTAAAAACCTTGCCAGGACAGGCAAGCCTGTGGTGGTTGCTTTCAATCCTTCAGGTTCAAGCTGCGTTCTGCCTTCCGACCTCAGGAATGTAGCGAAAGGTGCGATCATGATTTTCGATGCACTTGATAATGCCCTCCTGGACGTTGTATTTGGCAAATTTAATCCTGTCGGTAAACTCTCTTTCGAAATACCATCTTCAATGGATGCAGTCAAAAAACAGCTTGAAGATGTGCCTTTCGATTCTGAAAATCCGGCCTTTGAATTCGGCTACGGCTTGTCGTACAATAATTAACCAGACATTACTCCCTGCAAGGCTGCATAGACTGTTTAACTTCTATGCAGCCTTAATAATCCTGAGTTGTCCATATTACTCCCGAACGGTCTTCGAATATATCACTTATGGTTTTTGTATAACCATAGTATTCGGGATCGTTTTCTTTACTGTCGGGAAGGCTGAATGATCATTCAGGATCAACATCCTTTTAATTCAATAGTTAACCAAAACAATAAAAATAGTCCGTCAGTCAAAGCCTGTCAGAGGCTGAAGCTGATACCGGCATTCCATCTGAATCCGGGCCAGGGTGAGATATCGCTGGTTATTGCCTGAGTTGCCTGGAAATACAAGGCAGAAGGGAAATCCTTCACAGACAATGAAATTTTTGGCGAAACAAAAAGTCCATCATTGTCACCCTCATAAAATAACTGGAAGAGCATAATGTTGGCTGAAATCAACATATGTTCTCCCAGTTCAATTTTAGTTCTGTCGTACGACAGGCAGATATAATGGCCGCTGATACTTCCTTTTTCCTGCCCGTTGTCGCTCCAGTAATCAAATGTGAGTGAAGAAACCGGTGAAAATCTGTATGTCGGGGTAATGGAAAACGCAAAATACCTTTCCGCTCTCATTATTTCATCACCGTTAAGCATAAATCCCGAGCAAAATGTGCTGAAATTAACCCCTGCCTTTAGTTCAAATTTTGGCTGTACTATTATCTTGTAATGCAGCCAGTTATCGATGAACCATGGCTTCATTTCAAGACTGTAGGCCAGCACCGGATCATAGCTGAACCTTCCCATTGAAATATTAACTGAAGCAATTACTGCAGGCTTACCGAGCGAAAATGCAGGTATAGAGGCAATTCCGTTGCTGTTTAAACTAAAAGACAGATCAGTATCGAGTACATTACGGGGATTGGCAGTTTTCTCCTGTGAAAACCCGGTGACTGAAATGAATGCAAGCAGAAGGTAAATTTTAATTCTCATTGTAAACTGTTTGGATACCTGTATTAACCACCGATTGAGTAATGATAAGGAAATTTTTTATTAATCGGCCTGAAAGAATCCTTTTTTTCAATTCCGGAATCAGCATAAATGTGTCAGAAACTTGTACTATTGTTTCAGGGCATGTATCCGGATCATTTTAGGCAGACAACATTACAAGTCCCGAATTTGCTTTACTGAATATATTGGTAAAGTCTGCTTTTCACCGTTTTCCATTACAACTTTAACAGCTTCTCCCTGTACACTGATCTTTTTGCAATTGACCTGTCCGTCAGTTGTTTTTACCCAATTGGCAGTCTGGCCGCTAACGCATAAAGTGCTTAATAAACCAGCCATTAAAAAAATTCAAATAACTTTTTCATGATTGTTCCTCCTATTTTTAAGTTAATAATGATTGTTGTATAAACCGAATCAAAATTAACCTGAGGATGCGAAGCCATCAAGAACAGGGAGTTCAATTATTTGCTATTATGATTCAAGTGAGATATCAAAGAAATCACAAAGCCGGGTTGAGTCCCTCCCACCTGACTGACCATGTTCCGTCAGCAGGAAATCCCGGTGCATGCCTGTCAGGTGACTTGTCCCAGCCGGCTGCCATCATGGCAACGGCATAAAGAAGTCCGCCATTACCCGGAAGATACAGACAAGGGCCTCCTGTGCATACACCTCGTGTATCATAGAAATTTTTTGATCCTGCATCTTTCAGGAGTGCATCAACTGCCAGTTCCGGTTCGCCAAGCCTGGCTGCAGCCATTGCAAACCATGGAAAATCCCATCCCCAGCAACGTTTCCAATCCCATGTCCGCCAAATCTTTAAAATTGTCCGATGAGCTGTCTCCCTGTCAACTCCTTCGACAGGAGGGAGCATGCCAAATACACCAACTGGATCGGGATGTTCCCATGCTCGTTTTATATAGGTATCGTTCCATTCGGCAGAATGTACATAAACCCCGCTGTCGGAAGGAAGCGGAGCAAGGTTTTTCCGGACTTTATCCCATAAAGGTTCAGGCTCCCTTCCCATTCGCTTCCTCCATGTCTGAGCCTGATCCAGGCCCCACCTCCAGTAGGTAAGATCAAAAATTGCATCACGTGTTATCCCCTGTTCACTGGGCGGCATAACAGGATCGAGATGATAAATGCCGCTTTCTTCGTCCTTAATCGCATAATCGGCCATGTGTTTTGCTGTCCCTTCAATAATGTCGCTCCATTTCTTCAGTGTTTCAGGCCCTGGCCTGAGCCTATATTCAAGTTCAGCAAAGAATATCGGATGAGGCTGCTTCCAGAGCAGAACCTGATTTCCCGCCCATGGAGCGCTGCGTCCATCCGGCCCAACGCTTTTTGGCCATTTCAGTCCCTTATAGCCAAGTTGTTGTGAAAGCGCAGCTGCAGACGGAATGAATTTCCTGTAACAGTCGAGCGCCTTCTCCGTCATTGACCATCGGTTCCACAGGCCGTAATGTGCAAGATGCCACCACGTCATCTCCATATGGAACTGGCCGCGCCATGGATCGACCTCCATAAGACCGGCTTCAGACGGGGGATAACTACCTGCCGACTGAACGGCTAGAAGGTATTGCGAGAGGACGATGCGTCTCTCCAGCTCTTTCCATCGCAGATCTGAACTTCCTGAAAGATCGATTGCCCCTCCGCTTTTCCAGAAAGTCCTCCAGCTTTTCGTACACTTTTTCAGGGTTGCTCCGAAGTCGTCTGTCTTTGCAGGCAGGGCTGAAGTTGAAAAAGCAAATGTTATCTCAACTGAAGATACCCCTGCAGTCAGTATCCTGGTGGAATTCGGATTACCAGCATCAGGCAGGACAAGTTTCCCGCCTTTGCTCCATACCAGAGCCGAATGGTAAGTAACAGAGTCGATTTCGCGCAGGAAATCAGCACGATATCTGTTTCCGGGTACTTTCATCAAAATGGTACTGTGGCCATTCGTCCGGTCAAAACTGCCGCTCCAGGGCTTTCCCCGCTGAATATCGGGATAGGGGAAATCAATTGCTATTTCAAGATCTCCTTTCTTTAGGAGTTCCGATTCTATCCTGAATGTGACCATGTCCATTCCCGGATGGACACAGGTTATGACTTTAACAGGTTCATCATTGATATAATATTGCGATGTATGGATACCTGACCATAGATCCATTTTACGCTTCAGGTTTTTTATTTCAGTGGGATCCAGTTGAACACCACCTGTTTTGGTCAGCCTGATTCTGGCAAGATTGAATATATGCGGATTGTCGAACATCCATGATCTGATTTCGGAAGTACCCTGGGGGAAAATATCAGGCCCCGTTACCCGTCCATTCTGAAATGTTCCGGTGGAAGGTATCTGATCACCTGTGACACCAGGCGGAAGCGGGAAAGAGTGCCATCCCCAGTGCGACATGGTATTTCCCCCGAATGTCTGAAAGCCGGTACCGTCTGCATTGAAACAAAACTCACCATTCCCAAGGGGAATCTGGCCTGAAACATCATTCCACTCAATATTGTGTCGTGTCACAAGTGCCTGTCTGTCAATGCCGGGTGTTCGTGCAGTTAAAGCATTTGAAAGCAAAAAGAGCAGAAAAATTAATGATAAGGATTTTTTCATTTTGTTATAATTGCAATTCAATCTTAATTTGCCCCGACTTTAATAAAGATTCGTTCTTTTCCAATGCCGGGCGATTCTGCCGAAATTGTTACAGTCCCTGTTCCTGATGGCCTGATAACAACCTGTGCCCTTCCCTTCCAGGTCTTTACAAGTGTGTTGTTTACACTTGCCATATCCCCAGTATTTGCATTGCCCGAAGCAGCGAGCCGTCCACTTCCTGTAACTGACAGGTTCAGCATTATTGAATCCAAAGGAACAACCTGCCCTGCAAAATCAACCAGTTCGATCGTGACGAATGAAAGGTCTTTTGTATCAGCTTTTATCAAGGTTCTGTCAGGTGTCAGTCTGATTGCAACGGGTTCACCTGAAGTCTTCAGAACCTTCACAGCCGATTCCATTCCGTTTTCATAAGTTGTTGCCTTAAGTTCCCCTGGCTGATAAGGCACCTCAAAAACTGCTATGTATTTGTCGGAAGCCGAAAGGTCTTTCTCCCCGACTATATTTCCATTCAGCTCAAGCTTAACATGAGAGGCTTTTGTGAATACTCTGACCTGAAGCGATTTGCCTTCAAATCCTTTCCATGTCCATGAGGGAAGTTCATCAGGCCATCCCCAACTGCTTAGATTTTCAACGAATCCTTCCGGTATAAATGAATGAACATTGATTTCGACCTTACTGTTATCCCAGATCACATCCTTATACAGCATTTGGGGCTTTTTCTCTCCTGTAATATCGAAATCTCCGCACCATGCTGTGAAAAAGGGCCATTGAGATGGCATTTTAGCCTGACGGTCAAATATATTCATGCCTCTTGGTATTTTGAATCCCGAAAAATTACCCATAGAGTTTGACTTACGGCTTTCCGGTACCAGGCTCGAATTTCCAATCATTACCTCTCCAAGATAATCAAATGACGTCCACATGAAATCACCTAATACGTACGGATGATCCTCCACCGCCTTCCAGTAATCATAAATATCCTTCGGGAATGATTCAGAGGTATACATAATGCGGTCGGGATACTTTTGATGATCCTGTTCAAATTTCTCAGGACTGTAATTATACCCGCATACATCCATTTCTCCGAAAACCGGACCTGTCGATTCCCAGCCGTCGGGATAAAAAACACCTGTAACAGCCTGAGTAACTGCCCTGGTATTATCAAGGCTTCTTACATGATCTGCCATTTGTCGGCTTATCCTTATCCGCGTCGAATCCTCCCTTTCATGTATCTCGTTGCCGATGCTCCACATTATTATGCCAGGATGATTTCTGTCGCGTAATATCATATCCGTCAGGTCTCTTTTCCACCACTCCCTGAAAAACCTGGAATAATCCTGTGGATTCTTATACCACTCCCACATATCTGTAAATTCATCTATTACAAGCATTCCAAGGCGGTCGCATGCATCAAGAAAAGCTTCAGACGGAGGATTGTGCGAACACCTGACAGCATTGAATCCACCGGCTTTCAAAATTTCAACCTTTCGTTCTTCTGCCCTTCCGTAAGCTGCGGCTCCGAGTAATCCGTTATCATGGTGGAGGCAACCACCTTTAAGCTTCATCGCCTTCCCGTTAAGCAGAAATCCGTTTTTTGCTGAAAACTCAAGAGACCTGATGCCAAATTTTTGATTCAGAATATCAGCGACTTTCTTTCCGGACTTTACTGTTATTTCTGCACTATAAAGATTCGGCGATTCAACTGACCAAAGCTCAGGATTTAAGATATTAAGCCTCAACCTGACTACTTTTTCAGAACCTCCCGGGATTATGATATCCTGCTTAGATGATGCTTCAACTTTTCCATTACTGCCTTTTATGTTTACCATGACAATTGCTGGTTCCCTGGTTTCAAGTTCATTACGGGTTGTCACTTCGACATCAGCAACTGCATTGCCATTCTGCACCGCCGGTGTAGTGATCTTTACACCCCATGGTGCAATATGGACAGGATGTGTTACAATAAGATGAACATCCCTGTATATTCCCGATCCGCTGTACCAGCGTGAGTTTCTTCCGGGATTATCGACCTTTACAGCAATTACATTTGATTTACCTGCAGGATTCAGTAAAGAAGTGATATCCATCCAGAAGGGAGTATATCCGTTCTTATGTATCCCCGCATCTTTACCGTTAACCCATACCTGAGATTCCATGTACACTCCATCGAATTTCAGGATAACTGTATTACCGGCGTCCTTTTTGTCCATGACAAAACTTTTCCTGTACCATCCGGTTCCGCCAATTACATGACCGGTGGAATTGCCATTGCCCGGAGATTTCCGCGAAAAGGGCCCGATCTGATCCAGGCCGTCGCCACCAGGGAGATCCATCATACTGTAATCATGGGGAAGGTCAACAGTTATCCACCCCGAATCATCATAACCGGGTATTTCAACTCCCTGAAGGGAGTCGCGGACAAATTTCCAGCCTGAATTGAATAAAAGGTCCCTTGAATCAGCACGGGATAAGGATTTTTGGCCGTAAACTGAGACGTTACTGCCGTAAGCCATTACAATTACTGTGATAAGAAGCAGGAAGACTACCTTTTTCATTGTTACGTTTATCGGAAAGAATCAATAATAGAACGATTGAAACAAGATAAAGATATAACTTTTGTTATTTTACTCTTTCACCGGAAACAGGTACCATACCATCCATAATATCACCTGTAAGGGCATTGTCGTCTTTTCTGTTAAGCACCATGGTTACCTCACCCTGAGTGCCTATGAATTTTACTGTGGCCTGCTTTTCTCCAACAGCAGTGCTGACAACTTTATACAGTTCTTTTCCATCCGAATTCTTGATTGTGGAAATCACATTCTCGTCATTCTTTTCAAATCCAACAAGCATTTTAATTTCATCACCATAGGGCGAAGATGCAGTTACGTTCCATTTTCCCTTGAAATATTCAAATCCAGTTTTAGTCTGTGAGCTCGCTGCTACAGAAAACATAAATAAGATCCCTGTTAAAATAATTAAACCTTTTTTCATTGTGTTTGTAAATTTAGTTTGTAACTGAATTAATATTTTTTCTTTTTTGGTCTGAGTTGCAAATTTAAAAGGAGATATGCCGGCAGGCAAGGTCAAAAAGGATAGTTTTTTGGACAATTTTCCCCTTTTTATAGTAATTTAGCACTAATTAAGGACAAATAATGGAAAATTCTCATCATAGAATAATAAAGCCGGATTCGTATTCCCGGTCGCATGACCCGGTTGCTGACACAATTGAGAATCATATTACTCTTCTTGCTTCTCCCGATCAATTTTATCAAGGAAATTATCCTGTAAAACTGAAAGAAGTAATTGCAGTGATTTGTGAGAAAGGGACAATGGGAGGAACCGTAAATCTCAGGAAATTCATGGCAGTCTCGCCATGTATTTTCATTGTCCTTTCGGGTCAGATCCTGCAAGTTGAATATCTCAGTGACGACTTCAGGGGTCTGACAATAATAATGTCTCAAAAATTCTGGGAAGGATTCCCTTTTGACAACAACCTCGAATTTCCATTGTCAAGGTCAATCCGCGATAATCCTTCGATTGCGCTAAAACAGGAGGAACTGGATTCAATGGTTGAGTTTTTCGGACTTATGCAAAAGACAATCAGGCAAAAGGAAAATCCAAACCGGGCAGAAGCTGTGAAATATTTAACAATGGCCCTGTTCTTTGGGTTTGGCTATCAGTTCCATCAGATGAATGAAGATCTGGCAAGACGTACGAGGAACCGGCTTGCAGAGAATTTCCTTTCGCTTGTACGCGAAAATTACAGGGAACATCGTGATATGGAATTTTATGCCTCCAGGCTTCATCTCACACCTAAATATCTATCCAAAGCCCTCAGGGAAAAAAGCGGCAAGACAGGTTCCGAATGGATAGAGGATCATGTGATGCTTGAAGCCAGGGCTTTACTTAAATCAACCGACAAATCCATAGGTCAGATAAGCGATGAACTGAATTTCCCTTCACAGTCATTTTTCGGGAAATATTTTAAAAGAAGGACAGGTCAGTCGCCGTTGGAGTACAGGAAAGGGGAATAAGCATACCACGATTTGTCATACGGACTGATGTTATCGGGAAAAATGTTGTAATACAAACAAATAAATGAAATAAATACCGGTTAAAATAAAGATTACGGCAACCATTCTGTTGAACCAGATCTGGAACTTTCTGACCTTATTGTAGAATGCCCCTATGCCCGAAATGCTGAATGCAAGTACGAAAGCAATTAATGCAACCGGCAGCCCTGTAGTTATTGAATAAACAACCGGAAGATACAGGCCTTTTATACTGACGACGGTCATCGGGATAAGCATCCCAAAGAACAGAGCTGCATTATAAGGGCAGAATGACAGCGATAATATGAAGCCCAGCAAAGCAGAGTCAGTACTATTGCCCCTGAATCGTCTCTTCTCTATCATTTTCATGAGTCTTCCACCTTCAGGGAGTTTTAGTTTTACAATATCGAGCATTAAAATTCCACCTGCAATAAGGACAATTCCCATCAGGATATTTCCGGAAGAGATAAGGGCTTTTGAAACATTGAATTTGTTGGCTCCGAAAAAAAGAATTACCCCGATGGTCAAATATCCGGCTGCATTGCCCAGGGTGTAAAACAACCCATTCACAAATACCTTTCCCGGATTCTCAATGTCGCGGCTTATATATCCTATTGCTGTGATGTTCCTGGCAAGCTGGCATGGACTGATTGCAGTCAGAAGTCCCAGAATAAGGGCATAAAAAATCGGTGCTTCGGTACTGTTAAGAAGATCCTGCAGATAATGCATTTTATTTCAGGTTTTTATCCATTTCGGCCTTTAGTAACTCTCCAAATTTTAAAGGATTCATATATGCATAATTCAACGCCGTATTTGTGAAATCTGTAACAGTTCCGTCGGATCTGACAAGCAGAAGGCTTGTATAGCTTACCTTGTATTTGTCTGCGACATACCTGTTCTCCCTGCTATCAATATTTACTGATTTGAATTCAATAATCCCGGTATCAAGCAGGTTTTTATAATACTTCTCAAGCACTTTTGCGGTATTTGTTTCAATAGCATCGCAGGCTTCGCATCTGGCGGTAAGATGGAAAAAATAAATGGTGAGAGCTGAACCTGTTTCTGTTTCCAGTTTACCGACAGGATCATGACGGCACGAAACGAAAGAGAGCAGGATAAACAACAAACTAAGCAGGTTCATTTCATTCCGGAAGCGATCCGACCTTTTATGTGTCATAAATGCTAAATATGATTATTGTACACCTTCTTTTTGAATGAAAAGCATGATCTCCTCTTTCGAAGGAACCCTGCCGGAAGAGACAACTTTTTCGTTAATGACCAGAGCAGGCGTAGACATCACCTTATATTTCATTATCTCTTCAATATCGCCGATCTTTTGCAGTTCGGTATCAAATCCGTGTTCCCTTATAACCTCTGCAGTTATTTCTGCCAGGGTGTTGCATTTAGCACAACCTGTGCCCAGTATTTTAATAACATTTTTCATTCCCTTTCAACAGTGTCGTCAAAATTAATAAAAATTGAGAATTGCTCCTCTCATTCTCTCTAGGGCGTTACAGTCCTTGCCTGTCCGGGTTTCCCGGATTAAATTTACTGCTTTACAACCTGAAACCTCCAGGAGAGCTTTGTGCCAATCATTCGCGGCGCTCCGGGCACATATGTTGGAACCCCGAACAGGCTTCCGGTATTACCTGCACTTGTAATGAAATGTTCATCAAGTATGTTTGTGCTGAATAAGCTAAGAACAAGATCCGGATCAGTAAGTTCCAGTCCAAGATTAATATTCAGCAAACCAAAGGCCGGTTGCTCAAGACCTGTCGTATTTGAATCTTCAAAATAAAAATTGGTTTTATAAATGTATGAGGGACTTGCAAAAGCAAGAATCTTCTGAGTGATATTGATCCTGGCATTAAGTCCGATAGTAAAACTATGTTCCGGTGATAACCTGAAGAAATTTCCTGCATATTCCTGAATCGAACCGTCGGTATTGGTTTCATCGAATGTTGCATGCAGATAGGCATAATTACCGAAGAGATCCAATCCTCTCATAACAGAAGCATTAATACCAGTTTCCAATCCGTAGGAGGTTGCCCTGCCTGCATCAAGCGTTTTGTAGTCGAACTCTCCCGTATTGGGATCAGCAATCCATGCCCTTGTCTGGAAATTGCTGTATTTCTGATAAAAGGCAACAACATCGATAAATATTCTTTCAGAAAGTGCAGATTTAAATCCGGCATCGAGATTATCAATTCGTTCCGCAGCAAGCACTTCCGGCATCCCGGCTGATGTGTACTGAAGGATCTTCGGTCTCCTGCCGTTTGAATAATTGGTGAACACGTTGCTGCTTTCACTTATCCTGTACTGTAATCCAGCCTGCCAGTTTAGTGACAAAGCATCATCTTCCATTTTTTTCTCATCGTCCGGCCTGAAAAACAAGTTAGGATAATTCCCGGTCAGCATTCCGAGTGTTGAGGGTTCTCCTCCCGTGAATTCAGCTTCGTTGCTCAGCTTAAAGTTCTCATATGCTGTTCTCAGCCCTCCCGTAAAGAATAGTTTTTCCGTCAGCTGCCAGGTAATATCGGCAAAGGCTTCGGCAGTCTGGTTGATTGCGGAACTTATATTGTTCTCCTGGTGGTATGCCGGCAATGGCATTCCTGCCAGAGGACCGAGAGCTGGGTCGTTCGGCAGGGCCGGCATCAGCATTGGCTGACCATCCGGCATGATCAGATAAGCAGGGTTCAGAAATAAGAATGCCATGCTTTGTTCATTTGGTGAAAACCAGTAGGTATTATCTGCATTTTCATGCCAGTAGCTCGCCCCTGCCGAACCATTGATCCTGCTGTTCAATGAAAAATTTAATCTCAATTCCTCATATAACTGATCAGCTCCGGCATCCTCCCACATATCAATTGCCGGTGCAGCTGTTCCGTCGCCATCCCACCTGGCTGAGCTGGAGGCTTGTCTGAAAGAAGTTACTGATGACAAGGAAGTGTGTTCGTTGACGTTGTACTTATAATTCAGAGTGGCATCGAAAAGCTCCTTAGCGGTCATCAGGTTATCGCCCTGCTCAAGCGAAGCCCTGTACTTGAAAATATCCGTATCCCCTGAAGTATTAGGGAATAACTTGCTCACAAAAGCAATTCCCGGCGTTTTGTCCTTCTGATAATTCACAATAAGGTCAATCTTGTGATTCTCAGCAGGAAAGAAGCGAACTGACAGCCGGCCGGCACTTGTGTTTTTTCCGTTGAGTGTTCCTCCGAAAGTGTTTTCGACAAATCCTTTACGGAAATCATAAACACCTGCCGCACGAACGAACAGTTTATTTTTAATGACAGGGACATTTACTGCCCCCTTGAATTCTTTAAGCCCATAGTTACCTGTTCCAGCCATTAAAAAGCCTTCAGTAAGATTTCCCGGACTTTTACTTATAAAATGAACTGCCCCTATCTGGGCGCCTCTTCCAAATAATGTATTCTGAGGCCCTTTTGAAACCTCCACTCTTTCCATATCAAATATTTCAATGGAGGCCCCATTCGCCCTGTTGATTGGAACATTATTTAAATAAACCGAAACCCTTGGCTGGGCACTCGGACTTACTTCTTCGCTTGTCAGTCCCCTGATTATAAAACTGGGGCGGTTTGCACCCTGCTCCGTAATAAACAATCCAGGGACATATCCCGCAAGCTGACCCAGCTCAGTTATATTATTTCTGCTTATCAAATCGCTCCCGACAACGCTGACCGCAGACGGAACGTCGAGTATCTGCTGTTCTCTCTTTTGTGCGACAACAGTAACGGGAGCAAGATGGAAATTTTCTTCATCAAGAATTATGTCAAGCAGGTTTAATCCCGAACGAAGTGTAATGTCCTCAATCCTGGTCTTATAACCCATGAGTGAAGCCTGAATACTTAATTTACCCTCCGGTAGTTTATCAAAAAAGAATTCTCCTGTTTCATTGGCATTGACTCCTTTTGTTGTTCCCACAATAATAATGCTTGCGCCCTGGAGTGCCATATTGTTATTGTCGGTGATCTTTCCTCTAAGAACAGAGGATTGCTGATTCTGAAACTGTATATTTACTTCATATCCTGCAAAAAAATCATTTCCATAAACTGAGGCTGAATCAATAAAGGCTGCCAGGAAAAATATGAGGATAGTCTTTAAAATCTGATTTGTGCAGATCAGACCTGATTTTCCGTACACCTTGTTTTTGATAACTTCTGAGTAATTCCCACCTTTTAGTAAAGTTTCTTTTATATATATCCTATTCATAAATATTTAATATTAATGACTTCCTATTACCCGATTGTTCAATGCCTGTGGTTTCATTTTTTCAACCTTATAAATCTGGCGTGAATATACAACAGAAGATTATATGATAGTCAATGTGGTCAAAGGAGTGTCTTAACTGTAATTTAATTACTGCAACCTCGTAATAGCTGCTGACAATGATTCGAAATAACTTCCAGAAACTGCTCCTTTGAAAGTATTTCCAATGATCCCCGGGATCACCCTGACCGTCTGATAATGATCATATTTCACATCATCTGTATCGCAGACATAGTAGATCTGTGAGTTAATTTCCATAGTATCCCCGTTGACAGGAACCTGATCCAATCTGACTGAAGGCAATTCAGTCCTGTCGATAATGTTGAAGGGTATGACTGTAATTGGCATCCTGATCGTTTTTATCTGTTACGCCACAAATGTAAATGCGACTGTAACAAATCAGAGCAGGTTCCGGATCAAAAAGGAAAAAGTATTCCTAATCACGAATCCGCTAAACGTGAACCCAATGCATTTGGTCTTGCCCCTTAGGCAGTAGGTAGTAGGCAGAAGGCAGTCTCCGGTCTCCGGTTCCCGCAAATGCGGGAAAGACCCGCTTATCTCCTCAATTTCCGTATCCGGTCTTCAGTCTTCCAGTCATTCAAGATCAAACCTGTCAAGGTTCATGACCTTGTTCCATGCAGAAACAAAATCGGTGACAAATTTCTCACCTGAGTCTTCACAGGCATATACTTCCGCTATTGCCCTGAGCTCGGGATTCGAACCGAAGATAAGATCGACACGCGTACCTTTCCACATTACCTTACCTGTTGATCTGTCGTAACCTTCAAATAGTTCCTTTTTTTCATCAACCGGGCTCCACCTGGTATTCAGATCGAGAAGATTGACAAAGAAATCGTTGGTAAGCCTTTCAGGATTTTTTGTAAACACCCCGTGACCTGACCGGTCAAAATTTGTATTCAGAACGCGCATGCCACCTGTCAGTACTGTCATTTCAGGTGCAGTAAGTTTCAGCAACTGGGCTTTGTCGATAAGCATTTCTTCAGCCAATGCACTGTATTTGTTGTTTTTATAATTGCGAAAACCGTCTGCCTTTGGCTCAAGTACGGCAAACGACTCAATATCTGTCTGTTCCGCAGAGGCATCGGTCCTGCCCGGAATAAAAGGAACCTTTGTCATAAATCCTGCATCACCGGCAGCTTTTTCTATTGCCGCACATCCTCCAAGTATTACCAGGTCGGCAAGTGATACTTTCTTCCCTCCTGTCCGGGAATCGTTGAACTCTTTCTGAATCTGTCCGAGTGTACTTAACACCAGATCAAGCTGTTCAGGATTATTGACCTCCCAGTCTTTTTGCGGGGCGAGACGTATCCTTCCGCCGTTAGCGCCGCCACGTTTATCAGAGCCCCTGAATGTCGATGCTGAAGCCCAGGCTGCAGATACCAGCTGAGATACTGACAAACCTGACCTTATTATCATACCCTTCAGGGCTATAATATCATTTTCATCAATCAGGACATAATCAACAACAGGCACCGGATCCTGCCATAAAAGTTCCTCTTCAGGCACTTCTGGTCCCAGGTAACGTGCTTTGGGTCCCATATCACGGTGGGTAAGCTTGAACCATGCCCTGGCAAAAGCATCTGCAAAAGCATCGGGATTCTCAAGGAAGCGTCTTGATATTTTCTCATATTCAGGATCATACCGCAGCGATAGGTCGGTTGTCAGCATTGTTGGTGCGTGCCGTTTAGACGGAACATGTGCATCGGGAACAGTATCGGCTCCCATTCCATGCTTTGGTTTCCATTGATGGGCCCCCGCAGGACTTTTTGTAAGTTCCCATTCATAACCGAAAAGGTTCCAGAAAAAGTTATTGCTCCATTTTGTGGGTGTTGTGGTCCAGGCTCCTTCAAGACCGCTTGTGATGGTGTCTTCAGCATTCCCTTTCCCAAAAGTGTTTTTCCAGCCAAGGCCCTGCTCCTCGATCCCGGCAGCCGCAGGTTCAGGACCAACATATTTGCCAGGGTCAGCAGCTCCATGTGTCTTGCCGAAGGAATGGCCGCCTGCAATAAGAGCTACGGTTTCTTCGTCATTCATGGCCATCCGCCTGAATGTTTCACGTATATCACGGGCTGCAGCTATGGGATCAGGATTTCCTCCCGGACCTTCCGGATTAACATAAATCAGACCCATCTGGACAGCAGCCAGAGGATTTTCAAGCTCACGATCGCCTTTGTAGCGTTCATCGCCCAGCCATTTGTCTTCCGAACCCCAGTATACATCCTCTTCCGACTCCCAGACATCCTCGCGTCCTCCGCCAAATCCAAATGTTTTAAATCCCATCGATTCAAGGGCGCAGTTCCCGGCCAGGACCATAAGGTCGGCCCAGGATAACTTCCTGCCATATTTCCTTTTTATGGGCCAGAGAAGAAGCCGGGCTTTGTCGAGGTTCGCATTGTCGGGCCAGCTGTTAAGGGGAGCAAAACGTTGCGAACCCGAACCGGCTCCGCCACGGCCATCTGAAATACGGTAGGTGCCTGCACTGTGCCAGGCCATCCTTATGAAAAACGGGCCGTAGTGACCGTAATCTGCCGGCCACCAGTCCTGTGATCTGGTCATGAGTTCGAAAATGTCTTTCTTTACCTCTTTCAGGTCAAGCTTCTTAAACTCTTCACGATATTTATATTTTCCTCCCATCGGGTTAGAAAGCGAAGAGTGCTGTCTGAGTATGTTCAGTCTCAGCTGATTCGGCCACCAGTCAATATTTCTGGTCCCGCCGCCGGCGCTTTGTCTTACAAATCCGTCGGAGACCGATGATTTGCCTGATCCGTTACCGGATGCCATCATGTTTTGCGATTTGTCGTTCTTCATAATTCTATTGTTTTAAATTTACTTTCTTGTAACATTAAGAACCTCTGACCACAGGGCTGTAAAATCCAATAAATAGCTTATAACATATAATTACAGCAATAAATTACAGGTAACCGGTACCTGTCAAATCATATTATTCATTGATCTGTAAACTGCCCTATGATCTGTATTTTTACATCTTCAAACTGGAATCCGGTAATCATCTTCTTTTCGAAATAAGCTTTCAGCATCAATTCCAGTTCTTCATCACAATAATCACGGATCTTGTCTATCCCGGGACAATATAAATGATGATGAGACTCTGTCACAGCATCATACCTTACTATGTCCTTTTCTGTATTGACTTTATTTATCACCTTTTTCCCTGCAAGGACGTTAAGTGCTTTATAAACAGTTGCAGTTGCAGTATCAGGATAGTACTTCCTTATATAACCGAGTATCTCTTCTGCTGTCGGATGCTTTAATTCGATAACCGCTTTAAGCAATGCCAGCCTCCGGTTGGTTACCCTCAGCCCCTTTTCGGACAGTCTCTTTTTAAGTGCTTCGCTATCCATATTTGAGTTTAAAGTAGAATTATTCTACTTTGTATAACAAAAGTAAGCTACTTAAAAATAAAAGTCAAGTAAAAGGACCTGATTTTCTTTCTTACTTTATTACGAGTTACCAGTGAAGAAAATTTCAGAACAAAATATTAATAAATTTACAGGATGAAAAACCGTATCGCGGCCTGGCTATACAGGAAATACCCCCGTAATTATTTGATTGAGAATCCAATTACCGGAGCTGTTATAATTGCTCTATTTTGTTTCCTGTTTACGGTTTTATATAAACCGCTCCATGCCCAGGCCTCACCCGATTTAAGTTTCGGGTATACAATGGCTATTTACAGTTTTGGAACCGGACTTTCGGTATTATTATTTATCAGGATACTGGGTTTTTGCAAATGGTTTGCCGATATCAAGGAATGGACTGTTTTAAGGGAAATTGGAGCTATCATTCTTATCCTTACCGGAATCGGTACAGTAATTTACCTGATGGGATTTTTAATTGAATCCCCTGCCGGAAGGGTTAATATACAAACATATCTCGATTCTGTAAGCAGGGCATTCCTTCTGGGACTGATCCCCTTCTCTTTCTTCTCCGCAATGAATTATAAACACCTCACAGCCGATCCTGATCTGACCAGGCTGAAATACGATCCAAAGATTTCAAACGGAAATCTGCCCGTCGGTAAGGTTATCAGGATCAGCTCCAGGCTGAAGAAGGAAGAGCTCAGTTTCTGTCCTGACGACTTGCTATATGCAGAATCAGATGGCAATTATGTTGTTTTCTATGTTTTAAGGAACAATATCCTGAAGAAGGAAATAATCCGTAATTCTATAAGTAACATTGAACAGCAACTTGCTGATATCCCTTACATCATGAGAATTCACAGGGCTTTTATTGTGAATTTAAAAAAAGTAACAGTCAGGCAGGGAAATATTCTCGGATATCAGCTAAAACTATCAGGTATAGACTTTATTATTCCCGTTTCAAGAAACAATATACGTAAATTCGACGAAGCTTTCATGAAGGTACGGTAAAGCCGGTTACCGTTCATCACAAATTTTTGCTTTTCATAACAGAATAATTCCACTCCCGTTACACTGCATAACAAATCCTTGCTGTATATCCCAATTTGTTGGAGCATAATGTCTTATTGATTCACTTTGCCGTGGTTTTCCAAAAAAGTTAAAAACTAATAAGACAATTATGAAAAGAGCAAGTTTTAGCAAAAGGAGTAAATACTTCTTAAGTATGATGATTTTATTTCTGGCATTAATGCCCGGTCTCACAGGTCAGGAAAATAAAAGTTTTGTGATCAGTGGAAGATTGCTGGATAGCCTGAACCATGAGCCTCTAATGTTTGCAACCGTCGCAATCAGGCGTCAGAATGATGCGGCATTTCTGACCGGAGTATCTGCAGGTCAGGATGGAAGCTTTGCAGCAGGGCCGTTTGGTCAGGGGAGTTACGAATTACAGATAAGCGCACTGGGTTATGAAAAAAAGGTCTTAAAGATTGATGATAAGGATGATGCTGATCTTGGCGAAATTTTTTTACAGCAAAAAATTGCCCGGCTTGAAGAAGTAATAATTGCAGGAGAAAGGATTAAAGCCAGAAATGATGAAGGCAAAACAACCTACTTCCTGAACGAAAAGCTATATGGAATTTCCGGAACCGGGGTTGATTTATTAAGTTATATTCCTGGCATCCAAATAGATCTGGCAAAAAATATTTCAGTCAATGGCAGTTCTGACGTGATTGTCTACGTCGATGGAAAAGAGAGAGACAGAAACTTCATAAATCAGCTTGATCCGGAAAGAATTGACCGGGTGGAAATCCTGAATGCTCCTGGAAGTCGACACGATGCAACAGTATCGGGAGTTATAAATATATTTCTTAAGGAAAGGTCGGGACACAGGATTAACGGTCATTTCTTTGCTGATATCCCTGTATTAAAATCCATAGTTTATTCCTTTCCTGATGTCAGCGCAGATTACAATCTGGGGGATCTCGATCTGAGTGCATCATATACAGGGGCATTCAGCTATTTTAATATATACGAATCGGATTACAAAAAGATTGAAAGAGAGTCAGTCCTGACAGAAATTAATTCCGGGCAGTTTGTCAGGCAAAAAGACTGGTCACATACCTTCCATTTTGGAGTTGATTATAAACCAAATAAGAACAACCAGCTAAGCTTGTTTTACCATGTAAACCCCTTTTCGCGGGAATTTGACGGAGATGTTGAGTACCATTCAGTTGATGCCGGAGCAGGAGAGAGAATTCTTAACTATACCAGGAACGACACCGATAAGAACATTAATTCTCACATCTCTTTATGGTACAGGCATGGATTTGACAAACCGGGCAGGGAGCTTACCCTTGAAATGAACTACAGTAATTTTAAGGCTTTTAATGGTACAAGCTATATTACTACCAGTTCAACAGACCTTAATGGTGATTTTTCAAACCTTACAAAACCACTTCAAAACTCGCTAAGCTTCCGTATTGATTATACGATCCCTTTCGCGAAAAAACTGAGATTTGATGCTGGGCTCAAAACAAGGATTCAGGTTATGAAGGACAGGCTGCGCGAAGGATTCAACTATGGCGAAAATGTCTTTGCTGCCTATGGCTCTGTTTCAGGTAACATCAAAAGATATTCATTTACTGCAGGATTCAGGGCAGAAAAATCCGAAACGGGTTTAAGAGATAATGCAATTTACTCAGGTATAAATATCCTTCCGCAGTTATCCGTTATTCGGAGGCTTACAGATAAACAATCTCTTGAATTTTCTTATAGTGCAACTCTTTACAGGCCGAATATATATGAATTGAATTCCCACACCAGCTTCAGCGATCCGCTTTCGTGCATCACCGGAAATCCTGATCTTGACAGGGAGATCACGCACAAACTGAAACTTGCATGGTCAAAATCGCCGGGAGATAATTTCTTTACATCGGGTATATTCATTGAAATTGAGAATAACTCAATAAACAGGTATGCCGTAGTGCTTGAAAATGGCGTAGTTGAGTCGCGCATCGCCAACCTTGGGACAATAAGTAAATATGGCGCTCAGTTTTCGGGATCATTCAGATTGAATAAGATTATCACATTGAATCCCTGGTTTAGGATTTACAATATGTATTCTGTGGCAAATGAACTTGCACGTACAAATTATATAACAGGAAGGCAAAAGTATGCCTTTGAAACAAGTGTTTCGGCTATAGCTTCGCTGAAACACGGATTTGCTCTTTCAATGCAGCTGCAGTACGGCAGTCCGGCATTAAGAATGCAATCTGACTATTTCAGTGATGCCCTGTGGATGATTTCGGCGGAAAAGACTTTTTTAAGAAAATTCAAAGCCGGCGTTGTTACTGCACTTCCATTTACAGGCTCATTTACCTATCACGGCAGTAAAACGGAAACGGCCACACTTTACATGCATTCTGAAGGAAACCTGAAGCTGCCTGCCTTTCCGGTATGGTTCAGGCTTCGTTACCAGTTCAGCTCAGGAGAAAAAAATTCCGGGAAAAATAGTGAAAGGGAGGATATCATTAATATCCCAAAGAAAGGATTCTAAGTTACCGGGTGGATTTTATCCGCAAATATTAATCACATACTTAACGCATAAACCGCAAAGCTGCCAAGCCAGTGTTCTCCTCCGTAATTCCCGCTCAGAATATTCGAAAGAGCATTCTGAAGGAATTCGGAGGATGCTTTCTCAAAAAGGATCCTTGTTTTGTTCTTTCCCGGCAGTTTCCTGGCAATGCTAAGCATGCACCATGCCCTGCTTATCGTCAGCCCGTCGAGATGTACAATCTGATAATCGGTACGGTCGCTGATCACAGGAAGTTTTACAAGATTATCTAAACTACGCTGTTCATAAAATTTCCTGAACCATTTGTTAAACTCAGCCGGTGAAAGTATCCTGCTCATCAGATCTGCAATTTCAAGGCTCGGACTCAGGAAATCAGTGCCGTCGGGCTCAAGGTATGCAGGTGTCGGAGTATTGTTAAGATAGTAAGCTTCCGCTTTGCGTATTATCCCTGCTTCGAAGGCTGTATCCTGACGGGTTCGTGCCCAGTCGAGCGCAAAAACAAGTGCAAATGCGGTATTGGGATGGACTCCGGTACGGTTCGGGTATGTCTCCTTTTTAAGATATGCTTTCCAGAGTTCAACTATTTTTTCTGTCAGAGGTTTCAGCGTTGCAGCCCATCGCTTTGCCATTGGATTATCGAAAGTATTGAGCTCCTGGTCAAGTTTTAGGAGCCAGGCCCAGCCATAAGTTCTTTCAAATATGCTGCTGTTTTTAAAGTCGCTGAAGTAATTCACCTCTCCCTTTATTTTAATGTCTGAGAAACTATTCTCCAGAACCGACACTATACTATCCTTCAATGAGATATCCGGATATAGCTTTAGTATTTTCACAAGCATCCAGTGGCCATGAACGCTGCTGTGCCAGTCGAGGCAGCCATAAAATGCAGGGTGAAGCTCGCCCGGGGTCATTATCGCTTCCGATTTGTCATTTATGATATGGCCCGTTTTGTTGGGGTATTCGGTGTTAATGCATCGCAGGGGAAGCCTAGCCAGCCTTACAGCCTGTTCCTCAGAGAGCTGTGCAAGAGCGGCCGGCGGCATCAGACATACAATAAAAATTAAAAAGTATCTTTTCATCCGAAGATAATTGATTTCTAAGGTCGGATAGCCTGCCCCGCTGCAGCGGGGGAATCCGCATGAATTATCTTCATACTTGTTTGTGTTTGTTAAACATGCTCGTTTCATACTGAAATTACTGTTTTAAAATTTTCCGGCAGTCATTATAGCTGCCTGTAAGTAAATTTAACAAATTGATTTTAATATAAAGAAGAAAGATACTCCCGTTCAAAGGTATTAACCAGGAAATCATATTTTTGTTCCGGTATACCGGTAAATCAGAAAAATCGTTGAAATACCTGTAATGTGTTTTAATTATTAACCTGCTCAATCAGGATTCAAAAATGAAAAGACTCGTTTTGCTTATATCGTTAGTGTCAATTGCCGGATTGAATTTTATTGGCTGTTCCCGGGAAAGGAAGAGTTCATCTGTTGCTGAGGATTTAACTGATGATTCTCTTCTCACCCTCGTCCAGTACAGAACATTCAGGTATTTCTGGGATGGAGCGGAGCCAAATTCCGGGATGGCAAGGGAACGGATACACATGGACGGAGTTTATCCCGAGAACGATATGAACGTAGTAACATCCGGAGGTTCAGGATTCGGTGTTATGGCAATCCTGACAGGGATTGAAAGGGGATTCATTACAAGGCAGGATGGAGTCGCCAGATTACGTAAAATAGTTACTTTCCTTCAAAGTGCCGACAGGTTCCACGGAGCATGGTCGCACTGGATTTATGGTGAAACAGGAAAGGTAAAGCCGTTCTCGCCAAAGGATAACGGCGCCGACCTTGTCGAAACTGCATATCTCATCCAGGGCCTGCTGGCAGTAAGACAGTATCTTAAAGATGGAAATGAGTCTGAAAAGGAACTTGCAGCCGATATCGACAAACTCTGGAGGGAAGTGGAATGGAACTGGTTCACAAAGGGAGGCGAACATGTTATATACTGGCACTGGTCACCCGAGTACGGCTGGGAAATGAACTTTCCTGTGAAAGGTTATAATGAGTGCCTTATCCTTTATGTACTTGCAGCTTCCTCTCCGACGTTTTCTACCGGAGCAGAAGCATATCATGAGGGCTGGGCAAGGGACGGGGGGATTGCGGGGGATACTGAAAAATATGGATATAAACTAGTTTTGAAGCATAACGGAGCTGAAGAGTTTGGCGGTCCGCTTTTCTGGTCGCATTATTCCTTCCTTGGACTGGATCCCCGGAATCTGAAAGACAGATACGCTGATTATATGGAACATAACACCAATCACACTCTCATAAACTGGAAATGGTGTTCACTAAATCCTCTTAATTATCCTGGATATAGTGAATCGTGCTGGGGTCTCACCGCAAGCTACTCTGTTAACGGCTATTCAGCCCATGCTCCGGGAAATACAGCTGATTTGGGAGTAATATCCCCAACAGCCGCAATTTCTTCAATAGTATATACACCTGAACAATCGGTGAATGCAATTAAATGGTTCTATGACAATTATGGGGATAAAATCTGGGGCGAATATGGATTCTATGATGCCTTTAGTATAAAGGACAACTGGTATCCTGAAAGATATCTTGCCATCGATCAGGGGCCGGAAGTTGTAATGATAGAGAATTTCAGGAGCGGTCTGCTGTGGAACCTCTTCATGTCATGTCCTGAAGTTCAGGAAGGTCTGAGTAAGCTGGGATTTGAGTATTAGAATCATTCGGACTTTGCGCTCTTTGCGCCCTTTGCGGTTAAATTCTTTAACACTTCTAACCGCAAAGATCGCAAAGTTTTACGCAAAGGTCTCCAAGGGTGAAGAATAAGAAAAATATATTTTCGAAACAACCTCGGCTAAATTTAAAAAGATTTGGAAATTTCGTATTAATATATTTACTTTGTAATTCAAAGTACTTTTATATGGAAAATAACCATTCATCAGCTGAAGACATCAAAACCATCAGGAAGATGATGGAGGAATCGACAAAATTCCTTTCTCTGAGCGGATTCTCAGGTGTCTTCCTTGGCTTGTTTGCCATAGCAGGGGCAATGGTTGCCTGGTTCATCATTCCCGAAGGCGGTAATATCAGTTCTGAGGATTATCTGAACAGCCTGCCTGTGAATGAGGCGACTGCCATTAAATTGCAGATGGGATTAAATGCCCTTGTGGTGTTGCTCCTTTCAGTGGCGGCAGCATTGTTCTTTTCCTTCAGAAATGCAATACGTTCAGGCCGAAGCATCTGGACCCCGGTATCCAAAAGGCTTTTCATAAATCTTTCCATTCCGCTGGCAGCAGGCGGTATCTTTGCACTTATACTTGCATTTCAGAATCATTTTCAGCTTATTATCCCGGTATTCCTTGTTTTTTACGGTCTGGCCCTTATCAATGCCGGGAAATTTACGTATGATGAAATATTCTACCTTGGCATCTTTGAAATTATTACAGGCCTTGTTGCATCTGTTTTTCCTGATCAGGGATTGTTGTTCTGGATATTCGGTTTCGGGATTCTCCATATTGTTTATGGAGTAATGATGTACAGAAAATATCAGTTATGAAAGAGATAATTGCCGGGCTGAATAAAGTCTTTGAAAGCAGGATCAGACTTGGCATTATGTCGATCCTGATGGTGAATGACTCATTTGATTTCAACAGTCTTAAAGAATCGCTCGACCTTACTGACGGAAATCTTGCCAGCCATCTGAAAGCGCTTGAAGACAAAGGTTTTATCCTGGCTAAAAAGCAATTCATCGGAAAGAAGCCCAATACAAGTTACAGCATTACAGAAGAAGGCGCCGCATCGTTCCGCGAACATCTTAATGCCCTTGAAAATCTTATCAGAAACCAATAATTTTTTTAATCGTACACTTTGCATTTCAAAGTACTTTAATATAAAACTTACCGACATGTCCGACTCAATTAAATCAAACCTCAGCAATCCTGAAATGCTTGAAAAGCTTTTTCGCAGCGACAGGAAAGCCTTCAGAACAGAATTCGACAGGATATATCCTGAAATTGAAACCTCCGAAGCCGCAAAATTCTGGAAAGCACGGCTTGACACAGAAAACAAACCCGACATAATGAAGTCGTTTACACTGAAGGAAATCGCAACTGTCGGAGCAATATGCATCCTGGTGGCATTTCTGATAAAAATTCCGGCGGTATTCAGTCTCGGATATTCTGATGAAGCCTTTTACATGAAGAACGCTTCAATCATTGTATTTGCAGGTCTGACTCTCTACGCTATGTGGATTGCGGCGATCACACAGAAGGCACGGATAATAATGACAGTTCTGGCATTTATCATACCTGCCGTTTACATAAACATACTTCCTTCCGCCCAGACAGGTGATGCTGTGAAACTGACTTATATCCATCTCCCTCTTCTCATGTGGTTCATCTTCGGATTCGTATTTACAGGATACGATTTCAGGAACCTTGGAAAAAGGATAGCTTTTATAAGGTTTAATGGCGACCTGGCAATTATGTATGCCCTGATCGCAATGGCCGGAGGTATACTGACTGCAATAACAATAGGCCTGTTCGAATCAATAGGTTTAAGCATTGAAAAGTTCTATGGTGAGAATATCGTTGTGGCCGGGGCTGCAGCAGCGCCTGTTGTAGCAGCTTTTCTGATTGAGAAATTTCCATCGCTTGTGAGCAGAACGGCTCCCCTGCTGGCAGCCATCTTCAGCCCCCTGGTCCTGCTGACACTTGTAATATTCCTGATCACAATTGTGGTTACAGGTAAAGATCCTTACAATGACCGCGACTTCCTCCTGATATTCAATATTATGCTGCTGGGTGTTATGGGGATAATAATCTTTTCAGTCTCGGAAACATCTGTGATAAAGAACCAGAAATTCAATGCAGCAGTTCTGCTTGTCCTTTCTCTTGTAACAATAATAATCGACCTCATTGCCCTGTCGGCAATCTTTTACAGACTTGGTGAATACGGTCTTACCCCAAACAGGCTGGCAGTCCTTGTCTCAAATATCCTTGTCTTTATAAACCTGGCCCTTATAATGGCCGACCTGTTCAGGATCAACTTTAAGGGAAAAGAATTCAGAATTGTTGAGACAACGGTCGCAAAATATCTTCCGGTCTACCTTATCTGGATTGTAATTGTTGTTTTCGCCTTTCCTGCTTTTTTTGGCCTGAGGTAATTCAGCTGTACCCGGGGATTAACTTTCAGGGTTACATAATAATGTTTTGAATAAGGTTTAACTTTTTGTCAGGTTCAATCCGGGGGATTATCTTTACAAAATGTATCAATAAATCTTTACATACAGAGTAATCTCAGCATGAACACAGTACTACTGGCATGCGCGATAATCATAAACGCAATCAACGGCGGAGGGCCTGATGAAAAGATTCTATTCAACGGAGTCTCGCTTGACCATTGGGAGATCATTGATTATGAAGGACACGGGGAGGTTAACGTAGCAGATAGCTGCATAATCATCGGGAAAGGGGAATTGATATCGGGTATCAGATGGACTGATGATTTTCCGGTATCAGATTATGAAGTGACCTTAAAGGCAAAGCGTGTGAACGGGAATGATTTTTTCTGTGGACTTACATTCCCTGTCGGGGATTCATTCCTGACTCTTGTTCTCGGAGGATGGAGAGGCGCCCTTTCCGGATTAAGCTGCATCGACGGTTATGATGCAGCCAACAACCAGACAGGAATTGTGTATGGCTTCGGAACAGGATGGTGGTATGATGTACGTCTCAGAGTTTCCGGAGGAAAAGTCGAAGCCTGGGTGAGTGGCGAAAAGCTTGTCGATTTTGCAATAGGCAAATCAAAACTCTCATTGAGATCTGAGGTAGAGTCATCGGCGCCTTTTGGTATTACAACCTATAAAACAACCGGAGCTATCCGTGATATCAGGTTAAAACTCATTAATGAATAGAAAACCGGTAATTGTTTACGTAACTTATTACGTTATTTATTACGTAGTAAATTACGTAATTCCTGCCTGCAGTTATCATTCATATTTAAGCGACTGCGCCGGATTGACACTGGCAGCTCTTAAAACACGGTAACTTATTGTTATCAGGGCTATACCCATTGCAATAATAAGTCCTGCAACGAAACTTAAGAAACCCAGATTTATCTTATAATAGAAATTCTCAAGCCATTTTCCTGCATAGTAATAAATTACAGGCCATGAAATAAGCGCCGAGATTGATACAAGCACAACTATCTCCCTTGATATCTGAACGTAAATGCCTGCAACCGATGATCCCATTGCCTTTCTCACGCCGATCTCCTTTGTTTTCTGTTCCACGGTATAAGATGTAAGGCCGAAGAGTCCTAAAGCGGCAATAAAGATTGCAAGCAAAGAAAAGATCATAGCCATTCTGGCATTCTGCTTTTCCTGGCTGTACATTTTCTCAAAGTCAGCATCCAGAAAGTAATATTGAAGAGGCGTGTTTGAGGAATATTCTTTCCATATCTTTTCAATGGCATTTATAGTGGCTGCATAATTTGAAGATGAAAGCCTTACGGTGATATAACCCCAGTAATTGTTTTCGCCCTGAAAGAGAAGTATATATGGCTGAATGGGATTACGGAGGGACTCAAAATTGAAATTTTTTACAACCCCGATAATTGAAAGATATTCCGATCCGTTCTCATCAGGCCGCATTATTCTGGTCTTTTCCATGTTGGTTATGCCGAAATTCTTCATGGCGCTTTCATTGAGAATGCATGCCTGCGCATCAGTCGTATAAGACTCATTGAAAACCCTGCCCGAATCAAGCTTCATTTCATATGTGTCGAGGAAATCGTAATCAACCCAGCTTGTTGTCATCAGAAAGGTTTCATCCTTTCTTCCCTCAATCATATAGCCGTTATTGTTATTCGTACGTCCGGGCAGGGCTGTTGAGCTTGATATATTTATTACTCCTGGTATGCTCTTCACGCTCTCCTTGAACGATTTCATCCTGGGGCCTATTACATGGGCCCTCTCGATAACAATAAGTTGTTCCTTGTTAAAGCCGACATCTTTGTTAAGCATATATTTTATCTGCCTGTTCATTATGAGAGTGCCAACAATAAGGAGTATTGAGACTGCAAACTGGAAAACCACAAGAATCTGTCTGAGTCTCCCATTGCTTGCAGCGTTCCTGGCATTCCCCTTAAGTACCTCATATGGATTAAAAGATGAAAGAAAGAATGCAGGATAACTTCCCGACATTATCCCTACTATCAGTGTGAATAATAGTAAAACCGGGATAGTATACCAGGCTGCAAAAAGGTTAAGGACAAGTTTTGTCCCAAGCAGATTGTTAAAATAAGGCAGACTAAGTTTCACAATCAGGAGGGCAAATAAAAGAGAAACGAAAGCCAGGATAAAAGATTCGGTCAGAAACTGGGCTATCAGCATTCCCCTTGTTGAACCACCAATCTTTTTGATGCCAACCTCTTTTGCCCTTCTTGATGCCTGGGCTGTGGCAAGATTCATGAAGTTGATAGCTGCTATGAGAACGATCAGGATCGCAATGCTTCCGAAGATTATAAGATATTTCGGATCGATCGGAGCTTTAAAATCTCCCTGGACCGTATTATCAAGGTGAATATCGGTAAGTTTCTGAAGGTAATACCTGTATTTATTACCTTTCTTTAAGAATTCCTCAATTGTTGTACCCAGATATTTCTGAACTTCAGGTCCGACGTATTTTACAATCAGATCTGTAAATTTGGCATCTACAGTTGCAGGGCTCGAATTCGGTTTAAGAAGCAGATAAAGGCCGAAGCTGTTGTTCAACCATTCGCCCTCCTTCGATCTTGAATTTGTCATAAAGGAAGTCACCATACTGGCATTAAAGTGTGATTTTGACGGGACATCCTGCATAACCCCGGAAACGACATACTTTATTGAATCGGATCCAATCTTTACTAATTTATCGACAGGATCTATATTGCCAAAAATTTTTCTCGCAGCTGTTTCTGATAAAACTACTTTATGAGGACTGTTCAGAAGATAAGCAGGATCACCCTTGATGACCGGGATTGTGAAGAAATTAAAAAAAGACGAATCAGCCTGAATAATATCATTATCCGTAAAGATTTGCTGTTCATATTCCACAATAGTCGGGCCCACGCCATTCATTCTCAGAAAGTCTTCAACCTCAGGGAATTCCTTTGGCAAAGTCGGTCCCATAATTGCCGGAGTAAAGGCTCCGGTTATCTCCTGACCTCCAATCTTTCCATTCAGGATTACCCTGTATAACCTGTCTTTCTTTTCATTGAACCTGTCATAGCCTGCTTCATTTAAAACATAAAGAGTAATAAGCAAACTGCAGGCAATCCCGATTGCCAGTCCAAGGATGTTTATAACAATATATGCACGCTGTCGTTTGAATGACCGGAGGCTGTGTTTTAAAAGATCGTTTAACATACTCTTGATAATTTTAAGGTCATGAGTTATTGTTAATCAGGTTAAGTGAATTTATACCTACCTGATTTCTACTACAAAGACAGGAAAATTTACAGAGTGTTGCAGGAGCCGGTCTGTCAGAAAATCCGGTCAGGTTTTATCATTTATTGGCAGTTATGGAAATTAAGACAAGTTACCTGATACATCCTTTTATGGAAGCCCCACAATTTTGCCGGGGCATAATATTCGCAAGTAAGTATATTTGCAGAATAATTTATTCAATTTGTTCAAATCGGGAAAAATATCCGGGGCAAAAATGAAAAAGGGAGAAGGTCTGTTCAGTGTGCTTGTACCTTACGGCTGGATAGTGGCTTTTTTAATTATCATGGCCCTGGGAGCGAGCGGTATAAACCTTCTTATCCCAAAGATCATTGCCCGTGCCATTGACGCTTTTTCAGCAAACCGGTTCGATGCCGGAACTGTAATTACCGAACTCATTGCGACAGCGTCAGGGATTTTTATTTTCACCTTTCTTCAGGGTGTCTTACAAACCTTTACGGCTGAGAGAGTTGCAAGGGATTTGCGAAACCGGCTTGCAGATAAGATATCCGATCAGAGCTATTCTTTCATCCTGAATTCCAATCCTGCAAAACTCCTGACAAACATCACTTCCGACATGGATTCGGTCAAGATGTTTGTTTCGCAGGCTTTTGTGACCATAATATCCTCACTTTTTGTGATTATCGGAGCCGCCACACTGCTGATACTTATAAACTGGAAGCTGGCTCTTGCCGTTCTGCTCATTGTACCTGTTATTGCAATCTCATTTTATATTGTTTTCAGGAAGGTCAGGGTAATCTTCAGAAAAAGCAGGGAAGTAATTGATGCCCTGAACAGGATAATAAATGAAAGCATTCTGGGTTCGGCATTGATCAGGGTACTTAACTCGCAGCAGCCCGAATGTCAGAAATTTCTGGAAAAGAACATAGAGTCGCGCGATCTGGGATTATCAATAGTAAGGCTTTTCTCCGTCCTTATCCCTGTTATAATGTTCACAGCAAATATTGCTGTAGTCACAATACTTGCCCTGGGAGGGCATTTTGTTGTAACCGGCTCGCTTACACTGGGAAATTTTGCAGCTTTCAACAGCTATGTGATCATGCTGATCTTCCCTGTGATGATGATAGGGTTCATGAGTAATATTATTGCTTCCGCAACAGCATCATACGGCAGGATCAGGCAGGTTCTTGATGAACCTCCTCCAACGGAATCGGGAACAATAAATTCGGATATAAAGGGAGATATAGAACTAAAATATGTCACACTGAATTACGGTGAGAAGCCTGTATTGAAGAATGTCTCCTTCTCGGTCAAAGCCGGAAGCCAGACCGCAATAATCGGGCCTACCGCTGCAGGCAAGAGCCAGCTTCTTTACTTACTGGCAAACCTCATCCCACCCGATTCAGGAAGTGTGGAATATGACGGGATTGAAATTGGGAAATACACAATGGA
Source organism: uncultured Rikenellaceae bacterium (assembly GCA_964633505.1). Lineage (GTDB taxonomy): Bacteria > Bacteroidota > Bacteroidia > Bacteroidales > VadinHA17 > LD21. The sequence continues at coordinate 207,884 of CAZWHC010000001.1, read as the reverse complement.
AGTCTTTCATAAACATATAGGGTTTGTCTTTCAGGATAGTGTGATTTTCAATATGAGCCTCAGGGAAAACATCGCATTCAATGACAATGTTACCGAAGAGTCTCTCAGAAAAGCGATAGATACAGCTGAGCTTGACGAGTTTATTGAGTCTCTTCCCGATAAGCTTGATACCATAGTTTCGGAAAGGGGAACAAGCCTGTCGGGCGGACAGAAGCAGAGAATAATGCTGGCAAGGGCGCTGGCAATAAATCCAGTTATACTTTTGCTTGATGACTTTACCTCGAGGGTTGACAGGATGACAGAGAACCGTATATTGTGCAATATCCGGAACAACTACCCGGATATTACTCTTCTGTCGGTAACCCAGAAGATTGCCCCGGTAAAGCATTTTGACCAGATTATACTTCTTATGGAGGGGGAGATAATCGCCTCCGGCATACATAACGATCTGAAGGATAGCTCTCCTGAATATATCCAGATTTATAGTTCACAAAGAAGCACCCAGCATTATGAATTATAATCTGAATCGCCAATCAGAAAAGGAGACTGTAAAACTCCCGGTATTTGCTTCACTTAGGAAACTGGTTTCAATAATAAGCGGGGAACGCCGGAACATTACGATTGCCTTCGCAGCAATATTCCTTAATGCCGGGCTGAGCCTCCTCGGACCGTACCTTGTAGGTTATACTATCGACACCTATGTACAGAACAAAGATTATCACGGTGTTCTTGTCTTTTCAGGGATCCTCCTCGCAATGTATCTGGCGGCATTTGCCGTTAACTATTCCCAGATGCGACTGATGGGCGGAATAGGCCAGCGAATGCTTTTCAGCCTGAGGAACTCGGTCTTTAACAAACTGCAGGAGTTGCCCCTTGACTTCTTTAACCAGAACAAGGCTGGAGACCTTATATCGAGGATCAACAACGACACCGACAAGGTGAACCAGTTCTTCTCCCAATCGCTTATGCAGTTCATCAGCAGTCTGATAACAATGACAGGAGCCGCTATCATCCTCCTGATAATTAATATGCCCCTTGCCCTTGCGGCACTTTCTCCTGCTCTAATCCTGTGGATCTTCACAAAAAGTATTTCCCCATGGATCAGGAAGAAAAATGAGCAAAGCCTTAAAAGCCTGGGCGACCTTTCAGCCGAAGTGCAGGAAAGCCTTGCCAACTTCAGGGTAGTAATTACCTTCAACAGGCGTGATTATTTCCGCAAACGTTTCAGCGAAGTAAATACAGATAATTATAAAAAATCGGTCCATGCAGGCATTGCGAACAACATGCTTACTCCTGTTTATACCTTTGCTTCAAATATCGGTCAGCTTATTGTCCTGTCACTTGGCATATGGCTTATTATCAGGGGCTATTTTTCTGTTGGACTTCTGATAAGCTTTATCGCCTATATAGCAAATTTTTATAACCCTCTTCGGCAGATGGCCGCCCTGTGGGCCAACTTTCAGCTTGCACTTGCAGCATGGGACAGGATTTCCCTGCTTCTGTCGTTTGAAAATAATCTCACAATCGTTGATGATAGTGGTGGCCGTGAAAACAGATCACTTGTTCATTTCGGGAATGTCTCGTTCAAATATCCCGAAGGAAAAGATGTATTGCATAATGTCAGTTTTGATCTTCAGAGAGGAAAGACATATGCTTTCGTAGGTCCCACGGGGGGAGGCAAAACGACAACGGCTTCTCTTATGGCCAGGCTTTATGATGCGACAAAGGGCACAATACTTCTCAACGGAAAAGATATCAGGTCCTATTCACCATGCGAGAGGGCTTCAAGGATAGGATTTATTCTTCAGGATCCGATTCTCTTCTCCGGGACCGTGCGCGATAATATCCTGTACGGCAATCCCGAATGTTCGGGGCTCACCAACGATAAGCTCGAAGATGCTATCAGGGAATCGAAACTTGGCGACCTGCTCAGGCGCTTTGACAAAGGGCTCGACACACAGATCAGGATAACGGGAGACGGCATCAGCCTGGGACAGAAGCAGCTTATTGCATTTATGAGGGCAATACTCAGAAAACCTGATCTGCTTATTCTCGATGAAGCCACAGCCAATATTGACACTGTTACCGAAAAGCAGCTTGACACTATCCTGAATAATCTTCCTTCGTCAACAACGAAGGTCATTATCGCCCATCGGCTTAATACTATTGAAAATGCAGATGAGATCTTCTTTGTTAACTCACGGAAGATAATTGCCGCCGGATCGTTCAATGACGCACTGGAAATGCTTATGAAAGGAAAAGCTGAAAGCTGAATTCAGTGTAAAATCAGTTTATCACTATTTTATTCCCTGTTCCAAATTCAACATAATCAGCGCCAAAGGCTTCTCTGAACATTTTAATCTGCTTTTCACCAGTACAATGAGTGGCTCCGCATTTTATGACTCCAAGGCCTTTCATTTCGTAAATGATCTCATCCATTTCCTTATCTGTTTTATTCATCAGATGTAATCCGCCACAGACCATATAAATGTTTTTACCGAAGTCATGCTTTATCCTCTTCAGCATATTGATAATTCCCGGGTGGGCACAACCTGTAATAACAACAAGCCCTTTCCTGGTATCGAGTACAAGAGCCTCTTCAGGGATTTCAAATTCAAACTCTCCTGAGGAATAAAGATCCTTGCATATAATAGAAGGAGCTTTTACCATTACCGGGATCAGTCCCAGGCCAGTCAAATGTTCCTTGAAACCGGCAGAAAAGGATTCAGGCATCAAGACTGGAATTCCTGTCTTCATCTTTACCAGGGAAGCAATTCCTCCGGTATGATCAGTATGTTCATGAGATATTACAAGCATATTTATACCTGCAGGATCAATACCTGATGCATGAAAGTTAGATTCAAAGATTTCAGGTTTTGTACCCGTATCAAACAAAATCATCTTATCAAGCCCCTCTATAAGTACTGAAAATCCCCAGTCAGCCGTCGTGCCTTTTTTGCTCACATAATTATCATAAATTACTTCCAGAGTAACCGGTGATTTAATTCCGCTGGCTTCGCTGACCTCCTTAACTCCTTTATAATCTTCAAGTTTTTCAAAAGACTGACCCGACAGGTCGGGATTCAGCATTATCAGTGAAAAAATTGCCGGATAAAGCCATAATGTTTTCATTTTCATTGTTTTTTATACAATTTAAGGAATTTCACCGGATTAACGAACAGATAACTTCTTTTAAGTAAAAAGGCCATGAACTTCCTCCCGCTACGTTTTATTTTGATTTTCAATAAATTCACTAATTTTAGATCTCTAAAATATTAATGATATGAACCGACGGTATTGTTCAATCGCATTTCTCCTGTTGGTATTCCTTCAGGTGAATGCCCAGACTGACAAGCAGATGAATACTTTCATCGACAAGCTGATGTCGCAGATGACCCTTGAAGAAAAAATCGGGCAGTTAAACCTTCCTGTATCAAGCAGTTTTATTGCCGGCGAGAGGAAAGACGGCGAGCTTAGTCCGCTCGAACAAAGAATCGCCAAAGGAGAGATCGGCGGTCTTTTCGGGATGAAAGGGGCAAAACAGATACGGGAAAAGCAACAGATTGCAGTTGAAAAAAGCCGCTTGCACATTCCATTACTCTTCGGCCTTGATGTGATCCACGGCTATGAAACCACCTTCCCTATTCCTCTCGCTCTTTCAACTTCATGGAACATGGAGCTCATTGAGCGCGAAGCGCGGACATCGGCAATTGAGGCAAGCATCGACGGTATAAACTGGGTCTACAGCCCTATGGTCGATATTTGTCGCGATGCCCGTTGGGGCCGGATTGCCGAAGGAGCAGGTGAAGATCCCTTCCTTTGCAGCGAAATTGCAAAAGCCCTCGTAAGGGGTTACCAGGGTAAGAACAACAATTATACAGTTGAAAACACGGTTATGGCATGTGTAAAACATTATGCACTATACGGAGCAGCAGAAGCCGGCCGGGATTATAATACCGTGGACATGAGCCGCCAGAGAATGATGAATGAATATATGCTCCCGTACAAGGCAGCCTGCGAACAGGGAGCCGGCAGTTATATGGCTTCGTTCAACGAATTTGAAGGTATCCCGGCCACAGCTAACAAATATCTTCTGGATGATATCCTCAGAAAACAATGGGGATTTAAAGGATTTATTGTGTCAGATTATACAGGCGTTCAGGAAATGGTTAACCATGGCATCGGCGATCTTAAAACAGTAAGTGCCAGGGCCCTCGATGCCGGTATTGATATGGACATGGTCAGCGAGGGATTTTTAAAAACCCTTAAACAATCGCTGGCGGAAGGAAAAATCACACAGGCACAGATCGACAGGGCATGCAGGAGGATACTTGAGGCTAAATACAAGCTTGGATTATTCAGTGATCCTTACAGGTTCTGCAACGAGGACAGGGCATCAAAAGAGCTTTTCAGCGTTCAGAACAGGACAATTGCACGTGAAACAGCTGATGAATGCCAGGTTCTTCTGAAAAACGATAAAAACCTCTTACCACTTAAGAAAGGAGGTAACATTGCAGTCATCGGTCCGCTTGGTGACGCTTCAGATGACATGCCGGGCTGCTGGGCAATTACAGGAAAAGGCGGACAGTCTGTATCCCTTTATCAGGGAATAAAAGCTGCCTTAGGTTCGAATGGCTCGGTGAAATATGCAAAAGGATCAGATCTTGTAGCTGATTCCGTTCTTGAAACAAAGCTTAACGGAATGATGGGCTTCGTTATTCCGGGTATGAAGGTAAAAAAGGTACATGACCGTAAACCAGAGGAACTTCTAAAAGAAGCTCTCGATATAGCTGCCGGCTCAGATGTAATAATTGCAGCCCTTGGTGAAAATGCCAATATGAACGGAGAAGGTGCCTCAAGGTCAATTCCTGATATTCCTGAACCTCAGAAAGAATTGCTCAAAGCTCTCGTTTCCTCAGGAAAACCTGTGGTTCTTGTGCTTTTCACAGGACGACCGCTAATTCTTACATGGGAAAACGAACATGTTCCTGCAATCCTGAATGCCTGGTTCCCTGGTTCGGAAGCCGGAACTTCCATTGCCGGTATACTCTTCGGTGATGTCAATCCCAGCGGCAGACTGACAACGACTTTTCCTCGTAATGCCGGCCAGATACCAATTTTCTATAATCATAAGAATACTGGTCGTCCCCATGGAGAGACTGAACCCTATGCCCGTTTCAGAAGCAATTACATTGATGTCATCAATGCTCCTCTTTATCCGTTCGGCTTTGGCCTCAGCTATACCAGTTTCGAATACGGGGATGTCATCCTTTCAAGCCGGGAGATGGAAATGAATGGAAAGGTAAAAGCCACTGTCAGGGTAACAAATTCGGGTTTAAGGGATGGAAAGGAAACAGTTCAGCTATATATTCACGATATTTACAGCACGTCAACCCGTCCGGTAAGAGAGCTTAAAGCTTTCAGGAAGATTTTTCTCAAAGCAGGTGAAAGCATGGAAGTCGCTTTCGATCTTACAGCTAACGATCTGAAATATTATAATCATGAACTGGAATACATTTGCGAGCCTGGTGATTTTGAAATATTGATAGGCCCCGACAGCCAGAATGTAAAAAAAGGCCTTCTGACTGTAAAATAAATTGTAACTTAATTTTCGGGAAATATAAATATCTTTGGGTTCAGGTACCTGAAGTACCTTACCTGATTGCAGTTTAAAAGAAGATTACCCGGTTTATCCAGGATCATCCTCGTGATGAATTTAAATATCGTTATCCCACCGGAAAGGAAGGCAAAGTTTGAGAACCTTGTTCTGCCTGGTTTTGACGGAGTTCCTATCAGTCAGGTCATGATTTTCATATTAAAAGGTTTCAGGAAAGGAGTTCTTGTAACCAGGGCTTCTTCAATAGCATTCAATCTTCTTTTGGCCCTGATTCCTGCCTCAATATTCCTGTTCTCCCTTATACCCTTTATTCCAATTCCCAATTTCCAGGAAGAAATGATAAAGCTGTTCGAGAACATTCTGCCTGCAAATGTTTACAGTTTCCTCGAATCATCGATCATTGATATCGTCACCAAGAAAAGTGAAGGCCTCCTGTTCATAATGCTTTTTGCAACAATAATATTCTCAACCAACGGTATTCATGCTGTCATAAACGCGTTTGTTGTTTCAGCCCACAGTTTCCAGGCAAGATCATGGGTCAATCAGCGAAAGATTTCTCTTGTTCTTCTGTTTATTGTAGTTATGATGTTTTCACTTGCCGGATTCATGGTGATTTTCGGTAAACAATTGTTAAATTATCTTGTCGAAATAGATTTTATAAGAAAAAGCATTGTTATGACACTTTTTATTTTTACAAAATGGATAATTGTCATATTGCTGCTGTTTCTTGCAATCTCTTTTCTCTACTATTTTGCTCCTGCAAAAAAGCGCGATTTCAGGTTTTTCTCCCCCGGCTCAACGATGGCAACAATACTTTTCATTCTTACATCCATGGGATTTTCGGCCTACGTCAATAACTTCGGATTGTATAATAAATTCTACGGTTCGCTCGGAACATTACTCGTTATAATGCTGTGGCTTTACCTGAATTCAATTGCCATTCTGATCGGGTTTGAGCTGAACGTAAGCATTAAGGATGCAAGGGAAGACGGTAAAGGGAAAGCTTTTGCCTACCAGGGATCCGCATAAAGTATCCCTGATTATTCATTCCCGCTTCCTGCAAAAAGCATATTTTTAAAGTGCATCAATTACTGATGCATCACCGGCCAGGATTATTCAGGATTCACAAGTACACCTCTTAACTGAACGGCAGCCGGTTGGGGCCTTCCAGGGCCTCCCATCATACCGGGCATTGATTTCGGTCCCAGGGTTATTGCTATTGTGCCGTTAATCTCGGAGAATGTACAGACCACCGACTGGGAACCAAGGCTTTCCTCCACGAACCTTGATGTTATTTCGAGAGTTTTGGCATCGTTCCAGGAATATCCGGATGCAATCTTAATAACAGGCTGGATTACCGAGTAGTTCGCATCTATTGATTTTGACTGTGTATTCCGTTGAGGAGCAAGAACAGAAGCAGATTTTGTATTTACCGTTTTCCATGCAACCTTACCTGCCTTAATCACTGAAATCTGATTATCCCTTTTGATTGCAAAGCTTAATTCATTGTTCTTAAAAGTAAAATAAACAGAATGAATGTTGTAATCGTTACTCTGCAGTAAAAACTCCTTCCCTGAGATAAGGGGTTCAAAGGCAGATTCAGTTACCCCGGAAGCAGGGAATTTTAAGGAAAGGGAGCTTTGTTTTTTCTGTAACTCAGCAAATCTGACGGGATCGGAAGGGATGGACTTTGCCGATTTTATTGCAGGAACCAGATAATTATGTACAAGGTTCAGTTCCTCCTGTGTGTTCCTTGCATTTGCAGTAAGAACAACAATGGCATCCTTGTCGGGGAATAACATCACAAACTGACCTGCCATACCGTCGAGCCTGACACTGTTATTCCTTCCCCTCCACATCTGGTAGCAGTAACCCTGGGCCCAGTCATTCTTATCTTTCGGCATTTTATTTGATGGATCTCCGCTTTCGATCTTGAACGAAGTAGCCTCCTTCACCCATGCTTCGGGGATCAGCTGCCGGCCATTCCATTTTCCGTTCTGCATGAGCAGCTGTCCGAATTTGCCCATATCCTCTGTATGGAGCCTCAACCCTATCATACCAAGGTTTATTCCCTGTGGATTCCTGTCCCAGTCGATACCCTTTATTGACAGCGGATCAAATATCCTTGGCTTAAGATATTCGAACAGTGTTTGTCCGGTTACCTGCTGTACTATGGCAGAAAGCATGAATGTTGCCATGTTGTTGTAAAGAAAAACGGTCCCGGGTTTGTGAACCGGTTCATTTTTAATGAATGTAGTAATCCAGTCATCCTCGCTGCCTCCTCCCATCCCGGCAGGATCCTGACCCACCGACATTGTAAGAAGATCTTTTACAGTAAGTTCTTTCATGTTTTTCCCGATTGAATCCGGCAGGGAATAGGGAAAAAATGAAACCACCTTATCAGAAAGCTTCAGCCTGTTTTCCGACGCTGCCAGCCCAATTCCGGTTGCAGTGAAAGTTTTGCTTGCTGAAAACATTATATGTCTCAAATCAGGGCCGTACGGATCCCACCATCCTTCAGCAATTACTTTCCCATGCCTGATAAACATGAAACTGTGAATTTCCTGGCGGCCTGTATCGATTGCATTCAGAAAGTCAATTATCCCTGCTGAGGAAACACCTTCAATCTCAGGGATGCTTCTTGCAAGATTTCCTGTATTCTGACCTGACAGGCTGCCATTGAATAATGATAATGAGAGAATTAACAATAATATTAAATGTAATTTTTTCATTCTGGTACTTGTTTTTATCGTTGTAAGTTTCAATTGTTTAAGAATTCTTATCGTTTTGAATTATACCGGAAGTGATTTTCTGGCTTCCCTGTCGGGATCGTTCTGTACAGCACATGTGTCATCAAGTATCATTGTCTCTCCTTTTTCGGAAGAATATGCTGGCCATTCCGGTAATCCTCCGCCATTCGGATTTCCGGTCCTCATGAATTGTACCAGTGAAGAGGACATTGCTGAGGCCAGTTTCCTTGGTCTTGAGCCTCCTCCTGTATGGGATATCTGGACATCGGTATTATAAAACCAGAATGAAATATCCATTGTATGAAATGCCCTGAGTCTTCCATCGAACATCGGGGTATTCCAGCCAAACCAGGCAAGGTATACAGGTGCAGGCTGCCTCGATTTAACGTTGCAAAGCTCAATTGCGCTCTTCCTGTTACTAAGGACCATAGACAGAATTTCTATTGGTTTCCTGTCAGGGAAGCTCTTTGCATAAGCATCTATTGCCGCAGCAGAGTTTTCACCAAGCGCCGGTCCAAAGCCACGCATGGTCCTAACAAGTTCCTTAGCTTTTTCAATTGTTATATCTTCGAGTGATGAGTCAAATGAACTCGGTGATCTTTCATAAAACGTACTGCAGACTATCATAGGTATATCTGCAGCCAGATCAGATGCTTCGGGTGAAAAAGGATGTTGTTTTACAAAAACACCATCAGCAACAGGGCTGAATCCGCCCATCATCCCTGCGGCCGGACCAGCTTCCTCTCTGAACTTAGTACTTGCTGCCCTGGTCAGGAGATAATAGTCTCTCCACGGCATTTCCTGCAGTTTGTCGATCTGTGAGGGATTTAATCCGGCTTCCTTAAGGATATAGGCTGCAAGCTTTTCCGAATTGCTCTTCTCCCCCACTTTTAGTCCGCTTCCACTTAATGCAACGGCTTTATGGAACAGGCCTTTGGCAGACGGCATTGCTGTAAGAGTACAAACCTTGGCTCCTCCTCCCGACTGCCCGATAATAGTAACATTACCGGGATCGCCGCCAAAATTCGTGATGTTATCCTTTATCCATTCCAGTGCGGCAACAATATCAAGCATACCGACATTGCCTGAAGCAGCGTATTTCTCTCCTCCAATGCCTGCAAAATCCGAGAATCCAAGAGGTCCGAGCCTGTGGTTAAGCGAACAGAAAACCACATTCTCCTTCCTTGCCAGGTTCTCTCCGTGGTATTCAGGATGTTCAATTGAATTGCCGCTTGTGTAACCTCCTCCATGAATCCATAATATTACCGGCCGCTTTGTATTGTCATTATATCCCGGAGTCCATACATTGATTCCCAGGCAATTTTCACTCACATCATCATAATGCCAGTAATCAGTAAATGCAAGATATCTGTTGGCATAAAAATTCTCAAGAAGCTGTGGTGCGGCATTTGGCCAGTAAACTGCCGGAAAAATATCTGTCCATGGTTCAGGTTTTTGAGGAGGCATGAATCTGTTTTTACCTCCGGTACCCGCGCCGTAAGGTATTCCAAGAAAATTATAAATGTCCTTATGGATAAATCCCCGTACCTTACCATTAGTTGTTCCGGCAACAGCAATATTGTCACCAATGAATATCACCTGTCCGTCATCTTCTTCATTTTTAGGCAAAGATGCTGCGCAGGATGTGGATGAAAGAGCTGCTGTCCCAAGGGTTAACCCTGCGGCTCCGGTGCCCATAGTCCGGATGAATTTACGTCGGTCTGTTTTCATGACTGTATTTATTTGTTTTACTGTTTATTGTTTGGATGTTAAATTGTTATTCAGAAAATCCGGTGTACAGGAAAAATTGGCGTTATAAAATGTCATGTTAATGTATTAACAATCAGCTGCGATCAGTGTCAGAAAAACTTCATTCGGAGATTTCCGGGTTCAGGCTGACTGATAGAAACTAAAATTACATTAACTATTCTGAAATAACAATACAGTCGCTGCAGAAAGAAATAAGGAATTTAAACAAATGGAGAATGTTATCAGGTTGGAGAAACCGGTGAGAGTGGTGAAAATGATGAGAAATAGTTTACTAGAAGGCTCTTACGGGGCGTATAAGTACTCCCTGTCTGGCTCTGTCCTGGTTGCTTTTATTACCGTAATAAAAGTTTACCACCCATGCCCCGAATTTATCCTGGGTTGAGCTCCAGTAATATGTTTCCTTAAAGCCGCCAAGGCCCTTTTCATGAATATTCCTGTATATTAACTGCAGTTCATTTACCGATGGCAGAAACCAGTCGTCATATCCGTTAAGAACGAGGTCGGTACAATGCTTTGCTGCAGTCGATGTTTCCTGGCATCCCTTTATAATGTCTTCTGTATTTGACTTCCCTGTTCCGGGCAATTTCCCGGCAGCGCCCGAAGGAGAACAATTTCCCCAGACAGAAGTCTGCTGCAGATCCGATGGTGCACATACAAGACCATGTTCGCCGGATTCGTCAATATAGAATATAAACCCGCCATGAAGGTACTCGCCTGGCTCATACTGGGCCCTGAAAACCGCATCTTCACTTCTAACAGTACCTTTTTCGTTTTCTGCAACCATCCTGAAATGGTATAGAGTTCCCGGGTGCAACCCAGTAAGCATTGCGCTCACACTGACAGGATTACTGCCGTCTATCTGATCCTGCAGGGCAGCGGCTATCATACCGTAATTCATATCTGTGCCATACTCAAAAGTCACACTGGAAGGGAGGTCATGAGGATTGACAATGCCATTGAGCCGGGCTGAATGAGGCGATTTATCGGATGCGCTTACTCCTCCAGCCTCCGGGATCCCGCCTTTAGTTGTAAATGCAATGTCATAACCTGTTCCCAAACCAAAGGAATTCGAGGCTACCACCCTGTAGTGATATGTCGAGCCCGGCATCAGGCCATCAACTACTGCACTTACACTTACAGAGGAATCGCCTGAAACAGGGTCCTGGATTGCCCTTACGCTGAATTCATAATCCGTACTCAATCCATATTCAAAGGTCACACCTGCATTTTTATCATTGGGATTAATCAATGCATTAAGTCTTGCCGATTTTGCCTGAATATCTGTGGCAGGATTTGTGTCGGCGAAAGGTACCCTAAGTGCTGTGACTTCCGTTCCACCTTCAATATCCGGGGCATTTACAAGATCGACAAGGATAACACCATTTGCTCCCCTCGATCCATATATTGCTGCAGCAGGTCCTTTCAGCACTTCTATCGACCTGACCAGCCGTGGCGAGATGTCGTCGAGTGAGCTTACAGGGATACCATCAACAATATACAAAGGTTCGTTGCTCCCGAACATTGTGGTGAATCCCCTTATCAGTACCCTGTTCCCGTTTACAAGTACTCCCGGGACAGTCCCTTTAAGCATCTCATAAACTGAGGTATAGGAAGCGAATCTGCTTTCAGTCCCGTCAATCGAGCTTACTGAAGTCGTCAGATTCCGTCTGTCAATTTTGCTGTATCCGATATTAACCTTGTCGTTATCGGGCGTCAGATCAACCTGATCGGAAGAGGCTTCAAAAGGGGCTGATTCGGGATACCTGAAATTTATCCTTGTTCTGCCGGCAATTGCCTCCTCTATAATTCCGCAGGTTCCGGAATAGATACCAACTTTTCTGACACCAGGAGTAATTCTGACCTTGTAATAACCCTTCTCATCGGTTGTAATATCAGTTGTCTTGTGATCAATCATTACCAGAGCTCCTACCACCGGGTAATAATCCTTATCTGTGACATATCCTGTAATGAGATTCCTGTTTGCCTTTGATTGTCCCCCGGCAGTCCCGGCTATACTGCCGGTTGAAAGAAGAAATATAATGAGCAAAAAGGATTTCATACTTCTTCTGCATTTTATTTTGTGCTGTTATAAAGACCTTCAGGGTATCATTTTACCCTATTTAAAATCCCCTCTTTCAGCAAAGTTATTAAATTTTACCGACTCCTTCATAAAACAGCTCCCTTTACAGAGCAGGCATGAAAGCCGAAGGAAATTGAGAATGTTAATACATTCATGGATCTGTGAATATCTATATTCCGGCGCCCTGCAATATATATTTATTTTTAAGCCGAAATATATTTTTAATGCGTATAAGAAGGATCCGGTTCAGGAAAGAATTCAGGGTAAAAGGAAGGATTGCAATATTTATAATTTTTCTTCTTTGCCTCATCCTCATTCCTCAGCCCAACAGGGCTCTGATGGCATCATTTTTCAGCAGCAAATGCAGGAATGAACAACAGATTTTCAGCAGAAAGCTTACCGACAGGATCGTTGATTATTCATTGAGCGCCAGGGCAAACGGAGTTGAAAGATCAGCAGATGCCCGCGATATAAGCAGGAAGGTCATGAAAGGCCAGCTGGTAAGGATAAAAGGCAACAGATTTTTCAAAATCGAGGACCTGACACACAGTTATCCTTATCTTACCCGCGACGGAAGAAGGCTCCTCAGGGAGATCGGAAGGAGGTTCAGGGAAAAGACTAAAAAGGACGGTCTGAAGGGATCGAAATTCATTGTGACCTCGATGACCCGGACGACTGAAAAAATAAGAGGGCTTGGAAGGACAAACATGAATGTATCAGACAACAGTCCTCATCTCAACGGGAATGCCTTTGATATTTCCTATGCCCGGTTTTCAATAATGAAGTTCAGGGTTACCGAATGCGATAAATGGTACATGAAAGAAGCGCTTGCCGAGGTGATCTGGAAACTCAGGCAGGAAAAAAAATGCTGGGCAACCTATGAACGGCAGCAGGGCTGCTTTCATGTTGTCGCAAGATAAAACCGATAATTTATCCCTTAAAAGCTATTTTCAACCTTTCTATACCTCCTTCGGAATGTTATATGGTTTTCTTCCGCCGTCGGGACGTGACAGGTATGAATCTGCCTCCCTGTCGTTGACGTATCGTTCAGCTTTACCGTCAAATATAAGCTTACGGCCTGTGTGATAAGCTGTATTACCCATATGCATCATTGCTGTTGAGATATGTCCTTCCTCAATATCGGCAATCAGTTCCTTCTGATTTCGGCTTTTGACACAATCGACAAAGTTCTGGAAATGGAAGTCGATCTTTGCATTTGTTATCTGTTCAAAGTATGGATCAGGTTCGAGATCAGCCTGAGTAACTACAAGAGAGGGCTTGTTTGATCTGTCCTGCTGAAGTCCCGTGCTGAAAGCTGCGGTGCCTGTCTGCCCGCTTACAGCTGCTCTTTCATTACCGCTAAGGAATACCTGGAAATCATTTTGTAACGTCGCATAACCTTTGGTTCCGAGCCAGAGGTTGCCCCACGACTCGTTGGGTGTCGGCAGGCTTCTGACCTCTAATTCAAGGATCTGTCCGCTTGCATATTCAAAAGTGGCGACCTGCAAGTTTGGCACATTCTGATCCGATTCTTTGTTATAGGCATAAAAACCTCCACAACAGGCAATTTTTTGAGGATGTACATCAATATTCATCCCCTGTCGGATGATATCAAGGTAATGGATTCCGTTATTGCCGAATTCTCCGGTGCTTGTATCCCAGTACCAGTGCCAGTTATAAAAGAAATGGTTCTCATTGAAAGGTATCATTGGTGCCGGACCCCTGAAAAGATCCCAGTTAACACCCTGAGGTACCGGACCGTCAGGTTTTTTCCCAATGCTGGGTCTCGAACGGTATACCGTTCCCCTTCCCATATAAATGTCGCCAATGATTCCCTCACGCAGCATTTTAATGGCTTGCCGGTTGAGTCTGCTTGCCCTTCTTTGTGTCCCGGCCTGAACGATCCTGTTATATTTTCTTGCTGCCTGCACCATTTTCCTGCCTTCATCAATAGTATAGGAAATTGGCTTTTCAACGTAAACATCCTTGCCGGCCTGACAGGCATTTATTGTCATCAATCCGTGCCAGTATCCGGGCGTGGCAATAGAAACAACATCAATATCCTTGTTTTCGAGCATTTTCCTGTAATCTACGTAGGTTGCAGGCGCTTCCCCTCCCAGATTCTCGATATCCTTAATTGCTTTCGGATACAGGTACTCAACACAGTCGCAAATTGCAACAACTTTTGTTTCCTTAATTTTTGTAAAATTGGCAGTATGGCCTGATCCACCGTAAAATCCGCCCCGGTCATTTATGCCAATTACCCCGACATTGATCCTGTCGCTGGGTTTAACCTGCTGAAATCCCCGTATATAGGCGGGGGCTCCGAAAGCGATTCCTGCAGAAGCCAGTGCCGACTTCTTTATGAATGTCCGTCTTTTCTCAGTTTTCATATCAGAAATATTTTCTTAAAATTAATGAATAAAGTATTATCTGAATCAATAATTAAGGATCTATAAGTATGAACAGAAAATTATTTCCGCAAGGCAGAATGTTCTGACCTGTTTGCTTTAATATTTGTATTTCCTTTTAAAAAGAAAGATACCTGTTAAAAAGTAAAACAGTGAAAATGCTGAGATAAGAAGAAGTTCAAAAGCTATATCTGACAGACCGGAGTCGAAATTCAGGATCTTGTTAAAGGCTCTTGTTGCAGTTGCCGTAGGGAGAATATCATTCAGATATATTTGCTGACCTGCAATATTCAGCAGATTTACTTTGGGCAGCGGCAAAAAACAATCGGAAAAGAACATCAGGATAAAGAAGGGAAAACATCCTAGTGTGAGCAGTCCGAACATTGTCCTGATAAAACATGATGTTATTATGCTGATTGCTATTACAGAAAAAGAGGTCACGGCACCTGTAAGAATCAGGAGAGGAACTGAACCTGTAGTTTTGTATCCCACCGATATAGCGGCAAGGAAAGTAAGGAGCAGGCAGATCAGACCGATAATTATCTGGTTTAAACCCAGAGCCATCATAAATCCCGGTGACTTTAACCTGGATAAACTGAGCCTTGTAATTGTATCTTTCTCAACCTCACGTACAACTGATGCTCCGGCAGTAAAAAGAAGCATTATCAGAGCGAGGACAAGCAGTGCCGGTACGTAAAGATCAAATTCACTCATCTTTTTACCTCTTCCTGCATATTTGTATTTAATGTCAACAGGAATCTGAATCCCTGTTTTAAGGCTGATATAATTGAAAATTGCATAGTCGACGAGTGAGGCAGCAATCATACCTTTCACATTTGCCTGATCACCAAAGCTCTCCAGGGAAGGTAATGATTTTCCTGTACCCGCGAGCAAACGCCCCAGGTCAGAAGTAAATCCTTCCGGTATAGTAATCAGGAGATCTGCATCTCTGTTTTTTACCATCCTTTTTGCCTCAGTCGTATCGCTACTTAGTGATATATTCAAAATTGATGTCCCGTCGTCTGAAGCAAGCTTTTCCCATTCCTCAATCAGTTCCCCTGCCAGAATACCCCCTGAATCATTGTTCGCTATGACAACATTATATTTTACCGAACCTGTATCTCCAAGATAGAAATACATCATATAAATAAAAAAGGGCGCCAGTAAAAAGACAAGGATCAGGATTTTCCAATCCCTGAGGTTTTCCCTGAAAGTTTTTATAAAACAGGCAATCGTCTTCATTCCCGCAATCTCCTTCCTGTCAGATTTATGAAAATATCCTCAAGGCTTTGTTTCCTCATCTGAAGATTTTTAATTTTAAGGCCATGCTCAGATATTGTTGTTAGCAGAACCTTTACCAGTTTAAGCGGATCAGTACTTTTAAAAGTTATCCTGCTGCCGGATACTGAATAACCCCGGATCAGTTCCTTCTCACCAAATGATTCCAGTAATGTCCCAATATCCCCGTCAACGTCAATTTCCACAAGATCCTCAAAGCCCCTGCTCAATGTTATTTCCTCAGCCGTCCCAAGTATCATGACCTTTCCTTTATCAATAATACAAATCCTGTCGGAGAGTTTTTCAGCTTCTTCCATGTCATGTGTAGTAAGGACCACAGTCGTTGTTTCTCTTATCGCCCTGATGAATTCCCTGACAAGTACCCTGCTCTGAGGATCAAGCCCTGCCTGAGGCTCATCAAGAAAAACGATGTCGGGAGAATGGACAAGTGCAAGCGCAATGTTAAGCCTTCTCTTCATACCTCCCGACAGATATCTGGCAAGACGATCCTTAACCGAATAAAGACCAAGGGCTTCCAAAAGCTCATTTGCTCTTTCCCTTACCCTGTCCGACGGCATGTCGTACATTTTCCCCAGAAATTTGACCTGTTCAAGGCAGGTCAGATTATCCCAGATTACAATATGCTGGGGGCATATTCCTATTGATTTTCTGTTATCAGAATTACCGATCGTCACTTTCCCGCTGTCGGGCTTCAACAGGCCGCTCATCATCTTTATGGTGGTGGTCTTTCCAGCACCGTTAGGACCCAAAAAGCCAAATATCTCTCCGCGGTGTATTTCAAAAGATATACCATCGACAGCCGTGATATTCCCGAACCTCTTTACAAGGGAATCTGCTTTAAGGATACGGTCCATTGTACTTATTAAAATGACTTGTAATTATAAAATTAACCATTTAGTCTTACATTAATCATATCGTCCTGCAACTTTGGTATAAAACAATCTGAATTCCGGACTTTTCATGGAGACAAACCGGCATTGAATTCACTACTTAAGATCTGATCAACAGTTGTTCGCCGGTTTCACTTTTTCTTGCTGAAATGGCCGAAGGATTTATTGGCTATTAAGGAATTGATAGTATTTTTGAGATTATCATTAATACAACCCAATTATGAAAAATATTCTCAAGTACGTTTCTGCAATTATTTTTATTCTGGCTTCGTACATTATTGCTCCGGCACAACAGGCGCATGTAAACCTCGACTGGGCGCCCCAGAAAAACACTCAGAACCTCATACCTTTTGGCGCCGGGATTATATCCCCCGAAGTAAGTGACGATCATACTGTTACCTTCAGGGTAAAAGCACCTGAAGCAAATTCAGTTATGCTCTCCGGAAGCGTCCTTCTCGAACTCAAGGCAGATAAGCCAATTCCATTCACCAAAGGACCTGAAGGCGTCTGGACTTTGACAGTCGGTCCCATGACACCCGAAATATATTATTATAAGCTGATTATTGATGGTGTCAGTGTTGATGATCCTGCAAATACATTTACAGGTTTTGCCGGTCAGCCCGGATTCAGCATTCTGGTGGTCCATGGCGACGGCCCTGCTTTTTATGATGCAAAGGATGTACCGCACGGAACTGTCACTCGACACATTTATTATTCGCCTGTTACAAAAGGTGAACGGGAGATGTATGTTTACCTTCCTCCGGATTATAACGGAAGTAAAAAATATCCCGTGCTTTACCTCTTTGGAGGCTCAGGAGAAGTTGCATCTACGTGGAGCCTTTTCGGGAGGGTCAACTTCATCGAAGATAATCTTATTGCAGAGGGCAAAGCTCTCCCGATGGTAATTGTAATGCCCAACAATCAGGTCGTACATCGCAGCGATCCCAAACATACAGAGCTGACATTCAAGGTTTTTGATGAAGAGCTGACAAAGGTTGTCATACCTTTTATTGATAAGACATACAGTGTTCGTACCGACAGGCACGGAAGGGCAATAGCAGGACTGTCGATGGGAGGCCGGCATGCACAGATTGTCGGATTCAACAACCTCGATCTTTTTGCATCATTCGGTCTTCTCAGCTCTGCAGAATCGCTTGCGCTAACTCCGGAAATTGAAAAACCTGATTTCAACTCAAAGGTCGATTATCTGTTTGTCGGAGCCGGAACGATGGAGACAAGACCAGGAGCCCGGCATGAGGCACTTCACAATGAACTTGTAAAGCGTAATATAAACCACGAATATTATATCGGAAGCAAGGGAGCCCATGATTTTGTTACCTGGCGCCATCTTCTTTATTATAAATTCCTCCCCGGATTATGGAGAAAATAATTTCCTGAGCGGTATATACCTGATACATGATCTTCTCATAAATTTGACTGTCGCGGCATCTTTCATAAAGTCAGTTAATTACAAAATAAACTTTTGACCATCGAACGATTGAAATCTATCTTTAAAGTGCGGAAAACCTTTATTCTGTTAATCCTTATCTTAATTGTATCCCGGTTAAATGCCCAGGAGCACGATAAAATTCTGAGATCAATTTTTGATGAAGCGCTTACCGACACGACTGCATGGGCTCAACTGAGATATCTGTGTAAAAATGCAAATGGAAGACTTGCAGGATCACCGGCATCACTAAGAGCCATTGAATTTACCAGAAGGGCTATGAAAGAAGCCGGCGCCGATACAGTCTGGCTGCAGAAGGTTACCGTCCCTCACTGGGTAAGGGGTAAGGAGAATTGCAAAGTCGTATCGAGGGTGATGGGTGAAAGGGAACTCACAATTTCAACACTGGGACTTTCAGTGGCAACCCAGCCTGGCGGATTAAATACAGGCGTGATAGAGATCCGGGATTTTGAAGAGCTTAAGGAGATTGGGAAAAGCAGAATAGAGGGGAAAATAGTTTTTTTCAACCGTCCGGCCGATAACAAGCTGATAAACACCTTTGCAGGCTACGGCGGTGCCGTTAATCAGCGTCTTTCGGGAGCTGCAGAAGCATCACGTTTCGGAGCGAGAGCAGTTATTGTAAGATCTGCCACGCAGGCTCTTGATGATTTTCCGCATACAGGTACGACCAGGTACCCGGATGATGTGATAAAAATACCTGCAGTTGCTGTTTCAACCTCAGATGCTGCACTTCTCAGCAGCTGGCTGAAAAAAGATAGTTCCCTCAGTTTAAGTCTGGTCACAGAATGCAGAAATCTTCCCGACACAATTTCTTATAATGTAATTGGAGAGATAAGGGGAAGCGAAAAACCTGAAGAATATATTACTGCCGGGGGACATCTTGATTCATGGGATATCACGGAAGGGGCGCATGATGATGCCGGCGGATGTGTACAGGCTATGGAAATGATAAGAATATTCAAAAAACTTGGCATCAGGCCCGCGAGAACAGTAAGGGCCGTCATGTTCATGAACGAAGAAATCTCAGGTACCGGAGGAAGGAAATATGCTGAGGAAGCTGAAAGAAAAGGTGAGAAACATTATGCCGCGCTGGAATCGGACAGAGGTGTAATGAGTCCAAGAGGATTCGGTTTTGATGTACAGGGGGAAAGACTTGCCAGACTGCGGTCGTTTTCAAAGTATTTTGCCCCTTTTAACATCAGGGATTTCGATGCCGGGGGCGGAGGATCAGATATTGCTCCACTCAAATCTCTTGGAGCACTTCAGATAGGTTATATTCCTGATTCACAACGATATTTCTCATACCATCATTCGGCAAACGATACATTTGACCAGGTTAATATACGAGAACTCCAGATGGGCAGTGCAGCAATTGCATCAATGATTTATCTTCTTGACCAGTTCGGTTATTGATAAAGCTGACTACTTTTAATAAACAGGCAAACCATTTATAATCCTTTAATATCCTGAAATAATGAAAACAAAGAGCCTTATCCTGATGATACTGTTTATTCCTGCTTATTGTTCATTGCAGGCACAGCTGCCATCGCTCCAAAGAACAGGAAATGTAACCAGAATGATAGCAGACGGCAAACCTTTCCTGATGATAGGTGGCGAATTCCATAACTCGACAAGCTCGAGTATAGCCCATATGGAAAATACAGGTATCTGGGCTACAATAAAAAAAGGCAATTATAACACAATCATTGCTTCTGCATCATGGGAACTTGTCGAACCGGCTGAAGGTAAATTCAATTTTGAACAAATAGATTACCTTATAAGCAAAGCGAAGGAGAATGATTTGAAAATCGTGCTTATATGGTTTGCAAGCTGGAAAAACGGGATTTCGAGTTATGCTCCGGGTTGGGTAAAACGCGACCAGAAAAAATTCCCTCTTGTCGAGTTGCCCGACGGTACAAAGCTGAATGTCCTCTCCCCTGTTGGCAACGACAATGCAATGAAAGCCGATGCAGCGGCCTTCTCAGCGCTGATGCGTCATATAAAGGATACTGACACCAGTCATACGATTATTATGATGCAGGTCGAGAATGAAGTTGGTGTTATTTCATCGCCACGTGATTTTTCACCGGTTGCCCGGAAGGCATGGAGGAATGATGTTCCAAAGGAACTTGTTGATTATCTTACTGCAAATAAAGGGAAACTATTCCCTGAGCTTGAAAAGGTCTGGTCGGCCAACGGATATCTTACCAAAGGATCATGGGAGGAAGTCTTTGGGAAAAGTCATACAAATACAGAAAACTGGCAGGAATATCCATATTATACTGAAGAGATCTTTATGGCCTGGAATTATGCTAAATATATTGGATATGTGGCTGCTGAAGGGAAAAAAGAGCTGAATATCCCGATGTACTGCAATGCATGGCTTAAATCGTCATCGAGCAAATATCCCGGGAAATATCCATCAGGCGGTCCTCTTCCCGCAGTTGCTGATATATGGAGAGCAGCAGGACCTGCAATTGATTTTCTCGCACCCGATATTTATATTGATGAATATGACTGGGTTCTCAAACAATATTCGCTTAACGGAAATCCCATTTTTATTCCTGAATGCACTTTTGATATCTCCAAAGAGCTCTATGCAATTGGTGAATTTGACGCGATGGGATTCGGTCCTTTCGGACTGGATTTAAAAAGCAGGATGATCAGTTTTCATAATCCCGACTCAGCTGCTGTGCTTAACCTTTATAAGGGGAACGGCATCCTCAGGGGTATGGATCAGCTGATTTTAAATAATTACGGTTCCGAAAAGATGAGGGGACTGTTTGTGGATGAGGAAACTTCGCAGCAAAGTGTCGTAATGGGTGATTATGTAATCAAGGCTTCACTCATGAGGAATCAACCGCAACAATCAGAGGATAAGCCTGGAACAGGATCAAGATCAAGAAAGACCGGAGCCGCTTTGATAATCCGGACCGGCGATGACGAATTTTATATTACAGGGAAAGATGTGTTGATAAGCTTCGACCTGAAGGATAAAAACTCAGGATTGCATGCGGTAACGGAATCAGTCGATGAAGGTACCTTTGTTAAAGGGAACTGGGTGCCGGGAAGACGTCTGAATGGTGACGAAGGATATGTTGTTCGTTTCGGCGATGTAAATGTTCAGAGGGTTGTACTTTTCAAATCACAATACGACAGCAGAATCCTGTATTAGTCAATCCATGCAAACCAACAATTACCATGTTTTTTCTTTTATATTCTTGTCCTTCATTTTTGGGTAGTTCCTGATCCTGTGAAATGTCAGGTAGTTTGCATCATGATAATTATGAGCTCCGCCATTCTGGTCATCATAAGCAGTTCTGCAGACATAAATTATGTCCCTGCCATCAAACTGCCAGTCAACATATTGGAATCCGTGCTTTTTTACATCGGGATGAAACAGAAGGATTTTGTTAATCTTCCAATTGATCAGGTCAGGTGAGCTTTTAAGTACAAGTGTATTTCTCACAGATCCGGCAGGAAGATTCGAAAATTCTTTTGTCACCAGATTTGATATCGTCCAGTATAGTTTTGTCCTGTCATCATAGCGAATTGTAAACTTTCTTGAACCCCCGGCAAAATCAAAAAATCCCATTGAAGGATCAAATGAAGCTTTCGATCCATCGTCACTTATATTCACAATGGCAGCCATATCCCTTCCCGGCTCTGAAGTGGCAACACGCAGGAAATCGATTACTCTGCCGTCGGGTGTCACGACAGCATTACCTTCAAGCCATCCTCCAAAGTGACCGTTCAGATAAGCTGAATCGTACCTGAGGAAATTTGTGGCTTTCCAGTTTGAAGCCTTTAGAAGATCCGCATCCACCGGAGCTGATATCACCATTGCACTATACCTGATACCCCACTTTTCAGTAACCGATCCTGCATTTTCAAGAGCCCTCCATATCCTTCCATCATGGATAATAACCGGCATCGGCGCCGTATGGTATTCTCCTTCCAGAAGCAAACCTGAGTCGCCGGTCTCAGGATCGGTCCAGTGTACTCCTTCATCTGTCGACCGGCGAATAATAAAATTACCATGATGCTTAAAGGTTCCCATAATGTACAACTGGTCCCTATGAACGAAGAGATTTGACCAGAACTGTCCATCTATCTCACAGATTTTAGTCCAGCTTTTACCTTTATCCGTCGATTTGTAAACAATAGTCGTTGCCTTCTCGTGTTCATTGCTTTCAGGTCCAAAATAATCGTGCGAAGCAATGTAATCTCCTCCTGGCATAATGCAAATACTGGGCGATCCGATGTATTTACCGTCAGAAGCTGTTACATGATTTATTACAATACCCGGTACTATAAAAGACTGGGCGATTGTAATGAAAGTCAATCCTTTAATGAGAAGCACAAAGACAATTGAACCTAAACCTGAAAGAATCCTTTTATACATAGAAATCAGTTTATTAATTGGAATATTTTTCTCTATTTTGGGATAAGTAAAAATAACTTGTCTGAAATTGTGATCACAGATATTTCAGGATCTTATTCTCAGGATGTGAAAATTTATATTCGCCGTACCACTTACAGACCGGATACAAAAGAACCACAACCGAAATCCAAACAACATAAACACCTGTAAGTCCTATGCCTCCGCCGGTTTCGGGCCTTCCATTCCTGAATGCTCCGAATACAAAATCTTCAATCCCGAAACCCTGGGTAAAAAGCATCGGGAACATCAATGCATGTATTATAAAAAGATGAACAACAAAATAAAACAGCGGAACACGACCGTAAACTGACAGTATCTTCGGGACAACAGTATGTTTTTCTCCCGATACCGAAAGAATTACAAGTGTAGTTCCGATAAAAAGAAGGGAGAACAGCAGTGAAGGTGGATATTTTGTTAAGTTAATAAAGGAAAGAGCCGTAAAAAAGTATGATTTCTGAACTTCCCACTTTGATGGATCCCCAAAAGTATTGACAGCCCTCAGAACAATATAAGCCAGCAGTATCAAAGCTCCTGATTGAAGAAGTACCTTCTTCCTTTTTTCGGGAGACATCCCGAATAATTCACCGGCAGCAAAACCAGTAAGCATAATGCCCAGCCAGGGAATAAGCGGATAAGCCGAAAAAAACGAGTGTGATGATGACATCTGAGTCAATCCCGGACGGAATAAAACCGAAAATACAAAAGCTCCGGCAGGAAAGGAAGGGGCAGCAAAATTCTGAAGAGATGCACCTGAAATTATAAGAAGTATACCAATTACACCGACAGCCCTTGATGGCAGCCTGATCAGGAACGACAGTACAATAAAGCTGAGTCCTATGGCAGCTATCACTTCCATTAGCAGTAATCTGAAATGTATGTCGAACCAGAGTGCAAAACTCACAAATGTGAATTCAAGAACCAGAAGCCAGAGACCTCTGTATAATAGAAACCTGCGGCTTTCATTAACGTTGTTGCTTTTTTTTAATGACAGGTAAGCTGATGTACCGGCCAGAAAAACAAATGCCGGTGCACAAAGATGAGTTACCCACCTTGTAAGAAATAATGCTGCAGTGGTGGTCTGCAGGTTTGTGGGATCCTGAGTCATTGAAGATCTGTGCAGGAATTCCCTCACATGGTCGAGAGCCATGATTATCATTACCATGCCTCTGGTCGTGTCAATGCTTGCGAATCGTTTCATGCTGCGAGGTACAGTATCATCGTGAGCGAATATTAGTAAATGAGCAGAAAACCGGATATTTTTGCTAACTTAAGATATTATTTGAAACATCCCATGGGTAATAAAGGCAGGATAAAAATTTTATCAGTAGTATTGCTTGTGATGATCCTTTCAAACCTGCCTGCCGGTTCTTACGGGCAGGTCAGCGATTCAACCATGGTTCCATTCAGGTTTGCGGGAGGTGTATCCGTGACCAACAAGGGAATATCGACAGTTCCGAACCTTACACTTGGCAAGCCGGCAGCCATTTTTGACATGTCGGTTGGAAGGGGAAAGCTAAGCTTTGAACCACAGCTAAGGTTTGCACTTGAGGGTAAACCCTGGTCATTTCTTTTCTGGTGGAGATACAAATTGCTGAAAACCGACAGGTTTCAGATCAACCTAGGTGCACATCCGGCACTTGCATTCAGAAGAAAGATGATTACTACTGATGATCATACTCAGGAAGATATGGTGGTCAGGCGGTATCTTGCCGCCGAACTTGCACCAACTTATTTGATTACAAAAAATACGGGTATCGGCCTTTACTGGCTTTATTCAAGAGGAATTGAAAAGGATATTACAAAGAATACAAATCTTATTTCTGTCAGGGGAAGCCTTTCAAATCTCAGGATAAGTGAAGAATTCTATCTGAGGATAAATCCGCAGGTATATTACCTTGTAATGGATGGAATTGACGGTGTCTATTTCAATTCAACAATTACAATTGCAAAAAAGGACTTCCCTGTAACTGTATCGTCGCTGATCAACCAGCCGATAAAGACAAATATTGAGATTGGAAATGAGTTCCTCTGGAATGTAAGTATTAACTATACTTTCGGTAAGGATTACGTTGAAAAATAAGACTTTAACCACAAAGGGCTCAAAGGTGTCGCAAAGTTAATAGTATTAATTATATGACTTTAAGAACTTTGCGCAAGAACTTTGAGTCCTTTGCGGTTAAATTTAATCTTACTATTTTACACCGGGAGCCGGCATTCTGGCTTCAAGCCATTTTTTCTGTTCCGGATTAAGGATCTCAAGCATCTTCTCCCTGTGCTGTTCCCTCATTTTCTTCATCGACGCTGCAGTCTCATCCCTGAATTTCTTCATCTCCGACTGATTCTTTTCCCTCAGATCCTCAAGTCTGGCTTTCTGGCTATCGGTGAGATCGGGGATCCTTTCCATCATAAGACCTCCCCTGCCTGCAAATGGTCTTGACATCCTGCCGATAAAAGCAGAATCAGCCCCTCTGTGAAATGGAGCGGGCGGCATCGGATCCATCCATCTTCTGCCAGGTCCGGGCCAGTAATTTCCAGGCCTCCTGTCCATCGGACCTGAATATGCGTATCCTCTCCACCCGGGGTGATTCCTCATATGTCCCATCCCGTACATCCGGTTTCTTTCATAAACCTGTCCCCTGTTCATCCGCATCCTGTTCATCATCGTGGAATCAGGGCGGTTCATCCTTAGTGAATCCCTTAAATTGCCTCTCATACCACGCTGGGCATTAAGGGTGCTGCTGGTTGCAACAAATGCCACCAGAATAATCGATACTATGACCTTAATTCTTTTCATTGTGCTTACTTTATTAGTTTCTGATTTCGATTTATTTTACAGGCAATCAATACCGAAACTTCATATTTAAGACAATTTAACAATCGGTTTTATTCTGGCATTCTGTCAAAACTTTCCAGTTTTATCATAAAAGTGATTTATTGGCATGAACGGTAAATATTATTACCTTGTAATATAATTACCCCTAACTTATCGACAAGATGAAAATAATCCTGACAATTACGCTTTTTACCTTTTTCCTTATCTGTTCCTGCACAGGCGAAAAGGAGCCTCCTTTCCGTCAGAAAATATCAATGGCTGGTGAATGGCAGTTTGCCACCGATTCCGCCCAGGCCGGTAAAAATGAAAGATGGTTTGATAAAAATCTTCAGGAGATTGTCACTTTGCCAGGCACAATGGATGAAAACGGTAAAGGGATACTTAATATAAATACCGGGGAGACAATGCGTTTATCGAGGGAACGCACTTACGAGGGATGGGCATGGTACAGGAAGACTTTCATTATACCTTCTGAATGGAAGGGAAAGAAGATACAGCTAAGGATGGAAAGGACGAAGCCATCTGAAGTCTGGGTCGATACAGCAATTGCAGGAAAAGCTTATTCAATTCTGACACCTCAGTCGTATGATCTTACAAATCATCTGACACCGGGGCAACATGTAATTACAATCCTTATTAATAATGGCCAGGGCTCTGTCCCTCATGAAATTACAGGTTCACACGCCTGGACAGAACATACCCAGACAAACTGGAACGGGATAACCGGGGAATTCTGCCTTGAGGCGTCCAACCTGGATTATATTGAATCAATAAAGGTGTTTCCCGACAGCACCCTGAAATCTGTCAGCGTAAAAGTAAGGATTTCATTATCAGGCAATACCAGGAAAGATGTGTCTGTCAGGCTTAAGGCCGATTCATGGAACAGCCCTGAAAAACATAGTGCAAGGCAGGGAACATACAAACTTCAGTTAAAGCCCGGTATCAATGAATTCGACCTCAAATACAAAATAGGAAGAGGCACATTGAAATGGAGCGAATTCAACCCGGCTCTCTATAAACTATCTGTAACCATGACAGGTAATGATCTGTCCGACAGCGCTTCGATCAACTTCGGGATGAGATGGTTCTCAACCACAGGGACGCAGTTTACCATAAACGGTATCACAACATTTCTCAGAGGTAAGCATGATGCCTGTGCTTTCCCTCTTACAGGTCATCCTCCTATGGATGTCGAAAGCTGGAGAAAAGTCTTTCAGACAGCAAAATCGTACAACATCAATTTCTACAGATTCCATTCATGGACTCCGCCCGAAGCAGCTTTTCTTGCCGCCGACATGGAGGGGATATACATGCAGCCTGAGTTGCCGTTCTGGGGTAGCTTAAGCAAGACCAACAATACAGGTCTGAATGAATTTCTTTTAAAAACCGGAGACGAGATACTCGAAAGTTATGCAAATCATGCATCTTTTGTTATGTTCGCCCTTGGCAATGAGCTCTCGGGTGATCAGGAAGTCATGAATGATTTCCTAAAACATTTCAGGGCGACTGACAATCGTCCTCTTATGGCTTACGGATCGAATAATTATCTTGGCTTCCACGGCCAGGCTCCTGGTGAGGATTATTTTGCAGGTTGCAGGATAGGACGCGATACCGATACAACTTTCAGCACGCATATCAGGGCTTCTTTTTCCTTTGCCGATGCATATGACGGTGGTTATATCAATGCCCGGTACCCTTCTTCAAAACCTGATTACTCCCAGGCAATTTCCTTATGTACAGTACCTGCCCTCGGAACTGAAGTAGGTCAATATCAGATATATCCCGATTATAATGAGATAAAGAAATATACAGGGGTACTGAAACCATGGAATTTTCTTGTCTTTAAGAAAAGGCTTGAAGATAACCATCTTGGAGATCAGGCAATTGATTTTTTCAAAGCTTCGGGCGCACTAAGCGTTATCTGTT
Source organism: uncultured Rikenellaceae bacterium (assembly GCA_964633505.1). Classification (GTDB taxonomy): domain Bacteria; phylum Bacteroidota; class Bacteroidia; order Bacteroidales; family VadinHA17; genus LD21. The sequence continues at coordinate 180,396 of CAZWHC010000001.1, read as the reverse complement.
ACAGGGCAGATATTGAAATGGCAATACGCACTCCCGGCTTCGGAGGGTTTCATCTTCTCGACCTGCAGGACTTCCCCGGACAGGGAACTGCTTTGATAGGAATCCTCGATGCGTTTATGGACAGTAAGGGATTGATCTCGTCTGAAGAATTCAGTCACTTTTGCAATAAGGTCGTTCCCCTTTTCATTACTGAAAAGTACTGCCTTACAAATGATGAGAAGCTTAAAGGAATTATTAAAGTGGCAAATTACTCTGAAAAGGAAATGAAATCCGCGAAGGTATCATGGACTCTTCAAAACTCACGAAATGAAATAATAAAAGAAGGTTCCTCAACAACAGATCTGCTGCAGGGCAGACTGACCAGTCTGCCGGAAGTTGAAATTGACCTGTCGGGGATACAAAAGGCTGAAAAAGTTACCCTGAATATTAAAATCGAGAACTCAGGATTCGAAAACTCATACCCGTGCTGGATTTATCCTTCAAAAGCCGAAACATATGTCCCTGATGGGATAAGGATCTCAGAAAGTATTGACAATCAAACTATTGAATTTTTGTCCGACGGAGGCAGGGTGTTGTTATTTCCTGATTTTAAGGATATTAAGGAACAATCTGTGGGTGGATTATTCATTACCGACTATTGGAATTACAGGATGTTCAAGGGGATTTCGGAATCGAATCATAAGCCTGTTTCGCCCGGGACAATGGGCATACTTACTGATCCGGCGCACCCTGTTTTCAATGACTTTCCGACTGAATTTCATTCAAACTGGCAATGGTGGGCAATAATAAAGAACAGCCGCCCCTTCATACTTGACAATACTCCGCCAGATTACAAACCCCTGGTTCAGGTCATTGATAATATTGAACGCAATCATAAGCTCGGTCTTATTTTTGAATTTGCCGTTGGAAAAGGGAAGCTTCTGGTCTGCATGTCGGATCTCAGAAAGCTGAATGACAAGCCTGAAGCCCGTCAGCTTTACTCAGGTATACTTAAATACCTTGCTTCAGACAGTTTTAAACCATCCGAATCAATCACTGTTGCCGGGCTTAAAAACCTTTTCACCTCAACTGTTAATTCAAAGAAAACCACAGGTGTGGAAAATATTTCATACTCACATGATTGAGGCTGCAGAAGTGCAATTTATCCGGAGAATTTAATAAATTGGATTCTTTAAACAGACAGAAAGCCTTTTAATCCAAATACTTTACATATGAAATCAATTATCTTGTCTCTTAAGTTATCTGTTATCATTATGTTGATTGGCATGTCAGCAGCACAGGCTCAGGACTGGCCTCAATGGAGAGGAACAAACCGGGATGGTAGAGTTTCGGGATTCAAAGCGCCTGCGGCATGGCCTCAGCAACTTAATCAGGATTGGAAAGTTATTGTTGGTCTGGGTGATGCCACACCCGTACTTGTAAAAGACAGGCTGTATATTTTCAGCAAATCGGGAGACAATGAGGTACTTCAGTGTCTCGATGCCTCAACAGGGAAAAAAGTCTGGCAATCGGACGGATATCCGGCAACTGTAATTACTGGTCCGGCAGCATCACATCCGGGTCCCAGGAGTTCTCCTGCTTTTGCCGACGGTAAAATCGTCACTGTAGGAGTAGCGGGCGACATTGCGTGCTTTGATGCTTCATCAGGAAAACAGCTGTGGAGAAACGAAGAATTCAAGGGCTCAGTGCCACAATTCTTTACCGGCATGTCGCCTTTAATTTCAGGAGGTGTCTGTTATGCAGCTCTTGGAGGACCCCAATCAGGTTATTTTGTTGCATTTGACCTCATAACGGGAGCTGTAAAATGGAAAACAGCCGGAGAAGGTCCGTCTTATGCTTCACCAATGCTCCTGACTGTTGATGGCTCAAAACAGATTGTATTCCAGTCACAGACCAAGCTCGTAAGCCTTAATACTACTGATGGAAAAGTACTCTGGGAATACGCCACTCCAATTGGCACAGGAAGGGTGCAGATAGCGTCAGGTCCGGTAATTGATCAGAACAGGGTATATTTTACCGGACTTAATAACGGTATAAATGCAATTGAGATAAAGAAACAGGGAAACGAATTCACTGTGAATAGTTTGTGGAAAAATCCCGATTTCAGCACCGCATATTGTACTCCTTTGCTGAAAGATGGATTTCTTTATGCATTTACAAACAACGGAAGGCTTTTCTGCGTAAATGCTGGAAACGGGCAGACAGGCTGGTCGGATGACAGGGCTTTCCAGAATTTCGGATCGGTTGTCGATGCAGGTTCTGTAATAATCGCATTATCAAGCAACTCTAACCTTGTTGTTCTAAAACCGAACGGACAAAAAATGGATCAGGTAATGCAGACCAAGGTATCGGACAATACTATTTATGCCCATCCGGTTGTTTCAGGTAACAGGATTTACATTAAAGACAACGATTCACTTATATCGTACAAGGTCGACTGATCAGGGCTCTTTAACCCTGGAAATGCCTAAGATCAGCACAGGCTTTTCAAGATATTGCGATGGAGCTTTAAGGGAATGGATTCTTCTGACAACATCCATTCCCTTTATTACTTTACCGAATGCTGCAAATCCCTGGCCGTCAGGATTCCTTTTCCCTCCAAAATCAAGTTCAGGCTGATCCCCGACGCAAATGAAAAATTCTGAAGTGGCTGTTCCCGGTTCATTCCTGGCCATCGATATTGTTCCGTCTTTATGATTCAAACCTGTGGCTTTTGTTGTCTCATGACTTATTGGCGGGAATCCATTGTTCTCATCTTCATACCTTCCACCCTGGATAACCTCAATTTTAACAGGATTTGCAGGCTGGTTATCATACCTGACCACCCTGTAAAAACATGTGCTGTCAAAAAGGCCTGCATCCACATATTTAAGAAAATTATTGCAGGTGACAGGGGCTTTTTCGAGGTCGATCAATACGTATATTTCGCCAAATTCTGTACGTATAACAGCGGTTTCACCTTTAATCACATGTTGTCCCGTAGCATCAATAAATAATGTCAGGACGGCAAGGAATATATATGTCAATTTATTCATGATCTCTAAATCCGTTTATAAGATTTTTACCGGGGTTTTGCTGATTTTAAGAGTAACTGCATAGGGTGAAGGAAGTGATTTTCTTATGTTTTCAGGGATCATAATCTTAAATTTTCCTCCGGTTGTCTGCCATTTAAGGGGAACTGTTTTTTTACCCAATACATTGATTTTACTTCCTTTTTCAGGAGAATATTTTTCAGTCACGATCTCTGCCGGGATGTTTTCATTCTCATCCAAAAGATAAATAATATAATCAGAGCCGTCCTTACCATGGGTAAATCGTAGCTTTCCTTCAGAATATGGTTCAAGTACTCTTGTCGCGTATATTGCTTCACCGTTTATTTTAAGCCATTCACCCATGTCATCCAATCTGGAATAGGCCTCTTCATACCATGTACCATCTGGTCCGGGACCAATATTCAGTAAAAGATTTCCGCCTTTTGCCACAATATCTGACAGCATGTGAATCAACTTTCGTGACGGCATCATCGTGGCATTAAAGGAATATGACCAGCCTCCTCCCAAAATGATGCAGGATTCCCAGGGATAAGGGAGCATTTTATCAGGAACAGTATTCTCCGGTGTAAGGTAGTTCTGGTTTTTTCCCGGAACAGCACGGTCAACCACAATTGCTTCAGGCTGCACCGAACGTATTTTACTTACCAGTTCATCCATTCTTATATCCTGGTTGAAAGGCTTTCTGACGATGTATCCGGGAATCACGGGAGTATCACCACTGTTTTCCCTTTTCTGAACCCAGCCACCATCGAACCATAAAATATCGATTTTGCCGTAATTTGTACAAAGCTCCATCACCTGGTTATGTGTAAAACTGACAAAACTATTCCATTTGTCAGGATACAGATCAGGATCATAATTCACATTCCTGTCGCGCGGAGGGAACTGCGGCCACCAGTAATCGGGACTGTGCCAGTCGGGTTTTGAGAAATAAGCTCCTATCCATAATCCTTCATTCCGGAAAGCTGAAAATATCTCCTTTGTGACATCAGCCTTTGGATTTGAATGAAAGGGACATTTTTCCCCGGTTATTTTGTAATCTGTATATTTTGAATCGAACATACAGAATCCGTCGTGATGCTTTGTTGTAAAGACAACATATTTCATTCCGGCGTTTTTTGCAGCCTTAGCCCATTTCACGGGATCAAACTTCAAAGGATTAAAAGTACTGCCAAGGTTTTCATAGCGCTTTTTATATTCAAAATAGTCTTTGACTGTATCAGGCACGCACCATCCTTCATCTTCAGGGCATATTGACCATGATTCTACAATTCCCCACTGGCTGTATGGTCCCCAGTGCATAAGCAGGCCAAATTTAATGTCCTGCCACTGGTCAATTCTTTTTTGTATTAAAGGATCAGGATCAGGCACGTATACTTGGTAATTCTGTGCTGATAAACGCATTCCTGCAAAAAGTACAATGAGGATTACAAGATTCAGATTCTTCATGAAAAGAGAATTTTATTTTATTGATTTTGAATTTATTGCAGTCCAGATGAGAATTACAGATAAGATAGCGGCAATGGAATATCCCGCAATTGATATAACAGTTTTAAGCGGACTTTGGACTGTCAGGACCTGCATCAACGAAGAAATGATCAGCAGGGCTGAGATAATAATGCTTAAAGATATAAGTGTTCCTGAACGGTTAACAGACCTTATAAGCTTTTCTGACTCCTGAAAATCTACAACAAATCTGAGTTTCCCTTCCCTGACCTTATTAATTATAACATTAAGATTCCCTGGCAATTGCTCAATCAGTTCCGCTCCGTCGTGAAAAACAGAATCAGTCTTCTCAAGCAGATTTTCAGGATTGAACCTGGCTTTCGAGATCCTCCTTACAAAGCGCCGCGCTATTGTCATCATATCAAGTTCAGGGTATAGGTTCTTTCCCGTTGATTCAATCATAGAAAGCGCTTTTATCATAAGCACAAGATTGGAAGGCAGCGTCAGATTGTGGCGGGATATTATCGCCATTATGTCCTGGGCAACCCTGTTTATCTCAACATCTTTAAGGGAAATATCCAGATAACCGGCAAATAAGTCACTCATATCCTGGCGAAGAAGATCCCTGTCCACCTCCCTTACAATAATCCGGAGATCCTCAAAACATGATATTACAATATCCACATCATTATCAACCAGTGCTTTTATTATTCTTGTCCCTGATATCTTTGTCCTTTTGTCAAGATACCCTACCATTCCGACATCAAGCATTACTATATTGGCAGGGGGCTTTACAAAAAGGTTTGCCGGATGAGGATCGGCATGAAAGAATCCGTCTTCAAGGACCTGTTTAAGCATTGCCTCGGCACAGCGGACAGCCACCAGTTTCGGATCATACAAGCCCGCATATTGCGCCTGATTCACTTCATTAATCTTGATCCCATCAATAAATTCCATTGTAAGGACAGTAGAGGTTGTCAGTTCCCAGTATACCTCGGGAACTCTTATATATTTTATATCCCTGAAATTTGATTTGAATTTCTTAAGGTGATTGGCTTCCTGGGCGAAATCAAGTTCCTTTCTTATAGCTTTTCTGAATTCCTCAACCATCATACGTGGTCTGAAATTCCAGCCGTTATGAATACGGTTCTCGACAAATCCTGCCAGATCCTGAAGTATGTCAAGATCAATTTCAATGATACTTCTTATTTCCGGTCTTTGAATCTTTACGGCCACTATCCGGCCATCATGCAATTCGGCTTTGTGAACCTGGCTGAGCGATGCCGCTGCCACTGGTCTCGGATCAAAATTACGGAATAATTCACCAACAGGTTTCTTTAATTCTCTCTCCACTATTTCAATGGCGGTAGTACTTTCAAAAGGGGGAGTCTGGTCCTGAAGTTTTTCAAGTTCCTTTATAAAATCAGGAGGCAGAAGGTCAGGCCTTGTACTTAGGATCTGGCCAAGTTTGATGAATGTGGGTCCCAGTTCCTGGAGGGCAAGGCAAAAAGCTGCACCACCACTGATTTTCCGGAACGAATCATCCCTCTTCGTAATAAAACCCAGTATTCCTGCTTTGCCCTTATCAAAGAAATAATCAAGGCCATATTTTGTAAATGCACCTATGATATGTCTTGTTCGCCTGAACTTGTCGAATATCCTGAATATCTGCATACCTGGCAAAGCTTTCCAAAATAATCCGGTAAACCCCGTTTTTATTTACTCTTCTTCGAAAGCCTCGCTATCTCAGCCTTTAATTCCTCAACCTCCTTTCTGGTCGGGATGTCGAGCTTTGCCATGACTTTCTCGATTGCTTTCTCAATTTTGTCCTCCAGTCCGGATTTGTTTTTTTCGGCCAGATCCAGAAGATCCCTTACAAATTTCGCCTCATCTGTTTTCGCCAGCTCACCTCTTTTTATCAGATCGTTTGTAATTTCCTGGGCCTTTTCGCGTGTCAGCGACATGGCGCCCAGACCGGCCAGAAACGTTTTTTTAAAGATATCCGACATGGTCTTTTGTTTTACCTGTTAACTGACTAAAATTGAATTTGTTTATCAAATTTAGTGATTTCCTGGCATCTATGATCGTTTTTCGAGTAAAAGTAAAGTACTGTCTGCATTTACATTTTTTATCTTATCATAAACCCTCCTGAATGCATAAATAACTAACTTGGACAATTGTCCGGATCAGAAGAAAGGAATTTACATTCAGGTGAAAGACGAAATTTTAAATTAATTATATGATCCTGAGATTCGCTTTCAGAAATATCAGAAAAAGGCCAGCCCTTAATTTAATAAAAATTACAGGTCTGGGTCTTTCATTGTGCGGTATTCTCATCATTGGATTGTATCTTAATTACGAGCTAACATATGATTCATTTCATAAGAAATCGGAAAGAATCTATCGCCTGACCTTATCAGGGAACTCTTACACCTACGGGAAAGAATTCGCACGGATAAACAATACAGAATTCATACCTGGGATGTTAAATTATTTTCCGGAAATAGAAACATTTGTAAGACTTGCTCCGGTAAGGGGCGGGGTAATGAAATATAATGAAAACTATATCCCGGTAAGCCAGGGATTTGAATGCGACAGTACTTTCTTTGAGGTGTTTGATGCCTTTCTGCTGGAAGGGGAAAAAGCTGAGATCCTTGACAACCCTGGTTCAATGGTTGTTTCCGAGGATTTTGCAAGAAGGACATTCGGGAAAACAAATCCTGTCGGGCAGGTACTGACACTGCCTGCAGGGCAGTATTATGGGAAGGATATCAATTTCGTAATAAAGGGAATAATGAGAGATTTCCCTGGAAATAGTCACTTTCATCCGGAATTCATAACCACACCTGTCGACAGGAGTATATTTCAGGGATGGGCATGGACATACCTAGTCCTTTCGGAAAAAGCAGATCCGGCGAAGATTGTCGCGGGATTCAGTGATTTTTATCTTACCCTTGTTTCAGAAGCTTCAGATGCAGGTTTGCCTGAAGCCCATCTTCAGAAGGTCACAGACATCCATTTGCATTCAGACAAATTGCGTGAGATTGAAGTAAACGGCAATATGTATATTATATATACTCTCCTCGCTGCAGCTCTTATCCTTGCCGTTATTGCACTTGCAAACAATGCCAATCTAAATGCAGGTATGGTTTATTACAGCGAAAAATTCCTGTATATCAGCAAAGTGGCAGGCGCTTCGACCACGACAACCCTTAAATATTTCCTTACTGAAGCAATGATAATTCTTACAGTAGCTGTTGCAATATGTGCAATATTATCATTCATTGCTGATAGTCTGATCCGAAAGTATCTTGAAATGAGTCTTTTCCAGAATAAAACAGTTCTGATATCTATAATAGTGATTGTTTTTACTGGTCTTTCTGTTCTTTCAGGTATCATCCCGGTGCTTCAAAAAGCTGTGGTGAAAATAAAGACACTTAAACATACAGGCGGAAATAATGACCTGAGAAGAAAAGGAATAAGCAAAGGCATGATTGTTCTTCAATACGCAATTTCAACTGCACTTTTAATATCGGTTATCGTAATCTTGATGCAGACAGGCTTTGCCCTGGCAAATGGTATGGGGGGAAAGACAAATGATCTTATCTGCATCAGGGATGTTCATACCAAGCTGCAACAAAAATTTGAGGTTTTTAAACAGGAGTTGCTTAAATACAACTCGATAGAATTTGTTTCAGCAATGTTTGAAGCACCCGGAGGTGAAGCAAATGACATGTTTCAGTTCAACATGGAAGGCTATACGGTTAGTGAAAGGGATAAGACCGATGAAAAAATTGGTATTTTCCCCTGCGATTATTCATTTCCCCGCGTTTTCGGTTTTAAATTCCTTGGCGGAAGTACTTTCTCGGATATAAATTATGACATCGAAGGATCCGGAGAATATTTAATAAACCGGGAAGCTATGAAAAGGCTGAACTATACAGATCCTGCTGATATTGTGGGGAAAAAATTCAAACTAATTACAAATATCCCCGGTATTGACATCCCTGACGGAAGGATAATCGGGGTCGTCGAAGATTTTCACCTTTCCAGTCTGAAAAAGAAGATCGAACCACTTGTTATGTTCAAAAGGAAAGACCTGTGGCTGATAAACTTTGTCGTGAAGTTCAGGGATGGAATGAATGAAAAAGCAATAAGTGATCTGAAAAGTGTCTGGAATGGTATGTTCCCTGAATATCCGCTTCAATATGATTATGTAGGCACATTATACAGGAATATTTATAAACCGGAACGCCTCCAGGCAATCTTACTTGCCATTTTTACAATAATGGCTCTTTTCATATGCTCAATCGGCCTTCTGGGTATGGCCTTGTTAACAACCCAGAGGCGCACAAAAGAAACAGGCCTTCGCAAGATCCATGGAGCTTCTGTTATGGAAATATTATATCTGCTTAATATGGACATTTTGAAATGGATCCTTATTTCGCTTATAATTGCTTTCCCGTCAGCTTATCTTTCAATGCAAAAATGGCTCAGTAATTTTGCGTACAAAATTCATTTGAGCTTTTTGATTTTTGTTCTGGCCGGGATGATTACCATTATAACGGTCCTGGTCACAATCTCCGTGCAGTCATGGAGAACAGCTAATTGCAATCCTGCCGAGACCCTCAGATATGAATAAAACCATAAAAACATGAATAACCGCCGGAATTTTATAAAGAAAAGCTCATTTGCAGCAGCTGCCTTATCAATATCAGGATTAGGGAGGTCAGCAGAATCCTCATTAATACATGGAAATAATAAGCCATTTATAAAAGATGCAGGGATTAAATTCTCTTTTTTCATGGATCCTGCTTCGCCAAAGGTTCCTTTTGCAAAACAGCTCGCAATAAATTATGCCGTATCAGGAATAAGCCGGGTTGAGGGCTTCAGACCCTGGGAGCCGGAACCTATAAAGGCAACAAAAGCCGTCTGGGATAAACATGGAATAAAATGGGCTGTGGTGGAAGGGCCTCCGGCACTTGGTACTCAGACAAAGCTCGGATTGAAGGGAAGAGATGAGGAGATATCAAACTTCATTACATTCATGAAGAATCTGAAACAGCATGGCGATGTCGATATAATCTGCTATAACTGGATGCCTGTAATAAGCTGGTCGCGTACAAACAAATCACGTCCCGGAAGAGGCGGAGCCCTTGTGATGGATTTTGATTATGATCTTGTAAAGAACTCTCCGGTAACTGAATATGGCGAGATTTCAAAGGAAGACCTGTGGAAAAACCTCGAATATTTCATAAAGGCAGTAATGCCTGAAGCCGACAGGACAGGTATGAGGCTTTCAATGCATCCCGATGATCCACAGGTAGATGTTATTCAGGGAATATCACGGATAATGAATAACGTCGGGAATTTTGAAAAGCTGCTTGCAATGCATAAAACAAGGGCAAATGGAATTACAATGTGCCAGGGAAATTTCGGTTTGATGGGCACCGACATCCCATCGCTCGTAAGAAAATGGGGTAGTGAGATAATAAATTTCGTTCATTTCAGAAATGTCCTTGATCTGAGCGGTACCGTCCCAAGCACAAGATTTACCGAAACTTTCCACGACGAGGGACAGATCGACATGTACGAAGCAATGAAGGCTTATTATGATATAGGATTTACAGGCCCCATGAGGCCTGACCATGTTCCGACAATGGCGACTGAAGTCGAAGCCGGACAGAGCGGCGGTTATACTGTACTTGGAAATTTGTTTGCCATCGGGTATATGAGAGGGCTTGCTGAAGGAGTTGCGAAAAAGTCCTGACGCTGACCTCACCCCTGACCCCACGCCGAAGCGTGGCAGGCTCTCTCCCGGGGTGAGAGGGGAACCCCGTATGGAGCACCGACTTTAATAATGACAGATTTAAGGTATAAGTTGTGTTAGGTGCCCTGTTAAATTAAAACAGTATTAAAAATTGTTAAACGGTAATAAGATAATCTGAAAAAGTGTAAGTTTACGTCCCTTATGGGGTATGACAGTAAAAGCAAAACTCCTTACGTATAATATTTTATTTGCATTTAATAAACTGCTTCAATTAACAGTCTAAAAATTATAGTATCTGATATGGAAAACAATTATTCAAAAGCCCAACTTACCTGGTTGCTGGTACTGCGCATCTTCGTTGGGTGGCATTTCCTGTTTGAAGGAATGGTTAAGGTCCTTAATCCAAACTGGACAGCCGCCGCTTATCTTGTGGATTCACAGGGTCCCTTCCGCTCCTTTTTTGTCAATATGGCTGGTAATGCCGGATTAATGAATACGGTTAATTTCCTGAATGAATGGGCTCTGGTCCTTATCGGCCTTGGACTTATAATCGGCGCATTCTCGCGTTTATCATGCATCGGAGGCATCCTCCTTTTAATAATGTATACACTTTCACATCCTGCACTTATTGGCGCCAAATATGCCATGCCATTTGAAGGATCATATTTCCTTATTGATAAAAACCTTGTTGAACTTGCCGCTCTGGGAGTACTTTTCGTCTTCCCGACTGCAAGGATAATAGGTATCGACAGGTTGCTGGTGAAAGTGCTGCCATCGGGTTTTAAAAAATTCATTATCTGACGCCATGGAAAAAGAAAATACAAAAAAGACCTCTGGTGAATCAGAAGCAAAAAAAGCTTCTGCTATTGGCCGCCGCGATGTCATAAAGACACTTGCAACAGTTCCGGTATTGGGTGCAATTGCTTACGGACTTGTAAAATCAAGAAAGGTTTCTGTCCTCGATAAAGATATTTCCGACGTATTCAAGCTTAGCAATAAAAGTGCAGTGTTCCTTCAGCCTGTGGCAAACGGCAAACAAATCCGCGTCGGACTGATAGGATTTGGAATCAGAGGCAAGCAGCTTATGAGAGCCCTGGGATTTGCAGAACCATCTTACATCGACACCCTCATCGAAGCCAAAAAGCAAAATCCTGATGATACACGCTATGATGCCTTCCTGGAACAGGATGACCTTAATGTTGTCATAACAGGTGTATGCGATATCTTTGACAAATACAGCGAGGCTGCCCAGCTTACAGGATCGAATATACACCGTGAGGGGACAACCGGTAAATTCGGACAGGCTCCCAAACGTTATAAGACTTACCAGGAACTTCTTGCCGCTGATGACATTGATGCCGTTGTAATTGCAGCCCCCGATCACTGGCACGGAACCATCAGTGCAGCAGCAGCAAGGGCCGGGAAACATGTATATTGCGAAAAACCAATGACATGGACTGTGCCTGAAACATATATGGTCAGGCAGACAATAAAGGAAACAGGAGTAGTATTCCAGCTTGGCCACCAGGGCAGGCAGACGGCATCGTACCAGAAAGCTGAGGAAATAATCTCAAACGGTCTGCTTGGAAACGTTAACCTCATCCAGGTCTGTACAAACAGGAATAATCCCAACGGAGCATGGGTATATCCGATAATTGAAGGATCAAATCCCCAGACTATCGACTGGAAACAGTTCGAAGGCGACCCTGAACGGATAAAAGAATACAACGATTACATGCTTTCAAACAAGCTCGAAAAATATGTCGGTCCTGATGAGAGAAGCAAATTCAGCCTCGAACGTTTCTTCCGCTGGCGTTGCTGGTGGGACTACAGTACAGGCTTATCAGGCGACCTTCTCACTCACGAATATGATGCAGCAAACCAGATAATGCATGTTGGGATACCGCATTCGGCTACATCCTCGGGAGGTGTTTATTTCTTTAAGGACGGCCGTACGGTTCCTGATGTTCTTCAGACAACATTTGAATGGCCCGACAAGAATATGACAATGCTTTACAGCGCCACCCTTGCCAGTTCAAGAAACAGGGGCAAGGTCTTCATGGGCCATGATGCATCGATGGAGGTTGCAGATGTCCTCAGTCTTACAGCCGACCGCGACTCGGAACGCTACGCCGAAAAGATAAAGCAGGGTATAATCCCTACAGACAAACCATTCTTTACGTATGTGCCCGGGCAAAGCAAAGTCGACGCTGTTACTTCAGCAACAGAGCTTTACTTTGCACAACGCGGGCTGCTGTATACGTATATTAATGGCAAGCGTTATGATACCACCCATCTCCATATGAGGGAATGGCTCGAGTGCATAAGACAGGGAAAAACACCTTCATGCAACATCGACCAGGCATTCGAGGAGGCTATGACTGCCCATATGGGAACAAGGGCATATCTTGAGGGACGTACAATGTACTGGGATAAGGAAAAACAGGAAATAACACGGGGGTAATATCAGGGCTTTTCAATTACTGGTGTCTGATCCAGAATTTAAGGTCATTAAGAGGAACATCCAGTTTTGACGATTTTATGGTTTCTCCGGTTGAAATATCAATAAAAAGAACTTCCAGATTACTATTTATCATAATATAGCAATTTAAATCCGGATCAAAACCTGAAATACAAGCCTGATAGTATTCAATTTGACTGAGTTCTTTAATAGTGATTTTAGAACCGTTTGTCAAATCATAAGTTTCAATATAATTTTTGCCTGATTCAGCTGAATAAGTTATCCCGGTTATAGTCTTATCAGACTGATTATAAATAACATTATTCAGACTTTTTCCAATATAGGTAGTTTTGGTAATTTCTCCTGATGAAGGATTTATTGAAATCAAATTATTATCGGCCCTTAACAGGAAATATCTTTTCTCGGTCTGATCATAAAAATAAGTACAGGCAAATATGCCTTCTCCGATTTCGACCTGATTTTTTGAAAGAACCGATCCGTTTTCAAGGTCCACCCTGATAACATAATTGGTGTAAATCGGGGGACCTGCCTTTATGGTTTTGGTTTCAATAGTATCCGGATCTTCCCCATATATCATTGTAGTATAACTGCCAATAAGAGTGTTGTCATTATTATCGATCACTATTTGTGAAAGATATCCGGGCAGGTTAAAAGATTTTAATAAATTACCGGTCATCGGATTTATTAGCTGGAAAACTGAATCACAATCAACAAACCCATAACCATTGGTGTTGGAGTCAAATACCGTTGACCCCAGAACATAGCAATCAATGGGAGTAGTGTTTGCAATACCTGAATCAAGCTTTATTGTAACTAATTCAGATCCTTTTGAGGATTTTATACCTGTAAGGATAAATGAATCAGGTTTATCTTCAGAATGTTTAGAACATGCCGATAACAAAGTCAGAATGTAAATACTTATAATAAGGACTTTGTTTGACCGGGATTTCTTAGAGTTATAAAACTTCATAAAGTTTAGGTTGTTATGTTAGTTCTCCATAATAAAAGATGCTACTCTTGTTTTTAATTCGCCATCGAATCTATTGTATCCCATTATCTTTTTCGGTGGAATTATGGGTATCTTCACTGATTTCTTAATAGATTCTTCATAGATCCTGATTTTTTTATGAAGGTACTTTTTATACTTTTCTTTGTAGCAGACCGTATATTTACCAGGAATCATCAAAGAAGGTGAACATAGAATAACTTTTTGATATGACTCTTGTGGTTGAAGAAATAGAAAATCACCCTCAAGTGATAATACACTTGTAACATTTATTAGTATTTTGCTTTCATCAAAAGTACTATGATCAATGTTTTTATTCAATTTTCGAAATTCATCAATAAAATATTTTGTTAAAAATGAATCAATTAGATATTGATGCTTTTGATTTACTATTCTAAAATTTAATGGTCTATTCTTGATTTGTGAGTCAAATGAAGAATCAGACACATTGAAATTAACTTTATCCTTGTCAATAAAGTTAGAGATCCTGGATCCTTTGTAACTAACTTTTAAGCCAGCAATACCCTTAAATTGAAAAAAGACCGAGTCATTCGTATTGTTTCTAATTTCAATGCAAATCTGATTTCGAAAGATAGAAATATTAGTACTTATCTCTTGCCTTCTGGATGTTAGGAGAAAACAAAAAACTATCATAATTCTAATTGTAAGGAATTCCATAATCAGAGTATTTCATGTATTTAAAAACTTTATCACTTTTAAATATACGCCAAATAGAGTATGGATCAAAATTATAATAACTCCTGGCTTCTTGTAGGAACGCATCGGCATATTCGCTTGCCCCTAAAATTGAACTAATTTTATAATTCCAATAATTAGTTGCATATTCAGAGAATTTCTCTTTCCATAATCTGCCAAATCTCTCAAAATGAGCAATATGTATTAATTCATGTCCCATTGCATTGTAGAGATGGAATTTACTTGAAAAAGCTATATTCCCATAGTAAATTGTATACTTACCATTTGTTAAAACATCGCTTGTGAATGCCCATGCATGTTCCGCTTGGGCTAGAACAAGCTCATTATTATATGTATGTATGATTTTATTTCCATAAATGTATTTTGGAAAATAATCCTTTTGAAATTTGTATAAATCTTCTGAATGTGGATCCAATCGCTGAGAAGCCTGTTGAGGATCAATAATGGAGTTATCGAGCTTTATAAAACCTTTGTTGTAATGTCCAATTTTAAACCTCGCTTCAAGATAGGAGCCTAATGTCCAACCAGAGATCCCGCTTTGTACCAAAGAAACCCAAGTCTTTGGGCTTCCCCAATCCCATTTTGTTGGATTAAACTGCCAGTCATTGGCTGCCGATGTACTGATATACATATTTGCAAGCATGGTTAGTACAGTTATAACCCATTCACCATCAGGGTCAGTGTATTTTAAGGGATTATTCAGTGTATAAGAAAATCGGTTGTAATTCTGGGGATTTGTCGGAAACTGAATAAAAGGATCGGGAGATAAGAATCTTGCCAAAATTGGATCATACACCCTTCCGTTCATATTAATGAGCGCAAACTCATCCAGATGTTCATGGCCGGTATACCCTCTTGAAAAAAGAAATGCAGATGGCAGATTAGAATATGACCAATTTGTGGGATTACGTCGTCTTCCCCAGGCGTCGAAACTGAAATTCTTAACAACAGTACCTGATTGATTAGTAATAACATTTATTGAACCCAAATGATCGGTATGAACATAAAATAAGGTATCCTGACCATTATTTCTGACAAATATTGCAGCTAAACCATCACTTCCGTTTATGTAATGCAATTGCCTGATCTGGTTCCCCGGCTTTATCTCTTTTTCATATCCCTCCGCATAATGAATAGTTTTCTGAAGTGACCCATTGTTAAATAATTTTGAGACTTTCCGCTGGTTATCTGCTCCGTATGAAATGGTGTAAATCAGATTAGCCTGAATAATTGAATCAACTTTGTTAAATGAATTATAAGTTATTCTTTGAGTTGTTGTCGGAATAACGGCATCAGGATTTGTAACAGCAGTTACCGCATGTGGTTTAATACCATCATAAGAGTATGTTCCTACAGAAGTTTTTGTATTAATGTTACCATTGTTGAAATACGACATTGTTAATGACGAAGGGCCATTAACACCAGTTAAGCGATTGAGGTTATCGTATGTGAATGATTCAGTCAGATTACGTAAATTATCTTTACGGCTGGTAAGGTTACCTGTTGCAGGATTAAAACTATACTCCATATTTTGAACAGATCCTGTCTGAATATTGGTAAGGAAACCTATATTATCATATGAATGTGTAGTAGTTAAGTTATTACCATATTTATATTGTGTCAATTGCCCAAAGGCGTTATTGCTTAAGGCCTGCCATATCAGGGAATTATTGTCATTCCGTCGTATTTCGGACAGATATCCATATGAGTTGAAAACATTTTTTACTGCAAAACCTGAGGGAAAAGTTGATGTTTCCAACCTGTTGTAACTGTCGTACCCATAACTGGTGGAGTAATCTACTCCCTCAATATTGGTTACTTTACCAGTTAATCTGGCATAGTTATCATAGCTATATGTTTCGCTGCCTCCGGGGTAAGTAACTGAGCTCAAAACTCCTGGTTTCCCTGAGGGATCATATGAATACAATTTTATTCCTTCTTCAGCATACTTTCTTATAACCCTGCCGATAGGATCGTATGTTAATGAATCGCTGTTACCCTTTGAATCAACCTGCCTTATCAATTCATTAAAAATATTATAAGTATAAATTGTTGTTCCTGCATCAGGATCACTCAGATTGGTTTGGCGTCCCAGGTTATCATAGTTCATTGACCAGGTCGACCCATTTGAGGTTATTGCAGCAGGTTTTCCAATACTTTTATAAGTATAACCAATGCTTCCTATATTGTCAATGGAAGTAATAATGTTACCCTGTGAATCATAAGTTTTTGAAGAAGTTTGTCCACCGCTGGAAGTAACCTGAATCGTTTTGCCAAGATAAGTAAGGTCAATTATTCCTGAAGTAGATGCTTCTTTAATTTTTTGACCATAATTATCATAAAAGTATAAGGTCCTTAATTTGGTATCCGATTGTTTATATGGCAAAGAAGTTTCTGACACCTGTCCTTTGTTATTATAAACAGTGTTTGTAAAAACTGAAGAACCGTCAAATCCGGTGATATCCTGGCATATAACTCTTCCGAACGGATCATAATACTCTTTGGTGGTGGGAACTCCGGATATAACTGTCTGCTTATAATATATTGAGCCCAATGGTCTGGTACCTGTGGCCCAACCGTAATTATAACTCTCGCTCTGACCTAACACCGGAACAGACCTGGTTATCAAAGTTCCAAAATCGTTGTAAGAATAATTAACTACTATCGCACTATCAGGTTGTGTTTCAGTAAGGACATTCCCTGTTACATAATCGTAGGTTCTTTTCGTAACGTGATTTAATGCATTATAAGATTTATATACAAACATATTCTTAGAATCATAGGTAAAATGATTTGTTCTGTTTGAAATACCATCAGAAGAAATTTCATCAATCATATTACCGTAAGAATCATAATTGTATGTAACTGTCAGCGAACCAATATTTTTTGTATGTAAAAGACCTGATGTCGGATAATAAGTAAGATTTGTTGTTAAGGTATTAATTTGGGAATCCTGGTAATGCTTTTTTGATACAGCAATTGTTTGTGGTTTAGCCGGTAACCAGGTGCCTGCATCTGAGAAATTTGAATAAGCTGTAGAGTTATAAGAACTGTCATCATAATCCTCCCTGTAATTAGTCAGGTTTCCGTAAGCAAAATTATAATTGTATGTTTTCGTAACGGAACTTCCCTTTAATAAATCTGCTTCAAAAGAAGAAGCGACAGAGGTCCAGAAAGTACCATTACCCAAATTTGTCCATTGATTATTTAGAGTTAACTCTGAGATAAGTTCTTCTGAGCTAGAGCCAAATGGAAGTAGATATTTACTTTGCTTTTTTATTGCCACATCATAGTATGTAGTGTTGTATTCGTACTCATATAGGGTCTTCAGCTTAAGAGAAGTATTCGTTGATGAAATTGTTTCGAATCCCAGGAATCCTTTCCCCAGAGCATGCATGTGGGCTCCCTTATATGTATAGCAGGTGGTATTATGAGAAAAATCAGGGTTATCAACTGCAACTGATGAAACTACATACAATGGAGGCTGAATACTTAGTTCAGGGTAGTTTTTAGGCGAACCTTTGGTATATAAAGTATCAACGGTAAGCGGTAGATAATTTAGATGGGTTGAATACCCGAATCCGTTTTTTATTTCCGAAACAAAATATTGTGATCTTCCCCGGTATGTATTAAATAAACGCGCAATTAAGCCATCCTCATAATAGAAATCAGTTATTCCGTCGCCATTATAATCACCAAAACGATTATATGAGTCATAGGAATTAACAATAGGGGAATATTGCAGCGTTGAAACCGGGCTATATTGCAATATAATCTATAATCGACAGTGGCAACTTTTTGTTACATGTCGTTAAATGTCATTTTGTGACAATATTTTGAGAAGAATTTTTCAAGGAAAAGCTAATTTGTAATTATTCTAAATAATAAATGCTGAAAATGAACTAAATAATGATTATTATGATTTTATCATGTTAGAATAATGTGTTGTCTTTTGGCTCTTTTCCTTTTAATTGCGGTTTGGCTGAGGATTATTCAAAAGCAAATGGATCAAATAAGTGATCGCGGTTGATTTGCAAATTGCCCAGGTATAGAATTTTGTTATTATGTTGATTTCATTATCTTATCTCAGGATTTGCTTACCTTTATATTATGCACGAATTATCACTTGCAGAAGAGGTGATCAGACTTGCCCGATCGGAAGCCTTAAGCCACAACGCCATTTCAGTGAGCGGGATAACACTGGAAGTCGGCAATCTGTCAGGAATAGATGCCGATGCTTTCGAATCAGCGCTTTTAATATTATCTGAAAATTCGATAATTGACAAAAACGGAATAAATATTATCAGGAAAAAAGGGACAGGGATATGCCATTCATGCGGTATTGAATTTGAGATGGAACGCAGGATTGCCGAATGCCCCGGGTGCCATAACTTACCTTCGGAAATAAGTGGCGGCACTGAATTCAGAGTGGTTTCCCTGGTGGTTGAACAGGAAGACGACGATTAATTTTTTTTCTTTCGGATACAGGTCAAACTTATATGAACATCCATGTGCGATACCTGCGGCTGCGGAGAACATGACCATCCTCATGTTCATCCTCATGATCATGACCACCATGACCACAAAAAAGTCATCGACCTCAATATTGATATTATGGCCGCCAACAATATGCAGGCAGCCCAGAACAGGGGATTTTTTGCAGGCCGGAAGATATTCTGCATAAACATGGTAAGCTCTCCGGGATCCGGAAAGACAACAATACTTGAGAAAACTATCAGAAGCCTTAAGACAGGTTACAAAGTATATGTTATAGAAGGCGACCAGCAGTCCTCTCTCGATTCCGACCGGATAAAGAAGGCAGGAGCCCCTGCATACCAGATTAATACAGGTTCGGGATGCCATCTCGATGCACTTATGATAAGCAGGGCCATAAAAGAAATCGATCCAGATCCGCAGTCAGTACTTTTCATCGAAAATGTCGGAAACCTTGTATGCCCTGCCATGTTCGACCTTGGTGAAGACAGGCGGGTTCTTATCACAAGCGTTACCGAAGGAGAAGACAAGCCGCTGAAATACCCGCTGATGTTTGAAACTGCTCACCTGTGTATTATAAATAAATCGGATCTTTCGCCCTATGTCGATTTCAATAGGGATGACTTCATCAGAAACGCCCTTTCAGTCAATCCCAGGCTGCAGATCATCGAAATGTCTGCAAAGACGGGGGAGGGAATGGAACTATTGAATGAATGGATTATCAATCATATACCTTTCGGGCTTCCTATTTCTCTCTGACGATCTCGCGGGAACCCTTTATTGTATTTCCTGTGGCCGTAACATTTGCTGATTTCTTTCCGATCAGTATGGCCGTATTCTGATTCCCTTTTCCCGTAGAACCGATCACATTGCCGGTAATAGTAATGTCGTGGGTTTCACCGCCAATATAGAAGCCTGCCGATTCCTCCTGTGTACCGTTATTCTCGATCACATTATTTTTAAAAACGTTCCTGTGCCCGCTGTTTTGTTCATTCTCATTCCTGAAAAGTACACCATGGTAACCGTTTTCATAAACATGATTGTTTTCAAAGATATTATCAGTATCCTTATGCCCTATTGAAAATCCGTTGCCGCCATTGGCATAAACTGTATTGTTCCTGAATAATCCGTTCTGAACCCTCCAGCAAAGGAAAATTCCGTCACCCTTGTTGTTATGACTCAGGCAGTTCTCGACAACCGAACGATCGGAACCTGTTCCCGGATGAAACCCCAGCCCATTCCCGTCTGAAGCTTCGCACCCTCTTAAAGTAATGTTCTCCGTAATCTGCCAGCTGAAAGTATCGCCATTGAAGTCCCTTATCTTTACATTTTCAACAGTGCAATTTCTTGATTTGTGGATATAGATCCCTCCTCCCCTGCATCCGTTTATATAGTCATTTGTACTCTTATTCCCGTCGATGAGCAGATCAGATATCCTTACGTTTTCAGCATCTACAGCCTCAATGATCGAGCATCCGTTTGTAATGGTTCCGTCGAGTGATGCCAGATAGTCATTTACTGTCCGGTTGTCAAAATAAATTGTATTGTCCTGAATATCTGTAATAACGGCGGTTGTAACATCCCATCCCTGATCATGCTGGCTGTCGTAAAGCTGTATACCCATACCGATCCTGAATCCGCTTGCATCCTTAACAACAGCTTTGAGCATACCCCAGTCGGCGTCGATAATGAAACTGGTCCTGAAGCCGTCGCATTTACGCAATATTGTCGAAGCGCCCGAACCGGTAAGAGTAATGTTGTCTGAAAGCCTGACAGGTCCAAGTATGTCATAGGTGCCGGGGTTGAGCTTTACAGTACCTCCTCCACTTTGCTTAAGGGCATCGAGGGCTATCTGAATAGCATGGGAATTAAATCCCGGGATATCGGCTCCGGTTCCGCCCACAGTAATGATGCTGCCTGCATATTTAATATCGACAAGCCCGATATTCTGAGGTAAAAGGGTTGAAGCTGAAACCAGCAACAGAATAAAAACACTTATTGATTTTTTCATTTTGAAAATTTTTTCAGGTACAGGATACTGACAATGTTTTAAGTTGAGTCGTTACCGGAATTCCTGTTAAACTAAAAATAAATTTACAGAATAATATAAAATCATGATAAAATTGCGGGCAGATTATCTTTCCATTTACCTGAAAATATAATAAATCTGTTTAACCGCGAAGTGCGCAAAGGTTGCGCAAAGGGTTAAAGAATAGAGATGAATGAGCTTTTGTATCGGTTTTTACAGGGCAAAAATTATTAAGTCATAAAAAATAACGGTTTCGTCAAATTCCACATTAATAATTGGGGAAATCTGATATTTTTGCTAACCTGATAAAAAACCATTATTAACTTAAAACTCATTTTATGAAAGCTAAGCTATTAACTTTCCTTATCTCCGGAATTGTGATTTTCTCATCATGCAAAAAAGACAACGGCACCGTTCTGGGGGGGGACCAGTCTCCCATGGGTGAAGTAGGTGTGACAGTAGGTTCGACATCGGCCACAATTGCGGGTGTTAGCAATATTGCAGGAACTGTTGTCACTCTTGAAGACGGTGTCTCTTCATTTACAGGAACAGCAGTAATAACCAACAGCACAATTAAGAACATCCTTGCCAACCATCCTCTCACAACTATTAACGGCAACAATGTTACTGTAAGCGGTGTTGAGATCAAGACCACCACTGAGGGTATCGAAAGCGTTACAGGTCTGGCCCCCGGCATAATAGTAAAATACGACGCCAAAGTGGGTGACAAATACGATAGCAACAGGACTGTCATCGCTAGGTCGGAAGATAATGACTATGCTTATGGATTCATGAATATCAAAGTTATCCAGGTTGAAGAGAATACAAATAAGTTTGGTGTCAAAAAAACCGTCTATTGGGCAAATCACAGGTTCGGTCTTGTCGGAATCGAATTTACATTTGACGATAATTCGACTGCAAAATTCCCGGTATATTCAAGCGCAGAAAACCAATAATCGGTCAAATCTCCCAATAAGAGAAATTCAGCCGGATGAATTATTTAACAATAAGGGGGAAGAAGGAGAAAATTCCTGCCTTCCCCCACCATAAAGAATGGGTATACAGATGTTACCGGTTCTTTGAGGTAAAGAGTCTTATAAGTTTCCTGACTGTCGACGGAGTAATGTTCGTCCCTCAGCGTCTGCTTCTGAACAGGAAATACAAGACAGTTACTCCACGACTTCTTCTCATAGATCCTACAAGCCGTTGCAACCTGAATTGCATCGGTTGCTGGTCAGCTGATTACAAGGTCAATAGCGATCTTTCGTACGAAAAGCTTGATGAGTTGACAGGCGATGCCCATAAACTCGGGGTAAGACAGATTATAATGAGCGGTGGAGAACCATTGCTCAGAAAAGATGACATCCTTAAGCTTTGTGAAAAACATAACAATATTACTTACGGGCTTTTTACAAACGGTACCCTTATCGATGAGGAGTTCGTAAATGAAATGGAAAGACTGAAGAACCTGAATGTATTTGTAAGTATTGAAGGGTTCAGGGAGCACACCGATTTCAGAAGAGGAACCGGCACTTACGACAGGGTAATAGCTTCGATGGACCTTCTGGAGAAACATAATATCGGTTTTGGCTTTTCCATATGCTACCATTCGAAAAACTATGAGGTGGTGACGAGTGATGAGTTCCTTGATTTTCTTAGGGAGAAAGGTGCATGGTTCGGATGGATGTTCAATTATATTCCTGTTGGAAAGGATGCAGATTTATCCTTATGCTGTTCAGCCGACCAGAGAGCATATGTAAAAAGAAAAATTGAAGAGTATAACAAAAAGCACAATTACCTTATTATTGATTTCCCTAACAGCGGACATAAATCAATAGGATGCGTGGCCGCCAGCAACGACTTTGCACATATTAACTCCAATGGAGATCTTGAACCATGTGCTTTCTGCCACTATTCCGATTCAAATGTCAATGAAATGTCATTACTCGAGGCTATCAGGTCTCCTTTCTTTACAAATTTCAGGAAGCACAAGCCATTTTCCGGGAACCTTCTGAGGCCATGTCCCATGATGGATGTTCCGGATGCATTCCTCGAAATTACAAAGACCGAAGGGGTAAAATCGACGCATCTCCGTCATCCTGAAACACCTGAGGAACTTGCTGAAAAAACAAGACCTCTTGCTGAAAAATGGAAACCTGTAGCGGAAAAACTGTTTGAGGAAACACCGGAAGATGAGAAAAGACGGTTCGGAATTCTGACGAAGCTGATGTATTGGGGAAACGGACAGGTAAAAAAATGGTAACAGGAATGCTGTCTCATAAATTCAAAATACCTGGTTATATTCTCATATTACTGGGATTTGTCCTGACATACCTGTACTTTGTGGTAAACATCAGGATTGAAATCCCGGTTCTGGCAGTTGTCTCATCATTTACGGAAACAAAATTCTTTACTGTTTATAAGACAAATGTTACTGATGAACTAATAATTCTGTCATTGGTTGCAGGGTTCTGTATGATCGTATTCTCAAATGAGAAGAATGAGACTGATGCTTTAAGGCAAATCAGAATAAAGTCACTTCTTCTGACAATCAGAGCTGACATACTCCTGTTGCTGTTTTTTACTCTTTTCATTTATGGGGGAGGCTTCATGGCTTTCATTATAATAAATATTGTATTGCCTTTTATCATCTACCTTATTGTTTTCAATATTTTGAAATACAGAGACTTAAAAGGAAATAATCTCTGAAATTCCATGATCCTGCCGTACAAGCCGGTTTGTTCAATGAGATAATCCGGTTATTTTTGCATTGACGTTGGATAAGCTTTCGTGAAATAAGAAAATCCCTGATATATGGAAGAGAACATTTTAAAATGGACAGAAAAGATAGTACCCTGGCTCCTTGATCACGGAATCAGGATAATCCTCATTGCAATCGTTGCATATATATTGAATATTGTGCTCAGAAGGATTGCAACCAGGGCTATCAGGATAGCCGTTGTGGCTGATGAGACAATGTCGAAGGAAGCGGAGAAAAAACGTGAAGACACTCTGATTCATATTTCAGAAGGCTCTATCAGGATCGCACTTATTATAATAGCATTCCTGATGATCCTTCAGGAAGGCGGCATCGAGATCGGCCCGATACTGGCCGGCGCTGGTATTCTTGGACTTGCCGTGGGCTTCGGAGCCCAGTACCTGATAAGGGATATTATAACAGGATTATTTATCATCCTTGAAAACCAATACAGGATCGGGGATGTGATTAAGATCGACTCCACCGAGGGCACTGTTGAGAAGATTACAATGAGGCTCACCACTCTCAGAGACATGAGCGGAACCGTTCACCATATTCCTCACGGGGAGATAAAGAGGGTATCGAATCTCTCCAAGACCTTTGCAAGGGTCAACCTCGATATCGGAGTATCGTACAACGCGAACCTCGAAAAGGTAATAGATGTCATCAACCGTACCGGGGAAGAGCTTTCAAACGATCCTGCATTCAGAGAAGCAATAATATCTCCCCCAAAATTCCTGAGAGTAAATGAATTTGCCAGTTCTTCAGTAGTTGTTAAAATTCTTGGTGAAACCAAACCACTCCGGCAATGGGAGATCACAGGGGAGCTGAGGAAAAGGCTTAAAATTGCCTTTGACAGGGAAGGGATTGAAATACCATTTCCTCAGGTTGTTGTTCACCAGTCCAGGGAGTAAGCAGATACACTTCTTTCTCAAACTCCGGCAATCCTTTTCTTGTATTCAGCAAGTTTTCAGTCCAGTAATTCATCAATTCTTACGAATCTGTAACCTTTATCTTTTAATTTGCCGATCAGATCGGGAAGATAAAGATAAAATTTATCGGTTCGCCGCGGATCCGTTCCGATGTGAAACAACAGAATAAATCCATTCAAACCTGATTCTGATTTGTTTTCAAATTCAGTTATTGAATTGAGTATAGATTTGCTGTCGGCATAACGGCTTTTCATTTCCGGATATGTATAGTCAGAAGTGCTTCTTGTACCATGGCTGAAGTTGACAAGTACCATTTCTGATTCTGCCGTCCACCGGGCTATCGAATCATTATACCATTCATATGGCGGAAGGAAAAATTTTGCATCTCTTTTTTCTATTCCGAATTTCTCAATCTCAGTAATTGAATTTGTCAGGTCTGAGATGAATTCTTTTTTTGTAACAAGAAGGCTATCCCTTACCTGCCAGTCACAGTACAGGAGGTGTCTGTCAGAATGTGATCCCAGATAATTCCCGTCGCTGATCAACTTTTTTATTACCGGGGCAAACTCCTGATTCCTGTAAAAATTACCTGTCAGAAAAAAAGATGCCTTTATACCCTCTTTCCCGAGTTCATCAGTAATAAAATCCCCCCCGTCGCCAAATTCATCACCAGTGAATACCAGAGCAATAGCCTTTACAGAGGAATCGCCTCTTACAATGGCGCCGTGATCATAAAGAAAATACCTGCCGGCACGCCGGGTTAAATTTTTATCTGCGCAATCTGTCAGTGAAAACAGAATGATTAATATAAGGACCGGTAGCAGACTGAACTTATACATCTGTATTAAACCGGACTATTTTTTACTATCTGACCGTCAATAATTACCATTTGAAGATCAAAGTCGCTGTTGAACTGGATAAGATCAGCCCTGTAACCGGGTTCAATTCTGCCCCTGTCGTTATATTTCATTACTTCTGCAGGATACATCGAAGCCATTCTAAGGGCCTCCTCAACTGATATACCTGCATTATGAACACAGTTCTTAACTGCGCTTAGCATGGTCAGCAATGACCCCGACAATGTGCCGTCGGGAAGGGTAAACCTGTCGGTCTGCCTTACGTGCTGGTAGGCATCGATAAGATTCTCCTCAACGGCATCAGAGACAAGGAAAAGACGTTCTCCCATAATCTTTTTGGCGATCATCACCATGTTATAATCAACATGAATCCCGTCGGCTATTATGCTTGCAAATGCTTCAGATGAATGGAATACAGCGCCTGGTAATCCAGGATCGCGGTGATGAAGCGGAGACATTGCATTGAAAAGGTGGGTTGTTGTTCTTATTCCATTGGCAAAACCAGCACTTGCCTCCCAAAATGATGAATTACTGTGACCTGCAGCCACTATAATTCCGTTGCTAACCAGAATATCAATAAAAGCCGGATCGCAGACTTCAGGAGCTACAGTCATCATCTTAATAGTCCCACCGGCTTCGTCAATAAGGGCTTTTAAATCATCAGCGTGCGGAACTTTAATGCATTCCTCCATATGTGCCCCTTTTTTTGCCAGGCTTAAGAAAGGCCCTTCAAGATGTATTCCCAGGAGCGCAGGGTGCCTGAATTCCTTGACTGCCGTGAATGCTTTCCTGTAAACCTCAAAAGTGTTTGTGGGGAGTGTGATAAGAAAGCCTGTGGTACCCGTGCTTACAATTTCGTCGGTTATGCTCCCGAGTGCTTCCCTTGTCGGATACGATGAAAACAGATAGCCACCTCCCCCGGCTATCTGCAGATCAAGCAAGCCAGGTGAAAGATAATTGCCCTGGCAATTAATGACTTCCAGGCCGGAAGGAATATCTTTGTCATCAAGTATCGCCCTGATCCTGTCGTTATCAACAATCAAAGTTCTGTCTCTGAGTAATTCTTTACCTGTGAATAATACCGAGTTAACAAAAGCTTTTAACATATAATGGAATTAATTTTTTATCCTGATTTCTTATCTCAGGTTACAATGGAATTCAATAAACTGCACTTTTATTTACAATTATGGCAGCGATATTTCAGCAGGACTCACATTCCACCCCGAAACCTTCAATACAGGTTTTTTACCTTTCAGTTCTGCTGCCGGACAGGTCATTGTAATCCTTGTGTTCTCGCCGGGAGCCAGGGTGAAATAGTTTTGCGACCAGAATGATGGCAATATCTCCTCATCATCAGCAATAATCTGTGGCCTTACAAAAAATGCTATCCTGTCTGTATTGTTTACAACCTGTATTGTAAAGGTGTGATCGGTTTTCCCTTTTACAGCGCCTGTTACTGAAGTATAGAGGCTTGTGAGTTTCATCCCTTCAAGTGCTTTGTATTCATTTCCGGGCGAGAACCAGTAAACATTATGCGAAACTACCTTCCCTTCTGAATTCCTGAGATTAAGCACGACAAATGTAATGCCTCCGGAATCTTTCAGGATCTGATCAAGTGAAGATGTCTCCTTAATATCGGTTGATCCCAGGCTGACATCAATGACTTCATGGAACACCGGTTTTGAATCGAAGCTGTAAACATCGGCCACTGCTTTCAGTCCTGATACCTGTTTATATGTTCTGTTGATAACCATCACTTTATGGCTTCCTGGATTAAGCTGGATATGGACTGGTTCGCAGGAATTCTGCATAAAATAGTATCCGGCGTTGGGCATAAGGTACCAGTCGTAAACCTGCCAGACAACACTGGGGAATGCTGCGTTCAGTTTCCAGAGCATGACACCT
Organism: uncultured Rikenellaceae bacterium; assembly: GCA_964633505.1. GTDB lineage: Bacteria > Bacteroidota > Bacteroidia > Bacteroidales > VadinHA17 > LD21. The sequence goes on along the minus strand of CAZWHC010000001.1, from coordinate 152,947 downwards.
CCAATATCATTCAGCTTATGTCCTGCAGCTTCAAAGATACCCTGATAGCCTGTTGCGTTCATCAGCTGCATCTTGTTGCAGAAATCCTCCATTCCTGAAGGTTCCCCGTATCTTCGTATCATTTCCTTATAATAAAGGTCCCATCGCCCGTTTCCCGTCGCTGCATCATGATATCCCCAGGTATTGTTCAGGGGGAATGGAAGGGATTTATCCCATATCAGGTCAGGGATTATCTTTGACATAATGTTATAAGGAGGCAGTGAAGGCAACCCTGTCTCATCCTTGAATACCCAGTCGCGGCCTGCGATCGCTCTTTTGTATGAAGCAGCCGGATCCTGCCATGTATAGGGACCTCCGCTGTAAACACCGCTGGGGAGATTATCGGGCCATGATGCCGGCCATCCTTCAGGCAGTTTTGCAAATCCTGAAGAACTTGGGATAAACGGTCTTGTTCCGTCGAGAGATATGATGCTGTTTCTCATGAAATCGTAAAGTTCCCTGCGGGCATGCCCCTCGTTGCCACCTGTCCAGAGAAGAAGGCTGGGATGATTGCGGATCCTGAGGATTGTGCTCTCGACATTCTTTTTAAACACTTCGCTTTCGAAAGGCCAGTCGGGAGATCCCTTGAATTCTCCCTGGGTGTCGCCGGTAATCCAGAAATCGGACCAGACAAGCAGTCCATACCTGTCGGCAGCATCAAAAAATTCGTCGCATGGCGTCACACCACCTCCCCATATCCTGACAAGATTAATATTGGCATTCCGGCAAAGATGTAATTCATAATCGTATCTGAGCGAGTCGCGGTTCATCATGAAATCAGGGACCCAGGCTCCGCCTGTAATATGAATCCTGCAGCCGTTTACATAGAAATCACGTCTCAGGCTTCCGTTTACATCAACTGCTTTCGTTGAGACAGTTCTGATACCGAATAAAAATGTTGTATCATCTTTTATTCCCGACTGGCCTGCATATTGAATGCGGATCCTGTAAAGGTTGGGCTTTCCGTATCCGTTTGGCCACCAGACTGCGGGTTTAAGGATTTTAAGTTCTTTCGAGTTATCCGCATTTAGTTCGATAAGGTTTGAATTCGCCTTGCCGACAGCAACATTTTTTGAAAACTGCACAGATCTTCCCCTGAAATTCTCAGGTGATATTTTAATTGTAAGTTTTCCGGCTTCATTGATGCCCGAATGATTAAAAAGGGTTGTGCTTATAGATATTTTAGCTGAGGATGTATCCTGCTCTCCTGCCAGATCAGTCCTTATCCTTGTATTTCCTATTGTGACATTACCGGTGGTGCGCAGATATACAGGAAGCCATATTCCCATGTTGCGGTCACGTACTGGCGGTACCCAGTCCCACCCTACGGTACAAAGCATAGTCACATTCTTCCCTATATCCCCTGTCGGACCGCCATTCGGATAAAAGTCGCCAAGAGCCTCAAGCTGCTCTGTCGATGGCAATCCGGGATAATCAGGAGGATATATCTTAACTGCCAGCACGTTTTCTTCTCCTGCTTTGATAAATTTGCTTACATCAAGGCTGTATTGTGCGAACATGCCAGCCATTTTGGTCGAATCGGCAACCTGCCTCCCGTTGACCCAGACACCTGCCCTGTAATTTATACCTTTGAATATGAGCTGAAAACATTTCCCATTGTCAGAAGCAGGCACTGAAAACTGTGTCCGGTACCAGTATGGCTTCTTCCATGGATTGGGATCATTGGGAAGCTTACTGAACTTTTCCAGATCATACTTCCTGTTGAATTCATCCGAGGCATCCGGTATAAGCATATTGTTCAATCCTGTATAAGGATCGGGATATACTTTATTGGCAACAAGGCCTGTAAGGACTGTTGAAGGCACGCTCACAGGGAACCAGTATACATCCTTTTTAAAACCGGGCGATGAGATCTCCTCGCCGGAGGCCTTAACAACGGCTGATGACTGAAGGTCAAAATCGGCCAGCCTCATCTGCTTTACATTATTTTTCTGGGCAACGGCAACCGGGGCGGCAATTATAAGGGCCACTACTGCCTGGCAAATAATCTTCTTCATATTATCGGGTAAATTGATTTACAAAACTTCTTTAAAGGAATTAAATATCCTGGTTAAAATAAAGCAAAATCTGTTTTATGTTGACCTGAATATTCAGATCAGCCTTTATGCTGACTGTCTCCTGCAGGTTCTGCTGCTTTTCCAGGTATCATATTGCCTATCATCATTATGAAGATTGTGAAAAGAATAACAATCGTTATAACCTCTTCATTTATAAGCGGCAAGCGTGATCCGGCCGGAATACTTATGAAAAGAAGTATTGTGATAAGTCCGCGCGGGGCAAAAAGCAATAACGGGAAAAGCTTTATCCTTAAAACAGTTTTGAAGAAAAGGAATCTTATAAGCAGGATCAGCAAAGTTATTGCACCTGCAGTGATAAGGTTATCCGGATTAAACAATCCTTCAACCTTTGCATAAAAGCCGAACATTATGAAGAAGAATGAGCGTACAATGAATGTAAGCTCTGTAAGAATTACCTTAAAAGATTTTATGTCGGTTCTGAATTTTGCAAAGTCGACATATTTCCTGACGGTTTTGTTTTCGAGCAGGTGATTATTCGACAGAACCATCCCGAAAATAAGTACAAGCAGCAGGCCTGGAAGATGATACAATTTTGCCAGAATGTAAAGCAGGATTATTGATGTCATTATTATGACATAGTTCACATGGTAGGTTATCTTATGCAAAAGGATGGCCAGGATCAGTGTAGTGATCATTGCCACAATTATTGTTATCATGCTTTTCAAACCCAGATCAATGATCCCTTGTCCGAGCGAGCCGTGGCTCAGGAGGATAAAATCGAAAATTATGATCCCGAAAATATCCGAAAATGAGCTTTCATATATTACAAATTCCTTATCGTCGGGTTTAAGATGGATTGCAGATGATATCGCCACTGAGCTGCTTATGATACCGAGAGGAATTGCATTGAGAATGGAATCCCTGAGGTTGTAACCTGAAAAATCCACAAGAAAAAATGTCAGAGCAGCACAAAACACAGCAAAAAGGATAAAAGCCGAAGATATTGAAGTGGATATCAATCCTTTCTTTCTTCTTTCGAGTTTAAGATCCAGGCTTGCTTCAAGTACTATCATTATCAATCCGACAGTCCCGATGACAGGAAGTATAGACTGAAGGTCCGGGACATCCAGTTTAACAGATTTAACAAGATACTGCAGGGCAATACCAAGAAGAATAAGCAGGATTACACCTGGAATTTTCGAATATCTTCCGGAAATATCGAAAATATATGCTATAAGCACTATTATACACAGAACCAGAATAATATAATTCGTCATAGTAATACAGCCTATGGTCTAACTTTCAGTAAATCGTTTTATATCGACAATTTTCCCTGCCACAACCAGAACATCCTTCTCGCCCAGAGGGGCAAACTGGTCAAATTCAAGATCAACCTTATAGTTCCTCCTGAATATGGAAGTCAGCAAACCGTCCTTCGGAGCAATCTTGACCCCGATCAGCTTCAGCCCGAACCTTTCTCCCATACTTATTGTATCTGGAGTATGGCCCGCATATTTTGCCGGGACAATTATCTCTGCAACAGCATGGTCGTTGCTTAGTTCAGTCAGCCTTAGTGTGTTCCTGAACTGCAGCATCGAAGCGACATGTACAGCCGAGTCTTCGAGGGGAAGCACCACCTCATCGATACCAATCTGGTTAAGTATGTTATGGTGGACCTGGCTGACCGCTCTCCCGATGATACGGCTGACCTTCAGGTTTTTCAGGATGGAGGCAGTAAGTATTGATGAACCGACATCCTCTCCTATTGCAACAATAACCGCATCGGCATCACTTAATGGAAGCGATTTGACGGCATTCACATTTGTGGTATCCATCTTAATTACGGTAGTTACCAGATCCTTCATCTCATCAAGCCGCTCATGATGATTGTCGATCCCTATGACTTCATGGCCCATGCTTGTCAGGTTGGAGGCGAGCTTCGATCCGAAATATCCCAGTCCGATTACAATGTATTTCATTTATGTGAATTTTAAATTTAATCATATAACTTTTCCAAACATTATCTCTGTTGGTTTCCGGCAGTTCAGTTTATTACAATGTCGATGCCGGGATACCCTGCATACCTCACCTTTGAAGATGCAAGCATCCCCGACAACAATGTAAGAGGGCCCACCCTTCCGATGAACATCAGAAATATATCAACGATCTTCCCGGTATCTGTAAATGTTGTTGTATCTGCAAGGCTGAGTCCGACAGTCCCAAATGCAGAGAAGCATTCAAAGAACAGCTTTACAGGATCCTTTCCTGGTTCTGATAAAAGCATTACCGCGAATCCGGTTGTGATCACCGAAAGCGAGAGAAAGATTATCGTGAGAACGCGTGAAACAGTTTTGTTGCTTATTTCCCTGTTCCCAATAATTAATGTGTCCCTTCCCCTCAGATAATTCCAGGCAGTCCGGAATGCAAGTGCAAATGTTGTGGTTTTTATTCCGCCTCCCGTGGAGCCTGGCGATGCACCTATCCACATCAGGAAAATCATAAGGAATATTGTAGGATATCCCCATACAGATATATCGGTAATATTAAAGCCGGCAGTTCTTGCACTGATGCTTCCGAACAACGAGACCATTATTTTACGGCCATTGTCCATATCCTTCATGCTTGAAGGCGATTCAAGCAGATAGTAAAACACAGCTCCTGCTATAATCAGGATTATTGTCGTTGAAACAGCTATGCGGGCGGGCACATTCCTGTGTTCAGGTTTAATAGGATTAATCCTGCCCTGGATCCGGCGGGTGATCACGGCCGCGAGATGCTTAATATTGCTGTATAAGCCAAGCAGAACAGGGAATCCTATGCCGCCAAGTATTATAAGTACTGCCACGGTGATCTGGAGTGTGTAATTAATGACTATCTCCTGTGAACCCAGATTCATTGAAAGAGTAGAAAAGCCTGCATTGCAGAAAGCCGACACGGAATGGAAAACAGAAAAAAGCAATTTATCGGGGATATCGTCGCCAAGACTCCCGTAAATTATTGCAGCTCCGATACCCTCCAGAAGAAAAGTAAACATTATAATTTTGGCAAGAAGTTTAAGAAGATTGTTCATGCTTTCGAACGAGAACAATTCCTTTAGCAACAATCTGTCCCTGAACGATGATGACGATGTAAACACATATCCAAAAAAACCTGTGAAAGTCATAATTCCAAGTCCTCCTGTTTGAATCAGACATAGTAATATTGTTTTTCCAAGGGTGGTAAAAACAGTAGAAGTATCGACAACAATCAGGCCTGTGACACAAACGGCGCTGACAGAAGTAAAAAGAGAGTCGAGGTATGTTAAATTGCCATAGTGAGCCTTTGGCATCATCAGAAGGCCTGAACCTATAAATATAATAATCAGGAAACTGGCAGAAAATATCAATCCGGGCGGGATCTTTACAGAACTGACGGTCCTCATCAGCCCCGGCATCTCTGTAACGCCGATAAGGAAGATTGCGGCTATGACAGGAATATTACCATTCAGAACGATATTCAAAGGTTTTCCGAAACTGACCGCCCCCGTATTTGAAAGGAATACCCCCAGTGAAAAAAGGAAAATTATGGCCCCCGGCAGTTTTGAAAGTAGCTTTACAGCCCTTAAATCGAGCAGCCCCGGAATATATTTTGTGAAGAAAATAACAATAAACAGTATCCTGAAGGCTGATTTTAAACCCGAGAGGATCTCCGGTGTGTTGCCGAATCCGGCATAAAAGATGAAGCCTGCGATAAAAAGAACATATGCAACATTAATTATGAAACGGCAGAGGCTGACAATCCATCCGGCGAACTTCCTGTACCTGTCACTTGCAATGAAAAACAATTTGAACATCCTTTCGCGGATGTCCGGCATATTCCTTTTCCCTTTCATTTCAGTTTATTCCGGGATACCCGATTAAAAACTGAAATTTACGGAATTAATCTTTTATTTGAAATTAAACAGCGTTCCTTCTGTTGCTATTTCCTGATCAGAAGCCATGTATCGGAATAGACCGGATATTTAGCCCAGATCCTTCTTATTTCGTTCCGGGCCTCATTAACATTATCTGTTGCCATAACTGAAACACGATACAGTCCGGCATCATTTTTCAGGATCTCGGATGTGAATCCATCCTTTTTTACAACAGCCTGATGTTCCTTTGCGTTCGAGGGATCACGGAAGCTCCCGATTATAACGAAAAATTTCTGTGGCGAAGGAGCCTTCTCCTCAACAGGAACCAGCCTCTCCTCAACTTCTCTTATGGGTGTTGCCGGCATTAGTGTCCTTCCTATTGAAGTACCTTTTACATCCTCATTATTATCCTTCCGGCTGCCAAACAAGCTTGTTTTTGTTGAAGAGCATGATGCTGCAAGCAACATAACAAATATTACAAACAGTGCACTTTTTCTCATAACAGTTTGATTTATCCAGCCGCAAAGGTGCAAAAATTATTCCGTTTTTCTAAAACCGGAGTTTTAATAGGCTATCTCCAGAATATCCCTGAAACTGTTTTCAGTAATTATCTTGTCGGCAACAAGGTTAAGATAGCTGTTCTTTGAACGGAAGGCAACTCCGATACCGCTTTCCTTTATAAGGCAAATGTCATTTTCACTGTCACCAACAGCAATTATATTCTTGATATCGATCCTGTACTTCTCGGCAAGCACAAAAAGTACGTTCGATTTGCAAAAGTCGTGCGGGCACTTGCTGTGTTTATTTCTCATGAATGCTGAAGGCACCTTTACCTCCCCGGTTGCAACACTTTTCGAAAACTCCAGTTCGTTGGCGATCGAAAAGTCCATCTTCAGCTTATTCTTAATGTGATTTGTTACCGTATCATAGCTGTCGCTGATGATACCGCATATATATCCGCGTTTCTTAAGCTCCCTTATTACCTCTGCGGCATCATTAACAATATTTATTTTGTCGACGACTCCGAGTATTTCATCTAATGATCTGCCTGTCAGGAGCCTTGCTATCGATTTTGTGCGAATATATGGATTTGAATATTCAGTAACAATTTTGATAAGGTCATCCCTGAAATTGAATTCATCGGCAGCAGTTGTAATGAAGCTGCCCTCAAGGAGTGTGTTGTCCATATCGAAAATTATCATCTTTTCCAGCCCGATCAGGCTTTCCCTGATCGCATAATCCATCTGGCTCCTTATAATGCTTATATGCTCGAGGGTCTCAAGATTTCGTACTTCAATATCCTTAGCCCGTTTCAATATTGACCTCGACACCTCTCTCGACATCTTCCCAAGTTGTTCCCACGACTGCATCCTGTTTTCAATATATCCTATGTTCACCTCGGTGATCCTTGCTCCGAGATTATGCATATCGAGGAGTATTCCTATATCAACCCCGTAGTCATTCTCGATGTCAATACGTTTGAGAAAACTCTTTCTTGCTCCTATCATCCCGCTCAGTGGTTGTGAAAATTTCGAAAGCTCAGGGAACAGGATGCTTAAAAGGGGTTTAGCCACCAGCTCTGTAACCCTTCCGGCCTGACGGTCGAAACACGATTTCACGAAATCCGCTTCATCATTAAGTATTGGCTGTGAAAGAAGTTGCACAACATTCTCAGGATAAGTAATTATATCAGCGTCAAGATAGACAATCACCTCATTCCTTGCCAGAAGCATGCCGTCGCGCATCGAATGTCCCTTGCCGAGCATCGGGCTTGTGTATATCCTTACCTTTGGCAGACGCGCCTGTTTTATTGTATTGTCGAACGATTTATCGTCAATAACCAGGATCTCATCAACAACAGGAGAGTTGCTGACAAGAGTTATTACCTTCCTGATGGTTTTTTCTTCATCGAGTGCGGGAATTATTACAGATACCATAGTGATTCCGGTTTTAACGTTTTACGCGACAAGGTCTACTTCAGAAGCTTTTTAATGTTATACAGCTTGTTCAAAGCTTCGACAGGGGTAAGATTATCAATATCGAGCCCGACTATCTCGTCGCGGATCTGTTTAAGCACCGGATCGTCGAGCTGGAAAAAGCTTAGTTGATATCCTTCCCTGTGGCCTGCCAGATCGGCTATTGGTTTGACAAGCTCCTGTTTTTCGTGACTCTGTTCCAGCTCTTTCAATATTTCACCGGCCCTGCTGACAACACTCCGCGGCATCCCTGCCATTTTAGCAACATGAATTCCGAAACTATGTTCACTTCCTCCTCTCTTCAGCTTACGGAGGAAGATCACCTTATTATTGAATTCCCTTATTGAGACATTATAATTTCTGACTCTGGAAAATGAATTTTCCATTTCGTTAAGCTCATGGTAATGGGTAGCAAAAAGGGTTTTTGCCCTGTTCCTGCTCTCATGAAGATATTCGACCATTGCCCATGCTATCGATATTCCGTCGTAGGTGCTGGTACCCCTGCCTATTTCATCAAGAATGACAAGACTTCGTTCCGACAGATTATTGAGAATACTTGCTGTCTCATTCATTTCGACCATGAAAGTCGACTCGCCCAGACTCAGATTATCTGAGGCTCCTACCCTTGTGAAAATCTTATCGACAATGCCGATTGATGCTTTACCGGCGGAAACAAAACAGCCTGTCTGCGCCATCAGTACAATAAGGGCAGTCTGGCGCAGCAAAGCCGATTTTCCCGACATATTCGGACCGGTAAGAATGATTATTTGCTGATCTTCTGTATCGAGGTTCAGGTCGTTGGGGATATAGGCCTCACCTGCCGGAAGTTGCTTTTCAATGACAGGATGGCGCCCATCCTTTATATCGATAGTATATGAATCATCCATGGAAGGCCTTACATATCCATTCTCTTCCGATACAATGGCAAAAGAATGAAGGCAGTCGATTTTCGCTATCAGACCTGAATTCAGCTGAACAGGAGGGATAAATTCAAGGATTGCCAGGATGAGATCGTTAAACAGTTTTGTTTCGAGGCTTATGATCTTTTCCTCGGCGCCCAGAATCTTACCCTCATATTCCTTCAGTTCTCCGGTTATATACCGTTCGGCATTTACAAGGGTTTGCTTTCTTATCCATTCAGGCGGTACCTTGTCTTTATGCGTATTGCGTACTTCGATATAATAACCGAAGACATTGTTATAGCTTACTTTCAGGGAAGTGATTCCTGTCCTTTCACTTTCGCGGGCCTGCAGGCCGGCAAGATAATCCTTGCTGTTGTACAGGATAGATCTCAGGTCGTCAAGCTCCTCCGAAACACCCGGAGCAATCACCTGACCCCTGATAAGCTGGGCAGGAGGATCATTGTTAAGCTCAGAATCGATCCTGTCGGCAATGGATTTGCATGGATTAAGCTGTTCTCCGATAGCCTTAAGGGATTCACAACTGCTTTCAAGGCAAAGGGTGCGCAGAGGTTCTATGGCTTTCAGCGCTCTCTTCAGCTGAACTACTTCGCGGGGATTGATCCTGCTTACTGCGACTTTGGAAACGAGCCTCTCGAGATCTCCGATCTGGCGCAGGTATCCAGTGATCTGGGCCCTTAATGAAGAATTTTCAACCAGGTATTCAACAACATCATGCCTGTCGTTTATCGGCTGCAGATCCTTTAAAGGAAGGGCTATCCATCTTTTGAGCAGCCTCCCCCCCATCGGTGATACAGTCTTGTCGATGACATCAATGAAAGTCCGGGCTCCTTCAAACGGAGAATGGAAAAGCTCAAGGTTCTTAATGGTGAATTTATCGAGCCAGACATAACGGTCCTCCTCAATTCTTGAGAGATTTGTGATATGTCCGAGCTGTGAATGCTGGGTGATGTCGAGGTAGTAAAGAATGGCGCCGGCTGCGATGATACCGAAGGCAAGGTTCTGGACGCCGAACCCCTTGAGGGAACTCGTTTCAAACTGCTTGAGAAGGCGGTCATTGGCGGCTTCGGGTGTAAACATCCAGTCGTCAAGCTTATATGTATAAAATTTTGTCCCGAAAGCATCATTGAACAAAGCGCCCTTTCTTTTTTCATAAAGCACTTCTTTTGGCTGGAAGTTACTGAGCAGCTGATCTATATAATCCAAAGTACCTTCCGAGGCAAGGAACTCTCCTGTCGAAATATCCAGGAAAGCGATTCCTGCGATTTTCTTGTCGATATGTACTGCAGCAAGAAAATTATTCTCCTTATGATTAAGGACATTTTCATTAAGTGAAACGCCCGGGGTCACAAGTTCCGTGATACCGCGCTTCACTATTTTCTTGGTCAGCTTCGGATCTTCAAGCTGCTCGCAGATTGCAACCCGTTGCCCGGCTCTGACCAGACGCGGAAGATATGTGTCGAGAGCATGATAAGGAAAGCCTGCAAGCTCCACAAAAGAAGCCGATCCGTTTGCCCTCCTTGTGAGGGTAATGCCGAGTATCTCCGATGCTTTTATGGCATCAGCGCCAAAAGTCTCATAGAAATCACCGACCCTGAAAAGAAGTATGGCGTCGGGATGTTTCGATTTGACGCTGTAATACTGCTTCATCAGCGGTGTTTCGACATAATTATGATCTTCAGGCATGATTGATTAAGCAGAGACAATAAATAATTCTGGTTGTTAACAAAGATAAATTATTTTTTCTTAGCCACCGGGGAACGATTTCCATACAGAAATAAAAAAGGACAGACGCCAAAGGTATAAAATCATGTTTTTTGAACTTCTTTATGGGTAACTTGGGCTTTCATTGAAAATAATACCGGAATGAAAAAAGTACTGATCCTTGGCGCCGGAATGGTTTCAAAGCCTATCATACAATACCTCCTCGGAAAGGGTATCGGGGTCGTTGTGGCATCACCCATGAAGGAACGCGCCGATGAAATAATCGGCGGTAACCCTTTAGGATCCTCAGTCGACTGGTCGATGGAAAATAAAGAAATGCTTGATGCTCTGGTTGCAGGAACCGACATCACAGTCTCCCTTCTGCCTTATGCTTTCCATACTGATGTAGCCTTAGTCTGTCTCAGGAACCGCAAATCGCTTGTCACCACTTCATATGTTCAGCCGGGTATCAGGACTCTCGACAGTGAAGCACGCAATGCCGGCATCATCTTTCTCAATGAGACAGGTCTTGATCCGGGAATCGACCATATGTCGGCAATGAAGATCATAGATCATATTCACGGATCAGGAGGGAAAGTCGCGAAATTTTATTCTCTCTGTGGAGCCCTTCCTGCCCCCGAGGCTTCTGACAATCCTATGAAATACAAGTTTTCGTGGAGCCCAAAGGGAGTTATCCTTGCAAGCAGGAACAGCACCCTTTACCTTAAGGACGGGTATAAAGTCAGTATCGAACCTGTAAATCTGTTTAAAGACAGGTTCCTTTTCGATTTCCCCGGTGTCGGCGAACTTGAAGTATATCCCAACAGGGACTCGCTCAGCTATATCGATATTTATAAAATCCCCGAAGTAACAACAATGTACAGAGGCACTTTCCGGTATCCCGGCTGGTGCGAAACCCTCGATCTTATGAAACAGCTCAATATGCTTGATGACAGCAAAGGGGATTACAGTGGCATGAGCTTTTCAGGCTTCCTGGCAGAACGGGCAGGCCTTGATAATAATGAGCTGAGAAACAGTCTCGCCCAAAAATTCAGATTACAATATGATTCAGTTGCACTTAAATCGCTGGAATTTCTTGGATTTTTCAGTGATGAACAGATGAATTCCGGAACTACCTCGCCTTTTGAGATAGTATCAGACAGGATGATCGGAAAGATGGGACTCGGATCAGGTGAGCGCGATATGGTTGTAATGCAACATATTTTCCTGGCAGAATATCCTGACGGAAGAAAGGAAGTAATCCGTTCTTCAATGCTCGATTTCGGATCTGTTTCGACAGATACTGCAATTTCACGGACTGTGGCCTTGCCTGCAGCCATAGCCGTTCAAATGATCCTTGAGAAGAAAATAAATCTGGCTGGTGTTTACAGGCCTGTCATACCTGAAATCTATGAGCCCGTACTCAATGAACTTAAAAAGCTTGGCATCGAAATGAATGAAGAATACGGGCTTCCGGAAAATGTCATTAAATGATTTTTGCGCACTTTGCGCCTACTTTGCGCCCTTTGCGGTAAAAAAGGTTAACCACGAAGGGCACCAATGGTATCACAAAGGTGCAAAAGGCTATTAAGTGATATTCATCACTAAAATTTCAGATAAAAATCCTTTGTTAGCGCTATATATTCTTCGGTGAAGTTGTGTCTTCTCCCATTATCAATTGTAAGCTTACTCTCTGTAAGTGAAAGCTTTGTTCTGCTTAGACTGAGAATAAGCCTTTTAATATCAGAGGAAGGTGAAGGTCTGATGTTTATGATATTATTGCAAAAAAATCCCCTTCTGAGTGCAAGTTGAATAAAAACTTTTCCCTCTTCATATGGCAGGATTAGCTGCAGAATGCCCTCATCCGAAAGCAGCCTGTCAGCTCCTTCAATAATATCATTATGAGTCAGACTGTCATTATGCCGGGCAGCAGATTTTGAAGGATCGGGGTTTTTCAGCGAATCGATAAAATAAGGCGGATTTGAAATCATCAGATCATAACCTTTTGCCTGACCTTTAAAGTCCTGAAGGGTACAGTTTTCAATATATATTCTGTCAGCCCATTTACTCTGCCTTATATTCTCTGAAGCCTGCAGAAAAGAATCCCTGTCAGGCTCTATCGCTGTGATTAAGGCAGTGCATTTCTGGGCGAGCATCAGGGCTATTAACCCGGTTCCTGTCCCGACATCAATGATACTGGTTTTACCTTCAACCTCCGCGGAAGCCCCGAGCAATACTCCGTCGGTACCTACTTTGAAAGCGCTTTTTTCCTGATTGACAGAGAATTGTTTGAATTTAAAATAATTGTTGCTCATCATTAAAAACACCTCACAAAGTTATGAAAATCATAAGTTAAGTCATTTATTATCTCAACCCATAAAAAGGTATATATTGAAATAATTAACTAACTTAATGCAGTAAAACAACAGAATATCAGGTTCCCCAATAGAAAAAGATCATTAAAAAGGCAGATATGAGAAGAATATTGAATAATTCAGGAGTTATAATCCTGCTGCTGTCATGTGGAATTTCGCTTTTTGCTAAATGCCGCCAGTCAGATACCCCAGCTCCAGGACTGGAAAAAAGAAGTGCTCCGGAAAACTACCAGCGGTTCTGTTCAGGCTGCCATGGAGCAAAACTTGAAAAATTCGCGGCGAAGTCCTGGATGGAAGAGGAAGGCACTTCTTCTGCCTTTAACAGTATCAAGTCGGGCATCGAAACAATAGGCATGCCTTCGTTTCAAAAGACCTTTACTGACAGTGAGATCAAAGAACTTGCCGAATATGTTAAAAAAGGAATCCCGGAAGACAGGTCAGTTTTAAAACCCGCTGTTACACCTGGAGGCGTTATTGAATCGGAAGTTCAGAAATTCGTTGTCGACACGGTTTTATCGGGTCTGAATGTCCCGTGGGGAATGGCATTTCTCCCAAATGGAGATATGCTGATATCTGAACGGGAGGGTATACTGTATGTTTTCTCAGGTGGCAAGCTTTCTGCTCCTGTGGAAGGACTTCCTCCGGTAATGGCCATCGGGCAGGGTGGACTTCTTGATATCTGCCTCCACCCCGACTATCAGAAAAACGGATGGATATACTTTTCCTATTCGGCTTTAATTTCCTCAGGCCCCAGGCCAACCGGCAACACGGCAATAATGAGGGCAAAGCTAAGCGGAAACAGGCTTGTCGATCAGCAGGTTATTTACACAGGAACTCCCGCGACAGACAGGAATTATCATTTCGGCTGCAAAATAGCATTCGACAATAAGGGACATCTCTTTTTCGGGAACGGTGATCGGGGACAGCATTTTGATTTTCCCCAGAACCTCGACAACACAAATGGTAAAATACACAGGCTCAACGATGACGGATCAATCCCTGCTGATAATCCTTTTGTTAATACTCCGGGGGCAATCTCCTCCATATACAGCTACGGGCATAGAAATCCACAGGGCACAAGCATTGATCCTCTTACGGGCGAGCTCTGGGTTTCTGAACACGGACCAAGGGGAGGCGATGAGCTGAATCTGATAAAACCGGGGAAAAACTATGGATGGCCGGTAATTTCATATGGCATCAATTATGACGGCACGATTCTTACTCCCGACAAGGAAAAGGAGGGTATGGAGCAGCCTGTTTTTTACTGGATCCCGTCGATAGGACCATGCGGGATGACTTTTGTGACAGGAGAAAGATATAAAAACTGGAAAAACAATATTCTTCTGGGCTCCCTTCCGCTTAAACACCTCGAAAGAGTTGTGCTGAAAAACAATGCCGTCATTCACAGGGAACAGCTTCTCGAAGGCATAGGCCGTGTGAGGAATGTGGTGATGAGTCCCGACGGATATATATACATTTCCATTGAGACTCCGGGCAAAATCCTGAGGTTAATGCCTGTCGAATAAAAATCATTCAGTTTGACGGATCGTGCTAATTGCTGTTTACATCCTGCAATCTGTAATATTTTTTCCTGAAACTGAGATAATATTTATTAAATTTCGTGTCACAAAATCCAACAAATCATCAGTTATGAAAAATCCCTTACCAAAAGTACAGTTACTTCTTATACTCCTCTTATTCCCTTTTACGACAAAAGGTTTTGAAGATGCACGTTTGCTCAGGTTTCCGGATATAAACGGAAATCTGATCGCCTTTGTTTATGCCGGCGACATATGGAGCGTCAGCTCTGATGGAGGTGAGGCAAAACGGCTCACTTCACATTCCGGGCTGGAGCTTTTTCCAAAAATTTCTCCCGACGGTCAGTGGATAGCATTTTCGGGAGAATATTCGGGCAGCAGGCAGGTCTTCGTAATTCCATCAAACGGAGGAGTTCCCAGGCAGCTTACATGGTACAACTCCGTTGGTGTAATGCCTCCCCGCGGCGGTTGGGATGATGTTGTGCTCGACTGGACACCCGACAGTAAACAAATATTAATAAGGGCGAACCGTACCTCATTCGGAGAACGTCAGGGGAAATACTTCCTTGTCGATCTGAACGGCGGACTTGAGAAACCTCTCCCCATAACAAACGGAGGGTTCGGCGTTCTTTCTCCCGACGCATCAAAAATTGTCTTCACTCCTGTCGACCGCGAATTCAGGAACTGGAAAAGATATAAGGGAGGAAGGGCTACTGACCTGTGGATTTATAACCTTAAGGAAAATACGTCAGAACAAATAACCGATTTTGAGGGAACTGATCAGCTGCCAACATGGTCGGGTGAAAATATATTCTTTGCATCTGACCGGGATCTTAAATTAAATATCTGGCAATACAACACTTCCACAAAACAGACAAAACAGATAACAAAACATACTGAATTTGATGTGATGTGGCCTTCTGGGAACGGTGACCAGCTTGCCTATGAGAACGGTGGTTATATTTATAAACTGAACCTGAATAACGGTCAGACCGAAAAGGTAAAAATCAGCATCAGCTTCGACAATCCGAACCTTGTGCCATATTATAAAAATGTAAAAGACTACATTCACAGCTTCACTGTTTCACCTACAGGGAAACGCGCCTTATTTGACGCCCGTGGCGATATATTCTCCGTACCTGCCGAGAATGGAGTTACTGAGAATCTTACTGCTACACAGGGGATAAGGGAAATATTCCCTGCATGGTCGCCCGACGGTAAGTATATTTCATATTATTCCGATCAGACAGGCGAATATGAATTATACCTTCTCGAAAACAAAAAAGGAGCACAGCCCAAACAGCTTACCTTTGATTCATCAGCCTGGAAATACCAGCCTCTGTGGACGCCCGACAGCCGTCACCTTGTGTTTTTCGACAGGACCCTGAATCTGAGAATCCTTGAAGCATCAACAGGCAAGGTTAAGGATATTGACCATTCGACATCGAACGAAATAAGAAATTACAGCATCTCCCCCGACTCACGATGGGTGGCATATCAGAAGGAAGGATCGAATGAAAAGTCAGCGTTATGGGTATATGAAATCCCCACAGGGAACAAACAACAGCTTACTGACGGGACCTATGCCGATAACAATCCAGTATTCAGTCTCGACGGGAATTATATATTCTTTGAGTCGGACCGCGACTACAACCTGACTTTTTCAAGTTTTGAATTCGATTACTTATATAGCAGATCGACAAAGCTCTATGCGCTCTCATTAACCACCCGGAGTCCAAAGATCTTCAAGGATAAGAATGACACCGAGCCTGTTAAAGCCGAAAAGCCTGCTGCTCCTGCAACAGCTCCTTCAAAGGATAAAAGATCCCTTACACAGGCTTCCGATACAAGCGCTGCAAAGAAAGAAATCAGGGTCAGCATTGATTTCACAGGTATAAGCAACCGCGTCACAGCGTTGCCGGGAGATGCCGGAGAATACAGGATTATAGGGGCCTGCGACGGCGGACTGATTTTCATAAATAACGGAAAGCTTATGAAATTCAACCTGAAAGAGGAAAAGAACGAGGAGATACTCGACAGGGTGATGACCGTCGTTCTTACATCCGATGGGAAAATGGCAATGTACAGGGCCGGTGAAGATTTCGGCATAATAAAGCTTACACCCGGCCAGAAAGCGGGAGCAGGAAAACTGAACCTTTCTTCGCTTGAAATGAAAATTGATCCGAGAAAAGAATGGGATGAGATATTTGCAGATGCCTGGAGGATTTTCAGGGATTATTTCTATGTAAATAATCTTCATGGCGTCGACTGGAAAGCCATGAGAGACAAATATGGAGCGCTGCTTCCATACGTAAGCCACAGGGCCGATCTCGATTATATCCTCAATGAAATAGTTGCGGAAAGCAATACCGGTCACTCATATGTCGACTGGGGAGATTTTGAACAGGTAAAGAGAGTGGATAACGGCCTTCTTGGAGCCGAATTAACAGCCGATCCTTCGGCAGGCCGCTATAAAATAACCAAAATATTCCAGGGTGAGAACTGGAATCCGGCACGCCGTTCGCCACTAACAGAACAGGGTGTCGACGTTAAGGAAGGCGACTACCTTATCAGTATTGACGGTCATGATATTACAACAGCTATTAACCCCTATGTATATCTGGAAAACAAGGCAAACAGGAATGTGGAAATAACTGTCAGTTCAAAGCCAACTTCTGAAAACGCGCGGACTTCAACAATAAAGACTATCCCGGGCGAGCTCGAACTTATGTATTTCAACTGGGTGAATGAGAGGAGGGCAATGGTCGACAAGCTTTCGGGAGGAAAAATAGGATATATCCATGTGCCAAACACCTCAACAAGCGGCAACAAGGAGCTTTATCATGGTATGTATACATATTTCGACAAGGAAGCTCTGATTATCGACGACAGGTATAACGGGGGCGGATTTATTCCCGACAGGATGGCCGACCTCCTCGACAGGCATACACTTACATACTGGTACCAGAACGGCCTGACGCCCAGCAAGGCTCCGGGCATAGCCCACGACGGCCCCAAGGCGATGCTCATCAACGGTTATTCATCATCGGGAGGAGATGCATTCCCTTATTTCTTTAAGAAACTGGGATTAGGGAAGCTCATCGGAACAAGAACCTGGGGCGGACTAGTCGGGATCTCCGGAAACGCCCGCCTTGTCGACGGAGGTTATGTTTCGGTTCCGCGCTTCGGCGTTTTCGACAAGGAGGAAGGCTGGATAATTGAGGGGATCGGAGTTTATCCTGATATTGAGGTTGTTGAACGGCCCGAACAGATGGCAAAAGACGTTGATGCCTGCATCGAAAAGGCTGTCGAAGTCCTTCTTCAGGAACTTAAGGAAAAACCGGCAGGCAAGGTTAAGATTCCGGCTCCGCCCGACCGGTCAAAATGGCATGAGGATAAATAGAAGAACTCCTCTCTAGGCTTCCTCAACAACTTTCCAGCCCATGCGGCCGGCAAGTGCATAGACAGGCTCCCTGAGGTCGCCGTAAAAAGTGACCCTGTGCCAGCTCCATGTATCCCATCTGGTGAACAGCTTTTCAATATCACCAAGTGGATCTGCACATAATTTGGTCCTGCATGCCCTGTCGTCAGGATCATTGTCAACGGCTACAGCCTGATGGAAAAGGATCTCTTTCTTTTTCGTATCCGACTCAAGTGTTGTCGTAAGGTAGTTTACAGGTAAAACTGACTGTACAGACGCACCATTCCTGTCTTCGGAATGAGTCATTATCCTGAACGGATTAGCAGGGCCGGCCGGCCCGAAGACCTTATTCGGGGCAACACAATGTGCATATATGATCTGCCGTCGCGAAGTATCAATAACCGGATCGGAAATAAATCCCGGCCTCCCACCCGTCATTATTGAGAAAGCCAGCATTGTCGAGGCCGATCTGATATCACATTCGCAGCCCCCTACAAGTCCCTCATTGCACAGTTCATGGAAACCAAGACATGGATATGCATGAATATGCCCCCCGTAAAATCCGCCCAGGCAGTTCACTGTAATTGCATTGGCATGATGTTTTTTGAGGACCGATTTCATCCCAAGGTACATGGCAGCAGATGTTACGAGAGTGTCAAATGTAACATCTGTTACATCTGCAGCGTTTTTCTGCCATTTTTCGGCAACGCTCACCGATTCATCGTGGTCGGCAGCCCTCCATGCTTCATTCACCTCGGCAAAAGGAATATATTCAACAGGTATTCCCATAGCAGGTTCTCCGGCTTTGGCTTCCTGATCATTAACCGCCAGTATCTTCGACTCACTGAAACGCTTTATTGATTCATCGGGAGAAAGAACCTTGAAGTTGTTTGGCTTAAGTGAATACTTACCGGAACCCCTTGTTGCTTTTATCCTTGCGTTGTCGGTTGCAGCAACAAATTCATCTGTTGTACCTCCCTTCCCCGTTATCCTGAAACAGCTCACCGCAGCGATGAGATCATCCATTGACGATGATGCCACAAATCCGACATTCCTCTTACCGGCATTCAGCAGCGAAGCATTGTAGACAAGGAAACCACCACTCCCCCCAAACTGGAAATCAGCATATATGACAGGCTTACCAGTGGCGGCAATTGTCTGTATCACACGGTTCCAGCAGTTCATCTGATATACTATATATCCGTCAACCGGACTCAGTTTGTCGTCCTCAACAATTTTTTCAGCATCCTCGGGCCCTGTCGCAAGCGAAGGGATAAACTCCATATCCCTGAAGGCCGAAGAAAGAGTACTGTTGATTTTTTCCATTGGCGGTCCAAAGTCAAACCCAACGTTAGGCCAGTCGGGTCCAGGCTGGATGACAGCATGAAGCGAATACAGGATCCTTATCCTCACTTTCTTCGCGGTACCGGACGACTTGCATGAGGTCGCCGCAAGTCCGATTGGCGCAAATGCCATACAGGCTGCACAGGCACTGCACGAGCTTATAAATCCTCTCCTTGACCAGGGATGTAATGCCTTCGCTGTTGTTAAGTCTGTTTTTTTCATTTTGGGAGGAATTAATGAAGGTAAGTTTTATCATATCCAAGTTATGAAAAAAAAATATACAGTTCCAGTAAAAAAAACAGATACATAAATGAACAAATGTACATATTCAGTTGTCTAAAGGGTAAATTACTAAAGGCAGAGTCCTATTTAAATTCGTTTTTAAAAATTATAATGCAGATTATGAGTATTTTAAATAATATATTTTCAGGAAGCAAATCCTTATGGTCTCTTTTCCTGGTATTCCCCTTATTTATTGTTTTCACTACTTTTCGTGTATCAGGAGGTGAACCGGATATGCTTTTCAGATCGGATGAAGTAATAAGGATAGAACTCAGGGCTGATTTTTCAGCTCTGCAGAACGACAGGGAAGGAGTACCTGAATACCGTAAGGGCGAACTTATCTATTATGACGAGAACGGCGATTCGGTACATCTTAACGTTAAACTGATGGTAAGGGGTAATTTCAGGCGCGATCCGTCAATATGCAGTTTCCCGCCGCTTTGGGTGAATTTTAAAAAGAACGAAGTCGGAAATACCTTATTTGATAATCAGGACAAACTGAAACTTGTCACAGCATGCGAATCGGACCAGGATGTGATAAAGGAATACACTGCTTACAAGCTATATAATGAGGTTACGGATCTCAGTATGAAAGTAAGACTTGCAAAGATTCTTTATTTTGATACTTCAGGTAACAAAAAGCTTTTCGAGAAGTACAGCTTCTTCCTGGAGGACAAGGATAAAGTGGCCGAAAGGAATGGTCTCGAGGCGAAAGACAGGTTTATTACGCCTTTTGACCTTGAATCGGAAAGCTTCAAGACACTTGCAGTATTCCAGTATCTTATCGGCAACAAGGACTGGTATGTATCATCCAGGAAAAACCTTGTCATTATGCAGTCAGATGATTTTACCAAACCGCCTTATGCTGTGCCTTATGACTTTGACCTTTCCGGGCTTGTCGATGCAGATTATTCGAAACCCGAAGGAGTGCCTGATTATATGCTGGCAAGTAAAAGAATTTACAAGGGGATCTGTTATACTGAAGATGAATTCAATAATACTTTCGAACTATACCTCGATCTGAAACCAAGGTTTGAATCGATAATCAGCAATCAGACTCTTTTGTCAAAGAGTTCAAGAAAAGAGGCGATAAGATATATAGATCAGTTCTACAAGGTCATAGAAAACCAGTACCTCTTCAATAAGGAATTCTGCGCCACATGTCAGACCAGGGAGGATTATAACCTGGCTGAATTAAAAAAATAAGTACCCACTGGAAACCGGTGGGTACTTATATGAGTGTACTTATTAACAAAGCTTGTAAGGCCTTCTGTATTCGTAATTCATCAGTCTGTGTTCACTGGCCTCTTTATCATCAACGAAAGTATAGGTTGCCGGGTTCCATTTGACCGGTCTTCCGAGTTCCGTGGCAATATTTCCGAGGCAGCATGTAATAGCAGTGCTGCAGCCTACTTCAATTGTAGCAATTGGTTTCTGCCGCGAACGTACCGAATCGATGAAATTCTGCATATGCGGTGAGCTGATTTCGAACTGCAGTCCTGCCTGTGTAGGCGCCGGACGGCCCTGTGCCTGACCCTGAGCTCCGGCCTGACGACCCTGAGCTGGGGCAGGCCTTTGACCCTGCTGAGCAGGTGGTCTCTGACCCTGTTGTCCGGCCGGCCGCGGCTGAGGACGGTTGCCTTTGATATCTTCCGGAATAAGGGATGGATCAGAACAGGCGATGTAACCGCGTGCAACTTCAATCCATCCTTTAGTTCCTATGAATTTGATACCCTGAGCTCCGGGATTATCTTCAAGATACGGTTGTTCGGTCATAACAACACCTGTTTCATATTTGTATGCCAGGTACGATTGTCCGTTATATCCTTTCGGAATGATCTCGCACGGAGCCGATCCGTCCATTCCAATGGCTGCCTGAGCAATATCGAACATATGTGCACCCCAGTCGGCCGTGTAGCCGTTTCCTGTTTCACGATACCAGCGCCATGCACCCCAGAGAGTTTCGTTCTGAACAGGGTCAAGTGTTATCTGTGGGGCCAGATCGGAGTTATATACTATCTTACCGTCGTTGAGAGGCCCGAGCCACAGATTCCAGTTGAGATTAGCAGGAATGGGCATTTCAGGGAGGTCCAACGGTTTTGGCGGATCTCCGACTTTTGCATATATCTTCTCAATATGACCTATAGCGCCTTTCTGAACAAGCTCAATTGCCTTCTGGAATTCCTTGCTCGACCTCTGCTGGCTTCCTACCTGTACAATCCTGTTATTTTCGTTCGCTACCCTTGTCATCACAAGAGCTTCCTTAATTGTATATGAAAGCGGTTTCTGAACATATACATCTTTCCCAGCCTGGCAGGCATGAATAGTCATAAGCGCATGCCAGTGGTCGGGCGATGCAACTTCCACAGCATCGATATCCTTGCGTTCAAGAAGCTGTTCATACTGCTCATATGTATCGCATCTGGGAGCAATACCCTTGGCTTTCTGCCAATCTTCTACTGTTTTTTTGAATCTCTGCTGTTTTATAGTGTCAACATCGGCACAGGCTATCACCTGCAGACCTTTCACACCGGCGAAACCCCTGAAATCGGAGAGAGCCTGACGTCCAAGGCCAATGGTTCCGAGAAGTACCCTGTCGCTTGGCGCAACGCGGACTCCATTAATTACATAGCTGGGAAGGATTGTGAGCCCGGTCAGTCCGATTGCCGACAGGCCGAGGAAATCCCTCCTGTTCATTCCCTTTGCAGATTTTTCTTTCATATGGTTACTTGTATTTAGGTTTATGGATTTTTTTCATGCTAAATGTAGAAAATAGTTGCAGATGTCAGCACCGCTTAAGTTTTTTTAACAGATACCACCGCCCTGCAAATCCGGATACTGTCATTTGAAACTGATTGCAGTAACTATGCCGCTGACAAGTTGCAAATAATTACTAAATTACATCCCTGATTACGCAAAAAGATTACATTTCGAAACATTTATTAATTTACTTAATAACAGATGATTATGAAAAGAGCCTTGATTATTTCACTTGTTCTTCTCCTCATTCCGGGAACTCATTTTCTGAAAGCCCAGAGCCAGGGAAGTGCAACAACCGATGTCATTTTAAAAGGATATTCAGTAAAGATGTTTACATCCGAAGCCGTTAAGGATAGCGACCTGGATCTCATATTGAAATGCGGTATTAAGGCCCCGAGTGCAAGAAACAGCCAGGGCTGGAAATTCACTGTAATAAAGAATTCTGCACTTGCTGGAGAGGTAATAAAGAACATAAATCCGGGAAACATAGTTGTAATAATTTCCGGAATTGAATCACAGCAGCCCGGATCCTTTACGGATTTTGATTGCGGTCTTGCCACCCAGAACATGTATGTTGCCGCTCAAAGCCTCGGATATGGCGTTCACATTTATGCAAGTCCTGTTGCCATGCTTAACCAGAAAAAAGATTATTTCGGGATCCCTGAGGGTTACAGGGCAATATCGATTCTAAGGATAGGCGGTATTGACAAAAATGTTGATGCAACATCATCAGCCTCAACAAGAAAACCTTCGGAAGAGATAGTCATTTACAAATAAAAACCTTAATTACAACTGGCTGTCGGGTTTGTTGAGTTTCCTCACGGTTTCATCGACAGGCCCTATATTTTTCAGATTGTCTTTTTTACTTTTGGCTCCAAGCTCCTCGAGCTTACGGCCAGTTACCAGGATCCGGCTTTCGAACGATCCTATTGCATCATTATAACTTTTCAAAGCCGACCGCAAACCATTACCTATACCTGCAAGATAATCCGAAAAGACCGATAACCGTTCATGAAGGACACGCGATGTCTCGACTATCTCAATTGCGTTTTCTGTCATACTGTGCTGCTGCCAGATAAGGGCAAACGATTTTAGCACGACAAGTAATGTTGTTGGCGTGGCAAGTATTATTTTCTTTTCAAGCGAAAACTGCAGCAAATCCCTGTCGGTCGTAAGCGCTGCGTTTAATGCAGATTCTATTGGCATGAAAAGAACAACCAGGTCGGGACTGTTTGTGAACTGGGCATGGTATTGCTTTTTACTAAGCTCGTTTATCCTTTCCCTTACAGATCTGGCATGGGCTGCAAGAAGCTGATTCCTGGTCTTTTCATCTCTCGTCTCGAGCGACTCCATATAAGCCTTTAACGGTACCTTTGAATCGACAACTGCATGTTTTTCGTCCGGCAGGTTCACCACCATATCCGGCTTTATTGTTGCATCTTCTCCTTCCCTGTAGACCTGTTCGTTGAAATCACAATGTTCAAGCATTCCGGCATATTCCACAAGATTCCTGAGCCCAAGCTCACCCCAGCGGCCTCTCGACTGGGGATTTTTAAGGGCATTGACAAGCTCTCCCGTCTCTTTCTGAAGACCTGTGCTTGTAAGCTGAAGACTTGAAAGCATCTCCCTGACCTGCCCGAAGGTGATGTTTGATGTAGTCCCTAGTTCCTCTACCTTCTGCTTATAACCTTCAATTGCCTCCTTAAGGGGGCCCAGCATCTCGTTTATCGCCTGCCTTCTTTTTTCAAGATCGGCACCTGCTTCTGTTTTGTGAGTCTCAAACTGGGTTCTGGCAAGAGTAAGGAATTGCTCGCTGTTCTGACCGAGAGCGGCAGAAGCTGCCGACGTGAACTTTTCAAGCATTGCTTCCTGGGCGATCCTCAGGCTTTCCCTGTCGGCTTCCATCCTGGTATTGAGGACGGCAATCTGCTCCCTCAACCCCGATATCTCTTCATTCTTGCTGAGCATTTCCCTGCCATGCACCGTAACATACCCCGATTTGGCAAGGAGCCAGCCTATAAGAGAACCCACTGCAAATCCCGACAAAATGTATATTGCTGTTTCCATAAAATCAGTATTCCTTCACAACAAATTTAGCCAACTTAATCTTATAACAGTCTATGTAATCCGATACTTTGCAATATCGCCGGAAAAGAAAACAAAATAACCTTCTGCCACCGGGGTTATCAGTTACAATCTCTGGATTTCCTGTAACTGATTGCTTCTGTTTTAACCATTTTCCATACTGCCGGCACAAGCAATGCAGATAATCCCATAATACTTACTCCGCTACCCGAAATAATAAATGCATTGACAATGCCAATATTATCTGCAATAAAGCCTGTCGCAAGAAGCCCTGTCATCGATGGTAACAGGGTTATGCTCGTGTACATCGAAAATACTCTGCCCAGGGCTGCCGGCTCAACCATTGTCTGCATAACAACTGTGAAGGATCCTGAGTATAGGGTAACGGAAATCCCTCCTATTACCATGATGGCGGCAAAATATACAAAACCTGACGGAGGAAGCAAACCTGAAAATACAAATGTAAGTCCAAGCAACACGAATGTAAGGACGATGAGGGTTATTTTAAAGTTGTTAAGTCCTTTTATTCCCATTATTGCACCTCCCGCCAGCATTCCGATACCCCATGTTATTTCAACTATGCTCATATGATATGCAGTTCCCGAGAAGTGCTGCAGAGTCATAAGCGGGAACAGGGCGGCAACAGGCATTATAAAGAAATGTGCGGATACTGAAAGAATGAACATCCATAAAAGCCCTGGTTTGCTGTAGATCTCTTTAAGCCCTTCATGTATCTCGCTGATTATATGAGGCTTTTGTTTTTCTTTCTTCTCAGGATCCGGTATTCGTACTATAAGCAGTGAAAATATTCCGATAATAGCGCCTGCCACATCGATCAGAAGGATCCATGTAAGTTCGAAAAGACTGATTAGGAGGGCTGCCAGAGCCGGACTTGCTATTGTACTTACCGACTGAATCATATTATTGATCCCCGAGATGCGCATCAGCTTATCCTCAGGGGCAATAAGCGGAACTGAAGCCTGAAATGCCGGAACATGGAATGCCATTCCTGCCGATCTCATCATCAATAGTATATAGATCCATGAGATCCTTACATTGCTCATGTAGAAAAGAAAAGCAATAGCCAGTGTACACAATGCAATGAAAAGATCGGCAAAAATCATTATCTTCTTCCTGCTCCAGCGATCGACAAAAACCCCTGTGAACAAACCAAGTACAAGCTGGGGAAGAAGCGCGGCAATTGTAGAATAAGCAAGCACTTCGGCCGATTTTGTTTCGATGCTCAGCCAGAAAATAAGGGCATAGCCAACCACATAGCTGCTCAATGTCGAAAACAGCTGCCCTGTAAAGATTATGGTAAAAACTCGCTTCCAATCGGACATAGCACCGTAAAATTATTAAATAACACTTAGGATAATACATTGCAGATTCCCGAATTGTTCTAAAAATAATTCTCAAAATGAGAAAAGCTGATATCAAATCATGAAGGGCATCAATAGTTTGATATATATTTATCTTATTGTCATTCTGTCTATTACATTAGCCATGGATAATGAAAATAAAAATCCGGCACACTATTGGAGGAGATGAGAACAAACTCGTAAACCTTTCTCCATGAAGAATAAAATAAACGTGCTGGTAATCGAAGACAATGAATATTATGGCAACCTGCTTGCAAATGCAATTCAGAACAGCCTCAATCCTTTCCTTGAAAGAGGCGATTTTCAGCTTGTTCTTCATACCTTCACAAATGCGGCTGAATATATAAGAAAGGTCGAATCGGGAAAAATAAAATGCGATTACAATGCTGTTTTTATCGATTATTATCTCGGCGAAGGGATAAATGCCGATTATGTGGTCGAGACTCTCAGAAAACAATCGTGCGACGCAATGATTGTACTTCTTTCACAATCAAAGGAAGTGAAGGAACATTATGATTTTGTGAATTATAATTATTTCGTTGTAAAAGACAGGTTTGCCCCATCATTATGCGGCCTTTATCTTCAACAATATATTGAAGATAAATATTCTGTATCTTTGAATAAATGACAGGTACGGATAAACGGCGTATTAAGAAGAATTCAATCCGGATCAAAGTCGGATCCCTAATGTTCCTGGCAGTATTGCTTCTGTCAGTAACATTTTATCTGCTTTACCGGAACCTGTCATCAATAGTATCCTCAATAAGGATCGACTCCACGCCTGAACTTAAACTTTTAAACATAAGGGATATTTCATCAGGGATCGAGAAGGCCGGAAACAGTGTAAGGCTTTATACAATCACAAAAAATCCATCAGATATAAGACCTTACTACAAATTCGTTTCAGGCATTGATGAAAAGATCGCCAATCTTCAAAAAGAATGCGGTAATGACTCATCTCTCCTGGCCCAGACCGATACAATAGGTAACCTTATTGAGCAGAATATTCTGATCTGGAACAGGATCCTTTCCCTTTACAAGGATGACAATGTGGTGGATAACATAAGGGAGCTGTCGGAAAAACTGAATGAGGCTCCCGCCGAGGCGCCCCGGCAGGGAATTCTGAAAAGGGTTTTTGGCAGGAGCCCTGATACTCCTCCGGTGGAACACGAGATCGCTGCAAATCTTGATTCGATTGTATTTCAGACCGAACTGGCACGGGAACAGATGGCAGCCAGGGAAGTTCAGCTTGCAGTCAACAGCAGCGAGATCACAAACAAGTTCTATGACCTTATTTCCAGAATGGAAAACGAGGTTAACAGTCATATCAGGGCCAAGGCCGAGAAAGCTGCCGGCATTGCCGGCCAGACCTACAGATGGCTTGTACTGACTGCAATATCAGGAGGATTGCTCGCTATACTTATAATTATAATTATTATCCGCTATTCCCGCAATGCCTGGGCATACCAGGCGGCCCTCGAAAATTCAAAGAATGAAACATTAAGGCTGGCCAGGACAAGGGAGATGTTCATGGCAAACATGAGCCATGAGATCCGGACTCCGGTTACAGCAATATCAGGGTTTACGGACCTTCTCCTAAGAGAAGCGGCCGGCAGTAATACAGCCGAATCGCTGAAAATAATAAAATCATCATCCGACCATCTGCTGAGGATAATCGACGACATTCTGGATTTTTCAAAACTGCAGAACAACAAGATCAGCCTCGAGAAGGTACATTTCAGTATAGCTACGGTTCTGGCCGAAGTATATGCCATGTTCGAAACCATAGCCCGCAGGAACAATACCAGACTTAGCTATCATTTAAGTCCCGCCGTTCCCCCTGCTCTCATCGGCGATCCTTACAGGCTGAGGCAGATAATGCTGAACCTTATAAGTAATGCCGTAAAATTCACAAAAAACGGTAGTGTTCATTATGAAGTAACAGGCAATATGAGGTCGCCTGAAGAGGTTGAAATCGTACTGGAGGTGTCGGATACAGGCATCGGCATAGATGAATCGAGAATAAACGCTGTTTTTGAGGATTTCACACAGGCCGAAATGAGCACAACAAGGAAATATGGAGGTACGGGACTAGGCCTGTCGATTGTGAAAAAACTTGTGGAACTTCAGAAAGGAACTATTGATCTTACAAGTAAAAAGAATAAGGGTACAACGATAATATGCAGGATACCCTTCCCGACCGGTGATGAAAAACAAATCAAAAAAGAAGTGGTCAGGTCTGTTGCAGTGCCGGACGAACTAAAAGATTTAAAAATACTTGTCGCCGATGATGAAGAATATAACCGGCTTCTTTTCAAAAAAATATTTGAGCGATGGAATGTCAGGTGCGACCTTGCATCAAACGGAATGGATGCGCTCGAGATGCTGAAGGAAAACCGTTATGACCTCATGTTCATCGATATGCTTATGCCGGGGATCGACGGGCTCAAAACAACAAGATTCATCAGGGAAGAGATGCTTATAGATAAATCACGGATGCCCGTTATCCTGATATCTGCTGCTTCTCCCGGGGACGACTGGGAAAAATATGAAACCGCAGGTATCAACTCCTTTGTCATGAAACCCTTTACAGAAGAGATACTCCTTTCATCTGTCCTCGCATCAGTAACCCGGGACGCAGTTTCTTCCTACGCAGGAGCCTACATAGATTCACCTGTTCGACAGTTAAATATCGAAAAAATAAATACAGGAAATTTATACCATATTGCCGCCGGAGACGACAACTTTGTATTGCAGATGCTTGAGTCGTTCCTCCATTCGACAGAAAAAGGCCTCGGGGAGATGCAGGAAGCCGCAAAAAAAGGGGATTATGAATCTGTGGCCGGCCTTTCCCATAAATTACAGCCGCCCTGCCGCCACCTGGGAGCTAACGATCTCTTCAACCTTCTGAACAATGTCGAAAAAGCCGTAAAAAGCAATGAGACAGCCTCAGTTGAATCAGGAGTAAAAGAAATCATTGACGAGTTCTCAACTGTAAGACAGGCTGTTACTGATCAAATTTCAAAAATTAAGGGAAAAGCTTAAAATCATATAGTATTTTTGTACTTTGCACTTTGTCAGGTTTGTCTGTATATTCTAAATGCTTTCGTCCATGACCGAAAAACCTGTTAAAATATTCGTAGTTGAAGACAATGAGTGGTATAATAAACTACTTGTTTATACTCTATCGCTGAATCCCGATTATGTGGTAAAAAGCTTCTTCAATGCAAGGGATTTCCTCGACACTCTCAACGAATCTCCGGATATCGTTACTCTCGATTTTAAGCTTCCCGACCTGACGGGGCTTGAAGTCCTAAAAAGGATCAGGCACGAAAACAGTGATATTCATGTTATCCTGGTCTCGGAACAGGATGATATAGAGACAGCTGTAACACTTCTTAAACTGGGTGCTTACGACTATATAACCAAATCGAACGACATCAAGGAGCGGCTGCTGAATACAGTACAGAACATTACAAAGGATATAGGCCTCCGGAACGAAATATCAACGCTCCGGAAGGAAGTACAACAGAAATACAGTTTCAGGAATACAATAATCGGGGAAAGTAATGCCATTAAAAATGTTTTCAGCTTAATTGAAAAGTCGCTCGAAACAAACATCACTGTCATTATCTCAGGCGAAACAGGAACAGGTAAGGAGCTGGTGGCCAAGGCAATACATTATAATTCGCGGCGAAAGAACAAACCTTTTGTTGCTGTCAATGTACCGGCAATACCATCCGAACTTATTGAAAGTGAATTATTCGGTCATGAGAAAGGTTCTTTTACCGGAGCATCATTCCGGCGTACCGGCAGGTTTGAGGAAGCCGATGGAGGAACGCTTTTTCTCGATGAAATTGGTGAAATGGAGATGAACCTTCAGACAAAACTGCTGAGGGTACTCCAGGAAAAGGAAATTGTAAGGATAGGCAGCAACAAACCTGTTAAAACCGACTGCCGGATAATTGCTGCAACAAACAGGAATCTGAAGGAAGAGGTAAAAAAAGGAAGATTCAGGGAAGACCTGTATTACAGGCTTCTGGGATTGCCAATCGAAATGCCTCCCCTTAGGGAAAGGGGTAATGACATTCTCATGCTTTCAGGATTTTTCATCGACAGATTCTGCAGTGAAAATAATCTCAGGGTTAAACGTCTTTCGCATTCAGCCCAGAAGAAGCTCCTTAATTACCCCTTCCCGGGCAACGTGAGGGAACTTAAATCGATTGTCGAACTTGCAGTCACATTATCAGTAAATGACGAGGTTGAGGCTTCCGATTTTACATTTGAAGATGCGGGCCCCACAATGATTCCCGGGGAAGGCGAACTTACTATGCGGGAATATGAAATGAAGATCCTTAAGGCTACTCTGAATAAATACAACAACGATATAACACTTGCAGCAAAAAAGCTTGATATAGGCGTATCAACGATCTACAGGCTTCTCAGGCAGGAAAGAGAATCAGGCGATTGATCCGCTCCCCTCTCCGATCATGAGAAATTCTCAAAATGAGAATTTCTCTCTCAAAACTGGAAACTCACACATCAGGCAGAAAATACATACATATTGATAATCAGCATGTTAGCATTATTGTGGCACAGTGGCCCGTCATTTGTCTTTAAATGAACGCTTGATTATTTAATAATAAACTTTGATCAGATTCTGTAAAATTAATAAACTAAAAAATGGAAAACAGACTTAACAATGACCCTAAATCAGTAAATGAAAATGAGGTCGTAACAAACAGGGTAAACACTGCAAGAAAAGAAGGCGCAACAAAGGGAGCCCTCACCGCTGGAATAATAGGCCTTGTCGTGCTGCTGGCGCTCGGTATTCTGGGTTATTCGCTTCACAAGAAGGATCACAACACCCAGGTGGCACTGATGGAGGATCAGAGAGTCACATTCACAAATGAGCTTAACCAGCGCGACTCGACTTTAAACGACTGGCTTGCTTCGTTCAATGAGATCGAGAACAACCTGAGGATGATCAGGGAGAAGGAAAAGCTCATTTCAGTAAACACATCAGGCGCTGAAGTTTCAAAAGACAAAAGAAACCAGATCCTCGAGGACATCAAGAGCATCAACACACTCCTTGATGAGAACAAGAAGAAAATTGCCCAGCTGAATTCCCAGCTTAAGAAATCGGGAGGCCAGATTACTGAACTGAAGACAAGGATCGCTTCCCTCGAAGAGTCGATGAAGACTTACGAAGCTGAGATCGCCGAGCTGAAAACAACTCTCGCAAATAAAAACTTTGAGATCGGACAGCTTAATGAGACAGTTGTTGCACTGAACGACACACTGACACAGAAGCAGGAAACCATCAGCAGCCAGACTTACAAGCTGCATCAGGCTTACATAATCACGGGTACATATAAGGACCTTAAGGAAAAAGGCCTTTTATCAAAAGAGGGCGGATTCCTTGGCCTCGGAAGGAAAGAAACCATTCTTGAGGACTTCTCCGATTCACTCTTTAAGGAAATAGATATCACCCGGACCCTTACAATACCTGTCAATTCAAAGGATATGAAGCTTATAACCGAACATCCTTCAGGATCTTATGAGGTAGTAAAGGAAGGCGAGAATATGGTTGCTTATATAGCCATCAAGAATCCGGATGAATTCTGGAGAATATCGAAATATGCAGTTGTTGAACTAAGGAAATAAAAAAATCAGTATTAGTCAAAGTTAGTCAGGTTAGAGAGAAGGGGCTGTCTGTAAATATCAGACAGCTCTTTTTTTTATATATCCCTTACTATCCAGGCTTTGAATTCTGCTGCCTTGTTTTTGCTTACATAAATCCTTTCGGGCGGTTCCACGTCGAGTGTCAGCAGCAGCCTGCTGTCGAACCATATTGTTAAATTCTTAACACTATTACGGGCAACTATGAACTGTTTGTTTGCACGAAAAAAATCGGCAGGATTAAGAGTAACCTCGATCTGGTCGAGAGTTTTTGAATAGGGAAGACTCTTACCGTTTTTAAGGCATATCCGTGTATTTTTTTCAGTTGTATAAAAGAAAGAAACATCTTTCAAATCAACAGGCTGAAGCTTATCCATATGAGGGACAAGTATTTTATCCTTATATTTCGGGAGAGGACTGAATTCTGTAAGCTGGGCAAGATATTTAAGGACATCCTGACGTGATAGTTTCTTAAACTTCTCAAGGGCCCGCTTCATATCTTCAGTTTTTATGGGCTTAAGAAGATAATCAATGCTGTTTACTTTGAATGCTTCGATTGCATATTCATCATAGGCAGTTGTGAAAATTACGGGAGTCTCAAGAATAATATTTTTGAAGATCTCAAAAGCCGACCCATCCGAAAGATGAATATCCATAAGGATCAGATCGGGCATCGGATTATTTTTCAGCCAGCGTATGGTTTGTTTTATGCTTTCTGTATTTCCTGCGATCACAATCTCAGGATCAATCCATTTCAGAATATCGACAAGATTTTCATATGCAGCTGTTTCATCCTCAACTATCAGAATTTTCATCTTTTTCTTTTTTTAAGGGAAGATAAACAGTGAATCGCTGACCATCATTTTTCATTCTGATATGTCTGTTCATCAATAATTGAAACCTGTTCTCAAGATTACTCAGTCCTGTTCCGTTTGAATCCGAGGGAGTGATTTTAGGAAAGACAGGATTTGAAACTGAAAGCTCTTCCTGTTCGTTAAGGCAAATATTGACTTCCATATGGTGCTCACTGTCGATAGTATTATGCATCACCACATTTTCGATAAGAGGAAGGAGAGATAAAACGGGAATTTTAAGATCCTTTTTATTATCGGGCACATTGATCTTGAATATCAGCTTATTGGCAAATCTGATTTCCATCATGTAAAAAAAAGCTCTTACAAAATCAAGTTCTTCCCCAAGAGTTACAAGCCCTTTTTTGTCGCTCTGAAGTATGTATCTGAAAACATCCGATAGTTTGTTTACATATTCAAGGGCATCATCCGAATCCTTCCTGCGGATCACGGAAGTAAGTCCATTGAGAGAGTTAAAGAAGAAGTGGGGATTTATCTGATTTGTCAGCGCATTATAGCGGCTCTGAAGATTCTCTATTTTCAGTCGTTCGATTTCCTGCTCCCTGTGTCTCTGTTCCTTATACAAATGAGTAACATGCCCGAGGAAAACGCTGAAAATGAACATTACAAAGAATTGAAAGATCAGCAATCCGGAATACCATTCTTTTTTTGGACTGAAATTCATAGAAAATGCAGTATAGATCACATAGGCGATTATGGATATGATAAAAGCCTGGAACAATCTGTTTTTAAGGGCATTTTTCTTTATTTTCCTTATATTGAACCAAACGAGAAACCAGATCAGCCCTGAGAAATAAAGATATCTGAAGCTGAAAAACAGCAACTGGGCAGTATGTTTTTGCTCTCCAAGATATTCAC
This sequence comes from uncultured Rikenellaceae bacterium, assembly GCA_964633505.1. Taxonomy (GTDB): domain Bacteria; phylum Bacteroidota; class Bacteroidia; order Bacteroidales; family VadinHA17; genus LD21. Next base: position 119,778 of record CAZWHC010000001.1, on the reverse strand, counting down.
GCTCAAGCGAAAAAATAGAAATATTAGGATATATAATAAACAGGGCAGATACAAGGCTGATCAGAATGAACCTTCCCTGATTATTATTATCAGTAAGATCAAGCTTTAAACCATCATTAAAGAGATCTGTTTTATTCATTTTACAACTTTAACGCATTTCAAACGGCTTTGGTCCCTGATAATGAGCCTGCCATCGGCAAGGGCGAGAGGAGCCCAGTTCTGGGTAGCTCCGCCAGCTCTTGAAGCCACATCATCATTTCCTGAGCCTGTTCCTCCTTCTCCAAGCATATCGGCCTTTGAAATAACTTTAAAAGCCGAAGCATCAGGTTCAATAAGGAAAAGGCTTGCCCTTCCGTCGGTTGCAAGCAGAAGGCCGTTAGCAACTATCATTCCGCCTTTGTCGAATAATGGATTTCTCATTGTTTTCCATTTTACCTGACCGTCCATTCCCATGCAGACCAGTCCGTCCTTTCTTTCATTTGTCGAATATTGCGCATAGAAATTACCGTTAATCAACACAGGAGGCTGTGTGTGGGTTCCAAAATCGGGATTTTTAAAAAGCTCTGTTACACTAAAAGTACCATCGGCTTTCTTTTCAATTTTTATCATTGCTGTGCCTGCCTGATAACCTCCTGTGATCAGGATCTTGCCATCCCCTGCATCAACAGCGCTAGGGACCGGGATAGAGCACTGCCAGTTTGTATATTCCCAAAGGATCCTGCCAGTAAGGGGATCAATTCCGGCAACTTTACCTCCCGAGGCACCTGGTCCCCTTCCCTGTGAAGCTGAAATCATCACAACATGGTTCGCACTGCCAACTTTTACAAGCGCCGGGCTGACATATCCTACCGGACCGATCGGCTGAGTGGTCCATTTAACGCTTCCTGTAAGTTTATCATATGCCACCACTCCTGCCTTCGGGGCCTGGGAAGCGACAATAACCAGATCGCCATAGATCAGGGGGCACTGGGTAACTGCCCACCTGGGGATCTGGCCTCCGCCAAAGTCGGTCCAGATATTTTTATTCCACAATGGTTTGTGGGTATTGATGTCGATGCAATAGAAGTCGCCGTACGGGCCGCACGAATATATCCTGTTACCGTCGATCGTCGGGACGCTTCTTGAGCCCGGGAACTGAACTGATCCCGGAGCGCTATAGGCAAAATTCCAGAGTTCCCTGCCGCTGTTCAGATCAAAACATCTGAGTTTATCTCCGGTCTTATCATCCCTGTCAAGCAGGTATACTTTTCCGGCTTTTACAACCGGTCCGCCGAAACCTATGCCGATTTCAGCGCTCCACAAGACCTGTGGCCCGTTCTGTGGCCAGGTGCGCAGCAGGTTAAGCTGGTCCGAAACGCTGTTCCTGTTTGGCCCGAGGTATTGCGGCCAGTCCTGCGAAAATAAATCCGATGTGCATATAAATGCAATCAACAGTAAGAATATTCTGCTAAACTTCATTTAAATTTCTCCCTTTCCTCTAACTATAAAATTTTGAATCAATTAACGTATTTCCTGCGGCAATATAAAAAGAATTTTACAGGTTAAAGATAATTGCTGAAGATACAATAACTGCGATCTGTGCAGTTAAAAAAGAAAAAACCGGGATCAAAAACGAAAAATGATTCAATAATGAATGGTTCAGTTTCTGATACCGGTCTAAGGAGCTGTACGACAGCCTGATTATATTCCTCTATCTGGCTTTGATATCGTAAGCCATCAATGCGTTTGTGTGCCTCAGGTAAAGTATGCCGTCTTTAATCACAGGATGTGCCCAGTAAGGTCCTGCAGAACCCAGGGTTACTTTAAAGGAACTTACAAGGTCAAATTTCTGGGGATTGGGTTTAACCAGTCCGACATTCCCCGACTTTTCATCATAAATATAGAGCATTCCGTCGGCGGCAATTATTGATCCCTTATTGAACCACTTTTCTTCCCACATCTTCTTGCCTGTATTCCAGTCGATGCAGCACCAGTTTCCGTTCCCGTTGCTTATCCAGTTGGCTCCGTAGATATAGCCGTTGACAAGGACAACGCCACCGTGGTGAACATCAAGAACATCATCTGTCCATACTGCCTTTGCGCTTTTCCCGTCCTTCCCTATTTCCACCATCATGCCGCCTGTGTTATAACCCCCGGTCACATACACTCTGCCGTCTTTGAACAGGGGAGTCACACATTTAATAAGCTCATCGTTATCCTTGTTGACATGGGCAACTTTCCAGAGGATCTCACCGTTTGAAACATCAACTCCGAAAACATGTTGAAGAGAGACATTTATCAGCATTTTTTTGCCTGCATAGTTTACAAGGATCGGCGAGACATAACCCGGTTTATCGTTCAGGCTTGCGGATTTCCATAAGAGTTTTCCTGTATTTTTATCCAGAGCTATCGTCATTGTCTGGGGTCCTCCGGGAGAGAAATAGACCTTGGTCCCATCAATAATCATTGATTCGGCAATGCCCCATGATCCGTAAGTTCCCTTATGTATCTCGCTGGCCTTGTATGACCATATGGTTTTCCCGGTTGATCCCTCGATACAGGCAAGGTCACCATATCCGCTTGTGCAGTATACCCTGTTGCCCTCGACAGTGGGCGTCGCCCTGCTTTCGGGGTAGGATTGTGTCCATGCACGGCCGAATACTGTTTGCCACAACACCTTCCCCTTCATGTCAAGAGCAAAAAGAATATCATCATTCCCTTTATTGCCTGTTGTATATATTATGTTCTTGCCGAAACTGACAGAGGAATTACCTCTGGCCAGATCTGTACATGACCATAGAAGGGCAGGTCCTTTTGCGGGCCAGGATTTCAAAAGTCCGGTTTCGGCCGATATTCCTGTACGGTTTTCCTCGCGCCATTCACTGATATCCTGGGCTACAACAGTAACTGAAATAACAGATAAAAAGATTATTGACAAAGCAGCATTTTTCATGTTGTTGTGTTTTTCGTGAATAATGTATTAAATTCAAAAGAAGTTAATATCCGGTGATTTATAAAAAGGATCGTATATCTTTTCAGTGACGGCAAAAATCGTGCTTTTTTTTATATGTCTGGCATCGGAGCGATTATTAGAAAGATGATAAATATTACTTTTTATTATTCTTAAGCAATGGAATTAATAACAAAATGAAAAAAGTCTTTTCGATAATTAAACAATATACTTTAAGATTTGAATTTAAGAGATACAACAATCTGGCGCCATTCTTGCGACGAAACGGAGAAATCAGGGACCGGCATCAACGTATTAAAAGCAGTATTATAATACGTTGCAACCCAGTATCGCTGACCTGCCGAAAGAATGATCAGATCAAATGGTAATCCGGCAGTCCCTGAGAGTCCACCGGTCGTTTATCGCCAATCTGGGCACGAGTCTTACAGGCGGTACGCCGCCATCTCCTCCGAATTCCTTACAATTACGATATTCCCTTTTATTGCAGGATGATTCCAGGTTTTTCCCTTAAGTACGGGTATTTTCGAAAGCTCCGTGAACCTGCCGGGATCTGCACTGACAAGAGCCAATTCCCCTTTTTCAGAAAGAACGAGTATAAGATCCTGATCAGCCAGGAGAATCTGGAAACCCCGATACCTGGCTCCCCTCCATCTTTTGCTTCCATCAGTAAGATTAATACAGGCCATTGAAGGTCCGTCAAAACCATATGCATACCCTTTGTGTATAACAAAATCATTAAAGAGTGTCCTGATTTCGGATGATGTCCAGATTTCATCTGTCTTCCAGCCGGAGGCGTCGTTGGTTATTTTAATTTTCCTGACATTCTTATATTCTTCATTAATAAGCAGTTCATCGTTGCCGATCCAGACGGGCTGAAGCACTCTGTCTCTTAAACGCCAACTATAGGTCCACAGGCTTTTCCCTGTTGCAGGATCTATGCTTTGGACACCCGGTTCGTTAATAATGAGTACCTGAGGTACATTACAGATGGTCAAAAGATGTGGTGAAGCATAACCGGAACCGCCATTACCACCTGTCCATAAAGGTTTACCGGTTTCCGAATCGAAAGCAGCCAGCGTACCTGCCAGGGAAACAATTACGGCATTTCCCGTAACAACCGGGGAACCGCAGATCCCCCATTCCGGAATTTCAACACCTGTATCCTCTGCAGTATTACGTGTCCATATCAGGGTGCCATCCATTGCATTGATTGCATTCAGTATGCCTGTTGCACCCATTGTATACACCCGGCCATTAGCCAGTTCAGGAGTTGCACGTGGTCCTGCGCCGGCATGTGAATCGTAGAAACGGGCTTTGTCCTTATGTCTCCAGACAGGGTTGCCGCTTGACAGATCATAGCAGGATACAGTTTCATATTCACCAAGCTGCTCCTGCGTATAAATCAGATTCCCAAGAATTGCTGCCGATGAGCAGCCCGGACCAACAGGTCGTCTCCATAGTTCGACGGGGGGATTCGCCTTCCAGTCAGCATTTATCTTTAGCCCATGAACAACTCCGTCGCGATTTTTCCCCCTGAATCCAGGCCATTCTGCTTCTGAATTTGCAAGGTCCGGACCCGGAGTACCGGTAAGAGATTCTCCGGCGGTTTGTATGAGTGTATTGTCTTCACTTGTCTTTGCCCAGCGCCAGTTCAGATTATGATTTGAATCGCCGGTCATTCCGTCAGTCCTGAGAAAAATCCAGAATCCGGCTGCAAAAATAATTGTAAGAGCCATTGAGATCCTCCGGATACCTGCCGGCATATTCCTTGTAAGAAATGCCCATACAACAAAAGCAACACCAAGCACCGGTATTGAGAACATTATATACATCATCCCCATATTGGCAGTTGCGATCGATTTATCAAGGAGGAATGAGGTTATTGTGAGTGATATGACAATCAAAAGAAAGGCTCCCCATTTTTCAGCTTTTGATGCACGGCTGAAAAAAAACCACCATATAAAAATTCCAAGTGAGAGCAATATTCCGCCGAAAATTCCAATTATCGTAGCCCTGGGAGCCAGGACAGGAAGAAGGTACCTGACCGGTATCAGTACAACCGACAGGAGTATACCAGGCCACTGCCTTAGGGGACCGCCAACGCCGGCGGATCCGTTTTTGTCAGTAATCGCCGTAATTTTGTTTTTCATTAGTTTGGTTTATTGGCATTTAACATTCGTGAAGGATAAAAGGAGTAACATGTTTCTGGCTCTATTCAGTAACCAATTCTATATAAAAATAAGAAACTCTCCGGATCAGCAGCCAGATTGAAAGTACCTTAATCATATCATCAAACCCACAACTGGTATCAATAATCACTGTGGTGCATAGTTAGTCAGGCTATGGTTATGACCAGGTATTTGTATAGAACAAGAAGAACAGAATTAATGTAAGGAATTATTTATGAACTGGATAAATATAATTCTCAAATTATCAGTATTTTAAGAATAGCAACTAGTTCTAAATATGTAGGTTAATACCACCAAATGCAATTATTCCCGGCATAGGATAACCGTAGTTTATATAGTATTTTTTATTTGTCAGATTTTCTCCTTTGACGAAAAAATCCAGATACTTGTTTATTGTGAAGGATATTCTTGAGTTTAATAGTGTATAACTCCCGGTTAATTTCTCAGGGATGACCTGTGTATAAAGATCCTGAATATGCTGAACAGCAAGATTAAAATTCAACCTGTTCCTTTTATAAGTGCCGCTGATGTTCAATTGTTGCTCTGGCGCTGCAACAATTGGCTCCTTCATGGAAATATAACTGTATGTTGCATTTATAGTTAAAAATTCAACAGGTCTGAAAGTACCTGCAAATTCTACTCCTGTATTTGAGAATTTCCCTGCATTCTGATTCTGCGGTCCCGTTGGAGTCCTCACAGTCTGTATCAGATTGTCACCATTTGCTTTAAATAACGTAAGTTCGATAGATATTTTGTTTTGAAGAAATCTTTGTAAAACACCAATTTCATAATCCATCATACATTCTGGTTTTAAATTGGCATTTGCCGGAGTCCACAGGTAAAGTTCACGAATTGTAGGACTTCGGAATCCTTTTGCCACTGATGCTTTTATGGTTGTGGCAGATGTTGGGCGGAAGGCTAATCCACCGGTAGGAACAGGTTCATTGCCAAACACACTGTTACGCTCCAGCCTGAAACCTGCATTTAATGTAAGTTTATCTGACAATTCCTGTTGGATGTAAGCATATCCGGCCATTTCATTAACGGTTGTATCACCCAATACCATCCCATTCCCGCCCATGGCTTTTACATTTTCTGCAATTCCGCCATACTTTTTGTAATCGACACCAAATGTTATTGTATTTCCCTTAAAGAAGCTAAATGCCTGATAAAGCACTATGCCATAATTTTTGTCTTTCGAATGAAATCCATCGCTAATATTGTGTTCCCCAAAGTTGTAGAAGAACCTGAAGGAACCGCTGGATTTTTCAAATTTATTGTCAAGAACAACAGTACCAATACCACGTGTAATGTCATATGTATTTCCTGCCTTCCCACCTTCGAAACCCGGGTCGGTAGCATCAAAATTAGCCAGACTTAAGTCACCATTTACTTTGAAGTTTTTGTTTATGTTATAGCCTGCTTTAAAATATCCGTTATTTATTTTAAAATCAGAGGAATCGCGATGTCCGTTTGTCTGGTCATGGTTAAATGATGCAAAAACGTTAAATCTATCCTTTTTAAAGCCTGCATTAACCATGTATTTCTGTGTGTTGTAAGAGCCATACATCAAACGGCCATTTGCTGAGAATCCATCTTCTTTTTGCTCCTTTGTTATAATGTTGATTACGCCACCCATGGCATTTGTTCCATACAGCGTCGATGCTGCTCCTCTTATCACTTCAACCTTTTCAACATCTGAAGCAATATATGTGTCGGGGAGTGGATGCCCCATAACACCCATGAACTGAGGATTACCATCAAGCAAAACAAGGACCTGGGTATTCGGACTTCCACCGATACCCCGGAGCATTATCTGACCTGCAGCGCCTGTTGATACACCAAAGCCTGTAATTCCCCTTTCAGTAACAAACAGGCCTGGCACTTGCTCGGATAATACCGGCAGGAGTGCAGATTCAGAACTGGATTCAATTTTTTCCTTTGAAATTACCGAAACAGTCAATGGGACGTTATTCCGGTTAACAGATGTCTTAGTACCTGTAACAACCACTTCATCAATACTTATGGTATCTTTTAAAATGCTTTTGGATTGTTGCGAAAATCCGGATTTCGATATAATTAAAATCGTAAAAATGAAAAGCCAGGTATTAGTTTTCATGGGGGATGTAATTAGTGGCACATATTTTATATTTCGTGTTACTTAATTTCAAAAAAATAAACCCGTATGGGAAGTAGCTATGATATCCAGTTATTATATAAAATGGTATTGAATCCCGGATAATATTATTCAGTACGACTCATAACCAGTTTACCATGAATAATATTCTTCATCCCTATTAATTTGTCAGATAATTCAGTCAGCCTTTTTGCAGTTCCCTTGACGGCAATGATCTCAAGGCAGTTGTCATGATTCAAATGGAAATGCAACGAGGAGAGGATTACATCATAATAATCATGTTGAATATCATTTGATTTTGTCGTGATATCACCTTTATGATGGTCGTACAACAGGACAACCGCACCTGCCACTAACTGGTTGCATTGCCACTTTTTCTCTACCAGATTCTTTTCAACCAGGTGACGGATTGCCTGAGAACGATTGGGCATGCTGTTTTCAATTACGAAGCTATCCAATGCTTTGAGAAGGTCTTCATCCAAACTTACACCGAAACGTGCTAACGCCATCGTGTTATCTTTTTATACATTCGTGGCATAAATCTAAAAATAAAAACTGATAATCAAAAACTAAAAATGACAGTTTTATCTCATCAATGTATGAAGGTAGCCAGACACCGTAACAGATTATGAATTCATTTATATTCTTTTAAGTCCTGCGCAAGGTTCCCGAATTTCTTCATCACTGAGTTGATAATATATTTTACAGGTGATTCACTCCAAGGTATGTTACAGCAATTGAAAATTTCCTGAGATTTCCGGAACAATGCAAAAATTCTTTAATTACAGGAGTTCCTGCATTCCTTATATCAAACCGGGGAAACAAAGTCGCAGAATATCAGATATAAAAGCAGCTATAAAAGAACTTTTCATTTTGATATTTGTTTAATTATTGGATTAAATTTTATGGAGAATGAATAAAATCGGAATCATTGGGTCGGGGCTGGTCGCCCAGGCGCTGGCTAAAGGATTAATTAAACATGGGTACAGTGTGATGACTGGTTCACGCGACTCCTTAAAAAGAGAGGAACTTCGGAAAAATACCGGAGCGTTAAGTGGAAGTTTTGAAGAAACAGCATCGTTTGGCGAAATAATAATTTTTGCGGTCAAAGGCATCGCTGCCGAGAAGGTCATGTCAGATCTGTCTGACAGACTTTCGGGCAAAACAGTCATTGATACCACAAATCCGATTGCCGAAAGGCCGCCGATTAATGGTGTAATTCAGTTTTTTACTTCACTCGATGATTCGTTACTGGAAAGGCTTCAAAATCTGGCACCGGGGGCTAATCTTGTAAAAGCATTCAATAGTGTCGGAAATGCATTTATGATAGATCCCGAATTTGGGATAAAACCTACAATGTTTATTTGCGGAAATAGTATTTCAGCAAAAAAAGAAGTAGCAGCAGTGCTTGGAGAGGTAGGCTGGGAAGTTGAGGATATGGGCAATGCTGAATCCGCAAGAGCCATTGAACCGTTATGCATGCTCTGGTGCATTCCGGGCCTGCGCGAGAACCGATGGAATCATGCATTCAAATTACTTAAGAAAAACAGTTGAATATTATATTTCAATTTTCTTTTTTTTACTCTTCATGGGACGGGTCATATCTGCTGGAACAACCCATCTGTCAAACTCTTCCTCTGTCATAAGCCCCAGTTTAAGTGCAGCCTCTCTTAGTGTAAAGTTGCCGGTATAAGCTTCATTGGCAATCAGTGCAGCTTTTTCATAACCTAAATGGGTATTTAAAGCAGTTACAAGCATCAATGAGTTATTAAGGTTTTCTGCTATTCTTTTCCGATTGGGTTCTAATCCTGCAACACAAAAATCATTGAATGTCCTGCATGCATCTGCAATCAATGTTGCAGACTGCAATAAAGCATTAATCATTACAGGTTTATATGCATTAAGCTCAAAATGACCGTTTGATCCTGCGACACTAACGGTTGTGTCATTTCCCATGATTTGCGCGCAGACCATCGTCATAGACTCTGTCCGGGTCGGATTTACTTTGCCGGGCATGATGGAAGAACCCGGTTCAAGTGTCAAAGGAGTTGCATCCATCAGATGAGTCCGGCCAATCTTTACAATCCCTCTCATCGCTGCTGATTTCCTTGAAAAAGTTTTGGTTAGTCTCTCTATTTAAGGGATTGTGTATTCTACTATCTTCCTATAGGCAGCCATATGCATTGCTGAAGTGAAAGTATCATTGGATGACTGGGATCTGTTCACATCATCGTTTGGATGAATAAGCCGCTCACCATATCCTAATTTATTGCCGAGCAGCACATGAGAGCGGTTTGCAATAACCTCATTGCAGTTCATATTTGTGTGAGTTCCTTAACCAGTCTGCCAGATAACCAGTGGGAAATGAAACAATATGAAATAATATACACCCGTCTCTTGAAGTGCGTTTTAAAGTTTCATTTAATTTCCCCCGGAATAACAGTAATGATTTGTCTTCGCAATCCTCTCAGAATACCCAGAGATACTTTTACCCCGATAACATTTTCGTTCAGGAGCTTATGCAGATTATCCACCGTGGAGACCGGAATTCCATCAAATTCAACAATGATATCCCCTTCTTTCATCTCCATATTATTAATTTCTGATGATTTGGTAATTTCATAGACATAAACACCTGACCTGGTTTTCAGCTGATTCACCTCAATTATACGCTGGGTAAGATTCACAGGTTGCGCCATCAGACCTAACTGGGCCCTCCTTACTTTTCCTTTAAGGATAAGCTGACCTGCAATATATGTCGTAAGGTTTGATGAGACTGCAAAGCACAGACCCTGAGCCTCCGGAAGTACTGCAGTATTCACTCCTATCACTTTGCCTTCTGAATTTAAAAGAGGCCCGCCGCTGTTACCGGGATTTAATGCTGCATCTGTCTGGATTATATCATCAATCAAACGTCCGTTTGTGGCTCTCATGGTACGGCCGGTAGCGCTTACGACTCCCACAGTTACAGTATGTTGTAAACCCATCGGATTTCCAATAGCTATGGCAATCTGACCGGGTTCAAGCAATCCTGAATCAAAAAACTGTAATGTATGCAATTCTTCATTATAGACTTTGATAACTGCAATATCTGTTGAAGGATCGGTACCTGTGAGCGTGGCATTATGTTCGGTTCCATCACCAAAGATCACTGTCACAGAATCCATATTCTCAATTACATGATGGTTGGTAATTATATAGCCGTCGCTGGAAATTACAAATCCCGAAGCCATGGCATATTGTCCGACAATCTTCTTGCTAAGAGGGTTCTTAATTTTTTTAAGAACTCTAAGATGCACAACGGCCTGTGAAGTTTTCTTCACCACACCTGTAACTATTAATGAATATAAATCCAATATTTGATGGTCTGTTGATGCCATCAGATTTGTAGAAAGAAAGCTATGTTCCATTTCTTTATTATTACATCGATAACCCCGGAAGAATCATTCAAAAACTGGAACTCCACTTGCCCCAATTTTAAACAAATTACTACCGTAAAATGTTTAAAGTCAGTATAATTATTGTTATCAGATTTAATGCAGGAAAAGGCAGGGGAAGGATTGCTATGGTTTCATAAACGGAATAAATGATTCTGGTTATGGGCTTGCCATAACAGGTTGAGTGCATAGGCCGGTCCTCGCAGCCACTTTTGGTCCGTTATTTAGCATTTATCTTATCCAAATGCGACATCAAGGAACATCATGACTGAAAATCCAGGCATTGCTCCGATTGTTGAGTAGTCGGAAAATTTTTGTATCAAAATCTTTCTATCGCACCCAATCCAAATAGTGCAAAATCGTATTTTACCGGATCGTCAGGATCGAAACTCCTCAGAACCTCATCCAGTTCGGCAACTGCTTTTGCATCATCTTGTTTTCGTTTCAATATTCCAAGTTTACGGGCAATGTTTCCTGAATGAACATCAAGGGGACACGACAGGATCGAGGGAGATATGGAATCCCATAATCCGAAATCGACGCCTTTGTTATCTTTTCGTACCATCCACCTTAAAAACATGTTTATTTTTTTCGCTGCCGAACCTTTGAACGGGTCTGATACATGCCTTTCGGTTCTTTTTTGGTGAGGAAGTTCAAAAAATATATTGTGGAACTCATGAATAGCTGGCTGCAACGAATCTTTTGACTGATAGGTGTCAAATATAGTTTCAAGGCCACCCTTATGCCTGTAAATATTTTGCAAAGCTTTCAGAAAGTAGATTAAATCCGTAGAATTAAAAGTCCGGTGGACAAATCTGCCAATTGCTTCCATTTCTTCCTCACTTGCATTAAAGACAAACTCAAACGGGGAATCATCAAGCAGATCCATCATATTTTTTGCATTTCTCAATATCATTTTCCGATTCCCCCAGGCAATAGTCGCTGTAAGGAATCCGGCAATTTCGATATCTTCTCTGCGTGAATAACGATGCGGTATAAAAATTGGATCCGATTCAATGAATGAGGGTCTGTTATATAATTCGACTTTTTCATCCAGGAACTCCTTTATATCTGATTTCCTCAACTTCATAGTATACAGTTTGGAAAGTAAAAATAAAGAAATATAACTAATGTCTCCTGGCATCCACTTTGATATTAACCGTCGTGAATCTCATAGCATAACAGTACCCGTAATTCGAGAGAAAAAAACTCTAAACTGCTGGAGTGGAACACATATTAAGATAGTCACCGCAATACTTATTCAATAAATATCTTCAGTTTGAATGGATGTAAATGTTATAAATCAGAATTAAAAATATAAAACAGTCGCCGATTACTTTTTTATGTATTGATAAAGAAATTTGCTAAGTTTGCTTTAAGATTTCAGGTATTCCAGCTATATAGTTCATGGCCGGAATTAAAAGGGAATCCCGTGAAATACGGGAGCTGTACCCGCAGCTGTAAATCCAACAAAAGTTTTGGCATACCCCGCCACTGTTACGCTTAAAGTGAAATGGGAAGGCAGCCAAAACAGGATGAGCCAGAAGACCTGCCTGTAACATACTTCGTAGCTTTCGGGTGAAAGGCAAAGAATTGGACATTTAGTGTTACAATCCTGACTTTCTGATTATTGCTGCGAGGAGATCTGCATAGTACCTTCATTTAACTTGATGATGGGACTGCTTTAATTGTTGTTTTATAATGCATTTGCTATTTATTATATTCAGGGAAATGCTGCTTAACAAAAAAGTAGCAGTCTTGACGACATTATTTTTAATAACTGTTGGTACAAAACTCTCCGCACAGTCACTTAATGATACTACTTTGACCATTCCGGAAGTTGTAATCAGTGCTACCCGATTTCAACAGTTCAGGAATGACATCAAAACTGATGTCTTTACTTCAAAAGAGTTGCAATCTTATGCAGGAGAGTCCCTGGGACGGTTCTTAATCAGCAATACTGCTATAAACGTAAAAGCATATGGGACTGGTGGTGCATTAGTAAGTGTTTCTTTACGGGGTTCTTCAGCCAATCATGTCCAGGTAAACTGGAATGGATTCCCAATCAATTCCGTTACTCTCGGTTCGTGTGACTTTTCAATGATTCCTGCCACAGGCTTCGACCGTATATCTGTTGTATATAGTGCACCAGGTGCTCTTTATGGAAGCGGCACATTTGGAGGGGCGATTAATCTTGATAATAATCTCAAACCGGAAAAAGTTCTTAGTGGATCAGCAAGCATGAGCTATGAGTCACTAAAAACACTCAATGGTAGCACAGCAATTAATGTCGGGAATAATAATGTAGCATGGAAAGGCAATTTTTGGGGTGCTGCATCTGATAATGAATTCACATATTACGACTATATAAGGCAAAGCAACAGGAAACAAACGGATGGCAGTTGGAACAATGTGGGGACAATCCAACAGTTAATATTTCGCCTTTCTCCTACATCAACACTTGAAACAGGCCTTTGGTATCAGATCAAAGATTATAATATCCCTTCACGAATCGGATCAGTGTCTTATGAATCTCAAAAGGATTCAACACTTAAGTTTTTTGCAGCATTTAAAAAATCGGCCGGTCGTTGGAGCCTGCAAATAAAGACGGCAGCCTTCAATGATTATGAAAGATATACTCAAAAGACCTCAGCACAGGCTACTGCTTACAGTATAGACTCAAAAATCTACTCCCATCAGTTCTATGGAGACGCTAATTTCCGATACTATCTGCAACAAGGAATTTCTATTGATGCAGGATTCATTGGTTCATATATTACAGCAGATGTATCTGCATATGGGCATACGAAAGAGGAAAAAGGAATAACAGCTTTTGCGGGAGCAAAGTATACCAGAAACAGATTGACATGTCAGGCAGAAGTCCGAAAGGAAGTTAATGATGATTTCCATTCTGGTATATTGCCTTCTTTCGGTTTAGCCTGGGAAGTGATACCTGGTAAATGGACAACCCGATTCAACATATCTAAAAAGTTCCGCAAACCTACTTTTAACGACCTTTTTTGGATGCCGGGAGGCAATCCTGAACTTAAACCTGAATCGGGCTATTCCGCTGAGTTAGGATCAGCAGTTACACTCCTGAAAAGAGAGGATATCAAGATAACAGCTGACCTTGGAACATATTTGTCACGAATTGATAATATGATCATATGGCGTCCTGAAGGTGCATATTGGGTGGCGAAGAATTATCAACTTGTTCATTCCGGCGGGATGGATGGTAACCTTTTACTCGAAATAATTCGAAGCAGAATTAAATATCATTCATCTCTGATGTTAATGCTGAACAAATCAGATATAAAAACGAATACCGAAGAGTATAATAAGATGTTATACTCCCCTCGTATAATAACCTCCTGGGAAAATAGTGTTTCAATGGGAATATTTGATTTGTTAATAAGCCATCATTTTACTGCAGATAGGTTTTATGAAGATAATGCACTGTTGAAACCATACCAGACTACTGATATGCAGGCCGGAGTTCAGATTCATTTAGGCAATGGAAAACTTGGCATTCATTTTTCTGTCAATAATCTTACAAATACCACATACGAACTTATCAGACTTTATCCGATGCCTGGTCGGTACTGGTCAATGAAGATTAATTATTCTTATAAATAACTAATTGATTTCACTTTAAAACTTATGATCATGAAAAAAAATTCTTTTAAGAGCTGGCTTTGCGCGTTAGGCATTACGGCTATAGTGCTTACCTCTTGTGAAAAGACTAATGATGAACCACCTTTAACCGTAAATAACCTTAAGGGTATGTTTGTGGTATGTGAAGGTGGTTTTGGTCATGCCAATGGGGATATAACTTTCTACGATTCAAAGTCTGAGCAAACTACTAAAAGCCTTTTTAATTCAGTGAATGGAGTGGTATTAGGAGATGTTGTTCAATCATTTGAAATAGTCGATACCCTTGGTTTTATTGTGGTAAATAATTCACAAAAGGTTACAGTTGTAAATATGAAGAATTTCAAAGTGATTAAAACCATCAGTGGATTTTCTTATCCCAGAAGTGTTGTCCGTGCCGACGAGAATTCTGTCTATGTATCCAATGGAGACGGATCATCAGGCAACTTTATATACAAAATCAGTTTATCAACACTTAAAAAAACAGATTCCCTTCATGTAAGTACCGGGCCTGAAAAATTGATAAAGGCCAATTCAAAAGTGTATGCCGCGATTGCAGGAGGATGGAACAATGATGGAAATACAGTTATCCAGATTGATCCTTCATCTTTTTCAATTGTCAACACTTTTAATGTAGGTTCAGTTCCTGTAGATATTACTTCGGATAAAGACAATAATTTATGGGCATACTGCAAAGGTATTCCGGATTACACAAATTATCCTAATGTAACCTATTCAGGGGCAGGAATAAGCAAGATTAACATAACAACAAAGACAGTAAATACTTTACCAATTGCTGATATGAGTTCTTCAGGAATAAACAATATAACTGTAAGTAAAGATGGCAGTGTGATATATTTTCTTAACGACGCACTATACTCAATGCCTTTAACTGCGACTACATTACCAGCATCTAAAATAGTTGATCAGCAGTTTTATGGCCTGGATGTAGATCCACAAACCGGCAATATTGTTTGCATGGATGCTGTAAATTCAAAAGCTGTTGTTTATGATAAGACGGGAGTAAAACAATTTGAAGTTGAAACTGCAACATTTCCTAATTCTGCAGTATTCAGCTATTGATTATTAAGACTTTGACCAATTAATGAGTCGATAGTGAATCCCTGCCTGTACTTCTGATGTATCCAGGGATCACTTTTAAATTCTTTTCTGAGATGCTCGACAATTTCTTCTGAATGTATCTGCGGGATTAGTGTCGTTCTGAACTGATATTGAATCCCTGAACGCCTTAAAAGAAGTACAGATTCTCTTATTTTTTTAGTTACTGACGGATCTGAGCAATTGGTAATTTCTGCATATTCCACCGGCTGAATTATAGTCTTTATATCCATTGCAATGCAATCAACCACTTTCTGAGATATAATACTTTTAAGCATTGATGGGTTAGTCCCATTTGTATCGAGTTTTATTTTAAATCCCAATTCCCTGATGATTTTTATAAAATAAAGCAGGTCCGGGTGAATTGTCGGTTCTCCTCCCGATATTACCACCCCGTCAATCCATTTTTTACGGGTATTCAGATAAGATAAGATTTCTTCAATTTCTATATCTGAAGTTTCATTAAACAGTCCAGGAAGAACCAGGGAAGGATTATGACAGTATCCGCAACGAAAATTACATCCCTTGGTAAATATGACTGCCGTAATCATCCCTTCCCAGTCAATCAGACTCTGTTTCAAGAATCCACCTATTCTCATGAATTACAATTAAATAGAACCAAAAAAAGAAAACAAATGGAGTAAAGGCGTATTACCTGATATGAAAATGAAGAGACTCATTTTCATATATATTATTGTCATTCTGTATACTTGATTTCTCAGGGAATACACTGAATAGTTTCCTGTCTATGAATTCCTGCTTTTTCCCTTTGTTCCATTGGTTATACGGCCGCATATATCCGACAATTCTGCTGTAGACCTCGCTTTCAGCATTACACTTCGGACAATTGAAGTGTTCCCCCGGAATATATCCATGGGACGGGCAGATGCTGAAGGTTGGAGAAATCGTTATATATGGCAGATGAAAAGTACTTGTTATT
Organism: uncultured Rikenellaceae bacterium; assembly: GCA_964633505.1. GTDB lineage: Bacteria > Bacteroidota > Bacteroidia > Bacteroidales > VadinHA17 > LD21. Next base: position 103,355 of record CAZWHC010000001.1, on the reverse strand, counting down.
TTCCTTATAAGATTTTTTGCAGAAATGGCATGCATATTGGCATCTCCGGTAAAAATATGGAGTACAGTGCCACCTGTATATTTTACCTGCAGGTCATCCTGCAATGATAATACTTCGAAAATATCCTCGGAATAACCTACGGGCAAATGAGTTGAGTTTGTATAGTATGGAGCAGCTCCTCCTTTATATGCATTCTGATTTGCAGTGATTATATCAGGATACTGCATTGTATCTATCCGTGCAAATCGATATGCAGTGCTTTCAGCAGGAGTAGCTTCAAGGTTATATATATTGCCTGTTTCTACCTGGAATTCTTCAAGCACATTTTTCATAAAATCCATTACTCTTATCGCAAAAGATCTGCTTTCCATATGGCTGATGTCTTTTCCAAGGAAATTAAGACAACACTCATTCATACCGTTTATTCCGATGGTTGAAAAGTGATTTTTCCAGTAACATTTGAACCTCTTGTGTATATCACGTAAATAAAATTTTGAGTATGGATAAAGACCTTTTTCTGTATAATTCTCAATAGTTTTACGTTTTATTTCGAGGCTTTCTTTGGCAAGAACCATAAGGTTTTTAAGCCTTTCAAAAAAGTTATTCTCTGAGATTGCTTCATATCCGAGCTTTGGGAGGTTAATCGTCACAACGCCAACTGAACCTGTAAGAGGATTGGATGCGAATAATCCCCCTCCACGTTTAATCAGTTCTCTTTTGTCAAGCCGGAGACGGCAGCACATACTTCTTACATCGTCTGGCTTCATATCAGAATTGACAAAATTAGAGAAGTACGGTATCCCATATTTTGCTGTCATTTCCCATATGAGATCGTAATCATGATTGTCCCAGTTAAAGTTTGGCGTAATATTGTATGTAGGAATGGGAAATGAAAACAGGCTGCCCGCAGCATCACCTACCAGCATAACATCTGCAAACGCCTTGTTGAGGATTGTCATTTCTTCCTGAAAATCCCCGTACACTTCTCTCATAATTTCACCTCCCCATACAATCTGTTCCTGTTTCAGGAAATCGGGAACAACAAGATCCATTGTTATGTTTGTAAAAGGAGTCTGAAATCCTACTCTGGTAGGAATATTCATATTAAACAGGAACTCCTGCAGGCATTGTCTAACCTGGTCATAATTAAGCTTGTCATATCTTATATAAGGGGCAAGCAGGGTATCAAAATTTGAAAATGCCTGGGCACCTGCTGCTTCTCCCTGCATTGTATAAAAGAAGTTGACAATTTGTCCGAGTGCAGTCCTTAAATGTCTGGCTGGTTTTGTCTGCGTTTTCCCGCTTACTCCTGTGAATCCGGAAATTAGAAGATCCCGGAGGTCCCATCCAACACAATAAACACTGAGAAAACCAAGATCATGAATATGAAAATATCCCTGTTTGTGAACAGAGGAGATATTTTCCGGATAAATCCTGTCCAGCCAGTATTGAGATGTAATTGTAGTAGATATGTGTTGATTCAATCCCTGCAAAGAATATGCTGAATTGGCACTTTCGTTTACCCTCCAATCGGATACACTCAGGTAATCATCAACAACTTCGATGTTTGAAAATAATTCCCTGGTATTTCTAACTAACTCTCTTTGTCGGCGGTACAGTATATATGCCTTTACAAGTTGAAAATCACCCTCTTCAAAGATTACTTTTTCAACACAATCCTGTACTATTTCCACGGTAGGTAAACCCTGGAAAGGTATTTCAGATAATTCCTTCAAAACTAATTCAGATAGCCGGGTTGCTTTTGGCCTGTCAGGTCTTCCAATTGCACGGGTGGCTTTAAAAATTGCGTTTTCGATTTTATCCGGATTAAAACTGGCTGTTTCACCATTACGTTTGATGATCTGCGAAAAAATAAGTTTACCATTCATAATACATGAAATTAAGTTAATCAATGGTAACCTACGGGATAAAAGAATGCTGCAAATGGCAGAAATTCATTCGCTTTTCGCCCGAAAGCTACGGAACTTTGCATCGGCAGGTCTTCTGGCTTATTCTGTCTCAATCGCCTTCCCGAACTTTTAAGAACAGTGGCGTGATGATTGAACTTTGAAATAGAACTTACAGCTACGGGGATAGCACCGGATTCACACCGGATTCCCTATTAATCTGTTAAGAACCGAACGCAAAACAAAATTAAAATTGTATATAAGATATTCGTTGCGGACTTACTAAGAAATACTAATTAGTTATTAACACATTCTAATTATGCATTGATAATCTGATACATATGAGATATGTAGGATGGAGCAAATGAATTGAACATACTTTTGAATTATGCTACATTAATTATCAGTAGGAATATATTAATCTTTTTCGCTGACGAACCCTTAAACGGATCTGAAACATGCCTTTCGGTTCTTCTTTCATGGGGCAGCTCAAAGAATATTTTATGCAATTCATGTATTGCAGGCTGAAGTGAATCGGATGTTTTATTGGTTTCAAAAATCGCCTCAAGTCCTCCCCTGTTCCTGTAAATATGACGGAGAGCCTTCAGAAAATAAGTAAGATCGGTCAGATTGAATGTCCTGTGTACGAAACGTATGGCCTGATCGGGTTCGCAATCGCTCTAATTCACAATGAATTCATAAGGCGAATCCTCGAGGATCTCCATCATCCTTACCGAATTTTTCAGGATCATCTTGCGGTTTCCCCAGGCAATTGTAGCCGCAAGGAAGCCGGCGATCTCTAAATCGCCTTTTTCGGTATAACGATGGGGAATGCTTATAGGATCCAGCTCAATAAAGGAAGGACGGTTGTATAGATCAACCTTTTCATCAAGGAATTCTTTCAAATCAATCTTATTTATCTTTTGTACCATCTTCAGACCAATGTATCTTTAAGATTATGCTTTTTTAACTTTTTGTAACCTCTTCAAAGTGCACATTTGCCCATTCGATCATCTTTCCAATTACCGGCATAAGGCTTAATCCAAGCTCTGTCAGGGAATATTCTACCCTTGGAGGAATTTCCGCGTAAGCCTTTCTGGATAACAGGTGGTCCTTTTCAAGCTGTTTCAGAGTGCTTGTCAGCATTTTTTGCGAGATGTCGGGGATGGCATTCCTTATTTCCGTATAACGCATTTTTTCGTGAGCCTGCAGGTTGATTAAAACAAGCAAGGACCATTTATCAGCAAAACGGCCAAGGACATTTCTTATGGGACACATCGGGAAGCGTAAATCTGGTATTTTCATATAAATCCGTTTGTATGACAAAAATAATAAAATCTCTATCGGAGAGTAATAAGCTGAAATGGCGGTAACAATAACTGCGGGGAAAAAATCTGTGAAAAATATTTATGCGTATAGTGTTTATATTCAATATTCTAACCTGTATGTGCGTAACGAACCACGTTGCACAAAATAATTCATAGGTTTAATTTTGCACTACTAATACTTTAAAAAAGCTAAAAACATGAAAAATTACACAGTAACTGAATTAGGAAATTTGAATAGCATTACCCGGGTGACACTAAAGGAAAAGCTTGATTTAACAGGCGCGGAGATTTCCGCCAACCGGCTTCCGGCTGGAGCAGCGATCCCATTTGCACATTCTCATAAAAGAAACGAAGAAATTTACATTTTTACATCGGGTAAAGGATTGTTCTATCTTGACGGAACCAAAATTCCCGTCATGGAAGGAACTGCTGTCCGGGTATCGCCATCATGCGTCAGATCAATCAAGGCTGATAATTCATCAGATTTAACTTATTTCTGTATTCAGGTCGATGAAGGATCACTTGTGCAATCCACTCAGGATGATGGAATAATCTCGGAAGAGAAGCCCGTTTGGTAACAAATATTCAGAGGATGGTGCAGGGTGAGCCTCCTTTTCTCCCCATCTCCCCATCACTCCTTCTTTCCACAATCCCATCTTCCTTCCTGTGCCTTACGCCAGACCTTTGCCTTCTTTACTACATCGGACTGATCACAAACCCAAACTTATAATTCTTCTCCTTCAGCTGGTATTCTTCATGAACACGCGGTGACCAGCTGTCGTCACCGCCAAGTCCCATCTGCCTGAGATCAATATTTACATAAGTCTTGTCGCCCCGGAACAGCTTTTTTGAAGGCTTGGCCATGTTCAGCGCTTCCTGCGAATAATTCTGCACATTGACTTCCATCAATGGTGTTCCTGTAATTTTCATCCCGGTTTCTGCATCATCGGTTATTTCTAACCACCTGACATCGGTCTTGTTGCCGTTCTCCTGATGCATTACATAAGGAAAATACTGATCAGCAACCGATCCCGACCATAGTCCGACACCGGCGCTTTCCTTTCTGTCCTGGTAGCTTTCGAACGGCCCTCTCCCATACCATTTAATGTTATCGTATGAAGCAGGCATCGAAAACTTCATTCCAACGCGTGCCAGGGGAGGGAATCCATCAGCAAGATTTATATCCATCGAGAATAAAATACTGCCGTCTGTCCTGAAAGTGTAACTGCCCCTGAACTCCATTGTTCTTTCTTCTAAGAACACCAGGTCGGATGAAACGTTCATAACCACGTCACCATTGTCCTGAGCCTTGATATCCAGAGTTTTTACCCTGGCATTATAGCGGTCGAGCCCTGCCTTTCTCCATCTTCCTGCAAATCCCCGGCTCCCACCGCCCTCATCATTGTCGGTGGGTACCCTCCAGAAACAGGGCTGCAAGGGATCTGAAATAATCTCAGAACCTCTGAATACATAAGAAATTATTGATCCGGTCGACCTGTCGACCTTTATCGATATTCCCTTTCCGTTAATCGTAATTATATCACCTTCGGTAACCTGAAGCGGTTTACCTGCTACATTTACCGCCGGGATCACGGGAGTCTGGTTTTTCAACAAAATCTGTTCCGATGCGATGTCAAATCCTTTGACGGCATAGGGCAGATCAGCCTTTGTCCGGAAAACAAGATTCAGGAAATATTCTCCATCCTGGCTAAGTATTTCACTTCCCAATGGAAGGCTTATCTCAGCCGAGTCGCGGGGATTTATATTCAGATCTTCCACAGAGCCCGAGCTTACAGGATATCCGTTGCGGATAAGCTCCCAGTCCATCTTTACATTCTTCAGATCCGTAAAGAAGAAAAGGTTGCTTATGAGAAGCTTCCCTTTTCCACCGGATATGTCTTTTACACTGATGTTCTGTATTATCTTCCTGAATTCATGAGTCTCTGGTTGCGGGATCCTGTCGGGATTGATCAGGCCGTCATTTACATTTGCCCCGTCAACATAATTTACTATGTTCCAGTATCCGTCACCCGTACCATCGGCTTTCAGGGCCTGGTCAACCCAGTCCCAGTTGAAACCGCCCTGCAACCGGGGGTATTTGTAGAAGAGATCCCAGTACTTTTTAAAATTGCCAAGGCTGTTACCCATCGTATGGGCATATTCGCATATTATGACCGGCCGTGTGGGGTCCTGGTTCATAAGCGAAACAATATCATCGAGGGAGGGGTACATTGTTGAAATTATGTCGTACCTCGAAAGAACATTGGCATATGCCGGTGTTTTGCTTTCGTAATGTACAGGCCGTGTCGGATCGAGGGTTTTCATTGCTTTGTACATAGCGTCAAAATTGGCGCCCCACCCGGTTTCGTTGCCCATCGACCAGCTGAATATGGATGGATGGTTCCTGTCGCGCATCACCATTGATACTCCGCGGTCAACCCATGCTGCCTTCCATTCGGGTTTCTCAGCGATATAATACCTCCGGTCGGCCCAGAGCTCATGACTCTCGATATTGGCCTCATCCATCACATAAAGACCATATTCGTCGCAAAGCGAATACCATTCAGTATCGTTCGGATAATGACAGGTACGGACAGCATTTATATTAAGCCTTTTCATGAGGATGATGTCGCGTATCATCGATTCACGGGTAAGGGCCCGTCCCCTGACGGGATCGAACTCATGGCGGTTGGTGCCTTTAATATCTATGGCCTGACCGTTGAAAAGGAGCTGTCCGTTCTTTATCTCCACTTCACGGAATCCGGTTTTCGATGAAATGACCTCCAGGACCTCACCCGATGCGGAAATAAGCTCCAATGTAAGTGTATAAAGGTTTGGAGTTTCGGCTGTCCATTTCAGTGGATCCCTTACAGGCTCATTTATTTTTACCAGAGCCTCCTTTCCTGCGCCAATAATTCCTGCTTTGACAACTTTTTCCAGAACAGGTAATGATGACGCATCGGCGAGAGTAATTTTCACTGAAAGGTTTTTTGCCGTAGCGGCGGCATAGTTCTTTACGGTAACCTTCAGACTGAAAACAGCATCCTTATACTGTGCATCAAGGTCGGTAGTTACAAAATAATCCCTGATATGCTGCGATGGGGTTGAATATATGAAAACATCCCTGTAAATGCCGCTGAGCCGCCAGAAATCCTGATCCTCGAGCCAGCTTCCGTCCGACCAGTTAAGAACCTGAACAGCAAGCAGGTTATCCCCGGGCCTGAGCATTTTCGTAATGTTATATTCGGCGGGTGTCATACCATCCTCGTTGTACCCTATCTTTTTACCGTTAAGGTAAACGGTTGCGTTCGACTGTACTCCTGCAAAATGAAGGAATACCTGTTGTCCGTTCCATTCGTCCGGAACTGTGAAAGTCTTTCTGTAAAGACCGGTCGGATTATAATCCTGAGGCACACGCGGAGGATCGGCCCTGAACGGATGTTTTATGTTTGTGAATACGGGGGGATCAAAATTACCCTGCAGCTGCCAGTTGCCGGGTACAGTTATATTTGTCCACCTCGATTCATTTATTGAATCAGCAGGGAAATCCTCAGGTGTCAGTGATGGATTCATCAGGTATCTGAATCTCCAGGTCCCATTCAGCGATTTGTAAAAGGCGGAACCCGATTTATCGAATGCAAGCGCCGATGTCCTGTCGGGAAATGGCATTAGTGTAGCATGGGCCGGTTCATTGCTGACACGGTAAACAGCAGGATTTTCCCAGTCGGGAATATTCTGTGCATTGGCTGATATTACCGTAAGCAGGAAAGCAAGAAGGATTAGTGATTTTTTCATTTCTCGCAATTTTAACTTCCACTGTCTGTAATTGTCTGAACAGAAGTAAATATAAATTAAACAATAAAGGATCTGAACGGAATTGTTTATTATTCAGGATCTCCAATGATACGTCCGTCTTTTATAAGAAGTATCCTGTCGGACATATCTGCCAGCTGCCTGTCGTGAGTTACTATTATTATTGTCTGGCCGAATGTATCCCTTAACCTGAAAAAAAGCTTATGCAGTTCATTCTTGTTTTCCGAGTCGAGGTTCCCCGATGGTTCATCGGCAAGGATCACTGAAGGATTGTTTATAAGGGCTCTTGCCACCGCAACACGCTGTTGTTCTCCGCCGCTCAGTTCCGAAGGCTTGTGCTCGAGCCTGTCGGTAAGACTAAGGAATCCAAGAAGTTCCTTTGCCCTTTTTTCGGCATCATTTTTACTTTTTCCTGCAATATAAGCCGGAATGCAAACATTCTCAAGGGCAGTAAACTCAGGCAGAAGCTGATGGAACTGGAAAACAAAACCAATATGGGTATTTCTGAATGAAGAAAGCGGTTTGCCCTTTAGCCTGCTGGTGTCGGTTCCGTCAAATGTGACAGTTCCGCTGTCGGGCCTGTCGAGAGTTCCAATGATCTGCAGCAAGGTTGTTTTGCCTGCCCCGCTGGCGCCTACAATGGAAACAACTTCCCTGTCTTTTATCTCGATATCGATTCCTTTCAGGACCTTAAGGTCTCCGTAGGATTTTGTGATACCGGTGGTAAGGATCATGGTTGAAATTAAAGTTCCAGAGGCTGATCAGTCCCTGTAATTATAGTAGTTATCGTCGGGTTCGTTTATTGTGCGTTTGTAATCGGTTTCAGCCGCGCCCTTATTTTCAGTAGCTTGTGATACCTCGTTGTTTGTATTTTCGGGCGCCTCAGCGTTTACCTGTTCCCCTGTAACTCCTTCCTGAGGTACCTTAGAATCAACCGGTTCAGCTTCAAGATTTTCCTTTACTTCATTCAGGTCGCTGCTGATCGTATTCTGAAAGTCATTGACATCATTCCGCAGGTTGCCGGCAACTTCATCCGCATCCTTTTTTATATTCTGTGAAATATCATTGACATCGTTTGTGAGAGAGGTGGTAACGTCGGTCAGATCTTTTCTGATCTCACTTGTGCTTTCCTCGAATTCCCTCCTGATATCATCGGTTGCTTTCCTGAAGTCACGCATCCCTTTCGACACGCCTTTTGCTATTTCGGGCAGCTTGTCGGCGCCGAAAAGCAGAAGGATCACTATAATTATTACAAATATCTCCTGACCGCTCATCTTTCCTCCTCAAGTTTATCAATCCGGAATAAATGCAAATTTAGAAAAAAAATGATCTTACTGGCACCGGATAGAATATATATATGTCATGCAGGAAGCAGTATCATTACCTCTTAACTGGCTTTGCGATAACCTTTGCGTTACTTTGCGTTACTTTGCGGTTAAGTAAAGCAAATTAACCGCAAAGACAGCAAAGGTCTGCGCAAAGGGCACAAAGTACGGAAAAGTTCAGACATTCGCTTGTGATGCAGCTTTTCCAGAGAGGCAGATTCAAAACGAAATTACTAAGTTCTGAAGCCTTTTTTCCTTGTTGTATCGTAAACAATCGAGCTGGCAACGAATATTGATGAATATGTACCGATAATGATACCAATAAGCATTGCAAACAGGAATCCCCTGATGGTTGCACCTCCAAAGAAGAACATTACAATAAGTACAAGTATTGAAGTCATACCCGTATTAAGAGTACGGCTAAGGGTATCGTTCATTGCCAGGTTCATCACCTCTTTCACTGGTCGTTTCCTGTGCAACGGTATAAACTCCCTCAGCCTGTCGAAAACAACCACAGTATCGTTCACCGAATACCCGATCACTGTAAGGATCGCAGCAATAAACGACTGGTCGATCTCCATTGTAAAGGGCAGGATACCCCAAAGCAGGGAGTAAATTCCGATTACTATCGTTGTATCATGAGCAATTGCAACTATTGCACCGACACCATACTGCCAGTTTTTGAACCTCATGAAGATATATAAGAACATTATGATAAGCGCTATACCTACCGACCATATGGCCCTGTTTTTTATATCCGTTGCGATTGTCGGACTGACTGTATCGGAACTCTGCCTGTATTTAGATAAGAATTCATTCTTTGTGATGTCACCGCCTATCATGCCTTTTAAACCATCGTAAAGGGCGGTTTCAGCATCAGCGTCGGCGCCTGTCTCATTTATCCTGTACTTGGTCGTTATCCTTACCTGGTTGGCGCTTCCGAAGGTGACGACCTGAGGAGCTTCGCCAAATGTCACAGTAAGATTACGCGCCACCTCTTCGGTGCTTACCTCTTTGTCAAAACGGACAACATAAGTACGGCCTCCCGAAAAATCGATGCCCGGATTAAGTCCTCTTGCAAAAAGTGAAACTATCCCGATTACAGTTATTGCGATGGATACTCCATAGAAAATCTTCCTTTTCCCGATGAAATCGATATTTGTTCCTTTCAGGAAGTTGGCAGTGATCTTTATAGAGAATGACAGATCTGCATTTCTCTTCAGGAGAAATTCATAGATAAGCCTTGTAATATAGATCGCGCAGAAGAGCGAAGTAAAAATACCTATTACGAGTGTGGTGGCGAAGCCCCTGATCGGTCCCGTACCAAATATGTAAAGTACAATACCTGTGAGAAGTGTTGTTATGTTCGAGTCGAGGATAGCCGACATCGCTCCTTTATAACCATCTGCAATAGCCAGCTTTATCCCTTTTCCGTTCCTGATTTCTTCCCTTATCCTTTCAAAGATAAGAACGTTGGCGTCGACCGACATACCCATAGTAAGGACGATACCAGCGATACCCGGCAGTGTAAGGATCGCGCCGAGTGATGCAAGTACACCCATCAGCAGGAATATGTTGCCAACAAGTGCTATATCGGCAATTGTTCCGGCGCTCCGGCTGTAGTAGAATATCATGTATGCCAGAACAATTATGAATGAAACCAGAAACGATACCATACCCTTGTTGATTGATTCCTTTCCAAGCGTTGGGCCTACCACCGTATCTGAAACAATATGAGCCGGAGCAGGCATTTTCCCTGATTTAAGGATGTTGGCAAGGTCATTTGCCTCATCGAGTGTAAAATCGCCTGTAACCTCAGTACTGCCGCCGGTAATCTCGCCAACAACCCGGGGGTATGAACGGACATAACCGTCGAGAACAAGAGCAATGCACCTGTCGACGTTTTCACGTGTCATTCGTGCCCATGTCTTTGCTCCTTCGGAGTTCATTGTAAAGTCGACCTTTACTTCGGAACCTGTTACACCCGAGGAGGGTCTTGCGCCTGTTATAACGTCGCCGCCAAGGGGAGCCCTTCCGTCGCGGGTAGTTACTTTTATGGCATGAAGTTCATATAACGATTTTGCAGGATCATATTTATACGGGTTCTGGCTCCAGTAGAATTTGAGGTCGCGGGGGAACAGAGCCTTGACCTGGTTCATTTTAAGATATGTGTTTACTTCGGCTGTATCGATACCGGCTGCCAGACCAACAAGACTTGAAGGAAGAGCCTGTCCCTGCTCGTCGACACGCGGATTAAGAACACCGAACAGCGGATTCTGAAGGTTGAATTCCTCCCTTGTTGAAGCAGCAGCTTTCGCTGTATCCTGGCCTATAAGAGACTCGAGCGACTGGTCCTTTCCGGTTGTGTCGGATGCAGCCTGCGCTGCAGCAGGAAGAGCAGCATTAACTGTATCCCTTTTCTGTGCAGCATTAATTTCCCTGAGAAGGTTGTTTGCCTCAACGAGATAACCAATCACTTCGGCGTTTTCGTATGTCTCCCAGAATTCAAGGTTGGCGGTTCCCTGGAGCAGTTCCCTTACCCTTTGAGGATCGTCCTGCCCGGGCAGTTCAATAAGTATTCGGCCTCGCGTTGAGAGCTGAGTAATATTGGGCTGAACAACTCCAAATCTGTCGATCCTTGTCCTGAGGATCTCAAATGCATTCGCGATAGCGCTTTCCACTTCAGTATCCAGAACTTTCAGAACCTCTTCGTTCGACGAGTTGAAGTTTATCCTGTCCCTGAATTCAACAGTCCCGAAAATTGCTGCGAGCCGTGCATTAGGATCTATATCGTTGAAAGCTCTCCCAAACAGCTGAAGATAATCGCTTCCCGCCTGATTTTGATATTGTGTTTTTGCAAGTGCCAGAGCATCATTGAATGTTTTATCCGGATTATAATTCGAAAGGGCTTTCAGAACGTCTTCAACAGAGACTTCCAGGATTACGTTCATACCGCCTTTAAGGTCGAGGCCAAGGTTCATTTCCCTCTTCTGGACTTCCTTGAAGGTATATCCCAGGTAGCTCCATTTTTCTTTAGGGAGCGAAGAGATTGAATCGGTATATTTACGTTGTTTTACCAGGTCTCCTTTTGCATATTCCCTTGCTTCTTTTCTGACTTTGTATGTAGCCCCTGTGAATGAGAGCTGATAAATTGAAACCAGGGCCAGTGCAATTGCCAGAATGATAATAGCTGTCTTGTTTTGCATTTGTCTCTTTTTTGGATTATTCAGGTATTTTTTTCGAGTATTCTGTATTGAGGCGCAAAGATATTAATTTTTTATAAAAAACATTATATTATAATAATAGGGACATTGCGTGCAATGTCCCTATTATTATTAAATGATAATTTGATAATTTTAATCGAGCAGTTTTTCAAATTCTGTTTCAAGGGGTTTCCTGTTGAGAAAATCGTATAATGCCAGACTTCTTATATTGTAAAAATAGTTCCAGTAATTCTGAAGCTGCTGTATATAAGCCCTTCTGTTCTGGTCTTTTTTGGTATCAGCATTGTTTAATTCAAGTATTGCGATCTTACCGATAAGGAATCTCTGTTTTGTAACCTCGTACATCCTCATTGCCACGGTATCTGATTTTGCAGCCACCTTTACCTGTTCCTTCTGAAGGTTGAACTGTTCAACATCGAGAACAAGGTTCTGTTCAAAGTCGATAATAGCCTGGTCGGCTGTGACCTGTGCAAGTTCGAGGCTCGATCTGGCCATCTGGTATTTTCCTCTTCCCAGCCCCCAGTCGAGGATTGGCACTGAAATACCGACCCTGATGTTCTGCTGCTGGTTTGAATTCTTGTATGCCAGAGGGAAATCAGGATCCTGGTCGCGCATACCGAATGAAGCCATAAGGTTTGCGTTAAGACCTTTTTCGGCCTTTGCCTGGGCAACGCTGCTCTGGGCATTAAGGACACTCAGTTGCTGTGTCAGCATCTGAGGGTTATTGGCAAGGGCCATATCCAGAACTTCCTGCGAATTTACCTGAAGTTCAGGTATCGAGGAGGGAATAACAAGTTCAATACGAACATTCTCATTGAATCCAAGGAACGATTTCAGGCGGATCTCCCTGTCGCGCAGGTTAATCTCGGCATCTTTCCTTGAAGTTTCGGTATTGAGCCATGAAAGCTGGAGTTCAAGGAGTTCGTTCTCAGCTATTGTTCCCAGTTCATACCGTCCCTTGGCTATTTCGTACAGCGTATCGGCATTTGCAAAGTTCATGTCGGCAATCTGCTTGTTGCTCTGTGCAAGCGCCAGCTGGAAGAAGTAGTTTACTGCCTGTGTATGAACCATTTCAATATCCGAAAGATATGACCTCTTGGCAGTCTCATATTTCAATGGTTCAGTTTTTTTCTGCCATTTAAGCGAATTGTATCTGAATAATGGCTGTGTCAGACCGATACTTATCGGAGCTGTAATATAATTCCTTTCATCGTTTTCAAAATTGTTCTCAAGTGTAAGGTCGGAGCTGAGAGATATTGTACCTCCTGTAAGGCCTATGTTTTGTGACAAGGCAAGAGATCCGATATTTCTCAGAACGTTAGTCGATCTGTACTCCCACTGGTTGGTATTGGAGTTCCATACCCTTTCAAATGCGGTGCTGTAGTTGGGCGTAGTACCTGTCAGAGTAAGGGAAGGCCTGTACTCAGCTTTGAAAGTCCGGAATTGCCAGTAGCTTGCGCGGAACCTGTGTTTTGCCATAAGAGCGTTGGGCGATTGTTCCTCCGAAAGTTTTATGACATCGTCGAGTGTCAGTCGTTTTAAATCCTGTGATTTAATATCCTGATAAGGAAGTATAAACAATACAAGCGTAAATGATAATAATAACTTCTTCATTTTTAGTATATTATTCGTATCTTAATGATTCTATCGGGTCTTTTTCCGAGGCTCTCTTGGCAGGTTGATATCCGAATACCACCCCGACAGCTGCCGACACCCCGAATGCAATGAATATTGAAAAGAAGGATACAATTGTCATGATACCGGCTATCTGTTCAATAAGCTTGGCCATTATCACTCCAAAGAAAATCCCAATAAAGCCTCCGGAAACGCTGATAAGGACAGCTTCTGAAAGGAACTGAACAACTATGTCCATTTTCTTGGCCCCAATTGCCATCCTTGTACCTATTTCCTTTATTCTTTCCATAACTGAAGCGTACATGATGTTCATGATCCCGATCCCACCTACAAGAAGTGATATGCTTGCTATCACACCGAGGACTATATTAAAGATATCCTTTGTCCTTTCCTGTTGTTTGAGAAGAAGTTCCGGAACCGTAATTTCAAAGTCCTTCACACCGGTATGGCGCCGTGTAAGCATACGGCTTAATATTTCAGTTGTGGGGTTAAGCTGTTCGGTCTCGGTAACCTGAACCACTATCCTGTCGAGCTGGTTGTAGTTTGTTTCTGCATTTGTGGAGGCGTCGGAACTGCTTACCACCACACGCGACATACCCATTCCGCCCGGGCCTCCCATTATCATCATGTTTGATGATGCTTCCGACACGAGTTTTGTATTTACAAGGGCTCTGTTCTGGAACCTCATGAGCATTGTCTGGATAGGAATATAGATATTGTCGTTATAAACGTTCACACCTTTTTCCTCAAATCCGGTAAGGCTTACATTGGTTTTCTGAAGAACACCTATTACTTTGAGCCATATACCATTGAATTTGATATACTGTCCGATTGGATCGATCTTACTGAAAAATTTGGCTCTTATATTCGCTCCGATAATACATACCTGGATACCGTTCTCTTCCTGGTAATCATTAAAAACAGCTCCCGAAACCAATGGCAGGTTATACAGGAAGAAATAATCATTTGAAACACCAACAAGCTTGGCCGAATATTTTACCCCGTTCATCATTGCAACAGAGTTAAAGGAAATTTCCGGACTTATTCTTTTTACTGAAGGCAGTGTTTCCCTGATTGCTTCCACGTCGAGCATACTAAGGCCGCGTGAAAATTTCTTTGATTGTTTTTCAGTATCCTCCGAACCTGATGAACTTTTATCCTCGACGATAGGATTTATAAGAATATTGTTTACACCCACCATTTTCATCTGGTCCATGATTTCCTGCTTGGCACCCTTGCCTATTGCGAGCATGGCGATGACCGCAGCGACACCGAATATTATCCCAAGCGCCGTAAGCATCGATTTCAGCTTGTTCGACACTATGGATTCCACGGCAATCTCTATGTCGTGAAAATATCTAAAAAAGAATTTGAACATTCCTTGCTTGTTTAATGATTAGTTAAAATTCGGCTGTTGTTCATTAGCGCCTGAATTCTGGCGTCTCTGGCTCTGATCCTGGGTATTGGGGTTCCTGCGTCGTGCCGAGGTATCCCTTCCCTGGCCCTGCTGCTGCATCTGCATCATTCTCTGTCTCATTTCAGGATTGCTCTGCATCATTCTCCTGAATGCTGCAGTATCTCTCTGGCCACCCTGGGGAGATGCTCCGCCCTGTACAGCTGCGCCACCCTGTCCGGGAGTTCCGCCCTGCTGCACATTGCCTCTCATCTGCTGAAACCTTTGCCTCATTTCAGGGGTTATTTCTCCTCCTCCGGGGAAACCTCCACCGGGGAATCCCCTGTCCTGCATATTATTTGCCTTGGCTGCTTCCTCTGCGGCCCTTCTCTCCTCCTCTTTCTTTGCCTTAGCTTTCTCCTGGTTGACAGCAATAAGATCCTGGCCTGCAAGCTTGAATTTCTCAGGATTTTCTGGTGTGCTGAGATAAATCATCGTTCCATCCTCAATTCCCTGTTCAACAACCACATTGTTCTCATTTTCCTCACCAAGAACAACGATCTGCTTGCTTCCTTTCTTTGTATATACAAAAGGTATACTGTCGGCTCCCATCTGTACGCATTCGAGCGGTATATAAGTTACATTGTCAACAGTTTTTGTAACGATTTTATTACCGGTAGTCATTGATGGTCTGAGTATGGGATCGGATTCATTTACCTTTATTGTAACCTCAAACACCTTTGCGTCGGCATTCGGAAGCTGTTCGCCTATATTGGCAACGGCTGTAACTAAACCTGTATATGACTTTTCGGGAAATGCATCAACAACAATTTCAACCTTTTGTCCGGCTTTAACCTTGCTTACATCTATCTCATTGACATAGGTTTTTGAGATCATTGTCGACATGTCGGGGAGGGTTGCAACAACATTGTCCCATGGTGATATTGATGATCCGATTTTCCTTTTTGCATTTGTCCTGTCCCTTTTATAGATCACCATGCCGTCGGAAGGGGCATAGATGACAAAGTTTGAAAGTATTTTCTGAAGGTCGGCGACTTTCTGGCGCTGTTCCGAAAGGTTAAATTTAATGGTTTTCATATCGGAGCGTGCCTGTTCTACTTTAAGTGAATATCCTTTGATAGACTGGTCGAGAGATCTTTTTGCCTTATCGAGGGCGATCTCGGCCTGACGGATAGTTGTTGGAGGCTCAAACTTTGACTGCTGAAGGGTAATTTCAGCTTCCTCAACAGAAAACCTGAGGTTTTTAATATTGTCGCGAAGGTCACTGAGAGAAACGGCAGTATCAAGCATTTTAACCTCAAGGTTCGATTCCTGCGTGGTAAGTTTCTCGAGCTCATCCTTGAGGGTATTGTCAAAAGAGGTCCTGTCGAGAGTGGCAATATAATCGCCCGATTTGACCTGAGTACCTTCAGGTACAAGGTCAGTAATCTTTATGTCAGCCGCCCTGATCTGCCTTGCCTGTGTAAAGTCGGGACCGGTAATATCCTGCGACCTTTCAGCCTGAAGTTCACCTGTTGTTGAAACGATGATCTCAAACTGGCCCTTTTTGGCTTCCACATAAAGGTTGTTTATGTCCTTCTTCTTAGATATTCTACCAATAACAATCAGGGCTATAATTGCAACAACTGCAACGATACCTGTAATGAGAATTGATTTTTTCATCGAGATTATGCTTATTAATTGTAACTATTCAGTATTGATTTTTTGTAAAAGTATTCAAATGGACCATTTCAGTAAAAGATTTAACAACTTTTAATGATTACGGAGTGTTTGTCTTTGCAAATAAGACACCCATTCTCTCCGGTTTATTCCGGGGATTTAACAAAAATCGAAGACTATTTGTTTTTTTTAACAATTGAAATGACCGTATCTGCCAGAATATCTGCCTCTTCAGCTGTTTTTCCCTCAGCATAGATTCTTATAATCGGTTCGGTATTCGATTTTCTGATCTGAACCCATCCGTCGGGGGTATCGATCCTTAATCCGTCTCTTGTATCAATATCATGATCCCTGAAATGTACCCTTACATTCTTCATGATCTCATCGAAATCGGTTCCGGGGGCAAGTTCAAATCTTTTTTTAGCAATATGATAATCGGGATATGTCTTCCGCAATTCAGTACATTTAAGGCCGCTCTTTGCCAGATGTGTAAGGAAAAGGGCTATCCCGGCCAATGCGTCCCTGCCATAATGCAGAACAGGATAGATAACTCCGCCATTGCCCTCCCCGCCTATTACCGCATTCCTTTTCTTCATTTCCTCCACAACATTTACCTCACCAACTGCTGCTGTGAAATAAAGCCCGCCATGTTTTTCGGTTACATCTTTCAGCGCCCTGGTCGAAGACAGGTTTGATACCGTATTCCCCGGATTGTGCCTGAGAATATAATCAGAAACAGCAACAAGCGTGTATTCCTCGCCAAACATGGATCCGTCTTCACATATTATTGCAAGCCTGTCGACATCGGGATCGACAACAAATCCTACATCAGCCTTAAAGCGGGCGACCATCGATGAAATTTCGGTAAGATTCTGTGGAAGGGGCTCGGGGTTATGTGCAAAATGTCCGTCGGGAGTTGTATTTAACTCAATTATTTTACTGACTCCCAGCGCTTTCAAAAGTCCCGGCAGTATTATTCCTCCAACTGAATTGACACAATCGACAGCGACCCTGAAACCTGCCGACCTTATTGCCTCCACATCCACTAGATCAAGAGAAAGTACCTGATCAATATGCATCTGTCCCCAGGAATCATCATGAACATATGATCCGAAATCGTCGAGCGGGGCATATTCAAAATCGTCAGATTCCGCGATATGAAGCAGCTCGCTTCCGTCGGCAGCTGAAAGGAATTCACCTTTTTCATTCAGAAGCTTAAGGGCATTCCATTCAGCAGGATTATGGCTTGCAGTAATTATAATCCCTCCGGCAGCGCCGGTTCCTGTAACGGCAAGTTCAACAGTAGGTGTTGTGGCAAGCCCGGTGTCGGTGACATCGATGGCAAGCCCCCTGAGGGTATTAACGACAAGGCTGCTGACCATTGCACCCGACCGCCTTGCATCGCGCCCCACTACAACCATAAGTTTTTTGCCGCCATTCCTTCGTCTGAGCCATGTTCCATAAGCAGATGCAAATTTTACTATATCTATCGGAGTTAGTCCTTCCCCTGGTTTTCCTCCTATTGTTCCCCTGATTCCTGAAATTGATTTTAATAATGGCATATACTGAAATTTTAAAACTGTAAAGGTGCAAAAATAACCCGAAATCATAATATTGTCAAATAATTGTACCTTTGCAGCCTGAATGAAAAGTCAATATGGAAAACAGGAAGCCTGAAAGGAAAACCAGGGCAACGGGGGGAAAAAAGTCAGAAAAACCCGGAAAAAGCGCCGGAGAAGCTATCAGGCTTAACAGGTATATTGCGCATTGCGGCATTTGTTCGCGAAGAGAGGCAGATGACCTGATACGCGAAGGAGCTATCACGGTAAACGGTATTAAGGTTACAGATCTGGGGATTAAAGTTTCACAGGGCGATGTCGTAAAATATAAGAACAAGCAGCTTTCAGCAGAAAAGAAAGTTTATATCCTTATGAATAAACCAAGGGGATATGTTACAACTGTTGAAGATCCTCATGCCGACAAGACTGTTCTGGATATTATCGGTGACAAATGTACCGAACGCGTGTATCCGGTAGGAAGGCTCGATAAAGCTACAACAGGAGTCCTGCTGCTTACTAACGACGGCGAACTGACAGGCAGGCTTACTCACCCCAAATATCAGAGGAAAAAGATATATCATGTGTTTCTCGACAAACAGGTTATCAGGAACGACCTGTTCAGGCTTACGGAAGGAATCGAAGTGGATGGTGAACTTGTTGCTGCCGATGCAGTATCGTATGCCGATCCTGAAGACAGGTCCCAGATCGGAATTGAGATCCATTCGGGCCAGAACCGGATAGTCAGGAGGTTGTTTGAAAGCATGGGGTACAAGGTCACAAAACTCGACAGGGTATATTTCGCCGGTCTTACTAAAAAGAACCTTCCCAGGGGAAAATGGAGATTCCTTAGCCCAAAGGAGATAAGCATGCTCAAAAGAGGCATTTATTAAACCTTAACCATGAATCACAGATCGGGATTTGTAAATATACTGGGGAAACCGAATGTCGGCAAATCGACAATAATGAATGCCCTTGTCGGAGAAAAGCTTTCAATAATAACATCGAAGGCGCAGACCACTCGTCACAGGATCATGGGAATTGTCAATAGCGACGATTTTCAGATCGTCTATTCCGATACTCCGGGGATACTGACGCCTAAATACAAGCTCCAGGAATCGATGATGAATTTCGTGAATACAGCCCTGACAGATGCTGATATAATACTTTATGTAACAGATGTTACTGAAAAAGACAGGGATGATACAGGTTATGCCGAAAAGATTATCCGTTCAGGGATACCAGTGATTGTGGCCGTAAACAAGATAGATCTTACAAATCAGGCCGAGCTTGAAATTATCACAGCCGCCCTCAGGGAGAAATTCACAGAAGCGCCTGTCATTCCGGTATCAGCCCTTACCGGCTTTAACCTCGACACTCTGCTTAACGCCATTCTCAGCCGCCTGCCTGAAGGAGAACCATATTTCCCAAAAGATCAGCTGACCGACAGATATGAGAGGTTCTTTGCCTCGGAGATAATAAGGGAAAAGATACTTCTCAATTATCAGAAGGAGATACCATATTCATCTGAAGTTGAAATCGACAGTTTCAGGGAAGAGAAGGATCTTCTCAGTATAAGGGCCATTATTCATGTGACGCGCGACAGCCAGAAAGGAATTGTGATTGGTCACAAAGGCGAAAAGCTTAAACTTACAGGCACCCAGGCAAGGAAGGATATGGAAGATTTTTTTGGCAAAAAGGTGTTTCTGGAACTGTATGTTAAAGTTACAAAAGACTGGAGGGACAAACCACAGGTATTGAAGAGATTTGGATACAGGAGCAATGAGTAATTTCGGATTTCGGAATTGTGATTTCGGATTTAATTCCGAAATCAAAAATCCGAATTCCGAATTCCATTAATTCCGAAATCAAAAATCCGAAATCCGAAATAATAAAAAAATAGTATGGGTAATATAGTAGCAATAGTAGGAAGGCCTAATGTAGGGAAATCGACACTTTTCAACAGGCTGACCGAATCGAGGGAAGCCATTGTAGATGAGATGAGCGGCGTAACCCGCGACAGGAACTATGGAAGTTCGACATGGAATGGAGTTAATTTCTCGGTGATCGACACAGGCGGTTATGTTCAGAATTCCGATGATGTCTTCGAGGAAGAGATAAATAAACAGGTTAAGCTTGCTATTGATGAAGCTGACCTTATAATATTCATGGTTGATGTTACGACGGGAGTGCATGACCTTGACGTTTCAGTTGCCGATCTGCTGAGGAGAACAGGAAAAAAGACAGTTCTTGTTGTAAATAAAGTCGATAATAATGAACGCCTTCACGATGCTGCCGAGTTTTACGGCCTTGGACTTGGCGATTATTTCCCTCTGAGCTCTGCAAACGGCAGCGGGACAGGCGACCTTCTCGATTTTGTCGTCAAAAATCTGCCCCCCCAGCCCGAGGAACAGCTGCCGGAGCTTCCGAGGATTGCAATTGTTGGCCGGCCGAATGTGGGAAAATCATCGCTTGTAAATTCATTGCTTGGCGAAGAGAGGAATATAGTAACACCAGTCGCCGGGACCACAAGGGACTCGATTTATACCCGTTACAACAAATTCAATCACGATTTCATGCTTGTCGATACGGCGGGACTGAGAAAAAAGGGAAAGGTAAGCGAGGATATTGAATTCTATTCAGTGATGAGAGCCATAAGGACAATAGAGAATTCCGACATATGCCTTCTGCTTATCGACGCCACAAGGGGGATGGAAGCCCAGGACCTCAACATCCTGTCGCTCATACTCAAAAATAATAAAGGACTGATAATACTCGTCAACAAATGGGATCTCGTTGAAAAAGAGACAAACACTGCCAAAATGCTCGAAAAGGATATAAGGAGCAAAACCGCTCCGTTCACCGATTATCCGATATTATTCATTTCTGCTACAAACAAGCAGAGGATACATAAGATACTCGAGACAGTCGACACGGTAAATGAGAACAGGAACAGGAAGATACCTACTTCAGAACTTAATGAGACCCTTCTTGGAATTGTACGTGACAATCCTCCGCCTTCAACAAAGGGTAAGTATATAAAGATAAAATATGTCACCCAGCTTCCCGTGTATACACCGTCGTTTGCATTGTTCTGCAACCTGCCTCAATATGTGAAGGAACCATATAAAAGATATGTTGAGAACCGGCTAAGGGAGAAATATGATTTTTCAGGTGTACCTATAAGGATATTTTTCAGAAAAAAATAGTTTACTTTGGTGTGATTTTTGTTCGAAACTGAACATTGGCAGGTAAATATGAATATAAAAATAACCTTACTTGTTTCCCTGTTTTCAATCTTAGCCCTCGGCTCATGCGGCAAGCTTGAAATGCTGCCTGCTGAACCAAGGATTGAATTTGAGAACTTTTCAGTTTATGATACAAACGACATCCTGGGAAATGAGGTAAGGGGAGGCCAGCTGAAATTTTACTTTGAAGACGGCGACGGGGATATCGGGTTGCTGTCGCAGGCAGAAGCCGGGCAGGTAAACTATGATTCGATAAACCTTTTCGTAACCCTTTACAGGATAAACAACGGTACTGCTGTGCCTGCCCTGCCCGGAGATCCTTATTACCCCACTGGTTTCCGCATCCCCTATATGGAAAGAGTAGGAAGAAACAAGATACTCAGGGGACATATTTCCGTGCAGTTTACATATTTCTTCTATTCCGAAGATGACAGCATAAGTTATGATTTCTTCATTAAGGACAGGGCCGGGAATATTAGTAATACAGTTTCGACATCCGTAATTTCAATCTTTAACAAAGGGATTTACGAGGAAGGAAACTGATCAGACCCTGACACCCATCATAAGAATATCATCTACCTGTTCG
This sequence comes from uncultured Rikenellaceae bacterium, assembly GCA_964633505.1. GTDB lineage: Bacteria > Bacteroidota > Bacteroidia > Bacteroidales > VadinHA17 > LD21. The sequence continues at coordinate 81,660 of CAZWHC010000001.1, read as the reverse complement.
AAGTTACCCTTCCAGTCGTTATAATTAGAAACCAGATTCCTGTGTTGCTTTTCAAGTGGTAATGAATACGACTCAGTTATCCATGTTTTTAGTCTTGCCACCTTCATCTTCTTGCCGTCGGTACCGCCAAACTGGTCGGGCAGACCATCAGAAAACAGATAAATTGTATCACCTTCATTTAGAAAATATTCCTGGTCGTCGAAGTATTTTTCCATTACCGACTGGCCCCCAACCGACGACCTGTTGCCTTTAATATAATACTCCTCGCCACCCATCACAAGTATCACAGGCCGCATTGCGGAAGCGAACCTGACATGCCTGTTTTTCATTGTGAATTCGCAGACAACAATATCCATACCATCGTTCGAAACGCCAAGCTCGAGGTTCTGGTTCAGTATCGAAAAGATCTGCTTGTCGAGCATCGTAAGTATTTCGGAGGGTTTTGAGATCCTTTGCCGCGAAACAATATCCTGCAGAAGGGTGGAGCCAATCATCGACATGAATGCCCCGGGCACGCCATGACCTGTCGAGTCGGCACATACAAGAATGAACCTGTCGTCATCAAGCTTGTCGAACCAGTAGAAATCGCCGCTGACAATATCTCGCGGATAAAACATTACAAAAGCATCTGCAAAATGTTCCTTCAGCCTTTTAATATCAGGAAGAATGCTTGACTGTATCCTTCGGGCATAATTTATACTGTCGGTGATCTCAATATTCTGCCGTTCAAGTTCGGACTTCTGTTCCTTTACAACTTTTGTCCTGGCATCAAGTTCCTTTTCGAGGTATTCCTGGATTTTTTTCTGCGCCTTCTCCCTTTCATGGATTATGATTACAACAATACCCGCGATGGCGCCCAGAAATGCAAGCATAAACCACCATGTCCTCCAGAAAGGCTGCTTTATCGAGATCTCAAATGAAAGGGGATTATCCTGAGTCAGCCCGTCATCGCTGACCGAAAGGAGATTGAACCTGTATTTCCCGTCGTTCAGGCTGTATGTAACCTCACGCGACGATGATGCTGCTGTCCAGTCTTCATCATAGTTCTCAAGATAAGTGCTGTAATATACTTTAGCGGGATCGCTCAGATTAATTCCTGTAAAACTGATCCTTACAGTATACCTTTTTTTATAGGGAAGACTTATCGAAGGCTGAAATGGATATTCAACATTGTTTATTGTTATCGAGTTAATGTTATTTACTGGGGGCGACTGTCTCTTCTTATCCTTTGACCTGTCATAGACTATAAGGCCTCCGGTTGTTCCGATGAAGAATTTTCCTTCGGGCGATTCGTAGAAAGCTCCGGGATTACACTGCCCTCCCTTTGCAAAATCTGTCGAATATACCCTTGCGACTCCTGTTTGCTGATCGTACCTTGAAATGCTTCTTTCATGACCAATCCATATATCATTTTCGCTGTCGGCAAATATGCTGTATGTATAATTCGACGAGATCCCGTTTGCTGTGCTTAACAGCTTAACAGAATCAGGATAACATTCAAATACGCCATTGCCGTATGTTGCAGCCCAGATAACACCATTACGGTCCTTTGCGAGACCCAGAACCTTGTTAAGCATTATACCGTGCATTGACACCTCTGATGCCTCAACGCCGGAACCCGGGATGATCCTGTAAAGCCTGTCGCTTTCTGTGGCTATATAGCCGCTGCCATCCTCCTGCATAAGGATCTGGTTGATCCCCTTGGGGGGAAGACCGTTATTTATATCGTAACTTTCCTTAAGACTTCCTGTTGTTTTTGAAATGATCCTTACACCGTTGAGTGTTGCAAGCCATATATTGTTGTCGTCAGCGGCAATATTTGAAATATAATCCGATCCCGAGTCGCCCGATCTGTAAAACTGTCTTATTTCACCTGTCTTCCTTCTTACAAAAAGACCTGCCCCCTGGGTACCTATCCACAGATTTTCGTCGTTATCAATAAAATACGAATCTGCCAATTTCTGTCCGGTCTTATTTGCCAGGGCAGTAAAGGAAACAGGTCTACCTGCAGAGAAATCATATAGATAAAAGCCTGCTGGCGTTCCCAGAAGATAGTTGCCCGACAGTTTTCCAATGAAAATAATACTGTTGGATCCGCTTTCGCCGCCCGGTGCAAAAAATTCAAACGCATCGGAATTGAGCAGGGATAGGCCTTCGCCGTTGAATCCCATCCATATATTTTCGCCTGAATCTTCAAAAAGTGCAAGAACATTATTTCCCGACAGGCCGGAATTAATATCGAGGCGGCGCACTGAGACAGGTAAGCCCGGATCATCCCCGAAGCTCATTCTGAAGACACCTTCTCCTGATGTCGTGATCCAGATATTGTTCTTCGAATCCCGTACGACCGATCTGACAGATATTGATCCAAGCGCCGGAAATTCAGCAAACCTGGCCAGTACCGGTCTGGTGCCCTCAGGGTTCAGTCTGAAAAGTCCGTTCCCGTCGGTTCCGATTATGAAATCCTTTGTCTCTCCAAGAGGCTGTATCGCCGTTATTCTTGCATAGTCAAAGCCTTCGACTCTGGTTACTGTCGTTATAGAATCGCCTGCAAGCCTGCATATAAGAAGGTTTTCCTGAGTGCCGAACAGAAATCCGCCCGAAGGTGTTATTCCGGCGGAAAAGATGCCCGGATCGTCCCTGAAAGTAATTGTCGAGACTTCTGACGGCTTATCCGGATCGACCGAATAGAGCGGCTGCCGTTGTGAGACAATGAGTATCCGCCCGTCTGCTGAATGAAGTATCGCACTTATTCCTGTTGAAGATGAATTTGGCAGAGTCACCTGTTCAAGTTTCTGCCCCCTGCTATAAAAAACGCTTCCGTCGTTGCATCCGAACCACAGTGTACCATTGTTATCTCTCATTGTGGCTGTGGGATACCTTCCCGATGACGAATCGGGCCAGGATACCCTGTAAAAGTCAAATCCGTCGAACCTTGAAATACATTCATTCGTTCCAGTCCACAGATATCCGTTGTTATCCTGGTTAATAGTATAAACAACCTCCCCCGGAAGGTTACTTCCCTTACCGTAGTTACGGAAGCTGTAGGATTGTCCGGAGATATTTCCGGAAAATAACAAAGCATAAGCTATTAAACAGATATATGGAATTTTATATGAACCGGATCTCATAAAGGCGAATTTTTATTTTGTTTTTTTTCGTATTCCCAGAACAGGTTGATAAACAGGGACACCGCCAATCGGAGAGCTGAAAAACTGCAGGGCATCGCCACGCTGGTTTTCCAGTGATACCACCACGTTATTGTTTCTGACAAGGTCATCCTGCTTTTTATGAAACTGAAAGTCGAGAGATTTCCCGATCTCAGCTGGCTCGACGGCAATCACCGAGACCTTCTCATCATTTTCGTTTGAAACAGGCAGCGGCAGACCCTGCTTATACGTCGAGACCACAAGAATCACTCCGTCGTTGTCCCAGTCGAAATTTCTTTGTTTTATGGATACAATTCCTGTATCAACATATGGATAAATATGTGCGACACTTTTAGTATCATTTGCCAGCCTGAAAGTATATTCATAAGTGAAGGCATTTGCACCTTCGACAGGAAGTTCGCTTCCGGCTTCGCGGCTGAGAAAATACCTGTACAGGTTTCCATCGTCGCCTGTAATCCCTTCGCAAACTATTTTGAAAATATAGCTTTTCCATTTTTCATTGTAATCTCCCTCATTGGGATTGAAAGGGCCGAAAGCATAGTATTTATTGTCGTAAGTTGTTTCATTTCCGAATACCTTCGATGCAAGAAGGGTTCCCTGCTTGTAATTCTCTCCGTTCTTAAGACCTCTGGAGGCAAGATTCTTATCAGGATCAACACCTTTACCGCCATATACCGAGAACATTGTCTTTGAATCGAATAAGCCCTGAATCTCGTCAATTTCCCCTCCATTATCGGGATCGAAGACCTTTATATAGAATTGTCTGTTGTAATCCTTTGGTATCGTGAAGAAAAAAACGGAATAGAAGTCGTCATCTCCCCAGGATGTCTCACCGTTCTTTCCGAATGTGACAAGATATGGGATATTCTCATCTTTCCCCGGAACAGCCTGACAGTACAAAAGGTTCCCTGAGGCAAGGGACGACAGCGCCAGCGTCATGACAGCATTTATTATTGCGGTTCTCACTTTCATCAGATGTTAAAAAATAACTTATTTAAATCATGGTTTTTTCATGATTGTAATATTCTTTGAAACACAGGCTTCTCTTGTTATGCCATCCGCGCCAGGTTTGGCTGTAACAATAAGCTGAATATTGAACGTACCCGGGTGAATATAGGATTTCTCGACGTTCTTTCCTGACGCGATGGTTTCATCGCCAAAATTCCAGTAATAAGTCGAAATATCCCATCCCGGCAGGTTGGTGCTGTCGGCGCTGAACCTGACTGCCTGACCAGTCTCAGCATTATCCTGACATGAGATATATGGCTGTTCAACATCCTCAATAACAAGCAACTGACTTTTTTCATTGAGTTTAACTTCGCCAGTTACCATATTTGTCACATTGAGCTGAACAAGATATTTGCCGGGGCCTGCATAACAGTGCTCCGTAATTCTTCCCATAGCCTTGCTTCCATCGCCGAAATTCCATTCGAAGGTAAAAGGTATAGTATCGTATTTCACTGCATTTTCCTCTACAAATTCATAGCAGTAATTGTTTATTTCCAGAGGATTGCATGATGCTTTTCTGATTATTGCCGTAGTAAATCCATAAATATCGTCATTCCGTCTTCTGTTCGAGGTAAAGAATCCTTTCTGCAGGTCGGGCATTGCAACAAAAGCAAAATCATCCTGCGCCGAGTTAACAGGTGATGCAAACCTTACGGGCTCTTCCCAGACGTTATCCATATAATCAGCTGAATAGACATCCAGGCCGCCCATTCCGCCGGGTCTGTCAGAAGCAAAGAAAAGCCTGCCCGACTGATGTATACACGGATAATTGTCAGTTGCCGGCGAATTAATACGGGGTCCCATATTAACCGGACTGCTCCACTCACCGTTAATCAATTCACAGAAATATATGTCGGACCGGCCTGATCCGCCCGGCATATCTGAGGCAAAATAAAGGAAACGTCCGTCAGCGCTAAGTGAGGGCTGTCCAATATTATATTCAGGATTATTATATTTAAAAGGTTCGATCGATACCAGCTGCATGTCCGACAGCCTGGCAGTGAATATCCCGCTGTGATTCCTGAAATTTCTGCTTTTCGACTGAACTCCTGTTTCTATTTCACTTGTAAAATATATCGTTTTGCCGTCGGGAGCCATGCTTAGCGGCCCCGTATTGAAGAGCGCGCTGCGTTCACTTTTAATATTCAATGGTTTACGGAAGTCGGATGTATCCTTCTTTCCTGCAAAATAAAGGTTATAAAGCCGCCTGTTGTCGAATGATGTGCGGTCTGTGATCCCCGTAAGCCTCCTGTCGGAACAGAATATGATCCCATCATCCACTATCACCGGCGATATTTCGCTGTAGTTCTGAAGGTTTACTGACAACCTCGATATTTTATACGGCGAAACCTCCTGTGCGGATACCTTTCCTGTAAACAGGAGAATATTAATGATAATGAATGATATGCCTGTTACTTTTCTCATCCTGCTCAGAAATATCTTGGATTGGCTGCACTTACCTTGTATCTGAATTCATACCTTAAAATGAACTCTGATGATCCGTGTGAAAAGGAATTCATCCTTCCCAAAGGATAGTCGTATGAAAATCCAATCATCAGCTGGTGGTTAAGCTGAGCCTGAACGATGCCGACTGCGACCTGTTCCGAAAGCCTGTATGAAGCGCCGGCCCATATAAGGTCGCCAATAATAAAATTACCTGTGATGTCGAACTGTGAAAGCTTTTTCGTTTCCTGCATCGAATAATCGATCAGAACCGAAGGCTTGAATTTCAGGGCAGGAGAAATTGCAAAGATGGCTCCGCCCGAGATAATGAATTCATACTGTCCGAAGCTGTGATATGGTACTGCTGATCCGTTGCCTGTCCTTCTGTAACTAAGGAAAGCAGGGATTGAAAGACCGGCAAAAAACCTGTCATTATAATAATAAACGCCTGCCCCCGAGTTTGGCAATACAAGTCCCTGATCGGCGTTCTTGAAAACCGGATCATCAGGGTCGTTAAGAAGCAGGCCCGTATAATCGGTGTTTGAAAGGTCGACGCCCGCCCGGAGTCCGAACGACACCTTTCCTGTCTTAAGCCTGATACTGTAGGCGTAACTTCCGAAAAGGCTTGTCGACCTTGTAACTCCATATTTCAGGAACTGGGCAGAAAATCCGAGAGCGACCTTATCATTCTTCATTGGTGAATGGAACGAAAGCGACTGAAGAAGGGGAGAACCATTTATGCCCATCCATTGCATCCTGTATGAAAGGAAGCCGCTCAGGACTTCGCGTGTACCTGCATAGGCAGGGTTTATTACAAGACCGTTCTGGAGGTACTGGCTGTAAACAGGAAATCCCAGGTTTATCCTTGCCGAATCAGGGGTCTGTCCCCATGCCATATTAAAGAACATCAGGAAGAGAAAAGGCAGACTGCATTTCCTGGCCCGACTGAATATTTCATTTTTATTGAAGAATCCCATGAAACCTTTTGTTCTTTAATATCTCTTTAAAACTATAAATCCGCTTTTTTTGAATATCTGCCCGTTACCTTTCGATTTAAGGGTAAGCAGGTAATAATATGTACCTTCAGGGAGGTCAGTTCCCTTTGAGTTTTTACCATCCCAGTCGGCCCATTCACTTCCGTTCCTGTTCGATGTATAAAATACTTCGGTTCCTGCACCATTGATAATCCTCAGCTCAGCCTCCTGATTCGGCAGGTCAAGACCCTTAACAACGAATTTGTTGTTATTGCCGTTTGGATCATCGTTCGGCGAGAATCCTTCAGGAATAACCATGTCATATATTATTACATCAACTTCATCTTCAAGCTTGCACGCACCTTTGGTTACAGTCCATAAAAAGGTATTGACACCTTTCTCAAGTCCTGCAACTTTTGTTTCATTATCGGTTTCATCATCAAAATCGCCCGATCCCTCAACAACGCTCCACAGGCCGGAACCTCCTTCAAACGCCGGATCGGCTGCCATACCGGCAATATGGTCAAAGGAATAAACAGCTGTATCAGGTCCTGCATTTATATATGCACCCACGGGAAGGGAATCGAGTACAAGTTCAAGGACATTGGATGTGCTTCTGCAGCAACTATTTGCCCCGGATGTCACATTTCTCCTGTATTTCATTGTTTTTATCATTACAGGGGGCTGGTATGTTCCGTCGGCAAGGTTGTTAGTTCCGGCAGCCGGCGCCCACGATATTCCGTCATTGCTTTGTTCCCACAGGTAGGAATAAGTTCCGCTGCCTCCCGATATAACAGGTCCGCCTGCCTGGGCAAGAGGAGCAGGTGTATCGGATTTGCAGACTGTCTGACCCGATGCTATAGTATTGTTTGTTATCAAAGGCAAAACGACAACCCTGATGGTCTGACTTACCGAGAAACACTGTCCCGATGTTGCCCTTCGCCTGAACCATGTTGTTGCTGAAAGCGCCAGGGGCTGATAATTCCCTGATGTTCCGTTCTGTGCGATATCGGTCCAAACATTATTATCTGTTGATGACGACCACTGGTAAACATAATCACCAGGTATACCTGTCCCCCCTGAAACAGTTGTTCCTGTCAGCAGGTGGGGAATTGCGCCGCTGCATAGTGTTGTGTCGGAAAGTCCTCCCGGAAGAGTTATCGAATTGCCTGCGACAGGTTTATGTACATTTATTCTGACTGATCTACTGATATCCGTACATGCTGATGAGTAGACGATCCTCCTGTATCTGACTGTATCGGTCAGGGAAGGAGGAATGAAATCCTTCGAAGCAACCTTTACAAAGCCGGGAATGTCGGTCCAGGCATGAAATTTCGTACTGTCCTGCCAGGTGTAGCTATAGCTTCCTGCTCCTTTACCGTTCAATGGCTGCGATCCGTCAAGCGCTGCCGGCACCGAGCCCGAACATATTGTCTGGTCTGCTGCGATTGTGTTTCCGGAGATAACAGGGTAGGAATTAAGAAGGACAGGCCTGCTTATGTTCACGCAAACATCATTACTTCCCGACATTACAACACGTCTGAAATAACGGCTGCCCGGAAAATATGAAGCTGATTCATCGGGATCATACCCCGCGGTATTATTCACTCCGCCTGCAGCTGTCCATGAATTTCCGTCGGAGCTGTTCTCCCACCTGAACCTGTATGTATTATCGCCGCCGCTCAAAGCAGGGGCCGTCGTAGCTGAAATGACTGTAAATGCCATCCCGTCGCATATTTCCTGCGGAAGAGAAATTATCGAATTATTTCTGACTGTATCGAGTACATTTATTCTGACAGAAGCGCTTATATCCTCACATGATCCTGAAGTTACAAGCCTTCTGTACCACGTTGTTGCCGTGAGCCCGCCGGCAGGCTGAAAAGAGGCTCCGGCTCCCTGAAGATCCGACCAGTTTACATTATCTCCGCTCGACTGCCAGCTGTAGCTGTAAATCCCGTTGCCTGCCTGGATGGTCTGGACCGGCACAAGAGCAGAGGCAGTCTGACCGTAACAGAGTGTACCGGGATTTCCTATAACATTATTTGTGATAAAAGGATGAACAATTATTCTTACCGGCAGGCTGAAATCCGTAATACCTCCGTTGTCGGTAACGACTCTTCGGAACCATGAAGTCTGGGTAAGAAGTACGGAAGGAGTATAGTTCTGCAGATTACTGATCCCCGGAGCCGTTGAGAATCCGGATGTTGCAGAAGTCGTGCTTATTTCCCAGCGATAGGTATAGGGGAGGGTTCCCCCGACCGGATTTGTACCCGCGATCTGTCCGTACATTGTATTCGAACACACCGAGTCGACAAGATTACCTGTGGCGACCGACCATACTGAATTGAAAAGGAATCCGTTAAGCCTTGGTATATAGTTGTATTTTATTTCACCGATACCCTCCGATGGAGTAGTCGGGTCAAGTGTTCCATGCTGTACTGTTGCACCTGTTATCATGGAAGGCATAGTTGAGCCGTTTATCCATATCAATCCTCCTCCCCCGCCGCCTCCGTAACCGAAGCCTCCCGCGTTTGTTCCTCCGTTCCCTCCGTTGGCCGATAACTGAAGCTGACCCGAGAAGTTCCGGAGTGAAACAGCTACTGATCCTCCTCCGCCGCCACCGCCTGCACCTGCATCTGATACCGAGTTTGCTGCAGTGTTACCATTGGCTCTTATAAAATGATTGTTCCCGTCGATAGTATCAGCGATTATTATTACTATTCCGCCTCCATGACCGCCTGCCGAAGCAGTCGAGCCATTCGCCTGGGTGGAAGCGCCGCCGCCGCCGCCCTGAAAGATGCCGTTCTGGATAATAGTACCGAGTATATTCATTCCGCCGTAGCCGCCTTCATGAGGATCGTTGCCGCATAATCCGAAAACGAATTTTTCAAGTCCGCCGTCACCGCCTTTTCCCCTGTTCGATCCGCCTCCGCCGCCCGGAAACCAGCCGTTGCCGCCTCCGCCGCCTGTGAAATTACGTCCCTGTCCTTTTGCATGGTTTGGAAATAACAATGCTTTGCTGAGATCGTGTATTGCAACACCCTCTCCTTTTAGTCCTGCATTATTATATGTTTCGGGATAAGAGTCGAGCGAATTTGCCGGGATATTTGTGTAAACGCATTGCCCGATGCCGAAAACACCTGCTGCACCCCTGAACCCCAGCCCTGTTGCATCTATGTCGGCAGCAAGAGTGAGTTTCCGGGCTGCCATGATCGCAATAACGCCTCCGGTACCTGATGCACTGTTCCATGCCTGTCCCGACAGAAAGGACGTAACAGTCGGAGAACTGTAGAACGGAACCTTAACAATCTGAACATTTGACGCTATATCATAGGTATTCAGGAATACATTTCTTGTAAAATCGATCCTTCCTGTCCCGTAGTTCACTGAAAGGACCTTAAGGAATTCGTAACCTCCCGGAGTTCCATAAACCGACTGAACGTTAACGCCATAGGAGCCCTGAATGGTTTGGATACCGACTCCCTGCATCTGTATCAGGAGGACATAATCATCGGGATGGAATTGTGCGGCCTGGGCTGCGCTTACTGTCACATATCCGGAACCAATGGATGTTACCTTAGCATAACTGTTCACTATCCCGCCGATCTCTTCCTGACTGTTCAGTATGGCCATAAAGCATGGCATGAACAAAAGCGATGCAGTAACAATTAACTTATTTATATAGTTAGGCAATTTTTCTGTCATTAAAAATCCGGTTACAATCACTATAACGGTGAAATATGCAATTAATTGGAGGAACTCCTTATTTTATGGCATTATGGTGATAATCAACCCCGGTATTAGTTTGATTTACAGCGGGAAACTCCATGTAAAAAGTTGAACCCCTGTCTGTTTCACTTTCAAACCATATCCGTCCACCGGCTGTTTCAACATACCTTTTAACTATTGAAAGACCCAGGCCTGTTCCCGATGATTTGGTTGTGAAATTTGGGGTAAACATTTTGTCCCTGAACGATTCCGGGATACCGGAACCGTTATCCGAAACGGATACAAAGGTTTTGTCGTCTGCTTTTCTTATTGTGACCTTTATTACCCCCTCCTGGCCCGGCAATATTGACTGAATTCCGTTTTTTATAAGGTTCGACAGGATGCTGTTAATATGTTCTTTATCGGCATAAATAAAAATCTTCTCATCAGCAGGTGCATTTATCCTGAAGGATACATTTTCGGTATTCCTGAATAACTCATAAGTCGTTTTAACCTGTTCAAGAAGATCGACATATACAGGTTTTGCCTGAGGTATCTTTGCAAATGATGAGAATTCGGAGGCTATTGAAGACAGGTTATCAATGTATTCGATCTGATTTCTTGTAAACTTCTCGATCTTTTTCTCAAAGCCCGGCACACCATCCTTCCATGATTTGAATAACTGCTGGACATTAAGCTTCATCGGAGTAAGGGGGTTCTTGATCTCATGGGCGATCTGCTTTGCCATTTCCCTCCATGCATATTCTCTTTCAGAACTTGCCAGTTTCCTTGCGCTCTCATCGAGTTCGTCGACCATCCGGTTATATTGTTTAACAAGTTCGCCTACCTCATCATTGCCGCTATATGAAAGATGTTCGCTCTTCTTCCCAAGTTCTACTGAAGCGAGGCGGCTGCTGAGCACGGCAAGGGGTGAAGTCAGCCGGCTGCTTATGAAAACAGCAAGACCTGTGGCAATTACAATCAGCAAAAGAGTGAAATTGACCACAGCAACTATCATGTTCGAAATATCTTTGGCAAGAACACTTTGCATTCTGAAATACGGAAGATTAAGAAAGGCAAGAAACCCTTTCGAATCATTGTAAAAGGAAACATAGGCGGAAACATATTCGAGGTTACCTATTTTTTCCTTCTGGAAATATTCGCTTTTCCTCAGGTTGATGAGATTTATCGATGCCATATTGTTCATCCTTCTGCCTGTAAGGTTGCGATAATAGATCTCGGGCCTTGAGGTTGCAATCAGGAATCCCGTCCTGCTGAACAGGTTAATATCTGTATTGAACACATTCGACAATTTTACGAGCATCTCATCAAGTGAGTTGTTTTCACTGTTTTTCCAGTCCGGGCTTATTGTCCTCTCCGATGCCAGGGTATTTTCAAGTTCAAGATAAACTGAATTCAGTTTTTCCCTGATGTTTTCGTAGTGCCTTGTCTGATATTGCTTTATGGCCCGGGAAGCAACGACTACAGCGACAAGGGTAAAGGATAATAAAAGTATGCTGATAAAGGAAAGCTGCAGTTTCTGTCGGAAGTTAAGCCCCGAAGGTCTTTTTATTACGGGTCTCCTGATCAGGAACAGCAAAAGGTTATAAAAAATAAAAATGAAAGCAAAGAAATAAGCTGCAGAAATAATCATATCCGGGGCTGAAAGCAAAGGCCTGCTGATGATAACCGTCACATTCCCGTTCCTGTAAAGGGCATGTTTGAAGTTATCGGCATTGAAAAACCTGTAATCTGTTATCTTGCCAACATATTCCGCATCGCTCCTGGAGTATGAATAATCGCCTGTTGCAAGGACCATCTCCCCGTTTATATATTTGGCAAAGGAATACTCCCTCAGCCTTGCATAGCTGTGATATTTCCTGTCGAGAAGGAGTTCCGAATATCCAGGCTGAAATACATTAATATCGCTGTAAAGGTCGATAAACAATCCGTTGATCCTCGAATTGCCATAATCGAAAAACAACTGTCCCATATAGCTCGACCGTCCTTTTTTGCTGTCGATGAAATAAAAGCCTGTTCCTGTAAGCTGATGTCCGCTTGTGATTATCCTTCCGTCAAAAAAGCTGAAGCAGTTTTCCTGAACGCCGCCGGCGCTGCCTGTCCGGATAGGATCATTCCTGCCGCATAAATAAATGTTCATTTCAAAGTTGCCCCAGTAACCGTTGAAATATTTTGAGTGCAGGTAATCGGATATAAGTTCTGCATCGTCGCTTTCAAAAAATATCACGTCCATATGCTTCCTCAGCACCGTGTCGGAAGAGATCACGGGCCACATATCAAGAAGAAGATGTTCAGCCGTCGGATCATTCTCAGTCGAGTAGGTAACAAGCTCAATCTTCACATTCTCTTCCATCTTCCTTTCCGACTGGCGTGTTACTATGAAGAGCGAATACAGCCCGAGTATAAGAGATATTACAACAAGCCTTGTAAAAAGGTTTGCAGTTCTTTTGTTGAGTATCCATATAGTAAGTGTTCCAGCCAGATAGAATACTGAAATGGCGGCAAAAGCCGGAAGATCGTTTATATGAAACGGGATAAAAACAAGTGAGGCTGAAAGGGCTGAAAGCAAAACAGTTTTAAACCGGGGATTTCCCAGTGTCCTGAAGATCTTCAGTATATAAAGGTACGGAAGGGTGACCAGAAGGAGTACAGACACAAATCCTGCAAGTGATAAAAGATCAAGATCAAGTAACTTGTAGGTTTCAAAGTTAATGTTTGAATTGAAGACAAGGTGACTGAACATCGAATTGAATACCACTACAAGAAGGGCGGAAGGGATCAGATAAAATGTAAGTTTAAGATAACCAGGTTTGTCATTGCCTGACCGGTCTTTAAGGATGTTATTATACAGTGCGACAGACATTACTGAAATAAGAACGCTCAGAATCAGCAGGTGGCCCAGGGTCGGTATAAAATCGTTCATCGAGTATTTATACGCGGAGAACAATGGGGTTGAAAAAAGAATTGAAGGCTTGCGAAGGAGAAGCACCACAAGGTAAGCTGCGAGGAAAATGAAAAATGCAGTTATCAGTCCGGCAGCTTTATGACCTCTTTCTGTCATCTGCCTTACAAGAGCCAGTGAAGAAAGAATAATAAAAATAAACGTGAGGGTCCAGAGGAATAAGGGAATGTAAATAACAAGTGTCCTGGGCTTGATTTCCGGAAAGACAAGGGCGAAGAGAAACGTTCCGTCGGAAGAAAAAACCTGAAAATCCGATGCCTTCCTGTCCCTGGTGAAGCCAACTCCTTCCGGGATTTTAAAGTCATTTACAAAGCCGTTCCTTATGATCTCATTTTCAAAACCGTAATCGCTTCTGATTCTCATCAGAGCTACCAGTTTCTCATTCCCGGCTTCAATAGATTTTGCAAGGAACCATCCGTTTTTTACAAAAACAAAAGGATGTGTGTACAGTGAATCGGGAAGAACTTCAGGAACATCGAAATCAGTATCTGACCAGTAAATAAGCTTCCTCCCCATATATTCAAGCAGGGTGATCCTGTTCGCCTCGGCAATGGCAAAAAGATCATTTTCCCTTATTGAACCATGATGTGATTCACCCCTAGCCAAAACAGGCTTCATGGCTTCAAGGCATTGCTCCATCACTTTTTCCTTTTCGTGGAGTATCCTGTTGAAACGCCTTGTCCTGAACCTGTATTCAAAGTTTCCCGAATAGACAAGCTCAGCCGCAATTGCCAGAATTGCGAAAACTATTGTGAGCATGAAAGGAGTTGTCTTTATCGTACGGGATCTCATATCGTCAGAATAATATTCTAAACATGATGGTAAGGTTCACCTTTTAAAACTGTGAACGCCCTGTAAAGTTGTTCGAGGAACAATAATCGTACAATTTGATGTGAAAAAGTAAGCCGCGATAAAGAAAATTTTAAGTCGGCCCTTTGCAATATACCCTCTGATACCCCCCAGGGGCCTCCGATAATGAACACAATACGTTTCTTCCGGAGCATCATTGTCTTTTCCAGCCACGATGAAAAATCAGTTGTTGATAACTCCTTACCTCTCTCATCAAGCAATACAATATAGTCATCTTCTTTTAAAATCCTGAGCAGGCTTTCGCCTTCCTTCGATTTTTGCTCAGAAGCCGGCATATTGCGGGTATTTCTCATATCCGGAACCGTCAGGATCTCAAATGGAACATATTTTTTTATCCTTTCAAGATATACTGAAATTCCTTCGTTCAGATATTTTTCCGTTGTTTTTCCTACCTGCAATAATGCAATCTTCATATCGATTGGCCCGACTTTTGTATATAAAAAACTGACCGGCTCTCTTTACAAAAATAATAATTAATACCTTGCATGGTCAATAATGAAACGTTTGAAAGCCGGACTGAGGTTTTCTTGATAATTAGTTTAAATTTGTACCGGGTTATACCTGATGGCAGAAAATAAATTATATCAGATGAGATTGATTATTTTATCGGTAGCGATCTTGCTGACAGCCGGAACTTCAACGACAGTTCTCCAGGACCAGACAAGGATACCTGCCGGGATTTCGCTTGCACTGAAAACAGGTAACGCGGCGGAGCTTTCGAAATACATGAATTCCACTGTTGATCTTCTCCTTATTGATAAACAGGATTTTTATAAAAAGACTGTTGCTGAAACCATACTGAAGGATTTTTTCAACGAATACCAGGTAAAGGATTTTGTAATTCGTCATCAGGGTGCAAGAAATGATGCCCAGTATGCAATAGGTGATCTCCAGACGGAGAAAGGCAGTTTAAGGGTATATTTCCTTCTCAAAAAGGTAAACCAGGAATTACTCATCCATCTGATCCGCATTGAGCCCGACATCACAAAATAAAATACTTGAAGAATTCATCGCAAGAGCCGTCGCGGAGGATGCCGGCGACGGTGATCATTCATCTCTTGCCTGCATCCCCGCGGAGTCGGAAGGAAGGGCAAGGCTGATAATAAAGGAGAAAGGCATCCTTTCCGGGTGCAGGGTCGCAGGAGAGGTATTCAGAATAATAGACGAAAGTCTTGTCTTCGAACAATTCATTGATGACGGAACCGAAATTTCTCCCGGTGACATAGCATTTCATATCAGGGGGAAAAAACAATCGATACTTAAATCGGAAAGGCTTGTTCTCAATATCATGCAGAGGATGAGCGGTATTGCAACAAGCACAAGGCAGTATGCCGAAAGGATAAAAGAGTTCAGGGCTAAGGTCCTTGATACCCGGAAAACAACACCCGGAATGAGGTTCCTCGAAAAGGAGGCGGTCAGGCAGGGAGGCGGGATGAACCACCGGATGGGTTTGTACGACATGATTATGCTGAAGGATAATCATATCGACTATGCCGGGGGTATCGAAAATGCAATAATAAAAACCAGGGAATATCTTGAAAGGACAGGAAGAAACCTCAAAGTTGAAATCGAAGCAAGAAACCTTGATGATGTCAGAAGAATAATCGCCGCGGGTAATGTCGACAGGATAATGCTCGACAATTTCAGCATAAGCGATACAAGGGAAGCTGTAAAGCTAATCGACCGGCGTTTTGAGACAGAATCATCAGGAAACATAACCCTCGAGAATATCAGGGATTATGCAGAGTGCGGCATCGATTACATCTCGTGCGGAGCGCTTACCCACCATATTAAAAGCCTTGATATGAGCCTTAAAGCCTTCTGACCTGATATGTTGAAAATTTGCTTATTTTTACGCAACAACCGAAATGAATGAGAAAGCTGACTTTTTTTGCCTTATTGCTTATTCTGACAGGCTGTAAGGAAAAGGTTACTGAAAGCTATTTTACAACAGAAAAAGCGACTGTAAGTTTCAGAAAAATAGAGGCGATCTGTAACAGTGACAGCGGAAGACTCTGGGGCGTAAACCTTTACGGACCCATTATGTTTGTCGACCGTACCTCACGAAAGATAAGCTCCAACCAGATCGACAACAGCAGCCTGCTAAAACCAAAGGATGGCATTTATACAGGTATCTTTCCAAAGGAGAATCTCATTACCACTAGCGCTGCCACTTTTGGCGGTACTCTTTTCGGAATTGCCCCCCTGCCCCCTGAAGAAGATGAATACAGAATAATTACAAGGGCAATCCACTCATTGTACCACCGTCATCAGCAGATGATCGGAATCAGGCCTGAATATTTCAATGTCGTCAGCATGGATGAAAGGGAGGCGCGTACATGGATCAAACTCGAATGGAAAGCTCTCAGGAAAGCCATTGAGGCTGATGGTGAAGAACAATCAGTTGCGCTCCGTGATGCACTTATTTTCAGAGGATCGGCAAGGGAACTTTTTCCAAAATATGCGGATATGCAAAACCGTTTTGAAAATTACGAGGGACTGGCAACATTTACCTATACACTTTTTGCATCCGAATCAGAAACAGATTATAATAAAAGGCTTTTCGAATACCTCGACCGTATTTATGCAATGCAATCATATGCCAGGTCGTACGGCTCAATACATGGTGCACTGTATGCAACAATACTTCACAAAAAGGGTTTTGATTTCACAACCCTTAAATCGGATACCACCGACCTTGCCGCAGTGGTAAAAAACCTTTACAATATTGAACTGCCCCCTGTATGCAGGGATGTGGCCGGCAGTATTGCCCTTAACTATGATATTGAAGAAATAAACAAAGAAGAAGATAAAAGGCTGCTTGATATAAAAGAAAGGCTTGACAATCAGGTCAGCGTCTTTACTCAGAAACCTGTGGTTTTTCTTGAGCTCGAAAGCCCTTCATTCGATTTTGAGCCTGAAGATCTTCAGTACCTCGATACACTGGGTACTCTGTACCACACAATAAGAGTGTCAGATAACTGGGGAAAGCTTACTGTCGATAATATTGGTTGCCTTATTTCGAACAACTATAAATACCTGCGCATAACTGCAAAAGGCATTAAGATCGAAAAGAACCACGTTACAGGTGAAGGATGGCAGATAATGATGAATGACGGCTGGGAAATAAAAAATTCGAACCAGGACTACTATCTCAGGAAATTAACTCCCTGAAACAAGTCCCAGTCCTTTCAAAGCTTCCTCAAGAGCACTGATCTTCAACTCAGTATCACTTTTTTTCTTCTGTTCAAGCTCAATTACATTCTGCGGAGCATTTTTTACAAACCTCTCGTTAGTGAGTTTCTTCATAACGCTGTCCATGAATCCTCGGTAATATGCAAGATCAGCTTCGATCCTGGTCCTTTCTGCCTCAACATCTATTTTATCTCCGAGGGGAATATAAAACTCTGTTGTTCCCACCATAAATGCTGCCGAGTTTTCGAGCTTAACTGTTACAAATTTCACATCAGAGATATTGCAAAGCTTTTTAATAACAGGAAGGAATTCCATGTCGAAACCATTATTTTCAGCTTTGATCGCCATCTCAATGGAATCCTTCAGAGGAAGCTGTTTATCCTTTCTTATTGCACGAACATTGCTGATTATCTCTTTTGCCTTTTCAAAGCCTGCAATAAGATCGCGGTCATGCTTTTTAGCCTTTGGCAGCGGTGAGATCATGAGGCTTTCTCCATCTTTTCTTTCCTCAATCATCTGCCATATCTCCTCTGTTATGAATGGCATAAAAGGATGCATTATCCTGAGAAGGCTGTCGAAAATCGCTATTGTAGAATCATGGGTCAGTCTGTCGACAGGCTTTTTATATTCAGGTTTGATGCTCTCGAGGTACCATCCCGAGAATTCATCCCAGAAAAGCTTGTAGGCAGCCATAAGAGCAGCTGATATCCTGAACTTTTTAAAATCGGAGTCAATTTCGGCAAGCGATTTTTTGAGAACCTCATTCATCCATTTCACAGCATATGCCGACGATTCAGGCTGAGTGACTGTATCATCAACCTTCCACCCTTTTACCAGCCTGAAGGCGTTCCATATCTTGTTTGCGAAATTCCTCCCCTGCTCGGGAAGTGAGTCATCATAAAGAAGATCATTGCCGGCGGGAGAACAAAGCATCATACCGACCCTTACACCGTCAGCGCCATATTTTTTTATCAGATCGAGAGGCTCAGGAGAGTTGCCAAGCGATTTTGACATTTTTCTCCTTTGCTGGTCGCGAACAAGTCCTGTAAGATAAACATTACTGAAGGGCTTTTCACCCATATACTCGTATCCGGCTATGATCATTCTTGCAACCCAGAAGAACAGTATCTCAGGGGCCGTAATGAGGTCGTTGGTCGGATAGTAATATTTAAGGTCGCGGTTACCGCGATCGTTTATCCCGTCGAATGATGTTATGGGCCAGAGCCATGAGGAAAACCACGTATCGAGTACATCCTCATCCTGGCGAAGGTCTGATACAGTCAGTTCTTTATTTCCGCTTTTTTCCCTTGCAAGTGCCAGGGCCATCTCTTCATTTTCGGCAACAACAAACTCACCATTATCGAAATACCAGGCGGGGATCCTGTGGCCCCACCATAACTGGCGGCTGATGCACCAGTCATGTACATTCTCCATCCAGTGACGGTAAAGATTCCGGAATTTCGCAGGGTGAAGATGAACATCCCCATTCATAACAGCATCGAGTGCAGGTTTCGAGATGTCTTTCATTTTGAGGAACCACTGTACCGACAATCTTGGCTCGATAACAGCATTTGTACGTTCCGAACGGCCAAGCTTGTTGTTGTATGCCACAACCTTTGAGAGGGCTCCTGATTTCTTAAGCTCTTTTTCAGCAAGCTCCCTGGCTTCGAACCTGTCGGTTGCAACGAAAAGTCCGGCAGCCTCACTTATCGTTCCGTTATCGTTGAATACATCTATCGAAGGCAGTTTATGGCGCATCCCGATCTCATAGTCGTTGATGTCGTGGGCAGGCGTTATCTTAAGACATCCTGTTCCAAACTCCATATCGACATAATCATCATAGATAAAAGGCACTTCCCTGTTTACCATCGGGACAATCACCTTCTTACCCTTCAGATGGAGGTACCTCTGATCGGCAGGATTTGCACAGACTGCGGTGTCGCCAAGTATCGTCTCGGGACGTGTTGTTGCAACAGTCACAAAATCATCGGTGCCTGCTATTTTATATTTTACGTAATAAAGCTTCGATTTCTCCTCGGTGTAAATTACTTCCTCATCCGAAACTGCAGTCATTGCCTGCGGATCCCAGTTAACCATTCTTACACCTCTGTAAATGAGCCCTTTGTTGTAAAGATCAACAAAGACCTTAATAACTGAATCAGATCTCTTTTCATCCATTGTGAAAAGAGTACGGTCCCAGTCGCATGATGCTCCCAGTTTTTTGAGCTGTTCAAGGATAATGCCTCCGTGCTTGTGTGTCCATTCCCAGGCATAATCAAGAAACTTTTCCCTTGTAAGATCACGTTTCTCAATCCCCTCCGATTTAAGTTTGGCAACGACCTTTGCTTCCGTTGCTATTGAGGCATGATCGGTCCCCGGCACCCAGCATGCATTTTTCCCAAGCATTCGTGCCCTGCGGATAAGCACATCCTGGATGGTATTATTGAGCATGTGGCCCATATGCAGCACACCTGTCACATTAGGCGGCGGGATAACAATTGTATATGGTTCCCTGCCGTCAGGGGTGCTTTTAAAAAAGCCGTTCTTCATCCAGTAGCTGTACCATTTGTCTTCAGCTTTGCCAGGTTCGTATTTCGAGGGAATCTCCATGATATTCGTGATATTATGGTTTTTTCGTTGAGGTGCAAAATTATAAAAATATGTCGGATTCAACGAAATAAACATTTTGCCATCAGGAATTTTCCTAATTTTGCTCAGCGTATTCAAAAGACAATATAAGTTAAAGATGCCGACAATATCAGATAAAGGCCGGGCAATGCCGGCCTCCCCGATCAGAAAGCTTGTTGTATATTCCGAAGAAGCAAAAAGGAAAGGAATAAAGGTTTACCATCTCAATATAGGCCAGCCTGATATTCCGACTCCTGCCGTTGCCATCGATGCAGTGAGAAATTTAAAAATTGATGTTCTTGAATACAGCCATTCGGCCGGGAATGAATCATACAGACGCAAACTGGCAGGATTTTACCGTGGTCTGGGGATAAATGTTGATTACAATGATATTCTGGTTACCACAGGCGGATCGGAGGCTATCCTGTTTTCACTTATGGCCTGTGTAAATCCTGGTGAAGAGGTAATCACGCCTGAGCCTTTATATGCCAATTACAACGGATTCTCAGTGACGGCAGGCGTGAATATAGTACCTGTAACTTCATCAATCGAAAATGATTTTGCCCTTCCCCCTGTTGAGGAAATTGAAAGGAAAATCACAAAAAAGACTAAGGGTATTATTATATGTAATCCGAATAACCCCACAGGTTATCTCTATTCACATCAGGAACTGTTAAGGATAAGGGAGATAGTGAAAAAACATGATCTCTTCCTTTTTGCCGATGAAGCCTACAGGGAATTCGTATATGATGGTGAAAAGCATATGTCGGCGATGCAGCTTGAAGGGATCGAACAGAATACAATTCTTGTCGATTCAGTCTCGAAGCGTTACAGCGAATGCGGAATAAGGATAGGAGCACTTGTCACCCGCAACAAAGAAGTTATTTCGACTGCCCTTAAGTTTGCCCAGGCAAGGCTTTCTCCTCCCGGGCTTGGCCAGATTGCTGCGGAGGCTTCTATTGACACACCGCCCGATTATTTTATGAATGTCAATCGTGAATACACTGCACGGCGCGATTTCATGGTTGAGGCCCTTAACAAGATGCCGGGGGTTTATTGCCCAAAACCAAGGGGGGCATTCTATACTGTGGCAACGCTGCCGGTTGATGATTCAGAGAAATTTGCCCGCTGGCTGCTTGAAGAGTTCAGTTATAAGGGGCAGACAGTAATGGTTGCTCCTGCATCAGGTTTTTATTCAACACCAGGGCTTGGCAGACATGAAGTAAGGATTGCCTACGTTCTTAAGACTGATGACCTCAGGAATGCGATGGAGACTCTTGCAGAAGCCCTGAAGGCATATCCGGGAAGGATCTGAAAAATAAAGGGATGAGGACAAATGCAATTAATTGTATAGCAGTTGACGACGAGCTTTCCTCTCTCAAAACATTAAGGGAGTATTGTTCGCGCAGTCAGCTTACCAATATGATCGGTACATTCACCAATCCGTATGAGGCTCTTCATACCCTTAACAACAGCCAGGTCGATCTGATTTTCATCGACATTGTCCTGCCCCAGATTAAGGGAAATGAATTCCTGAAAACCCTGTATAACCCTCCGATGGTGATCTTCACAACAGCGCACAGGGAACTGGCAATAGAAGGATTTGATGTTGATGCCGTTGATTATCTTATCAAACCTGTTGGTTTTGAGAGATTCTCAAAGGCAGTCAGCAAGGCGTATCAGCTTCTGAGGTTGAAAAACCATATTCAGCCGCTTCCGGAGGAATCAACTGTACAGATTAACGACTTCCTGATGGTGAAGGTTGAATATACTACAATAAGGGTTGATCTCAATGAGATACTTTATATTGAAGGTCTGAAGGATTATGTGAAAATATATACCGAAGGCAAGCTTATACTTACGAAGACAACTATGAAGAACATAATGGAGAAGCTGCCGCCTTCATCATTTTTCCGTGTTCACAAATCATATATTGTTTCCGCTTCCAGGATCGATATGATCGAAAACAGCAGGATAGTGATAGGTACGCAGAGGATCCCCATAGGGGAATCATTCAGGTCATCATTCTTTGAGATGGTGAACAGGTACCTTGTCTGATTACTAATTGTAGCGTTTTTGGGCGAACCAGAAATCCTTGAAAGAGAGGTCAAGGTGGAGGTTTACAAAGTTCTCGCGGAACAATCCGTTCCTTGTTGTCCCGTTTTGTCCTAATTCAAGGGAAACATTAACGACGCTTATCCAGTTGTTCAGAGGAATACCCACTCCCATTGTCAACGCCCTGTAATTTATCGGAGTATTGTCAATTGTGATATAGGATTCTCTGAACTCGCCGCCGAGCCTGTAAAAAATCATACCTGTTGTTCCCTTTTTGGATCCCTGTGATGGAAATTCAATTCCGAGGGAATACCTGTTGCTGTTCCTTGTATGTATAAAAGCATTTTTAAACTGAACATCTTCCCAGTTGCTCCTTTCAAAATCAAATCCCGCGCTGAAGAAGCCCTTTGTAAATGCTATACCTGCACCCAGATTCTGCGGAAGGTCGTATTTATAACTTCTCTTTTTAAGAGTTTCAGTTGAATTTACTGTTTGAATTGTGGTTACATTTTGAGTTTTTAGCCTTTTCGAACTCCCGTAGATTAATCCCAGGCTAAACCTCATCTTGTCCGCTATCACACTGTAATTCAGACCATAATTGAAGTCAAAATTTGAAATATATGTTATATCTTCGAGGTAATAGGAGTAAAAAGCAGAAGACTCGGCGTGTGTAACATTTCCAAAGAGATAAGCAGCATTGAAACCCAATGATAGATTCTTTACAGGTGTTATCGAACCGCCAAGATATACCTGATTTACGCCACCCTCACCGGTAAAGGTTTTTACATACTGGCTATTTGTACCTTCAATAGTGCTTAATGTATTTATATTATACCCGATGGAGCTGTATGGTGAAAAACCGAAGCTGGTTGCAAGCCACGGCGTAACCCTGAACCCCATTAGGATATACTTCAGGTTTGAGTTGAACAATGACTGTGATTCGCGGGATGTTGAAAATGTTGTATACTTCCCGAATAGACCCACTTCAAATACTGAAATAAGGCTGTCGATTCCGCTGTAAGATGCGGGATTCATATAATTGACGGATTTTTCAGAAAGGAATCCGATGCCTGTACCACCCATTGCCCTGAAAGGACCGGCGCTGTTGCCTTCAAGAAATCCAAGGCCGAAAACTGAATACGGAGATGAAGTGCTCTGTGCTGAAACAGTTGCAGCCTGAAAGCTGAGGATTACTAATACAATAATATATATTTTTCGCGCGGTGCGCATAAGCAGATCAGTAAGATAAATAATATAATCTAAGTTTTACGGGTGGTTTTTTGCCTTCAAAAAGGATCCTGTCAAGAGTTGTCCTGTAATCATCCTGCGATAATCCGAGATGCAGACCGCGTTTGTATTCAAAATACTTTCCTGCGAGTTCTTTATTTATATAGGCAGTAATATCATAGGAGTAACGTGTGTTTTCTCCAAGGATTTTGTCGTATTCAAAGAAAGCTGTCAAAGGATTGTTGTCGTCATCGACGAGCTGTGAAATGGAATTTCCTCTTTCATCCTTGAGGATTGACGATGAACGGCTAACCAGGTCTGTCTGATAGATATAAAGCTTTTCAGGCAGTGGATAATTTTCGTAGCTGCCGGCTGAAGGTTCAATAATCAGTTCTGCTTTTAAAATTTTCCAGTTGCTTTCAAGAAAAATATCCTGAAGTGAAGGGAACTGTACTTTTGTAATCAGGCCTGTTAAACCCTGCATATAGCTCTTGTTGGCTGTTTCAAATGCCATCTTTTTATTGCCGCTGTTCTTAATGCTATTAAGATATGTATTGCTCATATCGTAGTCGATATGATTGAACTGATGATTTGTCCCCCCCATCGAAATTGAAATCACCTTTTTTTCCGGATCCTCATAACGGAGATGGTAATAGATCTTCAGTGTAATTTTATTTTCACCTGCCTCCAGACCTAATACTGCTTTGTTCGAAGCATTTCCCGGAGTCACAATAAATCCCTTGATATAGTCCATGAACCATTCGGATGAGCTTACATTCTCGTCATTGTCCCTGATCTTGTTAAAGAGGTCCTCCCCAAGCGCATCTACCCTGAAATTAAGTGAAGTATCTGTTTCACTGTGAGGCTGTGGGTAGAATGTAACCGTACATATTGGTTCAGGCTGAAAGTCAAATGAATTAATATTATACAGATATCCGTCGCTCCCTGTTGTAATCTTTTCTGTAAGTGCATGGATACTGAGTGTCATTGGTGAAAGGGTATCCCCTATGTTATAGCCTGAATAGGGAAGGATAAATGCAGCCGAATCAAAATAAGCTTTGTCTTCAATTGCTCCAAAAACGCTGTAGCCGAGGTCAAAATATGTTTCACATTTTATACTCCCGAAGATGTCATCTTTAAGATTGCCAACCAGGGCAATATTTGTTGCTGAAGTCCTGAGCGAATCCTGAATTACAGTGGAAAGATCGACCCTGAAGGTATCGACAACCTGAAGCCGGGTTTCGGATTCAATAAAATCTTTCCCAATTTCGAATTCCGACTGTTTTGTACAGGATGTAATAAGCATTATCCCCGCTAGAGCAGCAACAGGAATGTATTTATATATCTTTGTCAGCAAAAAAAACAGCTTTTTTTCAGTACCCGCACTGATACCCGTCATCACCTTTTCAGTTTATGCAAATGAATACTAAAACAGGCGGTAAACAAAGTATAATATACAAAAAACACAAAAGAGTAGACAAAATGGCATTTTTAAAAGACTAAACGAATTACCGAACAGAAAGTCTTTATATGACCGCATGTCGTGAGAAAGATTTAAGTTATATCGATTATTTTCCCGTTTTAGTCTACATTCTTTTGGCATATATCTACAAAGCTTTTAATTGAACTCTCCTTCAGATAGTTTTGTGTGATTTATTAACAAAATATGCAAAACATGACATACAAGGTGGTTAAGAACTGGATCAAAGTTATGGTTTTAATCCTGTCTGTACCTTTGTTCCTTTCCTGCAAGGGTAATGATGATGAGGAACTTGTCGGCAACTGGGTTGAATTATCTGACTTTGACGGGTTGCCACGTGCCGATGCTGTTGGCTTTTCAATCGGGGCCAAAGGTTACATCGGAACGGGGTATGACGGGGATGAGTGGCATACCGATTTCTGGGAATATGATCCCACCAGGAACTCCTGGACACAAAAGGCTGATTTTCCCGGCTCTGCAAGAGGAATGGCTGTTGGGTTCGGAACCGATGCAAAAGGGTATGTCGGCACCGGATGGGACGGAAAGAACAGGCTGAAGGATTTTTATGAATACAATCCTGCTTCAAATACATGGGCAAGAAAAGCCGATTTCGCAGGTTCGGCACGGCGTATGGCTGTTGCAATGGCGATTAATAACAAAGGATATGTAGGGACAGGCGACAGTGTTTACTATTTTAAGGATTTCTGGGAATATGACCCGGCCGGCGATATCTGGACAAAAAAATCGAGTATAGGAGGAAGCAAAAGAAGGGATGCAGCCTGCTTTGTCATTGGCAATAAAGGTTATGTTACAGTAGGTATTGACAACGGGGAATTCGTGGCAGACCTGTGGGAATATGATCCTTCATCGGACACCTGGACAAAGAAAAGGGGAATCTCAAACCTCTCCGACGAGACTTATGATGATGATTATACTACAATCAAAGGCATCGGCAAAGTAGGATTTACTGTTAACGGAAAAGGTTATCTGGCGACAGGCGGACAGACTACAGGAACTGATGTCTGGGAATACAATCCGACAACTGACCTGTGGACAGAAAAAACAAGCTTTGAAGGAACTTCCAGAGCAGATGGTGTCGGCTTTGCAATTGGAACCCGCGGATATGTCACCACGGGTAAAAGTTCAGGTTACTATTTTGACGACCTCTGGGCTTTTGATCCGGATGCCGAGTATAATGAGGAAGACTAAAACAAGGATTTTCATAGCATCTGCCCTCTTTTTAATGATAGTTGCGATTGCAATAACCTTCATTAAAAGAGGGCATTCTTTTGAGCTTCAGGTTTTCCCTTCCAACGGAGGATGGGGTTATGACATACTGAAGAATGACAAAATCTATATCCATCAGCCATATATCCCTGCAGTTGAAGGTGAGACTCCTTTCCGCGACAGGGAATCGGCACGGGAAACGGGCAGACTCGTAATAAGCAAAATCCGTAAACATGAGATCCCTTCCGTTTCAAGAGAAGAAATCGAAAAGATACTCAACGAAAAGTAAAACAAATCGTAATAACCTTACGAATTTTACCTTTTAAGAACTTACACAGGGGACACAGAGAAGGCACAGAGAAGCACAGAGTTAATGGATTTTCTCTGTGGATCTCTGTGCTTCTCAGTGAATCTCTGTGAAATAATAAGATTTCCGATTTAAAATTTTCAGGATCTAAAATATGGGCTAACCTTTGCGGTTAAAATTTTTAATTGTAAAGCAGGTACTTTGCACGTACAGCTCCGAATTTATCAAGCCCTTCTTTCCATGAGGCCTTTATCTCATCCGCTGTCATCCCTTTCTGAATCTGTTCCCGCAAAACCGGCCCTGAAGCAAGAACATCAAAGTAGGGAATAAAAAATGCTTCCTTATCGGGATAATCCCTGTAGGCGCTCAGCAGCCATTCGAGGTTTATCGCGGGCGAAGGCACAATATTATCCACCAATGCATTACTCAGGTCGGTACCAAAGCAAAGCTGTCCCAGCAAAGGAGGATTCTTTGCCCCCGGAACGCTTTCGGGAGTAAAGCTGAATCCCCTGTCGGGCAGCCGCGGCGATCCGAAAACCTGGAACGGATATGGCGTCCCCCTTCCAAGAGAAATGTTTGTTCCCTCGAACCAGCAAGTCGAAGGATACAGGTAAACCGAATTCTGGTTAGGAAGGTTCGGTGACGGCCTGACAGGAAGTTCATAAAGGGTACTATGGTCATAGTTCAGGCACTTAATGACCTCAAGGTCGCAAACATCCTTATTTTTAAGCCACCCCTCCCCGTTAAGCATCAGTGCATATTCACCGGGAGTCATCCCGTGTACGACAGGTACAGGATCCATACCCACAAACGACCTGTAGCTTGTATCGGCAATATTACCGTCGAAATAGAAACCATTGGGATTCGGCCTGTCGAGAACAATACATTTTACTCCGTTTTCGGCACATGCTTCAAGCACATAATGAAGGGTTGAAATGTATGTATAGAATCTTACTCCAACATCCTGTATATCAAAGACAACAATATCGATTCCGTTAAGATCTTCAGAGGTCGGCTTCTGATGTGATCCATAGAGGCTGAGAATCCTTAATCCCGTAACAGGGTCTTTTCCGTCGGAAATAAGATCGCCGGCATCGGCAAGATCACGGAATCCGTGTTCAGGTGCGAATATTGCACTTATTTTAACGCCTGATTTTAAAAGGGTATCAACAAGATGTGTTTTTCCGACAGTCGAGGTCTGATTGGCTACTATTGCAACGGCCTTACCCTTCAGAAGAGGAAGGTAGGTTTCAATCTGCCAGGCACCGGGTATAACAGAATTATCCTGTTCTACAGTCCGGCATGAAATTGTAAGAAGGGTAAATAAAACAATACCTGCAAATGAGATCATTCTTTTCATATAGTTAAATTATAAATGTAAATCTATGATTTATTATTGTAAGATCAGATTATAAGAAGTCGGTAAAAAAGAGAAATAAATAGCAGAAAGCTACCCCCTTCCCGGCCTTCCCCCACGGGGGAAGGAGGTTGCTGATTCAGACTTTTCTCCGACGTACATGTTTCTACAGGTACTGAACCATCCTTTCCCCCCTGGGGGAAATTAGAAAGGGGGTAAATAAAAAAACTCAACAACAGAAAAATTCAATTTTAATCTCGTAAGAAATTAGCAGTGATGCTGATTGCCGGAGAATTTGTAAATTTGGCTCCACACTTATTTAAATGAACCTACCCTATTTCATTGCCGGCAGGCTTATAAAAGGCAGACGGGAAGGCACATCCTTCTCCAGGCCCATAAATATTATCGCAATAGTGGCAATTGCAATGGGGCTTGCCGTTATGATAATCGCGGTGTCTGTCCTTACCGGATTCAAGCAACAGATAAGGGACAAAATAGTAGGATTCGGATCGAACATACAGATACTGAATTTCGATTCAAACTATTCGCTTGAAACTATCCCGATAAGCAGCAACCAGGAATTCGTCCCTGAACTTAATAAGATAGAAGGTATAAAACATATCCAGGTCTTTGCCACCAAGGCAGGAATTATAAAGACCGCTAATGCCATACAGGGGGTAGTATTGAAAGGTGTTGGAAGTGATTTTGACTGGGACTTCTTTAGAAGCAATATGGTGGAGGGCGTTGTATTTACAGTGACCGATACAGGGCGTACCAATCAGGTGATTATTTCGAAAAAGATTTCTGAAATGCTTGGGCTTAAGACCGGTGATTCGTTTGCAATGTATTTTGTACAGGATCCTCCGAGAAGCCGGAAATTTACAATAAGCGGTATTTATGAAACCAGCCTTGAGGAGTTCGATAAGATGTATGTGTTCTGTGACATAAGTCACATAAGACGTCTCAACGGATGGGACGATGATCAGGTAAGCGGATTTGAGATCTTCATAAACGACTTCGACAGACTCGATGATATGTTTCAGGCTGTAAGGGACGCAGTCGGATACAAGCTTGTTGAAAATGAAACACAGTTTAAGGTAACAAGCATCAGGATGAGATACCCCCAGATATTCGACTGGCTTAACTTCCAGGATATGAACGTTCTGATTATTATCACCCTTATGCTTCTCGTTGCAGGATTCAATATGATCTCCGGACTTCTTATCCTCATCCTTGAAAAAACAAATATGATCGGGATACTCAAAGCCCTGGGAACCGAAAATAAAACCATACGCAGGATTTTTCTGTACCAGGCAGTTTATCTTATTGGAAAAGGATTAATCTGGGGTAATGTGGTCGGACTTGGACTTGCGCTTCTTCAGCAGAAAACCGGCATTATCACACTCGATCCCACTTCTTATTATATAAAGACTGTCCCGGTAAATCTCGACCTGACACATATCCTTTTGCTTAATTCAGGAACAATACTGGCTATAATACTCATGCTTATTGTGCCTTCGCAGCTTGTAAGCCGGATAACCCCGGTTAAAGCTATCCGTTACGATTAAAAGCAAAGACAGAATGTAGTCTCTTTTCCCGGTACTGACCTCACCTTCAGGCTTCCACCGTGCATCCTCATTATCTGCCTCGAAACGCTGAGGCCGATACCTGATCCGTTCTCGCGTGTAGTGAAAAACGGAACGAAAATTTTATCAATATTCTCAGGTGGTATCCCGGGACCATTGTCGGTGACACATATCTCCGGCCTGGCATCCTGGTTTAATGAAGCTGAGATGATTATTTTCCCGTTCACGGCACCGTCATTCGCTTCAAAGGCGTTTTTAAGCAGATTGATAAGCACCTGGGAAATAAGATTCTGGTCGGCGCTTATCTCGAGGCAGGGATCAGCAATTGAAAACTCAAGTGATATGCTGTCGCTTTTCATCATTGAATTGAAAAGCACTCCGAGCCTTTCAAAGAGCTGCGATACCAGAAAGCTGTGTTTCTGTGGCTCAGGGATCCTTGTAAGCTGCCGGTACGATTCAACAAATGCCAGAAGTCCCTTCCCCTGATCCTTTATTACATTCAGACCCTTAATGGTTGTGGAAATAGTATCAGTAGTTATCCGGTCGGGGGTAACAGGTTCCCCTTCCAGGGTGTAAATGCCTGTGAGACTCTCGGATAGCGATGTAATAGGCGTAATGGAATTCATAATCTCATGCATAAGTATCCTGATCAGTTTCATCCACGATTCCAGTTCCTTCTCATCAAGCTCATTCTTAATATCCTGAACCGACACTATCATAAGCTCATCATCTCTAGAACTGAATCCTGCTGCTTTAAGTGACAGCTGGATCTCTCCTCTTTCAGTCCTTAACGGTACCAGTCTCCGTTCGGATGGTTTAAGGTTCGAAATTGCCTGGTACAATATCCTGTCGATCCTTTCTATCTGACTCAGATGAGTCAGTACCTCAGCTCCGATAAGATTCCTTGCGGAGGCATTTGAATGAACAACGAATCCCTTTCTGTCGAAGGTTATAATCCCTATTGCAAGATGCCCGATCAGGGTTTTGAAGTATTGTTCCTGGTTCCTGTTCTCTATCTTAAGATCCTGTATCTGCCGGTTGACATTGTTCATGCTCCTGTAAATTTCCCTTACAGTAAGGTTCCTTTCCACAACCGGGAAGCTCAGGTTTGAATCGTCGTTCCTTACCGAGTCGAAAAAGTATCTGATCTTCCGGTTTACTGAGTTAAGGTAAGTTATTATGTTCACTGCCGATATTGTCAGTACAAGAATACACAGGATTATCAGTCGCAGCGATTTGCCGGAGGCAACTGCCCAGCCCGTAAATAAAGATAGCACGATAATAAATATAACCCTGATAACCAGATTAATATACAGATTCTTACTTATCATTCCGTTGTTTTTTCATTCTGTTGTAAAGTGTTTGTCTTGTAATGCCGAGCTGGTCGGCTGCAGCAGTAAAATTTCCATTGTTGCTGTCAAGGGCCTGCTGTATCATGTGCCGTTCCATCTCGTCGAGGGTAGTAAAGGAACCTGCGCCGGTGAAGGTCGATGAAGGCTTGAGATACAGATCCTCGGGTTTCAGAATTGATGAATCGCTCAGGATGACTGCCTTTTCTATTGTATGTTCAAGTTCCCTGACATTTCCGGGCCATGAATAGTTCATCATTTTGTCGGCAGCCTGCCTGTTGAGCCTGAGATCGGGTTTCTTGTATTTATATGTATATTTCTTCAGAAAATATTCGGCAAGGATAATAATATCATTCCCCCGTTCGCGCAGAGGAGGAAGCTCAACCTGTATTGTATTAATACGGTATAGAAGGTCTTCCCTGAATAATCCGTCGCGGACCATGGTGTCGGGATTCCTGTTAGTGGCACAGATAAGTCTGATATCGACAGGAATGACCTGGTTTGAACCGATACGAGTTATCTGACGGTTCTCGATAGCCGATAATATCTTTGACTGCAGATGCAACGACAGGTTGCCTATCTCATCGAGGAAAAGCGTTCCTTTGTCGGCAGTTTCAAATTTGCCCTGACGATTTTCATGGGCGTCGGTGAAAGCCCCCTTTACATGACCGAACAGCTCGCTCTCGAACAAGGTCTCGCTCAAAGATCCTACATCCACGCTTACAAGCGCTTCGGCCGACCGCGACGACAGACGGTGTATCTCCCTTGCAATGAGCTCTTTCCCGGTTCCATTTTCACCTGTTATCAAAACATTGGCATCGGTCTTTGCAACTTTTCTTACAAGATTCAGTACCGCATTGAGCTGAGGCGACGAGCCAATTATGTATTTCTGGTCGCGGATAAGTTCTTTCTTAAGCCCGTACTCACGTTCCCTGAGATGTTTCACCTCCTTCTTTGAAAGGTTCAGTTCCAGGGCAAGTTTCAGGGTAGCAATAAGCTTTTCATTATCCCATGGCTTCAGAACAAAATCGGTGGCCCCGGCTTTGAGGGCCTTTACGGCAGTCTCAATGTCACCATATGCAGTTATCATTACGACTGATATGTCGGGATTTATTTCCCTTATCTTTTCCAGCCAGAATATCCCCTCATTGCCTGTATTTACCCCTGCCCTGAAATTCATATCCAGCATAACAATGTTGTAATCTGCCTTCCTGAGTTCCGACTGTATATGTTCAGGCGAGGTCAATGATGTAACCTCTCCGAATACAGGCCTGAGAAGGATTTCCAATGCACTCAGTATATTCCGGTTATCATCAACAATAAGAATGCTGCCGCTGCGTGAAGCCATAATAGTGTTATTCAATTTGATGATCAAGATATTTCAAAAAAATATCCATGCCAATTAAACGTAAAATAATTTTACATAAAAATGTAAAAATAATTCACAGATGTTTATATTCAGTTTGAGTATGTCGCTGAC
Organism: uncultured Rikenellaceae bacterium; assembly: GCA_964633505.1. Taxonomy (GTDB): domain Bacteria; phylum Bacteroidota; class Bacteroidia; order Bacteroidales; family VadinHA17; genus LD21. Next base: position 49,613 of record CAZWHC010000001.1, on the reverse strand, counting down.
ATATAAATTCTTGTATTTCTGGCATCATTATGGCGGAGATTAAAAAAAAAGAAATTATGATAATTCCCGACATTAAATCAGCTATAAGGAACATTAAAAGGAACAGGGTCACATCAGTTATAAGTATTCTCGGGCTGGGCATAGGAATTGGCTGCATTCTGGCGTTGATGGCGCTAATTGTTCATGAAAAATCGTTTGACAGATTCATCCCGGATTACAGGAATGTGTACAGGGTAATATACGGAACGTCGGCGAACACGCAGTTTCCTCTTGCTGAAAGCATGGCAAATGATTTTCCCGAGGTACTGGATTATTTCAGGTATTACCAGGCAAATTCGCTTCAGATGAAAACCGATGACCAGGGGATTGTGAGGGTAAGTAATTTTTATTTTGCCGATCCTTCGATATTCAGGATGCTGGGGATAAAGTTCCTCAACGGATCGCCTGCCACAACAATCAGCGAGGTCGCTGTTTCGGCTGAAATGGCGGTGAAATATTTTGGAACTGAAAATGCCACAGGGAAGGTGCTGATTATAAAATTCACAAATGAGTTTATCCCGCTTTCAATCTCAGGAGTATATAAAAACTTCCCTTCAAATTCGACGCTCAATCCTTTATTTATTGCCGAAGCAAAGCTATCTGAAAAGATGTTTCGCCAGTTTCAGAGGTCGCTTGGTGCGTTTGGAAATGAAACAAACAATCAGTTCGGATGGAGGTACACTGAGTTCATCTCATATGTACAGCTTGAAAATAATGCTGACCCCGCAGCGCTGGCAAAAAAAATGGACAAATTCAGGGGATTGGCTGCCAATGAAAAAAAGAATGAAGTTCCCTTCAGCCTTCAGCCGGTTTCCGAGATATATCTAGGGTCGGGTGATATCGACGGGGGCTTTTTTGGAAGAAGAGGCAATCCTGAAGAGTTGCTGTATTATGAGATCATCTCATTGCTGATCTTCATAATATCCATAGCAAACTACATACTTCTATCGAGGGCATCTGTTGCGGAGAGGATGCGTGAATTCGGCACGAGAAAGGTGTTCGGCGCTTCGGGTGGGAAAATTGTAAACATGGTAAGTCTCGAGTCGCTTTTAATTGTAATGCTCAGCCTTATACCTGCCTCATTCATAATTGACTTCGGAACGGAATTCATAAACACGACTCTTGGCAAAACGCTTACTACCAATATTTTCCTTAACCCGAAACTGATAGCTCTCATAATTATTGTTATTCTGTTAACAGTGACGCTTTCAGGCTGGCTTATAGGATTAAGATATTCGAGGGTATCGGCGCTGAACCTTCTTTACGGAAAGAACCGACTGAAAAACAATTCATTCAGGTGGAACTATGGGTTCCTAGTGCTCCATTTTACAATTTTCCTGATACTGGTTTCAGGGGTGCTGGCAATTTCGAAACAGATAAAATATTCACTTACAGCTTACACCGGAATAAATCCGGGAAATGTCCTTGTCGTTGATCTGAATTCCGATGAACTGAAGAAGAGCTTTACTTCAATCTGTGATGAAGTAAAGTCGATACCAGGAGTAGAAAATGCAGCAGGAGGCAGTTTCATTCCTCCCTTCGGTAACTATCTGCCGATAAACCTGGCATCTGCCGATGGAAATAAAGTAAGGTTCGATGGACTTATAATGGGTGAAGGATTGCCTGAGCTTCTGGGGATGGAGATTGTTGACGGTTCATCCTTTGGTCCATACAAACAGGGAGTAATGGAAGTGCTAATAAATGAGTCGTCGGCTTCACTCCATAAACTAAAAGCAGGGGATAATTTCCTTGGATTTATTATTAAGGGAGTGGTAAAGGATTTCCATGCCCATTCACTACATACACTTATACAGCCAATGGCAATCCTCCAGCAAAATCCTGAAAGGATGGGACTCATCGCAATAAAAACCGATGGCAGGAATGATGCAGTTGTAACTGAAAGGCTCAGGGAGCTGTTTTCAAAAATTTCCCCCGATGAGATCTTTGAGGTCAGACGCCTTACTGACGATATGAACAATTTCTATCAGAGGGAAAGGAACCAGGCAAAAATTATCGGTGCATTTTCAATTCTGGCAGCAATACTTTCAATAATGGGACTGTTCGGAATCTCCCTTATCGCAATTTCACGAAGAACGAAAGAGATAGGTATCAGGAAGGTCAACGGTTCGATGGTATCTGAAATACTCATTATGCTTAACGGCGATTTTATGAAATGGGTATTTGTTGCCATTGTCATCGCGATACCAGTGTCGGTTTATCTGCTGTCGGTCTGGTTGAAACGGTTTGCATACAAAGCCGAGATGAGCTGGTGGCTGTTTGCCCTGGCAGCAATATCTGCAATTTTTGTCGCAGTAATGACTGTAAGCTGGCAAAGCTGGAGAGCTGCTACCAGAAATCCTGTTGAATCATTAAGATATGAGTAAATTGAATTTTCTTTTAAGAAGTCTCATTAGTAACAAGATAAGCTCTCTGATCACAATCATCGGATTTTCAGTCAGTTTATCCATGGCTTTAGTAATAATTGCTTTTCTTATAAATGAATCCGGTTATGATAAGTCCTATCCGAATATTGACCGAATATACAGGGTGTTTTCAGATGATAACAATGCTTCGGTCAGGGAGGATTTCAAAGATATGTTGCCTGAAAAATATCCATCTGTTGAAGCTGCCTGTCGTTACAATAATTACAGCGCAATATTAACTTATGATGAAAAGCCGTATAAAGGGCAAATGGTAGTTACTGATGCTTCCTTCTTTAAAATCTTTTCAACACAATTCATTACAGGCTTTCATAGTTCCACCCTTGAGAGCCCTGATGATGTTGTTTTGACAGAAAGTTTTTCCAGGAGCATATTCGGAAACATCGATCCTGTAGGTAAGACCCTGACTGTTGAGTATAATTATCCCCTGACTGTTACCGGAGTAATTAAAGATCTGCCCGCGAATTCCAGTATCAAGGCTGACTTCTTCACTAATTCCAGGAAGAAGATCATTTATGAAAGTAGTAGCGACGGATCGGGTAATGAGGTAAATTTCTTCAGATTGTTCATACTTGCAAAAAAATCCTCAAATATAAAGGAACTAGAAAAATTGCTCACAAATGATCTGAGTTCAGTTACTTACAAATTCGGTTCAGTAAAAAAAATAAATCTGATACCGTTTTCAAAATCTTATTTTATTCAGGGGATCAATGGAAGCCAGACCCTCCATTCGAATCTGAAACTTCTGAAATTACTTGCTTTTATCAGTTTGATAATCATTTTACTGGCAGTTTTTAATTATATTAACCTTACAACAGCTTCTCATACAGGAAGATTCAAGGAAATTGGAATCAGGAAAACTCTGGGTGCCGGTAAAAAGCAGGTTTTTATGCAATTTATCTGTGAATCTCTCATTGTCTGTCTGTTGTCATTTTTCCTGGCACTTTTTATTTCATCAATCTGGGTCCCCCATTTTGAGAGGTGTCTGGGAGGAAGAATCATTCTTTCCAACATTTATGATCCATACTGGCTGTTAATGATATTTTGCGGTGTTATTGCAATATCTTTTATTTCAGGATTATATCCTGCCCTGGCAGTGTCACGATTAAAACCGACTGCAATCTTTGAAAAAAGTCAAACATCTGTAAAAAATAAATTCTCTTTGAGAGCTTTGCTCAACATTTTGCAGTATGCTGTTTCAATTTGCCTGATTATAGCCATAATTATCCTGTCGAGACAGATTGGATTTGTCAGAACAAAGGATTATGGTTATAAGTCTGACCAGTTGCTCAAGGTTGATATTCACTGGCGTCTTGCCGACAGGGTAAATGCCTTAAAAAATGAATTACTGGAGTATCCATCTATAAAGAATCTTTGCTTTTCTCATGGCTCGCCCGGAGAAATATACATGACATCATCATGGAATTTGCTGGGCGGAGAAAATGAGATAATTTCTGTGCTTACTGTCGATTCGGCATTCTTCGACGTGTTTGGACTCGAGATAATTTCGGGAAGAAAACTGTTCCCTTCCGATTTTGACAAAGTGTGCTATATCAACGAAACTGCTTATAAAAAAACCGGATGGAGTTCGATTGAAGGTAAGAAATATTATGGTTATGAAATCATTGGCGTAGTGAAAGATTTTAATTTTTCCAGCCTTTACAATAAGATCGGACCACTTGTCATTCCAGTTTCATCAGAAATGGGGATTTCACATATGACGATAAAATTGTCGCCCGGCAACATACCGCAAAGTATATTGATACTGGAAGATACCTGGAAGAAAATTTGTCCCGGATATGAACTCAAATATCAGTTTTACGATGACTGGCTTAACTCCATGTATAGTAATGAGGAGAGGCTCTCAGCGGCAATACGTCTTTTTGCGATACTCGCAATAATTATTTCCTGTCTTGGAATCGTTGGTCTTGCAGAATTTTCAATTAAAAAAAGGACAAAGGAGATAGGCATCCGTAAAGTAAACGGAGCCCGGACTATTGAGGTTCTTACTATTCTGAACAAGGCTTTTCTGAGATGGGTTATAATCGGCTTTTTGATAGCCGTTCCGGTCTCCTGGTATATTATGAGAATCTGGCTTGAAAGCTTTGCCTACAGAACCCGCCTGAGCTGGTGGATCTTTGCAGCAGGTGGAATCTTAGCCATGGCAATCGCATTATTAACCGTAACCCTGCAAAGCTGGAGAGCTGCAAGAAGAAATCCTGTTGAAGCATTGAGATATGAATAGGTCAGCATGTACTAACAACCGCCAGCTCTTTTCATTTAATGTGGAAAGTAATAAAAATGAAAAGAGACTCAATGCCCTGCTCAGCAGAGAGCAGAGCTTACAGGTATGTAACTGAATAACTAAAAACAGGCAACCAGCAACCAGCAACCAGCAGCCAGCAACCAGCAGCCAGCAACCAGCAACCAGCAACCAGCAACCAGTAACGATTAAGATAAAGTATAAATATCATGTTCCTCAGTTTTTTCAAAACAGCAATCCGATTTTTATGGCGAAACAAGACATACAGCATCCTTAATTTCCTGTGTCTTACTTTCGGACTCACATGTTCAACACTTGCATTTCTGCATATCAGGAATGTTTTAAGTTATGAGAAATTTCAGGAGAATTCAGACAGGCTTTTCTTAGTCGAAGCCAATATAACCTATTTTAACGGCGACCGCTTCCCAAAAGAGGTTATGTCGGCGTCACTTAAGGACGTACTTGAGAATGTTCCTGAAATTGAATCTGTTATCAGGGTTGTAAACGATGGCAATACATTCGTGTACGACAGTCTTTCTTTTAATGAGTCGGGAATATATGCCGACAGTAATTTTCTGAAAGTATTTACTTTCCCGCTAAAATCGGGAAATATCGGGAACGCATTGTCGGAAGTCAATTCGATTGTCGTTTCCGAAAAGATGGCTGAAAAATTCTTCGGTTCCGGCGATTGTACCGGGAAGTCGCTTGTAATTAAAAAAGATGACAGACAGGAGGCTTACACGATAACCGGAGTCCTTAAAGAGACTGAATCACCTTCATATCTTCGTTTTGATTATATAATCCCGTTTTCAAAATTCCTGTCCGAAAACAGCTGGGCTTCTGAAACAGGCGCCTCCGCATGCCAGGTCTGGGCTCTGCTCTCTGCCGGAACTGACAGGCAGAAAGTCGACAGCAGGATAAAAGATCTGATCAGAACACAGGAATCAACCTTAAACCAGGAATTATTCCTGTTCCCCCTTAAGGAAAAGGTACTTTACAATTATGTGGGAGGAAGAAGGATCTGGGCCGAAATGCAATATCTTGTTATTACCGGAAGCATTGGCCTTGCCATTCTTCTGATCGCCTGTTTCAACTTCATCAACCTTGCCATTGCAATGAATATCAGAAGATACCGTGAAGCAGGCATAAGGAAGGTGGCAGGCGCCGGAAAAATGGCAATAATACTCCAGTACCTTGGTGAAACTTTCATTCTCACCATTATCTGCCTTATTGTTTCAATCGATATTGCAGGTTTTCTTGTTGAAGGATTCAACACAAGGTTCGGAGCAGACATCGGTTTTAGCCTTGGCGATCCGGGACTGTTGATTTTCTTTATTGCTGTAACCCTCTTTACCGGGCTGGTATCGGGATTACTCCCGGGCATTTACCTTTCGTCATCAAATCCGACCGACATATTAAAAAGAAAGCTTGCAACAGGCAACAGTTTTTCGAAATTCAGGCAGGGGCTGATAATATTTCAGTTCACAATACCCATAATACTGATAATATGCATGTTCATAATAAAAGTGGAGGACAGGTATATCCGGAACTATGATCTTGGATTCAACAGAAAGGATCTTGTAATAATAAACACATCTGCCAGGCTGAATGAGCATGAGGACGATGTCAGATCAGATCTCATGTCGCTCCCCGGGATTGAAACGGCAAGCTTCTCCAATTGCCTCCCTGCAACAAATGCAAAGGTTACAAACGATGTAACATGGGAAGGCAAGGATCCGGCACAGAAGCTGCATTTCTGGTGTATTGCCACTGATTATGGGTATTCAAATGCAGTCAATCTTAAAATAACGCAGGGGCGGTACTTTGACAGATCGTTCGTTGCCGATTCAGCCTGTTATGTAATAAATGATGTTGCGGCAGGTTTGATGAAATATGATGACCCTGTCGGACGCCAGTTTACTCTTGAAGGGCGGAAAGGGACAATAATCGGTGTTTTCAGGGATTATCACACTGTCGATCTATCAGGCCCGTATACACCTACTATTATTACAATCAGGCCCGATCAGAGAAATTATCTGCTTATCAGCACATTGCCGGGAAGTTTCCGGGGATTGAAGGATCAGATCGGCGACATGCTGAAGAAATATGATCCGGAACTTGAATACATCCCCCAGACATTTGAAGACCTGAAACGAAGAACCGAGCTTACTGCTACTTCGAATCTCATTGGCGTGGCCTTCATAATAGCGCTTCTTCTTGCCTGCCTGGGATTATCAGGCCTTGCATCTTTCACTGTCGAGTCGCGGACAAAAGAAATAGGTATCAGAAAGGCCAGCGGGGGAACTACCTTTTCCATAATGCGTCTGCTTTGTGCGAATTATACAAAATGGCTTTTTATTTCGACAGTTATTGCAATTCCTGTTGCTTTTCTCCTTGGTAATATTTTCATGAAAAGGTTCAATTTCAATCCGGGTTTTCCGATTTGGACTTTAATTGCAGGTCCAGTCATCTCATATATTATTTCCCTTTCGTCGATAGGTTTAAAAAGCTGGAGAGCGGCTTCAAAAAATCCGGTCGAAGCTCTCAGATATGAGTAAAATACAATCAAATACCTGAATTAAAAATGAACCTGAACCAAATTATGAGGAGCCTGTTAAGGGACAAATTAAACAGTGCTGTAATAATAATAAGCCTTTCAGCAGGAATCACCTGTATCAATCTTATCTTTCTTTTTCTGTGGAGGGAGATTAATACTGATGGATTTCAAAAGGGAAAAGATCAGATATATGCTCTTATATGTGATGATCCGTGGATACCCGGTGCCAAAATGTATTATTGCCGGTTCGGGGCAGCTGAATTTATGAAGGATAATTTTCCCCAGGTTGAGGATTTCTGCCGTTTTAACAATTCAAATCCGATTAAAGTCAATGTAAACAATGAAGATTATACTGGTAATTCCTATATAATAGGTGCAACAAAAAATTTCTTCAGCTTCTTTTCTTACAGGCTTCTTACAAATAATCCGGAGAGTGCACTTGAAAGTAAAAGTAATATTGTCATTTCATCTGAGCTTGCAAGGAAGTATTTCGGGACAGGGGATCCGATTGGAAAAATAATCACACTGATAAACAGGAAAAATACGGAACAGATGACGGTGACCGGTGTTTTTGAAAAGCCGATTGAAAATACCCAGATTAACTTCGATATGGTTCGCCTTATAGGTGAAGCAGATGGCCGGTGTTATCTGAAGCTTGCAAAGGATACAGACCCTATAAAACTTGAAAAGTTGTTCGCTGAAAAAAAGGATGTCATTCCTGTCATCCATACCGGAACGCCAGGAAAATATTATCTCAAACAACTGCAAAAAGCATATTTTGATACTTCACGCGGATGGACAGTGGAATTTAACCGCGATAAAAAGGATCTCTGGATCGCCCTTATCATTGGATTGATGATATTGGGTATTGCAATTTTCAATTACCTCGGGGTTCTGACAAATAAATTCTACAGGAAGGTAAAAGAACATTACATAAGGAGGATCAATGGAAGCTCCATGAGTAATCTTATATTCCGTTTTACAGCAGAAAATTCAATTCTTGTCCTGATTTCATTTGTAATCAGCATTTTTCTGATGACGGACGCCCTTCCTTTTTTCAATAGGGTAACAAACAGCACGATAACAAACAGATTTATAAGCCAGCCCGAACAGATTGTCCTCATGCTTCTCGTCATGGTTTTTATCTTACTTATGACGATAATCTTTGATCTGATCCTCGTAAAAAGGAATTTAAACATTAACCTGCTAAAAACCGACCGGGTAATTACTCTGAGAAGCATTGAAATCCCTGTTTTCAATATACTACAAATCGCAGGATCAATTGGATTGATTATCTGTTCACTAATCATCATCAGGCAGATTAATTTTATCTCTGCCAGACCTATTGGTCTCGACAAGGAAGTAATTGAGGTACAAATACCGCCACAGTACGCGGATAAAGCCAATGCATTCAAAAATGAACTCTTAAAAAACCCGTCTGTAAAAAATGTTTCGGTCACAGTCGCTTCACCTTTGCTTGAGCATTTCCTCCTGGCATTAAAATATGAAGACAATGGCAGCCAGAAAGAGTATTATCCGGCAGGCTTCAGCGGTGATGAAAACTATCTTGATGTTCTGGGGATTGAGCTTTTACAGGGGACCGGTTTCTCTGAGACCATTTCGCCAAACACAAAGAAGTGCCTTATAAATCAGTCATTTGCAAAATTGTTTGCCGGTCGGGATCTTTTAGGGAAAGGTATTCCGGGGATGGAAGAAGTAATAATAACAGGAATAATCAAGGATTTCAACTTTTCAGATCTGAAATCTAAAATTGAACCTGCTTTTGTTTCTTACGACACAAAAGGAGGCCATCTTCTTGTTAAAGCATCGGAAAATAAAACAGCTGAAGCAAGACAAGCAATAACAGAAGTCTGGCAGACACTAATACCAGATTATGCTGTGGCAATTGAATCAGTCGGAGAAAGGTTTGAATGGTATCACAGATCGAATGAGAATTTTAAAAGACTTATCGGATCCTGCGCCATTCTGTGTCTGTTTCTCTCAATGATAGGCCTGTTTGCTGTCTCGTACCAAAGGACATGTTCCAGGACTAAAGAAATAGGAATACGAAAAATTAACGGGGCAGGAGTACCTGGAATTCTTGTGCTTATCACCAGGGATTTTGTTATCTGGATTGCAACAGCATTTGTTCTGGCAGCTCCTGTCGCCTGGTTTGCAATGTCAAGATGGCTTGAAGGCTATGTTTATAAAACTGGTATTGGTTTGTGGATTTTATTTTTATCTGGTGCAATTGTCCTTCTGATATCAATAATGACAATTGGAATTCAAAGCTGGAAGGCGGCGATGAGGAATCCTGTGGAATCATTGAGGTATGAGTGACCAATCCAGAAAGCATTCGAGACCACCCGGGGGGTCTTGAAGAAGCTGATATTGAATAATTCGTAGTAAATGATGAAGGAATCAGGAGAACAACAGAATATTGGCAAATGGGTTATTTAAATCTGATTTTAGCATTCCGAAACCTTGTTAAGAGTAAAATCTATTCTTTTCTCATCATCGGAGGTTTTGCAATAGGTTTTGCAGCATGCATACTGATAGGGCTGTTTTATCATACCGAAACGACTGTCAATAACGATTTCCTTAACCATAAACAGATATTCAGACTTTATGATGTGAAAAAGAATCGCTGCAATATCAACTGGGATCTTCACCCGATTCTGGCATCTGACTTTACTGCAGTAGAAAATGCCTGTCCACTCGACTACAACATAAGTGAAGATCTGACTATTAAAGACGAACAAACAAATACCACAGCAAAGTTCACCCATCTGCTTACCACGACCGATTGCTTTTTTTCGATCTTCTCAGTTGATCTGACAGAGAGCCTTTCAGGTAAGCCTTTCTCCGGAAGAGAATCAATAGCTTTGTCAACCAAACTGGCAAAATCGCTATTCGGAACTCAGGATCCTCTTGGCAGACAAGTAAATATTGGTAATTACTTCTTCGGTACTGTCTCCTCCGTCTTCGAAGAATTGCCTGTAAATTCAAGCTTCAGTGCCGATATCATTCTAAACAGTGAAAACGAAAAATTCCGGATTTCATCGACATCTGTCAACGGATTTAAATACAATCCCACAAATCATTTTGTCCAGTTAAGTGAAGGGATCAATCCGGCTGATTTTATAAGTGAGCTTAACGCTACCGACAAAATTAAGGCCCTGGACATCGACAGCCTCTCGCTGCAAAAACTTGATGATATCTATTTATCTGAACTGACGGTGAAAAGCAGGCACGCTAAGGGAAATCCTTTTTTGCTTCAGATCTTCCTTGCGATTGCAACGCTGATCCTTGTGTTATCAAGTATAAACTACCTGAACTATTCAGTTTCGATCCATTATGCAAGGTTAAGGGAAACAGGCATTAAGAAGACTTTTGGTGCCGGCAGGAAAGACCTTGTCAACTATGCTCTTACTGAAGTAATCCTTGGGATGCTGATAGCACTTCTCCTTGCAGTCGCCATAACAGACTTTGCACTTCCTTATTCGGAAAGACTGTTTGGGAAAGCGATGTACATTAACTGGTCAGATCTGCTTGCTGTAGCCCCTGTTTTTTTGGTTGTAGTATGCATTGTAATACTTGTAAACAGTCTTGCTCCGATTTACATCCTTTCAAGATTCAATATCATCGAATCACTGTCAGGATTTAAGGGAAACACAAGCAAAAGGCAGATCTGGAAAAAGATCCTTCTTACTTTCCAGCTTACAGTATCAATTGTTTTGATAGCAGTTGTTATAATTATCTTTCGCCAGCTTCATTTTGTAAAGCACTCTGATCCGGGCTTTGATCGCGAACTCCTGTTACGAATTAACATTCCATACAGATTTCAGCAAACGGAGGCACTAAGAAAAGAACTGGACAACCTTGCTTTTGTAAAAGGCACCAGTCTGAGTAGCGGTTGTCCGGGTATGATCAACCACAGAATGGACAGTGATTTTGAAGGTAAGTCACTTACTTTCAATTGTATTTATGTCGGCGATAATTATCTGAATACAATGGAAATGGAACTGATCGAAGGTCGTGGTTTTCTCGATGGGGATATAAATAAGTCGTGCCTGATTAATGAAGAGGCCTGTAAACAGTATGGCTGGGAAAGCATTGAAGGGAAGAGATATAACAATGGGCAGGAGGGTGGCTTTGAGATAATCGGAAAAATTAAAGATTTCAAATTCGAATCATACCATTCGGCAATTGAACCGCTTGTTCTGCTTTTTTCAGGGATCGATTACTGGAACGTACTTTCAGTAAGGCTTGCACCCGGAAACACCGGACAACAAGTCGATCAGATAAGCAAAGTCTGGAAATCAATCTCACCATATGAACCATTTAGTTATATTTTTTACGATGATTTTTTTCAGTCGTTCTATGAAAAAGAAGAGAAACTGGCCAGTTCAATTACTTTTTTTGCACTCATCGCAATTACTCTTACCTGTATGGGCATTCTGGCACAGATATTTATGATATGTCTGGGAAGGATTAAGGAAATTGGCATCCGAAAGATCAATGGCGCAACCATATCTGAAGTTCTTCTTTTGCTGAACAGCAACTTCATTTTCTGGTTCTTTATTGCATTTATTATTGCCGGTCCTGTTGCCTGGTACATTGGAAACCGTTGGCTAAGGAATTTTGCATATCAAATATCCCTTAACTGGTGGATCTTCATACTTGCAGGATTAATGGCTTTGATAATAATTCTGCTTACTGTCAGCTGGCAGAGCTGGAGGGCAGCAACAAGAAATCCGGTGGAAGCACTCAGGTATGAATGACCCTCAACCCCCCGCCGAATGGAGAGTCCCCTAATTATCCTTTGCAATGTTCTTGTAATGCTCATACCTGCTGAGCACCTGATTGACGAAGGCTGTAGATTCCCTGCCTCTGAAGAATCCGAATTTTACAAGGCTGTCGGAGTAATACTTCGGATCTGATTTCTTCTGAAGCCATTCCTCAACATTGCCTGTCCAGATCTGTGGATCCTTCCCGTTCTTGCCTGCAAGCTTCATTGCATCGAGAATATGACCCGGACCGGCATTGTACGATGCAAGTATGAATTTGGTCCTTTCCCTCTCATCGGGGACAAGCGGATCAAAGATCTGATGAAGCCAGTTTATATATTTAATGCCTGCTTTTATATTGTTGTCGGGTGATGCTTTGATATCAATTCCAAAATTTTTGCCTGTTTCCGGCATTATCTGCATAAGCCCGTAAGCTCCGGCTTTCGATACAACATCTGGTACAAACCCCGATTCCTGGCAGATAAGTGAGGCAAGCAGCCTCCAGTCCCACTTTATAAGAATGCTGTATTTCTTGATAAGGTCATCCCATGGGGAGACTTTACCGGAATTTATCGAATAATGAACAGTCCTGACAATATCCTTTGACCCCGGATTCTTATAGTATTTGTTGTATATTACAGCAAAGGTGGTGGTCTTCCTGAAGGTTGAGATCCACTGATCGAGTTCTTTCTGAAGCTGTTCCGAACCGGTCTTCCTGATACCCCATGAAAGCTTCTGTACTCCGCTCAATGTCATCCCGATATCAATATTGCCATACAATGAGGCATTAACTTTCGCAATGTTCTCGTCGCATACCGCATAATCAATCTCCCCATTGTCAACAAGCTGAATCAGAACCTCCGGATCAAAAGGAACTTCGACCACTGTAAGCGGCTGACCTATCTCTTTCCCGATACGGTGAAGATATTCGGAATGGATGGAACCTTTTTGTACAAATACACTTTTACCGGCAAGATCAGTATAATTCCGCAAAAGCTTTTTTTCAAGATCAGAAGATGACAGTTTCTGCCAGTTATGCGGTTTTCGCTGAACTATTACCTGCCGGGTGCTGTCGATTGGTTCTGTAAAAAGGATACTTCTGTTTCTTTCGGGCGTAACAGTCAGTCCCATCGCCAGAATATCAACATCACCTGAATTCAGCATATCAAAAGCATTTCCTATATTTTCCTCGGTCACCAGTTCAAGCCCGAGTCCAAGGTGGTCAGAAAAAGCCCTGAGAAGCTCATAATGGAATCCCATAGGTTCGCCCCTGTAGACAAAGTAGTCTGCCGAGTTGAAATCTGTAACTGCCCTGAGTGTTCCTCTCCTCACTATAGAATCGAGATCAAAGGCAACAGTATTAATGCTTGATTTTTCGGAGGGGTTCCTGGAACACGACAAAAACAATGTTCCCAGTATCAATAAAAAAATTAATCTTCTTCCCAACGATATTCTGTTTGTTTAATAATATTTAAGCGCTGCAAAGATACTGATTTTTCTCAATCATAGAAAGTCCAGGCCAGACCGTACCTGAACATCCTGACATTCATGGGGTAAGATGGTATCATGTAGTATTCATGACCTGTCATTCCGGAGTTCAGATGATCGAACATCAAAAAGATCCTTGTCCTTCTTAGTTTCAGGTTGATGAAAACATTTATAAAGGGATAATTTCCTGTTTCAGCGTTATCCTGCCTGTAATACCTGCCGGTTGCCGGCATATAGGCATACGGATGATACAGGGTATGATATATCACTTCCGCTCCTATTTGTGTATTCAGTTGTCCATCCGTCCTTTTGAAAAGGAAAAGATGTTCGAAAAAGGCAGAACTCCTGGTTGCAAAAAGAGGCAGGTCGAGTATGGCCTCATTGCTGCTTTTCTGGACAAGCAGATCGGTGGCAAGGTGAAATTTCCAGGCCCTCAGCTCCTTTTTTGCATAAAGCGATGCAACTGACAGTCCTCCCGTATGCTGCGACGGCAGTGCGAGTGTATCGAAATCGGTATAATTGTCAATAACTGCATAATTGAGACGGATTTCGGCATTTCTTCCGGGATAAACAAAGCTGGTTCCCAGGTCGATCCTGAACTCCTTGTCCAGATTATTGTTCCATTCAAAATGGTTGCTCCCCCAGAGATTCATCCAGAATGATGGCTGCCTGTTTGTTATTGCCCCTGTTATATTCCATGCTGCCGGCCCCTTCTTCCATCCGAACGATTTTGAAATGACACCATTAAGGTTAAAATCCCCGGCACGAAAGCCTGTCAGATAAAGCTCACCTGTTGCAGTCCAGCTGAATTTATCCCCGATATTGTTGAATAACCTTCCTGTCAGAACATTGTTATGCCTGTGCCATACGGCAGTATCAGCAAGAAGGGTATCGTGTGTAGGAATTATCTGGCTGTATCTGAAGAGCTCATTGCGTATTCCCACACCGCCGCCAAGCCTGAATTTTCTCGTCTCATCTGTTGCAAAATCAAAGCGGACAGTGTTTTTTATGCTCCTTGCCGAAAGGGAGTCAAAGGTTGTCAGACTGTCTGTATATATCGAAGCATAAAATCCCGATAAGGGGTTATTGTCGGAATAGGTTCTTTTATTGCCATCCACGACAAATATATGTGAGAGGGTACCGCTAAGCCTGAAGGGCTTTTTACCTGAAGAGACCACAGTATCTTTGGTTGCTCCTGCCCTGCCTCCGACGGTATATCTCTGGACAAGCATAAGGTTTTTGTTTTTCAGGATATTTACAGCCTTATCGAGGCCGCCGAGGTTTACAGCCACATCCCTGGTATCGAGTGTGGCGAGCTGTGAAGGATCTGAGATACCTCCGTTCTCGAGCGATGTGATATTATTCAGGCCGGCAGCCAGATATGCCTTGTATCTTGTTCCACGGTATGATCCGTAAAATGTGAAATTTTTGTCTTCAGCACGCTGGTAGCTATATTGTCCAAGATTGTATACAATATCATATACAAGGCCGAAATTCAGGAACCTGTTTACGTTACGTGAATGTCTTACCCTGAATGTCTGTTCGGCAGTCTCTCGGGCTCCTCCATATGTCCACACCGCTTCGGTGAAAGGCACCTGGGTATTCATGAAAACGTACCTTTCGGGCTGGTACATAAGCGGATAATAGTAACTGAAGAGGAACTTATCGGGATCGCTTACCCTGTCGAAAAAATTGATCTGATAAAATGGAAGGCCGTAATTCCCGGGTGTGGCATTTACCGGGGAATAGCGATCTGCCAGCCTGTACCTGTTGAAGAGTGAAAAGACTGTATCGAAGGGTATCGGAACTTCTTCGGTAAAGTCTGATGAAAGTTTCCATTGGGCAATAGTCCTGTGTTTCGCCGTATCCTGCTTCTGGCCATAAACAAAATATGAGCAGGACAGTATCAACAGTATAAGGGAGTATCGCTTCATCAGCGGCAAATATAGGAAATATGGATGATTTATGTGACAAGTCAGCCTGAGAGACCTTATTAAACGATCTGCCTGCACCTGTTCATTAATCCGGAAAGCAGCAATCAGTCAACGTTATCGTTCAGGTAAGCATTGTTTTCCCTGAGCACCGGCTCATTATCCTCGCCCGACGAAAGTGTGAATTTTGAAATTTTGGAGTCGCCGTTTTTATCCTTTTGTCCTATCGGCATATTTCTTCTTATATATGCAGGGACGTCCTCGAAAGTATCAATATTGTCCTTTATGATCTTATTTGAAAGTCCTTCCTTTTTTATAAAGTTCTGCATATGCTTTACCTTCTGCAGCGTTGTCTCGCGTTTTTCGTTTTCATCAACATCTTCAGGAGGTTTCCTGCTGCGCATCTCGGTGAGTTCGACAGCTGTCTCAAGGTTGAAATCAAGTTCTCCCTGGATCTCATCATCAATTGTGGAAATTACCGAACCAGTCTGTTTTTCGTGAACAATGAACACATCGTTCCCTTTATCCGGGATTACGTGGGGTGGTGCAGGATTTGTCACTGTGAGAAGCTCTACCTTTTTGGGCTTTGGCTTTTTATACGGAATGAAAATGCTGTTTGAAGGGAAGCCTGTGGCGATAACAGTAACGCTTACGTTGTCGCCCAGATTCTCATCCTGCGATAAACCTCTTATTATAAGTGCATCCTCCGAAGCTGTTTCATACATATAATCAGTGATCTCCCCAAGTTCATCCATCGTAAGTTCGTTGCCACCGCTCCCCGACGAGATATTTACGAGAATGCTTTTAGCGCCGGTAATGTCGTTTGAATTCAGGAGGGGTGATGCAAGGGCATTTTCTATTGCCTTTATTGCCCTTCCTTCGCCTGAGGCAAAGCCCATTCCCATTATGGCCACACCCGAATCTTTCATCACAGTTTCCACATCGGCAAAATCGACATTTATATATCCTGCCACTGTAATTATCTCAGCGATTCCCTTTACAGCTGTGGTCAGAATGTCGTCGGCCTTTGCAAAAGCAGTGGAGACGCCCTGGTTGCCATATATCTCTCTCAGCTTCTCATTGTTTATTACAAGAAGTGAATCGACATTATCCTTAAGCTCATTTATACCTTCAATTGCATAGTTGATCCGTATTTTCCCCTCCGACTTAAAAGGAATAGTGACCACTCCAATTGTAAGCAGCCCTGCATCCTTGCAGGCTTTGGCAATGACAGGAATTGCACCCGTGCCTGTACCGCCTCCCATCCCAGTTGTCAGGAAAACCATTTTGGTATTGCCTGAAATTGCTTCCATCACATCCTTCAGGTTTTCCATGGCAGCCTTTCGACCGACTTCAGGTTTGCTGCCGGCGCCTCTTCCTTCGGTTATTGACTCTCCTATCTGGACCTTTACGGGGATCTGACTTTTTGCAAGAGCCTGATGATCGGTATTGCACACAATGAAATTCACATCCCTGATTCCTCTTTCAAACATGTGATTTACGGCATTGTTGCCACCCCCTCCAATCCCTATAACCTTTATAATCGATGATCTTTCAACAGGAAGATCAAAATTCATTATATCGTCAGTCATTGTGGTAGTTTTTAATTATTTGCGAACAGTAACAGTAAACAGTCAAACCATATAAGTGTCTAATTGATCCTCTGATCCTCGACCTCAAACATTTTTGAAAGCATGTTTTTGATCTTATCCGTCAGAGATACTCTTTCCTCAGCCATCGTTTCCTCTGTCAATGTAACATCCTGTTCATCAGGAGCGTTCTGAGGCATTTCCGTCCCGGTTTCTTTTTCGATAACCGGTTTTCTTGTTCTTACAAATTCTTCCTTACGACCGGCGTTGAACGATTTCCTGTATGTCTCCAGATGTTCGAAGCCTCTTATAATGAGGCCTACGCTGGTGGCGTACATTGGCTGGTTTATCTCGTTTCGTCCGCTTCCTGCAAGATGTTCGTTGGGATAGCCGATCCTTACATCCATTGCAGTTTTGAACTTCATAAGCTGAGGGAGGTGTTTGAGCATGGCTCCGCCGCCGGTTATTACCATTCCTGCTGCCAGTTTATCCGCATAACCCGAATTCTGGATCTCAAAGCTTACGATATCAATTATCTCCTCCATCCTCGATTGTATAATATATGCCAGGCTTCTGAAGGAGATCTCCTTCGGATTCCTGCCGCTGATTCCGGGTATCGAGACTACCTTGTCCTCAGGTGCAATATCCCCGAGAGCGGAACCATACTGGATTTTAAGCTGTTCTGCATGACGGTCGAGTATTGCACAGCCTTCCTTTATGTCCTTTGTTATTACATTGCCTCCAAACGGTATCACAGCGGTATGGCGTATTATATTATCATAATAAACAGCAATATCGGTTGTACCGCCGCCGATGTCGACAAGTACCACACCAGCTTCCTTCTCGTCGTCGGTGAGGACAGCATCGGCCGATGCCAGGGGTTCTAGGATAAGATCCTTCAGGGTAAGATCGGCGCGGTTAATACATTTCTCAATATTCTTTGCGGCAGCCACCTGCCCAATCACAATATGGAAATTTGCTTCAAGCCGGCGTCCGCATATCCCAATTGGACTTTTTATACCTGTCTCGTTGTCAATAATGAAAATCTGGGGAATTACATGTATAATCTCTTCCCCGATATCGACATGAATCTTGTACATATCCTCGATAAGTCTGAAGACTTCTTCCTTTTTTATTTCGTCCTCAAACGAATCGCGCATAATATATCCACGGGTTTTAAGGCTTTTTATATGCTGACCCGCTATGCCCACAAAGACTTCGGAAAACATGACGCCAGATCTTTTCTGAACATCCTCAACGGTTGTCTGGATGGCATTCACAGTTTCCTCAATGTTCTGTACAACTCCTCTTTTTACACCTTTTGAAGGAGCCTTGCTAAGCCCGAGAATCTCAATTTTTCCGTTCTCGTTCTTCCGTCCGACTATCGCGACAATTTTTGTTGTCCCGATGTCGATTGCTGCTACATACTGTTCTTTGTTGTTCATAATCTCAAATATGGTTTTTCCGTTTATCTTCTTCTGCATACAATCTGGTCCCTGTAGGCCAGATTTATTACCGAATATTTATTCCATCCTACTTCAGGGAGCACCTTTTCGTAGAAAACCTGCAGGTTTTTAAGCTTTTCCTCATAGTTGTCGGCATTCCCAAGATGGATCGTATGGTTGCCCACCCTCGGAACAAGATCAATTTCATCATTGCCGTCGATATATATCTGATCAATCTGAGCCGACCAGAAATCGTCACCATTTATATAGTTCACCATGTAGTAAATGTCTTTCAGGATTGTGTTTTTTATCGCGGTGTCGAGAACGCTTACACCGTTTAGCATTGCCTGTGTAACATTTATGTTTCCACCAACGATATGAAGCCGTGGATTGTAAAGGTTTCTTCTTCTGACAACCACTCCTTCATTGTCGACAAAATAATCGCCTCCTTCGCCGGGCATAAGCCTCATCACTGGTGTACGCTGGTCAGCATAAATATGGAGAGTCCCGTCGATATCCATATAAACCTCAGATTTTCTGAGCTCCCTGTATTTGCTCATTGTATTTTCTATCTCATCGATCTTTATTTCCCTGCGCGGCTTTCCGATAATATTTCCGTTTGTCCTGATAATTGTATTCTGTATGTCGCGTCTTGTCACAAAATGATATTCAGCCGAATCGATTATCGTCACCTGGATTTTCCTGCATGGCTTTGTATAATAGTTGTAAGCATACCAGGCAGGCATGGCTATCAGGTATGTGACAGGTATGATCAGTAATATTTTTATAACCTTCTTCATCAGGCCTTATACCTTTTAATTTTTTCCTCTATAGGACCTGTCAGTCTGTCGATGTCGCCGGCACCTATTGTTACAAGGACATCAATTTTTTCAATATCCAGTTTATCAGGAATATCCTCCATCCTCATAAGCCTTTTCCTTTCAGATTTCATTCTTTCGAGGATCATTTGCGATGTAACTCCCGGTATTGGCTCTTCACGTGCCGGGTAGACAGGGAGAAGTATTGTCTCATCGAGTTTGTCAAGAATTTCTGCGAAACCCGATGCATGATCGCGTGTCCGGGAGAACAGGTGAGGCTGAAAAATTCCTGTTATCCGTCTTTCGCCGAAATACTCTCGGACAGAATTTATGAAGGCTTTTATTTCTTCGGGATGGTGAGCATAATCGTCGATATATGTTATGCCGGGCAGGCTTATCCTGATATCGAAGCGTCGTTTTACGCCCTGGAACAGAAGAATGGCTTTTCGTATTTCATTTTCTTCAACACCGCAGTTAAGCGCCACAGCCATAGCTGCCGTAAGATTTTCGATATTAACAATCCCAGGGAAGGGGAAATGCAGGTCGGCCATAAGCCCGCCGGGAGTGCGCAGATCGAATTTATAGAAATCGTTTATGTGTCTGACGTTGCCATAACTGTAATCCGATTCAGGAGCGGAACCATATGTAAACACCTTTATATTATCAGGCGCTTCAATCACATCCCTGACCCTGTCATTAACGAAAAGAACGCCGCCTTTCCTGATCTTTGCCACAAATTCATTATATGCCTCTATCATGTGATCGCGGTCGCCGTATATATCGAGATGGTCGGCATCAGCTGAAGTCACAACGGCCATAAGGGGAGACAGCCTGTGAAACGACCTGTCGAATTCATCTGCTTCGATGACAGTGTAACGGCTGTTGCCTGTAAGGAGATTTGTGTTATAGTTTTTCGAGATACCTCCTAGAAATGCTGAACAATCGACATGCGACTGCTTCAGCAAATGAGCTGTCATTGTTGAAACTGTTGTCTTGCCGTGGGTTCCTGAAATGGCAAGGGTATCAGTATGCATTGATATGAGGCCGAGTATCTCCGAACGTTTGTAAAGGGTGTAATGATTGTCCCTGAAAAAGGTCATTATCCTGTTTCCCGGCGGGATTGCAGGAGTATAGACCACTATTACCTTATCTTTTCCGGGAATATTGCTGAAAAGGGGCGGAATTGTATTTATATCATCCTCGTACGATACGATGCATCCTTCGTCTGTTAGCGTGTGAGTAACTGCCGATCCGGTGCGGTCATATCCTGCCACAGCATAATTTCCCTGCCTGAAATAAAGTGCAAGGGCGCTCATGCCAATACCGCCTATACCAGCAAAATAAATACCTTCTATATTCTTAAGGTCGGTCATCTTTCCACAAGTTTCATCACTTCACGGGCAATTTTCATGTCGGCATCACGCACTGCCATCTTCGAGATATTCTCCGAAAGGATCTTTTTCCTCGCTTCATCCGCGACCAGGTTCACTGCCTCATCAATAAGAGAACTGCCAGCCCTGTCGTCGGGGATCATTACTGCCGCGTCGAGGGCAACAAGTGCAAGCGCATTTTTTGTCTGATGATCTTCCGCCACATTCGGAGAAGGCACCAGGATCACCGGTTTACCAACCAGGCAAAGCTCGGATATAGTCCCTGCACCCGCTCTCGAAATAATAACATCGGCAGCGGCAAATGCAAGTTCCATCCTGTCGATAAATGCATGAACTGAAATTTTCGTCCTGAAAGGGCCGGGAACAAGCTTTATGACATCGTCATAATAGTTTTTACCTGTCTGCCACAACCACTGGCAGGATGAATTAAAAAGCTCCTGAATATTGGCCGACAGGCAAAGGTTGACGGAACCTGCCCCGAGCGACCCACCGAGAACAAGGATCACAGGCTGGTCGTCGTTCAGACCGAAGAATCTAAGCGCCTCGCTCCTTATAGCCGGCAGATTATCAAAGCTTTGCCTTACAGGATTTCCTGTCCTGATTATCTTTCCGGCCGGGAAATATTTTTCCATTCCTTCGTATGCAACACATATTGCGGAAGCCTTGTTTGCAAGAAGCTTATTTGTCACGCCTGCATAGCTGTTCTGTTCCTGAATGAGCACCGGAATCCCCATTCGTAAGGCTTGTTTCAGTACTGGTCCGCTTGCATAGCCGCCAACACCTACAGCCACATCGGGCATGAATTCAGCCAATGTTTTACGTGCCAGCCTGAGGCTTTTAATTAGTTTCAGCAATACTGAAAAGTTCTTAAGAATATTCTTCCTGTTTATACCGGCCACCGGAAGTCCTATTATTTTGTATCCTGCTGCAGGAACCTTTTCCATTTCCATCCTGCCCTCAGCCCCGACAAAAAGTATCTCCGTCTCAGGATCGATTTTCCTGAGCGCGTTGGCGATTGAAATAGCCGGAAAGATATGACCACCCGTACCGCCGCCGCTTATGATTATCCTTTTATGCCGTTGCAGGTTCATATATTTTTTCTCCTTCGTCAGTTTTCTCCTCTTCGGGAAGTTCCTCCTTACGGATCCTTGCATTCACAACCCTGCTCACGCTAAGTATTGCGCCGATGGAAAAGCTCATTACAAGCACCGAGGTCCTGCCCCAGCTAACCATCGGCAAAGTCTGGCCGGTAACAGGGAAAAGACCTACTGCAACCAGCATATTAATGATCGCCTGAATTGTAATCATGGTTATAAGCCCTATGACCAGATAGGCAGGAAAAGCTGTCTCGCATTTCCTGATAATTGTTATTCCCCTGAACAGCAGCACCATATAGGCAAGTATCAGGGGTATGGCGCCGAACAGCAACCCATATTCCTCAATTATTATTGCAAAGATGAAATCGGAGTTCGACTGCGGAAGCATATTCCTCTGGGTGCTTTTACCCGGAGCTTTTCCGAACAATCCCCCTGTCGAAATAGCAATTTTGGCCTGATTTGACTGATAATCTGCATCTTCATCAACCTTACCTGAAAAATATGCCTCGATCCTGTTCTTCCATACTTCAACCCTGTTCTTTTCGGTGAACATGCTCAGCACCATTGCAAACATTATTACACCGACAACCGCAATCCCGACATAGGTAAGAAGAAATTTGAAAGGCACACGGCCAATGAACATTATTATCATGGAGATCCCGAATACCATTACTGCCGTTGACAGGTTTTCCGGCATAATGAGAGCGCATACTATTGCAACCGGTATCATCACATGCTTCGTTACGACCATAAAATTCTTAAGCTCATCCTGGTATCTCGACAGGGTGCGGGCCAGATAAACCACAAGGGCGACCTTGGCAACGTCGGAAGTCTGAAGCCTGAAACCTGTGCCGGGGATCTCTATTGTCCTGACTGCTTCATTTACCCTTGCACCGATAGCAAAAGTCAGTATAAGAAGTCCGATTGAAAAAAGAAGCATTAATCCCGCAAGGGAATAATATATCCTGTAAGGAAGATGCGTTACAATAACGATTATAACAAGGCTCAGCATCAGCATAAAAAGCTGGCTCCGGAGGAAATATGCAGTATTTCCCCCATGCTTCATGTATGCAACACTTACTGATGAGCTGTAAACCCCGAGGAGTGAATAGATCATAAACACAACCACCAGGGCCCATATTACCCTGTCGCCTTTGAATATATTTTTGATACTGCCCGGTTGCATAACAAACAAATGTTTACAGGTTTCTCACCGCCTGCTTGAACTGACGCCCTCTGTCCTCATAATTACTGAAAAGATCGAAGCTTGCGCATGCCGGTGATAAAAGGACAGTCTGTCCTTTTTTTGCCAGATAATACGACGACCTTACAGCTTCCTCCATTGATGTTGTTTCAACAATTGTCGGGACTTTATCCGTGAATGCCTCAACTATCTTACGATTATCCTTTCCAAGGCAAACAATTGCCTTAACCTTTTGCTTCACGACCTGGAAAAGTTCTGAATAATCATTACCCTTATCGATACCACCGGCGATCCAGACAACATCTGTTTCCATGCATTCAAGGGCATACCATGTAGAATTTACATTTGTACCCTTCGAATCATTGATGAAGTTGATGCCGCAGACTGTGATTACCGGTTCGAGACGGTGCTCAACTCCCTGAAAATCGGCAAGACTTTCCCTTATAACATCCTTGCGGATGGCCAGGACTTTGCCTGCGATTGCCGCTGCCATTGAGTTGTAAAGGTTATGGCGACCTTTTAAAGCCAGATCATGAATGGTCATAAGGTTGGTTTTAGTATGGTAATCAATTATCAGGTTATTATCTTCAACGAATGCAGTCATCCCTTCCTTCGATTCAGCCGAGAATGGCAGAAGTGTCATCCCGTATTCCCTGCTTTGAAGTTCGTTACGGATAACAGGATCATCGGCCCAGTAGATGAGGAATTCAGCCCCGGTCTGGTTCCTTGTTACCCTGAATTTTGAATCGATATAGTTCTGAAACTTGTATCCGTATCTGTCGAGATGATCGGGGGTGATGTTCATCAGCACGGCAATATCGGCCTTGAAGGAGTACATACCATCGAGCTGGAAGCTGCTCAGCTCGATTACGTAATAATCGTAGTTGCCCTGAGCCACAGCCATGGCAAAGCTGTTTCCCACATTGCCCGTCATGGCGACATTTTTTCCAGCCTTTTTTAGAATATGATAAATGAGGTTGGTGACTGTTGTCTTTCCGTTGCTTCCAGTTACGCATATTTTTTTGCCCCCGGCGTAACGTCCGGCAAATTCTATCTCGGAAATCACAGGTATCCCCCTTTCACGTATTTTAACAACAACTGGAGCGTCTTCCCTGACTCCCGGGCTTTTTATGACCTCATCAGCGTCAAGGATCTCTTCTTCGGTATGCTTACCTTCCTCCCACCGTATTTTCTTTGAATCGAGTATCTGACGGTATTTTTCCTTAATCTCCCCTTTATCCGTCACAAAAACATCAAAGCCCTTAAGCTTTGCAAGTATTGCTGAACCTGCACCGCTCTCTCCTGCCCCGAGTATTACAATCTTCTTCATTTCCCTACCTTATCTTAAGAGTGACAATGCTTATTACCGCCAGTATTATCCCGACGATCCAGAACCTTGTAACTATTTTTGGTTCAGGATATCCTTTCTTCTGGTAATGATGGTGAAGCGGTGCCATAAGGAATATCCTCCTGCCCTCACCATATTTCTTCCTTGTCCTTTTAAAATGTGAAACCTGAATTACAACTGACAGATTCTCAACAAGGAAGATACCGCACAGTATAGGTATCAGAAGTTCTTTTCTTATTATTATCGCAAACACCGCTATTATCCCGCCAAGCGCCAGACTTCCGGTATCGCCCATGAACACCTGCGCCGGATAGGAATTGTACCACAGAAAACCTATAGTTGCCCCTATAAAAGCGCTGGCATATATAACAAGTTCCTCACAATGAGGAATATACATGATGTTCAGATAGTTTGCATAAATTGTATTACTTGACACATAAGCCAGAATACCGAGTGCCGTGCCGATAATAGCCGAGGTACCAGTCGCCAGTCCGTCGAGACCGTCGGTAAGGTTTGCCCCGTTCGATACTGCAGTGAGAATAAAGATCACTATCACAACGAATACCACCCAGGTAAAGAAAGGCCTTACCTTTTCCGGGATAAAAGAGACAAGCCATGCATAATTGAATTCATTGTTTTTAACGAACGGGATTGTTGTCTTTAGCGATTTACGCTCCATTGAGATCTGACCTTCTCCATAATATGGCTTGACAGGGTCGATAAGCTCTATCCTTTCCCTGGCAGTAAGTTCCTCGACAGGAACTTTTTCCATGATAATCACATCCTTGCTGAAGTAAAGGGTTACACCTACAATAAGTCCCAGTATTACCTGACCTATGAGCTTTGATCTGGCAGCAAGTCCTTCCTTGTTCTTACGGAATACTTTAATATAATCATCGACAAACCCAATAAAGCCAAGCCAGAAGGTGGTGAGAAGCATCAGAATTATGTAGATGTTGCCAAGCTTTGCAAACAAAAGTACAGGAATGACTATTGATGCGAGGATAATAATACCTCCCATTGAAGGCGTTCCCTTTTTCTGGTATTGCCCTTCGAGTCCGAGGTCCCTTACAACTTCGCCGACCTGTTTGAGCTGGAGGTATTGTATTATCTTTTTACCAATGAGCAATGAGATAATAAGTGATGTGATCACAGCCATTGCCGACCTGAAGGAGATGTATGCAAATACCCCGGCACCGGGGATATTGAATTTGTCCAGATATGTAAAAAGATAATAGAGCATAACTTATTTATTATATCTCGACGCAAGAGCAGCACGTAGTTCCTCCCTGTCGTCAAAATGATGTCTTACGCCGTTTATTTCCTGATATGGTTCATGTCCTTTACCCGCAACAAGAATCACGTCGCCTTCATTTGCCATCATCACAGCTGTCTTTATGGCTTCGCGCCTGTTGGCTATTCTGAGAACTTTTCTTCGCATATCGGGTGTTAGACCTGCTTCCATATCATCGAGTATTTTCTCCGGATCCTCAGTCCGGGGATTATCAGATGTCAGTATCACTTTCGAACTTCCGTCGGCACATATCTTCGCCATCTTAGGCCTTTTTGTCTTATCCCTGTCTCCTCCGGCGCCGACGACTGTTATCAGCTGTCTTCCTTCTCCCCTTATCTTGTTCAGTGTGTCGATAACATTTACAAGTGCATCGGGGGTATGGGCATAATCGACAATACCGCTTATACCTCCGGGTGAATCGACAGCTTCAAGCCTGCCGGGAACCGGTTTGAGGTTACTCAGCACAGTCAGAATTTCCTTTTTGGAGGCGCCCAGGATTTCCGAAGCAGCATAAACGGCAAGCAGGTTAGAGGCATTGAAATCGCCTGTAAACCTTGTCCATACCTCATCGCCCTGGATCCTGACAAGCATTCCGCCGAAATCCTCCTCTATGACACTACCCCTGAAGTCGGCATTACCGTGTATAGAAAAAGTGAATTTCCGGGCGCTGCAATTCTGAACCATCACTTTCCCGTTCCTGTCGTCGGAATTGACAAGGGCAAAAGCATTGGAAGGGAGAGAATCGAAGAAACTCTTCTTTGCCCGCAGATAATTATCGAATGTCTTATGGTAATCGAGATGATCGTGTGTAAGGTTGGTGAATATGCCTCCGGCAAATGTCAATCCCCCGATCCGTTTCTGATCCACCGCATGCGAACTCACTTCCATAAATGCATAATCGCATCCGGCTTCAACCATTTCGGCGAGTGTCCTGTTCAGGACAACCGGATCGGGTGTTGTATGTGTTGCCGGAAGTTCCCTGTCGACGACATAGTTGCATACTGTTGAGAAAAGTCCGCATTTGTAACCAAGTCCCGAGAACATCCTGTAAAGAACGGTTGCAATCGTGGTTTTGCCGTTAGTGCCCGTCACTCCTGTCAGTTTGAGGGATGCAGACGGATTCCCGAAGAATTCTGATGCAACGATACCAAGGGCTTGTGCTGAATCGGGTGTTGTGATCCAGCAGACATTGCCGGCAGGGTTTTCGGGTAGTTTCTCGCAAATAACCGCGCAGGCTCCCGTTTTTACCGCATCATTAATATATTCGTGTCCGTCGGTTTTAGTTCCCCTGACTGCAACGAAAAGAGTACCGGGCCCTGCCCTGCGTGAGTCAAATTCAATATTTTCGGCCAATACATCAGCCGGCCCCGTCATTGAGGTTATCCCTGCATTTCTTACCAGATCCTTAATCCTTCTCATACCTACATATTCATATCGAGTGAAACCACACTTCCTTCATAAACCCTTGCACCATGTTCAGGCGATTGCCGTAACACGCGCCCCCTGCCGTTGTATCTGACTTTCAGACCCGAGTTTTCAAGGAGATAGATTGCGTCTCTCAGGCTCATTCCGCGGACATCCGGTACGAGTCCCTTTTTAAGGTTGACTCCTTCAAGCCTTATGGTATCGCCATTTTCCCTTGTCTTCACCCAGTCTTCCTTTGAAGTTCTTTTATATCGTACATCAAGGTCTCCAAGGACTTCATTTATATCATTCCTGAAACCGTTGCCTGCTTCCGGGGCTTTTTCCTTTTTTTCCTCTTTACCGGCGATCCTGTAATCTTTGTAAAACCGTGTGGCATATACCTTGTCGGAAATTTCCCTGAAAACATTCCCGGCCACTATGTTGCCGTAATAGACGCCATTCGACGGGGCATTGACGACCACAATGCAGGAGTAAAGAGGATTTTCGGCCGGGAAATATCCCACGAAGGAAGCCTGGTAAGATATCCTGCTACCTGCCCTGTAGCCACGATTGTCCTTTGCGATCTGAGCTGTTCCCGTTTTACCTGCAATCTTATATTCCGAATTGTTAAGGTTGGTGGCGGTGCCGTGTTCCACAACACCTTCCATCATCTTTTTAGCCTTCCTTATAGTTGACCTCGATGCAATTGAATTTATTATCACATCGGTGCCGAACGATTTCACTATCGACCCGTTCCGCATTATTGCGGTTACAAAGCGCGGGCGCATCATCCTTCCATCGTTTGCCACGGCATTGTAGAAGGTGAGGATCTGAAGGGGAGTCATCTGGACCTCATAGCCGTGCGACATCATTGGCAGCGATAGTCCCGACCATAGCTTGTCGCCAGGAAACCTGATCAGCGGTTCCCCTTCGCCCTTTATCTGAAGGTCGAGCGTCTGGTTCAGCCGCATGGCATACAACCTGTTCACGAAATCCTTAGGGTGGCTTTTATAATGCTCGTTGATAATTATTGATGTTCCAACGTTTGATGACTTCTCGAATACCTGTTTTACTGTCAGTTTACCATAACCGTCTTCCTTTGTGTCGCGGATTATCTTATTGTAGAATTTGATAGTTCCCTTTCCGGTGTCAACAATATCGCCGGTATCTACAACACCATCCTCTATTGCTGCCATAAGCGCGGGAAGCTTGAATGTCGATCCCGGCTCCGTGCTTTCTGCTATAGCATAGTTGTAAGTTTCGCGGTAACTACCGTCGCCCGACTGTTCAAGGTTGGCGATGGCGCGGACATCTCCTGTCTCCACTTCCATAAGCACCACGCATCCGTGGTGCGCATTATGTTTCCGGAGCTGGTTTTCGAGGGCGCTGGTTGCCACATCCTGAAAATCGACATCAAGCGTGGTGACTATGTCATAACCATCCTTCGATTCAACGCTTTCGCTTTCATTTACAACAATCCAGTCGCCTCCTGTAAGTCTTTGTTTCACAACGACGCCGTTTTTCCCCGCCAGCTCCCTGTTGAATGAACCTTCAAGACCAACACGGGTTCCCTCGTCATCCTCGCTCAGGTAGCCTATTGTTCGAGCTGCCAGTTCTCCGTGGGGGCGCACCCTTTTATTATCGGGCTGCGCAACCATTCCTCCCCTATACTGACCTTCTCTGAATATCGGAAGTTCCCTCAGTTTTTTCAGGGTTGCATAGTCGACTTTTTTCTTTATGAGAAAATAGCGGTCGCCCCTTTTGCGGGCTTCGGTGATCACCGATTTCCAGCCTGCAGGCGACCTTACCCCAAGATATTTCGAAAGACCCTGGCAAAGCCCGTTGATGCCGTTCGACCATGTTCCGGATGTCATTCCTGTCGAGCGGGTATCCATGTAAATTGAATAATACGGCACTGAACTGGCAAGGAGTCTTCCGTCGTGGGCTAGGATATCTCCCCTGTTGGCAGGCATTTCAGCGGTTTTATATACATACCTCTCGCTCATTGCCGACCATTTCCCATGCTGTACATACTGCAGAATAAGGACCTGGACAAGTATGGCTACAGCGACAATTATCAGAATAAAATAGACAACTGCGCTCCTCCATACTATCTCGTCTCTTACTGCCATATCTTCGACTATTTGTTCACAATAAGCTTAAAAGGAGGTGTTTTAAGTTCCTCAAGGCCAAGATCATTTTCCCTTACCATCCTGTAAACTTCCGACTGCCTGCTCACCGACATCAGACTGGCCGATGTTGAAAGCGATTCAGCCTTGAGGTCACGTACCTCCCTGGAAAGCCGGGAAGTTTCGCGGGTTATCCTTTCGGCATGAAATCTGTTGCCTATATACAATGCTGCCAGAAAAGTGCATAAGACTATGTACCAGAAGTTCTTCAGAACTATCTTGTCGGAGATCAGGGAACCGCTCAGCAAATCTTTTATGAAGCTGCCTGTCTTTTTCCCTTTTCCCGGCTTTTCTTCTTTTACGTTTTTGTCAGGCATTGCCTATTTCTTTTCTGCTATCCTTAACCTGGCGCTCCTCGCCCTTTTGTTTTCCTCTATTTCAATCTCTTCGGGTACGATACCCTTTTTGCTTAATATCCTGAAGGGAGTTATCAGGTTTCCATAAAAGTCCTTCTTCTCCTCACCTTCAAAATTTCCGGTTCTCATAAAATTCTTCACCACCCTGTCTTCGAGCGAATGATATGTTATGATCACAAGCCGTCCGTCCTTTTTCAGAAGTTCCTGAGCCTGTTCGAGCATTTCTTTCAGATAATCGATCTCGTGGTTTACCGCAATCCGCAAAGCCTGAAATACCCTTGCATAGAATTTATGCTCCTGGCGCGGCGGCGCAAGTTTTCCTATTGCATTTATCATGTCGCTGACGGTTGTAACAGGCCTTACCGATCGTGCGACAGCTATTTCCCTGGCTATCTTTCTTGAATTGACAAGCTCGCCGAAGTCGTAGAATATTTTGGCCAGGGCAGCCTCATCAAGTGTTTTAAGAAGAGCAGCAGCTGTTACTGATCCTTTTTTGTTCATTCGCATGTCGAGCTGTACATCCTGACGAAATGTGAATCCCCTTTCAGGTTCATCAAACTGGTGGAATGATACGCCCAGATCGGCTATCAATCCGTCAATCTCAGTTATTCCGTTGAATTTCAGATTGTTTTTCAGAAAACGGAAGTTCTGGTTCAGAAAGGTGAGCCGTTTGTCATCAGGGACGTTCCGTATGGCATCCTCATCCTGATCAAAAGCAATGAGCCTGCCTTTTTTGAGCCGTTTCAATATTTCCCTCGAATGTCCTCCCCCACCGAATGTTACATCGACATAAATCCCGTCTGGCCGGATATTCAGTCCATTAATACTTTCATCCAGTAAAGCAGGTACATGGTAAAACATTATTCCAAAGGCTCATTAATATTTCCACCCATCAGTTTTTCAGCCAGATCGGCAAAATCGTCAGCAGGCATGTCAATTTTTTCATAAACAGATGCCGGCCATAACTCAATTCTTCCGTCCTGTCCGGCCAGAACAACATCCTTTTCAGCTCCGATGATTTCAAGAAGCCTCCTTGGGATAAGCAGACGGTTACTGCCATCGAGGATCAGCTCGGCAGTACCCTTGAAGAAATTCCTCAGAAACATATTATGTTCCCTGTTGTAGGGGTTTAATTTTTTCCTGATTTTTTCAAGCTGACGGTTCCAGTCGTCGATGGCATAAAGCACAAGACAGTTTTCAAAAATATCCTTCCTAACCACAAAGTGATCCTGTGCGGAAGCAGGCATCTGCTTTTTGAATGCCATGGGAAGAATTATCCTTCCTTTGACATCCACCTTGCACTGGTAATCACCTATGAAAGTGGCCATACTATGTTTTTCAGTATAAAAACGCTAAAGTATGAAAAAATTATCCACTTTCCCCCACTTTACTCCACCTTTTTTTAGGAGATGTTAATAACTTTTTTCGCTGACAGGCATAAAATGAGATGATTAGAAGGCTTCACCAAATCCTTCTTCACCTTTTGACAAGCTTATGCACCTTTGTGGTTAAATTATTTTCTTAACCACAGGGTAACACTGAGTCTAAACACTGAGTAACACTGTTTTGAAAATACTCCGTGAAACACCGTGAGAAATCTTTTTCCTTAACTCAGTGAAACTCCGTGGTTAAATTTTTTCCTAACCACAGGGAAACACTGAGTATAAACACGGACTAACACTGAATAAAGTATCTGTGAAACACCGAGGTTAAATCTCTTTTCTTAACTCCATCGTTGGATTTTTTTCTTTATCTTTATATAGTCTCGCTAAATATTAAAGCATTATGAAATTATTGTATCAGGAACTTACCGGTTCCATTTTAGATTGTGCATTTAAGGTACATTCTAATCTTGGTCCAGGGCTACTGGAATCTGCTTATGAAGAATGTCTTCATTATGAACTCATGAAAATTGGTGTAACTGCCATAAAACAGAAACCGATGCCACTTGTCTATGAAGATAACCATCTTGATCTGGGTTACAGAGTTGATCTTTTTGTCGAAGGGAAAATTATAATAGAGGTCAAGTCTGTTGAAGCGCTTAATCCGGTTCATTTTGCTCAGTTGATGACTTACCTGAAGTTGTCGGGATGCAGGATCGGATTTTTAATTAATTTCAATGTGGTATCTTTAAAAGAGGGCATTAAGAGGATTATTGTTTAATGACCTTAAACATGCATAGTTTTTACCTAACCACTGGGTAACACTGAGTTTAAACACGAAGGAACACCGTTTTGAAGATATTCCGTGAAACTCCGTGGTTAAATCTTTTTCCTTAACTCTGTGAAACTCCGCGGTGAAATTTTTTCTTGACCACAGGGCAACGCTGAGTTTAAACACGGAGTAACCCTGTTTTTAAAATACTCCGTGAAACTCCGTGGTTAAATCTTTTTCTTAACTCCGTGAAACTCCATGGTTAAATCTTCTTTCTAAACTCCATGCAACTATGAAAGTTCTTAAGAAACTCACTATAAGTTTCCAAATCACTTTTCATCAGCATTTATATCACATTAAGAAGTTATTAAGAGGAGAATCAAACGTTTACATGCATTCAAGCGTATGACTTCCATACATTTTTAATATTTTTGCATCCGGATCCTGTTAAAATTTTCTTTAAATGGATAATTCCCAAAATATTGACAAAATATTACAAATAGATGTAAAACAGGTCCTTACAGATAAAAATCCATCTCTTGCAAAAGTTGTTCCCGGTTTTGTCATAAGGTATCTGAAAAGGATAATCCACCAGGATGAGCTAAATGATTTCCTGAAACAATACGGAAACCTCAGGGATGCCGAGTTCATAAAAGCCGGACTCGATCAGTTCAAAATATCCTATAGTGTTACCGGAAGTGATAACATCCCCTCTGAAGGAAGGTATATTTTTGTTTCAAACCATCCTCTTGGCGGCCTCGACGGGCTTGTTTTCATAAATGAATTGTCGAAATATTTCAGCGATATAAAATTCCCTGTCAACGACATACTTATGAACCTGAAGAACCTGTCGGGAATTTTCCTGCCTGTAAACAAGCACGGGGCACAGGGCCGGGAAGCAGCAAGAATGCTTGAAGAAGCTTATGCATCAGATTGCCAGATACTTTACTACCCTGCCGGACTCTGTTCCAGGAAGAAGAAAGGGGTCATCAGCGATCTTCCATGGCATAAAAGCTTTATTACCAAATCGGTACAACACAAGCGCGACATAGTCCCGGCATACTTTTCGGGAAGGAATTCCGACTTCTTTTATAATCTTTCAAATCTCAGAAATTTTTTAGGCATCAGGGCAAATATTGAAATGCTATATCTTGTCGATGAGCTTTTCAGGCAAAAGGGCAGGAAGATAGATCTTGTTTTCGGGAAAAAGATTCCGTGGCAGACCTTTGACAACTCCAGGACTCCTTCTGAATGGGCTGAATGGGTTAAAGAAAAGTCTTATGAACTCAAATCGTCGACTTCATAAAACAAGCAATCCAAAAAATACATAACTTGCGCCGTTTTTATCCGGGCTAATAATACTTAACATAATAACGGACAGGATGAAGCCAATACCAGAAGCATTACCGCGCGAGCAGATAACCGGGGAGCTCTCCAGGATCAAACTTGTCCGTAAAACCAACAACGGCAACAACGAAGTATATATATTCGACAATAACACTTCGCCTTTGCTTATGCGGGAGGTCGGACGCATAAGGGAAATCACATTCCGGCATGCAGGCGGCGGAACAGGCAAGGATATAGATATTGATGAATTTGATATCGATCCCGAAGATCCGCAGAAGCAGCTGATAGTATGGGATCCCGAGAATAAGGAGATAATCGGTGGTTACCGCCTTTATTACCCTCCCAAAGGTTGTACAAAATGTGATGTCACAAAGCTTGCATCATCGTCATATTTCACATTTTCTGATAAGTTCCTGAAAAAGTATTTCCCGCATATGATGGAACTCGGGCGGTCGTTCGTACATCCCGACTACCAGTCGGGGAATATGGGACGCAAGAGTCTTTATGCCCTTGACAATCTGTGGGATGGACTGGGCGCAATTATACTCGACAACCATCACCTGAAGTATCTTTTCGGGAAAGTCACAATGTATCCGCATTTCAACCAGAAAGCCAGGAATATGATTCTTTATTTCCTGAAAAGGCATTTTAACGATCCCGATAACCTTGTAGTGCCAATCGATCCTGCCAGCATTGACATAAACCAGGAAGAAATGAAGAAGATATTCACAGGATGGCGTTACAGGGATAATTACAAGATACTTTCGAGGGAGGTGAGGAGCCTGGGTGAGAACATACCTCCCCTTATTAACGCCTATATGGGGTTATCTCCCACAATGCGCACTTTCGGCACATTTATAAATCATAAATTCGGGAATGTCGAGGAGACCGGGATAATGATAACATTAAGGGACATATATGTTGAAAAGATTAACAGGCACCTTGCATCCTATAAAAAGGATTTCCTTATCACCTGGTTCTCGCATGAGAATCAGTAAGCCCTTGTGTTCCTTCCTTCCATATAATTGATAAACGACTGGTTTGCAACCTTGTTTCCGCCTGGTGTCGGATAGTTGCCGGTAAAATACCAGTCGCCCGTATGACCCGGGCAGGCTTCATGCAATCCTTCGATCGACTGAAAGACTATTTCTACCTCAGCTTTAATATCTTCAGCCTTGAGAAGAGCTGAAATTTTCGCGGAGATCATAGCAGTACAGAATGGTTTGTAAACTTCTTTCACAAGATTTCTGATCTCATTAACCGGTTTTTGATTCTCCTCCTTTGCTTCTTCATAGAGTTTTACAAGGAAGTCGTAGCTTCCCCTTTCCTTATGAAGTCCGACTGCAGCTTTAAAGGCAACAAGATCTCCCAGCTTAGCCATATCGATTCCATAGCAGTCGGGATATCTCAGCTGCGGCGAAGAAGATACAATGACTATTTTTCCGGGATCGAGTCTGTCGAGGATCCGTATAATACTTTTTTTAAGTGTCGTGCCCCTTACAATGGAATCGTCAATTATCACAAGGTTATCCCTCCCCCTTTTTATTACTCCGTAAGTAACGTCATAAACGTGACCGACCAGATCGTCCCTGCTGGAGTCCTCGGTAATAAAAGTCCTGAGCTTGGCATCCTTGACAGCAATTTTTTCCACCCTCGGACGCCTGTTGATTATTTTTTCGAGCTCTTCCTGTGTAAGGACTCCCTTTTTTTCAATGATCTGGTCCATCTTGGACCTGTTTATATAATCCTCCACGCCCTTGATAAGTCCGTAGAATGCGCTTTCGGCAGTATTCGGGATATATGAGAAAACTGTATTCTCGGTATCGTATCCGACTGCTTTCAGGACAGGATGTGTTAGAAGTTCGCCAAGTTTTTTCCTTTCCCTGTATATTTCCTTGTCGGTTCCCCTTGAAAAGTAAATTCTTTCAAATGAGCATTTTCTTGGTTCAGCGGCATCGCGGACCATTTCAATTGCCGTATCGCCCGACTGTCTGATTATTATTGCACTGGACGGAGGAAGCTCAAGAACATTGTCAGTCCGGACGTTGAAGATTGTCTGTATGACAGGGCGTTCCGAGGCAATAACAGCCACCTCATCGTCGATATAATAAAATGCAGGTCTTATCCCTGCCGGGTCGCGCATTACAAATGCATCGCCGTGTCCGACCATTCCTGCCATCACATATCCGCCATCCCAGTTGCGGCTTGCCTTTCTGAGCACAGTACCCAGATCGAGGTTCTTTTCAATGAGCGGGGTAATCTCTTTTTTCGTATATCCCTGCTCTTTGAAAAACCTGAATACCCTTTCATTCTCCTCATCAAGCCTGTGCCCTACATTTTCAAGTATTGTAACAGTATCAGAGAAATCGACAGGTGTCTGACCCAGCTCAACAAGGCTGTTGAACAGCTCACTTACATTTGTAAGGTTAAAATTACCGGCCATAACAAGGTTCCTCGATTTCCAGTTATTCTCACGACTTACCGGATGAACATAGTCGATATTGTAGTTCCCGTAAGTCCCGTAGCGGAGATGGCCAAGATAGAGTTCGCACGCGAACGGAACATTTGCCCTTATGAATGAGGGATCGCTGAATTTTTCCCTGTGCGACTGCCTTATCTTTTCAATATCCTCATAAATAAGTCCGAAGATTTCCTTTATGGGATTGGCTTTGTTCGATCTCTGCCTGAAGATATATCTGTGTCCGGGCTGCATATTCAGTTTTATCCCCGCCAGCCCTGCGCCGTCCTGACCTCTGTTGTGCTGTTTTTCCATCATCAGGTACATTTTCTGGAGGCCCCAGTCCCATGTACCATATTTATGAAAATAGTATTCGAGCGGCTTGCGCAGACGTAACATTGCAATGCCGCATTCGTGTTTTATACTGTCGCTCATGATTATTTCTTATTCAGATCGGGAAAGTTTATAATATCCGGCACAAGGTATGCGTCGGGAAATACTTTACGAACCATCAGCAGGTACTTTGTCCCTTCCACCCTTGTCCGGTAATCACCGGCCCTTATTTTATAATAACCGGGCCGTTCAAATGATGCATATGATACAATATCAGGGAATTTGCTTATAAATTCAGCCCTTATCCTTCCTGATTCCTCCCTTGCGTTCTTATCTGAGCTGCTGTAAATCTGTATCCTGTAGCCTTCCAGACCTCCGAGGCGTTCATTATACAGTATATACCTGTAGATGAGCGAATCGACTCCCGGATCCTGAATTATTAAAAGTGAGCCTGAATTGCCGTTTCCGTCGCGACGCTCCATGAGCCTGGTTGTGAGGCTTATATCCTGAGCCCTGCAGAAGATAATGGAAAGAAGTAAAAAGAATAAAACAGAAATTTGTTTTTTAAGCATGTATCTGGAGTTAACCAAGTTCACTGGCAAGCTCATCAGTTATTTCAAGATTATGATAGACGTTTTGTATATCATCATCATCTTCAAGGGCTTCAACAAAACGTAAAAGTTTTTTGGCCGATTCGAGATCAAGCGATTTTGTATTATTGGGGACCCTTTTCAGTCCAGCGTTTTCGGGTTCGATCCCCAGCTCATTGAGCTTCCTGTTTACACTGCCGAAATCTTCCTTTGCACATGTGATAGTCATTGTCTCATCATCTGAGTCGAAGTCCTGGGCGCCGGCATCAATAAGGTCGAGTTCAATATCCTCGGGTGAAACACCTTCAAGACTTATCGTGAAGATACCTTTCCGCTCGAAAAGTGAACTCAGCGAACCGTTTGTGCCAAGCTTGCCTCCGTGCTTGTTGAAAGCCGAGCGGACCGATGCAACAGTCCTGTTGTTGTTATCTGTAAGGGCTTCAACGAAAATTGCCACTCCGTTTGGACCATATCCCTCAAATGATGTTTCAACATAACTATCAGCCTCCGATCCGACAGCTTTTTTGATAGCCCTTTCAATATTATCCTTGGGCATATTCGCACCTTTGGCATTCTGAATTGCAAGCCTCAGCCTTGAGTTGGTATCAGGATCTCCTCCACCCTCCCTTGCTGCAATCATGATCTCCTTTATGATCTTTGTAAAGATCTTTCCTCTTTTGGCGTCATTTGCGCCTTTCTTTCTTTTGATCGTGGACCATTTATTGTGACCTGACATACAGTTTATAATTAAAATTTCAGATGCAAAATTAAATATTTCTTTAATACGTAAAGCATAGTTCATACTTTTGTGGAGTGAATAAAATGGAAGAAGACCTAAGCAGGTGGTTCCCCTCCCGGGAGGGGCCAGGGGTGGGTTTAAAAAGACCGAAGACGGAAGACCGATGACGGAAGAAAGAAGAACTAAATTGAAAATGGTAAAAAAGGTATACATTGAAACATATGGCTGTCAGATGAATGTAGCCGACAGTGAGGTTGTTGCCTCGATACTGGCTGACCATGGGTATGAGCATACAGGCGACATCAGTGAAGCGGGACTGATTCTGATCAATACATGTTCGATAAGGGATAATGCCGAGCAGAGGATATGGGGAAGGCTGAAGGCAATCGGCCATTTTAAAAGAAAGAACCATGCGATGATCGGGTTGCTTGGATGCATGGCTGAACGGTTAAGGGAACAGATACTTGAAAAGGAGCAACTTGTCGATCTTATTGCAGGCCCTGATTCGTACAGGGATCTTCCCTTACTTATTTCAGAGGCAGAAACCGGTCATAAAGCAGTAAATGTCCTCCTTTCGAGAGAAGAGACATATGCAGATATAAATCCCGTAAGGATGGATCTTAATGGTGTTACCTCTTTTGTTTCGATAATGAGAGGATGCAACAACATGTGCGCATATTGTGTGGTTCCGTATGTAAGAGGAGCTGAAAGAAGCCGCGATCCGATGTCGATAGTAAATGAAGCAAGGGAACTTTTCAGCAGAGGATACAGGGAAGTAACTCTTCTTGGCCAGAATGTTGATTCATATAACTGGAAAAATGAAGCACACTATACCAGCTTCGCGGCTCTCCTTGAAATGACGGCGCTTATTGATCCTTCACTGCGAGTAAGGTTTTCGACTTCTCATCCTAAGGACATCTCGGATGAGCTGTTAAAAACCATTTCACGATATCCCAATATCTGCAGGCATATTCACCTTCCTGCCCAGAGCGGAAGCAGCAGGATACTTAAACTTATGAACCGCGAATATACAAGGGAATGGTATATGGATCGCATCAGCGCGATCCGCTCGTTTATACCTGATTGTGCAATCTCAACAGATATTATTGCAGGATTCTGCACCGAGACTGAAGAGGATCACAATGATACACTGTCGCTTATGGAGTGGACCGGCTACGATTTTGCATATATGTTCAAATACAGTGAACGTCCCGGAACGAAAGCAGCAAGAAAGTATAAGGATGATGTTCCTGACGAAATAAAAACCAGAAGGCTTAATGAGATAATTTCTCTTCAGAATAAATTATCGGCAAGATCAAAAAAACTTGATGTTGGCAGGGTTTTTGAGGTCTTAACAGAGGATTATTCGAAAAGATCACACGATTTTCTTTCGGGAAGGACATCCCAGAATAAGGTAGTCGTTTTTCCGGCAGAAGGGCACAAAAAGGGAGAATATGTTAATGTCTGCGTGGAAAGATGTACATCGGCCACACTCATCGGGAAAACTGTTTAAGAAACAATAATGAGGAAAGTGCTGATGAAATAAAGATGCCCTGGCACAAACGGATCGTCACAAACTCATAATAAAATGAAAACCAGACTGTTTATTTTTATTCTCCTGCTCCTGCCGATTTTTGCCACATATTCCCATGGACAGAAATCAGCGAAAAAGATCACAGTTACAGGATATGTAAAGGATGGAACCGATGCTCCTGTAGCAAATGCACTTATTACTGTCGACGGGGAAAAGACAGACAATCTCACAAACGGCGATGGCTTTTACAAAGTAAAGATAAGCCGGGGAAGTAAAACAATAGGCGTACTTACCCAGACCAGCGGAAGTCTGGAAGAACCTGTAAACGGGAGGGACAGAATTGATTTCAGATTTGAGGGCTCCGTACCGGTCCAGGTGACCGAAAAAACCGATCCGGGCGATGTACCTGTCGATATGGGTCTGAGGACAGCAAAAAAGAAATCTCTCACATCGCCGGTGGATGTCATTGACGGCACCAGGCCGAAATATGCTTCCTACAACAGCATTTACGATGTGATAAAAAATGAGGTCCCCGGAGTTATGGTTTCAGGAAACAGCATCAGGATCAGGACAGCCACATCAATTAATGCAAGCAACGAACCATTGTTTGTGGTCGACGGGGTGCCGGTGACTACAATCGAAAACATCGAACCACAGATGGTAAAATCGATACAGGTACTTAAAGGATCGTCAGCAGCAATTTACGGGATGAGAGGATCGAACGGCGTTATTGTGATCAACCTGTTGAAAGGGACAGACAAATAAAAAATCATTTAACATTTATTAATTGTATTTTCAGGCAACTACATATAACTTGCAATAAAAAACAAAAACATGAAAACACGCATTGCTATAGTTTTCGCTGCTATACTTATTATTATACCTTTTTATAATTCGTACGGACAGAAAACAAACAAGAAAGTAACAATTTCAGGGTATGTCGTCGACGGAACACAATCGTCGGTTGCCAATGCGATTGTTACCGTTGACGGACAAAAAACAGATGTCGTCACAAACGGCAAGGGGTATTATAAGATAAAGGTTAAACCGGAAAGCTCAAAGATAGGTATCCTGACCTTAACAAATGGAGTTCTTGAGGAGGAGATAAACGGAAGGACGAGGATCAATTTCCAGTTCCAGGGATCAGTTCCCGACCAGGTTGTTGAAAAAGCTGATCCCGGAGATGATGTTGTTGATATCGGATACGGAAAAGTGAAGAAAAGAGATATGACAAGCACAGTCAACAAGATTGACGGCACAAATCCAAAATATGCATCCTACAGGAACATATACGACATGATCAGGGGAGAAGTTCCCGGCGTGCAGGTTGTAGGCAACAGCATAAAGATACAGGGGGCTGCATCTCTCACTCTGAGCACAGAGCCTCTATTTGTGGTGGACGGTGTTTCGGTAAACTCGATTGATAATATTCTTCCATACCAGGTGAAGTCGATACAGGTGCTTAAAGGATCGTCAGCATCCATCTACGGTTCCCGCGGAGCAAACGGGGTTATAGTTATAAACCTTATAAACGCTGGTGACAGGTAGTAATACCCTGTCACTGTTTAAGCGCCCGGAATTCGATACTCAGCTCGTCGAGCTGTTTACGGGATATCTCAGCAGGAGTGTCAAGCATAACATCCCTTCCCGAATTATTCTTAGGGAAGGCTATGAAATCGCGTATTGAATCCTGTCCTCCGAACATGGCACACCATCTGTCGAAACCGAAGGCAATACCTCCATGAGGCGGAGCCCCGTATCTGAAGGCGTTCAGAAGAAATCCGAACTGATATTCTGCTTCCTCTTCGGTAAATCCCAGAACCCTGAACATCAGCTTCTGTACCTCAGCATCGTGTATCCTTATCGATCCCCCTCCTATTTCCACTCCGTTTATAACAAGGTCGTAGGCATTTGCCCTTACCTTCCCGGGATCAGTATGCATCAGGGGAATATCTTCAGGTTTGGGTGAAGTGAACGGGTGGTGCATCGCGAAAAATCTTTTTTCTTCCTCATCCCACTCAAGCAGCGGAAAATCGACAACCCATAGCGGAACGTATTTATCCCTGGGTCTCAGGCCCAGTCTGTTTCCCATTTCAAGTCTCAGCTCGGAAAGCGCTGACAGAGTCTTTTTACGATCGCCGGCAAGAATAAGGAGAAGATCACCAGGATTGGCCCCTGTTGCATTAATCCAGCTAAGGAGATCATCCTGTGAATAAAATTTATCGGCTGAGGATTTAATCGATCC
Organism: uncultured Rikenellaceae bacterium; assembly: GCA_964633505.1. GTDB lineage: Bacteria > Bacteroidota > Bacteroidia > Bacteroidales > VadinHA17 > LD21. Next base: position 8,569 of record CAZWHC010000001.1, on the reverse strand, counting down.
GTCAGCGCCATACTTCAGATAGACAAGACCTTTGGCCCCTATCTGCGGCCGGCGGACGAATTCCGTAAGTTCGTCGGTCTGTTTCCTCGAATATTCCGAGCATCCCGGTGCGCAGATGGCTCCTATATATTCCGAACTGTCAAAAACAGAAAAACCATGTCCCTTTACAAGAGTCGTAATATCCCTTATCTTCATTCCGAAACGCAGGTCGGGTTTGTCGTTTCCGTAGTTTTCCATGGCCTCGCTGAAAGGCATCTTAATGAAAGGCTCGCTGAATTCGATTCCTTTTATCTGCCTGAAAAGGTAAAGGGCCAAACCTTCAAATGTATCGAGGACATCATCTCTTTCTACGAACGACATCTCGCAGTCGATCTGTGTGAATTCAGGCTGACGGTCAGCCCTCAGATCTTCATCCCTGAAACATTTCACTATCTGGAAATATCTGTCAAATCCCGATACCATAAGCAGCTGTTTTAGTGTCTGTGGCGACTGAGGCAGGGCATAAAAAGTCCCGGGCTGCATTCTTGATGGTACAACAAAGTCGCGGGCCCCTTCGGGAGTGGATTTTATAAGAACCGGAGTCTCCACCTCGACAAAGCGTATCGAATCCATATATTTCCTTACCTCCTGAGCGACCTTGTGACGAAGGATTATGTTGTCCCTTACAACAGGTCTGCGCAGATCAAGATAACGGTATTTCATTCTCAGCTCTTCTCCGCCATCGGTATCTTCTTCGATTGTAAATGGAGGTATTTCGCTTTTATTCAATACATTAAGTTCCGTCACTTCAATTTCGATATCTCCGGTCGGTAATTTGGGATTCTTATTACTGCGTTCCCTCACCTTTCCCTTAGCCTGGATAACATATTCACGGCCGAGTTTTCGCGCCTTGCCGCACAGATCACTGTCAGTATCCATATTGAATACGAGCTGGGTTATTCCATACCTGTCGCGGAGGTCAACAAATGTCATTCCTCCAAGGTCCCTCGATTTTTGTACCCATCCGCACAAAATAACGCTTCTGCCTTCATCCTTAAGTGTAAGTTCTCCGCAAGTATTTGTTCTGTACATCGTTTAATTTTTGATTTCAGCAAAAGTAAAAAAAGGGTTTATACCTAGCACTAACAGGAGTTTGGTTTTTATTCATTTATTCTTTTTAAATTTAGAAATTATTAGATAAGGGATGACTGAAGACAGGGATGAGCGGTTTATGAGGGCGGCACTTGATGAGGCAGCCAAAGCTCTTGAAAAACAGGAAGTTCCTGTTGGTGCCGTTATAGTGTGCGACGATACTGTCATTGCCCGTGCACACAACCTCACCGAGACTCTCAATGATCCGACAGCCCATGCCGAGATGCAGGCCATCACAGCTGCCGCTGCATGGCTTGGCGGGAAATACCTTCACGGGTGTACTGTATACGTTACTGTGGAACCATGTGCCATGTGTGCCGGAGCAATTGGCTGGAGCCAGGCCCCGGTGCTTGTTTATGGTGCCGCCGATCCTAAAAAAGGATTTACAAACTTACAGGGAGCCCTCCTACATCCGAAAACAAAGGTCAGAAGAGGTATCATGGACAAGGAATGCAGTGAGATGATGATTCGATTTTTTAAGTCAAGAAGAGAATAAAGACGACACAGAATAGTTAATTATACTTATATATGATACTGAATAACTCAAAATCCGTAATCAGCCTTAAGATCATCCGAAGAGCCTCGATAATCTTCTTCCTGGCTTATCTGGTGATTGTTTATGCAGCCAGGATCATAAGGTTCCCGCTTCTCGGCATCGATAAAACAACATTGACAATCGTTGTGTCGGCAATTTTCCTGATTATAATGATAATACCTGAAATACTTAATTATCAGTATATTTATTTTTCTGATGAAGGGGAATCAATAATTTTCCGTTACTATTCGGCAGGACTTATCACCGGGAAAAAGAATTCTGTTGAGATAAACAAAAGGACTTTTTCAGGATTTACCATTGACAAAAAGTTCTTCGGACTTGTTGAAAGGATAACATTATACCAGAGACTGAGGGAAGGGATTGCAAAATATCCTCCGATTTTTCTAAGCGCGCTGAAGCGTGCCGACAAAGCCAGAATAATCAGATCGCTTAATTCATCGGCTCCGATCATCAAAGGTTAATATCAAATTAACATGAGTTAAATCATTTTTAATGAATAAAATAGAATTCAATTTTGTTGAAATTTAAAAAAATGCTTTAAAATTACAACCAAAATTCCCAATACTATGAACGTAGATAAAATTATGAACAACCTCGAAAAGAAACATCCCGGAGAGGTTGAGTATTTACAGGCAGTAAGAGAAGTGCTGGAATCGATTGAAGAAGTATACAATGAAAATCCCCAGTTTGAATCTGCCAATATCATTGAACGCATTGTAGAACCTGACCGTGTAATAGCATTTAAGGTGCCATGGATTGACGATGAAGGCAATGTAAGGGTAAACCTTGGTTACCGTGTTCAGTTCAACAATGCCATCGGACCGTATAAGGGCGGACTTCGCTTCCACCCCAGCGTCAATCTGTCGATACTGAAATTCCTCGGATTTGAACAGATCTTTAAAAACGCTCTTACCACTCTTCCCATGGGCGGAGGGAAAGGCGGATCGGATTTCGATCCCAAGGGAAAATCAAACAATGAGGTGATGCGTTTCTGCCAGTCATTCATGCTTGAACTCTGGAAATATATCGGGCCTGAGACCGATGTCCCGGCCGGAGATATTGGTGTCGGAGGAAGAGAGATAGGTTATCTCTACGGAATGTATAAGAAGCTTAAGGGCGATCATACAGGCGTACTTACAGGCAAAGGAAGCAACTGGGGCGGTTCGCTCATCAGACCTGAAGCAACAGGTTTCGGAGGAATATATTTCGCCCAGGAAATGCTTAAAACAAGGAATGAGACACTGGCCGGAAAGACAATTTCGATTTCCGGTTTCGGGAACGTGGCATGGGGCGCTGCACTTAAAGCCGTCGAGCTTGGAGCCAAAGTAGTTACAATATCGGGCCCAGATGGTTATGTATATGATCCTGAAGGAATATCGGGCAGGAAAATCGACTATTTGCTCGAACTGAGGGCATCAAACCAGGATATTGTCAAGCCATATTCTTATGTTTTTGAAGGTGTTGAATTTCATGAGGGCAAACGCCCGTGGGAAGTAAAGGTCGATATTGCACTTCCGTGCGCCACACAGAACGAGCTTAACGGAGAGGATGCAAGGGTATTGATAGCAAACGGAGTCAAAATGGTCGCCGAAGTATCAAATATGGGATGTACTCCGGATGCCGTGGAAGAGTTCCAGAAAAACAATATCCTGTTTGCTCCGGGAAAGGCAGTAAATGCCGGCGGAGTAGCGACTTCGGGGCTTGAAATGACACAGAACTCAATGAAGATGAGATGGAACAGCACAGAAGTTGATCACCGTCTGCACGAGATAATGATAAATATCCACGGGCAATGTGTCAGACATGGCCAGCGGCCCGACGGATCTGTAGATTATGTGAAAGGCGCAAATATTGCCGGCTTCCTGAAGGTTGCAAATTCGATGCTCGATATGGGAGTGATTTAATGGCGCAGGGCAAAGGGCGAAGAGAAACAGAGCGCTTAAGAAATAATAACACCACGGAGTTTCACTGAATTTAATTCTCAGTGTTACTCCGTGTTTAATTTTATAATCTTTAATAAAATACTGTTTTGCGGAATTGAGCAGATTTTGTAATTTTATCATGTCTCAACTCCTCGTGCCATGTCAGATGTTTCACTCATGCACCAGATCGCGCTGAGCCTAATTCCGCGCATCGGTGATATCAATGCCCGCAAACTTGTCTCCTATTTTGGAAGTGTTGAAGCAATCTTCAGCGAACCCTACCGCAACCTTGTAAAAATACCAGGCATTGGTCCGGGACTTGCCGCAACGATTAGTCAGCGATCATATCTTGCCGATGCAGAAAAAGAAGCAGAATATGTTATAAAACATAATATTAAGACATTTTTTTACCTCGACAGTGATTATCCGTTCAGACTGCGTCAGTGTGATGATTCGCCGGTGCTATTTTATTTCAGGGGTGACTGCGATCTGAACAGCAACAAGATGATAAGCATTGTAGGAACACGAAATGCAACTTCGAGGGGAAAAGATATCTGCGAAAAAATCATTGGCGACCTTGCAAATGGTCATCCCGATCTTGTCATAATAAGCGGGCTGGCATACGGGATAGATATTTCCGCACATAAGGGCGCTCTTGCAAACGGACTTAAGACAATCGGCGTTCTTGGACACGGATTCAAGACAATATATCCGTCGGTTCACAGGCCAACAGCCGAAGCTATTCTGAAAAACGGAGGCTTGCTTACCGATTTCATGTCGGATGCATTGCCTGAAAGGAACAATTTTCTGAAAAGGAACAGGATAATTGCAGGTCTGGCTGATGCAACACTTGTTGTCGAATCGGGCATTAAGGGAGGAGCCCTCATCACCGCTGAAATGGCCAACTCGTACAACAGGGATGTATTTGCTGTACCGGGAAGGCCCGAGGACCAATGGTCGCAGGGCTGTAACCACCTTATTAAAAATAATAAAGCAGCTCTTGCAGAATCGGCTGAAGATATTGAATATTTCCTCGACTGGAAGCCTGAAAAATCGAAGCCGGCAATCCAGAAAACCCTGTTTTCGGAACTTTCCGAACCTGAGCAGAAGATCTTTGAACTTGTTACAAGGGAGGGAGAACTCACTATCGACAGTATTTGCAGGGACCTCGATATTCCTGTGGCGAAGCTGTCGTCCCTTCTCCTCCAGATGGAATTCAAGGGGCTGTTGAAATGCTTCCCGGGGAATGTGTATAGAAGCGCTTAGATGATTTTACCCCCCAACCCCCCCTAAATTCATTATTCTTTGAGCCCTTCGTGGTTAAACAACATTTCTATATCAACCCCAAATCCGAATTCCCAATTCCGAAATCCGAAATAGAATAATTCCGAAATCAAAAATCCGAATTCCGAAATATGAAAATCTCAGCATTTTCCTATTTTTGATCCTTCACTTAGTTCTTAACCTTAACCTTAACCTTAACCTCAACCTCAACCTCAACCTCAACCTTAACCTCAACCTTAACCTCAACCTTAACCTCAACCTTAACCTACAACTATGGATCCAAGAGTACAGCAGTTCATGTCGATGCTAAA
>CAZWHC010000001.1:0-3265 GCA_964633505.1 uncultured Rikenellaceae bacterium | reverse complement strand
AACCTTAACCTACAACTATGGATCCAAGAGTACAGCAGTTCATGTCGATGCTAAAGACAAAAAATCCCGGGGAAACAGAATTTCACCAGGCAGTGCAGGAAGTGGCCGAATCGCTGATCCCTTTTATTGAAGAGAATCCGAAGTATAAATATGCAAAGATCCTGGAGAGGATAGCTGAACCTGAAAGGACAATAATATTCAGGGTGCCCTGGCTTGACGACAAAGGTGAGATACAGATAAACAGGGGTTTCCGCATTGAGATGAATAGCGCCATCGGTCCGTACAAGGGAGGACTGAGGTTCCATCCGACTGTAAACCTTGGTATCCTTAAGTTCCTTGCTTTTGAGCAGGTCTTCAAGAACAGCCTTACCACGCTTCCCATGGGAGGAGGAAAGGGCGGATCTGATTTTGATCCCAAAGGGAAATCTGATAATGAAGTAATGAGGTTCTGCCAGAGTTTCATGACAGAGCTTTTCAGGCATATTGGTCCCGAAACTGATGTCCCCGCCGGTGATATAGGAGTTGGCGGAAGGGAGATCGGATATCTGTTCGGCCAGTATAAAAGGCTGAAAAATGAATTTTCAGGAGTACTCACCGGAAAAGGCATTGAATGGGGTGGATCGCTCATAAGGCCTGAGGCCACGGGATACGGGGCAACATATTTTGCACAGGAGATGCTTGCTACCCGCGGTGAATCGATGAAAGGAAAGACAGTATGCATTTCAGGCTCCGGTAATGTTGCCCAATTTGCAGCTGAAAAAGTAACTGAACTGGGAGGTAAGGTCGTGACACTTTCAGATTCGAACGGATTCATTTATGATCCTAAAGGGATAGATGCCGACAAGCTAAAATATGTAATGGAGCTTAAAAATATTAAGCGCGGCCGAATTAAGGAATATGCTGAAAAATATGGCGTTGAATATTTTGATGACAAGCGCCCGTGGATCATTAAGTGTGATATTGCCATGCCAAATGCCACACAGAACGAAATCAATGAAGAAGAAGCAAAACTGCTTGTTAAAAACGGCTGCATATGCGTCGCTGAAGGAGCAAATATGCCATCCACCCCCGAAGCAATAGAGGTGTTCCTGAAGGCAAAGATACTCTATGGCCCTGGAAAGGCTGCCAATGCCGGAGGTGTTGCAACCTCGGGTCTGGAGATGACTCAGAACTCGATGAGACTGCCCTGGTCGCGTGAAGAGGTCGACGCCAGGCTTCATTCAATAATGAAAAACATTCATGCCACCTGTGTAACCTATGGAAAGAAGGACGACGGATACATCAATTATGTTGACGGGGCGAATATCGGCGGCTTTGTCAAGGTAGCAAATGCCATGATCGCCCAGGGTGTTGTATGACAGAGCTTATTGATACACACACCCATATTTATCTCCCCGAGTTCGACAGCGACAGGGACGAAGCTGTTGCAAGGGCCGTCGACAGCGGTGTGAAAATCCTTCTGATGCCAAATATCGATAAGGATTCCATCGGAAGTATGCTTTCTGTTAAAGAAAGATATCCCGGTATCTGCAGGATTATGTTTGGTCTTCACCCTACATCTGTAAAGGCTGATTATGAAATGCAGCTTGAAGAAATATTTCGTATTTCGCCGAATTATGTTTATATAGCGGTTGGCGAGATAGGTATTGACCTATACTGGGACAAGACTTATGTACGGGAACAGACAATTGCATTTAAAAAGCAGGTGGAATTTGCACTCGGGAAAGATCTCCCTGTGGTTATTCATGCACGCGAATCCTTCCGGGAGATATTCGAAGCTCTGGAAGATTACAGAGGATCAGGTATAAAGGGAGTATTTCATGCTTTTACAGGTAACATATCAGATGCTGAAAAAGCCGTTTCGATGGGATTCATGCTCGGGATCGGGGGGATTGTCACATTCAAAAACTCGGGACTCGATAAAATTGTAAGCGGAATTGGCATTGAGAACATAATATTGGAGACTGATTCCCCGTATTTAGCTCCGGTACCATACAGGGGAAAAAGAAATGAAAGTTCATATCTTTGTCTCATAAACCTTAAGGTGGCTGAAATCACAGGGCATACGCCTGAAGAGACAGCTGCTGTAACATACAGGAATTCGGTTCAGCTTTTTGGTCTGTGAAAAACATGAAAGACAGAAAGGATACTTCGATACTGATAATTTATACAGGGGGGACGATCGGAATGATACATGATCCGCAGACAGGATCGCTAATTCCTATTGATTTCAACCACATAACATATCATGTCCCGGAACTTGCCAAGTTCGGATTTAATATCGAGTCGATATCATTCAATCCCGTCAAGGACTCATCGAATATCGATCCGGATGTCTGGGTAAAGATGGCTGAAACCATTGAAGAGAATTATGACAAATTCGACGGCTTTGTGGTGCTTCACGGCACTGATACAATGGCATATTCAGCCTCGGCATTGAGTTTCATGCTTGAGAACCTGGCCAAGCCTGTAATTTTCACCGGATCGCAGCTACCCATTGGTCTCCTTAGGACTGACGGAAGGGAAAACCTGCTGACTGCAATAGAGATAGCCTCGACAAAAGAAAATGGGTTGCCTCTGGTGCCGGAGGTTTGTATTTTCTTCGACAATGAGCTTACAAGGGGCAACCGGACCACGAAGTTCAGCGCCGAACATTTTGATGCCTTCAATTCGCCCAACTATCCGCCTCTTGCAGAGGTGGGGCTTCACCTGAAATATAACTACACCCTTATAAGGTATCCTGACCCGCGCAATCATCTCATTGTCCACAAAACCTTTGATTCAAATGTGGCTATACTGAAACTGTTTCCGGGGATAAGCCGCAACCTGGTACAGGCGATTTTAAACACAAAGGACCTCAGGGCGATAATCATCGAGACCTTTGGTTCGGGAAATGCCCCGACTTACAGGTGGTTCATCGACGATCTGAAGTCGTTCATCGACAGGGGCGGAATTATTTTCAATGTCACCCAATGTCATGGCGGCAGTGTCGAGATGGGTCTTTATGAGACAAGCAGGGAGCTGCTTGCAGCAGGGGTCATAAGCGGCAAGGATATTACGTCGGAGGCATCTGTTACAAAGCTCATGCATCTTCTGGGTTCCTGTGACTCGAAGGAAGAGGTGGAAAAGTGTCTGGGGAAATCGATAGCGGGGGAGATTAGTTAGGGGTGCTGGGTGCTGGTTGCTGGTTGCTGGGTGCTGGGTGCTGGTTGCTGGTTGCTGGGTGCTGGGTGCTGGGTGCTGGGTGCTGGGTGCTGGGTGCTGG